>NZ_JBJNMV010000019.1:0-634 GCF_052168435.1 Serratia sp. CY56464 | reverse complement strand
ATCACCTTACCGACGCTTTTCGCAGATTAGCACGCCCTTCATCGCCTCTGACTGCCTAGGCATCCACCGTGTACGCTTAGTCACTTAACCTCACAACCCGAAGATGTTTCCATCGTTCGTGCTGCAAACATTTGAGAGACTCTATGACAGGTTACTCTTTATCCCAGTACATCTACGGAGGGATAAATTTCAGCCGTCATGTTTCAATTTTCAGCTTGTTCCAGATTGTTAAAGAGCAAAATACTTCGCAGCATACTGTCGCCAATATACTCTGAAGTATTAAATACCGGACTATATGGTGGAGCTAAGCGGGATCGAACCGCTGACCTCCTGCGTGCAAGGCAGGCGCTCTCCCAGCTGAGCTATAGCCCCATACAGTCACGCGCAGTACCTTTTCCACTTCCGAGAAGTGGTAGGCCTGAGTGGACTTGAACCACCGACCTCACCCTTATCAGGGGTGCGCTCTAACCACCTGAGCTACAAGCCTATAAAGGTATTTCTGCTCGTTACTTTCTATCAGACAATCTGTGTGAGCACGCCACTCGAACTAATATCTTTAGGTAAGGAGGTGATCCAACCGCAGGTTCCCCTACGGTTACCTTGTTACGACTTCACCCCAGTCATGAATCACAAA
>NZ_JBJNMV010000017.1:0-872 GCF_052168435.1 Serratia sp. CY56464 | reverse complement strand
GCCTTCAGCACCATCCCGTCGCGCGACACCGGCACGCTGTCCACCACGAACGGCGCGTTGCCGCCGTTGAACCGCAGCCCGGTGCCACGCTCCAGCCCGCCGTACTGGTGTTGCCACCCCAGCTCGCTGCGCAGCGCCACCGTCGTGCCCGGGCTCACCTGCCACTCAGTGTCCGCGCGCAGTCCCAGCGTCGACACCGTCGCGTCGGTGTGCTGCTTGTCGCCGCGCAGCGCCGCTGCGCCGCCGCTTTCCGCGATGCCGTTGTTTTCAAAGTTCACGTACGCCAGGTTGACGAACGGCTCCAGGTTCAGCCACTCGCCCTTCACGCTGTAGCCCGCTTCCGCGAACAGCTGCTCGGTGCGCGCGCTGTACTTCGCCGTGTCGCGGTCCGACTGCATCCCGTAGTTCACCGACCGCTTGGTGTCGATGCGGTGCCAGGTGTAGCCCGCCCCGCCCCGCAGCGCCAGCGCCCCGAACTGCTTGTCGCCGTACGCCGCCAGGTGGTAGTTGTCGCTGTCCGCCTTCGACCCGTACCCGCCGTGCAGCGAGGTGCGGGTGTAGCCGGTCGCCACCCCCAGCCGCCAGTCGGCCGCCGCCGCCGAGTCCAGCCCCACCAGCACCCCGTAGGTCGAGGCCTGATAGCCGGTGGCGTTGGCGTCGCCCGACGCATGGTCCCACGCTCCCAGCAACTGCGCCCAGGCGCCGTCCTCGTCCGCCTTGATGGCCGACGAACTCGCCAGCCCTTCCGCCTGGCGCAGACGCCCGTTCAGCGCCTCACGCAGGTAGCGGCTGTCGTTCACCAGCGCCGACGCGATGTCCGCATGGATTTGCCCCGACAGCTGACGGAACGCCTGCCGCGCCTCGCCCGCCGT
>NZ_JBJNMV010000016.1:0-916 GCF_052168435.1 Serratia sp. CY56464 | reverse complement strand
TTGCCAGCGGTTCGGCCGGGAACTCAAAGGAGACTGCCAGTGATAAACTGGAGGAAGGTGGGGATGACGTCAAGTCATCATGGCCCTTACGAGTAGGGCTACACACGTGCTACAATGGCATATACAAAGAGAAGCGACCTCGCGAGAGCAAGCGGACCTCATAAAGTATGTCGTAGTCCGGATTGGAGTCTGCAACTCGACTCCATGAAGTCGGAATCGCTAGTAATCGTAGATCAGAATGCTACGGTGAATACGTTCCCGGGCCTTGTACACACCGCCCGTCACACCATGGGAGTGGGTTGCAAAAGAAGTAGGTAGCTTAACCTTCGGGAGGGCGCTTACCACTTTGTGATTCATGACTGGGGTGAAGTCGTAACAAGGTAACCGTAGGGGAACCTGCGGTTGGATCACCTCCTTACCTAAAGATATTAGTTCGAGTGGCGTGCTCACACAGATTGTCTGATGAAAAAGTAACGAGCAAAAGCGTCATAAAAGTACGGTGTCGTGTCCCCTTCGTCTAGAGGCCTAGGACACCGCCCTTTCACGGCGGTAACAGGGGTTCGAATCCCCTAGGGGACGCCAAGCTTCCGACCCACCCGGTGAAAGCGGCGGTCTCAAGTATCTGACGATACACCATATCTTAAAGATGACTTCCGAGTCATGTTTAAGATATTGCTCTTTAACAATCTGGAACAAGCTGAAAATTGAAACATGACGGCTGAAATTTATCCCTCCGTAGAAGTACTGGGATGAAGAGTAACCTGTCATAGAGTCTCTCAAATGTTTGCAGCGCGAACGATGGAAACATCTTCGGGTTGTGAGGTTAAGTGACTAAGCGTACACGGTGGATGCCTAGGCAGTCAGAGGCGATGAAGGGCGTGCTAATCTGCGAAAAGCGTCGGTAAGGTGATATGAA
>NZ_JBJNMV010000015.1:0-2075 GCF_052168435.1 Serratia sp. CY56464 | reverse complement strand
GGGTGGCAACACCAGTACGGCGGGCTGGAGCGTGGCACCGGGCTGCGGTTCAACGGCGGCAACGCGCCGTTCGTGGTGGACAGCGTGCCGGTGTCGCGCGACGGGATGGTGCTGAAGGCGGGTGCGGAAGTGGCGGTGAACGAGAACGCCTCGCTGTCGCTGGGCTACGGCGGGCTGCTGTCGCAGAACCATCAGGACAACAGCGTCAACGCCGGTTTCACCTGGCGCTTCTAAGCAACATCGACTTAATCCTTGTACGGGAACCGCCTGCGGGCGGTTCCTTTTTCACATCCTGCTAATGAGAACCCGGCGCACCTGGGGCGTCGGCCAATAACAAGCAAAAGGTAAGGAAATGACAACAACAATGGGTTTTGATAGCAAAGGAAACGCTCGCCGCTCGCCGTGGCGGCTGAACGCGCTGGTCTGCTGCATGGCGCTGGCGGGGTATGCGCAGGCGGCGCCGCACGAGGTGAGCGGCCAAGCCGGCGATCCGGCCAGCTGGCGCAGCGCCGAATTCAACGCCAACTGGGGGCTGGGGGCGATCCACGCCGATGAGGCCTATGCCGCCGGCTACACCGGCAAAGGGCAGAAGGTGGGCATTTTCGATACCCCGGTCAACCGCCATCCCGAGTTCGCCGGCGACGGCAAACTGATCAACGTGGTCACCGAAGGCTATCGCGCCTATACCGATCCGCACCGGCCGGGGATTAACGCCGGCGATCGCTTTTACTTCGACGGCACCTTCCACTTCTACAGCGGTTCACAGGGCATGCTGAGCAATCACGGGGTGCACGTCGCGGGCATCAGCGCGGCGAACCGCGACGGCGTCGGCATGCACGGCGTGGCCTTCGATTCGCAGGTGATCAGCGTCGATAACGACAACGACGGCCCGGCCTACGGCGAATTCCTTGGCCTGGACGGCGCCGTCACCAATGCCGGCTGGCAGGCGATGATCAAGAGCGGCGTGCGCGTGATCAACAACAGCTGGGGCGTCAGTATTCCCGATTTCCTGTCCGACGGCGGCCGCGATCCCAACGCGCTGCACTTTGAGCTGAAGGATGCGCAGGAACAGTTCGATCAGGTCAAACCGCTGCTCGGCAGTTTGGCCGGCGCAGGCTATCAGGGCGCCATCGACGCGGCGCGCAAAAATATTCTGGTGCTGTTCGCCGCCGGTAACGACGGCAACTACAACCAGCCGGATGTGATCAGCGGCCTGGCCTATTTCGTGCCGGACATCGCGCCGAACTGGCTGTCGGTCGCCAGCGTGGCGCAGGATGCGACATCGACCAACAGCGTGCCTTACACCATCAGCAGCTTCTCTTCCCGTTGCGGCTATACCGCCAGCTTCTGCGTCTCGTCGCCGGGCAGCAAAATCTACAGCACCGTGGCCAACGGTTCCGATCCGGCCAACCTGGTGTCGGACTACGGCAATAAAAACGGCACCTCGATGGCGACGCCGCACGTCACCGGCGCGGTGGCGGTGTTGCTGCAGCGCTTCCCGTACATGAGCTCGGCGCAGATTGCCGACGTGCTGAAAACCACCGCCACCGACATGGGCGCGCCGGGCATCGACGCGCTCTACGGCTGGGGAATGATCAACCTGGGCAAAGCCATCAACGGCCCGGGCATGTTCTATACCGTCGAAGATATTCCTGCGGAGTTCCGCATTCCGGATCCGACGGGCGTGGCCTACGGCCCGACCCAGTTTGTCGCCAATATTCCGGGTCTGGGCGCCGAGGTGGATGCCGGCACGCTGCACGCCAGAAAGTGTGACGACATCAGTTGCGAACTGGAAGTCTACTCCAACAACATCTCCGGCCATGGCGGCCTGACCAAAGAAGGGAGGGGCACGCTGGTCATGACCGGCGCCAACACCTATTCCGGGCCGACGCTGGTCAATCAGGGGCGGCTGGCGATCAACGGCTCGGTCACCTCGGCCGTCAGCGTGCAGAGCGGCGGCATCGTCGGCGGCAGCGGCACCGTCGGTTCGCTGACCGCCCGCCGCGGCGGCACCGTGGCGCCGGGCAACTCGATCGGCACCCTGAACGTGGCCGGCGACGTCAGCTTCGAGCCGG
>NZ_JBJNMV010000014.1:0-1533 GCF_052168435.1 Serratia sp. CY56464 | reverse complement strand
GATGGAAACATCTTCGGGTTGTGAGGTTAAGTGACTAAGCGTACACGGTGGATGCCTAGGCAGTCAGAGGCGATGAAGGGCGTGCTAATCTGCGAAAAGCGTCGGTAAGGTGATATGAACCGTTATAACCGGCGATACCCGAATGGGGAAACCCAGTGTGTTTCGACACACTATCATGTCATGAATACATAGTGGCATGAGGCGAACCGGGGGAACTGAAACATCTAAGTACCCCGAGGAAAAGAAATCAACCGAGATTCCCCCAGTAGCGGCGAGCGAACGGGGAGGAGCCCAGAACCTGAATCGGCTTGTGTGTTAGTGGAAGCGTCTGGAAAGTCGCGCAGCAAAGGGTGATAGCCCCGTACACTAAAATGCACAGGTCGTGAGTTCGATGAGTAGGGCGGGACACGTGACATCCTGTCTGAATATGGGGGGACCATCCTCCAAGGCTAAATACTCCTGACTGACCGATAGTGAACCAGTACCGTGAGGGAAAGGCGAAAAGAACCCCGGCGAGGGGAGTGAAATAGAACCTGAAACCGTGTACGTACAAGCAGTGGGAGCACCTTCGTGGTGTGACTGCGTACCTTTTGTATAATGGGTCAGCGACTTATATTTTGTAGCAAGGTTAACCGTATAGGGGAGCCGTAGGGAAACCGAGTCTTAACTGGGCGATTAGTTGCAAGGTATAGACCCGAAACCCGGTGATCTAGCCATGGGCAGGTTGAAGGTTGGGTAACACTAACTGGAGGACCGAACCGACTAATGTTGAAAAATTAGCGGATGACTTGTGGCTGGGGGTGAAAGGCCAATCAAACCGGGAGATAGCTGGTTCTCCCCGAAAGCTATTTAGGTAGCGCCTCGTGAACTCATCTTCGGGGGTAGAGCACTGTTTCGGCTAGGGGGCCATCCCGGCTTACCAAACCGATGCAAACTCCGAATACCGAAGAATGTTATCACGGGAGACACACGGCGGGTGCTAACGTCCGTCGTGAAGAGGGAAACAACCCAGACCGCCAGCTAAGGTCCCAAAGTCATGGTTAAGTGGGAAACGATGTGGGAAGGCATAGACAGCCAGGATGTTGGCTTAGAAGCAGCCATCATTTAAAGAAAGCGTAATAGCTCACTGGTCGAGTCGGCCTGCGCGGAAGATGTAACGGGGCTAAACCATGCACCGAAGCTGCGGCAGCGACGCTTAGGCGTTGTTGGGTAGGGGAGCGTTCTGTAAGCCGTTGAAGGTGGCCTGTGAGGGTTGCTGGAGGTATCAGAAGTGCGAATGCTGACATAAGTAACGATAAAGCGGGTGAAAAGCCCGCTCGCCGGAAGACCAAGGGTTCCTGTCCAACGTTAATCGGGGCAGGGTGAGTCGACCCCTAAGGCGAGGCTGAAAAGCGTAGTCGATGGGAAACAGGTTAATATTCCTGTACTTGGTGTTACTGCGAAGGGGGGACGGAGAAGGCTAGGCTAGCCGGGCGACGGTTGTCCCGGTTTAAGCGTGTAGGGGGTGTGACCTGGTAAATCCGGTTGCATATC
>NZ_JBJNMV010000013.1:0-1342 GCF_052168435.1 Serratia sp. CY56464 | reverse complement strand
TCAGGTAACATTAAATCGTACCCCAAACCGACACAGGTGGTCAGGTAGAGAATACCAAGGCGCTTGAGAGAACTCGGGTGAAGGAACTAGGCAAAATGGTGCCGTAACTTCGGGAGAAGGCACGCTGGCATGTAGGTGAAGTCCCTCGCGGATGGAGCTGAAGCCAGTCGAAGATACCAGCTGGCTGCAACTGTTTAATAAAAACACAGCACTGTGCAAACACGAAAGTGGACGTATACGGTGTGACGCCTGCCCGGTGCTGGAAGGTTAATTGATGGGGTCAGCCGCAAGGCGAAGCTCTTGATCGAAGCCCCAGTAAACGGCGGCCGTAACTATAACGGTCCTAAGGTAGCGAAATTCCTTGTCGGGTAAGTTCCGACCTGCACGAATGGCGTAATGATGGCCAGGCTGTCTCCACCCGAGACTCAGTGAAATTGAACTCGCTGTGAAGATGCAGTGTACCCGCGGCAAGACGGAAAGACCCCGTGAACCTTTACTATAGCTTGACACTGAACATTGAGCCTTGATGTGTAGGATAGGTGGGAGGCTTTGAAGCGTGGACGCCAGTCTGCGTGGAGCCATCCTTGAAATACCACCCTTTAATGTTTGATGTTCTAACTCGGCCCCGTGATCCGGGGTGAGGACAGTGTCTGGTGGGTAGTTTGACTGGGGCGGTCTCCTCCCAAAGAGTAACGGAGGAGCACGAAGGTTAGCTAATCACGGTCGGACATCGTGAGGTTAGTGCAAAGGCATAAGCTAGCTTGACTGCGAGAGTGACGGCTCGAGCAGGTACGAAAGTAGGTCTTAGTGATCCGGTGGTTCTGAATGGAAGGGCCATCGCTCAACGGATAAAAGGTACTCCGGGGATAACAGGCTGATACCGCCCAAGAGTTCATATCGACGGCGGTGTTTGGCACCTCGATGTCGGCTCATCACATCCTGGGGCTGAAGTAGGTCCCAAGGGTATGGCTGTTCGCCATTTAAAGTGGTACGCGAGCTGGGTTTAGAACGTCGTGAGACAGTTCGGTCCCTATCTGCCGTGGGCGTTGGAAGATTGAGAGGGGTTGCTCCTAGTACGAGAGGACCGGAGTGAACGCACCACTGGTGTTCGGGTTGTCATGCCAATGGCATTGCCCGGTAGCTAAGTGCGGAAAAGATAAGCGCTGAAAGCATCTAAGCGCGAAACTTGCCTCAAGATGAGTCTTCCCTGGGCCTTTAAGGCCCCTGAAGGAACGTTTAAGACTAAGACGTTGATAGGCTGGGTGTGTAAGTGCAGCGATGCATTGAGCTAACCAGTACTAATGATCCGTGAGGCTTAACCTTACAACACCGAAGGTGTTTT
>NZ_JBJNMV010000012.1:0-5607 GCF_052168435.1 Serratia sp. CY56464 | reverse complement strand
CCCACCTGACCCCATGCCGAACTCAGAAGTGAAACGCCGTAGCGCCGATGGTAGTGTGGGGTCTCCCCATGCGAGAGTAGGACACTGCCAGGCATCAAATAAAGCCGAAAGCCCTGAACTGACGTTCAGGGCTTTTTGCTATGCGTAAAATAAATATCCTGACAGTATCTATTACTTTGAAAAATGCCTTTTTGGGCATGTGTAACTTATTCTTATAATGAAGAATAATGTTTCTTTGCTAGAGAAATAGCCAGCTAAATATATAATTGATAGTTCCAGATTATTATTTAAATAATAAAAATAGCTATCTATGAACAGACTGATGAGAATTATCCGGTTATATCAAAGATAAATCTTAATTCTTCAGTGTATTAGTCGATAAGTTTCACGTTAATTAAAACAAATATTAGCCAGACGCCTCGAATCGAGTAGACTAGGCGAAAGATTATTTCCGTATGGGTACTGAACGTTATGTCTACTGAAAGCGCGTCTTTAAAAAACCACAATACGTTTGCGCTCCCGGTCAACGCAGCGCACCTGATCATGGCCGATAGAATTGAGCTGATGCTCAAGGTGTGGCAACAAACGCGCAAGCGTCAGGAGCCGTTGCTGATTCTCGGTGAAGGTAGCAACGTGCTGTTCCTGGAGGATTTTTCTGGCACAGTAATGGTCAATCAGTTGAAGGGTATTGATGTTCGGGAAGATAACGATGCCTGGTATCTCCACGTCAGCTCCGGTGAAAATTGGCATGACCTGGTGCAATATACGCTGCAGGCTGGGATCTGCGGCCTGGAAAACCTGGCGTTGATTCCTGGATTGGCCGGTTCCGCCCCTATCCAGAACATCGGCGCCTACGGCGTCGAATTGAAAGACGTCTGCGAGTATGTCGATCTGCTGGACTTCTCTACCGGCGCTATCGATCGTATTCCGGCTGCCGAGTGTGGTTTTGGCTACCGGGAAAGTATTTTCAAACACCGTTTCCAGACCGGGCATGTCATTGTCGGGTTAGGTCTGCGTCTCAACAAACAGTGGCAACCCAAATTGAGCTACGGCGATCTGGCCAAGCTGGATCCTGCCACGGTGACGCCACTTCAGGTATTTGAATCCGTATGCGCCATGCGCCGCAGCAAGCTGCCCGATCCGCGTGAAACCGGCAATGCCGGCAGCTTCTTCAAGAATCCGCTGGTGAACGCAGAGAAAGCCGCAGAACTCATCGCTAAATATCCCGGCATGCCGCATTATCCACAGCAGGATGGCCAGGTGAAGCTGGCCGCCGGATGGCTTATCGATCAATGCGAACTGAAAGGATATCGTATCGGTGGCGCCGCGGTACACCGCCAGCAAGCGCTGGTGCTGGTGAACATCGACAACGCCCACAGTCAGGATGTGGTGGCATTGGCGCGCCACGTGCGCAAGTCGGTGGCCGATAAATTCGGCGTGTGGCTGGAACCTGAGGTGCGTTTTATTGGCGCGACCGGTGAACTGAATGCCGTGGCGGTGCTGTCATGAAAGATACCAAGGTTCCGTTAAAACTGATCGCGCTGCTGGCTGACGGCGAATTCCATTCCGGTGAACACCTCGGTGAGTCATTGGGCATGAGTCGCGCGGCGATCAATAAGCATATTCAGACCATTCGCGAATGGGGACTGGATGTCTTTACCGTGCCCGGAAAAGGCTATAGCCTGCCTGGCGCCATCCAGCTGTTGGAAGCCAAGCGAATCCTCAGCCTGCTGGAAGACAAGCGTGTAAGCGTGTTGCCGGTGGTCGATTCCACCAACCAATACTTGCTGGACCGCATCGACGAATTGCACTCTGGTGATGCCTGCGTCGCTGAATACCAACAGGCAGGACGAGGGCGCCGCGGGCGGCAGTGGATCTCGCCATTCGGCGCTAATTTATATCTGTCGATGTTCTGGCGACTGGAGCAGGGGCCGGCAGCGGCGATGGGGCTTAGCCTGGTGATCGGGATGGTGATGGCGGAGGTCTTGCAGCGTCTCGGTGCGGCTGATGTACGCGTGAAGTGGCCTAACGATCTTTATCTGAACGATCGTAAATTGGCGGGGATCCTGGTCGAATTGACGGGAAAAACTGGCGATGCGGCTCAGTTGGTCATCGGCGCCGGCATTAATTTGGCGATGCGGGATACCAATGCGAGTGGGATCAATCAAGGTTGGATCAACCTGCAAGAAGCCGGTATTAACATCGATCGTAATGAGCTGACCGCCACTCTGCTTAATGAATTGCGGCAGTCCTTAAAACAATTCGAGATAGATGGGCTGGCACCATTCATTGGCCGTTGGCGCACGCTGGATAATTTTATCGACAGACCGGTCAAACTGCTGATTGGCGAGCGACAGATTGTGGGTATCGCCCGGGGTATCGATTCGCAGGGCGCACTGTTGCTGGAACAGGACGGGGAAATCAAACCTTTTATCGGCGGAGAGATATCGCTGCGCAGCGCGGAATAGTGAGAAAAGACAAGGGGACGGCAGCGTCCCCTCGATCGTTCGGTAGGCTTATTTTCTTAAACGCACGCTTTCAACGGCATGGTTGGCGCTTTTGGTCATAATCAGGCTCGCGCGTTCGCGCGTAGGCAGTATGTTCTGCTGCAAATTCAATCCATTGATTTCATTCCATAATTGCGTGGCGATATTAATCGCCTCCGGTTCCGGCAATTTTGAATAATTATGGAAATAAGAATCGGGATTGGAAAATGCGCCCTGACGGAATTTCAGAAAACGATTGATATACCAGCTTTGCAATAGCGTCTCCGGCGCATCGACATATATAGAGAAGTCGACAAAGTCGGAAACGAATACGCGATGCGGATCGTGAGGATAATCCATACCGCTTTGTAATACGTTAAGCCCTTCCAGGATCAGAATATCCGGTTGCTCGATGACTTTATTACCTTCGGGCACGACGTCATAGATCAAATGGGAATAAACCGGGGCGGTGACGCGTTTGGCGCCGGATTTCACTTCCGACACGAATTTCACCAGGCTATGCATATCGTAAGACTGCGGGAAGCCTTTTTTCTTCATCAGGCCGCGTTCGTTCAGCACCTTATTAGGGTGCAAGAAGCCGTCGGTCGTGATCAACTCAACGCTGCGGTGTTCTGGCCAACGGCTCAACAACGCCTGCAACAGACGTGCGGTTGTGCTCTTACCTACGGCTACGCTGCCGGCGATGCCGATGACATAGGGAATCTTTTGCCCGTCGGTGCCGAGGAATTGCTCGAGCACCGCCTGTCGGCGCAGGTTGGAACTGATATAGAAGTTCAACAGTCGTGACAGCGGCAGATAAATCTGCGCAACTTCTTCCAACGAGAGATCTTCGTTAATCCCTTTCAGTTTAACGATCTCTTCTTCCGACAACGTCAGCGGCACCGAATCTCGCAACGCAGCCCATTGGGTACGATCGAACTGTAGGTAAGGCGTTGCTAAAGATTGATCTCTTTTTATCATAAGCCAAATTCTGCCTGTTAACGCAGGTTGGGAAAGGCGCCGGACGCCAACTCCAGAGAATAAACAAGCTGCATATTATAGACAGCTTCGTTTTTGGCGTAGACTTTTTTCGCAAAAGTTGTCGATAGGCAGCAGTTTATGTCAATTGTGCGAAGCGGCGCGCAGTTGATAAAGCGGGGTTGCAAGGCGGTATCATCAGAGCCGGATACCGCCTGAAGACTAGCTGGCGATAGCGCGCGAAGGTTGATTTACGGTGAACAGACGTTTGTAATAAATGACGGTCGGATGGTAATGCCCATCGGGGCCCGCTGCATAATCCGGCAGCTCGCCCAAACAGCGATAACCCAAGCTGCGATAAAGCGCTTCTGCCGCCGAACCGGCCTGCGTATCCAGATACAATAGCCCGCGTTGCTGCTGCAGTGCCGCGTACTCCAGCGTTTTCATCAGAGTCTGACCTACGCCGTTGCGGCGAGCGCGGCTATGCACCAACAGCTTCACCACCTCCGCACGATTACGGCCGTTCGGCTTCTGGCAAAGCTCGAGTTGCACGGTGCCAACGACGCCGCGATCGTCACGGGCAATCCACAGCAGCAGTTCACCTTTGGCCAAGGCCGGTCGCAGACTGTGGAAGTAGCTCTCGGCGTCTTCGTGAGGAATTAAGGTGTCGTAACCGACAGAAGCGCCGTGCGTGACGGCATCGGTCAACAGGCGGGCCAACTCATCGCGGTAAATCGGCAACGTAGCGGCGTTGATAGGCACTATTTTCATCGGTCATTCCTCCTGGGATGGGGGTAATGAAGAGAAGCAATAACTGAGCCACAACGGCGAAAGGCATAGCGACGGCAAAAGGGCGAGGGATCAGTGTAGCTCACGCCGCAGTCCGGGGCAGGGATCCCCTTTTTGGTGCATCGATCCCGCTCACAGTTTACCATCGCGGGTTAAGTGTTTTGAGAAGCCCGACACGGAGAAAGCGGTGCTCAAGGCTTGCAAAAAGTGGATAAAATTGTAGAGAATGATTGCCGCGAGTGATGAATGTTTGCACGCCGCAGGCTGCAAATTGCATGACAGTATGCAAAATTGACTGATTTATGAGCGAAAGTGCGCGTAAAGCAATTTTTTTGTTGCATAGGTCGCCCGCTCTACCTAGAATGCGCTGCACTTGATGCCGGCTTAGCTCAGTAGGTAGAGCAACTGACTTGTAATCAGTAGGTCACCAGTTCGATTCCGGTAGCCGGCACCATTCAAGTCACAAGTAGTTAAAATCTGGTGGGGTTCCCGAGCGGCCAAAGGGAGCAGACTGTAAATCTGCCGTCACAGACTTCGAAGGTTCGAATCCTTCCCCCACCACCAAATCTTGCCTTCGGCGATTAACTGAGATGCGATGAATACCGCAGCGGTTGATGGCGGGAGGAGAGGGCGAAAGCCTTCGGCAAGGTTCGAGCTGTGCAGCGCAAGGCGCAGCCGGCCCGAAGGATGCGAGCCGAGTGATGAACAATCCTGCTCCATCCCAAAATTCTACAGAAAAATCAGGTAGCCGAGTTCCAGGATGCGGGCATCGTATAATGGCTATTACCTCAGCCTTCCAAGCTGATGATGTGGGTTCGATTCCCACTGCCCGCTCCAAGATGTGCTGATATAGCTCAGTTGGTAGAGCGCACCCTTGGTAAGGGTGAGGTCGGCAGTTCGAATCTGCCTATCAGCACCACTTCTTAATTTCTCGCCCCCTGATTTTCTTTCTGTTCTGGATTCAACGAGCAAATGCTTGGTTGATGTGGTGATACCACCGATTTATCCGTGTCTTAGAGGGACAATCGATGTCTAAAGAAAAGTTTGAACGTACAAAACCGCACGTTAACGTCGGTACTATCGGCCACGTTGACCACGGTAAAACTACCCTGACTGCAGCGATCACTACCGTACTGGCTAAAACCTACGGCGGTTCTGCACGTGCTTTCGACCAGATCGATAACGCGCCAGAAGAAAAAGCTCGTGGTATCACCATCAACACCTCTCACGTTGAGTATGACACCCCGACTCGTCACTACGCGCACGTTGACTGCCCAGGGCACGCCGACTACGTGAAAAACATGATCACCGGTGCTGCTCAGATGGACGGCGCGATCCTGGTAGTAGCTGCGAC
>NZ_JBJNMV010000011.1:0-25768 GCF_052168435.1 Serratia sp. CY56464 | reverse complement strand
GTATATTACGCTTTCCTCTTTCAGAGTCAACCCTAATTTTCAGGATTTTTTCTCTTTCTTCCCGGCCGCTGTGTGAAGTGAATCACTTGCGCCGTGTCGATGGAGGCGCATTATAGGGATCCGAGTTTTTTGCACAACCCCTTTTTTGATCTTTTCTTTCCGTTTGCACACTTTTCAGCCCTTCCGGGTGGATCTTGTGCGATCAGGGCCATTTTCCGCAGGATCCGGCGCGGCGACTGGTTGTAATTCCATCGCCAGGGTCTAGTATTGCCGGTAAATATGATCCCGACGTGAGGCAAGCACCATGTCCGATGCAGTACGTTCTTATCTTCAATACACACCCAAACTCGGTCAACGCGTCTTGATCGATCCTTCCAGCGTGGTGATCGGCGACGTCGATCTGGCGGATGACGTCAGCATCTGGCCGTTGGTCGCCATTCGCGGTGACGTCAATGCGGTAAAGATCGGCGCGCGCAGCAATATTCAGGACGGCAGCGTGCTGCATGTAACTCATCGCTCCGAACATAACCCCGACGGTTATCCCCTGCTTATTGGAGAAGACGTGACCGTTGGCCATAAAGCGATGCTGCACGGCTGCGCCATCGGCAACCGGGTGCTGGTCGGTATGGGATCGATCCTGTTGGACGGCGTAGTCGTAGAAGACGATGTGATGATTGGCGCCGGCAGTTTGGTAGCGCCGGGCAAACGCCTGGCCAGCGGCTATCTTTATATGGGTAGCCCGGCACGCCAGGTTCGGCCTTTGACCGCCGCCGAGTTGGAGGGATTGCTTTATTCTTCTAACAACTATGTACGCTGGAAAGATGAATACCTGTCGGAAGACATCTGACGGGCTCCCCGTTCCCTATAAAGAGAACGGGGTAGGGGATTTATGCCGCCAGTTCGCTGCGCAGCTGGCGTAATACCGGTTCGATCTCTGGCATCACTCCGTGCCAAAGCAGGAAAGCATGCGCCGCCTGCCCCACCAACATGCCCAGCCCATCGGCATATTCCGTTGCCCCTTGCTGCTGCGCCCAGGCTAGGAACGGCGTGACGCCCTGCTGATAGAACATGTCATAGCAACGGGTTTGCGCGTTGACTACGCCCGTAGGCAACGCCGGGATCTCTCCACTGATGCCGGATGCCGTCGCATTGATCACCAGATCAAAAGCTTGTTGACCCAATTGATCCATCGGCACCGCCGAGATCTCCCCCAGATGCCGGAAAGCGTCGGCCAACTCTTGGGCCCGGCTGAAGGTGCGGTTGGTGATCGTGAGCCGGCAGCCGAAAGACAGCAGCGGCAGGATCACGCCGCGCGCCGCGCCGCCGGCGCCCACCAGCAGAATGCGATCCTGCGGCCGGATCAATTGCTGACGCTGCAGATCGGTCAGCAAACCGATGCCGTCGGTGTTATCCCCCAATAGGCCACCATTCGGCAACACCTTCAGGGTATTGACCGCCCCGGCCATCGCTGCACGCTCGCTCAGCTCAGAAGCAGCCGAATAAGCTCGCTCCTTGAAAGGCACCGTGACGTTCGCCCCCTGCCCTCCGGCGCGGATAAATTCCTGCAGGCTGATTTCAAAACCGTCCAGCGGCGCCAGCACTGTTCCATAAGGATGCTCTATGTCAGTCTGGGCTGCGAACAGCGCATGAATTCGCGGCGACTTGCTGTGGCCGATAGGGTTGCCAAATACCGCAAACTTCTCCATGCCCATTTCCTCTAGCCCTGACGGATCTGTTCGCCGGTCAGAGCATCTCTGATTTCGGAAGGATTAAGACGGCCGCCTACCTTGCCGGCCAATACCGGGAAAGCCTCGCCAAATTGCCGTGTGACCTCATCCGCGCTGCGGCACGGTTCCAGCCCACTGAGATTGGCGCTGGTCGACACCAGCGGCTTGCCGTACTGCCGGCACAGCAACTGCACCAACGGATGATCGCTGACGCGCACCGCCAGTGAACTGAAACGCCCGGTCAACAAACGCGGCGTCTCCGGGCGAGCAGGCAACACCCAGGTTACCGGCCCAGGCCAGCTGGCGAACATCGTCGCGCGCTGCTGTTCGCTGAGCGTACTGTCGTCAATATAAGGCTTAAGCTGTGCATAGTCGGCGGCGATCAGAATCAGCCCCTTTTCCCACGGCCGCTGTTTCAACGCCAGCAGCGCATTGACCGCCTGTTCGCTGTCGGGATCGCAACCCAGGCCGAATACCGCTTCGGTGGGATAGGCAATCACCTGCTGTTGATGCAAAGCATCGATGATAGATAAAAGGTTCGGGCTTAATTCTGAATTCATGATGTGATTATTCTGTAGTCGCAACGGGTTTCCCGCACAGCTTGCTGGCACAGCACAGGACGGGGCCTTTTGCCGTGCGCTTTTCCATCAGCAGCGGATAATGGCAATAGACGCATTCACCGGCGACGGGTTTAACGTTGAGAGCAAACTGGCATTCCGGGTAACGATCGCAGGAGTGGAAAACCTTGCCGTAACGCGACTTGCGCTGCAACAGTTTGCCTTGGCCGCACTGCGGACAGGTAATGGCGGTTTCATCAGGCTTATCGATCACTTCAGTGTGATCGCACTGCGGATAATCGCTGCAGCCGATAAACATGCCATAGCGCCCCTGGCGCAGCACCAACGTCGCCTGACATTTCGGGCACGGTTGCCCGTCCAACACCTTGACGATATGGCCATCGGCCTGTGCTTTCAGCGGCCGAATATATTGGCATTCAGGGTACTGGGAACAGCCGAGAAAAGGGCCGTGGCGACCGCTACGGATCACCAGCTCGGCCCCGCATTCCGGACAGGGTTCATTTTGCCTGGCGGCAAAAATCGCGTTTTTTGTCATAACGTCTTCTATGCGCGTTATCGGCTCAATGCAGATAACCTTCGTTCACTTCAAACAACAGTTCTTCCATTTGCTGATAGGCGCTTTCATATCCGGGGATATTAAACAGCACCATCAACACGACCCATTTCAGATCTTCGAGATCGAATTCCGCATTATCCAAAGCCATAACGCGGTCGATAACCATTTCACGGGTTTCGAGGTTCAATACCTGAATCTGTTCCAGGAACAGGAGAAAACCACGGCAGCCGGCGTCCAAACGCGCGCTTTCCTCTTCGGTATAGATCCGCATCGCCAGCGGATCGGCATCCATAAAGTAAGGCGCATTTTGACCTTCTTGCAGGTCGGCCAACTTCTCAAGCCAATTCAACGCGTTGTAGATATCATCCTGATGAAACCCCGCTTGGGCGAGATCATCGGTCAGTTGATCCTGATCGACGCGCATCTCTGGTTCATTGTGGATATAAGTTTCAAACAAGTACATGAGTACGTCGAACATGGCTTGCCCTCCTTAATCGGACATAGCCGCCGGGTACAGCTGCGATCCACCCTGCTAACTCCAGTTCGAGTAACTTGATTACCACCACTGGCACAGGTTGGCCGGCACGTTCAGCGACGACGTCAACAGGTGTCACCTCATCTCCTACGTTAGCCAACACATCGGCAAATGGCAATTCAACTTCAGCCTGCGACGCACAAATAGTTGTATTTTCGTTCAGTGGCAACCATTGGAGGCCGCTTCCCAGCAATTCGGCGATATCTTTCGGCCCAGTCACCAGATGCGCGCCCTGTTGGATCAGCCAGTGCGTGCCTTCGCTCATCGGGTTCCCTAACGGCCCCGGCAAGGCGAATACCTCACGCCCCTGCTCCAGCGCATAGCGAGCTGTCACCAGGGTACCGCTGCGCAACGAGGCTTCTATGACCAGAACGCCCTGGCTCAGCCCGCTGATAATGCGGTTACGGCGAGGAAAATGGTCGGCCAGGGGCAAATCGGTGACCAAATGATCTGAAATCACCGCACCGCCCTGCTCGACTATCTGCTCCGCGAGCCGGCGGTGCCGGCGCGGATAGATATTGCCCAGCCCGCTGCCCAACACCGCAATCGTGCACCCCCCGGCCGCCAGCGCCGCGCGATGGCAAATGCCGTCGATGCCGATCGCCAAACCGCTGGTGATGGTGAAACCGCAACGCGCCAATTCCTCGGCGAAATGGTGAGCCCAACGCTCGCCGTAGTGGCTGAACTGCCGGCTGCCCACCATGGCGAGCTGCGGGTGCGACAACGCCTGAGGATCGCCTTCGATCAGCAAAAATAGCGGCGCATCGTCGATCTGGGCCAGGCGTTCGGGATAACCGGCCGCCCCATAGTTCAGCATACGGTGCGCCGGCAGCTCCAACCAACGCAGGCTGGCCGACAGATAACCGGGATCCAACTGGTTGAACTGCGTCTGCTGCCGTTCGTTCAATCCCAGCTCATGCAGCACGCGGCGAGGCTCGCAACCCATTTGCGATAGCTGCTGCACGATCCGGCTGGCCACGACGGTCTGCAGCCCCGTTACCCCCCGCATCCGTAAAGCGATCTCTTCCGGCCGCATCGTCTGTTCCCTCAGCAAAAACGGTGGTATTACCAATCTGAGCAATTGGTGCACAATGCTGTCAATCAGGTCGGGAAATGTCTAGAATAGAGGTTAAACCTCGTTCATTACTCGGATACAGATCTAAAGATATATGTCAGTCTTGCAGGTATTACATTTCCCAGACGAGCGTCTGCGCAAAGTCGCAGCGCCGGTAAAAGAAGTCAATGCAGATATCCAGCGCATCGTGGATGATATGTTTGAAACCATGTACGCAGAGGAAGGCATTGGCCTGGCTGCGACTCAGGTGGATATCCATCAGCGCATTATCGTGATCGACGTCTCCGAGAATCGCGATCAGCGCCTGGTGTTGATCAACCCGGAGCTGCTGGAAAAAAGCGGTGAAACCGGCATCGAGGAAGGCTGTCTTTCCATTCCCGAGCAGCGTGCGTTAGTGCCGCGCGCCGCGCAGGTGAAGATCCGCGCACTGGATCGTGAAGGCAAACCTTTCGAGCTGGAAGCGGACGACCTGTTGGCGATCTGCATCCAGCACGAGATGGATCACCTGATGGGCAAACTGTTCGTCGATTACCTGTCGCCGCTCAAGCGTCAGCGCATTCGTCAGAAACTGGAAAAAATGGCCAAGCTTCAAGCCCGCGCCTAACCGATCAGGAAATCAACGTGTCTGACTCTTTACGGATTATTTTCGCCGGAACACCAGACTTCGCAGCGCGTCATCTTGACGCGCTGTTGTCATCTGAGCACCAGATTGTCGGCGTTTTTACCCAGCCCGACCGCCCGGCGGGCCGCGGCAACAAGCTGACGCCAAGCCCGGTCAAAGTGCTGGCCGAGCAACACCTACTGCCGGTATTTCAGCCCAAATCGCTGCGCCCCGAAGAGAACCAGCGCCTGGTGGCCGATCTCAACGCCGACGTGATGGTGGTGGTGGCCTACGGGCTGATCCTGCCGCAGGCGGTGCTGGATATGCCGCGTCTCGGTTGCATCAACGTACATGGCTCACTGCTGCCTCGCTGGCGCGGCGCGGCGCCGATCCAGCGTTCGCTCTGGGCCGGTGACAGCGAAACCGGCGTGACCATCATGCAGATGGACGTCGGTCTCGATACCGGTGACATGATGCACAAGATTGCCTGCCAGATTGAGAGCAGCGATACCAGCGCCAGTCTCTACGACAAGCTGGCCCAGCTCGGCCCGCAGGGCATGTTGACTACGCTGCGCCAAATGGCAGACGGCAGCGCCACCCGCGAAGTGCAGGACGAAGCGCTGGTCACCTACGCCGAGAAACTGAGCAAAGAAGAAGCCCGCCTGGACTGGACACTGTCCGCTGCCCAGTTGGAGCGCTGCATCCGCGCCTTCAACCCTTGGCCGGTCAGCTACTTCACCATCGACGATCAACCGGTGAAAGTGTGGCAGGCCAGCGTACTGACACAAAGCGCCAACGCGGAGCCAGGCACCGTTGTCCATGCCGACAAGCACGGTATCCAGGTGGCGACTGCCGACGGTATCCTCAACCTGATCCAACTGCAGCCCGCCGGCAAGAAACCGATGTCGGCGCAAGACCTTTTAAATTCACGTCGTGAATGGTTTACCCCGGGTAACCGGCTGTAAGTCGCTCCACTGCCCGGCCGTTCATCGCCGGGCCGTTATTTTCTTAATGCCGATCGTTATCAGCTTCAGCCTATGAAAAATAATTACAATCTCCGCAGCATCGCTGCCAAAGCCATCGGCCAGGTGCTGGATCAGGGGCAGTCGCTCAGCACTGTCCTGCCGGCGCTGCAAACCTCCATCAGCGATAAAGATCGCGGATTGCTGCAGGAGCTGTGTTTCGGCACGTTGCGCGTGCTGCCGCAGCTCGAATGGTGCATTCAGCAATTGATGGCCAAGCCGCTGACCGGTAAGCAGCGTACGCTGCACTACTTGCTGATGGTCGGCCTGTATCAGTTGCTGTATACCCGCATCCCGGCGCACGCCGTGTTGGCGGAAACCGTGGAAGGCGCGGTGGCGCTGAAACGGCCGCAGTTGAAAGGCCTGATTAACGGCGTCTTGCGGCAATTCCAGCGCCAGCAGGAAGAGCTGCTGCAGCGCGCCTCTAACAATGACAGCCGCTATCTGCACCCGAGCTGGTTGCTGAAACGCATTCAACAAGCTTATCCCGCCAACTGGGAACAGATCGTCGACGCCAATAACCAGAAACCGCCGATGTGGCTGCGCGTCAACCGCCTGCATCACACCCGTGACGCTTATCTGCAGCTGCTGAGCGACGCCGGCATCGCCGCGGAAACTCATTCAGACTATGCCGATGCGGTGCGTTTGCTGGCGCCTTGCGCCGTGACCGATCTGCCAGGGTTCGCCGAAGGCTGGGTCACCGTGCAAGATGCCTCAGCCCAGGGGTGTGTCGATCTGTTGGATCCGCAAGACGGCGAACAGATCCTCGACCTGTGCGCCGCACCCGGCGGCAAAACCACGCATATTCTGGAAGCGGCGCCGAAAGCGCACGTCATGGCGGTCGATATCGACGAACAGCGCCTGGCGCGAGTCAAAGAGAACCTGCAGCGTCTGCGTTTGCACGCAGAGGTTAAATTGGGCGATGGCCGCACTCCGCAGCAGTGGTGCGGGGACAAACAGTTCGATCGTATCCTGCTGGACGCGCCTTGTTCCGCCACCGGCGTGATCCGCCGTCACCCCGACATCAAATGGCTGCGCCGCGATCGCGACATCGCCGAACTCGCCGCACTGCAGGCAGAAATTCTGGAAGCCGTCTGGCCGCATCTAAAACCAGGCGGCGTGATGGTTTACGCCACCTGCTCTATCCTGCCGGATGAAAACAGCAGCCAGATCGCCGCGTTCTTGCAACGCCACGCCGATGCCAAGCTGGTTGAAACCGGCGATGCGCAACGGCCAGGGCGACAGAATATCCCGCATCCCGAGGACGGCGATGGCTTCTTTTACGCTAAGCTGATTAAAATGTAATGCTTCAGGGCGTGCGTGCGCGCCCTAAGTCTTTCAGTGTGAAGCAGAGAACACGATGAAAATAATTATTCTTGGTGCCGGTCAGGTTGGCGGGACGCTGGCGGAAAACCTGGTGGGTGAAAACAACGATATCACCGTCGTCGATACCGATTCCGGCCGCTTGCGCCAACTACAGGATAAATTCGATTTGCGGGTGGTTCAGGGACATGGTTCCCACCCTCGGGTGCTGCGCGAAGCCGGCGCAGAAGACGCCGACATGCTGGTCGCCGTCACCAACTCCGACGAAACCAACATGATCGCCTGCCAGATCGCCTATTCTCTGTTTAACACCCCCAACCGTATCGCCCGTATCCGCGCGCCGGAATATATCCGCGAGTCGGAAAAACTGTTCCTGCCGGAAGCGGTGCCAATCGACCATCTGATTTCGCCGGAGCAGCTGGTCATCGACTATATCTACAAGCTGATTGAATACCCTGGCGCCCTGCAGGTGGTTAACTTCGCCGAAGGCAAGGTCAGCATCGCCGCGGTTAAAGCCTATTACGGCGGCCCGCTGGTCGGCAATGCGCTCTCTTCAATGCGCGAGCACATGCCGCATATCGACACCCGCGTCGCCGCTATTTTCCGCCAGGACAGACCGATCCGTCCGCAGGGCTCGACCATTATCGAAGCCGGCGATGAAGTTTTCTTCGTCGCCGCCTCACAGCATATCCGCGCGGTGATGAGCGAACTGCAGCGGCTGGAAAAACCCTATAAGCGCATCATGATCGTCGGCGGCGGCAACGTCGGCGCCGGCCTGGCCGCCAAACTGGAAAAAGACTACAACGTCAAACTGATCGAGCGGAATCAGCAACGCGCCGCCGAACTGGCCGAACAGCTGCACGATACCATCGTGTTCTACGGCGATGCCTCCGATCAGGAGCTGCTGGCCGAAGAGCACGTCGAGCAGGTGGATGTTTTCATCGCCATCACCAACGACGATGAGGCCAACATCATGTCCGCCATGCTGGCTAAGCGCATGGGCGCCAAGAAGGTGATGGTGCTGATCCAGCGCCGCGCCTATGTCGACCTGGTGCAGGGCAGCGTGATTGATATCGCCATTTCACCGCAGCAGGCGACCATCTCCGCCCTGTTGGGGCACGTGCGCAAAGCGGATATCGTCAGCGTTTCGTCGCTGCGCCGCGGCGTGGCGGAAGCGATCGAGGCGATTGCACACGGCGATGAAAGCACGTCCAAAGTGGTCGGCCGCATCGTCGAAGATATCAAGTTGCCACCGGGGACGACCATCGGTGCGATCGTGCGTGGCGATGACGTGATCATTGCCAACGGCAACAGCAAAATCGAACAGGGCGATCACGTCATCATGTTTATTACCGACAAGAAATTCGTGCCTGACGTTGAACGCTTGTTCCAACCGAGCCCGTTCTTCTTGTAGAACGAATTTATTTGGCTATGGTCTATAATCGCGTGGTTGTTCTCTGCCTTGGGAGGAGATAAAACTTCTCTCCTTTTGTGGCAAAGGGAAATTGCTTTGTTAAACTTGAGTTATTAATTCTGCAAGGGGTGCGTTCTATGAGTATGTTGAAAGAGTTTCGCGAATTTGCCATGCGTGGCAACGTGGTCGATCTGGCCGTCGGTGTGATTATCGGTGCCGCATTCGGCAAGATTGTTTCGTCCTTCGTGGCTGATATCATCATGCCACCACTGGGCTTACTGATCGGCGGCGTCGACTTTAAACAGTTCCATCTGGTGTTACGCGAAGCTCAGGGCGCCGTACCGGCGGTGGTAATGAACTACGGTTCATTCATCCAAACCGTATTCGACTTCGTGATTGTCGCCTTCGCCATCTTCCTGGCGATTAAATTGATGAACAAAATGCGCCGCAAACAGGAAGAAGCGCCCGCAGCGCCGCCGGCACCTACCGCAGAAGAGAAACTGCTGACGGAAATCCGTGATTTGCTGAGCCAGCAACAGCAGCCAAAACTGTAAGACAGCGTTTGGTTATGCCAATAAAAAGCCACCTGATGAAGGCGGCTTTTTTAATGCCTTAAAACCAGAAGGCCAGTGGTAAATTATCGCTTGATAGTTTATCACTGGCCTCCCAGTTACCGCCTTTGTTGTGTTTTTCTTTACGCCGATAGCTGCCTTTGCCTTTCACATTCTTTTCTACCCGCTGACGGAATAGCGGATCATGCAGCAGCGCCTCAATGGCGTTATCTTGAATCTGACCTTTGGTGTGACGATATTTCGTCATGATAATGCTCCTGTAAAAGGTAGGGTAATAAAACGAGCCGATAATACTGCCGGCAATATAAAAATTAAAGCGCCGTCAGCAACCTTTTTTGCCTTTATCATCGCTGGCGCCCTGTTCCAAGGCTTCCAGAATAGAACAATAGTTGCTGGTATGGGCAGTGCCGCAGCAGGCGTCGCTCAAGCGTTTCAACGATTCGCGCATGCGAGTCAGCTCCGCCAACTTACTTTCCACTTCGCTCAGGCGAGCATCGACGATCGACTTCGACTCCTGGCAGGTATGATGTTCAGGATCAACTCGGATCGACAGCAGTTCGGCGATCGTTTCCAGAGTAAAGCCCAACTGTTTGGCATAGCGAATAAAACGCAGCCGCTGCAGATCCTGCTCGGTGTAGAGTCGATAACCGCCCTCTGTGCGGACATTGTGATCCATCATGCCCTGCTTTTCATAGTAACGCACGGTATCCGGCGTCACTTCGGCAAGCTTGGCCAACTGACCTATCTTGAACATTACTTCTCCTCCCGAGTGAATTTACCGTCCAGCGCGCGCTGATATTCGCCATGCAAGAAATCGGTGCTCATCCCAGCCTGACGCAACCGATGTTCCAGCAGTGCCATGCGCTTGCTGAGATCGACATAGTCCGGATGCTCACTGTTGATCCCTTGCAGTAAGTGAGCAACGGTCAACGCCTCTTTGCGATCTTCCAGCGCCGGCGGCAGGTAACCGGCATTTTTCAGCAGACGGTAAGCGGCGCGCAGCTCAGCAGGCACCGCGCTGTCATCGTCCAGCACCAGCGGTTGGCCCTGGCCGGGCAGATTGTCGAACTCGCCTTTATCCTGGGCATCAAGGATATGACGTTCCGCCCATTGGTCAAGCAACCCCATAACAGACAGTCTCAGTGAGCCTATTGAATGAGTCTTAGCATAACGGATAGGGGCGAGGATCTTAAGCACGGCGGGGGAATTGAGCACATTTGGCGGGATTTGGACGTAAAAAAACCGGGCAAGCCCGGTTTTTTTACGCGTCTACAGATTACTCTGCAGTTGCTACTTCTGCTTGAGACTCAGCACGATCAACCAGCTCGATGTATGCCATCGGCGCGTTGTCGCCTGCGCGGAAGCCACACTTCAGAATGCGAGTGTAACCACCGGCACGGCTCGCGAAACGCGGGCCCAGCTCGTTAAACAGTTTTGCCACGATCTCGTTATCACGAGTACGGGCGAATGCCAGACGACGATTAGCTACGCTGTCGGTCTTGGCAAGAGTAATCAGCGGCTCAACAACGCGACGCAGCTCTTTTGCTTTTGGCAGGGTCGTCTTGATGATCTCATGACGAACCAAAGAGCCGGCCATGTTACGGAACATAGCCTGGCGATGGCTGCTGTTACGGTTCAGTTGACGACCACTCTTACGATGGCGCATGACCTTATCCTTCTCAGTAAAACCTTAACCTGTGATCCGGTTACTCGTCAGCAATGCTTGCCGGCGGCCAGTTTTCCAGGCGCATGCCCAGAGACAGACCACGTGAGGCCAGCACGTCTTTAATCTCGGTAAGAGATTTTTTACCCAGGTTTGGCGTTTTCAGCAACTCAACCTCGGTACGCTGTACCAGATCACCGATGTAGTGGATAGCTTCTGCCTTGAGGCAGTTAGCAGAGCGGACAGTCAATTCCAGATCGTCAACAGGGCGCAGCAAGATCGGATCGAATTCCGGTTTCTCTTCTTTAACTTCCGGCTGACGCACATCACGCAGGTCAACGAAAGCTTCAAGTTGTTCAGCCAGAATGGTGGCCGCACGGCGGATCGCCTCTTCAGGATCGATCGTGCCATTGGTCTCCATTTCGATGACCAGCTTATCCAAGTCAGTACGCTGTTCTACACGCGCAGCTTCAACATTGTAGGCGATACGCTCTACAGGGCTGTAGCAGGCGTCAACCAACAGACGACCGATTGGGCGCTCATCTTCTTCCGAATGAATTCGGGCAGAAGCCGGCACATAACCGCGACCGCGCTGAACTTTGATACGCATGCTGATAGCCGCGTTCTCATCAGTCAGGTGGCAAATCACGTGCTGAGGCTTGACGATTTCGACATCACCATCATGGGTGATGTCGGCAGCGGTCACAGGGCCAATGCCAGATTTATTCAGGGTAAGAATAACTTCGTCTTTGCCTTGAACTCTCACCGCCAGCCCTTTCAGGTTGAGCAGGATCTCCAGGATATCTTCCTGTACGCCTTCTTTGGTGCTGTACTCATGCAGTACACCATCAATCTCAACCTCGGTCACCGCGCAACCCGGCATAGATGAAAGCAGAATACGGCGCAGTGCGTTGCCAAGAGTATGGCCAAAGCCACGCTCTAAAGGCTCAAGGGTCACCTTGGCGTGCGTCGAACTGACTTGCTCGATATCTACCAGGCGCGGTTTTAGAAACTCTGTCACAGAACCCTGCATTGTGTCCTCTCTTTGGTACTAAGCTTTACTTGGAGTAAAGCTCGACGATCAGGTGTTCGTTAATGTCCGCAGACAGATCGGTACGTTCAGGCATACGCTTGAACACGCCTTCCATCTTAGCAGCATCAACTTCCAGCCAAGTCGGCTTTTCACGCTGCTCAGCCAGCTCCAGAGAAGCTTTAACACGAGACTGCTTTTTAGCTTTCTCGCGGATGCTGACTACGTCATTCGGAGATACCTGATAAGAAGCGATGTTAACAACGCGACCGTTTACCATAACTGCTTTGTGGCTAACCAGCTGACGTGACTCTGCACGAGTAGCGCCGAAGCCCATACGGTAAACAACGTTGTCCAGACGACCTTCCAGCAGCTGCAACAGGTTTTCACCGGTGTTGCCCTTCAGGCGGGTTGCTTCTTTGTAATAGTTGCGGAATTGACGCTCCAGAATGCCGTACATACGACGAACTTTCTGCTTCTCACGCAACTGAACACCGTAATCAGACAGACGCGGTTTACGCGCACCGTGCTGACCAGGTGCTTGTTCAATTTTACACTTGGAATCGATCGCGCGAACGCCAGACTTAAGGAACAGGTCTGTGCCCTCACGACGGCTCAGCTTGAGCTTAGGACCCAAATATCTTGCCATTTTCTTTCTCCAACAATCCTAAAAGCTGCGTTACACGCGGCGCTTTTTCGGCGGACGACAACCGTTATGAGGGATCGGAGTCACATCAGTAATGTTAGTGATGCGGAAACCAGCCGCGTTCAGAGCGCGGATAGTAGACTCACGACCAGGACCAGGTCCTTTAACCATAACTTCCAGGTTCTTGATACCGTATTCTTTCACTGCGTCAGCACAACGTTCTGCTGCAACCTGTGCTGCGAACGGAGTGGACTTACGAGAACCACGGAAACCGGAACCACCGGCTGTTGCCCAACCCAAAGCATTACCCTGACGATCAGTGATGGTAACGATGGTGTTGTTGAAAGAAGCATGGATATGAGCCACGCCGTCAGAGACTTGCTTTCTTACACGCTTACGTGTACGAACAGGTGCCTTTGCCATTATTCAATAACCCCGATTATTTCTTGATCGGCTTGCGCGGACCCTTACGGGTACGAGCGTTGGTCTTGGTGCGCTGACCGCGTACCGGCAGACCACGACGATGACGCAAACCACGATAGCAACCAAGGTCCATAAGACGCTTGATGCTCAGGGTAATTTCACGACGCAAATCACCCTCAACGGTGTATTTGGCAACTGCATCACGAAGCTTTTCGATTTGCTCTTCAGACAGCTCACTGATCTTAACATTTTCAGCAATACCCGTGGATGCACAGATAGCCTGTGAACGGGTTTTACCGATACCGAAGATCGACGTTAAGGCGATAACGGTATGTTTATGATCAGGAATGTTAATGCCTGCTATACGGGCCACTATGCACTCCTACTATTTTATACAGCAACACCATTCTGAAAAGCCCGTTTTCAGGATACTCAAATAATGTTGCAGTGCGACATACAAAAGATTGGCTGGCTAATCTAGCCAGCTCAACCCAACTTTGCAAGAAAAATATGCGAGATAATCAGCCTTGACGCTGTTTATGCTTCGGCTCGGCGCTGCAAATCACACGAACGACACCGTTACGCTTAACGATTTTGCAGTTACGACATAATTTCTTGACGGAAGCACGAACTTTCATTTTTACTCTCCGTAACTTCTCAAACGAATCTGACTAGCGGTTATAGCCTTTCAGATTTGCTTTCTTCAATGCAGACTCGTACTGACTTGACATCATCAGAGTTTGCACTTGAGCCATAAAGTCCATGATGACGACAACCACGATCAGTAGCGAGGTACCACCAAAGTAGAATGGTACTTTCATTGCATCACGCATGAACTCCGGGATCAGGCAGATGAAAGTAATGTACATCGCGCCCACCAGGGTTAAACGCGTCATTACTTTATCGATATACTTCGCCGTTTGCTCTCCCGGACGAATTCCTGGTACGAAGGCACCGGACTTCTTCAGGTTATCTGCTGTCTCACGCGGGTTGAAGACCAACGCCGTGTAGAAGAAACAGAAGAAGATGATTGCAGACGCATAGAGTAACACATAAAGCGGTTGCCCTGGCTGCAAATACAGCGAAATCGTAGTCAGCCAGTTCCAACCGGTACCGCCCCCAAACCATGATGCAATCGTGGCCGGGAACAGAATAATGCTGGAAGCGAAAATCGCCGGGATAACACCCGCCATGTTCACTTTCAACGGTAAGTGTGTACTCTGTGCTGCATAAACACGACGACCTTGTTGACGCTTCGCATAGTTAACGACGATACGACGTTGACCACGCTCGATGAAAACAACGAAGAAGGTTACTGCAAACACCAATACTGCAACCAACAGCAGCAGGAGGAAGTGCAGGTCGCCTTGCCGCGCTTGCTCGATAGTATGGGCCACTGCCGGCGGGAGCCCCGCTACAATACCCGCGAAGATAATGATCGAGATACCGTTGCCGATACCGCGCTCAGTAATCTGCTCACCCAACCACATCAGGAACATTGTCCCGGTTACCAGGCTCACAACCGCAGTAAAGTAGAATGCAAAGCCTGGGTTTAACACCAGGCCCTGCATACCAGGCATATTCGGCAGACCGGTAGCAATACCGATCGACTGGAATATGGCCAATACCAGCGTACCGTAGCGGGTGTACTGGCTAATCTTGCGACGGCCAGCCTCCCCTTCTTTCTTGATTTCCGCCAACGCTGGATGAACCACCGTCAGCAGCTGGATAATGATCGACGCCGAGATATACGGCATGATCCCCAGAGCAAAGATAGAAGCACGGCTGAGGGCACCACCAGAGAACATGTTAAACATTTCAATGATAGTGCCTCTCTGCTGCTCAAGCAATTTGGCAAGCACAGTGGCATCGATACCAGGAATCGGAATGAAAGAGCCGATGCGGAAGACAATCAGCGCGCCGATGACAAACAAAAGTCTGCGCTTCAGCTCGCCGAGCCCGCCTTTAGCACTTTGAAAATCTAATCCTGGTTGCTTAGCCATCTGCTACTTATTCCTCAATTTTACCGCCAGCAGCCTCGATAGCAGCACGAGCGCCTTTGGTGACACGCAGACCACGCAGGGTTACCGGACGAGCGACTTCGCCAGAAAGTACAACTTTCGCGAATTCGATCTGGACACCAACTACGTTAGCGGCTTTCAGCGCGTTCAGGTCGATAACATCGCCTTCAACCAGAGCCAGTTCAGACAGACGAACTTCTGCCGTGATCATCGCTTTGCGTGAAGTGAAGCCGAATTTCGGCAGACGACGGTACAGAGGCATCTGACCACCTTCGAAACCACGACGTACGCCACCGCCAGAACGAGACTTCTGACCTTTGTGACCACGGCCGCCGGTTTTACCCAGGCCAGAACCAATACCACGACCTACACGCTTAGGCGCATGCTTGGCACCTTCAGCCGGAGACAGAGTATTTAAACGCATCTGTTACTCCTCAACTTTAACCATGTAGGAAACCAGGTTGACCATACCGCGAACAGCAGGAGTATCCTCGCGCTCTACGGTGTGACCAATACGACGCAGACCCAGACCGAGCAGAGTAGCTTTATGCTTCGGCAGACGGCCAATTGAGCTGCGAGTTTGTGTAACTTTAATAGTCTTAGCCATGGTCAATTACCCCAGAATGTCGGCAACGGATTTACCACGCTTAGCAGCGACCATTTCAGGAGACTTCATATTCGCCAGAGCGTCGATAGTTGCACGAACCACGTTGATCGGGTTGGTGGAACCATAAGCTTTAGCCAATACGTTGTGCACCCCAGCAACTTCGAGAACGGCGCGCATTGCACCGCCCGCGATGATACCGGTACCTTCATGAGCAGGCTGCATGAACACGCGAGAACCCGTGTGAGCGCCCTTAACAGGGTGCTGCAGGGTGCCGCTGTTCAGCGCGACGTTCATCATGTTGCGACGGGCTTTTTCCATCGCTTTCTGGATCGCTGCTGGAACTTCGCGTGCTTTGCCGTAGCCAAAACCAACGCGACCGTTACCATCACCAACTACAGTCAGTGCGGTAAAGCTGAAAATACGGCCACCTTTTACGGTTTTAGATACGCGGTTTACCGCGATCAGCTTTTCCTGCAGTTCGCCAGCTTGTTTTTCGATGTGAGCCATCTTAAACCTCTTCCTTAGAACTGAAGGCCAGCTTCACGGGCAGCATCTGCCAGTGCCTGGACTCGACCATGATATTGGAAACCGGAACGGTCAAAGGATACTTTCGCAATCCCTTTTTCCAACGCGCGCTCAGCCAGAGCTTTACCTACGGCTGCTGCTGCGTCTTTGTTACCGGAATACTTCAGTTGCTCCGCGATAGCTTTTTCTAAAGTAGAAGCGGCTACCAGTACTTCAGAACCGTTTGGAGCAATCACCTGTGCGTAAATGTGACGCGGGGTACGATGTACCACCAGGCGGGTTGCACCCAGCTCTTGGAGCTTGCGGCGTGCGCGGGTCGCACGACGGATACGAGCAGATTTCTTATCCATAGTGTTACCTTACTTCTTCTTAGCCTCTTTGGTACGCACGACTTCGTCGGCGTAACGAACACCCTTGCCTTTGTAAGGCTCAGGACGACGGTAAGCGCGCAGATCTGCTGCTACCTGGCCAATTACCTGCTTATCAGCGCCTTTCAGCACGATTTCAGTTTGGCTTGGGCATTCAGCAGTGATACCTGCCGGCAGCTGGTGATCGATAGGGTGAGAGAAGCCCAGGGCCAAATTCACCACGTTGCCTTTAACGGCAGCACGATAACCAACACCTACCAGTTGAAGCTTCTTGGTGAAGCCTTCGGTAACACCAACAACCATTGCGTTCAGCAGAGCGCGCGTGGTACCCGCTTGGGCCCATGCGTTAGCAAAACCTTCGCGCGGAGCGAAAGTCAGTGCGTTAGCTTCTTGCTTCACTTCAACGGCGTCGTGGATAGTACGAGTCAACTCGCCGTTTTTACCCTTAATCGAAATAACCTGACCGTTGAGTTTTACCTCTACGCCGGCAGGAATGACGACGGGTGCTTTTGCAACACGAGACATTCTTTCCTCCCGAATTAAGCTACGTAGCAGATAATCTCGCCACCCAGACCAGCCTGGCGAGCTGCACGATCGGTCATAACACCTTTAGAGGTAGAAACAACAGCGATACCCAAACCGGCCATAACTTTTGGCAGCTCATCTTTTTTCTTGTAGATGCGCAGACCTGGACGGCTGATACGTTGAATGCTTTCTACCACAGCTTTGCCCTGGAAGTACTTCAGTACCAGTTCCAGAACAGGCTTGGCGTCGCCTTCGATTTTGAAATCTTCAATAAAACCTTCTTCCTTCAGCACGTTGGCAATTGCCACTTTCAGCTTGGAGGAAGGCATGGTGACCGCAACTTTGTTCGCGGCTTGACCGTTACGGATACGGGTCAGCATATCCGCGATCGGATCTTGCATGCTCATCTGTCTTTACTCCCGTGATTCAATTGGTAATTACCAGCTAGCCTTTTTCAAGCCTGGTACTTCACCGCGCATAGCGGCTTCACGAAGCTTAATACGGCTCAACCCGAATTTGCCCACATAACCATGTGGACGGCCAGTTTGGCGGCAGCGTTTACGCTGACGAGACGGGCTGGAATCACGCGGCAGAGTTTGCAGCTTGAGAACGGCATTCCAACGATCTTCATCGGATGCGTTCACATCAGAGATAATAGCTTTCAGTTCAGCGCGTTTTGCAAAGAACTTGTCAGCTAATTTCACGCGCTTGACTTCGCGTGCTTTCATTGATTGCTTAGCCATCAGTAACCCTGCCTTACTTGCGGAACGGGAAGTTAAAAGCAGCCAGCAGCGCGCGGCCTTCATCATCAGATTTCGCAGTAGTGGTAATGGTAATATCCAAACCACGAACGCGATCGACTTTGTCGTAGTCGATTTCTGGGAAGATGATTTGCTCACGCACGCCCATGCTGTAGTTGCCACGGCCATCGAATGACTTGGCGGACAGGCCACGGAAGTCACGGATACGTGGAACAGCAATGGAGATCAGACGCTCAAAGAACTCCCACATGCGTTCGCCACGCAGAGTTACTTTACAGCCGATCGGATAGCCCTGACGGATTTTGAAGCCTGCAACAGATTTGCGGGCTTTGGTGATCAACGGTTTTTGACCGGAGATGGCTGCCAGGTCCGCTGCGGCGTTATCCAGCAGTTTCTTGTCAGCAATCGCTTCACCAACACCCATGTTCAGGGTGATCTTCTCGACCCGAGGGACTTGCATGACAGAGTTGTAATCAAACTGAGACATCAGTTGTTTGACTACCTCGTCTTTGTAGTAATCATGCAGTTTCGCCATCGTATTACTCCAAATTACTTGATAGTTTCGCTGTTAGACTTGAAGAAACGGACTTTTTTGCCGTCTTCGAATCTAAAGCCTACACGGTCAGCCTTGCCGGTAGCCGCGTTGAAGATAGCAATGTTAGAAACCTGAATTGCAGCTTCTTTCTCAACAATGCCGCCTGGTTGGTTCAGAGCCGGAACCGGCTTCTGGTGTTTCTTAACCAGGTTGATGCCTTCAACAATGACCTTGCCAGCAGACAGGACATTTTTTACTTTACCGCGCTTACCTTTGTCTTTCCCGGTAATCACGATAACTTCGTCATCACGACGGATCTTCGCTGCCATGTTCGCTCCTTAGAGTACTTCTGGTGCCAGAGAGATAATTTTCATGAACTTCTCATTACGCAGTTCACGAGTTACCGGCCCAAAAATACGCGTACCGATTGGCTGCTCGCTGTTATTGTTCAAAATAACGCATGCATTGCCATCGAAGCGAATGACAGAACCGTCCGGGCGACGTACACCCTTCTTGGTGCGCACCACTACCGCCTTCAGAACATCGCCTTTCTTCACCTTACCGCGAGGAATTGCTTCCTTGATGGTAATTTTGATGATGTCGCCGACGCCTGCGTAGCGACGGTGCGAGCCACCTAGAACCTTGATACACATTACGCGACGTGCACCGGAGTTGTCGGCGACGTTCAGCATAGTCTGTTCTTGGATCATTTTAGTGCTCCGCTAATGTCAACTACTACTTTAAAGACCCAAGTAAAAATTAGGCCGTTGAAAAGCCCCATAACCGAGGGCGCAGCATTATAACACCGCTTACTTGGTATGGGTAGAAAAAATAAACGGCTCATTTTCTGAGCCGTTTATTAAGTGAGAGCCAGCTACTCTATTACAGAATCGCTTTCTCTACAACGCGAACCAACGTCCAGGACTTGGTCTTGGACAGTGGGCGGCATTCGCGGATTTCCACCACGTCGCCGGTACCACATTCGTTGTTCTCGTCATGTACGTGCAGCTTGGTCGTACGTTTGATGAATTTCCCGTAGATCGGGTGCTTCACAGTACGCTCGATAGCAACAACGATGGATTTCTCCATTTTATCGCTAACAACACGACCCTGCAGGGTACGGATAACTTCAGTCATTTACACACCCGCCTTTTGAGTCAGTAAAGTCTTAACGCGTGCGACGTCACGACGCACTTGTTTCAACAGGTGAGTTTGTTGCAGCTGGCCACTGGCCGCCTGCATGCGCAAGTTGAATTGCTCACGCAGCAGGTTGAGCAGCTCGGCATTCAGCTCTTCAACGCTTTTTTCACGCAGCTCTTGTGCTTTCATTACATCACCGTCTTAGTTACAAAGGTGGTTTTGATCGGCAGTTTCGCTGCTGCCAGTTTGAATGCCTCGCGGGCAACCTCTTCTGGCACGCCGTCCATTTCGTACAGGACCTTACCAGGCTGGATCAGGGCAACCCAATACTCCACGTTACCCTTACCTTTACCCATACGCACTTCCAGCGGCTTCTCGGTGATCGGTTTGTCCGGGAATACACGGATCCAGATCTTGCCTTGACGCTTAACTGCACGAGTCATTGCACGACGAGCTGCTTCGATTTGACGAGCAGTCAGACGGCCACGGCCAACAGCTTTCAGACCGAAAGTGCCGAAGCTAACATCCGTACCTTGCGCCAGACCACGGTTGCGGCCCTTGTGCACCTTACGGAATTTTGTACGCTTTGGTTGTAACATCAGCGACTCTCCTTACTTGCGGCCTTTACGCTGCTGCTTTTTAGGTTGAGCAGCCGGTTCCGGTTGTTCAACTGCAGCCATACCACCCAGGATCTCACCTTTGAAGATCCATACCTTAACGCCGATTACACCATAAGTGGTGTGCGCTTCAGATGTGTTGTAGTCGATGTCCGCACGCAGAGTGTGCAATGGAACACGACCTTCGCGGTACCATTCGGTACGTGCGATTTCGGCGCCGCCAAGACGGCCGCTTACTTCAACTTTGATACCTTTAGCGCCAAGACGCATTGCGTTCTGTACTGCACGCTTCATAGCACGACGGAACATAACGCGACGTTCCAGCTGAGAAGTGATGCTGTCAGCAACCAATTTAGCGTCGAGTTCCGGTTTACGGACTTCGGCGATGTTGATCTGTGCAGGAACGCCAGCGATGTCCGCTACGACCTTGCGCAGTTTTTCGACGTCTTCACCTTTCTTGCCGATAACGATGCCTGGGCGAGCAGTGTGAATGGTCACACGGATGCTCTTCGCAGGACGCTCGATAACGATGCGAGAAACGGAAGCTTTCGACAGTTCCTTAGTCAGGAATTGACGAACTTTAAAGTCGCTGTCCAGGTTGTCAGCGAATTCTTTGGTATTCGCATACCAAGTAGAGTTCCAAGGTTTGACAATACCCAGGCGAATACCATTAGGATGTACTTTCTGACCCATTGCTAGTCTCCAGAGTCTCAGCGATCGGACACAACCACAGTAATGTGGCTGGTGCGCTTCAGGATGCGATCTGCACGACCTTTTGCACGCGGCATAATACGCTTCATGCTTGGGCCTTCGTCTACGAAGATTTTCGTAACTTTCAGATCATCGATGTCAGCGCCATCGTTGTGTTCTGCGTTAGCAATGGCAGACTCCAGCACTTTCTTAACCAGACCAGCAGCTTTCTTGTTGGTGTAGGTCAGAGTTTCCAGAGCTTGCGACACTTTCTTACCGCGAATCAGGTCAGCAACAAGGCGAACCTTCTGAGCAGAAGAACGAGCGTGGCGATGTTTAGCGATAGTTTCCATCTCTTCCTCCTACCTTAGCGCTTTTTAGCTTTTTTATCAGCCGCATGGCCGCGATAAGTACGAGTCGGCGCGAATTCACCCAGTTTGTGACCGACCATTTCATCGGAAACGAACACTGGTACGTGCTGACGACCATTATGGACAGCGATGGTCAAACCGATCATGTTAGGAAAGATCGTTGAACGACGGGACCAAGTGCGCAAAGGCTTCTTGTCACCGCTTTCCACCGCTTTCTCTACCTTCTTCAGCAAGTGCAGGTCAATAAAAGGACCTTTCTTGAGAGAACGTGGCATGGCTTATCCTCTAATTATTTTTTGCTACGGCGACGTACGATGAACTTATCAGTACGCTTGTTGCTACGGGTCTTCTTACCTTTGGTCTGAACGCCCCACGGAGTTACCGGGTGCTTACCAAAGTTACGACCTTCACCACCACCGTGCGGGTGATCTACCGGGTTCATCGCCGTACCGCGAACGGTAGGACGAACACCACGCCAACGTGCAGCACCTGCTTTACCCAGAACGCGAAGCATGTGTTCAGCGTTACCGACTTCACCCAGGGTGGCGCGGCAATCAGCTGGAACTTTACGCATTTCGCCGGAGCGCAGACGCAGAGTTACGTAGGAACCATCACGAGCAACGATCTGAACGTAGGCACCAGCGGAGCGAGCCATCTGGCCGCCTTTACCTGGTTTCATTTCTACGTTGTGAACCGTTGAACCAACTGGAATGTTGCGCATCGGCAGGGTGTTACCCGCTTTGATTGCAGCATCAACGCCAGATTGAATCTGGTCACCAGCTTTCAGGCCTTTCGGCGCCAGGATGTAACGGCGTTCGCCGTCTTTGTACAGAACCAGCGCGATGTTCGCGGAACGGTTCGGATCGTACTCCAGACGCTCAACCACAGCAGGGATACCGTCTTTGTTGCGCTTGAAGTCAACCAGACGATAATGTTGCTTGTGGCCACCACCGATATGACGGGTGGTGATACGGCCATTGTTGTTACGACCACCGCTTTTGCTCAGTTTTTCCAGCAGCGGGGCATAAGGTTTACCCTTGTGCAGCTCAGGGTTAACCACTTTAACAACGTGGCGACGACCCGGAGATGTAGGTTTACATTTAACAATTGCCATTGTTCTTACTCCTCCGACTTACTCTGCGCCGCCGATGAAGTCCAGATTCTGGCCTTCTTTCAGGGTGACGTAAGCTTTTTTCCAGTCGCTACGACGACCAACACGCTGACCGTGACGCTTCACTTTCCCTTTAACTACCAGGGTGTTCACGTCTTTGACTTCGACTTCAAACAGTTTCTGCACTGCAGCTTTGATTTCTGCTTTGGTCGCGTCTTTGGCAACTTTGAGAACGATGGTGTTGCTTTTTTCCATCGCAGCGGATGCTTTTTCAGATACGTGCGGTGCACGCAGCACTTTCAGCAAACGTTCTTCACGGATCATGCCAGCATCTCCTCAACTTGCTTCACAGCATCAGCAGTCATAACCACTTTGTCGAAGGCGATCAGGCTAACCGGATCGATACCTGCTACATCGCGCACGTCAACCTTGTACAGGTTGCGAGCTGCCAGGAACAGATTCTCATCCAGTTCACCGGTCACGATCAGCACGTCTTCCAGAGCCATATCTTTCAGTTTCTGTGCCAGCAGCTTAGTTTTAGGCGCTTCTACAGAGAACTTCTCGACAACGATCAGACGATCTTGACGTACCAGTTCGGACAGGATGCTTTTCAGCGCGCCGCGGTACATCTTTTTGTTTACTTTCTGACTGTGGTCCTGTGGCTTAGCAGCAAAGGTCACGCCGCCTGAACGCCAGATCGGGCTCTTTACAGAACCTGAACGCGCACGGCCGGTGCCTTTCTGACGCCATGGCTTTTTGCCGGAACCAGTTACTTCAGCACGGGTCTTCTGAGCACGAGTACCTTGACGGGCACCTGCTGCATAAGCAACAACAACCTGGTGTACCAGCGCTTCGTTGAAATCACGACCGAAGGTAGTTTCGGAAACAGTCAGCGCGCTTTGCGCGTCTTTCAATACTAATTCCATTGCTATCCCCTTACGCCTTCACAGCTGGTTTAACGATCAGGTTGCCACCGGTTGCGCCCGGTACAGCACCCTTAACCAGCAGCAGGTTGCGCTCAGCGTCAACACGTACTACGTCCAGGCTTTGAACGGTTACGCGCTCATCACCCAGGTGGCCAGCCATTTTCTTGCCTTTGAACACTTTGCCCGGAGTCTGGTTCTGACCGATAGAACCCGGAACGCGGTGAGACAAGGAGTTACCGTGGGTAGCGTCTTGGGTACGGAAGTTCCAGCGCTTAACAGTGCCAGCAAAACCTTTACCTTTAGAAGTACCGGTAACATCGACTTTTTTAACGTCAGCGAAGATTTCTACGCTAATTTCCTGACCTGCAGCGAATTCTTGACCTTCTTCCAGGCGGAATTCCCACAGACCACGGCCAGCTTCAACGCCAGCTTTAGCGAAATGGCCCGCTTCCGGCTTGGTTACACGGTTAGCTTTTTTGCTACCAGTGGTAACCTGAACGGCACGGTAACCGTCGGTGTCCAGGCTTTTAACCTGAGTCACGCGGTTCGCTTCAATTTCAATTACGGTTACTGGGATAGAAACGCCATCTTCAGTGAAGATACGGGTCATACCCACTTTTTTACCGACTAAACCAATCATTGTTTCAACCTCTCAATCGCTCAATGACCTGATTAACCCAGGCTGATCTGCACGTCTACACCGGCAGCCAGATCCAGACGCATCAGAGCATCAACGGTTTTCTCGGTTGGCTCAACGATGTCAACCAGACGCTTGTGAGTGCGAATCTCGTACTGATCGCGCGCGTCTTTGTTAACGTGCGGAGAGATCAGAACGGTAAAGCGCTCTTTGCGAGTTGGCAGCGGGATCGGACCACGGACTTGCGCACCAGTGCGCTTTGCAGTCTCGACGATTTCCGCGGTTGATTGATCGATCAGACGATGATCAAACGCTTTCAGGCGGATACGGATTCTTTGGTTCTGCATGAGACCAGAGCTCCAATTATTTATAAACGTAAATAATTACTCCTCACACCCATTTCGATTGATGGGGGAGTGTAATCGTCAACATATAACCCCCATATCGGGAGTATTGTTCGAAAGGCAAAAAAGGCCTGCCAATCGACTGATTCGCTAAAATCAGGCTTACCAAGATTAGGTAAGCCCGCGCATTATACGCAAAATGGCCCAGGAAGCAAGTCGCAGTTGGAAATATGCTCAGGAAATCGTCATTTTTGCGCTTTCAGCGACGGTCACGGGATGAAGGCGGCGGTCAAGGTATGAATTATGCTTGGCGGGCAGCTCCCCTGCCCCACCGTAAAAACGGTCACCGGCAGGAGAGGCGATGACAAACGGAAGGCAGGCTTACTCTTTGCGCTCTAAAATCTGGGCCTGGGCATAGTTTTGAATGCCGAGGCGAGCGATCAGATCCAGCTCGGTTTCCAGCCAGTCGATATGCTCTTCTTCATCGGCCAGAATGTCGATCATCAAATCACGGCTGACATAATCGTGAATCGAGTCGGCGTAGGCGATACCTTCGCGCAGGTTCTTGGCACCCGCCAATTCCAGCGCCAGATCGGAACGCAGCATCTCTTCAATGTCTTCGCCGATGTTCAGCTTGCCGAGGTCTTGCAGATTAGGTATTCCTTCCAGGAACAGGATGCGTTCAATGTAGCGATCGGCATGTTTCATTTCGTCGATCGACTCGTGGTATTCCTTATCGTTGAGGCGCATTAAACCCCAATTCTTGAACATGCGGGCGTGCAGGAAATATTGATTGATGGCAACCAGCTCGTTGCCGAGCAGTTTGTTGAGGTGAGCAATGATCTTTTTATCGCCTTTCATAGGTAACTCCTCCTGGCCAGTTCTAAAAGTGTAGAACCTGTAAGCCAAGAGTCAAAAATAACCTTACCCTTTGTTAGGCAACTTCATGCATTGGGATGATAGTTCCGCGTTCCTCCACCATAATCTGTCTTGCCTGACGAATGCACTTTCCACAATCGGTACCAATCGGCACAAGTTCACGCAGTTGCTTCATGGTATGGGGGTTGTGCTGACGCACCGCATTACGGATCGCTTTGTCAGTCACCGCATTACACAGACATACATACATAGAGAGACTCACTTCTTAACCAATGCATTGAGTCTAAATAGGAATGGTTTTTATTTCAATTAAGATTTGTACAAATTGCATAAAAAAAGGGCACCTAAGTGCCCTTTTTTGTGTCGAAAAATTATTCGCGATTAAGCGATAACTTTAGCAACAACACCAGCGCCTACAGTACGGCCGCCTTCACGGATTGCGAAACGCAGACCGTCGTCCATCGCGATTGGGTGAATCAGGGTTACAACCATGTTCACGTTGTCGCCTGGCATTACCATCTCTACGCCTTCTGGCAGTTCGATGGT
>NZ_JBJNMV010000010.1:0-30716 GCF_052168435.1 Serratia sp. CY56464 | reverse complement strand
GATTGTCTGATAAATTGTTAAAGAGCAGTGAGTTAGGCGCTTTCGCTTGCTAACTCGAGGTGGCGTATATTACGCTTTCCTCTTTCAGAGTCAACCCTAATTTTCAGGATTTTTTCTCTGCGACCCCCGGATACTCTGTGAAGTTGTTCACATGTTCCGTGTCGATGGAGGCGCATTATAGGGAGTTCCTCGCAGGCCGCAACAGGTATTTTCAGCAAAAACGATCGTTCGCTGCATTCCACAGCAAAACCCCACCTTATACCCACTTGCACACAGTGTTATCCACAGATGCGATTTGCACGGAAAATTTACGAGCGCCACGCAAACGTTTTCGCTACAATTCCCCGCGACGAAACGATCCCCCTTTTTATGGGGGCGCTACCTGAATATGTGCCTGACCCTCCCTTTATAAGGCAAAAAAACCTTCCTTATAGAGAGAACGAGGTGGACATTCACGTAACGCTCTTTAATTGCGACTCAAAGCCAAGGGATAAAACCATGCAACAACCTCGTCCAATCCGCCGGGCCCTGCTCAGCGTGTCTGACAAAACCGGTATCGTTGAATTCGCCGAAGCGCTTTCCCAGCGCGGCGTTGAACTGCTCTCCACCGGCGGCACCGCTCGTCTGCTGGCAGACGCCGGTCTGCCCGTTACCGAAGTTTCCGACTACACCGGCTTCCCGGAGATGATGGACGGACGAGTTAAGACCCTGCACCCGAAAGTCCACGGCGGCATTCTCGGCCGCCGCGGCCAGGACGACGCCGTCATGAATCAGCATGACATCAAGCCTATCGACATGGTGGTCGTCAATCTGTACCCGTTCGCCCAAACCGTGGCGCGCCCGGATTGCTCGCTGGAAGACGCGGTCGAAAATATCGATATCGGCGGCCCGACCATGGTGCGCTCCGCCGCCAAGAACCATAAAGACGTCGCCATCGTGGTGAAGAGCAGCGACTACGCCGCCATCATTACCGAGATGGACAACAACGACGGCTCGCTGCGCTATGCCACCCGCTTCGATCTCGCCATCAAAGCCTTCGAACACACCGCCGCCTACGACAGCATGATCGCCAACTACTTCGGCGCGCTGGTGCCGGCGTACCACGGCGAGACCGAGCAACCGTCCGGCCGCTTCCCGCGTACCCTGAACCTCAACTACATCAAGAAGCAGGATATGCGCTACGGTGAGAACAGCCACCAGCAGGCCGCCTTCTATATAGAGGAAGAGGTGAAGGAGGCGTCCGTCGCGACCGCCGAGCAGCTGCAGGGCAAAGCATTGTCCTATAACAACATCGCCGATACCGACGCCGCGCTGGAATGCGTGAAAGAGTTCGCCGAACCGGCCTGCGTGATCGTCAAGCACGCCAACCCTTGCGGCGTGGCGATCGGCGACGACATTCTGGCCGCCTACGAGCGCGCTTACCAAACCGACCCGACCTCCGCCTTCGGCGGCATCATCGCCTTTAACCGCGAGCTGGACGCCGCCACCGCGCAGGCGATCATCAGCCGCCAATTCGTGGAAGTGATCATCGCGCCAAACGTCACCCAGGAAGCGCGCTCCCTGCTGGCCGCCAAACAGAACGTGCGCGTGCTGGCCTGCGGCCAGTGGCAGCAACGCGTGGCGGGGCTGGACTTCAAGCGCGTCAACGGCGGCCTGCTGGTGCAGGATCGCGATCTGGGCATGGTAACCGCCGCCGATCTGCGCGTGGTATCCGAGCGCCAGCCGACCGAGCAGGAACTGCGTGATGCGCTGTTCTGCTGGAAAGTGGCCAAGTTCGTGAAATCCAACGCCATCGTTTATGCGCGTGACAACATGACCATCGGCATAGGCGCCGGCCAGATGAGCCGCGTTTACTCCGCCAAGATCGCCGGCATCAAAGCGGGCGACGAAGGGCTGGAAGTAAAAGGCTCCGCCATGGCCTCCGACGCCTTCTTCCCGTTCCGCGACGGCATCGATGCCGCCGCGGCGGTTGGCATCACCTGCGTGATCCAGCCTGGCGGCTCAATCCGTGACGACGAAGTGATCGCCGCCGCCAACGAACACGGCATCGCGATGATCTTCACCGACATGCGTCACTTCCGCCATTAATTCCTTTTGCCGCGTGCGCTCCGGCGCACGCCATTCGTGGAGCCCCTGATGAACATTTTGATTATCGGCAACGGCGGGCGCGAACACGCGCTGGCCTGGAAAGCCGCCCAGTCTCCGCTGGCGGACAAAGTCTACGTCGCGCCGGGTAATGCCGGCACCGCGCTGGAAGCCAATCTGGAAAACGTGGCGATCGCCGCCACCGACATCCCCGCCCTGGTCGCGTTCGCCCAGAGCCATGACATCGGTCTGACCATCGTTGGGCCGGAAGCGCCGCTGGTGATCGGCGTGGTCGACGCCTTCCAGGCCGCCGGTCTGAAAATCTTCGGCCCATCACAGGCCGCCGCGCAGCTCGAAGGCTCCAAAGCCTTCACCAAAGATTTCCTGGCGCGCCACCGCATCCCGACCGCCGAATATGAAAACTTCACCGAGGTGGAGCCGGCGCTAGCCTATGTGCGCCGCAAAGGCGCGCCGATCGTCATCAAGGCTGATGGCCTGGCGGCCGGTAAAGGCGTGATCGTCGCGATGACGCTGCAGGAAGCGGAAGAAGCCGTGCGTGACATGCTGGCCGGCAACGCCTTCGGCGACGCCGGTCATCGCATCGTAGTGGAAGAGTTCCTCGACGGCGAAGAAGCCAGCTTCATCGTGATGGTCGATGGCGAGAACGTGGTGCCGATGGCCACCAGCCAGGACCACAAGCGCGTCGGCGACGGCGATACCGGCCCGAACACCGGCGGCATGGGGGCCTACTCTCCAGCGCCGGTCGTGACCGACGAAATCCACCAGCGTGCCATGGACCAGGTGATCTGGCCGACGGTGCGCGGCATGGCGGCGGAAGGCAATACCTACGTCGGCTTCCTGTACGCCGGCCTGATGATCTCCGCCGACGGCCAGCCGAAGGTGATCGAATTCAACTGCCGTTTTGGCGATCCGGAAACTCAGCCGATCATGCTGCGCCTGCGCTCCGATCTGGTGGAACTGTGCCTGGCGGGTGCCGAAGGCCGCCTGAACGAGAAAAGCTCTGACTGGGACGAACGCCCTGCGCTCGGCGTGGTGCTGGCAGCCGGCGGTTATCCGGGCGACTATCGCAACGGTGAGGTTATCCAGGGGCTACCGCAGCAGGAAAGCGCCGACGGTAAGGTCTTCCACGCCGGTACGCGCCTGCAGGGCGATGACGTCGTCACCAGCGGCGGCCGCGTGCTGTGCGTGACGGCGCTGGGCGACACCGTGGCGCAGGCGCAGCAACGCGCTTATCAGCTGGCGGAAGGCATCCAGTGGCCAGGCAGCTTCTGCCGTAAAGATATCGGTTATCGCGCGATTGCGCGCGGCAAGTGATTTGACCTGATAAGATCATGACAAGAGGCTCCGCAGCGCGGGGCCTTTTTTATAGTTGGTCTTCTTTCGGTTCCCAGCTGCAGAAATCGTCGTTCGCCACCAGCAGCAGTTCGCTGCCTTCCGGCGCTTCCAGCCAGGCGACGCTCACCGGCCGGCTGCTGCTGCGGGCACGCTTCTCGATCCAGACGATGGAGGCGGCATCCAGTCCCGGTTTCATGCTTTGGCCGTCGCAGGTTTGCACCTCGCCCTGCATCCAACGCCCCTGCAGCAATTTCACCTTGCCGGCGCGCAGCGCATTGCTCACTTCGAGGATCCGTCGCGCCTGATATTGATACAGGGCAATTTCATCGCGGGTCAGCGGTTCGCGGCGTGTCGCCAGTTGGCGCTGCATAAAGCTCACCGTGCCGTCGTCGGCAAAGCGCAGCTGAATGGAATCTCGATCGCCGTCGGCGTCGTTACGTTTGATTTGGCGCAGCACGTCGCCCTGATAGGTGTACAGCGTGGTAATGGTGCCCGGGCCGCGGTAAGGGCTGTAGACGCTGACCAACACTTGCGGACGATGTTGCTCATCGTCTTTACGCCACAGACGTATCACGCCCTGATCGGCCACGAAGCCGCTGGCGGTAAAACTGGGGATATCGGAATGGAAACTGCAGGCGCTCAGGCCGACGGCGATGCCAACGGCCATGAGCGCCCGACGAGTAAACAAAAGGGGCGCCATCGCCCCCCTGTTTAATCTTTTCACCGAGGCGCGGTCTTATTTAACGGCGTCTTTCAGTGCTTTGCCAGAAACGAACGCAGGCACGTTGGCTGCTGCGATTTTGATTTCTTTGCCAGTCTGTGGGTTGCGGCCAGTGCGCTCGCTACGATGGTTTACTTTGAAAGTACCGAAGCCAACCAATTGTACTGCATCACCTTCTTTCAGAGACTCAGTAATTGCAGCCAGGGTGGATTCCAGAGCCAGTTTAGCTTGTGCTTTGGAAAGGTCAGCCTTGTCCGCGATTACATCAATCAGTTGAGTCTTGTTCATAAGTTATCCTTACAGTGTGTTTATCGTTTGCAAAGCATCGAGTGCGACGGATATGCCGATTGACAGCACTCTCCTGCATACACGCACCGATAGCCACTTTTTTTACGCCCCCCAAATGTAGACCAGACAGGGTGCGGATGTGAAGCCTTAAGGCATGACAAATCAGGCGTTAAATCACGTTTTGTTGCCTTATTGCGCTAAATTTATCCCGATGTTGCTGACACCGGCCTCTCGCAGGTCGGATCGCAGCCCCTTGATCAGGTCTAAATCGCGCTCTTCACAGGCGTCCAACAGGCGGAAAATTTCCCATTGAATGTCCCATTCTTCCTCTACCGCCGGCAAACTTTCCAACTCTTCGTCGGTCATTTCCTTACCGGCTTGGGTCATTTCCAACATCGCCACGGTGCGAATCGATGTTTCGCTGATGGCGATGGCGTGCTCCAGCGTCTCCCCGCCGAGCCGCGAATGGATCAGTTCCCCTAATGCGATACAGGCATCAATTGCCGGGTAAACGCCGTAAAGATCGTAATCTTCCGCCGACGGAATCGCCTCTTCCAACTTCTCGAGCTGGCTGTCGAAGTTGACCTTGGCATCCTTCACCACCAGCGTTTCCCACACCAAATCCAGAATGCGGCGATAAACCGCCGGATCGCCGAACTCGGTCTGTTTGCAGAACATCTGGTAATTCGGGTACATACGCTCGCACAAACTGGCCATAAAGGTCAAATGTTGCCAGCCCTCGAGCCGTTCCAGACGTAAATGAATCGGGTTACGTAGCATGCTTTACTCTCTTACGCGTTATCTGCGGCGCAGTGTACCCGAAATCGCTCATGGCGACACCTCCGGATGCTGCTGCAACCACCGCTGAAACGCCGGACGGCGCGAAGCGATGGCGTCGGCCCAACGGGTCGGCTCCGGCAAACGGTAGCCCGCCATGCAGCGCTGCACCCACGCCAGCGCGCTGTCGGCACCCACGCGGTGACCGGTAGAGATGAACAGCGGGTTGCAACGCGCCTTGCTGCGCCATACCCAACCCAGCTGTTCACCCTTATCTTCCAACGGCGCCAGCGCGCCGACGGCGGCGTCCAGCGGCGCGAATTTGCCGCACAGGCGCTTCTTGGCCACGCCGATGGTCGGCACATCGACCAGCAGGCCGAAATGGCTGGCGACGCCAAGGCGCCGCGGATGTGAAACGCCGTGGCCATCAACGAAGATCAGCCCCGGTTTTTGCCGCAGCTGCGCCCAGGCGGCCAGCAGCGCCGGGTATTCGCGAAACGACAGGAAACCCGGGATATAAGGCATGACGGTAGCGATGCGCGCCACCTGATACTCCACCAGCTCCAGCGACGGATAGCGCAGGATGGCGATGGCGGCGCGCGTCACCGCGCCCTCTTGCTCGAAGCCCACATCGGCGCCGGCGATGAACGCCGGCGGTTCGGCCGGCAGATCGTCGTAGCGAATGACTTCAGCGGCGCGCCGCAGCTGTTCGGCGCGCAGAGCCGCCATATCGGTCACATCGGATCCTTAACGGTGGTATTTCGCCGACTGCGCGTGTACCGCCTCGACGAAGGCCCCGGCGTGCTCCGGTGGCACATCCTGATGGATGCCGTGGCCCAGGTTGAACACATGACCGTTGCCGTGGCCGAAACCGGCCAGAATGGTCTCCACTTCGTCCGCGATGCGCGCCGGAGAAGCATAAAGCATCGACGGATCCATATTGCCCTGCAGCGCCACTTTGTCGCCCACGCGCCGACGCGCGTCGGCGATATCGGTGGTCCAGTCCAGCCCCAGCGCATCGCAGCCGGTGGCGGCCATCGCCTCCAGCCACTGCCCGCCGCCTTTGGTAAACAGCGTCACCGGCACGCGGCGGCCGTCATTTTCACGCAGCAGGCCATCGACGATCTTGTGCATGTAGTGCAACGAGAACTCGCGGTAATCGCGCCCGGTCAGCACGCCGCCCCAGGTGTCGAACACCATCACCGACTGCGCGCCGGCCTTGATCTGGGCGTTGAGGTACAGGATCACGCTGTCCGCCAGCTTGTCCAGCAACAGGTGCAGCGTGGCCGGTTCGGCATACATCATCTTCTTCAGCTTGGTGAAGGCCTTGCTGCTGCCGCCCTCAACCATATAGGTAGCCAGCGTCCACGGGCTGCCGGAGAAGCCGATCAGCGGCACTTCGCCCTTTAGCTCGCGGCGAATGGTGCGCACCGCGTTCATCACATAGCCCAGCTCCACTTCCGGATCGAACACCGGCAGTTTGTCGACGTCGGCGCGGCAGGTGACGGGGGAGCTGAAACGCGGGCCTTCGCCGGCTTCAAAGTACAGGCCGAGCCCCATGGCGTCGGGAATGGTGAGAATATCGGAGAACAGGATGGCGGCGTCCAGCGCATAGCGGCGCAGCGGCTGCAGCGTAACCTCACAGGCCAGCTCCGCGTTCTTGCACAGCGACATGAAATCACCGGCCTGGGCGCGAGTCGCCTTGTACTCCGGTAAATAACGACCGGCCTGGCGCATCATCCATACGGGGGTCACATCCACCGGCTGGCGCAACAGCGCGCGCAGGTAACGATCGTTCTTCAACTCAGTCATTTATGGGGCTCCCTTAATAATCTGCCGGCCATTGTACATTATTCTGCCCGGCACAGCGCCACGGTGTCCTCAATCAACCGGCGCGCCACGGTGCCGGGCGGCGGCAACAGCGGCAGTTGGTCGTAACGATACCAGCCGGCATTGAGCAGCTCCTTGGGATCGTGACGAATCTCACCCTGGTGGTAATCGGCCATAAAGGCCATCATCAGCGAGTGCGGAAACGGCCAGGGTTGTGACGTGACGTAGCGCAGGTTCTTGATTTCAATATTGCTCTCTTCCATCACTTCGCGCGCCACCGCTTGCTCCAGCGTTTCGCCCACTTCGACGAAGCCGGCCAGCACCGTGTGAATGCCGCCGCGATGGCGCACGTGCTGCGCCAGCAGGATCTGATCCTCGCGCCGAATGGCGACGATCACGCAGGGCGCGATCTGCGGGTAGTAGCGTTCTTTGCAATGGCCGCACAGGCAGGCGCTTTCGGTGCGGCTGAGGTGCATCTCATGGCCGCAGTAGCCGCAATAGCGATGGGAGCGGTAGAAGTCCGCCAGCTGCACGCCGCGCCCGGCCAGCTGGAACAGACCGCGATCCTGATCCAACAGCTGACGCACCGACCCCATCTCCCGCGGCATCGCCTGGCGCACCAGCCAGACCGGCGCGCCCTCCCACTCACCGATGACGCGCGCCATATGGCCCTGCAGCCCGAGGGCGGCGGCAGTCCCCGACGGCAATTCACCGTTCGGTAACCAAAGTTTGCTTTCATGGCTGACGATCCACCAGCCGTTTTCATTGCCCGTTAATGCAAGTTCCATATCGTTGTTGCACAACCTCAGCTTCACTGGCACTCTACAAATCGGCTTTGTTACATTTTAATAACTTACCGGTTACTTTTGTTACTTACACGGAGTCAAACATGCTCAACCGTTTGGAAAGGCTGACTCAGCGCGTTGGCGGTAGTAATGAATTAGTTGATCAATGGCTTCAGGCCCGCAAGCAGTTGCTGGTCGCCTACTGCACGCTGGTAGGCCTCAAACCGAATAAAGAAAAGCATACGCCGCTGAATGAAAAAGCGCTGGAGAACTTTTGCCACAACCTGGTGGATTACCTCTCCGCAGGGCATTTTCATATCTATGACAGAATTATCAAACAAGTGGAAGGCGCAGCCAGTCCGAAAATGTCGCTGGCGGTGAACATCTACCCCAAGCTGTGGGCCAATACCGAACAGATCATGGCGTTCCACGATCGCTATACCGAAGTGGATATCGATCAGGAAGTTTGTCTGGAATTCCACCAGGCCTTGTCGGATATCGGCGAAACGTTGGCGGCGCGCTTTGCGCTGGAAGATAAGCTGATCCAACTGGAAGCGGAAGCCGCGCAGCAACCGCTGCCGGACCAGACACTGGATCCGGCGCGTTAAAATTTTATAGTTTTTTTTCTTATCCCTCCTATACTGGGGGGCATCTTGTCGGAGTGCCTAGCGCCTGATTTGTTCATCGAATCAGCCAGGCTGAGACCGTTAATTCGGGATCCGCGGAACCTGATCGGGTTAATACCCGCGAAGGGAACAAGAGTAATCTATCGCCACAGGCACGGCCTTCCCCTTGCGGGCGCCCTGCCTTATCGGCCACCATCATTACTCCCTCCGAGCTCCAGACAAGCAACTTTCCCAACCCAACACACTGGTAGGAACTTGCTATGTCTAACGTTAATCCACCGCGCGCCCGTAAAGCGCAACGCGAAGCCGCCCAGCAGTTTATCGACACGCTGCAAGGCATGGCTTTCCCGAACTCACGCCGCATCTATCTCCAGGGCTCGCGCGGCGATATCCAGGTGCCGATGCGCGAAATTCAGCTCAGCCCGACCCTGCTCGGCGGCAGCAAAGATAGCCCGCAGTATGAACTCAACGAGGCGATTCCGGTGTATGACACCGCCGGCCCCTACGGCGATCCGCAGGCCGAGCTCGACGTGCACGCCGGCCTGGCCAAGCTGCGCGCCGGCTGGATCGACGCGCGCGGCGATACCACGACGCTCAGCGGCGCCAGCTCCGGCTTCACCCAGCAGCGGTTGGCGGACGAGGGGCTGGATCACCTGCGCTTCGAGCATCTGCCGCTGCCGCGCAAAGCGCTGCCGGGCAAGCGCGTGACCCAGCTGCACTATGCCCGCGCCGGTATCATCACCCCGGAGATGGAGTTCATCGCCATCCGTGAAAACATGGGGCGCGAACGCATTCGCGGCGAGGTGCTGCGCCACCAGCATCCGGGCCAAGGCTGGGGCGCCAACCTGCCGGACAACATCACGCCGGAGTTCGTGCGCCAGGAAGTGGCCGCCGGCCGCGCCATCATTCCCGCCAACATCAATCACCCGGAGGCAGAGCCGATGATCATCGGCCGCAATTTCCTGGTGAAGGTGAACGCCAATATCGGCAACTCGGCGGTCACGTCGTCGATTGAAGAAGAGGTGGAGAAGCTGGTGTGGGCCACCCGCTGGGGCGCAGACACCGTGATGGATCTCTCCACCGGCCGCTATATTCACGAAACTCGCGAATGGATCCTGCGCAACAGCCCGGTGCCCATCGGCACCGTGCCGATCTACCAGGCGCTGGAGAAGGTCAACGGCGTGGCGGAAAACCTCACCTGGGAGATGTTCCGCGATACGCTGCTGGAACAGGCGGAACAAGGGGTCGATTATTTCACCATCCACGCCGGCGTGCTGCTGCGCTACGTGCCGATGACCGCCAAACGCCTGACCGGCATCGTGTCCCGCGGCGGCTCGATCATGGCCAAATGGTGTCTGTCGCACCATCAGGAAAACTTCCTCTATCAGCACTTCCGCGAAATCTGCGAGATCTGCGCCGCCTACGACGTTTCGCTGTCGCTCGGCGACGGCCTGCGCCCCGGCTCGATTCAGGACGCCAACGACGAGGCCCAGTTCGCCGAGCTGCATACGCTGGGTGAGCTGACCAAAATCGCCTGGGAATACGACGTGCAGGTGATGATCGAAGGCCCGGGCCACGTGCCGATGCAGATGATCCGCCGCAACATGACCGAAGAGCTGGAACACTGCCACGAAGCGCCGTTCTACACCCTCGGCCCGCTGACCACCGATATCGCCCCGGGCTATGACCATTTCACTTCCGGCATCGGCGCGGCGATGATCGGCTGGTTCGGCTGCGCCATGCTGTGTTACGTCACGCCGAAAGAGCACCTCGGCCTGCCGAACAAAGAAGACGTCAAACAGGGCCTGATCACCTACAAGATCGCCGCTCACGCCGCCGATCTGGCCAAAGGCCATCCGGGCGCGCAGATCCGCGATAACGCCATGTCCAAGGCGCGTTTCGAATTCCGCTGGGAAGATCAGTTCAATCTGGCGCTCGATCCGGCCACCGCGCGCGCCTATCACGACGAAACCCTGCCGCAGGAATCCGGCAAGGTCGCCCACTTCTGCTCGATGTGCGGGCCGAAATTCTGCTCGATGAAGATTTCGCAGGAGGTGCGCGACTACGCCGCCGCCCAGGAGGTCGCCAAGCCGATCGAAGTGCAGCTGACCGGCATGGAGAAAATGTCCGCCGAGTTCCGCGCCCGCGGCAGCGAGCTGTATCACAGCGCCGGCCCCCTGCAAGAGGAGACAAGCAATGACTGATATCACGACCCCCTTCCCGGCGACGCCCTACAAACTGGGGCTCTACCCGGTCGTCGACAGCGTGGAATGGATCGCTCGCCTGCTTGAGGCCGGCGTCACCACCATCCAGCTGCGCATCAAGGATTTGCCTGACGAGCAGGTCGAAGAGGATATCGCCGCCGCCATCGCGCTGGGCCAGCGTTATCAGGCGCGGCTGTTCATCAACGACTACTGGCGGCTGGCGATCAAGCACGGCGCCTACGGCGTGCATCTGGGCCAGGAAGATCTTGATACCACCGATCTGGCGGCCATTCACCGCGCCGGGTTGCGGCTCGGCGTGTCCACCCATGACGACGCCGAACTGGCGCGCGCGCTGGCGGTGAAACCGTCCTACATCGCGCTGGGGCACATCTTCCCCACCCAAACCAAAGACATGCCTTCGGCGCCGCAGGGGCTGACGGAGTTGAAACGCCACATCGCCGGCCTGGCGGATTACCCGACGGTGGCGATCGGCGGGATCAGTATCGATCGCGTACCGGCGGTGCTGGCGTGCGGCGTCGGCAGCGTCGCGGTGGTCAGCGCCATCACCCAGGCGCCGGACTGGCGCGCGGCGACGGCCGAGCTGCTGCGGCTGATCGAAGGCGAGGATCCGAACGATGCTTAACGATCAGGAATTCCTGCGCTACAGCCGCCAACTGCTGCTGGAGGACGTCGGCCCGGAAGGCCAGGAGAAACTCAAGCGCGCCACGGTGCTGATCGTCGGTTTGGGCGGGCTCGGCTCCCCGGCTTCGCTGTATCTGGCCGCCGCCGGCGTCGGCACGCTGCTGTTGGCCGACGACGACCAGCTGCACGTCACCAACCTGCAGCGTCAAATCCTCTACCGCAGCGCCGATACCGCCACCGGTAAGGCGGCGCTGGCGCAACGCCATCTGCAGGCGCTGAACCCATTGGTGGAATCCATCCCGCTGGCGCAGCGGCTGCAAGGGCAAGCGCTGCGCGACGCGGTCGCCCGCGCCGATTTGGTGCTGGACTGCTGCGACAATATGGCGACCCGCCATGAGGTCAATGCCGCCTGCATCGCCGCCGCCAAGCCGCTGATCAGCGGCAGCGCGGTCGGCTTCAGCGGCCAGTTGCTGGTGCTCGAGCCGCCCTATGCACACGGCTGTTACGCCTGCCTGTACCCGGAGCAGGAAGAGCCGCAGCGCAACTGCCGCACCGCCGGGGTACTCGGCCCGGTGGTCGGCGTGATCGGCACCCTGCAAGCGCTGGAGGCCATCAAGATGCTGGCCGGCATGCCTTCCTCCCTCAGCGGGAAACTGCGGCTGTTCGACGGCAAGCAGCAGAGTTGGAGCACGCTGCAACTGAGCCAGGCCCGCGCCTGCCCGGTATGCGGAGGCGCGGCATGAAGATCCGTCTTAACGATCAGCCGCTGGAGCTGGCGCAGCCGCTCAGCGTTGCCGCCCTGCTGACCCAGCTGGAACGCCACCAGCCGGGCACCGCGCTGGCGATCAACCAAACCATCATCCCGCGCGCCGACTGGGCCGACCACCAGGTGCAGGACGGTGACGATATTTTACTGTTTCAAGCGATCGCCGGAGGCTGACATGCTGAAAATCGCCGATACCACTTTTACCTCGCGCCTGTTCACCGGCACCGGCAAGTTCGCCACCCCGGCATTGATGCTGGAGGCGCTGGCGGCCTCCGGTTCACAGCTGGTGACCATGGCCATGAAGCGCGTCGATCTGCGCGGCGGCAACGACGCCATTTTGGCGCCGCTGCAGCAGTTGGGCGTCAGGCTGTTGCCCAACACCTCCGGCGCCAAAACCGCCGCCGAAGCGGTGTTCGCCGCCCGGCTGGCACGTGAAGCGCTCGGCACCCGCTGGGTGAAGCTGGAGATCCATCCCGATGTGAAATACCTGCTGCCTGATCCGATAGAAACGCTGAAGGCGGCGGAAACGCTGGTGAAAGACGGTTTTGTGGTGCTGCCCTACTGCGGCGCCGATCCGGTGCTGTGCAAACGGCTGGAAGAGGCGGGCTGCGCGGCGGTGATGCCGCTCGGCGCCCCTATCGGCTCCAACCGCGGTCTGCGCACCCGTGACTTCCTCGAGATCATCATCGAACAGGCCAAAGTGCCGGTGGTGGTCGACGCCGGCATCGGCGCGCCAAGCCACGCGCTGGAAGCGATGGAGCTGGGCGCCGACGCGGTGCTGGTGAATACCGCCATCGCCGTGGCGCGCGACCCGGTGCAAATGGCGCGGGCGTTTCGTCAGGCGCTGGAGGCCGGCGAACTGGCGCGCAGCGCCGGACTGGGCGCCAGCCAGCGCGGGGCGGTCGCCTCCAGCCCGCTGACCGCCTTCCTCACTCAGCCAGAGGAGGCACAGTGATGGGCGACGATTTCAGTAGCCGCTGGCAACAGCTGGATTGGGACGATATTACGCTGCGCATCAACGGCAAAACCGCGCGCGACGTGGAACGCGCGTTGAACGCCGACAAGCTGACGCGCGACGACTTTATGGCGCTGATCTCCCCCGCCGCCGCGCCGTATCTGGAACCGCTGGCGCAGCGCGCGCAGCAGCTGACCCGTCAGCGGTTCGGCAACGTCGTTAGCTTCTATGTGCCGCTGTACCTCTCTAACCTGTGCGCCAACGACTGCACCTACTGCGGCTTTTCGATGAGCAACCGCATCAAGCGCAAAACGCTGGATGCGGCGGAGATCGCACGCGAGTGCGAAGCCATCAAGGCGCTGGGGTTCGAACACCTGTTGCTGGTCACCGGCGAGCATCAGACCAAGGTCGGCATGGACTATTTCCGCCGGCACATTCCGGCGATCCGCAGCCACTTCAGCTCGCTGATGATGGAAGTGCAGCCGCTGGCGCAGGACGAGTACGCCGAACTCAAAACGCTGGGCCTGGACGGCGTGCTGGTGTACCAGGAAACCTACCATCCGGCCACCTATCTGCAGCATCACCTGCGCGGCCAGAAGCAGGATTTCCATTGGCGCCTGGCCACGCCGGATCGCCTGGGGCGCGCCGGGATCGACAAGATTGGCCTCGGCGCGTTGATCGGCCTCTCCAACAGCTGGCGCACTGACTGTTACCTGCTGGCGGAACATCTGTTCTACCTGCAGCAAACTTACTGGCAGAGCCGCTACTCGATCTCGTTCCCGCGTCTGCGCCCCTGCGCCGGCGGCATTGAACCGGCGTCGATCATGAGCGAGCCTCAACTGGTGCAGCTGATCTGCGCCTTCCGGCTGTTCGCGCCGGACGTTGAGCTGTCACTGTCTACGCGTGAGTCGCCGTACTTCCGCGATCATATGATCCCGGTGGCGATCAACAGCGTCAGCGCCGGCTCCAAGACGCAGCCCGGCGGCTATGCCGATGACGTGCCGCCGGAGCTGGAACAGTTCGAACCACACGACGGCCGCACGCCGCAGCAGGTCGCCGAGGCCATCAGCAACGCCGGGCTGCAGCCGGTGTGGAAAGACTGGGACGGTTATCTGGGACGCGGTGCGCAATAAGCGGCAACGTTTGCCGCCGCGTGAAGAAAACGCTGGAGCGGCCGCGCAATGCTGAACGCTGATGCTGGCGTCGGCCGGGGCCGTCTCCCTCTCGATGGCCCCGCCTTATCCCATCCCGGATCGCGCAGAGACTCTCTGCGCGACTCCGGTTCCTCCTTGGATTTGCGCCGGCGGGGCATGCGGACAGGCCGTTTTGGCGACTCGGCTGACAGGAGAAACTGCGTTCTGCAATAACTCAGAGTGAGATTCAAAGGGCGACGGTTACAACAGAAAGTGGAGAGCGTGGAAAAAGAAGGCACTGCAAAGAAGATGCGCGACAAGAGAAGCTTGAAGGATAATCCCCGGTGCTGCCAATGGCCCTGGTGCTGGCCGCGGATCTTTTTGCCGCCTGCTCCCTGCTTACGGACAAGAGCAGGCGGTTTATTTTGTGAGACTGGCACCCCCCCAGGACGCGAATCACACAGTATGTGCGCTAATTAACCACATAAACGGCGAAATGTGAATGTCTTTTGAGTGTTTTTTTTATTCATGATCGAGTGTGTTTTGAGTTTGCCAAGGAAAATCAAACTGATATCACCGCAATACCCGAGGCTTCATCTATAATCCAGCACGGGTCCTCAAACAGGTTTTTCAACGCTCGCGGTTAACATCAAAAAAGCCAAGGTTGTCATGAAGAAAACGCCAAATTACATCGATGCAATCAGCGCGTTGCTCACTCTGAAAGGAGTTGGCGACAGAAAACATGCCTCCACGATGGCCAACATACTGAACCTTCAGTACAACAGCGCCAAACAGAAGCTGGATGGCAAAAGGGGCATCACCCTCGATGAAGTCAAAAAGGTTTTCCAGTATTTCAACGAGCCGTTTGCCGGCCAACGGACACATAACGGCGTGTTTATCATGAACAGCATTCACAAGCGCTGCAACATTGAGGTCGACGAGCGCCCGGTCACGCAAGCGGACAACGACGAAACTTACGCCTACAAAAAGGACGACCTTTTCATCATCAACACCAATCGGGAATATGCAGCCGATGCCCCGCTGTATAAAGTCAACAAGATAGACTTTCTGCCGGCCCCGCGTATCGCGATCCTGGATAATGACGGCGATATTCTCGAACTGTTGAAGAAGATCGCCAGCCGCTACGGCATCGAAACTGAGACCTTTCAGACGGCGGACGCCATGCTGGCCGCGCTGGAGCAGCAGTCCTTTGAGGCGTTTATTTTGGACTGGCTGTTGGACTTCGGCGAGACTTCCGAACGTGTCGTGAAGAAAATTAAAGACGCCCTCGATCCGCACGCCCGCATCATCATTCTGACCGGCCAGCTGAATCACTACGAGAAAAACATCGGCGATATGATCCTGCACTATGACGTGCACCTGGTGGAAAAACCGACCAAGCCGCTGATTATCTCCTCGCTGTTGCTGTCGAACCTATTCTTTAATTAGTTTGATCGGGATGCGGATCAAAAACGATGAGCCAACCCCTTCGACGGATTTGACCTTGATGGCGCCTTTCATCGTCGTGACGTAATTTTTGATAATGGTCAGCCCCAGCCCCAACCCCTGCCGCGTTTCCCTTTCCAGCCCCTGATTGAACGCCTTATATAACCGATCCAGATTATCGACGTTAAACCCGATGCCGGTGTCTTTGACCCGCAAATACAGATTGCCGTGACACACCTTCACATTGAGGACGATCGCGCCGTGGTGGGTAAATTTGTCCGCGTTGCTGAGCAGGTTGGCCAATATTCGGTAGAGCTTGTATTTATCAGAACCAATCAGGCCGGCATAAGACGAACGGTGGATCACGAGCCGATTGCCTCGCCCGGCGCCGATGCCGGTTACGGCATCCTCCACCACCTCATTCAGCCGGAAGGTGGAAATATTGATTTTAACTTCTCCCATCTCAAGCCGAGAATAATCCATCACCTCGCGCGTTTGTTCGGCGATCTTGTTGCCGTGATAGGAGATCAGGCGGGCTTCTTTTTTCAACTCTTCCTGCGCTAGCTCGTGTTCCATGATATCCGCGGCAATGACGATGGCCTGGGTCGAGCCGGCGATCTCGTGGTAGATGGAAGAGATAAAGATGTTCTTGTTCTTGATGATCTCTTTCAACGAGAAGGCATTTCTCAGCACCAGGAACATCATCAGGAACACCAAAATCAGCGAAAAGAGAGCGAACATCTCGGCTTTACTCGAGTTGTCCTGGATGATGCCTTTCACTTCGGTAAAGTTTTTAATCTGTATCCGATAAATAATTTCCTGGATATCGACCAGCGTGCCCTCGATATCATCCATATAAGAGAGAATGTCCGCCTTGTTTTTCTGCCCCACCAGCAAGCCGGCAGAAAGATCGTCCAACGTGCGATACTGCTGCTTCAGCAGCGCAACATTTTTGATGAACTCGTCGTCGTAATAAAAAGAGTCGCTGAAGGTCGAACGGCTCTCCAGGATCTGAATCTTCGAGTAGAAGATTTTCTTTTTGATCTGGAAGGCGTCGTAATCGTTGTTTTCACTGAGCAACAGCGCGGTTTTGGTCCTTTCAAACGCCAGAAACAGGATCTCGGCCACCGAGTAGTTGTCCAGGTTGGGCTCGATCTGCTTATAGCGCTCTTTTACGCCGCCGAAATTAATGGCAATCAACAAAATCAATAAGGAGAAGATGGCAACCAACGCGATAAGAGTACCGATCAGTTTTTTGCTCATCTTATTTCAGCTCCAACCTTTTAACTTGCCAGACGGTTTTCGCATTCACATCCAGGTTATTCAGCTCAGCATAGCCATCGCGCGGATAAATAATGGCGAACGGCCCCAGCTCACCAACGTCGATCGGCTTGCCGCCGCGCTGGTAGGCGACGATCACACGGTATTTAATCATCTCGTCAATCGGCATCGAATAAGAGTAATCATCCCAGGCGAAAGCGCGCACCGACTGGCCTTTCAGGTGATAGGCTTTCACTAACTCCGCAAACTCAACGCCGGTGAACATATCTTCCGGGGTGAAATTGGTCGAGGTTTTAATCGTGTGCTGCGGCATCGCCGCCAGCATCTGCCGGGTTATCTTGATCTTCTCGCCATCGAGCGGTTTCAGGTAAAAATAGTCAACGGCCGCATACAGCGGCGTGCTGAACAGCGAAAGCAGCAGTAACGTCATCAATCCTTTGATTGTCATTATTCACCCTCTTTACGTTTTACCAGTTCGGCCTGGCCGAATTCATCCTGCCCGACCACGGCCCAACCGTGATGTTGATAAAAGCCTTCGGCTTTGGAGCCGGGATCGGTGGTTAAGTGGATCGCTTCGGCGCCGCGCTCAAACATCCAGGCGGTGACCCGCGCCAACAAGGCGGAGCCGATCCCCTTCGACTGGTATTCCGGCTTCACGAACAGGCCGCCGATCAGCGGTTCAGGGATGAATAACCCGAAGCCAACGCCGGCATAGTCGTCGCCATGCTTGCAGATCCAGCCGCCGCCCTGGTTGATGTCCTCCAGCGCCTGCCTGCGCTGCAGATACTGGATCTGATGCGGGTGCAGCAGGTTTTCCTCAACGGAAAAGCGGATCTCATACAGGTAAGGCAGGTGTTGCGCCGTCAATTTTTCGAAGGTAATGAGGCTGTCCATGTTCGCACTGTCCTTGGTTGTCTGGTAAAAAACGCCGGTCAATTTCTGCTGTAACCATAGTAGCAAAGTTTGCTCGGCCCCGGCATGAGGCGAAAAAAAACCGCCCCCGAGGGAGCGGTTTATCTGGCGATGGGCCCGGCATGCCGGGCCCGCGGCGCGGATGACGATTATTCGTCGTCGCTGCCGCCCAGGCCTGCATTGAGCAGCTCGGCCAGGTTAGCCGTCGCTTCTTCCGCGCTGACTTGCGGAACAACCGGCGCTTCACCCTGAGCACGGCGACGCATGCGATCCTGATGATAAGCGTAACCGGTACCGGCTGGGATCAGACGGCCCACGATGACGTTCTCTTTCAGGCCACGCAGTTCATCACGCTTGCCGGCTACGGCAGCTTCGGTCAGAACGCGCGTCGTTTCCTGGAACGATGCGGCGGAGATGAAGGACTCGGTCGCCAAGGAAGCCTTGGTGATACCCAGCAGATCGCGCGAGAAGGTTGCCGCGATTTTACCTTCAGCTTCCAGCTGACGGTTGGCAATCTTGACGCGAGACACTTCAGCCTGCTCGCCTTCCAGGAACTCGGAGCCACCAGCGCTAACGATGGTGCCTTTACGCAGCATCTGACGAACGATAACTTCGATGTGCTTATCGTTAATCTTAACGCCTTGCAGACGGTAAACTTCCTGCACTTCGTTGGTGATGTAGCGGGTAACCGCATGCACGCCACGCAGACGCAGAATGTCGTGCGGAGACTCTGGACCGTCGGAAACGACGTCACCACGTTCCACCACTTCGCCTTCGAACACGTTGAGCTGACGCCATTTCGGAATCATCTCTTCGTAAGCGTCGCTGCCGTCCAGCGGAGAGATCACCAGGCGACGTTTGCCTTTGGTCTCTTTACCGAACGAGATAATCCCGCTGATTTCAGCCAGGATTGCCGGCTCTTTCGGACGACGCGCTTCGAACAGGTCGGCAACGCGCGGCAGACCACCGGTAATATCCTTGGTACCGCCGGATTCCTGAGGAATACGCGCCAGGGTATCACCCGCACCGATCTGAATGCCATCTTCCAGCTGAACGATCGCTTTGCCCGGCAGGAAGTATTGAGCAGGCATATCAGTACCTGGGATCAATACGTCTTCGCCCTGAGCGTCAACGATTTTCAGTGCCGGACGCAGGTCTTTACCGCTACCGGTACGCTCTGCGCTGTCCAGAACAACCAGAGAAGACAAACCGGTCAGTTCGTCGGTCTGACGAGTAATCGTCTGGCCGTCAACCATGTCCGCGAAGCGAATGAAGCCGCTGACTTCACTGATGACCGGCATGGTGTGCGGATCCCAGTTAGCGACGGTTTCGCCGCCATTAACTTCTTCACCGTCGCCTTTGCCCATCACGGCGCCGTAAGGCACCTTGTAGCTTTCTTTGGTACGGCCGAATTCGTCGATCAGTTTCAGTTCGGTGTTACGCGAGGTGATCACCAGCTTGCCTGCGGCGTTCATAACGAACTTCGCGTTGCTCAGCTTGATGCTACCCTTGTTTTTCACCTGAATGCTGGATTCAGCAGCCGCACGAGATGCCGCACCACCGATGTGGAACGTACGCATCGTCAGCTGTGTACCCGGCTCACCGATGGACTGTGCCGCGATAACGCCGATGGCTTCGCCTTTGTTGATGATGTGGCCACGTGCCAGGTCGCGACCATAGCAGTTTGCACACACACCAAAGTCGGTTTCACAGCTCACTACGGAACGGACTTTAACGCTGTCGACAGAGTTCTCTTCCAACAGGTCACACGCCTTCTCGTTCAGCAGGGTGTTGCGTGGCACCAGAATGTCCGCCGTACCCGGCTTGAGGACGTCTTCTGCCGTCACACGGCCCAGAACGCGTTCACGCAGCGGCTCTTTCACGTCGCCACCTTCGATAACCGGAGTCATCAGGATGCCGTCGTGGGTACCACAGTCGTCTTCGGTCACCACCAGATCCTGCGCCACGTCAACCAGACGACGGGTCAGATAACCGGAGTTCGCGGTTTTCAGTGCGGTATCCGCCAGACCTTTACGAGCACCGTGGGTGGAGATGAAGTACTGGAGTACGTTCAGACCTTCACGGAAGTTCGCGGTGATTGGCGTTTCGATGATGGAGCCGTCCGGCTTCGCCATCAGACCACGCATACCGGCCAGCTGACGAATCTGAGCGGCGGAACCACGCGCACCGGAGTCGGCCATCATGAAGATGCTGTTGAAGGAAACTTGCTGTTCCACTTCGCCGTCACGGTTAACCACGTCTTCTACCGACAGGTTTTCCATCATCGCTTTAGCAACGCGTTCGTTCGCTGCAGCCCAGATATCGATCACTTTGTTGTAGCGTTCACCGGCGGTAACCAGACCAGACTGGAACTGCTCCTGGATCTCGGCAACTTCGGTTTCCGCTTCTTCGATGATCTCCGCTTTCTTGGCCGGGATAACCATGTCGTCGATGCCTACGGAAGCGCCGGAACGGGCTGCGTAAGCAAAACCGGTGTACATGATCTGGTCAGCAAAGATAACGGTCGGCTTCAGGCCCAGGATGCGGTAACAGGTGTTCAGCATCTTGGAGATCGCTTTCTTGCCCAAAGGCTGGTTAACGATCGCGTACGGCAGACCTTTCGGTACGATCATCCACAGGATGGCGCGGCCGATGGTGGTGTCGATGATGCTGGTCTGAGAAGTCCATTCGCCTTCGGCGTTTTTGACGTCTTCGGTGATACGCACTTTAACGCGCGCATGCAGAGACGCCAGGCCGGCGCGGTATACGCGCTCAGCTTCTTTGGAACCGTTCAGCACCATGCCTTCGCCCTTGGCGTTAACACAGTCGCGGGTCATGTAGTACAGACCCAGTACAACGTCCTGAGAAGGAACGATGATTGGCTCGCCGTTCGCTGGGGACAGGATGTTGTTGGTGGACATCATCAGCGCACGCGCTTCCAGCTGGGCTTCCAGCGTCAGCGGCACGTGAACGGCCATCTGGTCACCATCGAAGTCGGCGTTGTATGCCGCACAAACCAGCGGGTGCAGCTGGATCGCTTTACCTTCGATCAGAACCGGTTCAAACGCCTGGATACCCAAACGGTGCAGGGTTGGTGCACGGTTCAGCAGTACCGGGTGTTCGCGGATCACTTCGTCCAGGATATCCCAAACGACGGCTTCTTCACGCTCAACCATTTTCTTGGCGGCTTTGATGGTGGTGGCCAGGCCACGCAGCTCCAACTTGCCGTAGATGAACGGTTTGAACAGCTCCAGCGCCATCTTTTTAGGCAGACCGCACTGATGCAGACGCAGGTATGGACCTACGGTGATTACGGAACGGCCGGAGTAGTCAACGCGTTTACCGAGCAGGTTCTGACGGAAACGACCCTGCTTACCTTTGATCATGTCGGCCAAAGATTTCAGAGGACGTTTGTTGGAACCGGTGATCGCACGACCGCGACGGCCGTTATCCAGCAGGGCGTCTACCGCTTCTTGCAGCATACGCTTTTCGTTGCGCACGATGATGTCCGGCGCAGCCAGATCCAGCAGGCGTTTCAGACGGTTGTTACGGTTGATCACGCGGCGATACAGATCGTTCAGATCCGACGTCGCGAAACGGCCGCCATCCAGCGGAACCAGTGGACGCAGATCCGGCGGCAGTACCGGCAGCACGGTCAGGATCATCCACTCCGGCTTGTTGCCGGACTGTACGAACGCTTCCAGCAGCTTGATACGCTTGGTCAGCTTCTTGCGCTTGGTTTCGGAGTTGGTTTCGTTCAGCTCTTCACGCAGCTGCTCGCACTCGGCTTCCAGATCCATGTTTTTCAACAGGGCCTGAATAGCTTCCGCACCCATCTTGGCGTCGAATTCGTCACCGAACTCTTCCAGCGCGTCCAGATACTGCTCTTCGGTCAGGATCTGACGACGCTCGAGGTTGGTCATACCGCCTTCGACCACCACATAGGATTCGAAGTACAGTACGCGTTCGATGTCACGCAGCGGCATATCCAGCAGCAAACCGATGCGGGATGGCAGCGATTTCAGGAACCAGATGTGCGCAGTCGGGGAAGCCAGTTCGATGTGGCCCATGCGCTCACGACGCACTTTGGTCTGGGTCACTTCAACGCCGCACTTCTCACAGATCACGCCGCGGTGTTTCAAGCGCTTGTACTTACCGCACAGGCACTCGTAATCTTTTACCGGCCCGAAGATACGGGCGCAGAAAAGGCCGTCACGCTCTGGTTTGAACGTACGGTAGTTAATGGTTTCCGGCTTCTTAACTTCACCGAACGACCACGAACGGATCATGTCTGGCGAGGCCAGAGCAATCTTGATCGCATCAAACTCTTCGGTCTTAGTTTGCGCTTTCAGAAACTTCAATAAGTCTTTCACGGATTGGCTCCTGTCGGAGTTAAACCTGTTGGGCACCCACAACCGCAGTAGGTACCCGTGTGACCTGAACAACCACCCTCAGGCTCCCTTAGGCGGGGAGCCTGAGCCGGAATGACGATTACTCGTCTTCCAGTTCGATGTTGATGCCGAGCGAGCGGATTTCTTTCAACAGTACGTTGAAGGACTCCGGCATGCCTGGCTCCATCCGGTGATCGCCATCCACGATGTTTTTGTACATCTTGGTACGGCCGTTAACGTCATCCGACTTAACGGTGAGCATTTCCTGCAGGGTATAAGCCGCGCCGTATGCTTCCAGTGCCCACACTTCCATCTCACCGAAGCGTTGACCACCGAACTGCGCTTTACCACCCAGAGGCTGCTGAGTAACCAAGCTGTAAGAACCGGTTGAACGGGCGTGCATTTTATCGTCAACCAAGTGGTTCAGTTTCAGCATGTACATATAGCCGACAGTAACCTGGCGCTCGAATTGCTCACCGGTACGGCCATCGAACAGCGTGATCTGACCGGAGGTCGGGATTCCGCCCATTTCCAGCAGCTTCTTGATTTCAGTCTCTTTCGCACCGTCAAACACCGGCGTTGCGATCGGCATACCTTTTTTCAGGTTCTCTGCCAGACGCAGCACTTCGTCGTCGCTGAAGGTGTTCAGGTCAACTTTCTGGCAAACGTCGTCGCCCAGATCGTAGGCCTTCTGGATGAACTCACGCAGCTTGGCCACTTCCTGCTGCTGCTTCAGCATCTGGTTGATCTTCTCACCGATGCCTTTCGCAGCCATACCCAGGTGGGTTTCCAGGATCTGACCGATGTTCATACGTGATGGTACGCCCAGCGGGTTCAGTACGATGTCTACCGGCGTGCCGTTTTCATCGTAAGGCATATCTTCGATCGGGTTGATCTTGGAGATAACACCCTTGTTACCGTGGCGACCCGCCATCTTGTCACCCGGTTGGATCTGACGTTTAACGGCCAGATAAACCTTGACGATTTTCAGTACGCCCGGCGCCAGATCGTCGCCCTGAGTGATCTTACGACGCTTGGCTTCCAGCTTCTTCTCGAAGTCGGATTTCAGTTCGTCGTACTGCTCAGCCAGCTGCTCCAGCTGGTTTTGCTTCTCTTCGTCGGTCAGGCCCAGTTCCAGCCAGCGATCGCGCGGCAGCTTGCTCAGCTTGTCGGCTTCGATGCCACCGGCAACCAGCACCGCGTGGATACGCGCAAACAGGCCGGCTTCCAGGATCTGCAGTTCTTCAGTCAGGTCTTTCTTCGCCTGCTTCAGCTGCATCTCTTCGATTTCCAACGCGCGCTTGTCTTTTTCCACGCCATCGCGGGTGAAGACCTGCACGTCGATAACCGTACCGGAAACGCCGTTCGGTACACGCAGAGAAGAGTCTTTAACGTCAGACGCTTTCTCACCGAAGATCGCACGCAGCAGCTTCTCTTCCGGCGTCAGCTGGGTTTCGCCTTTAGGCGTTACCTTACCGACCAGGATGTCGCCGCCGGTCACTTCAGCACCGATATACACGATACCGGATTCATCCAGCTTGGAGAGCGCCGCTTCACCCACGTTAGGGATGTCGGCGGTGATCTCTTCAGGCCCCAGCTTGGTGTCGCGAGACACGCACGCCAGTTCCTGGATGTGGATGGTGGTGAAGCGATCTTCCTGCACCACGCGCTCGGAGACCAAGATGGAGTCTTCGAAGTTGTAGCCGTTCCAAGGCATGAAGGCTACGCGCATGTTCTGGCCCAATGCCAGTTCGCCCAGGTCTGTCGATGGGCCATCCGCCAGCACGTCGCCGCGCTCGATTGGCTCACCCAGATTCACACACGGCATCTGGTTGATGCAGGTGTTCTGGTTAGAACGGGTGTACTTGGTCAGGTTGTAAATATCGATACCTGCTTCGCCCGGGTACATCTCGTCTTCGTTAACTTTGATAACGATACGGGAAGCATCCACGTACTGGATCACACCGCCGCGTTTGGCAACGGCGGTTACGCCGGAGTCAACCGCTACAGCACGTTCCATACCGGTACCGACCAGCGGCTTGTCAGCGCGCAGGGTTGGTACGGCCTGACGTTGCATGTTCGCACCCATCAATGCACGGTTGGCGTCATCGTGTTCCAGGAATGGAATCAGTGAAGCACCAACGGAAACGACCTGCTGGGTGGATACGTCCATGTAGTCAACCTGGTCGCGGCTGAACAGGCTTGATTCGCCTTTGCTACGACAGGTGACCAGGTCTTCTACGAAGCGGCCTTCTTCATCCAGGTTGGAGTTCGCCTGGGCGATAACGAAGTTGCCTTCTTCAATAGCAGACAGGTAGTTGATTTCATCGGTCACCACGCCGTCACGCACGCGGCGGTACGGGGTTTCCAGGAAGCCATACTCGTTAGTCTGTGCGTACACGGACAGGGAGTTGATCAGACCGATGTTTGGACCTTCCGGCGTTTCGATTGGGCACACGCGGCCGTAGTGGGTCGGGTGTACGTCTCGAACTTCAAAGCCGGCACGCTCACGGGTCAGACCGCCCGGGCCCAGTGCGGAGATACGACGCTTGTGCGTGATCTCGGACAGCGGGTTGTTCTGGTCCATGAACTGAGACAGCTGGCTGGAGCCGAAGAACTCTTTCACCGCCGCCGAAATCGGCTTGGCGTTGATCATGTCCTGAGGCATCAGGGTATCCAGATCGCCCAGAGACAGACGCTCTTTCACCGCACGCTCAACACGCACCAGACCTACGCGGAACTGGTTCTCGGCCATTTCGCCAACGGAGCGGATACGGCGGTTGCCCAAGTGGTCGATATCGTCCACTTCGCCCTTGCCGTTACGGATATCGATGAGCTTCTTCATCACTTCGATGATGTCGTCTTTGCTCAGGATGCCCGAACCTTCGATCTCGTCGCGCAGCAGAGAACGGTTGAACTTCATACGGCCAACCGCGGACAGATCGTAGCGGTCTTCGGAGAAGAACAGGTTCTCGAACAGGCTTTCGGCAGCTTCGCGCGTTGGCGGCTCACCAGGACGCATCATGCGGTAGATTTCTACCAGCGAGCTCAGACGATCGTTGGTCGGATCGACACGCAGCGTTTCAGAGATGTACGCGCCGTGGTCCAGATCGTTGGTGAACAGCGTTTCGATGCGCTTGTGGCCGGACTGGCTCAGCTTGGCCAGCAGATCCAGCGACAGCTCCATGTTGGCTGCGCAGATCAGTTCGCCGGTATTGGTATCGATATAGTCTTTCGCGACCACTTTGCCCGCGATGTACTCTACCGGTACTTCAATGCTCTGAATGTCGTCTTTTTCCAGCTGACGGATATGACGAGCGGTGATGCGACGGCCTTTCTCTACGTAGATCTTGCCGTTGGCTTCGATATCGAACGAAGCGGTCTCACCACGCAGGCGCTCTGGCACCAGCTCCATCTGCAGCTTGTTGTCGCGGATTTCGAAGACGATCTTGTCAAAGAACAGGTCGAGGATCTGTTCAGTGGTGTAGTTCAGCGCGCGCAGAATGATGGTCGCAGGCAATTTGCGGCGACGGTCAATACGCACGAACAGGTTGTCTTTCGGATCGAACTCGAAGTCCAACCATGAACCGCGGTAAGGGATGATGCGTGCGTTGTACAGCACTTTACCCGAGGAGTGGGTTTTACCCTTATCGCTGTCGAAGAATACGCCAGGACTACGGTGCAACTGAGATACGATAACCCTCTCAGTACCGTTGATCACAAAGGTGCCGTTTTCGGTCATGAGCGGAATTTCGCCCATGTAGACTTCTTGTTCCTTGATGTCTTTGACCGTACCTTCAGGCGCTTCGCGCTCATAGATAACCAGGCGCAGTTTTACGCGCAGCGGTGCAGAGAACGTCACACCACGGATCTGGCACTCTTTGACGTCGAAGACCGGCTCACCAAGACGGTAGCTAACGTATTGCAGCTCCGAATTGCCACTGTAGCTCTGGATAGGGAAAACAGAACGGAATGCGGCTTCAAGGCCGTACTGCCCTTCTGGATCTTGCTCGATAAACTTCTGGAACGAGTCAAGCTGGATAGAAAGGAGATATGGTATGTCCAGCACTTGTGGACGTTTACCAAAATCCTTACGAATACGTTTTTTCTCGGTATAGGAGTAAACCATAGGGTTCCTCAGCTCGCTGATCAGTGACCCAATCTGTCCGTCCGATTAGGGACAGTTCATGCAACACCGTTTTGTCGACCGGAAAGCGGGAACACTTTCCGCAATGTCTCTTGCTATCACGCTTAAACCATTTCATCGCGCCTTCCCCCAGAACTCCTGGTAGTGCAAAGACCGCGGTATATTAAGTCGTCAATAGAAACAAACATTGGGAGGCGAAACCAGCAGCCAAACAGTGTGAAACGCTACTGGCGCCCTACAGCGCAAAAAGGCTGGTGACTAAAAAGTCACCAGCCATCAGCCTAAAAGACTAGGCTGCAACCGGAAAGGTTGGCTTATTTAACTTCAACTTCTGCGCCAGCTTCTTCCAGAGATTTTTTCAGAGCTTCTGCGTCATCTTTGCTCACGCCTTCTTTCAGAGCGGCTGGAGCAGATTCAACCAGGTCTTTAGCTTCTTTCAGACCCAGGCCGGTAGCGCCACGTACTGCTTTGATAACAGCAACTTTGTTAGCGCCTGCAGCTTTCAGGATAACGTCGAATTCAGTTTTCTCTTCAGCAGCTTCAGCTGGGCCAGCAGCTACAGCTACAGCAGCAGCAGCAGAAACGCCGAATTTTTCTTCCATAGCGGAAACCAGTTCAACAACGTCCATTACGGACATAGCGGCAACTGCTTCCAGGATTTGGTCTTTAGTGATAGACATAACAATTGTTCCTAAAATTCAGAAATAGTTTAAATACGTTAGCAAAGGCTAAGAAAGAGTGGCTTACGCCGCTTCTTTCTGATCGCGTACTGCAGCCAGAGTGCGAACCAGTTTGCCGGCAGCGGCTTCTTTCATGGTTGCCATCAGGCGTGCGATCGCTTCTTCGTAAGTTGGCAGCGTCGCCAGGCGGTCGATTTGCGCCGCTGGGATCAGCTCACCTTCAAAGGCCGCAGCTTTAACCTCGAATTTTGCATTCGCTTTCGCGAACTCTTTGAACAGACGAGCAGCAGCGCCCGGGTGTTCGTGAGAGAATGCAATCAAGGTTGGACCGACAAACGTGTCTTTCAGGCATTCGAATGGAGTGCCTTCAACTACGCGACGCATCAGGGTGTTGCGAACAACACGCATGTAAACGCCAGCTTCACGACCTGCTTTACGCAGTTCAGTCATTTTATCTACGGTAACGCCGCGGGAATCCGCAACAACCGCAGACAGCGCGCCTTTGGCTACTTCGCTGACTTCAGCAACAATCGCTTGTTTGTCTTGAAGATTTAATGCCATTAGCTTTTTGCTCCTGGATTAGCCGGGGAAAATCCCCCGGAACTCACTTCACTCGGCGCTTTGTAAAACGCCACGCCGAGCGGCTTAACACGGTGAGCAGAATCCAGCAAAGACATTCTTTTATAAAAAAGAAAAATTTTCTTAGGCTCTGTCACCGTCTACGCAGGAAGGATTAAGTATCTTGCGATACACCTGCGGTCTTGGACGGAGGCCTGGATAGGCCAGGCTCCAACCGAAAAATCTTTGTTTTGCCTACGGCATAGCCAATAGCAAAACCTTGGGGCATAAGATTCTAGACAAATCTCGGCCCCAAGTCAAAGCGATAATCGCAAGTGCGATTAGTTCGCTGCGGCAGACAGACCGCTCTGATCGATAGCAACGCCAGCACCCATGGTGGTGGAGAGGCTAACTTTCTTGATGTACATGCCTTTCGCCTGAGAAGGTTTTGCTTTTTTCAGCGCAACCAGCAGGGCTTCCAGGTTTTCTTTCAGTTTGTCTGCGTCGAAATCAACCTTACCGATAGTGGTATGGATGATGCCGTTTTTGTCGTTACGATAGCGAACCTGACCTGCTTTAGCGTTTTTCACTGCTTCAGCAACGTTCGGAGTAACGGTACCCACTTTCGGGTTTGGCATCAGGCCACGTGGACCCAGGATCTGGCCCAGTTGACCAACAACGCGCATTGCATCCGGGGAAGCAATAACAACGTCGAAGTTCATTTCGCCTTTCTTGATCTGCTCAGCCAGATCGTCCATACCTACCAGCTCTGCGCCTGCAGCTTTCGCAGCTTCAGCGTTAGCGCCTTGGGTAAATACGGCAACGCGAACGGAACGACCGGTGCCGTGTGGCAGAACGGTAGCGCCACGAACGTTTTGGTCAGATTTACGAGCGTCGATGCCGAGGTTAACGGCAACGTCAACGCTTTCTACGAATTTAGCGGTGGCCAGCTCTTTCAGCAGAGCAACAGCTTCAGTGATGTCATACTGTTTAGTAGCATCAACTTTGTCACGGATCACGCGCATGCGCTTGGTCAGCTTAGCCATCTCTTAATCCTCCACTACCAGGCCCATGGAACGAGCGGTACCTTCGATGGAGCGAGTCATCGCTTCAACGTCAGAACCAGTCATGTCCGCAGCTTTGGTTTCTGCGATTTCACGTACCTGAGCACGGGTCACTTTACCTACTTTGTCTTTGTTCGGCTTACCGGAACCAGACTTGATACCAGCCGCTTTTTTCAGCAGAACTGCTGCTGGCGGGGTTTTGGTAACGAAAGTGAAGGAGCGATCAGAATAAACGGTGATAACAACCGGAATCGGCAGACCTTTTTCAATGCTGTCAGTCTTAGCATTGAACGCCTTACAGAATTCCATGATGTTAACGCCCTGCTGACCCAGAGCTGGACCCACTGGTGGGCTCGGGTTAGCCATACCAGCTGCAACTTGCAGCTTGACGTAGGCTTGTACTTTCTTAGCCATTTAAATTTCCTCGGTTTGGGTAGTATCGCCTCGTGAGAGGCTCCCCGTGTTTAACCTCGCCGGACAAACATCAGGCAAGGCATCTAAAAACAAAAGGCGCGAAATTGTAGTTCAATTTCACGCCTTTGACAAGCGGCAACAGGCCGCTTACTGCTGATTATTCGATCAGCCTTTTTCAACCTGGCTGAAGTCCAGTTCCACCGGCGTTGCACGACCGAAGATGGAAACGGAAACTTTCAGGCGGCTCTTCTCGTAATCGACTTCTTCGACCACGCCATTGAAATCGGCAAACGGGCCGTCGTTGACGCGCACCAGCTCGCCCGGCTCGAACAGCGTTTTCGGACGCGGCTTGTCACCGACCTGCTGCAGACGGTTCATGATCGCATCAACTTCTTTATCGCTGATCGGCGCTGGACGGTCAGACGTACCGCCGATGAACCCCATGACGCGCGGTACGCTGCGCACCAGGTGCCAGCTGGCGTCATTCATCACCATCTGCACCAGCACATAGCCAGGGAAGAACTTACGCTCGCTCTTGCGACGCTGGCCGCCACGGATTTCAACCACTTCTTCCGTAGGCACCATCACTTCGCCGAACAGCTCTTCCATATCGTGCAGTTTGATGTGTTCACGCAGCGATTGTGCTACGCGACCTTCAAAACCGGAAAACGCCTGAACGACGTACCAACGTTTTTTTGGAGCTTCAGACATTTTAGAACCTCAGGCCAGTAATAAACGACACCAGACGGACCAGAATACCATCCAGCCCCCACAGAATCAGTGACATCACGGCGGTTACCGCGGCGACGATCAACGTGGTGTGCAGCGTTTCCTGACGAGTTGGCCAAATCACTTTACGTACTTCGGTACGCGCTTCACGGGCAAACGCAACGGTGGCTTTGCCTTTGGTGGTCATCAGAGCCACTGCACCTGCAACGGCGATGATCAGCACAACTGCCAGCGCGCGCAATGGCAGGCTTAAATCACGGTAGTAATAGTTACCGACAATAGCCACAACCAACAGAACGGCGACGATCAGCCACTTTGCCGCTTCCAGGCCGCGTCCGCTCCCTTGAGCCTCGGTATTCGCACTCATAAACCAACCTGTCACAATGATGATTCAGAACAAACAACTTTGCCTCGCATTGCGAGGCAAACCAAACCGATCGGATACCGCACTAGCGATATCCCGGTGTTTTACGCCATGACGTATTCAGTCAATACGGTTTAAGAGCCCATCTCACCAATGATTATGACTGCAAAATCGCTGATGAGATAGGTTCTAGTTCACAGCGTAGAAAAAGGGCATCAAATGATGCCCTTTTACCGCGTGTCGCGTCAAACTTTATCAGCGATTAAGCGATAACTTTAGCAACAACACCAGCGCCTACAGTACGGCCACCTTCACGGATTGCGAAACGCAGACCGTCGTCCATCGCGATTGGGTGAATCAGGGTTACAACCATGTTCACGTTGTCGCCTGGCATTACCATCTCTACGCCTTCTGGCAGTTCGATGGTACCGGTCACGTCAGTGGTACGGAAGTAGAACTGTGGACGGTAGCCTTTGAAGAATGGCGTGTGACGACCACCTTCATCTTTGCTCAGGATGTACACTTCAGATTCGAACTGGGTGTGCGGCTTGATGGAGCCTGG
>NZ_JBJNMV010000009.1:0-33812 GCF_052168435.1 Serratia sp. CY56464 | reverse complement strand
GTTGCCGGCATCGAAAGATGCAACGTAAAAGAATCGGTGGAGCGGTAGTTCAGTTGGTTAGAATACCTGCCTGTCACGCAGGGGGTCGCGGGTTCGAGCCCCGTCCGTTCCGCCACTTATTTAATTATGCCTGCTTTATTAGCAGGCATAATGTTAAGCGAGATTTAGGGGCGTAGCTCAGTTGGTAGAGCACCGGTCTCCAAAACCGGGTGTCGCGAGTTCGAGTCTCTCCGCCCCTGCCATATTAAGAACCCTTTGCGAAAGCAAAGGGTTTTTTTTTGCCTATTATCCCGATCCTTAGAGCGTTATCGTTTTGGAAAAGAGCGCATCGGGTGCTCTATGCTGATGCTTATCTGATCCGAGTTGCTCCATAGCCTTTCGATCTTTACCCCCGCAGACCTCCTGATTCTCCTACCATTTTGCATTTTCTTCTCTCAGAAGGCGATGGGCGGCTTTTGGCATGATAGACAGCCAAGACCACGGTGGCGGCTTTTAAGGCCGCCATGGCGCTTTAGGCTGCGGTATTTAAAGGTATTTTAAGTAATTGCCGAATCAAAGGTTGTTGATCGCTGTTTTGCAACCAGACGGCATACAGTGGGCGGATAATCGGCGGGATCTCGGTGGCAGCCACCAGCTGTGGGTACTCTTTTTCCCAATGGCTGGGCAGGAAAGCGCATCCGCCCGTGGTTTCCAACAGCTGACGCGTCAGGTGAGCGGAGGTGGTGGTAAGCACCGGTACGTTATCACCTTCCAACATGCGGTTTTCTTGTTGGTGGAAGTCGGCTCCCCATTCCAGCTTGATGTAGGGCATTGGGGCCTGTTTGTCACGATAAGCGGATGAGAACAGGCGTAATGAGAAATTGCTCAGTTGCTGGCTGGCCAACTCATCCATCTTCGGCGGTTCAGTGGTGATCAGTAAATCGAGCTGCCTTTCATGCAGTTGTTTTACCAAAGAGTGCCTTAATGCCACCCTGGCTTCTAGCTGCAGCGCCTCGCGTTGTTGATAGAGTGCTTGCAACCAGGGAGTCAGATAGGCCTCCCACAACGAAGCGGTAGCGCCGATCGACAACTCGGTGTGTTGCAGCGAACGCACGACTTCCTTCTTCGCCAACTGCCAGGTGTTCATCAGGCTCTCGGCATAGGGCAGAAGCCGCTCGCCGGCAGGCGTCAGGCGGATGTTATTGCGATGACGGGTAAATAAATTTGCGCCCAACTGGTTTTCTAGCTGACGGATGCGGAAACTGACCGCGGACTGCGTTAAGTACAAAGATTCTGCGGCTCTGCCAAAGTGACGCGTTCTACTGACCTCCAAAAAGGTTTTCAGTAATTCGGTATCCACACCTATCTCCAAAAAAATTTGTCGTTAAGATTTAAATGTTTTGTTTTACACGCTGTCAAGCCTATCTAATACTCCGCGCCATAAACAGCACGGCCATAAGAGAATTAGGAGCGTGTCAGATGGCGGATAGCTTCACCACGACCAATCGTTTTTTTGATAATAAACATTACCCTCGCGGGTTCTCCCGTCACGGCGATTTCACCATTAAAGAGGCGCAATTGCTAGAGCGCTTCGGCTACGCGTTTAACGAGTTGGACTCGGGTAAACGCCAGCCGGCCACTGAAGAAGAACAGCTGTTCGTCGCAGTGTGTCGCGGTGAGCGCGAAGCGGCTACCGAGCAGGAAAAAGTATGGGCTAAATATCTGGCGCGCACACGTCGCCCGAAGAAATTCCATACTCTGTCCGGCGGTAAACCGCAGGCTGACGCAGTAGAAGATTACAGCGACAGCGAAGACTAAAGACGATGGGGCCTGCGGGCCCCATTTTCATTCCAGACTGCGATGCAGTTGTAACAGCAGACGGTCCATACTGCGATAGCCCAGCGCTTCGCTGAGGTGGCGCCTGTCGAGCTCAGCATCTCCCGCCAAATCCGCCAGCGTGCGCGCCACTTTCAAGATGCGCTGCCAGGCGCGGACTGATAACCCCAGCGTGTTTAATGTCGCTTCCAAAAACTCGGCGTCTGCCGCCTGCAAAACGCAATCTCGTTCCACTTCACGGTTGCTCAACAGCGCGTTGACTTTACCGGCGCGTTCGAGCTGCCGGGCGCGTGCCTGCTGCACCCTTTTCCGTACTTGTTCGCTGCTTTCTCCATGGGCTTTCCGATGACTGAGCGTACCCGGCGGCAACAACGGCACTTCGATAGACAGATCGAAACGGTCGAGAAAAGGCCCTGACAGCCGGGCCAGATAGCGCAACACCTGCTGCGGTGAGGCGCGATTGTGCAACCCCTGATAATGCCCTGTCGGGCTGGGGTTCATTGCCGCGATCAGTTGCACCCTGGCGGGGAAACAGACCTTGGCGTTGGCACGCGAAATCACGATCTCGCCGGATTCCAACGGCTCACGCAGCGCATCCAGTACCTTACGTTCGAATTCCGGCAGTTCATCCAGAAACAGCACGCCGTTATGCGCCATCGAGATCTCGCCCGGTCGCGGCAGTGAGCCGCCGCCGACCAATGCCGCCATCGAGGCGCTGTGGTGCGGCGCGCGAAACGGCCTCTGGCGCCATGGTAGCGCGGCGGGAATGTGATGCTGCAAGCTGGCGATCGCCAGGCTTTCCAGCGCCTCAGCCTCCGTCAGCGGCGGCAGCAAGCCCGTGAGACGGCTGGCCAGCATGGTTTTACCGGTGCCCGGTGGCCCAATCAACAGCAGGTTATGCCCGCCGGCGGCGGCGATCTCTAATGCCCGCTTGGCCTGTTCCTGGCCGATGATGTCGCGCAGGTCGGCGTTTTCGCACGCGTTGTCCGCATCGGGGGGCGTGGTCGCCACCGGCAGTTCGCCTTGGCCGAGCAGAAAAGCGCAGACTTCCAGCAGGTGTTGGGCGGTATGGGAGCGCGACTGCGCGATCAGGCCGACTTCGGCGGCGTTGTCCGTCGAGAGGATCAGTTGCCGCCCGGCATCAGCCGCCGCCAGTGCCGCCGGGATCGCTCCCCTGACCGCGCGCAGTGAGCCAGACAGCGCGAGCTCGCCAAGAAACTCGTAGCGCGCCAACGGCGCGAGGGGCAATTGCTCGGAGGCGGCGAGGATCGCCAGCGCTATCGGCAGATCGTAACGCCCGCCTTCTTTTGGCAGATCGGCGGGCGCCAAATTGACGGTGATGCGCCGGGCGGGAAAGGTGAAACCGCTGTTGATCAGGGCGCTGCGCACCCGATCGCGCGCCTCTTTTACCGTGGTTTCCGGCAGGCCGACCAGCGTCAGGCCGGGCAGGCCATTGCTGATATGCACCTCCACCGTTACGGAAGGGGCCTGAACGCCGATGATGGCGCGGCTATAGATTAACGCCAGTGACATATCGCTCTCCTTGCTGAGGACGACATGATGCGAGGTTCATCCAGGCATTGCGCGGCATTATTGGTGGTTTTTCTATGGGTTTCGCAGCGTAATTGCTCATTTTCATCGAAGTAAATGAGATTGTGCGAGCCGCCTCGCAACCTGCGGCAATACCCATTAACAATTCGCTGAAGGCTGCAACACATTAGCGGCCCATACGCATTGCAATCATAGGGTTAACGGGTGTATTTAACAATTGATTAAAAGAAAAATCACTTCTTTAACAAGCTCCGACCGCCGCCGCATTCTGCCCGGCAGCCGCTAAACCTCCTGACTTCGTACTCTACGGTAGGGATAACACTATGTTTGGTTGGACCCCGCTGCAACGCAACGCGGCAATCGCCAGCTTTTCAAGCTGGACGCTCGACGCTTTCGATTTTTTCGTGCTGGTATTCTTACTCAGCGACATCGCGCAATCCTTTCACGTCGGTCTGGAACAGGTCACGTTGGCGATTCTGCTCACGCTGGCGGTGCGCCCGATTGGCGCGCTGATCTTCGGGCGTGCGGCGGAAAAGTATGGCCGCAAACCGATCCTGATGTTGAATATCGTCTTTTTCTCGGTGTTTGAGCTGCTCTCCGCCGCCGCGCCCTCGCTGACGGTCTTCTTGCTGTTGCGGGTGTTGTACGGTGTCGCGATGGGCGGCATCTGGGGCGTGGCGTCGTCGTTGGCGATGGAAACCATACCGGACCGCTCACGCGGCCTGATGTCGGGCATTTTCCAGGCCGGCTATCCGTTCGGTTATCTGCTGGCGGCGGTGGTGTACGGCCTGCTGTTCGAAACGGTCGGCTGGCGCGGCATGTTCGTCATCGGCGCGGCGCCGATCCTGCTGCTGCCGTTTATTTATTATTGCGTGCGGGAGTCGCCGGTGTGGCTGGCGGCGCGTGAGCGCAAAGAAAGCACGGCTTTATTGCCGGTGTTGAAGAGCCACTGGAAGCTATGCTGCTATCTGGTGCTGCTGATGGCGGCGTTCAATTTCTTCTCCCACGGCACGCAGGATCTGTATCCGGTGTTTCTGAAAGTTCAGCACGGTTTCGACCCTAAAACCGTCAGTATCATCGCCATTAGCTACAATATCGCGTCAATTATCGGCGGTGTTTTCTTCGGTTCGTTGTCGGAAAAGATCGGCCGCAAAAAAGCGATCATCATTGCCGCGCTGCTGGCGCTGCCGGTGATCCCGCTGTGGGCGTTTTCCAGCGGTTCGCTGATGTTGGGGATCGGCGCTTTCCTGATGCAGTTCATGGTGCAGGGCGCCTGGGGCGTGGTGCCGACCTACCTGACCGAGTTGGTGCCGGCCAATACCCGCGCGGTGCTGCCGGGGTTTGTGTACCAACTGGGTAACCTGATCGCTTCGGTCAACGCCACGCTGCAAGCCACCATCGCCGAGCATCATGGGCATAATTACGGCCTGGCGATGGCGATCGTCGCCGGTACGGTGGCGGTGGCGATCGCCCTGTTGGTGTTCTTCGGCAAGGATACGCGCGGCAAGGCGATCACCGACGCGGTAGAAAATCCGGGTATGCGCGCCAACGTGTGAAAGATGGGCGATTCGCGTGAGGTATGACCAGATTGCGCCGAATAATAACGCAAAAAAAGTGTTGTCATGCCGCGCGCGACTATGATACCTCTGTAAGCATTAGTTCTGAATGAGCACAGTGAACAAACCCATTATGAAAGCCTTTGCCCAAGTGATTAGCCTAGTCGTGATTAGCGTGGTGGTGATTATTATCCCACCGTGCGGGGCTGCACTTGGACGAAGAAAGGCTTAGCAAACAAGCCGGAATCGCAAGAGAACCCCCGCACCGTCAGGTCCGGGGGTTTTTTATTGGCAAGAGAAAAGTGGAGCAAGGGGCAGAACATGAAAAACAGAACAAAATCCTGCAGTTGTCGAAGTAAGGCGGGGAAATAACCATGAATGGCGCTCAGTGGGTAGTTCAAGCGTTGCGTGCGCAGGGGGTGGATACCGTATTCGGCTATCCGGGCGGGGCAATCATGCCGGTGTACGATGCGTTGTATGACGGCGGCGTGGAACACCTGCTGTGCCGCCATGAACAGGGCGCCGCCATGGCCGCCATCGGCTACGCCCGCGCCACCGGCAAAGTCGGCGTTTGCATCGCCACTTCCGGCCCCGGCGCCACCAACCTGATCACCGGCCTGGCTGATGCGCTGCTCGATTCTGTTCCCGTTGTCGCCATCACCGGTCAGGTGGGTTCCGCGCTGATCGGCACCGATGCCTTTCAGGAGATCGATGTTCTCGGCCTGTCTCTGGCCTGCACCAAGCACAGCTTCCTGGTGGAGTCGCTGGACGCCTTGCCGGGCATCATGGCGGAAGCGTTCGCCATCGCCGCCGGCGGCCGTCCCGGTCCGGTGCTGATCGATATCCCGAAAGACATCCAGCTGGCGCAGGGCGACTTGCACCCGCATCTGATGCCGGTCGACGAAGCGCCGGCGTTCCCGGCGGCGGCGTTGGCCGAGGCGGCTGAGCTGCTGGCGCAGGCGCATAAACCGATGCTGTACGTCGGCGGCGGCGTGGGCATGGCGCAGGCGGTGCCGGCGCTGCGCGAGTTCATCGCCGTGACCCGCATGCCGAACGTCGCCACCCTGAAGGGGCTGGGCGCGCCGGATGCGCAAGATCCGCTGTACCTCGGCATGCTGGGCATGCACGGAACCAAGGCCGCTAACCTGGCGGTGCAGGAGTGCGATTTGCTGATCGCCGTCGGCGCGCGTTTCGATGACCGCGTGACCGGCAAACTGAACGCCTTCGCGCCGCACGCCAAAGTGATCCACATGGATATCGACCCGGCGGAAATGAGCAAGCTGCGCCAGGCGCATGTGGCCCTGCAGGGCGATTTGAAAACGTTGCTGCCGGCGTTGCAGCGCCCGCTGAACATCGCCGCCTGGCAGCAGCAGGTGACGGCGCTGAAAGCCGAGCACGCCTGCCGCTACGATCACCCCGGCCAGCCGATCTACGCGCCGCTGTTCTTGCGCCAGCTGTCCGCCCGCAAGCCGGCCAACAGCGTGGTGACCACCGACGTCGGCCAGCACCAGATGTGGAGCGCGCAGCACATGACGTTCGAGCGCCCGGAGAATTTCATCACCTCCAGCGGCCTCGGCACTATGGGGTTCGGCGTGCCGGCGGCGGTAGGGGCCCAAATTGCCCGCCCGCAAGATACGGTGATCTGCGTCTCGGGCGATGGTTCCTTCATGATGAACGTGCAGGAACTGGGCACCATCAAGCGCAAACAGCTGCCGCTGAAGATCGTGCTGCTGGACAACCAGCGTCTCGGGATGGTGCGCCAATGGCAGCAGCTGTTCTTCGACGGTCGCTACAGCGAAACCAACCTGTCCGATAACCCCGACTTCCTGATGCTGGCCGCCGCCTTCGGCATTCCCGGCCAGCGCATCAGCCGCAAGGATCAGGTGGAGGGCGCGCTCGAGGCGCTGTTCAACACCGAAGGCCCTTATCTGCTGCAGGTCTCTATCGACGAACTCGAAAACGTCTGGCCGCTGGTGCCGCCGGGCGCCGGTAACGAAACCATGTTGGAGGAAATATCATGATGCAGCATCAACTCTCGATCCAGGCGCGTTTTCGCCCCGAAATGTTAGAGCGCGTATTGCGGGTCGTGCGTCATCGCGGCTTTCAGGTTTGTGCTATGAATATGGTTTCCCCGGCCAACGCCGACAGCATCAATATCGAATTGACCGTTGCCAGCCCGCGCCCGGTCGCCCTGTTGTCATCTCAATTAAGCAAACTGATGGACGTCTCCTGCGTCGAGATCCAGCAGCCAACATCACAACAAATACGCGCCTGAGGCGCCGAGAAGGATAAATAACAATGACAAAGAAAGCCGATTACATTTGGTTCAATGGTGAGATGGTTCCTTGGGCCGAGGCCAAAGTGCACGTGATGTCGCACGCGTTGCATTACGGCACGTCGGTGTTTGAAGGGGTGCGCTGCTACGACTCGCACTTGGGGCCGGTGGTATTCCGTCATCGCGAGCATATGCAGCGCCTGCACGATTCGGCGAAAATCTACCGCATGCCGGTGTCGCAAAGCGTCGACGAGCTGATGGAAGCCTGCCGCGCTACGCTGCGCAAGAACAACCTGGTCAGCGCGTACATTCGCCCGCTGGTGTTCGTCGGCGATGTCGGCATGGGCGTTAACCCGCCGGCCGGTTATAAAACGGACGTGATTATCGCGGCGTTTCCTTGGGGCGCTTACCTGGGTGAAGAAGCGCTGGATCAAGGCATCGATGCGATGGTCTCCTCCTGGCACCGCGTCGCACCAAACACGATCCCCACTGCGGCCAAGGCCGGCGGCAATTATCTTTCCTCCCTGCTGGTGGGCAGCGAAGCGCGTCGCCACGGCTATCAGGAAGGCATTGCGCTCGACGTGCACGGTTACATTTCCGAAGGGGCGGGCGAAAACCTGTTTGAAGTGAAAGACGGCGTGCTCTATACCCCGCCATTCACCTCTTCGGCGCTGCCGGGCATTACCCGCGACGCGATCATCAAGCTGGCGAAAGACATGGGCTTCGAGGTGCGCGAGCAGGTGCTGTCGCGCGAATCGCTGTACCTGGCCGACGAAGTGTTCATGTCTGGCACCGCGGCGGAGATCACGCCGGTGCGCAGCGTGGACGGCATTCAGGTCGGCATCGGCAAATGCGGCCCGGTGACCAAACAGATCCAACAGGCGTTCTTCGGCCTGTTCAGCGGCAAGACCGAAGACAAATACGGTTGGCTGGATCCGGTCAATCCGTAACGACAAGGTTCGCCGCGCAGCGTGGCGGACGACAAGACAGACAAGATAAGAATATCCAGGCGGTTCGTTCGCCGCCTGTCATAAATACATTTGGAGTGAAAAGAGCATGCCTAAGTACCGTTCCGCCACCACCACCCACGGCCGCAATATGGCGGGTGCCCGCGCATTGTGGCGCGCGACCGGGATGACCGACGCCGATTTCGGCAAGCCAATCATCGCCGTGGTCAACTCCTTTACCCAGTTCGTGCCTGGCCATGTGCATCTGCGCGATCTGGGCAAACTGGTCGCCGAACAGATCGAAGCCTCCGGCGGCGTGGCCAAAGAGTTCAACACCATTGCGGTGGATGACGGCATCGCCATGGGCCACGGCGGCATGCTCTATTCCCTGCCGTCGCGCGAGCTGATCGCCGACTCGGTCGAATACATGGTGAACGCCCACTGCGCCGATGCGATGGTGTGCATCTCCAACTGTGACAAGATCACCCCGGGCATGCTGATGGCGGCGTTGCGCCTGAATATTCCGGTGATCTTCGTCTCCGGCGGTCCGATGGAAGCCGGCAAGACCAAACTCTCCAACCAGATCATCAAGCTGGATCTGGTGGACGCGATGATCCAGGGCGCGAACCCGAACGTCAGCGACGCCGACAGCGAGCAGATCGAGCGTTCCGCCTGCCCGACCTGCGGCTCTTGCTCCGGCATGTTCACCGCCAACTCAATGAACTGCCTGACCGAAGCGCTGGGCCTGTCGCAGCCGGGCAACGGTTCGCTGCTGGCCACCCACGCCGATCGCAAGGAACTGTTCCTCAACGCCGGCAAGCGCATCGTCGAGCTGACCAAACGCTATTACGAGCAGGACGACGAGAGCGCGCTGCCGCGCAATATCGCCAACAAGGCGGCATTTGAAAACGCCATGACGCTGGACATCGCCATGGGCGGCTCGACCAACACCGTGCTGCACCTGCTGGCTTCGGCGCAGGAAGGCGAGGTGGACTTCACCATGGAGGACATCGATCGCCTGTCGCGCAAAGTGCCGCACCTGTGCAAGGTGGCACCGAGCACGCAGAAATATCACATGGAAGACGTGCACCGCGCCGGCGGCGTGATCGGCATCCTCGGCGAGCTGGATCGCGCCGGCTTGCTGAACCGCGAGGTGAACAACGTATTGGGGCTGACCCTGCCGCAGACGCTGGAAGCCTACGACGTGATGCTGACCCGCGACGAAAGCGTCAAGAAAATGTACTCCGCCGGGCCGGCCGGTATCCGCACCACGCAGGCATTCTCTCAGGACTGCCGTTGGGATTCGCTGGACACCGACCGCAAGGAAGGCTGCATCCGCACCCGTGAGCACGCCTACAGTCAGGACGGCGGATTGGCGGTGCTGTACGGCAACCTGGCGGAAAACGGCTGCATCGTCAAAACCGCCGGCGTGGATAAAGAAATCCTCACCTTCCGCGGCCCGGCCAAAGTCTATGAAAGCCAGGATGAGGCGGTAGACGCCATCCTCGGCGGCAAAGTGGTGGCGGGCGACGTGGTCGTTATCCGTTACGAAGGGCCGAAAGGCGGCCCGGGCATGCAGGAAATGCTTTATCCAACCACTTACCTGAAATCGATGGGGTTGGGCAAGGCGTGCGCGCTGATCACCGACGGGCGTTTCTCCGGCGGCACCTCCGGGTTGTCCATCGGCCACGCTTCGCCGGAAGCGGCCAGCGGCGGCCTGATCGCCCTGGTGCAGGACGGTGACATGATCGCAATCGACATTCCTCATCGCGGCATCCAGCTGGACGTCAGCGAGCAGGAGCTGGCGGCGCGGCATGAGGCGGAACTGGCGCGCGGCGACGCGGCCTGGACGCCGAAAAACCGTGAACGTCAGGTATCCTTCGCGCTGCGCGCCTACGCCTCGTTGGCCACCAGCGCCGACAAAGGTGCGGTGCGCGACAAGAGCAAACTGGGGGGATAAGCAGCATGGCGGCCTCTCAACCCCTACCCAGCGCCCCCTGCGGCGCGGAATATCTGCGAGCGGTACTGCGCTCGCCGGTCTACGAGGTGGCGCAGGTCACCCCGTTGCAGGCCATGAGCAAAATCTCTTCGCGCCTCGGCAACACCATTTTGGTGAAGCGCGAAGATCGCCAACCGGTGCACAGCTTCAAGCTGCGCGGGGCCTATGCGATGATCGCCGGGCTGGACGAAGAGCAGAAGGCGCGCGGCGTCGTGACGGCTTCGGCCGGCAACCACGCGCAGGGCGTCGCCTTCTCCGGTAAACGGCTGGGCATCAAAACGCTGATCGTGATGCCGGTGTCCACCGCGGACATCAAGGTGGATGCGGTGCGCGGTTTCGGCGGCGAAGTGTTGCTGCACGGCGCCAATTTCGACGAGGCCAAGGCAAAGGCGATTGAACTTTCCCAACAGCAGGGCATGACCTTCGTGCCGCCGTTCGATCACCCGACGGTGATCGCCGGGCAGGGCACGCTGGCGATGGAGCTGCTGCAGCAAGACGCGCATCTGGATCGGGTCTTCGTGCCGGTCGGTGGCGGCGGTCTGGCCGCCGGGGTGGCGGTGCTGATCAAACAGCTGATGCCGCAGATCAAAGTGATCGGCGTCGAAGCGGAAGACTCCGCCTGTCTGCGCGCGGCGCTGGATGCCGGCCATCCGGTGGATCTGGCGCGCGTCGGGCTGTTCGCCGAAGGCGTGGCGGTGAAGCGCATCGGCGACGAAACGTTCCGCCTGTGCCGTGAGTATCTGGACGACGTGATCACCGTGGACAGCGACGCCATCTGCGCGGCGGTCAAAGATCTGTTCGAGGACGTGCGCGCCATCGCCGAACCTTCCGGCGCGCTGGCGCTGGCGGGGCTGAAAAAGTACGTCCAGCAGCACAACATTCAGGGCGAGCGTCTGGCGCACGTGCTGTCCGGCGCCAACCTCAACTTCCACGGGCTGCGCTACGTTTCCGAGCGCTGCGAACTGGGCGAACAACGCGAAGCGCTGCTGGCGGTGACCATTCCGGAACAACAGGGCAGCTTCCTCAAGTTCTGCCAACTGCTGGGCGGGCGCTCGGTGACCGAATTCAACTACCGCTACGCCGATGCCGACAACGCCTGCATTTTCGTCGGCGTGCGTCTGACGCGCGGCCACGCCGAACGACGGGAGATCATCGACGAACTCAACGCCGGCGGTTATCAGGTGGTGGATCTGTCGGACGATGAGATGGCCAAGCTGCACGTGCGCTACATGGTGGGCGGGCGTCCGTCGAAGCCGCTGCGCGAACGGCTGTACAGCTTTGAGTTTCCGGAGTCGCCGGGCGCGCTGCTGAAGTTCCTGCAAACGCTGGGCACGCACTGGAACATCTCGTTGTTCCACTATCGCAGCCACGGCACCGACTTCGGCCGGGTGCTGGCGGCCTTTGAACTGGCGCAAAGCGAGCCGGAATTCGAGCGGCACCTGCAGGCGCTGGGCTACGATTGCCACGACGAAACCGACAACCCGGCGTTCCGCTTCTTTTTGCAGGGGTGAGCCGGATTGATAAGCAACCGTGACGCGTTAGTCAGTTTATAGGTTGCATGGTTGTGATTTTGTCGTGCATTTTTATACTGCCAAGACTTCTGACGTATAGGGATGCACGACAATGAAAACCGCTTTTTCTACGCCGTTCGGTTCTCCCGAAGACGATTTGACCAACGCCGAATTTGCCCGCTTGTTGGGCAATGCCGGGGTACAAGAGTTCTATCGCGATATTAATCTGCAAGCCTTGCAGGACTCGCTGGACTGCAGCCTCGCTTTTCATGGCGTGGGAATTATTTTTTCCGACGGGCAAAACTCATTTTTAGTCCGCCCGACGCAGCACACCGGTTATTCGAACGCTTCGCAGGTCACCCACGTGGTCATCAGCAAAACGGTGGCTCATACCTCGCGCGTTGCCGCGACCAATACGCTGTCGGAAGCGTTGAGCAAACCCAGCGTCAGCAAAGAGTTGGCCTCGGCCGCGCTGTCGTGCGGAACGCTGCTGGTATCGGTATTTTTACTGGCGTCGGGCAGCGTCGCCGTGCCGTTTACCGGTGGCACCAGCTCAGCGGTGGCTTATCTGGGCTATGCCGGCATGGCCGCCAGCGCGCTGCAGTGCGGCAATGGGCTATACCGCGTCAACAAGCTTTATGACGGAAAAGGCGATGAATTGGCTCAGCTCGACTCTGAGCAGTGGTATATCGCCACCAGCACCGTACTCGATGTGATCTCGCTGGCCAGCGCGGGGGCCGCCCTGAAGGAAGCGACGATGACCTACCGCGCCATGCGCCGCATTTCGGCGCGCAAGGCGACGGAATGGCTGAAAAGCATGCCCCGCAGCGAAAGGAAGCGGCTGACCGAAAACATCATTCGGGCGGAAAACCCGGGGATTTCCAATAACGTCTTGAAAGAGATGGTGAAGAACGGCTTATACCCGAAGCGCTATCCGACGGAAGCGATCCAAAACGGGCTGCGTCAGCAACTGCATTCGGCGCTCAATAACTCATTGACGTTCGTGGGCAGCGGCATCAGCGGCACCCTGTCTGCGCCGGTGAATGTGAAAACCACCGGGCAGTATTTTGTGGGCATTATGCAGAAATTGCCGCAGATGGTGAGGTAATGGCGGATTGGATGATTAAACGCCTGATCGTGCAGGGCCGGGAGATGGAAAGCCAAATCGCGGCGCGCGATCGTGCGCTTTTCGCCGGCGTGGATGCGCAGCTTGAGCAGCATTTCCTGACGCCGGGCCAGCGACTGTCACCGCCGGGCGTCGGCAATGTCATGTTGCTGATGGTATGCCTGACGCTGGGGCTGGCGGGCGTGATGGGCCTGGCCACGGACGTGGCGGCCGCCTGGAGCGGCAAGACTTCTGCCGCCGTTCTAATGGGCAGCGGCGCGATCGTGGCGGTGTGGATGACGCTGATCCTGTTCCAACTGGTGCAGGGTAAAAACAGCGGGGTGGTATTGCTGCAATATTACCTTGGCATGCTCGGTCTGTGTTGCCTCGGCGCCGCGGCGGCGTGGGCGGCGGGCATGACCGGCATCGCCACCGGCGCCCTGCTGCTGGGGGGGGCGGTTGGCGGGGCGCTGTTCAGCAACCGGGCGGCGTTCTACCTGTATGTCGCTTATTTCCGCACGCGTCGGCGCGTGTTTATCAAACGCCGTTGGCAGAGGGAAGATCTGCGCAACACCCGATAAACCGTCAGAACGGAAAAACTTATGACGCAACCTTTCTCCGGCTTTAGCCAGCAGGGCCTGAATTTCCTGCAGCAGGTGCGGATCGAGAACGATAAGGCGTGGTTCGACGGCAACCGCGACATCTACGATCGCGAGCTGCTGGCGCCGTTTCGCGCGCTGGTGGAGCAGTTGGCTCCCGGCATGCTGGCGATCGATCCGCAGTTTGAGACTCGCCCGGCGATCGGCAAAACGCTGTCGCGCATTCATCGCGATACGCGGTTTTCTCACGACAAGTCGCGCTACCGCAGCCGCATGTGGCTGACGTTCAAGCGCCCGAGCAAAGACTGGAAAGATGCGCCGGTCTACTTTTTCGAACTGGGGCCGGACATGCTGCGCTATGGGCTCGGCTACTACAGCGCCAACAAGCCGACCATGGATCTGTTCCGCCATACGCTGAAACAACGGCCGCAGCCTTTCCTGGAGGTGGCCGCCTGCTGCCGGCCGCCGTTCGAGCTGGTGGGCGAAAGCTACAAGCGCCCGCTGGTGAAGGAGCAGGCGGCGGAGATCGCCACCTGGTACAACCGCAAGTCGTTTGCGGTGATGGTGACGGACAGCGAAGTGGAAAAGCTGTTCAACGCCGATCTGGCGCCGCTGCTGGCCGGGGCGTTTTTGCAGCTTGAGCCGCTCTACCACTGGCTGATGCAGGTAGAGACGATGAAGCAGATCGATCCGGCAGACCTTTGAAACCCCGCGTCAGCGGGGATGCAGCAACCGCCAAAAGGCGTCGATCAACGGATCGCTGAGGCGCTTTTTCTGAACGCAGACCCCCAGTTCGAAGGGTTCGACCATCGAGATGTTATCCAGCTGCGAGATGCGGTTGCGCACCGGCTCCGGGCTGTTGTCCACCACCACGCTTGGGATCAGCGCGATGCCGCAGCCCAGGGCCACCATCGACACGATGGCCTCGTGGCCGCCGACGGTAGCGTAAATCAGCGGATTGCTGATGCGGTGGCGGCGGAACCACAGTTCGATACGTTTTCGCGAAGGGCCGTGCTCCGGCAAGATGAACGGGATCTCGGCCCAGTCGGGCTTGTCGGCGAACGCCTGGCTGCGCACCGCGCAGGGCAGCGCCGGCGCGATCAGCACCAGCGGAATTTCGCCGATTTTGGTGAACGCCACGCTGGCGGGCAGCGTTTCCGGCCGGCCGGCGATGCCGAGATCGGCCTCGTTGGATTGCACCTTGTCGACCGCGTCGGCGGCATCGCCGGTGGTCAGCTTGATCTCTACCAGCGGGTGCTGCGCACGGAAGCGATCGAGGATCGGCGGCAGGTGGCTGTACGCCGCGGTCACCGAGCAGAACAGCCGCAGTTCGCCGCTCAGCGAAGGGCCGTGCTGGCCGAGCGAGTGTTTCAGCTGCTGATACTGCAGCAACGTCTGTTGGGCGAATTCTTTCAGCTGTTCACCGGCGTCGGTGAGCTGCACGGTGCGGTTATCGCGCAGGAACAGCGGCTGCCCGAGGATCTCTTCCAGCCGCTGGATCTGGCGGGAGAGCGTCGACGGGCTGACGTGCATCGCCTTGGCGGTGCGCCCGAAGTGATGGCTTTCGGCCAGATGCAGGAACAGCTTTAAATCACGTAAATCCATATCGATACGCTCGCAGTGAGAGTGTTGCAAAAATTGCAATGTCACGTTCTCAATATATCAATTTAAGCAACGCATTTCCTGTTATACATTGAGTTTAACGAATCTCCGCACAGACAGGGCGGGGAATGAAAATAACAATGCAAGACAACATCAAACCGGAGTACCACCATGGCTAACTATTTCAACACATTGAACCTGCGTCAGCAGTTGGCGCAATTGGGTAAATGCCGCTTTATGGCGCGCGACGAATTTGCTGACGAAGCCGGCTACCTGAAAGGTAAAAAAGTGGTGATTGTCGGCTGTGGCGCCCAGGGGCTGAACCAGGGGCTGAACATGCGCGATTCCGGTCTGGATGTCGCCTATGCCCTGCGCAAAGAAGCGATTGACGAGAAGCGCGCTTCCTGGCGCAAGGCGACCGAAAACGGCTTTAAGGTCGGCACCTACGAAGATTTGATCCCGCAGGCGGATCTGGTGGTTAACCTGACCCCGGACAAGCAGCACTCTTCCGTGGTGCGTGCGGTGCAGCCGCTGATGAAAGACGGCGCGGCGCTGGGTTACTCCCACGGCTTCAACATCGTTGAAGTGGGCGAGCAGGTGCGCAAAGACCTCACCGTGGTGATGGTCGCGCCGAAGTGCCCGGGCACCGAAGTGCGCGAAGAGTACAAGCGCGGCTTCGGCGTGCCGACCCTGATTGCGGTTCACCCGGAAAACGATCCGAAAGGCGAAGGCATGGCGATCGCCAAGGCCTGGGCGGCGGCGACCGGTGGCCACCGCGCCGGCGTGCTGGAATCCTCCTTCGTCGCTGAAGTGAAATCTGACCTGATGGGCGAGCAGACCATTCTGTGCGGCATGCTGCAGGCGGGTTCTCTGCTGTGCTTCGACAAGCTGGTTGCTGAAGGCGCCGATCCGGCTTACGCCGAGAAACTGATTCAGTTCGGCTGGGAAACCATCACCGAAGCGCTGAAGCAGGGCGGCATCACGCTGATGATGGATCGCCTGTCCAACCCGGCCAAGCTGCGCGCCTATGCGCTGTCCGAACAGCTGAAAACCATCATGGCGCCGCTGTTCCAGAAGCACATGGACGACATCATCTCCGGCGCTTTCTCCAGCGGCATGATGGCCGACTGGGCGGAAGACGACGTGAAACTGCTGACCTGGCGCGAAGAGACCGGCAAAACCGCGTTCGAGAATGCGCCGCAGTTTGAAGGCAAAATCAGCGAGCAAGAGTACTTCGATCACGGCGTGCTGATGGTGGCGATGGTGAAAGCGGGCGTTGAGCTGGCGTTCGAAACCATGGTCGATGCCGGCATCATCGAAGAATCGGCTTACTACGAGTCGCTGCACGAGCTGCCGTTGATCGCCAACACCATTGCGCGTAAGCGTCTGTATGAAATGAACGTGGTCATCTCCGATACCGCGGAGTACGGCAACTACCTGTTCGCCAACGCGGCGGTGCCGTTGCTGAAGGACTTCATGACCACCCTGCAGGCGGGCGATTTGGGCAAAGCCGTGGCGGGTACGGCGGTGGACAACGCGCAGCTGCGCGACGTGAACGAAGCGGTGCGCAGCCATCCAATCGAAACCGTCGGCCGCAAACTGCGCGGCTACATGACCGACATGAAACGTATCGCCGTTGCGGGCTGATTTTCCGCAAGATAAAAAACAAAAAGCCGGCTGCAATGCCGGCTTTTTTATGCCTGAGGCGGCGCGATCAGTTGCCGTTCAAGGCCGCGCCGGATCGCGTGTTTGGCGTTGGCGACCCCCAGCTTCCGCACCGCATTGCCGATGTGAAACTTCACCGTGCCGGTTTTGATCCCCAGGATCAGCGCGATCTCATTATAGGTTTTGCCCTGGCTGGCCCAATAGAGAATTTCCCCTTCGCGCGGCGAGAGCCGATCCTTTCGGCTCGCCTCGGCGCTGGCCAACGCAAGCGCGTGCTGGTGGGTATCGACCAAGACCATCTGCAGGCTGGCCTTTTCTTCCTCCATTAGCTGCCGCAGTTCGGCGTCATCGGCCGCCGTCGCGCTGATCGACAAGATCGCCAGATTGTTGTCGTGATCGTGCAAAACAAAGCTGCAACCGTGCACGATGTCGTACTCCCGCGCCTGGCTGAAGATCTTCCGGTAATGCCGATCCTCGGTGGTGAGGGCGGTGTCGTGCCACATAAAGGGCGCACAGCGGTTATGGGCGGCGCGCACGACGGGATCGATGCGCTGATAGCGATTGGCACTGTAGATGTCCAGCCATTCTTGCGGATAGCTCGATACCAGCAGATGGCGGTCGGGATGGTGTTTATTGAAGGTCAAGTAAGCGTATTTGAATTGGCTGAAGGCCTGTAGCCGGCCATCAAGATGCAGTCTTGCGGCGACGGCGTTGGCGAATGTGACGGCCATCGGTAACCTCCCTGTCGTTCGGCGGCTCAGCCCGACCTGCACCAAAGTCCAGCTAGTCAGTGCGGCGGATTGAAATTTATACTCGGCTAATAAATTCAAAAAGACGGCAATGCCAAGACCCGAGCTTAGCAGCTCTGGGCGGAAATAAGCCAACGCCAGGGAAATTCTTTCAATCATCCTCCGATCAATGCTTCTGGGATCCATTGCGTGGGCGGCGGGGCGACTTCGCCGCCGCCTTATTGATTATGCGGGCATCGCCGCTGCGGGAATGATGGCGCCGCGATGTTGGATCACCGTCGCAGCAAGCTGATGGCCGCGCTGCGCCGCCTGCCGGGCGCCGCCGCCGTTCAGGCGCACCGCCAGGTAGCCGGCGCTGAAAGAGTCGCCCGCCGCAGTGGTATCCACCACGCGCTCCGGCGGCAGTGCGATCGCCGGCACCTCAAGCCGCTCCCCCTCCACATTGAACACCAGACAGGCATTCGCGCCGCGTTTGATAACGATCTCGCCGACGCCGAGCGCCTGCGTGCGCGTCACTATCTGTTCAACCGGCTGCGCTCCCCACAGCAATTCTTCGTCATCCAGCGTCAAAAAGGCGATGTCGGTGCAGGCCAGCACCTCGCGGTAGGCCTGCTGCGTTTCCTCACGGCTTGGCCACAGACGCGGGCGGTAGTTGTTGTCGAAGATCACCTGGCCGCCGTTGGCGCGACAGCGGCGCAGCAACGTCAGCAGCTTCGTGCGGTCGGCAGGCGCGAGGATCGCCAGGCTAATGCCGCTGAGGTACAGGTAATCGAACTGCGCCAGCCGCGCGCACAGTGCGTCGGCCTGCGGTCCAGCAAGCCAATAGCGGGCGGCGGCGTCATTGCGCCAATAGTAGAAAGTGCGTTCGCCGGCGGCGTCGGTTTCGATCACGTACAGGCCCGGCAGCTTGTTGTCGAACTGCTGAATCAACCCGGTCTCGATCTTCTCCTGCCGCCAGGCCTGCAGCATCTCGCCGCTGAAGCTGTCGGTGCCGAGCGCAGTGACGTAATGCACCTGCAACGTCTGTTTCGGCATTTGGCGGGCGAGGTAGACGGCGGTGTTGAGGGTATCGCCGCCAAAGCCGCGCGTCAGCTGTGCGCCCTGCGGTGACAGCTCGATCATGCATTCGCCGATCACGGCGAGGTTTCGGATAGTCATCGTCAATAAGCCCTGGCTAAAGAAGAAGCAACAGCCACCAGTCTCCACGCAAGGCGGTAAGGGAGTCAATAAATTAAAACGGTGTTTTAATTTTTTATGATCGCGATCGGCCAACGCCGATAGGGTGAAGAGGAAAGCGTGCGGCAATTCGTGCTTAAAGTTTTACGTGGCGTGGCCGATAAGTTGGGTAAAGAAACAGCGGCAGCGCTCTCACTTCCCCGCCACGGCGATAGTACCGATGATAACCAATCTGATCTCGGGTCTGCTGGCGCCCTGTTTTGCCCTCTATGCCTGCGCCAAATCGCGGCGCTACTGGCGGCAATGCCGGCGCTTGTATACCTTCCAGCCGATTTATCGCACCAGCGGCGCGCTGTTGGCGGTGGAACTGCTGACGGCGGTGCATCACCCGAATGAGCCGGACAAGCGGCAATCCCCGGAACAGTATTTTGCCTCGCTCGGCGTCGCCCAGCGTTTGCGGGTGGTTCAGGAACAGCTGGCGCTGTTGCAGCGCTGGCAGGCGTTGTTCATCCGCCACGCGGTGATGGTATCGGTCAATATCGACGGCATCGCGCTGCAAGCATTGCAGCGTCATCGCGCGTTGCAACGGCAGATCGCCGAGATGCCCTATCTGCGCTTCGAGCTGGTGGAGCACGCCGCAACGGCATCAAACCGCCCGCTGCAGCAGATTGTCGGCGGCGAGCGGCTGTGGCTGGACGATTTCGGCAGCGGGCTGGCCAACTTCTCCGCCGTCGGTGCCTGGCGGTATCAATACATCAAGGTGGCGCGCGAATTGTTCACCTTGCTCAAACAGTCGGAAGAGGGGGTGCAGCTGCTCGGCACCCTGATCAAGATGATGAACCAGCACAGCGACGGGGTGATCGTCGAGGGGGTGGAAACCGAGCAGGAGTGGCGCCTGGTGCAGCGCTCCGGCGCGTTGGCCGCACAGGGCTACTACCTTTCCCGTCCGGCGTGCTTTGAAACGCTGCACAGCGTGCCGACGTTGTTTGCCGCGCCCGGCGCGCCGGCGTGAACTCCGGCCTATCCTCAGCTAGGCTTAAACGGGGCTGCTAATTCCTTTTCCTTTTATTCGGCAGCCTGGCTTATGCGCTGAGGGAGCCGCTATGACAAGAACAGGAAAGGTTTTCAGCTGGCTGGGCGGCATTGTGCTGCTGGCGATCGCCGCACTGGCGATCTTCATCGCTACCTTCGACTGGAATCGACTCAAGCCCACCATCAACGACAAAGTGTCGGCCGAACTGCGGCGGCCGTTCGCCATCCGCGGCGATCTGGGCGTCGACTGGTCACGTAATCCGGATGAGGGCGGCTGGCGCGCCTGGGTGCCCTGGCCGCATATTCATGCCGAAGACGTGTGGCTGGGTAATCCGAAAAACATGCCCGGCGACAGCATGGTGACGCTGCAGCGCATCGACGCCAGCATCGCACCGCTGGCGCTGCTGGGTAAAGAGCTGCTGATCCCGCGCATCTGGCTGAAGCGGCCGAATGCGTCGTTGCAACGCCTGGCCAACGGCGACAACAACTGGACGTTTGACCTGGCCGGCGGCCAGGATCCCAAGCAGCCGCCTTCCAACTGGTCGTTTACCGTTCACGATATCGTGTTCGACAAGGGACAGATCGCCTTTAAAGACGTCACGCTGAAGGCGGATTTCCGCGCCGTTATCGATCCGCTCGGCAAACCGCTGCCGTTCAGTGAAGTGACCGGCAAACAGAGCGGCGGCAAGGTCGCTACACCCGATTATGTTTTCGGCTGGCAGGTGAAAGGCAAATATAACGGCGAACCGCTGAGCGGCAGCGGCAAGATCGGCGGCATGCTGTCACTGCAGAGCGCCGATCTGCCGTTCCCGCTGCAGGCCGACGTGCGCTCCGGCAGCACCCGGGTGGCGGTGGCGGGCACCTTGTCCGATCCGCTGAACCTCGGCGGCCTGGACGTGCAGCTGAAATTTTCCGGTGAAAGCCTGGGGAATCTCTATGGCCTGACCGGCGTGCTGCTGCCGAACACGCCGCCGTATGCGACCGATGGCCATCTGATGGCTCGTCTGCATCAGCCGGGCGGCGCCGTGTTCGAGTATCAGAAATTTGACGGCAAAATCGGCGACAGCGATATTCACGGCAGCTTGAAATACGTCGCCGGTAAACCGCGGCCGACGCTGAGCGGCGCGGTGAGCTCCCGGCAGCTGAGGTTGGCGGATCTGGCGCCGCTGATCGGTGCGGACTCCAACGCCGCCAAAGCCGGGCGCGGCGAAAAGAGCCGCCAGCCGGCGGATAAGGTGCTGCCGGTCGAACAGTTCGATACGCAAAGCTGGCGCAAGATGGATGCGGACGTGAAGTTTGCCGCCGCGCGCATCGAGCGCGGCAGCGATTTACCGCTGAGCGATCTGGCCACACACCTGAAGCTGAACAATGGCGAACTGCGCCTGGATCCGCTGCGCTTCGGCATGGCGGGCGGCAGCCTGAGCGCCGTCGTGCGCCTCGACGGAGGCAAAAAGCCGATGCGCGGTCAGGTAGATATGCACGCGCGCAAACTCCAGCTCAAACAGCTGTTGCCGAACGTGGCGGCGATGAAGCGCAGCCTCGGGCAGATGAACGGCGACGCCAGGCTGACGGGCAGCGGCAATTCGGTGGCCGAGCTGCTGGCGACCAGCAACGGCGACCTGCGCCTGTTGATCAATAACGGGGTGATCAGCCGTAGCCTGATGGAGATCCTCGGTCTGAACGTCGGCAACTATCTGGTGGCGCAGCTGTTCGGTGACGACGTGGTGGGCATCAACTGCGCGGCGGCGGACGTCGGCATCCGCAGCGGCGTCGCCGCGCCGCGGCTGTTCGTGTTCGACACCGAGAACGCGGTGATCAACATCACCGGCAACACCAACCTCGCCACCGAACGGCTGGATTTGTCCATCGATCCGGAAAGCAAGGGGATGCGCGTGCTGACCCTGCGCTCGCCGCTGTACGTGAAAGGCACCTTCAAGCATCCCGACGCCGGGGTCAAAGCCGGGCCGCTGATCGCGCGCGGCGCGGCGGCGGTGGCGTTGGGGGCGGTGCTGACACCGGCAGCGGCGCTGCTGGCGCTGGTCTCGCCCAGTGAGGGCGGCGAGGAGAATCCGTGCGGGCAGATCCTGCGGGAGATGAAAGGCAAAAAATAATCAGGTGCGCGGCGGCGGCGTGAGCAGCCGGCAGTCGTGATCCTGGATCTCTTCCGCCGAGGCCAGGGTAAACGGCAGCAGGCTGCGCTCGGTCGCCAGCAGCAGGAAATCGCCGTCCGGCAGCGCGGTTATCGCCAGGCCGAAGCTGCCCATGCGCCCGTCGGCGCGCGGCAGGCCGGAGGCCAGCAGGCGGAAGGCGCCCTGTTGTTCCAGTTCGGCGGGGGTCACCCGCCGCCCCAGATAGTCATGCCCCAACAGGCCGCCGGGCAGCGGTTGCCATTGCTCGATGAAATCGGGGCCAATCTGCGCCAGCCGCTGTTTTACCGCCGGCGACAGACAGGAGATATGAATGTGCAGCTGGTTTTGCGTGCGGCCATATTCCGAGTTGAGCGCCAGTGAAATATCGCCGTCGTCGATGGGTTTGCCATAACGCTCCGCCATCACGTGGCGCGCGCGCCAGGCCTGCGCGAAGAAATTCGGCGTGGCGGCGTCCAGCAGCGCCGGGCTTTCGATACCGGTGATTTTGGCGCTGGGCATCAGCAGGTATTGCAGCGGCCCGTTGCGATCTTTAAACACCACGAAACCGGCCGGCACATCCACCTGCGCGCAGGGCGCCGGGTTGTCATGCGCTTGCTGATTGGGCAGACATTGCTGGCTGACGATGCGCCATAGCGCATCGGGATGGTCAGGCTTCAACCCGTAATAGAGCGCGATGGCGAGAGCCGCCAGCAGCGCCACGCAGACAAATACCCCACGACGCAAAGACATCGGCCGATCCTGTTACCGAGAGAAACATTCAGCATAGCCCGGTTTTATGACAGGAAACGAACAACGCGTGCGGCCCCCCGCAGTGAGGGGGCCGCAGAGGATCACAGCGACTGGTGGCGGGTTTCTTTCATCAGCAGCAGCGCCAGCAGCGTCAGCCCGGCCATCGCCGCCAGGTACATGCCGACGTAGAACAGCCCGTAGTGGGCCGCCAGCCAGGTGGCGATATAAGGCGCCACGGACGCGCCGAGGATCGACGCGACGTTGTAGGAGAATGACGCGCCGGTATAGCGCACTTCGGTAGGGAACAGCTCCGGCAGCAGCGCGCCCATCGGGCCAAAGGTCAGCCCCATGATGCTCAGGCCGCACAGCAGGAAGCCCATCACCAGCGCCTGGTTGCCGGAACCCAGCAGGGTCGGGAACAGGAACGCGAAGCCGATCATCAGCAGGGTAATGGCGATCATGGTCTTGCGGCGGCCGAACGCGTCCGCCAGCAGACCGGCGATCGGCACCATCACGCCGAAACCAATCACCGCCACCATCAGCATCCACAGGAAGCTGTTGCGGGAGTAACCGAGGCCCAACGGCTGCGGCGCGGTGCCGTAGGTCATCGAATACACCGTCATCAGATAAAACAGCGTGTAGGTCGCCAGCATGATGAAGGTGCCGAGGATGGTGGCTTTCAGATGCTTGCTCAGCAGCGTGCCGAGCGGCACTTTCACCTGTTTGCCGGCCTTGGCCGCTTTGGCGAACACCGGCGTTTCATGCAGCGATACCCGCACATACAGGCCAATCAGCACCAGCGCCGCGGAGAGGATGAACGGCACGCGCCAGCCCCATTCCATAAATTGCTGGTCGCTCAGCAGCCATGAGAGCAGCAGGAAGGTGCCGTTGGCGAAGAAGAAACCGATAGGCGCCCCCAACTGGGGGAAAGAACCGTACAGCGCGCGCTTTTTGGCCGGCGCGTTTTCCGTCGCCAGCAGGGCTGCGCCGCCCCATTCGCCGCCCAGCCCCAGGCCCTGGCCAAAGCGCGCCAGCGCCAGCAGGATAGGGGCGAAGATGCCGATGGTTTCATAGCTCGGCAGCAGGCCGATCAGCACGGTGGAAATCCCCATGGTCAGCAGCGAGGCGACCAGCGTGACCTTGCGCCCGACGCGATCGCCGAAGTGGCCGAACAGCGCAGAGCCGATAGGGCGCGCGACAAAGGCGACGGCGAAGGTGGCCAGCGACTGCAGCGTCGCGGTGGTCGGGTCGCCCTGCGGGAAGAAGATGTGTGGGAACACGATCACCGCGGCGGTGGCGTAGATGTAGAAGTCGAAGAACTCGATGGCGGTGCCGACCAGCGAGGCGACGATGACTTTCCCGCGGGAATTCACCGGTGTAGACGCGTCGTCGGCGTCGAGTGGGGGTGCGATGGTGGCTTGCATATCTATTTCTTATTGTTGGAGGGGGTAAAAATCCATCTTAGTGACAGCATTCCGCCTTTTCAACGCTGTAACTTTGGGCAACGCCGCCGCTAACCGGTTAAAAAGACTAATGTTTTACCGGGCTTCTTTTCTGTAGCGTTAAACGTTGAGAAATGGGTTTCGTGCAGAGGGAATGGCTGTAAAAACGGGAAAGAAAAGTGAATGGGTAGTTTGTTATGCTGGTTTTCCGAATGTTATGCCGCATGATTTAGAGGGATTGACTGGGTTTTTGCTTATTAACCAGAGGAAAGTGCCGGCGTGTGCGATAACACCGGCACGATTGCATGGCTTCAGGGGGCCGGCGGCTCGCGTTCCGGCAAGGCTTTGTCGCCTTGGTAGTCGGCGGTAGCGATCCAGGCGGCACAAAACAGCGTCAAACGGGCGAAGAAGTAGAAGAACGCCATCAGCCCGATCACCGAGCCGAAGGCCGCGCCGGAAGGCGACTTCGCCACCTGCGGCAGCGTCATCGTCATCACGAACTTGATCACCTCAAAGCCGATAGCCGCGAGCAAGGTACCGCGCAGCAGCGCTTTTTTCTTCGGTTTGTGGCGCGGCAGCATCCAGAAAATCCACAGGAACAGCAGATAGTTGGCGAAGATCGAGATCGACAGCGCGATCAGCGTCAGCGCCGGCCGCAGCCATTCGATGCCATCCAGCCCCAACGCGTTGACGATCGCCGCCTGCGCCGACCCGGCGACCGAGGTCAGCGACAGCGTAATAATGAGCGCGACCACCAGGCCGGTCAGCGAGATGAAGTCGCGGGTGTACTTGAAATAGATTTTCTCCTGATCCTGCGGATTGCGCTCCCAGACATCGCGTGACTGCGCGCGGATCGCCTCGCGCAGGTTGCCCATCCAACTGATGCCGGAATAGAGCGCCAGCGCCAGACCGGTCAATCCCACGGTGGTGCGCTGCTGAATGGCGGTGTTGACGGTATTCTTCAGCGTGCTGGCCAACGTCGGATCGCTGATGCTGCCGACGATCCGGTTGATCAAGCGGGCCAGCAGATCCGGGTTGGAAGCCAGCACGAAACCGGCGGCGGCGAACGACACCATCAGGATCGGGATCAGCGAGAGGAATGAAAAGTAGGTGATGGCGGCGCCAAACTGGCTGCCCAGCCGATCGTTAAAGCGTTCGGCGGCGCGCAGCAGGTGCGCCACGCTCGGCCAGGCTTTGATGCGTTCAATCAGACGTGAAAAACCGCTGATGCGGCGGTCGAGCGTCTCATGGCCGGTCTTGATGGCGATAAGCGGCTTCGGCGGCGTGTCTTGTGTGGGCTGGCGGCGTTCCTGGTCTGGTCCTGTAGGCATTACTTCACGATTTCCTTAACGTTAAACGGCATGTATCAGCGTTGATTATAGCCAAAGCCCTGCGGCGTTTTGAGCGCCGGGGCGGCAAACGGTCAATTTGCGAGCTTAACGCGTTAGCGCCCGGCATGAAATGCCGGGGATGGCGCGATAGGTAAAATTCCTATGAAAACCCCGTGGCGCCTCGGTTTTTTTCACTTCTCTACCTCCAATTTTTATCTGTTTCGTCGGCGAGAAAGCGTTTACTCATGATGTGGCGTCGCGCTTTGCCGCTCGCCGCTCCGCTGCAGCCGTAGGGGCTGGAACGGTCTCATCCGTCATCAACAGAAAAACTGGAAGGTCTTATGAAATTGCTTAATCACCCCACCTGTCGTCCGTTTACCGAAGCGGGCAATCTGTCGCAGATCTCCGCCTACTATGAAGAGGGGCGGCACATCATGTGGATGCTGCTGCGCGCCGCGCCGCGCCCCTGCTTCAACCAGGCGTTGATTGAAGACATCATGACGCTGGCGCAGGCGGCGAAGGAGTCTTCGCTGCGGTTCGACTTCTGGGTCACCGGCTCGCTGGTGCCGAACATGTTCAACGTCGGCGGCGATCTGCAGTTCTTCGCCGAAGCGATCAAAAACCGCAAGCGCGAGGCGATGATGGCCTACGCGCGCGCCTGCATCGACTGCGTGCATGCGGCGGCACGCGGTTTCGACACCGGCGCGATCAGCATTGCGATGGTTGAAGGCAGTGCGCTGGGCGGCGGTTTTGAAGCGGCGCTGGCGCACCATTTCGTATTGGCGCAAAACAATGCGCGCATGGGGTTCCCGGAGATTGCGTTCAACCTGTTTCCCGGTATGGGCGGTTACTCGCTGGTGGCGCGCAAGGCGGGCATGCGCTTGGCCGAGGAGCTGATTTGGGGCGGCGAGTCGCACACCGCAGAGTGGTTCGAGAGCCGCGGTCTGGTAGACCAGCTGTTCCAGCCCGGCGACGCCTACCTGGCGACGCGCACCTTCATCGATACCATCCGGCCGAAGCTCAACGGCATGCGCGCCATGCTGCGGGCGCGTCAGCGCGTGTTGCAGCTGACGCGTTCCGAGCTGATGGACATTACCGAAGATTGGGTGCACTCGGCCTTTACCATTGAGGAAAAAGACCGTGCCTACATCGAGCGGCTGGTGATGTTACAGGATCGCCATACCCTGAACCTGCGTCGTGCCGGCTAACGTTAACGCGCCCGCCTCATGCGGAAGGTGAGCGCGGGCGATAGGACTGCAGCCAATGCTCCAGCTGTTCCGGGAGCATTGGCCGCGCGAACAGAAAGCCCTGTTTTTCGTCCACGCCGACCTCGTCGAGGAAGTGGTTTTCGCTCTCGGTCTCCACCCCTTCGGCGATCACGCGGAAGGCCAACGCCTCCGCCGCCGCGACGATCGCGCGTACCAGCGATTGCGATACCGGATTGAAATTCACCCCGCGCACGAAGCTTTTATCCAGCTTGATGGCGTCCAGAGGAATGCGTGCCAGCTGCGCCAGCGACGAATAGCCGGTGCCAAAGTCGTCGAGATGCACCTGCGCGCCCAGTTCGCGCAGCCGGGTGATCAGCGCGCGCGCGCGGTTCTCGTCTTCAATCAGGCTGCTTTCGGTCAACTCGAAGTCCAGCAGACAGGGGGCCATGCGGTGACGGTGCAGCACCCCGAGCAGGTCGTTGACGATGCCGTCGTCGGCCAGCTGACGGGCAGAGAGGTTGACCGCCACCCGCAGATTCAATCCCTGCTCTTGCCATTGCGCCGCCTGCCCGGCGGCGGTTTGCAGCACCCATTGGCCCAACGGGCCGATCAGGCCGGACTCCTCGGCATAGGAGATGAACTGCAGCGGCGGGATCAGGCCGCGCTCCGGCGAATCCCAGCGCACCAGCGCTTCCACGCTGTGCACTTCGCCGCTGTGCGCGTCGATTTTAGGCTGGTAATACAGCACCAGCTGATTTTGTTCCAACCCTTTGCGCAGATTGGTGTCCAGCCACATGTATTCGGCGACGCGTTTGTTCATCTCCGGCGAGAAGACGGTATAGGTGCGTTTTCCGTGCTCCTTGGCGACGTACATGGCGGTATCGGCGCTGCGGATCAGGCTGTCGAGATCGTTGCCGTGCTCCGGGCACAGCGCGATGCCGATCGAACAGCCGGTATACACCTCAATCAGACCGATGCGAAAAGGGGTCTTCAGCCTGTCGATAATGCGCTGCGCCAGCGTTTGCAGGCGCTCGCGATCGCTTTGCGGCGCCAGCACCAAGAATTCGTCGCCGCCGAGGCGGGCGAGCACTTGATCCGGGCTCAGGCAGCCGAGGATCGCCAGCGCGACCTCGACCAGCAGCCGATCGCCGAACATATGGCCGTAGGCGTCGTTGACCTTTTTGAAGTTGTCGAGATCGAGGTACACCAGGCCGAAACTCTCTTCGCCGCGCGTGGCGATGGCGTGATTGATCTTGTCCTGGATGGCGTTGCGGTTCGGCAGGCCGGTGATGAGATCGGTGTTGGCCAGCACCCGTAGCCGCTCTTGCGCGCGGCGTTCTTCGGTGATGTCGGTACCGGAACAGATCAGAAAGACTTCGTTTTTGCCGCTGCCGCTGTGCACGAATTTGTTGCGGAACAGGAACAGCCGTTCGCCCTTGACCGTCTTCACCCAGCGTTCCACCTCATAGGACGAACCGTTGCGGAAGAAGCCGGCGATGTTGCGCCGCGAAGCGGCGGCTTCTTCCGGGCTCATAAACAGCTGGAAAACGTTTTTGCCGATCACCTCGTGTTCGTGCAGTCCGGTGTACTCCTCGCTCAGTCGGTTGAAGCGCTGGATGCGGCCGTGCTGATCGACGATCACGATCACCGAGTTGGCTTCGGACACCACCTGCTCGGCGAAGGAGAGGCCGTGCACCAGGTCGCGCGCCACCGATTGGGTGTCGCTGAAGGCGGAAGCGGTGCCCGCCCATTCGAGGTTGTTGACGCGGCGCCCGACCAGATGCAGATGCAGCGGTTCACCGGCCAGCGTAATGGTCAGATCAAGGCTGGCGGTCACGCCGGTCAGACGGCGGATTTTCGCCGCTTCCATGGCGCTGAGCGCCACCGCGATATGAGCTTTGCCCTTAACGGCGGACAGCTCCAGGGCATTGCTGTCAAACGCCAGCCGCCAGTGGGGGCTTTGGGTGCCGAAGTGAGCGCTAAGAAGCTCTGGGCCTTGGTCTGCGGGCATGACGATTCCTCAAAAGAGCACGGGCGGGCGGGCGGCACAGCTCCGGGCAGCCTGTTGGCCCGAAAGCGATCGCCGTACGCATCTGTGCATCATATAACAGGTTTTCACAGGCGGGGCGGGTGATGGAAACTATTATATAAGCAATGATTAGTTTTGCGGTGTAAACGTCGCCCGGCGCTGCTTGTCTTAAAGTGTAGGAGAACATCGGATCGTGTGATGCTTACTGATTTCCCCTGCTATCGGAAAACGGTTGATGCAAGGTTGCCATGCAGGTGAGTAAATTATAGCGATGAGGGGAAAGCGGAAAAATAACTCCACCGGGGGGATTTTTGCCGAGAAATTAAAATTTCCATCAAATAAACGCCATCTTCATAGTTTTCTCATAATTGGTGAATAAATCCGAGACGGGTTTTAAAAAGTTTACACACCCTCGCATTACTTGAAATTTATCAGCCTATTATTATCTCCGACAACGAATGAGCCTGTTAACGTACAGCGCTCCTGATGAAGAAAATTTTTAAGGAAATGATTATGCGTAAATTGACGGCTTTATTTATTGCTTCCACGCTGGCTCTGGGTTCTGCTTCCGCGGCGTTCGCCGCCGATACGGCGACGGCTCCGGCGGCGGATGCGGCGCCGATGAAAATGATGCATCACAAGGGTGAAGGCAAAGGCGGCCCGTTCGCCGGGCTGAACCTGACCGAGCAGCAGCGCCAGCAGATGCGCGATATCATGAAAGAGTCGCACCAGAAGCGCGGGCCGGGCATGAAAGAGGAGCGCCAGGCGCTGCACAATCTGGTCGCTTCCGACAGCTTTGACGAAGCGAAGGCGAAGGCGCAAATTGACGCGATCGGTAAAGCGCAATCCGAACGCATGCTGGCACGCGCCAAAGCGGAAAATAAAATGTATAACCTGCTGACGCCTGAGCAGAAAAAACAATACAATGAGAATTATCAGAAACGCGAGCAAAAGATGATGGACCACATGAATAAAATGAAGGAGCAGATGCCCGCCGGTCAGTAATATCCGCTCGCGGTAAATAATAAAGGGCCAGACTATTTGTCTGGCCCTTTTTCTATTTGGCGTTATCACCGGCAGGCTTTGCCGTGGGTGATCATCATTCTCCGCCGACAATGTGCCGAAACTGTTCGGCAACGGCCTGCGCAAAGCACGGGTCGTTAATATGATAAGGCGTTTTTATCAACCGGCGTTTGCCGGTGGCGTGCACCGTTTCTTCCAGCGCTTGCGTAAAGGCGGCCAGCGCCGCCGGATCCCAGAACGGTTGGCCGGGCGCATCCAAAGCCGATACGCCGCCCGCCGGGATAACGAAACGCACTTCGCCCGCGCAGGCGTTGATTTTTTCGCCCATCCAACGCCCCATTAACGCATTCTCCCGCGCGCTGGTGCGCACCAGCGTCACTTGCGGGTTGTGATGGTGACGCAGACGGTTGGCATAGTGAGCCGGCACCGTATTCGGCGCGCCGAAGTTGATCATGTCTATCGCGCCGCAGGAGAGCACGCACGGGATGCCGGTACGCGCGATGGCACCGAAACGATCCGCATTGCAGGGCAGCATGCCGCCAAACAGGTAATCGGCCACTTCGGTCGTGGTCAAATCGATGGCGCCGTGCAGTTGGCGGTTATCGATCAGTTTTTCCAACGATCTGCCACCGCTGCCGGTCGCATGAAACGTCAGACAATCCCATTGCGATCCCAGCTCGGCAACCAACGCCTGAACGCAGGGCGTGGTGACGCCAAACGTCGTCAGGCCGATCGCGGGATTGTTGTCGTGATAGTCGACGGCGGCGAAGTGCACTGCGCCGGCTATCTGGCGCGCCGCGTTGCCCAGCACCCGTCGCGAGATGCGATTCAGGCCGGCGAGATCGGTGACCGAATACAGCATGTTGATATCGCTGGCGCCGACATAGGCGGAAACGTCTCCCGCCGCCATGCTCGAGACCATCACTTTCGGCAGGCCGATCGGCAGCTGCTGCATGGCCGGTGTGATGATGGCGGTGCCGCCGGAACCGCCCAGGCCAAGCAAGGCGGCGATATCGCGGCGCGTCAGGATAAAACGTTCGAAAGCGGTCGCCATGGCGGCGATCGCCTGGCCGCGACTGGCGCAGAAGACCGCGTCGGCGCCTGCCGGATGGTGGCGTGCGACGTCTTCTGGACCGATATCGGCCGGGGAGTCAAACGGCAAGCGACGAGTGGAAAGATCGACGGTTCGCGTGGGTAAATTCAGGGCAGCGATCAGCCGCCGTACATACTCCAGCTCTTGTCCTTTCGTATCTGCTGTGGTAGCAATATAGACAAAATTTGAAGTGTCTTTCATGTATCTTCCTGGGGTGTTTCTAATTTTTATTTAAAAATCATTTTATTATATTTTTATAGGGTGCCCTGGCGTTGGCATTTAAATTAAATTGATTAATGTATTTATATAATGAGACGGCAGTATCATTTTTGCAAGGGCAGCTCAGTGCAAAATGGGACTCCTGTCTCATTTTTGAGCTTTTCAACGTGGCCGGCGCTTTGCCGGCAGCCAGTCGACAGAGGCGCATCCTCTGTTGCGCAAGCGTGTGCAGATGCATGAGGTTTATGTGCCGATAGATGCCTTTCCCACTCCGTTTGATCCTTCACTGACTTCCACCCGGGCAAAAACCTACCGTTTGTTGCTGGCCAGCGCGATGACGCTGTATGACGAAGGGGCGTTTCCTTCGATCACCGAACTGGCGGCGCATGCGCAGGTATCGCGTGCGACGGCCTACCGCTATTTTCCGACCCAGAGTGCGCTGATTAGCGCCGTGGTGGCGGAAAGCCTGGGGCCTATTCTGGAATGGCGCCCGCAAGACGATGACGCCCTGAAACGCATCCGGCAGTTGCTGACTTTCGCCTATCCTCAGATGGAGCGGCACGAGGGAGCATTGCGCGCGGCGCTGCAACTCTCTTTGCAACAGTGGGCGCACGCGACGCCGGGCGAGAAATTCGTGCGCGGCAACCGCAAGCGTCTGTTGGCGCTGGCGGTGGAACCGCTGCAGGGCAAACTGCCGCCGGACTCTCTGCAGAGAGTGATTCATGCTTTCTCGCTGATTTACGGCTCGGAGGTGTTCCTGGTGCTGAAAGATATCTGGGGGCTGGAGCTTGAGAGCATTCAGGACGTCACGCAATGGATGGCCAAAGCCATTCTGCGTCAGGCGGAAGAGGACGCGACGAACTGCAAAAAAACATCAGCAGGATAATCCAATTTTTGCCGATGACCGAGTGAAAAACCAGCATAATTCACTGAGTGAATATTGGCAAAATTTATAATTAAAAGTGATAAAAGACGCCTGTTAAGCACTTTTCAGGCGGCCGCATCCTTTATGTCTCCCTAGGTTATATTTTTATTTATCAGCAAATTATAATTTATCCCTTCACGTGTTATCGCCATTTTGATACCGGCAAACGTCATTGTCATTTCTTATCGGCACTGGCCTGATTCACCCCTGAAACATTCTCTCCTCCCGTTGAGCTGCCGGATGACACATTAAGCGCACTTGAGATTGTTGTGCTTTATTTATTTGGTGTTACCAAACTGTTACACAAAAAATCTTATAAAACATTTGCAAACAACAACGGACGGTATCTGGGATGGAGAAGAAACTTAGAGGAGTCAAATCCGCTCGGGCGGCCTTCGGCTGGCCTGAAATCGGAGTTCATCGCGCACAATGGAGCGCGATGCTGATCTGCCTGACGGCGATTGGCGGGGCGCAGGCCTCCAGCTATATAGAGAACGGCAAAGCGGGCGATCCGGCCAGCTGGCGCAGCAGTGAGTTTAATGCGGAATGGGGGCTGGGGGCGATCCACGCCGACCAGGCCTACGCCGCCGGTTATACCGGAAAAGGCATCAAACTTGGCATTTTCGATCAGCCAGTCTACGCCAAGCACCCGGAGTTCGCCGGTGAGAATAAGGTGATCAATCTGGTTACCGAAGGCATCCGCGAATATACCGACCCCTATATTCCGGTGAAAAAAGGCGACGCTTTCCGCTATGACGGCACGCCGAGCGTGGATTCCGATGGCACGCTCGGTTCGCACGGCACCCACGTGGGCGGCATCGCCGCCGGCAGCCGAGACGGCGGCGCCATGCACGGCGTGGCGTTCAACGCGCAGATCATCAGCGCGGAAAACGGCGATCCCGGCCCGGAGGACGGCATCATCCTCGGCAACGACGGCGCGGTGTACCAGGCCGGTTGGGATGCGCTGGTGGCCAGCGGCGCGCGCATCATCAACAACAGCTGGGGCATCGGCATCACCGAAAAGTTTGATGAGGGCGGTTATGACCCGGCTTATCCGCATTTCACAGTAAACGATGCGCAAAAGCAGTTCGATCAGATCAAACAGATCCTCGGCACCAAGCCCGGCGGCGCCTATCAGGGCGCGATCGACGCGGCCCGCAGCGGCGTGGTCACCATCTTCGCCGCCGGTAACGACGGCAATCTGAATAACCCCGATGCCATGGCCGGTCTGGCTTATTTTGTGCCGGACATTGCGCCGAACTGGCTCTCGGTCGCCAGCCTGCAGGATCCGACCAATACCGGCGATTACAGCATCAGCACCTTCTCTTCTCGCTGCGGTTACACCGCCAGCCTCTGCGTCTCGGCGCCGGGCACCCGGGTATACAGCTCGATAATCGAAGGCACCAGCGTGGAGAATCTGACGACCGGTTACGCCAAATACAGCGGCACTTCGATGGCGGCGCCGCACGTGGCCGGCAGCGTTGCCGTGCTGATGGAGCGTTTCCCGTATCTGAATGGCGCGCAGGTGGCGGAAGTGCTGAAAACCACCGCCACCGACATGGGCGCGCCGGGCATCGACGCGCTCTACGGCTGGGGGATGATCAACCTGGGCAAGGCCATCAACGGCCCGGGCATGTTGGTGACCGCCGAGGATATTCCCGAAGAATTCCGCATTCCGGATCCGACGGGCGTGGCCTACGGCCCGACCCAGTTTGTAGTGGATCTGCCGGGCGTCGGCGCGGTGCTGGACAAGGGCAAACCGACCGAGCGCGTCTGCAGCGATGTGTTGTGCGGCCTGGATTTCTGGAGCAACGACATCTCCGGCCATGGCGGCCTGACCAAACAGGGCATCGGCACGTTGGTGCTGACCGGTAACAACACCTATTCCGGCCCGACGCTGGTCAATCAGGGGCGGCTGGCGATCAACGGCTCGGTCACCTCGGCCGTCAGCGTGCAGAGCGTCGGCATCGTCGGCGGCAGCGGCACCGTCGGTTCGCTGACCGCCCGCCGCGGCGGCACCGTGGCGCCGGGCAACTCGATCGGCACCCTGAACGTGGCCGGCGACGTCAGCTTCGAGCCGG
>NZ_JBJNMV010000008.1:0-118415 GCF_052168435.1 Serratia sp. CY56464 | reverse complement strand
GCAATAGCGCGGTGGTCCCACCTGACCCCATGCCGAACTCAGAAGTGAAACGCCGTAGCGCCGATGGTAGTGTGGGGTCTCCCCATGCGAGAGTAGGACACTGCCAGGCATCAAATAAAGCCGAAAGCCCTGAACGTCAGTTCAGGGCTTTTTGCTATGCGTAAAACGTCAAAAAGCGCAGCTACGCTGCGCCTTTCAACCACTCGACAATAAAGTCGGCGATGCTTTCCGGTCGGTTGAGATCCAGCTGCTTAACCGTGATGGATAGCGGTCGGTCGCTGGCTACCGCTATAACAAACTGATCCAGCATATCTTCCAACGGTCTGCCGATCTCGGCCCGATAAAGCAGGATCTTACTGACCGGTTCATGTTTGAACCCTTCCACCAGGATCAAATCGACCTTATCGGCGTCAAAGCGCCCCGCCAGATAATGCAGATCCAACGGTTGTTGCTCCGGCGTTTCGGTCATTAATGCCCAACGCCGATCGCTGGCGACCAGCGTTTGGTCTGCGCCCGCTTTACGCAGCTCATAGCTGTCTTTACCCGGCGTATCCACATCCATATCGTGGTGCGTATGCTTTATCAGCCCAACCCGTACCTGGCGTTGTTTCAGCAGTGGGATCAGCTGTTTGAGCAGGGTGGTTTTCCCCGTTCCGCTGTAGGCACCGATGGCCAGCAAGGGGGGCAATACAGGATTCATTTCTTTAGCTCTCGTGTTTGTTGCCAATGTCGGCAGTCTGCCGGCGTATTCAGGTTATGAAATGCCGCTTGTTGCCCGCTGAACACTACGCGTTGTGCGCCAATTTGATGCAAGAACAGCATCAGCTTGCGTTCACCGCGCGCCAGATAGTCGGCCAGCTGCGGCGCTATTTGGCTATGCAGTAACGCCAGGGTGGGGTGATCACGTTCGCCATCGCTGGCAAAGGCCGCCTGCGCCGCGCCTTTTTGCTGCCATAGCTGAGCGACTAAGTCGGCGGGAAAGTCGGGGACATCACAAGGGACGAAGGCCACCCATTCGCTGGAAGATTGCTTGAGCCCGGCCAGCATGCCGGCCAGCGGCCCGGCGAAATCGGGCGTCAGATCTCCAATCACCGGCAAACCGCTCGCCTGATAACATGCCTGATTGCGATTGGCGCTGATGACGATGGAAGTCACCTGCGGCCGTAACCGAGCCAATACGTGTTGATAGAGTGCGATCCCGCCAATCGACACCAGGCCTTTGTCTTCACCGCCCATGCGCGTGGCCCGTCCGCCGGCCAAAATGACGCCGCTGATTTCTTTATGCATCTCGTTTATCCCGCCTTGTCGATGGGCTGATTGTAGCGCTAAAGCAGACGTGACATCAGGATTTACCTTTATTGACAAGCCGGTTCTTTCACTGCGTGGGTAAGCCTGTTACTTTGTGAGTTTATTCATGCTATTGGACGATATTGAGATGAAAACGCATCGCGTAAACGAGTTGATCGAGCTGTTGCACCCGGCCTGGCAGGAAGATCCCGATCTCAATTTGATGCAGTTTTTGCAAAAGCTGGCGAAGGAAGCGGGCTTCCAGGGCGAGTTGTCCGAACTGAGCGACGACATTCTCATTTATCACCTGAAAATGCGCGGTAGCGCCGGCACGGATCAGATCCCGGGTCTGAAGAAAGATTACGAAGAAGATTTTAAGACGGCGCTGCTGCGCGCTCGCGGCGTTATCAAGGACTGATCCTCGTGCGGTGCGAGAAAGCATAGCGCGTGAAATGCGCCATTAATGCTACTATTTCTCATTCCCGGCACCGTGCTGTCAGCGATCAAACGAACGTTATGAATAACTCTGCTTTTAATTTCGACACCCTGTCGCCCGATTTGATTATGGACGCTCTAGAAGGAGTTGGCCTGCGCGTCGATTCCGGCCTGACGGCGCTGAACAGCTACGAGAACCGTGTCTATCAGTTTATGGACGAAGATCGCCGGCGCTACGTGGTGAAGTTTTACCGCCCGGAGCGCTGGAGCGCCGCACAGATCGGTGAGGAACATCAGTTCGCTCTGGATCTGGCCGGCGCGGAGATCCCGGCGGTGGCGCCGTTGGCGCTGCAAGGCGCTACGCTGCATACGCACGGCGGCTTTTTCTTTGCCCTGTTCCCCAGCGTGGGGGGCCGGCAATACGAGATAGACAATCTGGATCAGTTGGAATGGGTGGGCCGTTTTCTGGGGCGTATCCACCAGGTCGGCGGTGAGCGTTTGTTCGCCGAGCGGCCAACGATGGGGATTGAAGAGTACCTCACCGCCCCGCGCCAGGTGCTGGCCGATTGCGAGCTGCTACCGGCAACGCAGCATGACGCGTTCCTGCAGGCGACGGATAATCTGATTGCGGCGATCAAGTCGCACTGGCATCTGAACTGGCAGCCGCGCCGTTTGCACGGTGATTGCCATCCGGGCAATATTCTGTGGCGCGATGGCCCGCTGTTCGTCGATCTTGATGACGCGCGCAACGGCCCGGCAGTGCAGGATCTGTGGATGTTGCTGCACGGCGAACGTCGCGATCAACTGATGCAGCTGGATGCCTTGCTGGAGGCGTATAGCGAATTTGCCGAGTTCGATCAGCGCGAGCTGGCGTTGATTGAACCACTGCGGGCGATGCGCATGGTGTATTACCTGGCCTGGGTCGCTCGCCGCTGGCAGGATCCGGCCTTCCCTAAGAGTTTTCCGTGGATGGCGGAGTCTGATTTCTGGTTGTCTCAGACTGCGGCCTTCACCGAACAGGTTAAGCTGTTGCAGGAGCCCCCTCTGCAGCTGACGCCAATGTATTGAAGCTTTAACACAATGGAGAGTTTAGTCTTATGAAAAAAATATGGTTGGCGCTCGTTGGCATGGTGATGGCATTCAGTGCCTCGGCGGCACAGTTTAGCGATGGCGCTCAGTATGTGACCCTGGACAAACCGGTGACCGGCGAGCCGCAGGTGTTGGAGTTCTTCTCCTTCTACTGCCCGCACTGCTACCAGTTCGAGCAGGTCTATCATGTGTCTGAGAACGTAAAGAAAGCGCTGCCTGCCGGCACCAAAATGACCAAGTACCACGTTGAATTCCTGGGGCCGTTGGGCAAACAGCTGACTCAGGCATGGGCGGTGGCGATGGCGCTGGGCGTGGAAGACAAGGTGAGCCCGCTGATGTTTGAAGCGGTGCAGAAAACCCAGACCGTGCAAACGCCGGATGATATCCGCAATGTCTTCGTGAAAGCAGGTGTGACCGCAGCAGATTATGATGCGGCCTGGAACAGCTTCGTGGTGAAATCTCTGGTGGTTCAACAGGAGAAAGCCGCAGAAGATCTGCAGCTGCGCGGCGTGCCGGCGGTATTCGTCAACGGCAAATACATGGTTAAGAACGATGGCCTGGACACCAGCTCGATGGACGCTTACGTGAAGCAGTTCGCCGATGTGGTTAAATTCCTCAGCCAGCAGAAATAAGCCAGACCCCATGCGAAAACGCCGGCATCGCCGGCGTTTTTTTATCCATATTGCCGTTTCAATTTATCCAGCAACCGATCTTTTTCCTGCCATAGCGTATTCAGCCACAGCTGGAAGCGCCGCTTGAACTGCTTGTCGTTGAAGTAGTCCCCGTGCAGGGTTTCATCGATCGGCAGCGTCTCTATTCTCACCACGATACGCGTCAGCCGCCCGCACAGCATATCCCTAAAAGGCCGTTGGTTATTTTCCGGATAGAGCAGAGTAACGTTCAACACTTTGTCGAACTGATTGCCCAACGCGCTGAGCGTAAACGCGATGCCGGCGGCTTTAGGCGCCAGCAAATTGCGATACGGCGAATTGCTTTTAATTTTCTTGGCTTCGGTGAAGCGTGAACCCTCGACGAAATTGACGATGGTGGTTGGACGCTGGCGGAATTTTTCGCAGGAACGGCGCGTCGTTTCGATATCCTTGCCGCGCTTTTCCGGATGCTTGAGCAAATAGGCGCGGGAGTAACGCTTCATGAATGGCATATCCAGCGCCCAGCAGGCCAGGCCGACAAAAGGCACCCAGGCGAGCTGTTGCTTGAGAAAATACTTATTCATTGGAATATGATTTCTGAACAGCACGCACAGTACGACAATGTCCGACCAACTTTCGTGGTTGCTGATCAGCAGATACCAGTTTTTGCGGTCCAGCCCTTCCAGCCCTTCAATATCCCAACGCAATTGCCCGTTAATGCGCAATAACAGCGCCAACCCTTGGCACCAACACCACATCATGAAATCGGCGAAAGCCGAGATATATCGCCAGACGGCGGGAATGGGCACCAGGAGTTTCACGATGCCGGCCAGCGTGATGGGGATGGAGCACAACACCGTCACCAGAATGGTAAGTATGACGGAAATGATAAAGATAACAGGCGTTAACAATCTTGGCATGATTATGGGCTGACGGTTGTTGGGAACATCGTTGCATGCCAAAACGCATGAACAAAAACGCATTTTAACAGAAATCGCCGGGGTAAAGCGCCGCTAAAAATCACTGTTTTTCGTCTCATCGGATAACCATTTGCTGAGTTTTCGTGCAACTTGTCCAGCTTGTGCTATGGTAATTGAGGCGCCGAATTTGATGAATAGTGCGATTAAAATCCGGCGAAAGTTATATCCACAAATCCAATAAAAGCCAATAATAAAGCGTCGCCGGAATTCGTTCTTTTAACGCGGTGATTTAAATAGGAATTTTATTCGCCGTTATAACGATAATCGCAGCGTTATAATTCGGTCTCTTTTCTATGCACAAAGTTATCCACAGGTAAGATCTTGCGGATCCTCGCACACAATCACATCATTTTCGTCCGCAATGCACGCTAAGGTTCGTCTCCGACGGCCAGCTATGGCATGCTTACCCCTATGTCCGATCACGATAAAGAAACGCTATGGCCCAGATTGCAGAAAACCCACTAATCCTGGTTGACGGTTCCTCCTACCTCTACCGCGCTTATCACGCCTTCCCGCCGCTGACCAACTCGGCGGGCGAGCCGACCGGCGCGATGTACGGCGTGCTGAATATGCTGCGCAGCCTGCTGCTGCAGTATCAACCGAGCCACGTTGCCGTGGTGTTTGATGCCAAAGGGAAGACCTTCCGCGATGATCTCTTCGCTGAATACAAGTCACATCGGCCGCCGATGCCGGACGATCTGCGCGCGCAGATCGAGCCGCTGCACAGCATGGTCAAGGCGATGGGCCTGCCGCTGCTGGTGACGCCCGGCGTTGAGGCGGACGACGTTATCGGTACGCTGGCGCTGGAGGCCGAAAAGGCCGGCCATGCGGTGCTGATCAGCACCGGCGACAAAGACATGGCGCAGCTGGTGACGCCGAACGTCACCCTGATCAACACCATGAACAACACGATCCTCGGTCCGCAGGAAGTGTGCGACAAGTACGGCATTCCGCCGGAGTTGATCATCGACTTCCTGGCGCTGATGGGCGATTCATCGGACAACATTCCCGGCGTACCGGGCGTGGGCGAGAAAACCGCCCAGGCGTTGCTGCAGGGTATCGGCGGGCTGGATGCGCTGTACGGTAATTTGGAGAACATCGCCACGCTGAGCTTCCGCGGCGCCAAAACCATGGCGGCCAAGCTGGAACAGAATAAAGAGGTCGCGTACCTCTCCTATAAGCTGGCGACGATCAAAACCGACGTCGAACTGGATCTGACCTGCGCGGACCTGACGGTGTCCGAGCCGGATGTCGATACGCTGCAACAGCTGTTCAAACAGTACGAGTTCAAACGCTGGCTGGCAGACGTGGAAGCCGGCGTCTGGCTGGAACACAAGAAAGGCGCGGGTGCGAAAGCTGCCGGCGCCGCCAAACCGGCTGCCGCCGTGGAAGCGCCGAAAGCCTTGGCGGAAGCCAAGCTGTCCCAGGATGGGTATGTCACTATCCTGGACGAAGCGACCTTTACCGACTGGCTGGCGCGGCTGAAAAAGGCTGACGTATTTGCCTTTGATACCGAAACCGACGGTCTGGATACCCTGACCGCCAACCTGATCGGCCTGTCCTTCGCGATCGCGCCGGGCGAAGCGGCTTATTTGCCGGTGGCGCACGATTATCTGGATGCGCCGGCGCAGCTGGATCGCGCTTATGTGCTGGAAGCGCTCAAGCCGCTGCTGGAGGACGAGAAGGCGCTCAAGGTCGGGCAAAACCTGAAGTTCGACATGAGCCTGCTGGCGCGCTACGGCATCGAGATGCGCGGCATCGCCTACGACACCATGCTGGAGTCCTATGTGCTGGACAGCGTCGGCGGCCGTCACGATATGGACAGCCTGGCCGATCGTTATCTGGGCCACAAAACCATCACCTTTGAAGAGATCGCCGGCAAGGGCAAAAACCAGCTGACGTTCAACCAGATCGCGCTGGAGCAGGCGGCGCCTTACGCCGCTGAAGACGCCGATGTCACGCTGCAGCTGCACCTGGCGATGTGGCCGCAGCTGAAACAGAGCGCGGAACTGCTGACGGTATTCAATGAGATTGAAATGCCGCTGCTGCCGGTGCTGTCGCATATCGAACGCACCGGGGTGCTGATCGATCCGGCCATTTTGTCGGCCCACTCCCAAGAGCTGGCCAAGCGTCTGGCTGAGCTGGAAGCGCAGGCCCACGAGCTGGCGGAAGAGCCGTTCAACCTGGCCTCGACCAAGCAACTGCAGGCGATCCTGTACGAAAAACAAAAGCTGCCGGTGCTGAAGAAAACCCCGGGCGGGGCGCCGTCCACTAACGAAGAGGTGCTGGCCGAGCTGGCGCTGGACTACCCGCTGCCGAAGGTGATCCTGGAATACCGCGGCCTGGCGAAGCTGAAGACCACCTATACCGACAAGCTGCCGCTGATGATCAATCCGGTCAGCGGGCGGGTGCATACCTCGTACCATCAGGCGGTGACCGCCACCGGCCGCCTCTCCTCGAGCGATCCGAACCTGCAGAACATCCCGGTGCGCAACGAAGAAGGGCGGCGCATTCGCCAGGCCTTTATTGCGCCGGAAGGTTACCGCATCGTCGCGGCCGACTACTCGCAGATCGAGCTGCGCATCATGGCGCATCTGTCACAGGATGAAGGGCTGCTGAAGGCCTTTGCCGAAGGGAAAGACATTCACCGCGCCACGGCGTCGGAAGTCTTCGGCGTGCCGCTGGATAAAGTGACCGGCGAGCAGCGCCGCAGCGCCAAGGCGATTAACTTTGGTTTGATTTACGGCATGAGCGCTTTCGGACTGGCGCGTCAGCTGGGGATCCCGCGTGGGGAAGCCCAGCGCTATATGGATCTCTACTTCGAGCGTTACCCGGGCGTGCTGGATTACATGGAGCGCACCCGTCAGCAGGCTTCCGAACAGGGCTATGTCAGCACGCTGGACGGCCGCCGTCTGTATCTGCCGGACGTCCGCTCCAGCAACGCCATGCGCCGCAAGGCGGCCGAGCGCGCCGCCATCAACGCCCCGATGCAGGGCACGGCGGCCGATATCATCAAGCGTGCGATGATCGAGGTCGACGCCTGGCTGCAGGGGCAGGAGAAGCCGTTGGTGCGCGCGATCATGCAGGTGCACGATGAATTGGTGTTCGAGGTGCATGAATCGGTGATCGACGAAGCCAGCCAGCGCATCCGCCAACTGATGGAAGGCAGCATGACGCTGGCGGTGCCGCTGAAGGTCGATGTGGGCGTCGGCATGAACTGGGATGAGGCGCACTGATCGCCGGGTTATCGCCGTATGCGCTAACTGGCGATAACCTAAGCACTTTTCGTAATTAAGCTACAAGATGCGGCGATAGTTTCCCCAACTTCGCCATTCTTGCGCCGCAAATTGTGTAAGTAAACTACAAAAAATTCTTTTGCCCTGCGAAAAAATGATGTAGAGTTACAGGCGTAGGGTACAGAGGTAAGATGTTCTATCTTTCAGACCTTTTACTTCACGTAATCGGATTTGGCTGAATATTTAGCCGCCCCAGTCAGTATTGACTGGGGCGTTTTTTATTGTAAAAACAGCAGCAAACCATACGTTTTTCCTATCGCTCGGCCCCGCTTTTCATTTCAGCTTCCGCTCCCTCAATCCGCGTAATTCGGCGAGACAAGCCCGTTTTGGCAATAAGTCTTTATGATGGCTTTATTTCAAAAATGTAATTAGATAACGAAAAATCCCGCCTGCGGCCGATCTGCGGGCATAAAAAAGCCGATGCGGCGAGGCATCGGCTCAAACGTGCGATCAGGGCTTATTCGCCGATGTCCTCTTCCGGCAGCACTTCCGGCGGGATCTCGTTAAACCAGGTGTCCAGCTTCTGGCGCAGCTTGTCGACGCCGATCTTTTTCAGCGATGAGAAGGCTTCGACCTGGATATCCCCCATAAACGGCAGCACCGCTTCACGCACCATGTTGAGCTGCGCCTTGCGTGCGCCGGAGGCCAGCTTGTCGGCCTTGGTCAGCAACACCAGCACCGGCGTGCCGACGTCGACCGCCCACTGGATCATCTGCTGGTCGAGATCTTTCAGCGGATGGCGGATATCCATCAGCACCACCAGCCCTTTCAGGCTGTTGCGCATCTGCAGGTATTCGCCCAGCGCGCGTTGCCATTTGCGCTTCATTTCTTCCGGCACTTCGGCGTAGCCATAACCCGGCAGGTCGACCAGACGAATGCCGTCTTCCACTTCGAACAGGTTGATCAGCTGGGTGCGCCCCGGCGTCTTACTGGTGCGCGCCAAGCTTTTTTGATTGGTCAGCGTATTCAGCGCGCTGGATTTACCGGCGTTGGAACGGCCGGCAAAGGCGACTTCAATTCCTGCATCCCCCGGCAGATGGCGAATATCGGGTGCGCTGGTGACGAAATGGGTCACATGATAGTTGTAGTTCTTGCTGGTCAAAATTTTTCGTCTCCGTGAGGATGGCTAACTGGTTGGCGATTATAACTGCATCAGCGGTAAAAATGGCGTGTTTCTCCGTTTTTAAGCGGCGGGGCGCGATAAAACGGCAGTTATGCCGACCGTACGTTGTGAGACATTTGCCATTCGAATCGCGGGTAATGTCGCTTTATTCGAAAGCGATATTTCTGTTTCTATTTTAAAAACAATGTGTTGTTTTTTCGTTGTGTGGAAATGTCAGTCAAATCGGCGTCAGGTGCCTTGAGCCTTCGCAACAATAACGTAAAGTACTCGTTAACGCAGGGTTGCGCAGGATTAGGGAACATCCGGGAAGGATGACAAATCTTAGGGAATGCACAGGGCGTGCAATGAGTGCCAGGATGAACGCAAAAGGAAGTGACCCTTTCGCACCGGAATAGGCGGCAGGCACATCGGATGGTGAAGTATCGGCAGTTTGGATGCCCGCAGGAAGCACGCTCGGGAAGAGCGGATGCGAATGGATTGCGCCATGGACGATTTTCCTTTCAGGATGAAGGACGTAGTGGCAGGGAATGCGGTTATAGCAGAAGGAAAAACCGGGATGTTGCATGTACGCAAGGAGCGCGTAACAGGAATACCCTTCGCAAGAAGGTGCGAAATAGGCGGCAGGTTTAACCTGCCGCCTTTTTTCTTTGTCCGCTTTCTGCTAGATTCCGCCGCAATTCTATACTGAATCTACATACCTAAGAGCACACGCTATGAACCAGCCATCAAAAGCACCTCGCGGCAGCGCGGCGAAGTCAAAAACGAAAAAGAAAAGCCGTATGGAGCTCGATCAGGAAGCGCGCGAGCGCAAACGCCTGAAAAAGCGCCGCGGCCACGCTTCCGGTTCACGCACCCAGGTTGAGTCCGGCAGCCAAAAAAACAAATCGGCGGCGGAAGCCAAAGATCCGCGTATCGGCAGTAAAGTGCCGGTTGCGCTGGTGGTCGACGAAACCAAAGTGAAGGCCAAACCGCAGCCGAAGCCAAAGGCCGAAGCGAAACCGCGCCTGTCGCCGGAAGAAGAGCTGGCGAAGCTCGAAAATGACGAACGCCTGAACGCGCTGCTGGATCGCATCGACGATGGCGAAACGCTGAACGCGCAAGAACAGGCGTATGTCGATAAGACGCTGGATCGTATCGATGTGCTGATGGACGTGCTGGGCATCGAGCTGGGCGATGAAGACGACGAGGAAGAAGAAGAGAAGCAGGAAGATATTCTGAAGCTGCTGAAAGGCGGCAACCCGAAAGACGCCTTTTAACGCGCCATGTGGCTGATCCCGACAATAGCCCTACTCTTGATGTGTTATCTGCTGTGGTTATTCGGTAAACTATGGCGGCTGTCTAAGCGCAAAGCGCGTTTTCGCAGCGCTTCCGTGGCCAGACAGCGCAGACAACCGCCCCTCTCCCGGCCCGGTAGAAAAAGATATCGGAAGGAGTGAGCATGTCAGAGCAGACGATTGTCTGGGATTTGGCCCTGATCCAAAAATATAACTACTCAGGGCCGCGTTATACCTCATACCCCACGGCGCTGGAGTTTAACCAGCGCTACGACGAAGCGGCGTTTCAACGCGCCGCGGCGCGCTACCCTGAGCGGCCGCTGTCGCTGTACGTGCATATCCCTTTCTGCCATAAGCTTTGCTATTTCTGCGGCTGCAACAAGCTGGTGACGCGCCAGACGCACAAGGCCGACGAATACCTGAACGTTTTGGCGCAAGAGATCGCCAGCCGTGCGCCGCTGTTCGCCGGCCGCAAGGTTGGCCAGATGCACTGGGGCGGCGGTACGCCAACCTACCTGGACAAAGCGCAAATCAGCCGGCTGGTGGCGCTGCTGCGCGAACATTTTGATTTTCTGCCCGATGCGGAGATGTCGATCGAAGTCGATCCGCGCGAGATAGAGCTGGATGTGCTCGATCATTTACGCGCCGAAGGCTTTAACCGTTTGAGCATGGGGGTGCAGGATTTCAACAAGCAGGTGCAGCAGTTGGTCAACCGCGAGCAGGACGAAGCCTTCATCTTCGCTCTGATCGAACGGGCCAAAGCGCTGGGCTTTCGCTCGACCAATATCGATCTGATCTACGGCCTGCCGAAACAGACGCCGGAAAGCTTCGCTTTCACGCTGCAGCGGGTGGCCGAACTGAATCCCGATCGCCTCAGCGTGTTCAACTACGCGCATATGCCGAATTTGTTCGCCGCCCAGCGCAAAATCAAAGACGCCGATCTGCCCAGCGCTCAGCAGAAGTTGGATATCTTGCAGCAGAGCATCGCGTTCCTGACTGACGCCGGCTATCAGTTCATCGGTATGGATCACTTTGCACATCCGGACGATGAGCTGGCGATCGCCCAACGCGAAGGCAAACTGCACCGCAATTTCCAGGGCTACACCACTCAGGGCGACAGCGATCTGCTGGGGCTGGGCGTGTCGGCCATCAGCATGCTCGGCGACAGCTATGCGCAGAACCAGAAAGAGCTGAAGCATTACTATGACAGCGTATCTGCGCAGGGCAACGCCCTGTGGCGCGGGCTGGCGCTGACGGATGACGATTGCTTGCGGCGCGATCTGATCAAAACGCTGATCTGCAACTTCCGGTTGGCGTATCAGCCGCTTGAACGGCAATACGGCATCGATTTCACCGCCTATTTCGCCGAAGACCTGCAGCTGCTGGCGCCGTTTGAACGCGATGGGCTGGTGGAGCGCGATGAGCAAGGCATTCGCGTTACGCCGCGCGGGCGCCTGCTGATCCGCAATATCTGCATGTGTTTCGACCGCTATCTGCGGCAACAGGCGCGCAGCCAGCAGTTCTCTCGGGTGATCTGAGGATGAAAAAACAGCCGCTGATGCGGCTGTTTTTTTAACTGAAGAAGTTAATCAGCGCGGCGCACAGCACCGCGGCGACCGCCGCCTGCGGAGTGTGGCTGGCGGCGGAGCCCAGCTCCGCGCCCTGAGAAATGAATGCGATGAATGAGTCCAGCATCGTCAACCTCCAGAGTGTGCGACACGATCATACTGCGCCCGCACCGGCTGTAAAGCCTGCGGTTGGCGTTTTTTTGTGCGCCGGACTGCGTTTTTCATCATCCATCCCCGTTCCTATTCCATGCCCAGCTCTTTAAGCTTGCGGGTGAGGGTATTGCGCCCCCAGCCCAGCAGGCGCGCGGCTTCCTGTTTGTGCCCCTGGGTGTGGCGCAGGGCGGTGGTGAGCAGCGTGCGCTCCATTTCCGGCTGGGCTTCCGATAGCAGGTTTTGATGACCGGAACGCAGCGCGCGATCGGCCCACTGCGCCAGCAGCGTGGCCCAGCTGTCCGGCAGACTGTGGCTGGGGCTCTCCGGCGCGGCGGTTTCGAACAGCTCACCCGGCAGATCCTGAATCAGCACTTCCTGGCCGGCGGCCATCACCGTCAGCCAGCGGCAGGTGTTCTCCAACTGGCGCACGTTGCCCGGCCAGGGCAGGCGAGTCAGCGCAGTTTCGGTTTCCGGATGCAGGTTCTTGGCCTCGACGCCCAGCTCTTTGGCGGCGATCTGCAGGAAGTGGCGCGCCAGCCGCGGGATGTCTTCACGGCGCTCGCGCAGCGGCGGCAGGTGTACGCGGATCACGTTCAGGCGGTGGAACAGATCCTCGCGGAACTTGCCTTCCTGTACCCGCAGCTCCAGGTTCTGGTGCGTGGCGGCGATGATGCGCACGTCGACCTTCACCGGCGCATAGCCGCCGACCCGGTAGAACTGGCCGTCCGCCAGCACCCGCAGCAGGCGCGTTTGCACGTCGAGCGGCATATCGCCGATCTCGTCGAGGAACAGCGTGCCGCCGTCGGCCTGTTCAAAGCGCCCCTGGCGGATTTGGTTCGCGCCGGTGAAGGCGCCTTTCTCGTGGCCGAACAGCTCGGACTCGATCAGATCCTTGGGAATAGCGGCCATGTTCAGGGCGATGAACGGTGATTTGGCGCGCGGGCTGTGGCGGTGCAGCGCATGCGCCACCAGCTCTTTACCGGTGCCGGATTCGCCGTTGATCAGCACGCTGATCGACGAACGCGAGAGCCGGCCGATGATGCGAAACACGTCCTGCATCGCCGGCGCCTCGCCGATGATGTCCGCCGCCGGATCGCTGGCCGGCTGGCTGCGCACCGGCTGCTGCTGTTCCTGATAATGGCTGATGGCGCGATCGACCAGCGCCACCGCTTCGTCGATGTCGAACGGCTTCGGCAGGTAGTCGAAGGCCCCTTGCTGGTAAGCGCTGACGGCGGCGTCCAAATCCGAATGCGCGGTCATGATGATCACCGGCAGCATCGGGTGACGCTGTTTGATCTGCTTGAGCAGCGCCAGACCATCAATGCCCGGCATGCGGATATCGGACAGCAGCACGTCGGGAGTTTGCGTGGCCAAGGCTTCCAGCACGTCATTGCCGCCTTCGAAGGTGGCGCAGCTCAGGCCCGCGCCGGTGAGCGCGCGCTCAAGCACCCAGCGGATGGAGCTATCGTCATCGACGATCCAGACTATCCCTCGTTGCATTGCAAACCTCACTGACGAATGGGCAGGTAGACCGAGAATTCGGTATGACCTGGCCAACTGTTGAATTCAATTTTTCCGCAATGCTGATCGATCAGATTGCGGGCGATGGATAATCCCAGGCCGGTACCGCCTTCACGGCCGCTGACCATCGGGTAGAACAGCGTGTCCTGCAGCTGCGCCGGCACGCCGGGGCCGTCGTCTTCGACGTCGATGCGCGCCGCCAGTCGGTAGCGGGTGCCGTGCAACGTAATCTGAAACGCGGTGCGGGTGCGCAGCGTGATGGTGCCGCCCGCCTCGCCCAACGCCTGCAGCGCATTGCGGGTGATGTTCAGCAGCACCTGTTCTATCTGATCCGGATCGTGGGCCATTTCCGGCAGGCTCGGATCGTAGTCGCGCACCAGCGTGACGTTATCCGGCATTTCCAGCGACACCAGTTGGCAGACGCGCTCCGCGACCTGATGGATGCTTTGGGTGATGTGCTGGCCGGGCCGTTGCGGCCCGAGCAGGCGATCCACCAGATTGCGCAGCCGATCGGCCTGCTCAATGATCACCTTGGTGTATTCGGTCAGCGCCGGATCGGGCAGCGCCTTGGCCAGCAGCTGCGCCGCGCCCCGCAGGCCGCCCAGCGGGTTTTTGATTTCGTGCGCCAAACCGCGCACCAGATCGCGGGCCGCCACCTGTTGGGCATGCTGCAGCTGTTCCTGGCTCAGGCGGCGCTGATTGTCCATCGGCGCCAGTTCGACCAGGATATAGCCTTCCGGCAGCGCCTGAGCGGTCAGGGAAAGGATATGCGCGCGGCCGTCGACCACCAGGGTCACTTCGTTATCGGTGAAGCCCTGCCCGGCGCGCAGGCTTTCGCGCATCAAAGAGACGTTCAGCGAAAAATAACCGAGCAAATCGGGCAGCGGCGTACCGAACAGCTTGCGGGAGCTTTGCGCCAGCAGCTGCTGTGCCGCCGGGTTGGCGTAGTGAACCGCCAGTGAGTCATCCAACAGCAGGATGCTGTTGATGAGTGAATTGAGGATCTGCCCAGCATCGGGCAGCTTGCCAGTTGCCATACAGCAGACTCCTGCACCTTTTTAGTGCATCTATCCTACTCCATCCGGGATCGACACGGTATGGAATAGTTTTGCAGAAAATACGGTGGAGAAAAAAACCCATCCGAAGATGGGCTGAAAGTTTCCACGGCAACAAAAAAGCGATAACAAAAATTGTGGGCGCCATCCGCCAGGGCAGACGGCGCGGGTAGAACTTAGACGCTGTAGTACAGTTCGAACTCGACCGGGTGTGGCGTCATGCGAATGCGGTCCATCTCTTCTTTGCGCAGTTCGATGTAGGCATCGATCGCATCGTCGGTGAACACGCCGCCGCGGGTCAGGAACTCGCGGTCTTCGTTCAGTGCGGCCATCGCCTCGTCCAGCGAGCCGGCCACTTTTGGGATCTCGGCTTCTTCTTCCGGCGGCAGGTCGTACAGGTTTTTGTCCATGGCGTCGCCAGGGTGGATCTTGTTGATGATGCCGTCCAGGCCGGCCATCAGCAGCGCGGCGAAGCACAGGTATGGGTTAGCCGCCGGATCCGGGAAGCGGGCTTCGATGCGGCGCGCTTTCGGGCTGGCGACCACCGGGATACGGATGGACGCGGAGCGGTTACGGGCGGAGTAAGCCAGCATCACCGGCGCTTCGTAGCCCGGCACCAGACGTTTGTACGAGTTGGTGGTCGGGTTGGCCAGCGCGTTGATCGCCTTGGCGTGCTTGATGATGCCGCCGATGTAGAACAGCGCGGTTTCAGACAGGCCGCCGTATTTGTCGCCGGCGAACAGGTTGGTACCGTTCTTGGACAGCGACATATGGCAGTGCATGCCGGAACCGTTGTCGCCGAACATAGGCTTCGGCATGAAGGTCGCGGTTTTACCGAAGGCGTGCGCCACGTTGTGCACTACGTACTTGTAGATCTGAATTTCGTCGGCTTTCTTGGTCATGGTGTTGAAGCGGGTCGCCACTTCGTTCTGACCGGCGGTCGCCACTTCGTGGTGGTGCGCTTCAACCACCAGGCCCATCTCTTCCATGGTCAGACACATGGTGGAACGCAGATCCTGCGAAGAGTCGACCGGTGGAACCGGGAAGTAACCGCCTTTCACCGCCGGACGGTGGCCTTTGTTGCCGCCGTCGTATTTTGTGCCGGAGTTCCAGGCGCCTTCGATATCGTCGATCGCCACGTGGGAACCGCGGATGCTGCTGCCGAAGCGGATGTCGTCGAACAGGAAGAACTCAGGCTCTGGCCCGAACAGCACGGTGTCCGCGATGCCGGAGGAGCGCAGGAAGTCTTCGGCGCGTTTGGAAATGGAGCGCGGGTCGCGATCATAGCCTTGCATGGTGCCCGGCTCGAGAATGTCGCAGCGAATGATCAGCGTAGGTTCTTCGAAGAATGGATCCAGAACCGCCGTGCTGGCGTCCGGCATCAGCACCATGTCAGATTCGTTGATGCCCTTCCAACCACCGATAGAGGAGCCGTCAAACATTTTACCTTCTTCGAAGAAGTCGGCGTTTACCTGGTGAGCCGGGATAGTCACGTGCTGTTCCTTACCCTTGGTGTCAGTGAAACGCAGGTCTACGAATTTCACTTCATGCTCATTCAGCATCGTCAAAACGTGTTCAGCGGACATACTTAACTCTCCCGGTTTATCATTGTCGTCGTCGTGGAACGAATCTGTGGAACTGGCTTTTTTCGCCTTGAAAAGACTAAAGCGAAAAGCGTGCCAACTTTTAAAAAAGGCTTTCATCGCCTTTCTGCGCGGGTTTTACCCAACCCCAGTATGCACCATCAGTGATAAATTGCACCGAAATGGTGCAGTTGGAGTGAGCGAGGGCACTGAAATGGTGCAAAAGTGCAACGATTGCGGCTTTTTGCACCGTGAAAGGGATCACAAACTGACCGGTACGCGGTTGTTTATAAGAGATGGTTGTGATCTTGTTTAGTCCCTCGCTTAATACGTGTACAATAGCGCGCTATTTCTAATGCCCGAGGCAAAGCTGTGATCGAAAATTTGCGTAACATCGCCATTATTGCCCACGTTGACCATGGTAAAACCACCCTGGTTGATAAGCTGCTGCAACAATCCGGTACTTTCGGAGAGCGTGCGGAAGCCACCGAACGCGTAATGGACTCCAACGATTTGGAGAAAGAGCGTGGGATTACCATCCTCGCAAAAAACACCGCCATTAATTGGAACGGTTACCGTATCAACATCGTGGATACCCCAGGACACGCCGACTTCGGCGGCGAGGTAGAGCGCGTGATGTCGATGGTTGACTCGGTGCTGCTGGTTGTGGATGCAATGGATGGCCCTATGCCGCAAACCCGCTTCGTGACCAAGAAGGCCTTCGCCAATGGTCTGAAGCCGATCGTGGTCATCAACAAGGTTGACCGTCCTGGCGCGCGCCCTGACTGGGTTGTGGATCAGGTGTTCGACCTGTTCGTGAACCTCGACGCGACCGACGAGCAGCTCGACTTCCCGATCATCTACGCTTCTGCGCTGAACGGCATCGCCGGCGTCGACCACACCGACATGGCGGAAGACATGACCCCGCTGTATCAGGCGATCGTCGACCACGTGTCTGCGCCGCAGGTTGAGCTGGAAGCGCCATTCCAGATGCAGATCTCCCAGTTGGACTACAACAACTACCTGGGCGTTATCGGCATCGGCCGCATCAAGCGCGGTAAAGTGAAGCCGAACCAGCAGGTCACCATCATCGACAGCGAAGGCAAAACTCGCAACGGTAAAGTGGGTAAAGTGCTGGGTCACCTGGGTCTGGAGCGTATCGACAGCACCCTGGCGGAAGCGGGCGACATCATCGCCATCACCGGCCTGGGCGAGCTGAACATCTCCGACACCATCTGCGACACCAACGCCGTAGAAGCGCTGCCGGCGCTGTCCGTCGACGAACCGACCGTCACCATGTTCTTCAACGTCAACACCTCGCCGTTCTGCGGTAAAGAAGGCAAGTACGTGACGTCGCGTCAGATCCTTGACCGTCTGAACAAAGAGCTGGTACACAACGTGGCGCTGCGCGTTGAAGAAACCGACGATGCGGATGCCTTCCGCGTATCCGGTCGTGGCGAGCTGCACCTGTCGGTGCTGATCGAAAACATGCGCCGTGAAGGTTTCGAACTGGCGGTTTCCCGTCCGAAAGTTATCTTCCGCGAAATCGATGGCCGCAAGCAGGAGCCATTCGAGAACGTGACGCTGGATATCGAAGAGCAGCATCAGGGTTCCGTGATGCAGGCGATGGGCGAGCGTAAAGCCGACCTGAAAAACATGGATCCGGACGGTAAGGGCCGCGTGCGTCTCGACTACGTGATCCCAAGCCGCGGTCTGATCGGCTTCCGTAACGAATTCATGACCATGACTTCGGGTACCGGTCTGCTGTACTCCACCTTCAGCCACTACGACGACGTGCGTCCGGGCGAAGTGGGCCAGCGTCAGAACGGCGTGCTGATCTCCAACGGCCAGGGCAAAGCGGTCGCGTTCGCGCTGTTCGGCCTGCAGGATCGCGGCAAGCTGTTCCTGGGCCACGGTGCGGAAGTGTATGAAGGCCAGATCATCGGTATTCACTCACGTTCCAACGACCTGACCGTAAACTGCCTGACCGGTAAGAAGCTGACCAACATGCGTGCTTCCGGTACTGACGAAGCGACTACCCTGGTTCCGGCCATCAAAATGACCCTGGAGCAAGCTCTGGAGTTCATCGATGACGACGAACTGGTAGAAGTGACGCCAACCTCGATCCGTATCCGTAAGCGTCACCTGACGGAAAACGATCGTAAGCGTGCCAGCCGCGGTCCAAAAGACGCTTAATCGCTGATTGAGTGTCTCATGCTTAGGGCGCGGTTCTCGCGCCCTGAGTTTTTTCCTCTGTTGTTCCCCGTTTGTGCGGCGCGCTATGCGCTTTTCCGTTCGCTCCCTGTTCAGCTGTTCCTTTTCCCGCTACAGTGAAATCTCACCGGCCCATCAGGAGAGGACTATGCTGTATATCTTTGATTTAGGTAATGTGATCGTCGATATCGATTTCAAGCGTGTGCTGGGCGTGTGGAGCAATTTGAGCGGCACGCCGTTGGCGGTGCTGTCCGATCGTTTCGCCATGGGTGAGGTGTTCCAGCAACATGAGCGCGGTGAAATCAGCGACGAAGACTTCGCCGGCAAGCTGTGCGATGAAATGGGCATCGCGCTCAGCTTCGAACAATTCGCCACCGGCTGGCAGGCGGTATTCGTCGCGCTGCGTCCGGAAGTGATCGACATCATGCAGCGCCTGCGCAACGAAGGCCACCGGGTGGTGGTGCTGTCGAACACCAACCGTCTGCACTGCAACTACTGGCCGCAGCACTATCCTGAAGTGGCCGCCGCCGCCGATCATCTCTATTTGTCGCAAGATCTCGGCATGCGCAAGCCGGAGGCCGATATCTATCAACATGTGCTGGCCGCGGAAAACACCGCCGCCGCCGACGCGGTGTTCTTCGACGATCACCCGGCGAACGTCCTCGCCGCGCAGGCGCTGGGGATCAAGACGGTGCACGTCACCGATCGCGACGTGGTGCCGGCCTATTTTGCCCAATGAGCGCAGGGCGCGTTAAGCTTAAGGCGTATCAACGGACATCAAGGAGTGACCATGTCGTTTTTCCGCCGCAAGAAGCTGCCCCCTGCGATTAAGCCCGGCGTTACTTTTGGGCGTTTGCTGTACCAGCGCATCGACAACGATGGCCTGACGATGCTGGCGGGCCATCTCGCCTATGTTTCTCTGCTGTCGCTGGTGCCGTTGGTCACCGTGGTGTTCGCGCTGTTCGCCGCTTTCCCGATGTTTGCCGACATCAGCGAACAGCTGAAGCGCTTTGTTTTTGCCAATTTCGTGCCGGCCGCCGGCAATGTGATCCAGAACTACCTGGAGCAGTTCGTCGCCAACTCCAACAAGATGACCGCCGTCGGCACCTGCGGGCTGATTGTTACCGCGCTGTTGCTGATCTCCTCGGTGGACAGCGTGCTGAACACCATCTGGCGCAGCAAGAACAAACGGCCGATCGTCTTCTCCTTCGCCGTGTACTGGATGGTGCTGACGTTGGGGCCGCTGCTGGTGGGCGCCAGCATGGCCATCAGCTCCTACCTGCTGTCGCTCAACTGGCTGGCGCAGACCGGGGTTAACGGGCTGGTGGATCAGGTGCTGCGCATTTTCCCGCTGATTTTGTCGTGCATCTCCTTCTGGTTGCTGTATTGCATCGTGCCGACGGTGCGCGTGCCGCCCAAAGACGCGCTGATCGGCGCGGTGGTGGCCGGATTGCTGTTCGAGCTGGGCAAGAAGGGATTCGCGCTGTACGTCACCATGTTCCCTTCCTATCAGCTGATTTACGGCGTGCTGGCGGTGATCCCGATTTTATTCCTGTGGGTCTACTGGAGCTGGTGTATCGTGTTACTCGGCGCGGAAATCACCGTGACCATCGGCGAATACCGCGACTACCGCCGGCAGAAGGCGGAGCAACAGGAACCAAAACCAGAAGGGCAGCAGGAATGATTGCGTTGATTCAACGGGTGTTAAACGCCAGCGTCACGGTGGGTGGCGAGACGGTAGGCAAGATTGGCCCCGGTTTGTTAGTGTTATTGGGCGTGGAGCAGGGCGATAACGAGCAAAAAGCGCAGCGCTTGTGCGAACGCGTGTTGGGATACCGCATTTTCGGCGACGAGAACGACAAGATGAACCTCAACGTCCAGCAGGCCGGGGGCAGCGTGCTGGTCGTTTCGCAGTTCACCCTGGCGGCGGACACCCAGAAGGGCATGCGGCCCAGCTTCTCGCGCGGCGCCGCGCCTTTGGTCGCCGATCGGTTGTATCAATATTTTGTTGGCCAATGCCGCGAACGCGGCGTAGAGACCCAGACCGGCGAGTTCGCCGCCGACATGCAGGTGGCGCTGGTCAACGATGGTCCGGTGACATTCTGGCTACAGGTCTAAGCATTCGGAGAACAGGCGTCTATGTATCACCTACGAGTACCCGTAACAGAGCAAGAACTGAAGGAATATTACCAGTTTCGCTGGGAAATGCTGCGCAAGCCGCTGCACCAGCCGGTGGGTTCGGAAAAGGATGCCTATGACGCCATGGCCCATCACCAAATGGTGGTGGACGAGGCCGGTAAAATCGTCGCCATCGGGCGGCTGTACATCAATGCCGACAACGAGGCGGCGATCCGTTTTCTGGCGGTAGACCCGACGTTGCAGGATAAAGGGCTCGGGACGCTGGTAGCGATAACGCTGGAGTCCGTCGCGCGGCAGGAAGGCGTGAAGCGGGTAGTGTGCAGCGCCCGTGAAGACGCGGTGGATTTCTTCGCCAAGCTGGGGTTCGTCAATCAGGGCGAGATCACCGCGCCGCAGACCACCCCGATCCGTCACTTCTTGATGATTAAACCGGTGGCGACGCTGGACGATATCCTGCATCGCCCCGACTGGTGCGGCCAATTGCAGCAGGCCTGGTATGAACATATCCCGCTGAGCGAAAAGATGGGCGTGCGCATCAGCCAATACACCGGCCAGCGCTTCGTCACCACCATGCCGGAGATCGGCAACCAGAATCCGCACCATACGCTGTTTGCCGGCAGCCTGTTCTCACTGGCGACGCTGACCGCTTGGGGGCTGATTTGGCTGCTGTTGCGCGAGCGCCATCTCGGCGGCACCATCATTCTGGCGGACGCGCACATTCGCTACAGCAAACCGATCACCGGCAGGCCGCGGGCGGTGGCGGATCTCGGTTCGCTGAGCGGTGATTTGGCGCGTCTGGCGCGCGGCCGCCGCGCGCGCGTGCACGCCGAAGTGCATCTGTTCGGCGATGAGGATAAGGGCGCGGTGTTCGAAGGCACTTACATGGTGCTGCCGGCCGAGCCGGATGTACCGCTGGATCAGGGCGGCTCTGAAGCGCTGGAGGAGTAAGGCGGCGGCCCTGCCTGAGGGCGGGCCGCGCAGTGCATTACGGCAGCTGTTGGTTCACCGTCTGGCCGTCGCCGGCGGTGGCTTGCAGAGTCCCCTTCAATGAAGCTTTGAACGGCCCGTCGCTGTTCAGCAGCCCTTTCAACTGCAGCTCAAGGTTGCCGTCGCCCGTCAGCGGCACCGGCTGCCATCCCCATTGCTGCAAGGTATTGAGCGGTACCGAGCGGCCGTGCAGCATCAGCTGGAACGGCTTGCCCGGCAACTGATCGACGGTCGCTTTGGCCTCAAGCAACCCATTAGGCATGAAGGCGCTGAGTTCGGTGACGGCGATCTGGCTGGCGTCGGCGTTCAGCGCCAGCGAAGGGCGCCGCACGTCGATCTTGTTGAAGGTCGCCTCGCTGCCGTTCAGGTTCAGCGAACCGGACCATATGCCCCACTGGTGGTCGCGCGCCAGCAGCAGGTTGCTGCCATAACCGTCCAGCGCGGTGATCTGGAACGGGAACGCCGGGTTGATGTCGATGATCAGATTGCGGTTGGTGGTCAGCTTGGTGACGTACACCTCGGCCAGCCAGTCCGGCAGCGGTTTCAGCCACAGCTCGCGCCAGTCGATAGGCAGGGTGTACTCCAGCGCCGCCATGGCCACTTCATCCAGCTGCAGGCGTTTGCCGGCGCGCAGCCAATTGCCGGAGGTGCGCAGCAGCCCGCCTTCCCAACGGGTGGTGAACTGCTGAATGGCGATGCCGGCGGAGGAGAGGCGCAGGGTGGCGATCGGGTCGATCAGGTGGAAACCGCCGTTGATCACATCACTGGCATTGGCGTTGAGCGAGCCGTCTTCGCTGCGCCAGTCGCCTTTTTCGATGCTGACGTTTTGCAGCGACAGATCGAGATCGTTAAACGCCCACGCCTTGCCTTCCAGGCGCGCGTCGATCAGATCGAAACGCTTGAGGGTGACCGGCGGCAGGGCGGTAAAGCGCCGCATGAATTCCGCCAACGTCATCGGGGTCTGCAGGCGCACGCCGCTCAGCCGCAGGCGATCCACCTGCCAACTGCCGTCGGTGGCGCGGCTGGCTACGCCGGTCAGGTCGCCCTGCGCCAGATCGGCGCCGAAATTGTTCAACAGCAGCTGACCCTGCTTTTGCTCCCCCTGCACCAACACCTTCGAAGCGGGGATGCCGTTCAGCGTCATCGAACCGGCGCTGAACTGGAACTGATTGTTGTCCCCCAGCAGATGGCCGGCCAGCGGGCGCCACGGCGTGATGCCGGCATTGACCTGCTGCGCGTTGAGCTGCCACGCGTTATCGTTGGATTGCAGCGCCATGTTGCTCAGTTGCAGCACGTCGGCCTGTACAGGCAGCGCCGCAGTCTGCGGCTGCACGTTCAGCGTGCCGTCACGCAGCGTGACGCTGTGGAAATAGCGCGGTTCGGTGATTTGGCGCAGGCTGAGGCCGAGATCGACGCGTTTGGCGGCCAGCGCCTGCGGCTGGCCGCTGCGCGCCAGGTGCACGTCTTCCAGAGCGATCTGGTCCGGTTGGCGCCACGAATGGGTGATTTTTCCTATCGACAGGCGGTATTCGCTGTTGTCGCTGATCCAGGCGCTCAGGCGGCCTGCCGCCCAGCGGGTTTGCCCGACCAGGTACAGCAGCACCACCGCCAGCACGATCAGCAGCAGCAACGTCAGCAACAGCTTTCCGATAAATTTCATCGTCTACATCCGCATCGGTCAAAAAAGATACCCTGTTTATGCCGCAATTGGCTGGGCATCTCAAGGGCAATGGTCTGATAGACAATAAAAAACGGCCGCAAGCGGCCGTTTGAACGCCAATGGGCGGGTTACTTTTTCTCGTGTTCCTGCGGGAACACCAGGTTCAGCACGATGGCGGTAATGCCGCCGGCGGCGATGCCGGAAGAGAGCAGGGTTTTCAGCCAGTCCGGCGCGAACTGCAGGATCAGCGGCTGCTGGGAGACGCCCATGCCGACGGCCAGCGACAGCGCCATGATCATGATGGCGCGGCGGTTCAGGCGCTCGCGCGACACGATGCGCACGCCGGAGGCGGCGATGGTGCCGAACATCACGATGGTCGCGCCGCCCAGTACCGGCTCGGGGATGTGCTGCACGAAGCCGGCCACCGCCGGGAACAGCCCCAGCGCGATCAGCATCAGCGCCACCACGAAGCCGACATAGCGGCTGGCGACGCCGGTCAGCTGGATCACGCCGTTGTTCTGGCCGAAGCAGGAGTTGGGGAAGGTGTTGAATACCGCCGACAGCATCGAGTTCAGGCCGTTGGCCAGTACGCCGCCCTTCAGGCGCTTCATGTACAGCGGCCCGCTGACAGGCTGCTCGGAGACGTCGGAAGTGGCGGTGATGTCGCCGATGGTTTCCAGCGAGGTGACCATAAAGATCAGCATCAGCGGCAGCAGCAGGTTCCAGTCGAAGCCCAGGCCGTAATAGAGCGGCGTGGGGATGGTGATCGCCGCCGTTGGAGCTGCCGGTGCGTCGGCGGGCAGCATGTCCATCGCCCAGGCCAACAGATAACCGACCGCCATGGCGATCACCAGCGAAGCGACGCGCAGGTAAGGGTTGCGCTGGCGGTTCAGCAGGATGATGACCGCCAGCACCGCGCCGGCCAGCAGCAGGTTTTTCGGTGAGCCGAAGCTGTGATCGTTCATCGCGGCATAACCGCCGCCGATCGAGGTCAGACCGACCTGAATCAGCGACAGGCCAATGATCATCACCACGATGCCGGAAACCAGCGGGGTGATGATGCGGCGCGCCAGATGCAGCACGCGCGACAGTAAAATTTCGGTGCAAGAAGCGACCATCAGGGTGCCGAACAGCGCGGCCATCATGGTCGGCACGTCGGCGCCGCCGTTTTTCAGCGCCAGGCCACCCATGATCAATGGCGAAACGAAGTTGAAGCTGGTGCCCTGAATCGACAACAGCCCGGAGCCCACCGGCCCCCAGGTTTTGATTTGCAGAATGGAAGCCAGACCGGAAGCGAACAGCGACATGCTGATGATGTGTTGGGTATCCTGCGCCGGCAGACCCAGCGCCTGGCAGATCAGCAGCGCCGGAGTGATCACCGCAACGAACATCGCCAACAGGTGCTGGCCGGCGGCAAACAGCGTTTGCGGCAGCGGCGGGCGGTCTTCGAGGCGATAAATCAGTTCGCTGGCGCGGGGTTCAGAGGCGGTTTGGCGTGCGGCATCAAGCTCGGAGGATGACATGCTCATGGTGTGGCGTTTCCAGATACGGCAAAGCAGGCATTTTAATGCGCCGCCCCGCAAAAGCAAACGGTTGCGCCTAAATATTATGTTGCCGGCTTTCTCGTTTATGTCGCATTTTCATTCATTTTTTCTTGTCATCTCAGCGTTTTTTACTTCTAATCCTGCACTCATCAAGTTTAAAAACTAAGTGGTTTTCTATAACTTATTATTTTTATTTGGATCTTTTCCCTTACATGGAGTACCTGGATGTTTCATCTTGATACTTATGGCACGTTAGTCGCGGCGACGCTGGTTTTGCTTCTCGGAGGCAAGTGCGTCAGAAGCATTCCCCTGCTGCGAAAATATACCATTCCCGCTCCCGTCGCCGGCGGTTTGCTGGTGGCCCTCCTGCTGTTAGCCCTGAAAAAGTTCGCCAACTGGGAAATCAGCTTTGACATGTCGCTGAAGGATCCGCTGATGCTGGCCTTCTTCGCCACCATCGGCCTGAACGCCAACCTGGCGCGGTTGCGCGCCGGCGGCAAGGCGCTGATGGTATTCCTGTTCGTGGTGCTGGGGCTGCTGCTGGTGCAGAACGCCATCGGCATCGGCATGGCGAAAATGCTGGGGTTGGATCCGCTGATGGGCCTGATCGCCGGGTCGATCACCCTGTCGGGCGGCCACGGCACCGGGGCGGCCTGGAGCAAGCTGTTCATCGAGCGCTACGGCTTTGAAAACGCGACGGAAGTCGCCATGGCCTGCGCCACCTTCGGCCTGGTGCTGGGCGGCCTGATCGGCGGCCCGGTGGCGCGCTATCTGGTCAAACACTCCTCTACGCCGGAAGGCACCCCGGAAGACAGCGTGCAGCCGAGCGGTTTCGAGAAGCCGGAAAGCGGTCGCCTGATCACCTCGCTGGTGATGATCGAAACCATCGCCATGATCGCCATCTGTCTGAGCCTGGGGCAGCTGATTGCCGGCCTGCTGAACGGTACGGTGTTTGAGCTGCCTAACTTCGTTTGCGTGCTGTTCGTCGGGGTGATCCTCAGCAACACCCTGGCCTTCACCGGTTTCTATACCGTGTTCGAACGTGCGGTATCGGTGCTGGGTAATGTCAGCCTGTCGCTGTTCCTGGCGATGGCGTTGATGAGCCTGCGCCTGTGGGAGCTGGCTTCGCTGGCGTTGCCGATGCTGGCGATCCTGGCGGTGCAGACGCTGGTGATGGCGCTGTACGCGATCTTTGTTACTTACCGGGTGATGGGCAAGAACTACGACGCGGCGGTGCTGGCCGCCGGCCACTGCGGCTTCGGCATGGGCGCCACGCCGACGGCGATCGCCAACATGCAGGCGATCACCGATCGCTTCGGCCCGTCGCATCTGGCGTTTCTGGTGGTGCCGATGGTGGGGGCGTTCTTTATCGATATCGCCAACGCCATCGTCATCAAGCTGTATCTGCTGCTGCCGGTGTTCCCGGCGGTGGGGTGATATCGCGAGTCATCACGAAAAGGGCGCCGCAGGCGCCCTTTTTTATGCGTTGGAGTAGCGCGCCTTCTCCGGCAGCCAGCGTTCGATCAGCGCCTGGGCGTGTTCCGGATAGTGCTGATGGAGATGGCGAGCGACGCGCTGCACTTCGGGGATCATCGCCTGGTCGCGCAGCAGATCCGCCACCTTGAATTCGGCGCTGCCGGTCTGGCGGGTGCCCAGCAGCTCGCCCGGGCCGCGGATCTCCAGATCGCGCTGCGCGATGACGAAGCCGTCGTTGCTGTCGCGCAGCACTTGCAGGCGTGTTTGCGCGGTTTTGCTCAGCGGCGTTTTGTACAGCAACACGCAGTGTGAGGCCACGGCGCCGCGTCCTACGCGGCCGCGCAGCTGGTGCAGCTGCGCCAGGCCCAGCCGTTCCGGGTTTTCGATGATCATCAGGCTGGCGTTCGGCACGTCGACGCCGACTTCGATCACCGTGGTGGCGACCAACAGCTGCAGCTCGCCCTGTTTAAACGCCTGCATCACCGCCTGCTTTTCCTGCGCTTTCATGCGGCCGTGCACCAGCGCTACCTTCAGCTCCGGCAGCGCGGTTTTCAATTCTTCCCAAGTGGCTTCCGCCGCCTGCGCTTCCAGCAGCTCGGACTCTTCGATCAGCGTGCACACCCAGTAAGCCTGTCGCCCCTCTTCCAGACAGGCGCTTTTCACCCGCTGAATGATGTCGGCGCGGCGGGTATCGGGAATGGCGACAGTGGTCACCGGCGTACGGCCCGGCGGCAGCTCGTCGATGACCGAGGTATCGAGATCGGCGTAGGCGGTCATTGCCAGCGTGCGCGGGATCGGCGTGGCGGTCATGATCAGCTGATGGGCGTGGAAGCCTTGCTCTTCGCCTTTCTCCCACAGCGCCAGCCGCTGATGCACCCCGAAGCGGTGCTGCTCATCGATGATCACCAGCGCCAGGCCGTTGAACTGCACCTGCTCCTGGAAGATGGCGTGGGTGCCGACCACCATCGACACCTGGCCGCTGGCGATGGCTTCCTGCTGTGCAATGCGCGCCTTGCCTTTCTGCTTGCCGGCCAGCCAGCCGACTTCCAACCCCAGCGGTTCGAACCACTGGCGGAAGTTGTTGGCATGCTGTTCGGCCAGCAGCTCGGTCGGCGCCATCAGCGCCACCTGCTTGCCGTGCGCGATGGCGCGAAGCGCCGCCAGCGCCGCCACCAGCGTTTTGCCGGAGCCGACGTCGCCCTGCACCAGCCGCATCATCGGGAAGTCTTTTTGCATATCGGCTTCGATGTCGGCCACCACGCGCGTTTGCGCGCCGGTCGGCGAGAACGGCAACTGGGCGAGAAAACGGTTTTTCAGCCGATCGTCCGGCAGCAGCGGCTGCGCCTGATAGCTCTGCGCGCCGGCGCGCACCGCCAGCATGCTGAGGTTATGCGCCAGCAGCTCTTCGAGGATCAGACGCTTTTGCGCCGGGTGTTTGCCCAGCTCCAGATCCGCCAGCTGGATGTCCGGCGGCGGGCGGTGCAGGGTGTGCAGCGCCTGCGGCAGGCTCATCAGGCCGCCGCTCAGCTCCGGCGGCAGCAGCTCGGCGATGGCGCAGGTATCCAGCAGCGCCAGCGCCTGATCGGTCAGCTTGCGCAGCGTGGCCTGCCGCACCCCTTCGGTGGTGGGGTAAACCGGCGTCAGCGACTCCTGCAGCTCAACCTCGCTGGTTTCGCCCTGAATACGGTATTCCGGATGGATGATCTCCGCGCCGTGGTTGCCGCGTTTGATCTCGCCGTAGGCGGTCACGCGGCGGCCGGTGGCCAGGCTGTTTTTCATTGCGGCGTTGAAGTTGAAGAACCGCATGGTGAGGATGCCGGTGCCGTCGCTGATCTGGCAGGTCAGCATGCGGCGGCGGCCGAAGCTGATGTCGCTGCGCAGCACTTCCCCTTCTACCGTGGCGTAGATGCCCGGCAGCAGATCGTTGATCGGGTAGAGGCGGGTGCGGTCTTCGTAGCGCAGCGGCAGGTGCAGCAGCAGATCCTGAATGGTGTCGAGGCCAAGCTTGGCCAGTTTGCCCGCCTGGCTGGCGCCAACCCCGGAAAGCGTGGTGAGTGGGACAGCATCCAGCAGGCGGCCTTTCATTTGCGCACCGTCGCCTGCATGGCCGCCCACCATTCGGCGCTGGCGACCACCTGGCCCTGTTCGTCGATCTGCGGACGCGGCAGCCCCTTGCGCTTGGCCACGTTGGCCAGCACCGGATAGCCGCCTTCGAACAGCAGACGCTGCTGCTCTTCTTCGTCCAACATGCTGTTGTCGCGGCGGTACAGGCCGGCGTTTTGCCGCTGGCGCTGCGCCTCATACAGGATCAGCGCCGAAGCCACGGAGACGTTGAGCGATTGCACCATGCCGATCATCGGAATGACGATGTCTTGATCGGCGAGCGCCAGCGCTTCTTCGGTGATGCCGGTTTTTTCCTGGCCGAGCAGCACGCAGGTTGGCCGGGTGTAGTCCACCTCGCGGAAATCGACCGCGCGCGCAGACAGGTTGGTGGCCAGAATTTGCATGCCCTGCGCTTTCAGGTGACCGACCGCGTCGCCGATGGTGGGATGGGTTTTAACGCTGACCCAGCTGTTGCTGCCGGCGGCGGAGGAAACCAGGGTGCGCATGCGGGTGGTGGGCCACACGGCGTGGACCTGATGCACGCCGACGGCGTCGGCGGTGCGGATAATGGCGGAGACGTTATGCGGCTTGTGCACCTGCTCCAGGCAGACCGTCAGATCCGGCTGCCGGGTCGCAAGCATTTCACAAATCCGCGCATAGCGTTCAGGACTCATAAGCGCTAGTTTCGGTTGCGGTTAACTTTGATCACATCCGGCATGATACGGATTTTACGCATAATGTTTGCCAAATGGATGCGATCGCGGGTGGTCAAGCGGATAAAGGCGCTATAAACCCGACCGTCTTTCTCTTCGGTGTTCAGGCTCTGAATATTGGACTCGGCCGCGTTGATCGCCGCCGTCAGGTTGGCCAGCGCGCCCTGGTGGTTAAACATATCCACCTTGATCTCGGCGATGAACTCCTGCTCGGTCTCTTTATCCCACTCAACCGCCATGAACTTCTCAGGCTCTTTCTGATAGCCGCGAATATTGCGGCAAGATTCATGGTGGATCACCAGCCCTTTGCCCGGACTGACGTGAGCGATAATCGGGTCGCCCGGAATCGGACGGCAGCACTTGGCGAAGGTGATCAACACGCCGTCGGCGCCCTTGATGGCCAGGTTACGCACGCCGGAGGTGGTGCCTAGGCTGGACTGATCGCCCTGCAGATTCTTCGCCACCACCACGCTCATGGCGTTGCCGAGGCCGATTTCCGCCAGCAGATCGTCCAGCGTTGCCAGCTTCATGCGGTCCAGCTCGTGCTGAATGTTTTCCTGCGGGATTTCGGCCAGCTTGCGGCTGCCGCCCAACGCATGGTTGAGCAGACGGCGGCCGAGGCCAACGGAGTCATCGCGCTTGAGGTTCTTCAACATCTGGCGAATTTTGGCGCGTGCTTTCGAGCTGACCACGAAGTTCAGCCAGGCGGCGTTGGGCCGCGCGCCCGGTGCGGTGATGATCTCGACGGTCTGGCCGCTGGTCAGCGACTGTGACAGCGGGTATGGCTGACGATCGACGCGCGCGCCGACGCAGGCATGGCCGATATCGGTATGCACCGCATAGGCGAAGTCGACCGGCGTGGCGCCGGCGGGCAGCTCGACGATGCGGCCTTCCGGGGTGAAAACGTAAATCTCATCCGGGAACAGATCGGATTTGACGCTCTCGATAAATTCAAACGAACTGCCGGCGCTTTGCTGCAGCTCCAGCAGGCTTTGCATCCAGCGTTGGGCGCGGATCTGCGCCGTGGTGCCGGTTTCGCCCTGTTCTCTTTCCTTGTAAGCCCAGTGCGCGGCCACCCCCATCTCAGCCATCTGGTCCATGTCTTCGGTGCGGATCTGCACTTCGACCGGTACGCCGTGCGGGCCGATCAGCGAGGTATGCAGCGATTGATAGCCGTTGGCCTTGGGAATGGCGATGTAATCTTTCACCCGCCCCGGGCGCGGTTTATACAGGCTGTGCACCTGGCCGAGTACGCGGTAGCAGGTATCGACCTCTTTCACGATCACCCGGAACGCGTAGATATCCATGATGGAATGGAAACGCTGTTCTTTCAGGTGCATCTTGAGGTAGATGGAGTAGAGGTGTTTTTCCCTTCCGCTGACGCGGCAGGCGATGCCGGCCTCGGTCAGCCGCCCTTCGATCTCGGAGAGGATTTTTTGAATCATCTCTTTGCGATTGCCGCGCGCGGCTTTCACCACTTCCTTGATCACGCGATAGCGGTTTGGGTACAGCGCCTCGAAGCCCAGCTCTTCCAACTCGGTTTTCAGGTGATGAATACCCAGACGGTGGGCGAGGGGGCTGTAGATTTCCAGGGTTTCACGCGCGATGCGCCGGCGTTTGTCGGGGCGCAGCGAACCGAGGGTGCGCATGTTGTGCGTACGGTCGGCCAGCTTGATCAGCACGACGCGGATATCCTGCACCATCGCCATGATCATCTTGCGGAAGTTTTCCGCCTGCGCTTCTTTCTTGTCCTGGAACTTCAGTTTGTCGAGCTTGGAGACGCCCTCAACCAGTTCGGCGACGCTCTTGCCGAACAGCTGTTCCATATCTTGATAGGTGGCCGGGGTGTCTTCGATGACGTCGTGCAACAACGCCGCCATCAGCGTCTCGTGGTCGAGACGCATTTCCGCCAGGATGCAGGCCACGGCGACCGGGTGAGTAATGTAGGGCTCACCGCTGGAGCGTGTCTGGCCCTCGTGCGCGTCGCGCGCGACGAGGTATGCCTGTTTGAGGCGCTTAATCTGCTCCTCGGGCAGGTAACGTTGAATCAGCAGATTCAGGCTTTCAAACAGGTACAAGGCGGACTCGCTGTCTAATTAACGACGACCTTCAGCAATCGCGGTAACCGCTTGAATCTCTGCGGCTTCCTGCTCTTGCTGCTCCTGGCGCTCACGCACGTCGAGGATCTGGCTGGTGATCAGGCCTTCTTCGATTTCGCGCAGGGCGATAACGGTGTACTTGTCGTTCTCTTCCGGAACCAGTGCATCTTTGCCGCCGGTCTGGATCTGACGCGCCCGACGAGCAGCGACCAACACCAGGTCAAAACGGTTACCAATTTTCTCTACAGCGTCTTGAACAGTTACGCGTGCCATATTTGTGCTACTCCACAGGTGACGAAAAGACTGGGCATGATACTGAAACTGCCTTCAGTCTGCCAATAGTTTGCTGATTAAAGCGTCATGCCGCAGCAACTGGCGGCCCAAACGCAGGCGTTCGGCGCGAATGATGGTCTTCAGATCGGACAGCGCCAGATCGAAGTCATCGTTCACGATCAGGTAATCGTACTCCGCGTAATGCGTCATTTCCGCCACGGCCTGAGCCATGCGTTTGGCGATCACCTCTTCGGAGTCCTGCCCGCGCCCGCGCAGGCGACGGCCCAGTTCCTCCTTCGACGGCGGCAGAATGAAGATGCTGCGCGCCTGCGGCATTTTGGCGCGGATTTGCTGCGCGCCCTGCCAGTCGATATCCAGAAACACATCCACGCCGGTCGACAAGACTTGTTCGATGGCGGCGCGCGAGGTGCCGTAATAGTTGCCGAACACTTCGGCGTGCTCAAGAAACGCATCCTGCTCGATCATCCGGCGGAATTCGTCTTTCGAGACGAAGAAATAGTGCTCGCCGTGATTTTCACCCGGGCGGCTGTCGCGCGTGGTGTGCGAAACCGAAACCTGCGTGTCGTACAGCGGTTGCGTCTTTAACAAAGCCTGAATCAGACTTGATTTACCTGCGCCACTGGGAGCAGAGACAATATAAAGCGTGCCTTGAGCCATGATGATGTTCGTTGATAACGGTTGATATGCCAAAAACAGCGGATGTGTATTTTCTCCGCACAGTATACACGGCTAACGCGCCGGGTGCAGCGTTAGCTCGCATTTTGCCCGCGGCTTTGCGTGGAAAAAGCGTCGAATGAGCGAATATGCGCGCTGAAGAGCGACATTTTTGCAGTTTTGGCCTCGGCGGCGGCGCGTTGCCGCCCCGAGATCAGTGATCCGGATGCTGGTAGTTGAACACCGGCAGGCCGAGGCGGAAGCGCAGGGCGATCAGACGCGCGCTCAGGCCGGCGACCAGCGTGAGGATCACCACCAGATTGTGCGGCAGGCTGAGGTGCTGCAGGCCGATATACAGCCAGGCGGCGCTGAAGGAGATGCCGGCGTAGATCTCTTTCTGGAAAACCAGCGGGATGCGGTTGCAGAACATATCGCGCAGCACCCCGCCGAAGACGCCGGTGATCACTGCGGCGATGGCGGCGATAATCGCGCTGTGCCCCATATCCAGCGCCACCTGGGCGCCGATGATCGAGAAAACGATCAGTCCGACGGCGTCGAGCACCAGGAACAGGCGGCGCAGATGGCGCATCAGGGGAGCCACCCAGGTGGTGACGATCGCCGCTATCGCGACGATGACGATGTATTCCGGGTGTTTGACCCAGCCCAATGGAAAATGCCCGAGCAACATATCGCGCACCGACCCGCCGCCGATTGCGGTGACAGAGGCGATGATGATCACGCCGAACATGTCCATTTGGCGGCGGCCGGCCGCCAGCGCGCCGGTCATGGCTTCGGCGGTGATGCCGATGATATAAAGGATGCTCAGTAACATAAGGGGTTCACAGCGTACTTGCGTCAGAATGATGGCCGGCAGGGTAATCGCCGCCGAGGACGCGCGCCACTGAGTTTTTTTCACCGATGGCGTTTCGGATTAATATAGCTAATCCAAACTCCGTTTTTATTGCCGATAACCAGCCTTTTTTAACATCTGGCTGTTAATGAAAGCATTAGAAATTTCGCGCTAATTTCCATCGCTGACTATGATTTTTGCAGCGAATTCTTCAACCGAAAAATCGAGATTGCAGATGAAAAACTCCCCGAGACTGGCCGCCGGCGCCGTGGTGGCCGCCCTGCTGCTGAGCGGCTGCGTGGCGCCAGGCCACCAGGCAACGTCACCCGCCCCGGTTTGCCGCACCGGTGATCCGCTGGTGCAAACAACGCTCTACTTCGGCCTGAACCGCCCTGCGGGGCCGGCGATCACCGCCGCCGAGTGGCAAACCTTCGTCGATAGCCAGGTGACGCCGCGCTTTAAAGACGGGCTGACGGTGTTTGATGCCAAAGGCCAGTGGCTGGGCCACGACGGCAAACTGGCGCGCGAGAACAGCAAGGCGCTGCTGTTGATCCATGCGCCGGGCAAAGAGAGCGAGGCGAATATCGAGGCGCTGCGCAGCGGCTATAAGCAGCAGTTTGCGCAGGATTCGGTAATGCGGGTGGATGCGCCGGTGTGCGTGGCGTTTTAAAGCGAACTCCCGGCCCTGTGGCCGGGAGTGGGGATTACAGCACCAGGCCGGCGATGGCCGCCGACAACAGGCTCACCAGCGTCGAGCCGTAAACCAGCTTCAGGCCAAAACGGGAAACCACGTTGCCTTGCTGCTCGTTCAGCCCCTTGATGGCGCCGGCGACGATGCCGATGGAGGCGAAGTTGGCGAACGACACCAGGAACACCGACAGAATGCCCAACCCGCGCGGCGACAGCTCCGCCGCGATCTTCTTCAGCTCAATCATCGCCACGAATTCGTTGGCCACCAGTTTGGTCGCCATGATGCTGCCCGCCTTCAGGGCCTCCTCCGCCGGGATGCCGATCAGCCAGGCCAGCGGATAGAACACGTAGCCGAGGATTTGCTGGAAGCTGATGCCGAGCACTGCCGAGAACAGCGCATTGACGGCGGAGATCAGCGCGATAAAGCCGATCAGCATCGCCGCGATGATCATCGCAATTTTGAAGCCGGCCAGAATGTACTCGCCCAACATTTCGAAGAAGCTCTGATCTTCGTGCAGCTTGTTCAGCTTCAGCTCCGGCTCGTCTTCGACCTGATACGGGTTGATGATCGACAGGATGATGAAGGTGCTGAACATATTAAGGATCAACGCCGCTACCACGTACTGCGCGTCGATCATCGACATGTAGGCGCCGACGATGGAGAGCGATACCGTCGACATGGCGGTCGCGGCCATGGTGTACATGCGGCGCGGCGAGATGTCGCCGATGATGCCCTTGTAGGCGATGAAGTTCTCCGACTGCCCCAGCACCAGCGTGCTGACGGCGTTGAACGATTCCAGCTTGCCCATGCCGTTGACCTTGGACAGCAGGGTGCCCACCAGACGGATGATCAGCGGCAGGATGCGGAAATGCTGCAAAATGCCGATCAGGGCGGAAATAAAGATGATAGGGCACAAAACGCCGAGGAAGATAAACGCCAGGCCATCTTTGCTCATGCCGCCGAACACGAACTCCGACCCTTGGGCGGCGTAGGCGAGCAGGGTGTCGAAGAAGCCGGCGACGTGCTTGATCACGCTGAGCCCGCTGGCGGAGTGCAGGAAGAAATAGGCCAGCGCGCCTTCGATCACCAACAGCTGGATGATATAGCGCAGGCGGATTTTCTTGCGATTATTGCTGACCAGCAGCGCTAGGGCGACGATCACCACCAGGGCCATAATAAATTGCAGAATTTGTGGCATAAACGGTCCGTACGGTTCACGGGCAGGAAAAAAACACATTTAGCCACAGCATCGCCGTCCTTTCATTACCTTGCGTGATAATTAGAACAAAATACTTATGGCATGCGGGATATCTTGCCGATTGTCATCCGCACGCGCTGCTCGGCAGTTTTTCATAAGCCCCCGACGTTCCTTAGTGGGCTGTCTTCCATGATGCCTGCCGGCTCGCAGCCTGATGCAACCACCGTCCCGCACGTTCAGGCGCCCGGAATCTGGCTCGCAATGGGCGATTTTTCCCGGCGCAAAGCGTGGTTTTCTCGGCTAAGGCGGAGAAACATGTTTGGGCAAGGCGCCGCGACCGGCGCGCATTTTATCGAACAAGGAGGCGAACGATGAATACCGGTATGTTGCTCAGGGCGCTGGCCAACGGCGTTAATCCCGACACCGGCGAGCTGTTGAAACCGGCTTCAGCGGCCTGCGCGCCGGAGGCTATCCGGCTGCTGTTCGCATTGGCCAGCGAGTTCGACGGCGAATCCGAACTGCAGAAAAAAGCCAGGTTGACGCCGGAGGAGAAGCGGCAGATGAATCTGGCCGAGGGCCGGCCGGCCAATGCCTGCTTCCCCTGGTCGGAAGAAGAAAAACTGCGGCTGCGTGAGAGCCATGCGGCTGGGGCGACGCTGGAAGCGCTGAGTGATGAGTTTGAGCGCTCAACCTGGAGCATTGCGGTGCAGCTGCAGAAAATGGGGCTGATGGAGGAAGAGCAGGCGGCCGCCTATCGCTGATCTGCAGCCATAAAAAAGCCCGCTTGGCGCGGGCTTGATGGCGTGCGGAGCGGGATCACTCGATGTTCTGGATCTGCTCGCGCATTTGCTCGATCAACACCTTCAGCTCGATGGCGGAGGCGGTGACGTCGGCATTGATTGACTTGGAGGCCAGGGTGTTCGATTCGCGGTTGAACTCCTGCATCATAAAGTCGAGGCGGCGGCCGACGGCTTCTTTCTTCTTCAGGATGTTGTGCGTCTCTTTCACGTGCGCTTCCAGACGATCCAGTTCTTCGGCGACGTCGATGCGCTGCGCCATCAGCACCAGCTCTTGCTCCAGGCGGGTGTTTTCCAGCTGCACCTGCGCCTCTTCCAGCTTGCTGACCAGGCGCTCGCGCTGCCATTGCAGGATGTTCGGCATCTGGGCGCGCACTTTGACCACTTCGGCGCTGACGCCGTCGAGGCGCTGTTCGATCAGCGTTTTCAGCGCGGCGCCTTCGCTTTCGCGTGCGACGATAAAGTCATCCAGCGCGCCGTCCAGCGCCTGCATCAGCTCGGCGCTGATGGCGTCCAGATCCTGCTCCTGCGCGGACATCACGCCCGGCCAGCGCAGCACGTCGATCGGGTTGATTTCCCCTTCGTCGCTCTGCATTTTCACCCAGTTGGCGGCTTCGACCAGCTGTTTGGCCAGTTTTTCGTTCAGGATCAGCGAGCTTTGCGCGCTTGGATCCAGTTCGAAACGTAGGTTGCATTCGACTTTGCCGCGGGTCAGGCGGCCACGGATACGTTCACGGATCACCGGCTCCAGGCTGCGGAATTGTTCCGGCAGGCGGATGTAGGTTTCTAAGTAGCGCTGGTTAACGGAACGCAGCTCCCAGGCTGCGCTGCCCCATTCACCCTTGATTTCACGCCGGGCGTAGGCGGTCATGCTGCGGATCATTGATGCGTACCCGTAATAGGAAAAGATGAGGCGATTATAGCGTCGCGGCTGCGGGCAGGATAGGCATTACGTCACGAAGCCCGTATAATGCGCAGCCAATAGTTGATTTGAAGCCGGAGAGAGCCCATGCGTCCTGCAGGCAGAGCACCACAGCAAGTTCGCCCCTTGACACTGACCCGTCACTATACCAAACACGCTGAAGGTTCAGTGCTGGTTGAGTTTGGCGATACCAAAGTCTTGTGCACCGCCACGGTAGAAGAGGGCGTTCCGCGCTTCCTGAAAGGCCAGGGGCAAGGTTGGATCACCGCCGAGTACGGCATGCTGCCGCGCTCCACCCACAGCCGCAACGCCCGTGAAGCCGCCAAAGGCAAACAGGGTGGCCGCACGCTGGAGATCCAGCGCCTGATCGCTCGCTCGCTGCGCGCCGCGGTGGATCTGAAAAAGCTCGGTGAATTCACCATCACCCTCGACTGCGACGTACTGCAGGCCGACGGCGGCACCCGCACCGCTTCCATCTCCGGCGCCTGCGTGGCGCTGGCCGACGCGCTGAACACGCTGGTGGCCAACGGCAAGCTGAAAGCCAATCCGATGAAGGGCATGGTGGCGGCGGTTTCCGTCGGCATCGTCAATGGCGAAGCGCTGTGCGATCTGGAGTATGTGGAAGATTCCGCGGCGGAAACCGACATGAACGTAGTGATGATGGAAGACGGCCGCATGATTGAAGTGCAGGGCACCGCCGAAGGCGAGCCGTTCAGCCACGATGAGCTGTTGGCGCTGTTGGCGCTGGCCCGAGGGGGCATCGAAACCATCTTCCAGGCGCAGAAAGCGGCGCTGGCGGACTGATTTTTCAAGGCGACTGAGAAGTCGCCTTTTTTATGCCCGGCGATCGGGCGGCAGTAATGACAAGACCCAAGCAGATTCAGACGAGGAGAAGCAGTAATGAAAGCCTATCAGCGCCAGTTTATCGAGTTCGCGCTTAACAAGCAGGTATTGAAATTCGGCGAGTTCACCCTGAAATCCGGCCGCACCAGCCCGTATTTCTTCAACGCCGGCCTGTTTAATACCGGGCGCGATCTTGCGCTGTTGGGGCGCTTCTACGCTGAAGCCCTGATGGATTCCGGCATCGATTTCGATCTGCTGTTTGGCCCGGCCTATAAAGGCATTCCTATCGCCACCACCACGGCGGTGGCGCTGGCGGAACACCATGAGCGCGACGTGCCTTACTGCTTTAACCGCAAGGAGGCCAAGACTCACGGCGAAGGCGGTTCGCTGGTGGGCAGCCCGCTGCAGGGGCGCGTGATGCTGGTGGACGATGTGATCACCGCCGGCACCGCGATCCGCGAGTCGATGGAAATCATCGGTGCCAGCGGCGCTTCGCTGGCGGGCGTGCTGATCTCCCTCGACCGTCAGGAACGCGGCCGCGCGGATATCTCCGCCATTCAGGAAGTGGAACGCGACTATCACTGCAAGGTGATTTCAATCGTCACGCTGAAGGATCTGATCGCCTATCTGGAAGAGAAACCGGAGATGGCGGACCACCTGGCGGCGGTACGCGCTTACCGCGAGCAGTACGGGGTATAAATAACAACGCCGGGCATGCCCGGCGTGTTCGTTATTGCAGCTGTGCCGCCAACAGCGGCCAGCGGGCGTCGAATTCCTGTGTGGGGCGATAGCGGAATTCCGAACGCACATAGCGCGACAACATGCCTTCGCAGAAGGCCAGCAACTGGCTGGCCAACAGCGTTTCATCGACGATAAAGCCTTTGCCTTCGCGCAATTTGCGCTCTTTCAGCACCTGACGCAGCTGCGCCTCGATGCGTTCGAACAGCTGGTTGATGCGGCCCTGCAGGCGATCCTGTTCAAACATCAGCGCGTGGCCGGTCATGATGCGCGTCAGCCCCGGGTTGCGTTCCGCAAAGCCCAGAATCAGCAGTAAAATCAGGCGCAGACGATTGAACGTCTCTTTCTCGTCCTGCAAGATCAGGTTGATGCGGGTGATCAGGCTGTCTTCGATAAACTCGATCAGACTGTCGAACATCCGTGTCTTGCTGGGGAAATGCCGGTACAGCGCAGCTTCAGAAACACCCACGTTTGCGGCGAGCTTGGCGGTGGTGATGCGTTGGCTGCCGTCGCTGGATTCCAGCATCTGGGCTAACGCCTGCAATATTTCCTCGCGCCGATTCCTTTTCGTATTTTCTTTTTCTGCCATGTCTGATTAGACCCTTGCTAAAACTTAACTGACGGAAACCCGGGCACCGGCCGCTGCAGAGCAGGCTCTGTGCGGCTTATGTGATAGCTTTTTTACGATGCTGGGGTCAGCGGCCTTAACGGCCTTTTTCCGCGCTGCCTGGTGTGCGCTGCAATTGTCGCGGTAAAACCTTGCCGCAGAGACATCCCTCTCCCCGGAAAGCAAGGTTCAGGCGACGTTTCCCTGCCGGCCCTCGTGCATTGGGTGGCGCTTAGTGGCGCCCCGAGTGGCCGAAGCCGCCTTCGCCGCGTTCGCTGCTGTCGAACTCTTCTACCAGGTTGAATTCGGCCTGCACCACCGGCACGAAGACCATCTGCGCGATGCGTTCGCCCGGCTCGATGGTGAAGTGCTTCTGGCCGCGGTTCCAAACGGACACCATCAGCTGGCCCTGATAATCGGAGTCGATCAGGCCGACCAGGTTGCCCAGCACGACGCCGTGCTTATGGCCGAGGCCTGAGCGCGGCAGGATCACCGCCGCCAGGCCGGCGTCGGCGATGTGGATCGCGAGGCCGGTAGGCAGCAGCGTGGTTTCACCCGGCGCCAGCTCTACCGCGCTATCCAGGCAGGCGCGCAGGTCGAGACCGGCGGAGCCCGGCGTAGCGTAGGTCGGTAGCGGGAAATCCTGACCGATGCGCGGGTCGAGGATCTTAACGTCGATTTTTTTCATCATAACGGCTGACTATCTCGTCTATTAAACGTTGGCCAAGGAGTGCCTTGTCGCTCAGCGCCAGGCGCTTTTCTCCATCCTGCCAAAAAAGGTGCAGGGCATTGGTGTCGCTGTTGAACCCGTGCTCTGCAAGCGAAACATCGTTAGCGCAAATCAAATCCAGCTTCTTACGCGCCAGTTTTTGCCGCGCGTATTCTTCCACATTCTGGGTTTCGGCGGCAAACCCCACGACAAACGGTCGATTTTTGGTCATCGCCGCCACGCCGGCGACGATATCGGGGTTTTTTACCATCTTGAGGACGATTTCATCACCCTGTTTTTTTATTTTTTCATCGGCGATCCGCTCGGGACGGTAGTCAGCCACGGCGGCGCAGGAGATGAAAATCTGCTGCTGCGCGGCGCGCTGTTGCACCGCCTGTTCCATCTCCAGCGCGCTGGTGACGTCCACGCGGGTGACCGATGGCGGCGTCGGCAGGCTCACCGGCCCGGCGATCAGCGTCACCTGCGCGCCGCGGGCGGCGGCGGCGCGGGCGATGGCGAAACCCATTTTGCCGGAGCTGTGATTGCTGATGAAACGCACCGGATCCAGCGCTTCGCGCGTTGGGCCGGCGGTGATCATAACCTGCAAATGTTGCAGATCCTGCGGGGCGGAGAAATGACCGTTCGCCAGCTCGACGATGTCCAGCGGATCCAGCATGCGGCCCGGGCCTACGTCGCCGCAGGCCTGGCTGCCGCTGTCCGGCCCCCAGAGCAGCATGCCGCGCGCCTGCAGCGTTTGCAGGTTGGCCTGCGTGGCGGCGGCGCGATACATCTGCTGGTTCATGGCGGGGGCGGCGGCGATAGGGGCGTCGGTCGCCAGGCAGACGGTCGTCAACAGATCGTTGGCCATGCCGGCGGCGACGCGCGCCAGCAGATCGGCGGTTGCCGGCGCCAGAATCACCAGATCCGCCCATTTGCCGAGTTCGATGTGGCCCATGGCGGCTTCGGCGGCGGGATCCAACAGATCGTCGGACACCGGGTGGCCGGAAACGGCCTGCAGCGTCAGCGGCGTAATGAACGCCTTGGCGGCGTGGGTCATCACCACGCGCACTTCTGCGCCCCTGTCGCGCAGGCGGCGCACCAGCTCTGGGCATTTGTAGGCGGCGATGCCGCCGCTGATGCCAAGCACAATATGTTTGCCGGAAAGTCCCGTCATCATCATTGTCCGATTGAAAGCCGAAAGATGCGCCATTTTAGCATATCCGCCGTTCAGGTGAGTGATTCCGCAATGGCTGCAGGGCGTTACATTGTGCTTTGCGAAACACTTCGCAATGTTATCAAACACCTGTCGAACGCGCCGGGCGGCGCGTGGCATGCTGTAGCCCTTTCAGGGAGGAACACGATGAGCAACCCGACTGTGGCGTGCTGGCCGGGCGCGCTGGCGCCGCGTGAAAAGCTGTTGATGCAGGGGGCCGCGGCGCTGTCCGACGCGGAGCTGTTGGCCATTTTCTTGCGCACCGGGTTGCCCGGCGTGCACGTGATGCAGCTGGCGGAGCAGCTGCTGCGCCGGTTCGGCTCGCTTTACCACCTGATGTCGGCCGATCATCAGGCGTTTTGCAGTCAAAAAGGCCTGGGCGACGCCAGCTATACGCAGCTGCAGGCGATTGCCGAGCTGGCGCTGCGCTTCTTTTCCAGCCATTTGTCGCAGGAAAACGCCATGCTCAATCCGCGCGTCACCCAGCATTATCTGCAAAGCCTGCTGGCGCATCGCGAGCGAGAGGTCTTTTTGGTATTGTTTTTAGACAATCAGCACCGGGTTATTCGCCATCAGGAGATGTTTGCTGGTACCATCAGCAGCGTCGTCGTCTACCCGAGAGAAATTGTGCGTGAAGCGTTGAAGGCTAATGCCGCCGCGCTGATTCTCGCGCATAATCACCCTTCGGGTAAGGCTGAACCCAGTCATGCCGACCGTTTAATAACGGAACAGGTGGTGAAAGCCTGTCAGTTATTGGAGATCCGAGTGCTTGATCATTTGGTGATCGGTCGGGGTGAATGCGTCTCTTTTGCCGAGCGCGGATGGCTTTAAGCGATTTTTTCGCGATCCTTGTGGGATCTTTAGCTGTTCGGGACTTGAGCACTTACGCTTCAGAGCGTATACTACGCCACCTTTGAGAATCTTGGGTTTGGCGCAAGAGCCTATCTCAGCAGGTTTCTGACCTGATGTGTGGTTTCTACCTGATGACGAGAGTCTCCTCAGTATGAAGTTTGCTGAGATGGGCTCTAAAAGCCTGACGAGGCGGCCATACCCTATACGAAGCTCGAGCTGATTTGATTTTTGGAGAATAGACATGTCCCGAGTCTGCCAAGTTACTGGCAAGCGCCCGGTGAGCGGTAACAACCGTTCCCACGCAATGAACGCGACCAAACGCCGTTTTCTGCCTAACCTGCACTCACACCGTTTTTGGGTTGAGGCTGAGAAGCGCTTTGTAACTCTGCGTGTATCTGCTAAAGGTATGCGTGTTATCGATAAGAAGGGTATTGAGACGGTTCTGGCCGATCTGCGTGCCCGTGGTGAGAAGTATTAAGGAACTGAATCATGGCTAAAGGTGTTCGCGAGAAGATCAAGCTGGTTTCTTCTGCTGGTACTGGTCACTTCTATACCACCACGAAGAACAAGCGTACTAAGCCGGAAAAATTGGAACTGAAGAAATTCGATCCAGTTGTCCGTCAGCACGTAGTATACAAAGAAGCTAAAATTAAATAATTTTAGTGGATTAATGAAAAACCCGGCCTTGGCCGGGTTTTTTGTTTTATAAAGGGTAGAAAACGTCGGAGGGGAAGCCAGATGCCTGAATTACCGGAAGTTGAGACGAGCAGACGCGGTATAGAGCCTTATCTTGTCGGCCACAGCATTCAGTATGCGGTGGTGCGCAACGCGCGCCTGCGCTGGCCGGTTTCCGAACAGATCCTGACGCTGAGCGATCGGCCGGTGCTCAGCGTGCAGCGCCGGGCCAAATACCTGCTGATCGAGCTGGAGAACGGTTGGATTATCGTGCACCTGGGCATGTCGGGCAGCCTGCGAATGCTGCGCGAGGAAAACGAAGACGAGGCCGGCAAACACGACCACGTCGATCTGGTGATCAGCAACGGCATGATCCTGCGCTATACCGATCCGCGCCGTTTCGGCGCCTGGCTGTGGTGCGAAGACCTGGCGACCAGCAGCGTGTTGGCGCATCTGGGGCCGGAACCGCTGAGCGAAGCGTTCAACGGCGACTACCTGTATGAAAAATCACGCAATAAGCGCACGCTGATCAAACCGTGGCTGATGGATAACAAGCTGGTGGTCGGCGTCGGTAACATTTACGCCAGCGAATCGCTGTTCAGCGCCGGGATCCTGCCCGATCGTCCGGCGGGCTCGTTGAGCAAAGCCGAAGCGGAACTGCTGGCGAAGACCATCAAGGCGGTGTTGCAGCGCTCTATCGAGCAGGGTGGCACGACATTGCGCGACTTTTTGCAGTCGGACGGCAAACCGGGGTATTTCGCGCAGGAGTTGCAGGTTTACGGGCGGGCGGGAGAACCTTGCCGCGCGTGCGGCACGCCGATCGAATCCGCCAAGCACGGGCAGCGCAGCACCTTCTTTTGCCGGCGCTGCCAGCGCTGAGCATCACTCGGCGGCGAGCTTCGCCATCAGCGCTTGCGTCACCACATCAGGCAGGAAAGGCGCAATATCGCCGCCGTGACGCGCGACCTCCTTCACCAGTGAGGAGGAGATGAACGACCACTCTTCTGAAGGCATCAGGAACACGCTTTCCAGCGTCGGCATCAAATGGCGGTTCATGTTCGCCAGCTGCAGTTCGTATTCAAAGTCAGACACCGCACGCAGGCCGCGCACCAGGATGTTGGCATTCTGGTGAGCGGCAAAATGCGCCATCAGCTCGCTGAAGCCCAGTACTTCCACATTGTCCAGATGCGAGGTGACCTGCGTCGCCAACGCCACGCGCTCATCCAGGCTAAACAGCGGCTTTTTGCTTGGGCTGGCGGCGATGGCCAGAATCACGTGATCGAACATCAGCGACGCGCGCGTCACTAAATCCAGGTGGCCGTTGGTCATGGGATCGAACGTCCCGGGATAGATGGCTTTGCTGGTCATGATTCACTTCTCTGAGTAGTTGCGGCCCAATGCCCATAATGCGGCATATTTATTGAAGGTATATTGCGCGTTGACCACCGCCAACAGCAACCCCTGTTTGCCATCCAGGAAGCCGGCGCGCAGCAGCCAGGTTTTGACGAAGGCGCCGAGTGTGTGGGTCAGGATAGACAGATAGCCGCAACGCTTGCCGGCTCGATGACGCTGTGTGGCCCACTCTTCGGCATAGCGCAGCTGTTTGCGCTGGAAGGCGAAGAAGTCGCGGCAGGTCAGGTGTAGCATATCGCCGCTGAGGGGGATGACTTTAGCGTCGCCGATGTTCAGCGACTCGTGCACCAGATCGTCGTTATAGCGATAGCGTGGGTTGGCGTACAGGCGGTTGACGCGGTCGGGATACCAGCCGCTGTGGCGCATGAAGCGGCCAAGGAACAGGTTGCGCCGCGCACAGCTGTAGACGGCGCCGTCGTCCGGTGCGTTCAACACCCGTTCGATGGATTGCCGCAGTTCGGGCGTGACGCGTTCGTCGGCGTCGATCATCAAAACGTAGTCATGGCTGGCGTAGCTTTGCGCCAGCTGACGCTGCTTGCCGAATCCTTGCCAGTCGGTGTGCGTGAAGACTTTGGCGCCCAGGCTTTCGGCGACGGCGACGCTGTCGTCCTCGCTGCCGGAGTCCAGCACGATGATTTCATCGGCCCACTCGACCGAGCGCAGACAGTCCGGCAACAGCCCGGCTTCATTTTTGGCGATCATCACCACCGACAGGCTTTTGCGGCTGCTCATTCAGTGGCTCCGGGGCGGCAGATGCGGTTCAAGCAGCTGCAGCAGGCGCTGCAACGCTCCCTGATTCTGATACAGCACTTCCACCGCATGGCGGCCGTAGTAGCGACGGTAATCTTCGTCAGTCAACAGGGTTTCCACTTCCTTCACCAGCGAATCCACGTCGGCCACGGTGATCAGGCCTTCGGCCTGCGAGAGCTTGGCGCAGATGTCTTTAAAGTTGAAGGTATGCGGGCCCATCAGCACCGGGATGGCGTGCGCGGCGGCTTCCAGCGGGTTGTGCCCGCCGCGTTCCACCAGGCTGCCGCCGACAAAGGCCAGATCGGCGATGCCGTACAGCAGCATCAGTTCGCCCATGGTATCGCCGATCACCACTTGGGTGCTGCCAGACGGGATTTCGCCGCTGCTGCGCAGGGTGTAGCTGAAGCCGGCTTTCTGCACCAGCTCCTTGGCGGTCGGGAAGCGTTCCGGGTGACGCGGCACCAGGATCAGCAGCAGGTCGGGGTGTTTTTCCAGCAGCTTGCGGTGCGCTTCCAGCAGGATGGTTTCTTCACCGTCATGGGTGCTGGTGGCGATCCACACCGGGCGGCGCGGCGCCCATTGGCGGCGCAGCGTAACGGCGCGGGCGGCCAGTTCCGGGGTGACGGAGATATCGAATTTCAGGCTGCCGGTTACGGCCAGCTGCGAGCGTTTCAGGCCCAGTTCGATAAACCGATCGCCGTCTTCCTGGTTCTGTGCGGCGATCAGCGTAATGCGGCGCAGCATATCGCGCATGAATCCGCCAATTTTCTTATAGCCGGCGGCGGAGCGGGCCGACAGGCGCGCATTGGCGATCACCAGGGGGATTTGCCGCTGATGCAGCGCGTTGATCAGGTTAGGCCACAGCTCGGTTTCCATGATGATCACCAGCTTGGGATTCACCTGGTCGAGGAAGCGGTTCATGGAACCGGGCAGATCGTAGGGCAGATAGACATGATGCACGTCTTTGCCGAAAGCGGACTGGACGCGTTCTGAACCTGTAGGGGTCATTGTGGTCACAGTTATCGGCAAAGCGGGGTAACGGTGGCGCAGCGCCCGCACCAGCGGGATGGCCGCCAGCGTTTCGCCGACGGAGACGGAATGCAGCATGATGCCGCCCGGCACGACTTTCCCGGCGCAGAAGCCATAGCGTTCCGCCCAGCGTTTACGGTAGGCTGGAGCTTTGCGGCTGCGCAGCAGTAAGCGGAGCCAGATCAGGGGTTGGATGAGGTAGAGTAGTACCTGATATAAACGCAGCAACATTCTATCAATTTCATTTATATGGGTTATTCGGAATAGTACCATAACTGGAAGGGAAAGGCGCTAATTTGGTAACCTTGGGTGTCAGTTTCAGACAACCGGCGAGCGATTTCGCCGATAGGCTCGGAATGAAGAATATTTTAATTATTCGCCGCGACAACATCGGCGATCTTGTTTGCACCACGCCTCTGATTGAAGGGGTGAAAATTGCCTATCCAGACGCAAAAGTTTATCTGCTGATCAATAAAGTCAGCCAGGACGTTGTTAAAAACAACCCTCATCTCGAGAAAGTCTTTGTCTATAAAAAGGCCAAGCACAAGGCGAAAAATGAAACGACGTTGGGCGTTTATTTCGAACGTCTGATGATCTTCCTGAAGCTGCGCAAAATAAAGTTCGATGCGGTCATTCTGGCCAACCCGGTGCCATGCAAATACAGCCTGCGTTTAGCGAAAATGGCCGGCGCCACCCATATCATCGGCGCCGATCTGGGCACGAAAGATATTCATCGCCCGTTCCGCAAGGACGATTTCCGCGGCCTCCATCAGGTCGAACACACCTACAGCTATTTATCGGCGATCACCGATCAATCCATTCCGATCCCGCCGGTGCGGGTATTCCTGACGCCTGAAGAGCGGCAATTGGCGGCGCAGCGGCTGCAGGAACGTCTGCCGTCGGTCGAACGGGTATGCGCCGTGCATATCAGCAGCCGCAGCCCGAAAAGACGCTGGCCGGTTGAACGCTATGCCGAAATCATCAACCGTCTGACCGCCGATCCCCACACCGGCGTGCTGATCTTTTGGTCGCCGCAGGGCACGCTGGCGCCGGACGACGTCGGCGATCAGCAGCGCGCCGAACAGCTGCTGGCGCTGTGCCAAAACGAACGCGTCGCGCTTTATCCGACGGCGTCGGTGCGCGAGCTGTTGGGCGGGTTTGATTTATGCGACCGGGTGCTGTGCAGCGACGGTGGGCAGATGCATCTTGCCGCTGCGTTGAATAAGGACATGGTGGTGTTCTTTGGCGATACCGATAAAACGTCCTGGCATCCATGGACCGGCCGTCATCATATTTTGCAGAGCGAGTCGGGGCACTGTGAAGATGTTTCTGTCGATGAGGTTTGGCAGAAAATGCAGGCGCTCAACTAACGAAGAAAATAAGGCAGGCATCCCCTGCCTTATTTATTTTTTTATTATTTTTCTTTCAGCTCAATATATTGATGGCAAATAGGCTCAAGCCCGTAGCTCAGCAATTGCTGTTGATTTATCTGTGGCGGGTTGGCGTAAATTTCCGCCATTTTTTCTGCCAGCGACGCTTCGTTTAATTCCGCCAACGCGTTAGCCATGCCGGCTTTTTCCAGAATTTCCGCAGGGCCGCCCGGACAGCGGGTGCTGACCACCGGCGTGTCGCACAACAGCGATTCTACCAGCACATTGCCAAACCCTTCGCTATCGGAACTGAGCACCAACAGCGAGGCATGGCGGATAAACGGATAGGGATTGGTCTGGAAACCGAGGAACAGCACGCGCTCTGCGATGCCCAAGTCTGCCGCCAGACGCTTGACCTCGGCGACGCGGGCGTCATCCCCGGTGCCGATCAAGGCCAGCGGCGCCTGAATGCCGGAGAGCGCATAGGCTTTCAGCAGGCGGTCATGCCGCTTGGTGGCGTGAAAGCGGCCGACGTGCACCAGATAGTCCTGGCCGGCCAGTTCGCAAGGCGCCGCCGCCTGTTGCCGGATGGCGTCGAGGTCGAACGGATTGTTGATGACCGCCAGGCGGCGCGGGCGGATCGGCAAGTTCCGCTGCAGATCGTCGCCGACCGCCTGTGAAACGGCGACGATATTTCTCCCCTGGTAAACGTTGGCGATTTTGCGTTGCTTCAGCCAGCGATCCAGACCCTTGCGGTGGCCGAGGTAGGAGGTGGAGAGAATGCCGTGAATGCAGAACCACAGACGGTCCGAAGCCAGCCGCTTGCTGCGGCTGACGATGCGATCGGTTTTATGCAGGTTGGAGAACACCAGATCGAACGCGCCGCGTTGGCGCTCGTGTTCGGCTATCGCGCGATCCAGCTCGGCGGCGCGGCGCGGCAGCTCGGTCAGCTTGCGCCAGGGGGCACGGCTGCGATCGGCTACCACCTGATAATCAATGCCTGACGGGATAGGGTAATTGCAGACGTCGCGCAGCGAGATCAGACTGACGTCATGCCCCTGTTGCTGCATGCCCTGACACAGGGTCAGCACCACTTTTTCCGCGCCGCCGCCCGGCAGACCATCGATGATCATCAGAATACGCATAGCTAATCCAGTAACCGGTTATAGAGGGAAATGAGCTGTTCGGACAGATGCGCCGGCGTAGCCGTCATAATGCGCAATCTCGCCGCTTCGCCCATGGATGAGCCCAGCGCCTGGCGCGGCAGTGCCCGAATAGCCTCCGTGATGGCCGGTACATCGAGCGCGTCGGTCACGAAGCCGTTCTGGCCTGGGGTGATAAACTCGGCGCCGCCGCAGGTGGTGCTGGTGATAACCGGCAGGCCGCATGACATGGCTTCCAGAATCACATTCGGGAATGGATCGTACAGCGTCGGCAGCAGCAGCGCGTCCGCGGCCTGATAGAACGGCAGGGTCTGCTTCTGCACGCCCATAAAGTGAATGCGATCGCCGCAGCCCAGCGACTGCGCCAGCGCCCGATAGCGTTTTTCGGCTTTGTCTTTACCGACCACCAGGAGGTGGCTGTCGGTCGCTGCCACGGCGCGGATGGCGGCGGCCAGCCCTTTGCGCTCAAAGCCGGAGCCGACGAAGATCAGGCAGTGCGCCTGTTGCGGGATCTGATATTGCTCGCGCAGACGTTGACGCTGGGCCTCGTCGGCGGGCGGGAATTTTTGATTGTCGATGGCGTTATAGATCACCGTGATCTTGTCGGCGGGCACGCCAAAGTCGGCGATGATTTCCTGCTTGATCATCTCGGCGTTGCAGATGACGGCTTTCAGCTCGGGCGCGGCGTACATGGCGCGTTCGGCGCACATCACATAGCGGTGATAGCGATTGGAGAACAGCCACTTGCGGCGCCATTCCGGCAGCAGCCGCGCGCGTTGCAGCAGCCAGCGGCGGTGTACGCCGTCGCCGGCGCGATAGATGTCGCAGCCGGGAATGCGCTCGTGGCTTTGCACCAGATCGAAGCGCTCTTTCTGCCACAGCGCTCTGGCCGCCACGGCGAAGCCCCGTTCGCGGCTGATGCGGCCGAGCTTTAATGGATTGCACAGGTGGATATGCCAGTTGGGATTGGCGTCACCCTGCCATTCGCGAGTGATGACGTTCAGATCGAGATCCTGTTGCTCCAGCGCTTCCAGGGCGCGGGAAACGAAACGTTCGGCTCCGCCGTCCGGGCGGTATTTTTGGCGAACGATCGCCAAACGAAATGCTTTCATGCCAGCGTGCTCCGCGCGGCTGCAATCACCGCGTCTGTAGGAATAAGGTCGAGATACCGTTCGTCGGTGCCGGTATCGATGGCGTCCGGATCGGGCAGTTCGCCGAAGTCGCCGGCCCAGATCACGGCGCCGGTAGCTTGCCACGGCCGCCAGAAAGTCAGCTTGGAAGGGCCGAACAGCGCCACGCACGGCGTTTGCAGCGCGGCGGCCATGTGCATAGGCACTGAATCCACGCCGATAAACAGTTTGGCGTGGTCGATCAGGGCGGCCAGTTGGCGCAGCGTCAGCTGGCCGGCCAACGAGATCACACCCTGTGGCGGGCAGAGCGCCAAAATGCGCTCGACCATGGCTTGTTCTCTGGCGTCGGGGCCGGAGGTGATCACCAACTGGTGGCCGTCGGCCTGCAAGGCGGTGAGGGTGGCGGCCATTTTCTCTTCGCTCCAGCATTTGAAGAACCAGCGCGAGGTGGGCTGCACCACAATATAACCGCCGGCGACGCCCTGTTTCTGCAACCGTTGCTCACAAGCCTGCCAATCCTGCGGATCGTAACTCATGGTCACATGTTCATTGAGCGCGGGCAGGTTCAGCGGCGCCAGCAGCGAAAGATTCTGTTCGACGGTATGCAGGTGGGCGTGATTGTCGACCGGCACCAGCTGCGTATGGCAATGGCGCCACAGGAAGCCGCGGCGTTTGGGGAAATCGAAGCCCAGACGGATACGCGCACCGGTCAGGCGCGTGAGGATGGCGCTGCGCCACTGATCGGCCAGGTTGACCACCAGATCGTAGCGTTGCGCCTTCAGGCGACGCAGCAGCGCCAGTTCGTGCCCCAGATGCGCGCGGGCGCCCTGTTTTTTCCATTGACGGTCGATGGCGAACAGCGTCGACAGTTCCGGATTACTGGCCAGCATCTCCTGCGTTTCCTGATACAGCAGCACATCGATCTGCGCCTGCGGGTAGTTTTGCCGCAGGCTGCTGATGACCGGCGTGACCAGCAGCATATCGCCGTGATGGCGCAGTTTTATGATCAAAATACGCTGTACGGATGGGGCGGAAGTTGGGGCTGGCGCGTCGTTCATCATGGGTCGCTTTCTGGGAAACCAATCTTTGATTCTAAATGACACGATCGCATGTGGCTACTGTTGCAAGGTTTTCTTGCCTGGTCGTAAAAAAATCGCCGAGCCGGGGACGAATGCGCTTCAACGTTGTCCAAACCAGGCAGCAAAGTCGTTTGCCCTGGCGAAACGGCCTGCGTAACATAGTGCATTCTGTTGATATCAGGCTCGATATTCATGACTAAACCGGCGTTTCTCATCACCATTGATACCGAAGGCGATAATCTGTGGCAAAACCACGATCGCATCGCGACCGAAAACACGCGTTTCTTGCCGCGCTTTCAGGCATTGTGCGAAAAATACGCCTTCAAACCGGTTTATCTCACCAACTATGAAATGGCGGTGGACCCGGCTTATGTCGAGTTCGCGCGCGACGTGATCGCTCGTGGCACGGGTGAAGTGGGCATGCACCTGCATGCCTGGAACAGCCCGCCGCTAGCGCCGCTCACCGACGACGACTGGCGCCACAAGCCTTATTTGATCGAGTATCCCGCCGATCAGATCCGCGCCAAGGTCGATCACATGACCAAGCTGCTGGAAGACGCCTTCCAGACCAAAATGCTCAGTCATCGCGCCGGCCGTTGGGCGTTCAACGAATATTATGCCTCGCTGCTGCTGGAATACGGCTATCAGGTGGACTGTTCGGTGACGCCGCGGGTCAACTGGCAGTTTTCGCCGGGCAATCCGCAGGGCGACGGCGGCACAGATTACAGCCGGTTCCCGTCGCAGGCCTATTTCATCGATCCGCAGAACATCGCCAAACCGGGCGCTTCGTCGCTGCTGGAAGTGCCGATGAGTATCCAGTACAAGCATTCGGCGCTGATGAATGCCTTCAAGCAGGGCTATGACCGGCTGCGCGGCAAGCGGCGTTCGCCGTCCGTCAACTGGCTGCGGCCGAGTGGCGGCAATGTGGCCAAGATGATAAGCGTGGCTGAGGCATCGCTGGCGCAGGGGCATGACTACGTTGAATTCATGCTGCACTCCTCCGAATTTATGCCGGGCGGCAGCCCGACGTTCAAAACCGAGCAGGATATCGAAGGGCTGTACCGCGATCTGGAGCAGCTGTTTGACTGGCTGCAGCAGCGCACGGTGGGCATGACGCTGGCCGAGTATTATCAACTTAAAGCGAATTAAACCAATATGTCGAAACAATGGAAAGTCAAGCTGGCTAACGCTTGTCTCCGGTTTTATACGAAGTTTGGCGGTAACTACAAAGATAAGCGCTCGTTTGATAAAAATCGCGATTTTGAGCGCATTGCTATTTTTTCGACAACCGCGTTGGGCGATTTGATGTTCAATACCCCGGCGATCCGTGCGATCCGTGAACGTTATCCCCGCGCCAAACTCACGTTGGTATCCAGCTACAAGAATGGCGGTTTAGTCGGAACCAGCAGCTATTTTTCCGACGTCATTTATTGGGATCACAAAGCCAAGGATATGCTCGGTGTCATCCGTCGATTGAAAAAGAATCGCCCGCAGTTGGCGGTGATACTGCATTCGAAAGCGCCCTATGATGTTATCACGGCGATCTGTTCCGGCTGCGAGTACTTATTTAAAGATGTCTATAAAAACGATTTGAGCGGTATGGAGCAGTGGTTGACCGGCATCAGCATTCGCGATCGAGGCCACCTGATTCAACGCAAGCTGGATCTGGTTAGCCAATTGGGATGCGATGCGCAGAATCGGGAAATGTTTATTCCGGTGGATTTTCCTCAACAGCCGAAACCATTGGGCAAGGTGGTGATTGGTTTTCAAATGGGGGCTTCTGAGCCCTTGCGTTGTTGGCCGGTTAGCCACTTTATCGGCCTGGCGAAAATGTTGCTGGCGCATTCGACGGAGTATCAAATTACCTTGATCGGTGCACCAAAAGAGCAAGTGATAGAGCGTGAATTTATGGCGGGTTTAACGGCGGAAGAACAGAGTCGGGTGGCCAGTTATATTGGCAAAACGACGTTGCCGCAATTGTTGGGGGTGATGGACAATATGGATGTGCTGGTTACCGGTGATACCGGGCCATTGCATTTGGCCATTGCGCTGAAAACCAAAACTGTCAGCCTGTTCGTGACCGCCGATCCGAAACAAACGGGTCCTTATCAGAACCCTGAGCTGCATCAGGTCATGCACGTACCAACGGAGACGCAGCAACTGAGCGATATACAGCGCCGGCAACCTTTAAGCATTATCACCAGTCAGAAGGTAATGGAGAAGGTCATGTTGAGTCTCGGTGCCGCATAAGATTGCTGAAAATCCGGGGCGGCCTATAGAACCGCCCCGGGCAGTTAACCGGCGTTGGCTTTCACTCTGGTCGTCATGATCACCGCCAACGGGAACCAGAATAAGTACCAGGATTCAGACGGATTACCTACCACGAACATCCCCTGCGATGTGTAAAACAGCAGAATAAAGATAAACAGCGCGGCTTCCAGACGCATGCCGTCGCGCAGGCGCCGCAGGGCCAGCAAGCCGCTATAGCTCAATACCGCCATGAACAGTGCCAGACCCACGATACCGCCTTTCAGTAACGCCCCCCAATAGAGACTGTGGGTGGTGCGTATATACTCACCGGAATAATTGGTGAAAGACAGCTCATAGTTGAATCCATAACCAAAGTAAGGACTTTGGCCGACCAGCTCGAAAATATGGTGCCAGATGCTCAGGCGAAGGGAGCTTTGGGTATACATTTCTTCGAAACGGGTCAGCAGCAATTGCCCTATTTCTGAAGATAAAATAACTGCACTAACCGCGACCAGCGCGATGAGAAAATAAGCGGCGTGCTTCAGTTTTAAGTGCCTATAGGATTGCGTGACCAGCAAGGCAATAAGCAGGGAAATCATCGGTCCGCGACTTTGGGTCAGCAGCATGGTGCCGAGCAGAATGGGTATGACGGCCAGAATAACCAGGCGCCGCTTCTCGCGAAATACGATCAGGCTGAGGAAGATGCCGATCCCTGCCATTCCCGCTAAATCAATGACGTTTCCGGGACCCGGATTGCTTTTCGAGACCTGCCGGCTGACTAGAATTTCTTGGTGATCAAAAACGAGCGAATACAGGCACAGGAGAGTGAGCCCCAGCGTGATGACGGTAAACAGCAAATCGCGTTTTGCGCCGTTAAGCACGCTGATCAGCATGGACAGATAAAGCAGCAGGTAAACGCTGTGCGTCAGGGTTGATTCGATATTGGCCGGATCGTTAGACCAAAGATTGCTGAAAGCGAAGTAGCATAACATCGCTGCAATCAGACCCAGCCCGCGGCGGACTTCATGATTCAGCGAAAAGATTAGCCGAAGATCTGCATTGCGATACAGCGCGATCGTGAAAAAAATTGCGGCAAGGTGAAACAGATTATTCACTTTTGTATAGCCACAAAAAATAGCGCTGAAAAAAGAAAACAGAAACAGGAACACGACATAAAGTTGCCGTGGCTGAAAAGCGTTATTTGAAAATTTCATCGGGATTGATCTTGTCGAAAATGTCATTGCTGACTGCGCTGGCGACAGAAAGGTTCTTTACCATGATGTTCTTGGCTTTCATCATTTTGCTGGCATGGCTCAGCGACGGCATGATCAGACTGGTGATCTTGTCCTCCAACTCGGTTGGCAGCTTATTTTCCGCTGCTTCATAAAAACGGGGTTGGTGAAAGTTGTTCATATCCAACCCAATGATATACACCTGTTCGAAACCCAAGAACGTTAGAATTTGCAGCGCCCAGTAGGCGACAGTGCCAGCATCGAAGACGCCGTGGCGAATGTCGTGGCTAAAAGCGATATCCTGTCTGTCGGCGGCAAACGTGACGTTATTGTTATCGTGATAGGCCGCCCACAGTTCTTTGTTGACTATTCTGGCTTGGTAGATTTTAAAGGCGGCATCTTCAATCACTGCCAAACGGCACTTCACTTTCTCCAGGCTGAATCTGTCGATGATTTTAGCCACGCCGTGCACCGTCGTGAAAAGCGTCAGGCGAGAGTCGGTGATGATATCGCCGATTATTTCCGCCTTTTTATCGATAAAACCCATATCAACAATGACATAGAATCTAAAATCTACCTGATCATGCAGATAATAGGCGCCGTTAACGCCCATGGCAGGCATGGCCGGGAATTTTTCCAGGTGGAGATTCTTCACCGAGGGGCCGGTGGCAGTCAGCAATATATCGCCAGAGAAACGCGCTTTCAGATCGGCCAATTGCACGAGCGGCACGCGCTGCCGACGGTAATTCAACTCGACGATCTCTCCGCTGGCGGCACGTTTTATCTTGACGTAAGGCCAGAGGTTTTCGTTATGCCTATAAGGGCGCGCATGCGTATAACGATATATTTGCTTGAAGAATGTTCCCATTATACCGGCACCCTGTCGTGAATCAGCGTCATCACCTTCTGAGCGGAAATGTCTGCCATGCTGTTGCTCTGCTCTGGCCGACAGGCGTATTGATTTTGCCCGTAGCCGCCGATCAGACCGGGATCGGTCGGCCCGAACAGCGTGATGTTCGGTTTGTCGAGCGCGGCGGTCAAATGGCTGAGCCCGGTGTCGACCGAGACCACGCCCCTGGCACCGGCCAGCACCTCGGCCACCTGCTGCAGGCTGAGCTTCGGCAGCACTTCGACATGTGAAAAACCTTCCGCCAAGCGCAGCGCGCGCTGATGTTCATGCTCTGCTCCCCACGGCAGTTTGATCTTCAGCCCGCTGTCCGCTGTCAGTGAGATCAGCTCACGCCAGTTTTGCTCCGGCCAATGCTTATCGTCACGGGTTGTCGCGTGCAAAAACACCAAATACTGCCCGGCATCGGCCGGCGGGCGGCTGAGAAAGCGTGCGGCGATGGCGTAATCGCCGTAGCTGCCTGGCTTGTCGTAGCCAAGGCTTTTGGCGAACAGTTCGCGCGTGCGCTCCACCGCGTGCTGCTGCTTGTCTATCTCATGGCGCACATTGTAGAACCAGCTGGCGAACGGTTCGCGCGCGCTCTTGCAGTCCGGGCCATGTTTGTTGCCTTTGGCGATGCGCGTGATTAGCGCGGCGCTTTTGATCAGGCCCTGCGCGTCGATCACCACGTCGTAACGGCGTTCTTGCAGCGCGCGTTTGAAGTCGCAGCGCTGTTGCCGAGTGTCGTTGCCGAACCAATTTTTTCGCCAGCGGCGAATGGCCACCGGGATCACGCGATCTACCGCCGGGTGCCAGGTGGGGATTTGGCTGAAGCCTTCTTCCACCACCCAGTCGAAGCGGATATCGGGAATGGCCTGCAGCGCGTCGGTCAGGGCGGGCAGTGTATGCAGCACGTCCCCCATCGAGGAGGTTTTTACAATTAACACCTGCATGATTATTCCTCGCTGGCGACAAGTAACGGCGTCAGCGCGTCCAACACTTGCTGCGGCTGAATATCGATCAAACTTTGGTGGTATCCCTGCTCGGCATCGCCCTTACGCACCTTGTGGTAGCCGCTGATCAAGCGAATCACCCGCGCCTCGTCGGAAAGCGGCGGCGTGAAGTCGGGGCTGCTTGGGCCGTACAAGGCTATCAGCGGTTTGTTCAACGCTGCGGCAACGTGCATTAAACCGGAGTCGTTACTGACCACCGCCCGACAGGCTGCGATCAGGATAACTGCTTGCTCCAGCTGGGTTTTTCCGGCCAGGTTAAGGCAGAAATCGCGGGCGTCTTCCTGCAGCGCGGCGCGGATCTGTTCGCCGGCCTCATGGTCTTTCGCCGAACCGAACAGCGCGATTTGATAGCCGCTCTCGATCAGCCGTTGTGCCAGCGCCGCGTAGTGATAGTGCGGCCAGCGCTTGGCGGGACCGAATTCTGCGCCCGGGCAGAAGCCGACGATCGGGCGGCTGTCGGTCAGGTTGAAGGCCGCGGTGGTGTCGGCGATCTCTTCGTCGCTCACCTGCAGCCGTGGCCACAGCAGCGGCTGCGGCAGATCGTCGGCGCGCTGAATGCGCCCTTTGTCATAGGCCAGCGCCACATAGCGTTGCACCATCAGCGGGAAGGCGGCCTTGTCGAGCACGCGGACATCGTTCAGCAGGCCGTAACGCATTTCGCCCCGCCAACCGGTGCGCTGCGGGATATCGGCGAAGAAGGGCACCAGCGCGGATTTGAACGAGTTGGGCAGAACGTAAGCGCGATCGTAACGGTTGGCGCGCAGAGCACGCCCCAGGCGGCGGCGCTCGCCGAGCCCCAGCGCGCCGTGGCCCAGCGGCATCGCCAGCGCCTGATTGACTTCCGGCATGCGCGCCAGCAACGGGCGGCACCAGGCCGGTGCCATCACATCGATCTCCGCCGACGGGTATTCGGCCTTCAGGGTGCGATAGAGACTTTGCGACATCATCATGTCGCCAACCCAAGAAGGGCCGATAACCAGTATTTTCATACCCAGCGTTAATTCCTTCAGCTTATGCGGTGCGGTTCAACCAGGCCATGTACTCTTTCACGCCTTCGGCGACCGTTTTGAACGGTGCGTCGTAGCCGGCGGCGCGCAGCTTGGTCAGATCGGCCTGGGTGTACGCCTGATAGCGGCCTTTCAGCTTCTCCGGGAACTCGATGTATTCCACAGCGCCTTTCTGGTGGAAGTCCACCACCGCGTCGGCTACCGCCTGGAAGGTTTCCGCTCGGCCGGTGCCGCAGTTGAAGATGCCGGATTTGCCGGTTTCCCAGAACCACAGGTTAACCGCCGCCACGTCGCCGACGTAGATGAAGTCACGCTTGAAGTTTTCGCTGCCGGCGAACAGTTTCGGGTTTTCGCCGCGGTTGATCTGGGTATTCAGGTGGAAGGCGACGCTGGCCATGCTGCCTTTGTGCCCTTCGCGCGGGCCATAAACGTTGAAGTAGCGGAAGCCGCAGATCTGCGAGTCCGCTTCCGGCAGGATCTCGCGCACGTACTGATCGAACAGGAATTTGGAGTAGCCGTACACGTTGAGCGGCGCTTCATACTCACGCTCTTCGATGAACTCTTCGCGGCCGCCGTAAGTGGCGGCGGAGGAGGCATACAAGAACGGGATTTCGCGATCCAGGCAGTAATGCAGCAGGTCTTTGGAGTACTGATAGTTATTGTCCATCATGTACTTGCCGTCCCACTCGGTGGTCGCGGAGCAGGCGCCTTCGTGGAACACCGCTTCGATATCGCCCAGATCGTCGCCGGCCACGATGCTGGCGATAAAGTCTTCTTTATCGATATAGTCGGCGATGTCCAGATCGACCAGGTTGACGAACTTGGTGCCGTCTTTCAGGTTATCCACCACCAGGATATCGCGATATCCCTTGTCGTTCAGTGCCTTAATGATGTTGCTGCCGATCATGCCGGCGCCGCCTGTGACGATAATCATTGGGTTACCCCTGCTAAGCTGCCTGGCGGGGCACAATGCCCCACGCTCAATGGCGGTTATAATAGCATTTCATGCCGCGGCAAACAGCGGAAGGGCTCCGAATATCCCGCATTGCCATTGAAGTCCGCCGTTTGCCGTGATATCTGCTGCAATTTTAATATTCTCTCCCGCGCATTCTCGTCAGTTTGGTTACAAATCAGTAAAATATGCCGCAAATAGCCCAATCCTGGAGATAACCGAATGTCAGCGTCTTTTTATCAGCAGTTGGAACAACAGCTTGCCGCCACGCGCAGTGAAGGGCTGTTCAAGGAAGAACGCATCATCACCTCCGCGCAACAGGCGGATATCGCCGTCGCCGACGGCAGCCATGTGATCAACTTCTGCGCCAATAACTACCTGGGCCTGGCCAACCACCCGGCGCTGATCGCCGCCGCCAAGTCTGGCATGGACAGCCACGGTTTCGGCATGGCGTCGGTGCGCTTCATCTGCGGCACCCAGGACAGCCACAAGCAGCTGGAACAGAAACTGGCGACCTTTTTGGGCATGGAAGACGCGATCCTGTACTCCTCTTGCTTCGACGCCAACGGCGGGCTGTTCGAAACCCTGCTCGGCCCGGAAGACGCCATTATCTCCGATGCGCTGAACCACGCGTCGATCATCGACGGCGTGCGCCTGTGCAAGGCCAAGCGCTATCGCTATGCCAATAACGACATGACCGAGCTGGCCGCGCAGCTGAAGCAGGCCAAAGCCGACGGCGCGCGTCACATCCTGATCGCCACTGACGGCGTCTTCTCGATGGACGGCGTGATCGCCAACCTGAAAGGGGTTTGCGATCTGGCGGACGAATACCAGGCGCTGGTGATGGTGGATGACTCTCACGCGGTGGGCTTTGTCGGCGCCAACGGGCGCGGCACCCATGAATACTGCGAAGTGATGGGCCGCGTCGATATCATCACCGGTACGTTAGGCAAAGCGCTGGGCGGCGCGTCCGGCGGCTACACCGCCGCCAAGAAAGAAGTGGTGGAGTGGCTGCGCCAGCGTTCGCGCCCGTACCTGTTCTCCAACTCGCTGGCGCCGGCGATCGTCGCCGCGTCGATCAAAGTGCTGGAACTGCTGGAAGAGGGCGATGCCCTGCGCGATCGCCTGTGGGCCAACGCGCGTCTGTTCCGCGAAAAAATGACCGCCGCCGGCTTCACGTTGGCCGGCGCCGATCATGCCATCATCCCGGTGATGCTGGGTGAGGCGAAGCTGGCGCAGGAATTCGCCAATGCGTTGCTCAAGGAAGGCATCTATGTGACCGGTTTCTTCTATCCGGTGGTGCCGAAAGGCCAGGCGCGCATCCGTACCCAGATGTCCGCTGACCACACCCCGGAGCAAATCGAACGCGCAGTGGCGGCGTTTACACGTATCGGTAAGGATCTTGGCGTTATTGCATAAGGTAAAACCATGAAAGCACTGTCAAAACTGAAAGCGGAAGAAGGGATTTGGATGACCGACGTGCCTCAGCCGGAGCTGGGCCACAACGACATCATGATCAAAATCCGCAAAACCGCGATCTGCGGCACCGATGTGCATATCTACAACTGGGACGAGTGGTCGCAAAAAACCATTCCGGTTCCGATGGTGGTCGGCCATGAATATGTGGGCGAAGTGGTGGCGATCGGTCAGGAAGTCAAAGGCTTCAGCATCGGCGATCGCGTGTCCGGCGAAGGCCACATCACCTGCGGGCACTGCCGCAACTGCCGCGGCGGCCGCACGCACCTGTGCCGCAACACCGTCGGCGTGGGCGTGAACCGTCCGGGCAGCTTCGCGGAATACCTGGTGATCCCGGCGTTCAACGCCTTCAAGATCCCGGATAACATCTCCGACGAGCTGGCTTCGATCTTCGATCCGTTCGGTAACGCGGTGCACACCGCACTGTCGTTCGATCTGGTCGGGGAAGACGTGCTGGTGTCCGGCGCCGGCCCGATCGGCATCATGGCGGCGGCGGTGTGCAAACACGTCGGCGCTCGCCATGTGGTGATCACCGATGTTAACGAATACCGCCTGGAACTGGCGCGCAAGATGGGTGTGACCCGTGCGGTGAACGTCAGCAAGGAAAACCTCAGCGACGTGATGGCCGAGCTGGGCATGACCGAAGGGTTCGACGTCGGTTTGGAAATGTCCGGCGCGCCGCCGGCGTTCCGCACGCTGCTTAATGCGATGAACCACGGCGGGCGTATCGCCATGCTGGGCATTCCGCCTTCGGATATGTCGATCGACTGGAATCAGGTCATCTTCAAGGGGCTGTTTATCAAAGGGATTTACGGCCGTGAAATGTTCGAAACCTGGTACAAGATGGCGGCGCTGATCCAGTCCGGTCTGGATTTGACCCCGATCATCACCCACCGTTTCTCGATCGACGAGTTCCAGCAGGGCTTCGACGCCATGCGCTCCGGCAAGTCGGGCAAAGTGGTGCTGAGCTGGGATTAATCTCGGCAAATGTGAAAAGGGCCGGAATTCCGGCCCTTTTTTATGCTTGCGGTTTGGCTTGCGTCCAGTGTTGCCAATGACGCTTGATGAAGTTCACCGGCGGCGAGGTGGCAATGCTGTCGGCGATAACGCCCAGCGCGGTGCCGGCGTTGGTTTTTTCCTTCGGCGGTTTGACCTTGCACTGCTTGATGCCGCCGCTGAACGGATTCTTCGGCTGCGGTTTTTGCGGTTTGACCGGCGGCGGGACGTAGCTGCCACCGCCGTTGCCCTGCGGTTCGTTCAGCAGCGCGCTCGGTTTGACCAGCACGATATCGGCGGGCAGCGACGGCAGCATCTGCTGCAGCACCTTCACCGTCGCCGGGCGCGGGTGGCCGATGGCGATGGCGGATCCGTTGCGCCGCGCCAATTCGACCGCGCGGTTGAACTGGCGGCGGATGTCGGCTTCGTTCGCGGTATCGTCGAGGAACACCCTGCGTTTGATCACCTTCACGCCGGTGCCGGCCGCGGCGCGGGTCGCCTGGCTGCTGCCGATGGTCATGCTGTCGAGGAAGTACAGGCGGTAGCTTTCGAGCGCCTGCATCACTTTCTGCATGCCCGGCAGGCTGGAGGTCATGGCGCTGCCCATGTGGTTGTTCATGCCGACCGCGTAGGGCACGTTGTTCACTGCGTTGCGGATGATGCGCTGGATCTCGTCGCTGCTCATGGCAGGCTGCAGGGTATCGCGCTCCAGCGGCTGCTTGCTGAGCGGCGCCATCGGCATGTGGATCAAGACTTCGCGGCCCTGGCTGTGGGCGCGGGTGGCCATCAGGCGGGCATGCGGCGCGTTGGGCAAGACTGCGACCGAGATCGCCGTCGGCATTTGCAGCACCGCGTTTTCTTCGTGAGGGCGGTAGCCCACGTCATCGATGACGATGGAGAGTTTTCCTGCCTGCGCAGCGTAAACCTGCAGCAGACAGCCGATTAACAAAGCTGTACGGGTTTTGACATAACGCAAATCTATCTTCCCAACCACGGCAGTGGGTTAACCGCCTGTCCCTGACGACGGATTTCGAAATAGAGCGACGGCGTTCCCTGGCCGCCGCTGGTGCCGACCAGCGCGATCGGCTGGCCGGCGCGCACCTGCGCCCCGACGTTGACCAACGCGCTTTGGTTGTAGCCGTACACGCTCATGTCGCCTTTACCGTGTTCGACCACCACCATCAGGCCATAGCCTTGCAGCCAGTCGGCCAGCAGCACGCGGCCATCGGCGACGGCTTTCACTTCGCTGCCTTCGCGGGCTTCGATCACCATGCCTTTCCAGCGTAGCTCGCCCTGCTGCTGCTCGCCAAAGCCGTGCAGCGTGCGGCCGCGCACCGGCCACATCAGCTGGCCGGCCGGACGGCCGAGGCCGCCGGTTCGCGCCATCAGCGAGCGATCGGCTTCGCTAGGTTTGTAGGTGGTGCCGGTTTTCTTCGCCTGCTGTTCCTTGATGCGCACCTGTTCGCGCACTTTGGCCGCTTCACGCGCTTCGCGTTCGGCGCGCGCACGGGCTTCGCGCTCCGCCCGAGCGATCTTGTCGCGCATGCGGGCTTCGTTTTGGCGCAGTTCCACCAGGCGTTGTTGGTCTTTTTCCAGCGAAGCTTCCAGCGCGGTCAGCGTTTTCTTGCGGGCGCCGCGCGCCTGCTCCAGCTTCTGCTGCTGTGTCTGTTGTTCGCTCAGTAAGGATTTTTGCTGGCCCTGTTTAGCCACCAGCGTGGTTTTTTGCTTCGCCAGCTCGGCGCGGGTCTGTTTCAACTCTTCGATGGTTTTCTGGCGCGCTTCATTCAGATAGCCGAAATAGGCCAGAATACGTTCGCTGCGCTGGCTTTCTTCACCGCTGAGGATCAGCTGAACGGCGCTGTGCTGCCCTTGTCGGAAGGCGGCGTCGAGCTGTTTGGCGAGGAGGTTTTGCTGGGTCGATTGCTGCTTTTGCAGTTTGGCTATCGAGGCGTTCAGGCCGGAAATGTCCTTGCCCAACTGGGTGAGCGTGCCCTGGGTGTCGCGCAACTGGCGGCTGGCCTGGGCGATGGTTTTTTCCTGTTGACGCAGCTGATCCTGCAGCGAGCTGCGTTGCTGCTGCTGCTGCTTCACCGCTTTTTCTTTCTCGGCGATGCTCTGCTGGATGTCTTTCAACTGGGATTTATTGTCTTCCGCCGCCTGGCCGGCGAGCGGCAACAGCAAGACGCCAGCGCAAAATACGCTGGCGCACATGGCGGTGAACGTCCTTGGCGCGGTGCGTTCAGGCAGCGGCCGGCTGCCTGCGTTTGCGCTTCGGGTTACCCTTGATAGTGCAAAAAACGCCTTCTCCCTCATGGAGAAGGATTATTCCACGATGAACAGCGGCTTACCAGTCATCTCTTGCGGGATTTCCATTCCCATCAGCGTTAACAGGGTTGGCGCGATGTCCGAAAGCTTGCCGCCTTCGACCGCGCGCGCCGGTTTGCCGACGTAAATCAGCGGCACCGGCAGGCTGGTGTGGGCGGTGTGCGCCTGGCCGGTGGCCGGATCGCGCATCTGCTCGGCGTTGCCGTGATCGGCGGTGATCAGCAGCTGACCGTCGACGTCGCGCACCGCGTCAACCACCTGAGCGATGCAGGCGTCCAGCGTTTCCACCGCTTTGACCGCCGCGTCATACACGCCGGTATGCCCCACCATGTCGCCGTTCGGGTAGTTGCAGATGATGGCGTCGTATTTGCCGCTGCGAATGGCGCTCAACAGTTTGTCGGTCAGCTCGGCGGCGCTCATCTCAGGCTGCAAATCGTAGGTGGCGACCTTCGGCGAATTGACCAGCACGCGGTCTTCCCCTTTGAATGGCGCTTCCACGCCGCCGTTATAGAAGAAGGTGACGTGGGCATATTTTTCGGTTTCCGAGATGCGCAGCTGGGTTTTGTCGTGCTTCATCAGCCATTCGCCGAAGGTGTTGGCCAGCGGCGCCGGCGGATAGGCGCAGGCGGTCGCGATGTCGGCGGCGTACTCGGTCAGCATCACGAAATCGCCGAACTGCACCTGTTTGGCGCGCGGGAAACCGTCGAAATCCGCGTTCACGAAGGCGCGGGTGATCTGGCGCGCGCGGTCAGCGCGGAAGTTCATGAAGATCAACGCGTCGCCGTCCTGCATCGCGGCATCGGCCTCGCCGGCGGCGCGGATCACGGTCGGTCTGACGAACTCGTCGTTTTCACCGCGCTGATAAGCGGCCTGCAGGCCGGCGACCGCATCGTCGGCCACGGAGTCGCCTTTGGCCGCGGTCAGCAGGTCATAGGCCAGCTGCACGCGATCCCAACGGTTGTCGCGATCCATGGCGTAGTAGCGCCCAATGAGTGAAGCGATGCGCCCGACGCCCAGCGTGGCGAAGGCCTCGCGGCAGCGCTGCAACGGGGCTTCGGCGCTGCGCGGCGGCGTGTCGCGCCCGTCGAGGAAGGCATGCAGATAAATGGCTTTGGCGCCGCGCTGAGCGGCCAGTTTAATCATGGCCAGGATGTGCTCGTCATGGCTGTGCACGCCGCCCGGCGACAGCAGGCCCATGATATGCACCGCCTTGCCAGCCGCCACGGCCTTATCCACGGCGGCGGTCAGCACCGGGTTGGCGAAGAAGTCGCCGTCGGCGATCGCTTTGTCCAACCGGGTCAGATCCTGGTACACGATGCGCCCGGCGCCCAGATTGACGTGGCCGACTTCGGAGTTGCCCATTTGCCCATCGGGCAGGCCGACATCCAGCCCGGAGGCGGCGATCAGCGTATGCGGCTGCTCCCGCCACAGGCGATCCATCACCGGGGTGCTGGCGTTCAGGATCGCGTTGTCCTGCCGCTCTTCACGGTGGCCGTAACCGTCCAGGATCACCAGTACCATCGGTTTTTTGTTGTTCGACATTGCATTGACCTCTTATGAACTTTTTAAGCTGCGAATAGCCATGCGCCCGCCGCAAGCATGGCTATTCGCCCTCGAAAAACCGGCTGATTTTACATCGCCACCGGCGAGAAATAGCCCAAAGAGATCAAGGTTGCGGCGAATCGCGCGGGCTTTTATGCTCTGACCTCGGGAATTTCTCAGCGCAGCCCGCAGTTTCTACAATCGCGCTTGCTTATTGGCTGTATTTGCCGCACTCGGCAGGTATACTCTGGAACCTTGACTTATTTATCCCTTAACTGACGGGAGTTGTTACACCCCATGCTGCAAGAAATTATGCCATTCGTAAGCAGACACCCGATTCTGAGCCTGGCTTGGATCGCTCTGCTGGTCGCCGTGATCGTCATGACTTTCAAAAGCCGTTTCTCCAAGGTCAAAGAGATCGCCCGCGGTGAAGCTATCCGCCTGATCAACAAAGAAGAAGCCGTGGTGGTCGACACCCGCAGCCGCGACGATTTCCGCCGTGGTCACCTGGCCAGCGCCATTAACCTGACCGCCAGCGAAATCAAAAGCGGCAGCCTGGGCGAGCTGGAAAAACACAAAGCGCAGCCGATCATCGTCGTATGCGCCAACGGCACCGCCTCCCGCGAGCCGGCGGAGAACCTGAGCAAGGCCGGTTTTGAAAAGGTGACGATGCTGAAAGACGGTATCGCCGGCTGGAGCGGAGAAAACCTGCCGCTGGTGCGCGGTAAGTAACCGTTTAACCTATTTGAGGTGGCAATCCATGGCTAACATTGATATCTACACCAAAGCGACCTGTCCGTTCTGCCATCGCGCCAAGGCGCTGTTGAACAGCAAGGGCGCGGCGTTTAACGAGATCGCCATCGACGGCGATAACGCCAAGCGCGAAGTGATGATCGAGCGCAGCGGGCGCACTACCGTGCCGCAGATTTTCATCGACGGCCGGCATATCGGCGGCTGTGATGATTTATATGAACTCGATGCTCGCGGCGGCCTGGATCCGCTGCTTTAAGCAGCTTGCCGGTTCACCGAGTGTCAATAAGGACGTTTAACCAAGGGTATTACTCACATGTCAGAACAAAACAGCACCGAAATGGCTTTCCAGATCCAACGTATCTATACCAAGGATATCTCCTTCGAAGCGCCGAACGCGCCGCAGGTTTTCCAGCAGGAATGGCAGCCGGAAGTTAAACTTGATCTGGATACCGCGTCCAGCCAGCTGGCTGACGAAGTGTATGAAGTGGTACTGCGCGTAACCGTGACGGCGACCCTGGGCGAAGAGACGGCGTTCCTGTGCGAAGTGCAACAGGCGGGCATCTTCTCGGTAGCAGGCATCGAAGGCACGCAGCTGGCGCATTGCCTGGGCGCATACTGCCCGAACATCCTGTTCCCGTATGCGCGCGAGTGCATCACCAGCCTGGTTTCCCGCGGCACCTTCCCGCAGCTGAATCTGGCACCGGTCAACTTTGACGCGCTGTTCATGAACTATCTGCAGCAGCAGGCGGAAGGCGAAGGTGCCGCACCACATCAGGATGCCTGATGAACACCGTCAATGCTTCAATGACTGTTATCGGTGCCGGCTCGTACGGCACCGCATTGGCCATTACGCTGGCGCGTAACGGCCATTCCGTAGTGCTGTGGGGGCACAACCCCGCGCAAATTCAAACGTTGCAGCACGATCGCTGCAATCAGGCGTTTCTGCCCGACGTTCCCTTCCCCGATACCCTGCTGCTTGAAGCCGATTTGGCGCGTGCGCTGGCCGCCAGCCGCGACGTGCTGGTGGTGGTGCCGAGCCACGTGTTCGGCGACGTGCTGCGCCAGCTGAAGCCGCATCTGCGCCCGGACGCCCGCATCGTGTGGGCCACCAAGGGATTGGAAGCGGAAACCGGTCGGTTGCTGCAGGACGTGGCGCGTGAGGCGCTGGGCGAGACGATCCCGCTGGCGGTGCTCTCCGGGCCGACGTTCGCCAAAGAGCTGGCCGCCGGCCTGCCGACGGCGATCGCGCTGGCGGCGACCGATGCGCAGTTCGCCGACGATCTGCAACAGCTGCTGCACTGCGGCAAGAGCTTCCGCGTCTACAGCAATCCCGACTTCATCGGCGTGCAGCTTGGCGGCGCGGTGAAGAACGTGATCGCCATCGGCGCCGGCATGTCCGACGGCATCGGTTTCGGCGCCAACGCCCGTACCGCGTTGATTACACGCGGGCTGGCGGAAATGAGCCGTCTGGGTTCTGCGCTGGGCGCCGATCCTTCGACGTTCATGGGCATGGCGGGGCTGGGGGATCTGGTGCTAACCTGCACGGACAACCAGTCGCGCAACCGTCGCTTCGGCATTATGCTGGGGCAGGGTAAAGGCGTGCAGGAAGCGCAGGACAGTATCGGTCAGGTGGTCGAGGGCTATCGCAATACCAAAGAGGTGTTGGCGTTGGCGCAGCGGCACGGTGTGGAAATGCCGATCACCGAACAGATTTATCAGGTGCTTTACTGCCACAAGGACGCCCGCGAAGCGGCGCTGAGCCTGCTGGGGCGAGCCCGAAAGGACGAAAAACCCAGCGCGTGACATAAAACGATATGTCGGGGCAGCTGAATGCTGACCCCGCAAATGACCTGGGCCGCTTCGCGCTACCGTGTGAAGCGGCCCGTTTGGCAAGGTAAAGGGGTATGTGATGTCGTCAGAAGAGTTGGAACAGGTCTGGAACAGCATTAAATCAGAAGCGCGAGCACTGGCTGATTGTGAACCGATGCTGGCCAGCTTTTTCCATGCGACGTTGCTCAAGCACGAGAATCTGGGCAGCGCGCTCAGCTATATGCTGGCCAACAAGCTGGCCACGCCGATCATGCCCGCCATCGCGGTGCGCGAGGTGGTGGAAGAGGCCTACAAGTCTGACAACCAGATGATCGTTTCGGCGGCGCGCGATATCCTCGCGGTGCGCCTGCGCGACCCGGCGGTCGATAAATACTCCACGCCGCTGCTTTACCTGAAGGGGTTCCATGCGCTGCAGGCTTACCGCATCGGTCACTGGCTGTGGCAGCAAGGGCGGCAGGCGCTGGCGATCTACCTGCAAAATCAAATTTCCGTCGCCTTCGGCGTGGACATCCACCCGGCGGCGACCATCGGTTGCGGCATCATGCTCGACCACGCCACCGGCATCGTGATCGGTGAAACGGCGGTGGTGGAGAACAATGTCTCTATCCTGCAGTCGGTCACCCTGGGCGGTACCGGTAAAACCAGCGGCGACCGTCATCCGAAAATCCGTGAAGGGGTGATGATTGGCGCAGGCGCCAAAATTCTCGGCAATATCGAAGTGGGCAAGGGCGCGAAGATCGGCGCGGGCTCGGTGGTCTTGCAGGCGATACCGCCGCACACCACCGCCGCCGGCGTGCCGGCGCGCATCGTCGGGCGGCCGGAGAGCGATACGCCGTCGATGGATATGGACCAATACTTCAACGGCACCAATCACGGCTTCGAGTACGGCGACGGCATTTGAACGCCGTTTGCGTATCCATTCAGGGGGAGCTTCGGCTCCCCCTGTGTTTTTCAGGCGGCGGTCAGCCCTGCTTAGGGAAGTTGGTGATATCGGTAACGATGTCGTCGATCGCCGCCTTGACGTCATCCGCCGTGACCGGCGTGCTGTCGTTGTTGACGGTTTTACCGTAGGCCTTGCGTACCACTTCCAGCACCGTTTTACCGGTATCCTGGTCGATCAACTCGCCTTCGATATACAGCGCGGTATTTTGCGTCCGGTGCCCGGTAGCCGCCATAGTGCTGGCAACCACCGCCGCGACCGGCACCACCTCATAGAACTTCATGTCTTCGTTTTCGGCCGAAACGGCGGTGATGGCGAGTTTGGCCACCAGAACGCGCGAGCCCGTCGGGCTTGGCAGAATGGTAAAGCGGTTCTGCAGCGCGGTTTTGATTCGCTGGGTCGCGTAGGCCTTAATCTTGTTCAGCGTGTCCTGGCTGACGCGCGCCGTGGGTTTCTCCGCCGGGAAATAGACTACCGGTTGGAAATAGATGCCGCGATAGTTGGATTCCTTGTAGCTTGGATCTACCCAGCGCAGCGTTTTATGACCGCTTGGTGAGGTGGTTTCCTGCAGTTTGCTGTAATCGGACAAGAAGCCCGAATATTGCGACGTTTGGGTGACTTTGGACGAACAGCCCGCCAGCAACAGGCCCGCTGCCAGAACGGCCATGGCAACGCTCAAGCGTTGTTTTTTCATGTGGTTTCCTATGATGAGTGGTGATTACCCTTACAAAACATAGCGCATTATCTGCGCCTCATCGGGCATTTTCGGGGCCGGGCGTGCCCTGCTGCGGCCTTTTTTCAGGATCGTGATGCGCCGCCGGTTTTCGCCGCCAGTGCCGGTGATAAGGCGGCGAGCAAGGCGTCCGCTCTGACCAGCGCCTGGCGTTGCTCAGCTTGCCACCGGGGCAACAAGGGCCAGAGATCCGCCTGATGTTCTGCCTGCAGGCACCAGATCTCCCGATCGTGCCAGTCACCGAGGGCGTTTTGCGCCGCTTTCAGGCTCGCCATCGCGGCGGGAGAGAGGGGAAGGTGCTGCGGATAGGCTTCAGCCGCGTAACGCAGGCGTTTTATCAGCAGCCGCAGGCGATGGCGATCGTAGCCGGTATCGGCCAATGCCCGGCGCAATTGCCGCTGCTGGCGCTGCAGGCGTCTATTCAGGCGGTGTTTGGCGCCGCGCCGCGCGGTGCGGCGAAAGCGGCGCGGCCAGGCGTGCAAAAGCGAGGGAAAGCCAATGAGCTGCGGATGAGCGAGCAGTTGACGGCAGCGGGCCCGAAGTTCGCTCTGGCGCGCGTTGGCCTGCCAGTCGAGGCGATGACGCGCCAGCTCGGCGATCAGCACCTCGAGATCGCGCAGCGGCGTCGTGAGCTTGCCTAATTCGGCGGCGTCCCGATCGAGCCGGGTTGCGCCGGGGCAGCCGCGCAACGGACGCAGCAGGCTGCGAATGCGGCGCAGGCAGACGCGCAAGTCGTGCAGCGCTTCGCTGTCTTGCGCCTGTTGCAGCCGCAACAGCGCCTCGTTCAGCGCCGGTTCGAGCCGGCGAAACTGGGTGACAATCTCTGCGACGAAAGCCATGTGCCGTGCCTGGAAGGGGTTAACCTTTCCAGTATGGCGCGACGTCGCGAATTACGCCTTGATCAGCGCACCGGCATAGTCCAGCTGCCGCCAGGCTTCATACACCACTACCGATACGGCATTCGACAGGTTCATGCTGCGGCTTTGCGCCTGCATCGGGATGCGGATTTTTTGCTGCGCAGGCAGCGCATCGAGGATGTCGGCAGGCAACCCGCGCGTTTCCGGGCCGAACAGCAGGTAGTCGCCGGCCTGGTAGCTGACGGCGCTGTGCGCCGGCGTGCCCTTGGTGGTGAGGGCAAACAGCCGCTGCGGGTTTTCGGCGGCGAGAAAGGCGGCGTAATCGGCATGACGGCTAACGCGGGTGAACTCATGATAGTCCAGCCCGGCGCGGCGCAGGCGCTTGTCGTCCCACGGGAAACCCAGCGGTTCGATCAGGTGCAGATTAAAGCCGGTATTGGCGCACAGGCGGATGATATTGCCGGTATTGGGTGGAATTTCGGGTTCAAATAAAACGATGTTCAGCATGTTGCAGGCCCCTCGTGAACGAGGGGCGCAGGATAGCAAACTCTTACTGTTCTGTCTTAGACGATAGGCGTTGATGATGCAGCGGCAGCCACAGCACCAGCCGCAGACCGCCAAGCGGGCTGTCTTCGGCCTTCACCCAGCCGCGATGCTGATTGACCGCCGCCTCGACGATAGCCAGGCCAAGGCCGGTGCCGCCGGACTCACGGTCGCGCGCCTCATCGGTGCGGTAGAACGGACGGAAGATCTGCTCGCGATCTTCGGCGCTGACGCCCGGGCCGTCGTCGTCAACCTGGATGGTCACGCCCTGATTGTCGGCGCTGAACGCCACGGCAATGCGGGTGTGTGAATACCGCAGGGCGTTGCGCACGATGTTTTCCAACGCGCTGTCCAGCGCGCTCGCGTTGCCGAACAGCGTCCACGGGCCGGGCGGCGCAGCGATCTCCAACTGTTTGCCCATCTGTTCGGCTTCGAAACGGGCGTTATCCAGCACGTCGGCCCACAGTTCGTTGGCCTTCAACTGCTCGCGCGCCAGCTCGCCCTTTTGCTGCCCGCGCGACAGCGCCAGCAGATCGTTGATCATCGAATCCAGCCGTTGCGCTTCGGTTTCGATGCGCGCCAGCTCGTGGCCTTCGCCGTGGCGGCGGCGCATCAGCGCGGTGGCCAGCTGCAGGCGAGTCAGCGGCGTGCGCAGCTCGTGCGAGATGTCCGAGATCAACCGTTGCTGGGCGTTCATCATGCGTTCCAGCGCGCTGACCATCTGGTTGAAGCTGGCGCCGGTGGCCAGGAACTCCTGCGGTCCGGCCTCCAGTTCCGGATGCTGCTTCAGGTTGCCGCGCGCCACGTCATCGGCGGCGTTCTTCAGCTTGCGTGCCGGTTTCGCCAGGCTCCAGGCCAGCCACAGCAGCAGCGGGGCGCTGATCAGCATGGTGACGATCAGCAGCAGCAGCGGCCGGTCGAACATCAGGTTGATGAAATCGGATTGCGGGCTGTTGGCGGGACGGATCAGGTACAGCTGGTAGTTGTCTTCGCCGTCGCGCACCGCGAACGGCCCGACCAGCTCGACGCGGCCGTACTTTTTCTTCTTGGGATGATCGGAGTTGTCGGATTGGCCGATGAAGTTGCGGACGATCTGCATTTCGTTGCGCTGCGCGCCGATCACCCGGCCTTCGCTGGTGACCAGCAGCAGGCGCTGGCCCGGCGGCGCCCATTTGTCGATGGCGCGGAACAGGCGGCGCCACCACATCAGATCGTTGGCCGGATCGTTTTGCAACTCGGCCTCGACGTGCTGTTCCAGCATCAACCCCTGCCGCTGCTCGCTGTCGAGCAATGAGGTCATCTGGCGGGAGTCGAGCTTGGGCACCATCAGCACCAGCATTAGCACCAGGGCTAACGTGAACCAGAAAATGGCGAAGATGCGTGCCGTCAAACTGTTGATCATGTTGCAGATACCATCAAATAACCACGCCCGCGCAGGGTTTTGAACCACGGATGCCCGTCTTTGCGATCCGGCAGCTTACGCCGCAGGTTGGAGATATGCATGTCGATGGCGCGATCGAACGGGGTCAGGCGTTTGCCCAGCACTTCCTGGCTCAGCAGTTCGCGCGATACCACCTGGCCGAGATGCTGCGCCAGCAGATACAGCAGGGTGAACTCGGTGCCGGTCAGATCCAGCACCTGGCCGTCGAAGCTGGCCTCCTGGCGGCCGGGGTTCAGCTGCAGGCCATCGACATCCAGCGTCGGGGCGCCGCTGTCGACCTGCTGCTGCTGTTCGCTCCAGTTGGAACGGCGCAGAATGGCGCGAATGCGCGCGACCAGTTCGCGATCGTTGAAGGGTTTCGGCAGGTAATCATCGGCGCCCAGCTCCAGGCCCAACACGCGGTCCAGTTCGCTGCCGCGCGCGGTCAGCATGATGACCGGCGTCTGGTGATGTTGGCGCAGTTCTTTCAACGTATCGATGCCGTTTTTCTTCGGCATCATGATGTCGAGCAGCAGCAGATCGACGGAGCTGTCCAGCAGCGACAACGCCTGCTCGCCATCGTGCGCGACGACGATATTAAAACCTTCCATTTCAAGCAGTTCTTTTAACAGCGAGGTCAACTCGCGGTCGTCGTCAACTAACAGAATCTTGTTCATTATGATTTACCTCCAGACGCAAAATACGTCATCAACTGTTGCCATTCCATGACTTTACGTAGTTTTACATGCACTGACGCAGGTTTTCAGGTGTGGCGGTACACTGCTCCTCGTTGATTCGCAAAGTGAGAAAGCTTGAGGAGTTGAAATGCGTAAGGTGACCGCATTAGTTATGGCATCACTGCTGGCAATTGGTTCGACCGCTGCCTTCGCTGCCGACACTATACCGGACACAGCTCAACCTCCCGGCAACGACGCGATGACCCGAGTACCCGGCCAGCACCATATGTTCGACGGTGTCAGCCTCAGCGAACAGCAGCGCCAGCAAATGCGCGATTTGATGCGCCAGGCCCGGCACGATCTGCCTGGTGTCAATGTAGCTGAAATGGAAGCCATGCATAAACTGGTGACCGCAGAGAAATTTGACGAAGCCGCCGTGTATGCCCAGGCGGAAAAGATGGCCCAACAGCAGGTCAAGCGCCAGGTCGAAATGGCTCGGGTGCGCAACCAAATGTATAACCTGCTGACGCCAGAGCAAAAAAGTGTTTTAGACCAGAAACATCAGCAGCGCATGCAGCAGATGGAGCAGCAAATTTCTGGTTTGCAGCAAGCTTCTGCCCAGAAGTGAAGTACGACTGAGTAGTCCCCTGTTTTTCCTTGCCATAGACACCATCCCTGTCTTCCCCGCCATGATGGCGGGGTTTTTTTTATCCGACATTTCGCTATATTGAGCGCCATACCTTTTGACCGGGATCCCTCAATGGAACAGCGCTATGCACGCCTGGTAAAGTCCGCTGCGTTGGCCGCTACCGCGCTGGCGTCGTCGCTGTTGTTGATCAAAATCGTCGCCTGGTACCACACCGGTTCTGTCAGTCTGCTGGCGGCGCTGGTGGATTCGCTGGTCGATATCGCGGCATCGCTGACCAACCTTCTGGTGGTGCGCTATTCGCTGCAGCCGGCCGATGCCGAGCACACCTTCGGCCACGGCAAAGCGGAGTCGCTGGCGGCGCTGGCGCAAAGCATGTTTATTTCCGGTTCCGCCCTGTTTCTGTTTCTCACCGGCTTCCAGCATCTGTATGCGCCGCAAACGCTGCGCGATCCCGGCGTTGGGGTCGTCGTGACGGTGATCGCGTTAGTCAGCACCCTGATGCTGGTCACCTATCAACGCTGGGTGGTCAGAAAAACGCGCAGCCAGGCCGTGCGCGCAGATATGCTGCATTATCAGTCAGATGTCATGATGAATGGTGCTATTCTTATCGCTCTTGGGCTAAGCTGGTACGGCTTCCAGCGGGCGGATGCGCTGTTTGCGCTGGGCATCGGCGTTTACATCCTGTATAGCGCGCTGCGCATGGGCTACGAAGCGGTGCAGTCGCTGTTGGATCGGGCGTTGCCGGATGACGAGCACCAGGCGATTATCGCCGTGGTTTCCTCCTGGCCCGGGGTGAAAGGCGCGCACGATCTGCGCACGCGGCAGTCAGGGCCGACGCGTTTTATCCAACTGCATCTTGAGATGGACGACACGCTGCCGCTGCGCGAGGCGCATCGGTTGGCCGATCAGGTGGAACAGGCGTTGCGGCACCGTTTTGCGGGGGCGGACGTCATCATTCACCTGGATCCATGCTCCGTGGTGCCGCCGGGTAGGCAGGGGCATTGGGAGCTATAATCAGATAGAGGCACAGATCGAAGTATTATCATGAATATCTGAGTTAGCTCAGCGTGCCATGCGGTGTTTTAACCGTTATATTGCGTGACTTGAATCAATTCAGCTGGGTGTTTTTGATATAATATCCAGCAATAAGCCATAAAGCTGGTTTTCTGCAGCCGGAGAGGTTTCAAGACGATCGGCGGAGACAGAATTCTTAAGAAATTGCATCTACACAGTTCAGAGGTAGTCATGATCAAGAAAATCGGTGTACTGACGAGCGGCGGTGATTCGCCGGGTATGAACGCTGCAATCCGCGGCGTTGTGCGTTCTGCGCTTTCAGAAGGTCTGGAAGTTTTTGGTATTTACGATGGCTACCTTGGCTTGTACGAAGATCGCATGGAGCAGCTGGACCGTTATAGCGTGTCCGACATGATCAACCGCGGCGGCACCTTCCTCGGCTCGGCCCGCTTCCCGGAATTCAGGGATGAAAACGTGCGCGCCAAGGCGATTGAAAACCTGAAGAATCGCGGCATCGACGCGCTGGTGGTGATCGGCGGCGACGGTTCCTACATGGGCGCCAAACGCCTGACGGAAGAAGGCTTCCCGTGCATCGGTCTGCCGGGCACCATCGATAACGATGTCGCCGGTACCGACTACACCATCGGTTACTTCACCGCGCTGGAAACCGTGGTGGAAGCGATCGACCGCCTGCGCGATACCTCCTCGTCGCACCAGCGTATCTCTATCGTGGAAGTGATGGGCCGTTACTGCGGCGATCTGACGCTGGCGGCGGCGATTGCCGGCGGCTGCGAGTTCATCGTGCTGCCTGAAATCGAATTCAACCGCGAAGATCTGGTGTGCGAAATCAAGGCCGGTATCGCCAAAGGCAAAAAACACGCCATCGTGGCGATCACCGAGCACATCTGCGACATCGATGAGCTGGCGCGCCACATTGAGCAGGAAACCAAGCGTGAAACCCGCGCCACCGTGCTGGGCCACATTCAGCGCGGCGGTTCGCCGGTCGCCTATGACCGCATCCTGGCCTCGCGCATGGGCGCCTACGCCATCGAACTGCTGCTGCAGGGGTACGGCGGCCGCTGCGTCGGTATCCAGAACGAAAAAATGGTGCACCACGACATCATCGACGCGATCGAAAACATGAAGCGTCCGTTCAAGGGCGACTGGCTGGAAACGGCGAAAAAGCTGTACTGATACGCCGCTCACCGCACGACAAAAAAGCCTCCGCTCCCGGGGGCTTTTTTATGCTCGCCGGTGACATATTCCAGAATCATCTATCCCAAAATTTTTTATTCTTTAGTTGCCGGGAAAGTTTCTGGCAGGCTCTGATGCTAAATCAACCGATTGAGGTTGCGCTTAATTTTCTGGGAGAGCCTGTCGATGCGTAAATGGGGTGTAGGTCTGACATTGGTGCTGTTGGCGTCCGGCGCCATGGCGAAGGATATTCAGTTGCTGAACGTGTCATACGATCCGACGCGTGAGTTCTATCAGGCTTACAACACGGCGTTCAGCAAGCACTACCAGGCGGAAACCGGCGACAAGGTGACGGTGCGCCAGTCGCACGGCGGTTCCGGCAAACAGGCGACCTCGGTGATCAACGGCATCGAGGCTGACGTGGTGACGCTGGCGCTGGCCTATGACGTCGACGCTATCGCCGAACGCGGCCGCATCGAGAAAGACTGGATCAAACGCCTGCCGGACAACTCGGCGCCTTACACCTCGACCATCGTCTTCCTAGTGCGCAAAGGCAACCCGAAACAGATTCATGACTGGCCTGATTTAATCAAGCCGGGCGTGTCGGTGATCACTCCGAATCCGAAAACTTCCGGCGGCGCCCGCTGGAACTACCTGGCCGCCTGGGGCTACGCGTTGCATCACAATAACAACGATAAGGCCAAGGCGCAGGACTTCGTCAAAAACCTGTACAAGAACGTTGAGGTGCTGGATTCCGGCGCGCGCGGCTCGACCAACACCTTCGTTGAGCGCGGCATCGGCGACGTGTTGATCGCCTGGGAAAACGAAGCGCTGCTGGCGGAGAAAGAGCTGGGCAAAGACAAGTTCGAGATTATTACGCCGAGCGAATCAATCCTGGCCGAACCGACGGTGTCGGTGGTGGATAAGGTGGTCGATAAACGCGGTACCCGCGAGGTGGCGACCGCCTACTTGAAGTATCTGTATTCACCGGAAGGGCAGACTATTGCGGCGCAGAACTATTATCGCCCGCGCGATGCGGCGGTGGCGGCCAAGTTCGCCGGGCAGTTCCCGCAGCTGAAGTTGTTCACCGTGGATGACACTTTCGGCGGCTGGACCGAAGCGCAGAAGGTGCACTTCGCCACCGGCGGCGTATTCGACGAAATCAGCAAACGTTGATGCCGTTTAAGCGGCAATAAAAAACCCCGGCAAGCCGGGGTTTTTTTATGGCAAGCCTAGGGCAATCAGGCTTTTTTCGCTGCTGCGGCGGCTTTGACGATCACGGCGAAAGCGTCGGCTTTCAGCGAGGCGCCGCCAACCAGCGCGCCATCGATGTCCGGCTGGGAGAACAGCTCTGCGGCGTTCTTGTCGTTCACCGAACCGCCGTACTGGATGATGATTTCAGCGGCAACCGCGGCATCGTGCTTGGCGATGTGATCGCGGATAAATTTGTGCACGGCCTGCGCCTGCGCAGGGGTGGCGGATTTGCCGGTACCGATGGCCCAGACCGGCTCATAGGCGATCACGGTGCCTTTCATCGCCGGTGCGCCCAGCGTTTTCAGCACGGCGTCGATCTGGCGCGCGCACACTTCTTCAGTTTTGCCCGCGGCGTTTTCCGCTTCGGTTTCACCGATGCACAGCACCGGGATCAGGCCGGCTTCTTTCAGCACGGCGAATTTCTCGGCGATGACTTCGTCGCTTTCTTTGTGGTAGGTGCGACGCTCGGAGTGGCCGATGATGATGTACTGGGCGCCGACGTCTTTCAGCATGTTGGCGGAAACTTCACCGGTGAAGGCGCCGGACAGGTTAACGTCCACGTTCTGCGCGCCCAGCGCGATGCGGCTGCCGGCCAGCGCGTGCTTGGCCTGATCCAGATACATCACCGGCGGGGCGATGGCGACGCCACAGCCGTCAACGCTGCTCAGCTCATTGCGCAGACCGGCGATCAGTTCGTTGACCATGTGAGTGCTGCCGTTAAGCTTCCAGTTACCCATAACTAATGGATGACGCATGTTTTTTCCTCCAACTAGGGAACGCGAGAGTCGAAATGACAACTGCCGGACCGGCAGTTTACCTGCCCAACAGTATAGAGATCATTAAGCGCGAAGGCTTTGCTTTTCGTCATTAAATGCCGCGCCGTTACGGCTCGGAAAGCGCCAGCTTAATCGGTTCAACCGCGAAGGTTACGCCTTTATCACCGTTGTCCGAGACGACATAGCGAATGGCGCCGACCTGCTGTTGGTAAAAGCGCGATCCTTTGCCTTTTTCCAGCAGGCTGTTCACCTTGTTCTGACTCTGTTCCACCGTCAGCGCCGGTTCGAACTGACGCATCAGCGCCGCCATGTAGTTGATGGCGATGGCGCGCGCGGCTTTTTCTTCATTGGCCTGCTGCAGCGGCAGATGTGTGATCTGCAACGTTTTGATTTTACCGGTACCTTTCTCCAGTGCGGTGGAGGCGTACAGGTTTTCGTTGAGTTTGCTGGCGGCGCGCGTCAGCAGCGGCGAATCGTCTTCGGCAGCGGGAATGGCGCGGAATTCGCCAATCGGCAGCTTCGGGTTGTCGCGATTGTATTTTTCGCGGAATTTGACCACCGTCAGATCGAACGTCGGCGCGCCGGCCAGCAGGTAAGGTGCGGCGGGCGTTGCATCGGCGGGCGGCGGATTGGCCCAGGCGCTGGCGGCGGCCTGCAACAGACAGGCAATGACGAGGGTTTTTCTCAGCATGGCGTATGGCATCAAGGACAAAGATGGCTCCGATTAAAGCGATAACTCGCGGGCCTTGTCAAAGATCCCGCGCCATTATCGGTTCGCTGACGAGAAAGCTGTGCGGCGCACCGCGTTATGCAAGGCGGAAAACTCGGCCCGGCAGCGCCTATGTTACACTGCGGCGCAGAATATGGGCAGGCTTAGAGCGCAGGAATCGATGACGTTACAACAGTGGTGTTTTTCTTTTAAGGGCCGCATCGGGCGGCGCGACTTCTGGATCTGGATGGGGCTGTGGCTGGTGCTGATGGCGGCGGCGTTTACGCTGGCCAATTATCAATTGATCGCCATCCAATCCATCGCCTTCTTTATCGTGGCGCTGCTGTGGCCGACGGCGGCGGTGCTGGTCAAACGTCTGCACGATCGCAACAAGGCTGGCTGGTGGGCGCTGCTGCTGATCCTGGCGTGGATGCTGGCGGCGGGCAACTGGCAAATGCTGGCGCCGATCTGGCAATGGGGCGTCGGGCGTTTCATCCCGACGCTGATTATCGTGATGATGATGATCGATCTGGGCGCCTTCGTCGGCACGCCGGGAGACAATCGGTTCGGCCCGGAAGCCGAACCGGTGAAGTTCCGCTGATCCCCTTTGGGTTACCAGTAGTGTTCGCTGGTGATGTGGCCCGGTTTGCGGCGCAGGTGTTTGCGCATCTGGCGATGGTCTTTCAGCGTTTGCTGGGTGTCCCGCACCATCTGCGGGTTGCCGCACAGCATCACGTGGCTGGTTTCGGCGTCGATGGTCAAGCCGATCGCCGCTTCCAGCCGGCCGTCCTCGATCAGCGCCGGCACGCGGCCGGTCAGTGAACCGGGCGTTTCTTCGCGGCTGACGACGGTCTGGATGCGCAGCTTGCCGTTGTAGCGTTGCTGCAATTGCTGCATCAGCGGCAGGTAGCTCAGATCGCGCGCAAAACGCGCGGCGTGCACCAGCACCAGGTTGTTAAAGCGTTCCAGGCCGACGCCTTGCTGCAGAATCGATAAATAGGGGCCGATGGCGGTGCCGGTCGCCAGCATCCACAGCGTGTCGCAGTCGGGCACCTCATCCAGCACGAAGAAGCCGGCCGCTTCTTTGGTCACCATGACATCCGACCCTGGCCGCAGCTGATTGAGGCGTGGGCTCAGTTTGCCTTCCGGCACCGTCACCAGATAGAACTCCAGGTTGGCGTCATCGGGGGCATTGACGTAGGAGTAAGCGCGTTGCACTCGTTCGCCGTCGATCTCCAGCGCCAGTTTGGCGAATTGCCCGGCGGTGAAAGGATCGATGGGGGCATTGACCACCAGGCTGAACAGCCCGTCGGTCCATTGTTTTACCTGCGTAACCTTGCCGTTTACCCATTCAGCCATACTCTAAAGCTCCCGTGGTCGAATCAAATAAGCACAATGTCGTGAGCCGGAAATGGCGTGCGTGGTGCGCTCTATCCGGTAGTCGTTGCCGAACAGGCGGTGAAACAGCTGCAGCTCGGAATTGCACAGGCTGCTGCAGTTGGAACCGGCCACGCCGATCGGACAGTGGTTTTCCACCAACAGCGCACCGTGCGGATGATCGAGCAATTCGGCCATGTAACCGTCATGTTGCCGCAGACGCACCAATCGGGCTAACCGCTCTTGGTGGCTGCGCTCGGCGGACAGCTCTTCGGCATAACGCAGATAAAGCTGCTCTTCGCGCGCGCTCAGCAACGGTTCCACGCCGGCGCCGCCAAACAGCCGCAGCGCGGATGCCCGCAGCCGTTCCTGATCGGCGGCCGCAAAAGCGTGCCCTCGCGCTGTCAGCGACCAGTAGCGCGTCGGGCGGCCGACCTTGCTGCGCGCTTCTTCGTAACAAACCAACTCACGTTTTTCCAGGGATTGCAGATGTTGTCGGATGCCCATCGGCGTGATGTCCAGACGCTCCGCCAGCATTTTGGCCGAGTGCGGGCCGAGAGCCTTTAACTGCAATAAAATCAGCTCAGGTGTTTTCATGAACCAAATCCCTATGGTGTTATTTTATTTCAAGTTGATGAAAATAATTATCGATTAAATGCTAAAGCGCAGCTACTGCAAACGCGCTAATTTTTACCCCCAAAGCGTTAGACGTACAGTTTAATTTACGAGCCTGGTCGGGTTTGCTGCCAGTGTGACCTGGATCAATATTTGTCTGAAACTCGCTAAAAAAATCAGATTTGATTAGCTTATGCCGCCATAGAGGGCTGCTCGCCGTTCTGGCTGCTGCAACGGCCATACCGGGACGCTGTGACGAGTTGAAACGTTAACGAAGATAATGAGAAAACTAGAGAATTTTCACCTGCTGGTGATGCTTATCCTGTTGGTCGCCGTCGGCCAGATGGCGCAAACCATTTATGTTCCCGTGATTGCTGATATCGCCCACGATCTGTCGGTTCGCACCGGCGCTGTGCAACGGGTGATGGCGGCGTATCTGCTGACCTACGGTTTCTCCCAGCTGATTTACGGGCCGATATCGGATCGTATCGGGCGTCGCCCGGTGATCCTGACCGGCATGATGATCTTCCTGGTCGGTGCGCTGGGCGCACTGCTGTCCACCAACCTGACGATGCTGGTTGCCGCCAGCGCGATTCAGGGCATGGGCACCGGCGTGGCGGGCGTGATGGCGCGCACCATGCCGCGCGATCTGTATGCCGGCACCGCACTGCGCTACGCCAACAGCCTGTTGAACATGGGGATTTTGGTCAGCCCGCTGCTGGCGCCGGTGATCGGCGGCGCATTGGCGATGGTGTTCGGCTGGCGCGCCTGCTACGCCTTCCTGCTGGGGCTGTGCGCCTGCGTCGCCTTCGCCATGTTCCGCTGGCTGCCGGAAACCCGTCCGGTGCAAACGGAAAAACGTCGCATGCTGGCCAGTTTCCGCCAGCTGCTGGGTGACAGCACCTTCAGCTGCTATCTGGTGATGCTGATCGGCGCGCTGGCGGGGATTGCGGTATTCGAGGCCAGCTGCGGCGTGTTGATGGGCGGCGTGTTGGGACTGAGTGGGCTGACCGTCAGCATCCTGTTCATTCTGCCGATCCCGGCGGCGTTTTTCGGCGCCTGGTACGCCGGGCGCGACGGCAAGACCTTCCACACGCTGATGTGGCATTCGGTGATTAGCTGCCTGCTGGCGGGGGCGATGATGTGGATCCCGGGCTGGTTCGGCGTGATGAACATCTGGACGCTGATCGTGCCGGCCGCATTGTTCTTCTTCGGCGCCGGCATGCTGTTCCCGCTGGCGACCACCGGGGCGATGGAGCCGTTCCCTTACCTGGCCGGCGCGGCGGGCGCATTGGTGGGCGGCATGCAGAACATGGGGTCCGGTCTGGCGACCTGGCTTTCCGCCATGCTGCCGCAAACCGGGCAGTTCAGCCTCGGCTTGCTGATGTTCGCGATGGCGCTGCTGATCCTGCTGTGCTGGTGGCCGCTGTCCAATCGTATGCAGCATCAAGGACATACCGCATAACGACAGGGCGCCATTCGGCGCCCTGTTTCGTTACAGCAGAAACTCGTGCAGCGCCGGGTCTTTGCGATCCAGATAGTGGGTCGAACGGATACGGCGGATGGTGCGCGACTTGCCGCGGATCAGCAACGTTTCGGTGGTGGCCATGTTGCCCTGGCGGCTGATGCCTTCCAGCAAATCGCCCTTGGTGATGCCGGTGGCGGAGAAGATCACGTTGTCGTTGCGCGCCATCTGATCCAGACGCAGCGCCTGGCCGGCTTCGATACCCATCTCCCGGCAGCGGGCCAACTCTTGTTCGCCGATGCGGCGGTTTTCGGCGTTGTCGCCTTTCACCTCATGACGCGGCAGCAAACGCGCCTGCATGTCGCCGTCCAGCGCGCGGATCACCGCGGCTGAGATCACCCCTTCCGGCGCGCCGCCGATGCCGTACATCACATCGACCTCGCTTTCGGGCATGCAGGTGAGAATGGAGGCCGCCACGTCGCCGTCAGGAATGGCGAATACTCGCACGCCCAACTGTTGCATCTGCGCGATGACGCCGTCGTGGCGCGGTTTGGCCAATACGATCACCGTCAGCTGCGACAGCGGTTTGCCCAGTCGTTCGGCGACGTTCTGCAGGTTCTCCGCCAGCGGCCGGTTGAGATCGATGGCGCCGCGCGCCGCCGGGCCGACTACCAGCTTCTCCATGTACATGTCCGGCGCGTGCAGGAAGGTGCCGCGATCGCCCACCGCCAATACCGCCAGCGCGTTGGACTGGCCCATGGCGGTCATGCGGGTGCCTTCGATCGGATCGACCGCGATGTCGACCGCGTCGCCTTGGCCGGTACCGACCTGCTCGCCGATATATAACATCGGCGCTTCGTCGATCTCGCCTTCGCCGATCACAATGCGCCCATCGATATCCACTTTGTTGAGCATGATGCGCATGGCGTGGACCGCCGCGCCGTCGGCGGCGTTCTTGTCGCCGCGCCCCAGCCATTTGTAGCCCGCCAGCGCGGCGGCTTCGGTAACGCGGGAGAATTCGATGGCTAATTCACGTTTCATGGCAAACCTGTCTGTGAGAAAGGGAAGAAAATATCGACAAAGTCTATCACAGCGCGGTGGCGGCAGGGCGGGGCAAAAAAAAGCGCCGCCCGCAGGCAGCGCTTGTTGGCGAAACGGCAACTTCGGAATTACTCGTGATCTTCCCATGCCTGAGCGCGAGCCACCGCTTTTTTCCAGCCGCTGTAGCGGTAGTTGCGTTCGGTGGTTTCGATGCTTGGGCGGAATTCACGCTCAACCACCGCTTTGCTCTTCACTTCATCCAGATCGTTCCAGTAGCCGATGGCCAGGCCCGCCAGGAACGCCGCGCCCAGCGCCGTCGATTCACGCACTTCAGGGCGTTCTACGCGGGTGCCGAGAATATCGGATTGGAACTGCATCAGGAAGTTGTTGGCGACCGCGCCGCCGTCCACGCGCAGCGATTGCAGGCGGGTGTTGGCGTCGGCCTGCATGGCGTCCAGCACGTCACGGGTCTGGAAGGCGATGGATTCCAGCGTGGCGCGGATGATGTGGTTGCTGTTGGCGCCGCGGGTCAGGCCGAAAATGGCGCCGCGAGCATACGGATCCCAGTAAGGCGCACCCAGGCCGGTGAAGGCCGGCACCACATAGACGCCGTTGCTGTCTTTCACCTTGGTGGCGAAGTATTCGGAGTCGGCGGCGTCGCTGATCAGTTTCAGCTCGTCGCGCAGCCACTGGATAGACGCGCCGCCGATGAACACCGCGCCTTCCAGCGCATAGTTCACTTCACCGCGCGGGCCGCAGGCGATGGTGGTCAGCAGACCGTTTTTCGACCGTACCGCTTCTTTGCCGGTGTTCATCAGCAGGAAGCAGCCGGTGCCGTAGGTGTTCTTCGCCATGCCCGGTTGAACGCACAGCTGGCCGTACAGCGCCGCCTGCTGGTCACCGGCGATACCGGCGATAGGAATACGCGTGCCGCCCTTGCCGCCGATGTTGGTCTGGCCGTATACCTCGGAGGAAGGACGGACTTTCGGCAGCATAGCGCGCGGAATGTCCAGCACTTCCAGCATGCGTTCGTCCCAGTCCAGCTCGTGGATGTTGAACATCATGGTGCGTGAGGCGTTAGTGTAATCGGTGACGTGTACGCGGCCCTGGGTCATCTTCCACACCAGCCAGGTGTCGACGGTGCCGAACAGCAGTTCGCCGCGTTTGGCGCGCTCGCGGGCGCCTTCGACGTTGTCCAGGATCCATTTCACCTTGGTGCCGGAGAAGTACGGGTCAACCACCAGGCCGGTGTTGTGACGGATGTACTCTTCCAGGCCGTCGCGCTTGAGCTTCTCGCAGATGTCGGCGGTGCGGCGGCACTGCCAAACGATGGCGTTGTAAATCGGCTTGCCGGTCTCTTTTTCCCAGACGATGGTGGTTTCGCGCTGGTTGGTGATGCCGATGCCGGCGATCTGATCGGAATTGATGTCGGCTTTCGCCAGCACTTCTACCAGCGTCGAACTTTGCGACGCCCAGATCTCCATCGGGTCGTGCTCAACCCAGCCGGCCTTTGGATAGATCTGCGGGAATTCGCGCTGCGATACCGCAACGATGTTGGCGTCGTGATCGAGCACGACGGCGCGTGAGCTGGTGGTCCCTTGGTCGAGTGCGACAATGTATTTTTTTTCTACAGTCATGGTAATTATCCTGCTGTTGTTAACCGTTTAAAACTGCACCCATCATGCTTTACGCTGCTGGGTCTTGGCGTCGGGCTCTTCCTCCGTCACGCAGACGTCGCACGGCAGGTGGCGGCCAATCAGCGCGCGGTAACCGAAAGCGCCCAGGCCACAGCCGACGATAGGGGCGAAGATCGGCACCAGGAAGTACGGGATATCGCGTGCGCCGGTGAAGGCGACTTTGCCCCAGCCGGCCAGGTAGGCGAACAGTTTCGGCCCGAAGTCACGCGCCGGGTTCAACGCAAAGCCGGTCAATGGTCCCATGGAGGCGCCGATCACGGCAATCAGAATACCGATCAGCAGCGGCGCCAGCGGGCCGCGCGGAATGCCGTTGCCGTCGTCGGTCAGCGCCAGGATCAGGCACATCAGGATTGCAGCGATCACCATTTCTACCAGGAAGGCCTGACCGACGGAGATGTGCGCGTTAGGGTAAGTCGAGAAGATGCCGGCCAGTTCGAGGCTTTCGTTGCTGCCGCGCACCATGTGGTGGGCCGCTTCGAAGTCGAAGAACAGGTTGTAGTACAGCCCGTAGACCAAGGCCGCTGCGCAGAAGGCGCCGGCGACCTGCGCAATGATGTAAGGCACCACTTTGCGCCCGTCGAAGCAGGCGAACAGCCACAGTGCGAGGGTGACCGCCGGGTTGAGATGCGCACCGGAAATGGCGGCGGTCAGATAGATGGCCATGGCGACGCCCAGGCCCCAAATGATGCTGATTTCCCACTGGCCGAAGCTGGCGCCCGCCAGTTTCAGCGCGGCAACGCAGCCTACGCCAAAGAAGATCAGCAGCGCCGTGCCGAGGAACTCGGCGATGCACTGGCCTTTTAATGTCGGACTGGTGGTTTGGCTCATAATGTTGTTGTCCTGCAAAACGGCGGTTGTTGGTTTATAGGCTCAGTTGGGTAGAGATCTGGCCTATGGGCACAGTTTTTTTCATCTCGTCCAATTATTGAATAAGGACGTGATGTAAATTTATCGTTAACGAACATAAACGAGAAATAGCGAAATCAAAATGTGTGTGGCGCGTCATAAAATTGAGCGATTTCGCGTCGTTTAGTGTTCTTTCTGAGCCATAAAAGTGTGATCTGACCAGTGGTTTGCTGAGGGTTGTTAACAACTCGCGGCGGCGGCGATGGGGATTTTCAGTTTTTGCTGATGGCGGGGGCAGGAAAATTGCAACAGACTGCGCGATGATCCGGTATGTTGCTAGACAGGCGGAGACTGGCTACTTACAATCGTTTTTAACGAATCGAGACCGGCGCGCCTTTCGTAACGGCGCGCGTCACTGAGCGCGATGCAATATTCGCAGTAGCTGCAGCCGATGTTGCGGCCGCTACTTATAGATGTACGCCTTGCTATCATGAGGGGACTGAAGCATGTCATTTGAAGTATTTGAGAAACTGGAAGCAAAAGTACAGCAGGCGATTGATACCATCACCTTGTTGCAGATGGAAATTGAAGAGCTGAAAGACAAAAACAACTCTCTGTCGCAGGAAGTTCAGGCTGCCTCCGGCAACCACGAAGCGTTGGTGCGCGAAAACCAACAGCTGAAAGAAGAACAGCACGTATGGCAAGATCGCCTGCGCGCGCTGCTGGGCAAAATGGAAGAGGTCTGATCCTCACGCCATGCAGCAACGAAAAGGGCGCCTCAGGCGCCCTTTTTCATGACCGGAAATCACTCGATGTCGAGCGGGTCCTCGGAGAGGATGATACCGGTGTTGTCGGCATACAGGTGGTCGCCGGAGAAGAAGGTGACGCCACCGAAGTTGACGCGGATATCGCTTTCGCCCACGCCTTCGCTCACGGCACCCGCCGGGATCGCCGCCATCGCCTGAATGCCGATGTCGAGTTCTTCCAGATCGTCCACCTGGCGCACCGCGCCGTACACCACGATGCCTTCCCATTCGTTCTGGGCGGCCAAGCGTGCCAGTTCGGCGTTGATCAGCGCCCGGCGTACCGAACCGCCGCCGTCGACCAACAGCACGCGGCCGCGGCCGTTTTCTTCAAGCAGATCGAACAACAGGCCGTTATCCTCGAAGCATTTCACCGTGGTGATCTGCCCGCCAAATGAAGTACGCCCGCCAAAATTGGAGAACAGAGGTTCAACAACGTTCACCTCTTCATGATAGATGTCGCAAAGTTCGGAAGTATCGTATTTCATAGGATTTTACGTCTGTTTGCCGCTGGAATGTTCAGTATATCCCTTTATTCGCCCTGTTGGCAAAATCATCAGTTTTTAACTGAGCGCCACGCCGATGGCGAACAGCAGGTTGGCCAGCAACGCCGCTTTGACCATGTGTTCCAGCATCGGCCGCATGCCGACCGGCGTCGGATCGCGCAGCACGCGCAGGCCGTGGCGCGTCAGCAGCGGGATCGCCAACACGAACAGCCAACCCCACGGGCTGTGCAGGTTGAACAGCGTAAACAGCGCGAAACACAGCACTGCGCCGCCGAGCAGCAGGGCATGGTAAATGCGCGCCTTGTGCGGGCCGAGACGCACCGCCAGCGTGTTCTTGCCGTTTTCGCGATCGCTCTCGATATCGCGCAGATTGTTGATGTTGAGCACCGCCGTCGCCAGCAGGCCGCAGGCGGTGGCAGGCAGCATCACCACGCTGTCGAAGGTGTGCGTTTGCAGATAGTAGGTGCCGGCCACGCTCAGCCAGCCGAAGAACACCAGTACCGAGATGTCGCCCAACCCCAAATATCCGTAGGGCTTGTTGCCGACGGTATAGGTGATGGCTGCCACGATAGACAGCCCGCCCAGCACCAGAAAGCCCACCACGTCGCTGGGTTGCTCGCAGGCGACGGCGATCAGCGAACAGCCGGCGAGGGCGATCAGCACTACCGTCACCACCAGTGCCCGTTTCATCTGCGCCTGGGTGATCATGCCTTTCTGCATGCCGCGCAATGGCCCGATGCGATCTTCTTTGTCGCTGCCTTTGACCGCATCGCCGTAGTCGTTCGCCAGGTTGGAGAGGATCTGCAGCAGGCCGGCGGTCAACAGCGCCAGCAGCGCCACTTCAGGTTTCAGGCTGCCGTGCCAGGCGGCGATTGCCGAGCCGACCACAATGGAGGCAAAGGCCAGCGGCAGGGTGCGGGGGCGTAGACTTTCCAGCCAGGCGGAGATCGGGGTGGTGGGGGTTGATGAGCTCATGTTTCGCTTCTGTGTCCGTTAGAAATAATAGTGGGAGGCAATGCCTCCCACACAGATGACTGACAAGACAATGATTGAGCGATTATAGGATAAAACGACTCAAATCTTCATCCGCCACCAGTTCATCCAGATGACTGCGCACGTAATCCGCATCAATTGTAATGGATTGGCCATTAATTTCACTCGCATCGTAGGAAATATCTTCCATCAGACGCTCCAGCACGGTGTGCAGACGACGCGCGCCGATGTTCTCGGTGCTTTCGTTGACCTGCCACGCGGCTTCGGCGATGCGGCGGATGCCGTCGGCGGTGAACTCGATATTGACGCCTTCGGTGCCCATCAGCGCTTTGTACTGTTCGGTCAGCGACGCGCTCGGCTCGGTCAGGATGCGCTCGAAATCTTCGGTGGTCAGCGCCTGCAGCTCAACGCGGATCGGCAGACGGCCCTGCAGTTCCGGGATCAGATCCGACGGATTGGCGGTCTGGAACGCGCCGGAGGCGATGAACAGGATGTGGTCTGTCTTCACCATACCGTGCTTGGTGGACACGGTGCAGCCTTCCACCAGCGGCAGCAGATCGCGCTGTACGCCTTCGCGGGAAACGTCCGGGCCGGAGCTTTGGCCGCCGCGCTTACAGATTTTGTCGATCTCATCGATAAACACGATGCCGTGCTGCTCAACCGCTTCGATCGCCTGCTCTTTCAGTTCTTCCGGGTTTACCAGCTTGGCGGCTTCTTCTTCCACCAGCAGCTTGAAGGCTTCTTTGATCTTCAGCTTGCGTGGTTTTTGCTTTTGGCCGCCGAGGTTCTGGAACATCGACTGCAGCTGGTTGGTCATCTCTTCCATGCCCGGAGGTGCCATGATTTCCACGCCCATCGGCGCGGCGGCCAGATCGATTTCGATCTCTTTGTCATCCAGTTGGCCTTCGCGCAGTTTCTTGCGGAATGCCTGGCGGGCGGCGGACGGTTCCTGATTTTCTTCCGGCTGGCCCCAGTTGTTCTTGGCCGGCGGGATCAGCACGTCGAGAATGCGCTCTTCGGCCAACTCTTCGGCGCGGGTGCGGTTTTTCTCGATCGACTGCATGCGCACCATTTTGATGGCGGCATCGGTCAGATCGCGGATGATGGAGTCCACTTCTTTGCCCACATAGCCCACTTCGGTGAACTTGGTGGCTTCAACCTTGATGAACGGCGCGTTGGCCAGCTTCGCCAGACGACGGGCGATTTCGGTTTTACCGACGCCGGTCGGGCCGATCATCAGAATGTTTTTCGGGGTCACTTCGTGACGCAGCATCTCGTTGAGCTGCATCCGGCGCCAGCGGTTGCGCAGGGCAATGGCGACAGCGCGTTTGGCCTTGTTTTGGCCAATGATATAGCTGTCCAGTTCGCTGACGATCTCGCGCGGGGTCATTTCAGACATGGTATTCGATCCTTACGCTTTGGAAGGCAATTCTTCAATGGTGTGGAAATGGTTGGTGTAAATACAGATGTCGCCGGCGATGTTGAGGGATTTCTCAACGATGTCGCGGGCGCTCAGCTCGGTATTTTCCAACATGGCGCGGGCGGCGGCCTGGGCGTACGGGCCGCCGGAGCCGATGGCGATCAGATCGTTTTCCGGCTGCACCACATCGCCGTTGCCGGTGATGATCAGCGAGGCGGTTTCATCGGCGACCGCCAGCAGCGCTTCGAGCTTGCGCAGCATGCGGTCGGTGCGCCAGTCTTTCGCCAGTTCGACGGCGGCTTTCACCAGGTGGCCCTGATGCATTTCCAGTTTGCGTTCAAACAGTTCAAACAGCGTGAAGGCGTCAGCGGTGCCACCGGCGAAACCGGCGATCACTTTGTCGTTATACAGGCGACGCACTTTCTTGACGTTACCCTTCATCACCGTATTACCCAGGGTTGCCTGGCCATCACCACCGATGACGACCTGGCCGTTGCGGCGTACGCTTACAATTGTTGTCACGAGCAGACCCTCGTTAAAGACGGAAAGAAGTCCCCGCAGCGCCTGCTTTCGCAGACGCTACGAGGCATATTGAGAGTATAGATGGGGGGGGATTGACGCTTTTCAACCCCCAACGGAGAGGGGAATGCAACTCGACATGCCGACGCCCTTCAGGCGTGAAAGGGTTTTATCCGCTGCGGCGCGGCTGCTGTAGGGGCCGAGCACCACGCGATTCCAACCGCCGCCGGCGGTGATGCGGCTCTCGATGCCTTCGAACGCCAGGCGCGCGCGCACGGATTCAGCCTGATCGGTGGCGCGGAACGAACCGCATTGCACCATCCACTTCTGTTTCGATTCCGGCTTGGTGTCCTGCTTGGCCGTGTCCTGTTTCACTTCCGGTTTCGGCTCCGGCTTCGGTTGCGGCTTCGGCTCAGGCTGTTTCACCTGCACCGGCGGTGAGGTGACCGGCTTCGGCTGCTGGTGCTGCTGCACCGGCGCGGTGGCGGCCCCGTTGTTGAATGGGTTGCGCGGCGCCTGGGTAACCTGCTGCTGTTGCTGTACCGGCTGCTGCTGCATTTGCTGTTGTTGCATCTGTTGCTGCTGGCGGTTGCTGCGCGCGTTGGCCTGGCCCGGATCGTTATACGGCACTTCGTTCAACTGCGTCGGGCGCTGCTGCATGTCGGCCTGCATTTGTTCCAGCAACTGCCGCTGTTCGGCGGTCAACTGAGTTTTGGAATTGAGCTCGCCGCCGGCCGTCGGTTCGGTCGGGGTTTGCACGCCGATCTGCCGGTTTTCCAGCTCTTTGATGTAGCGCCAACGCTCTTCCGGCTTCGGCGGCAGGCCGTTGCCTGGGCGCGTGGTGTGCGCAGGCAACAACGGCGCGTCTTCCGGCTTGTTGTGCGTAATGAAATAGAGGCCACCGACAAAGACAACCAGCAACGCGGCGGCTAACGCCAGCACGGTTTTGGAAACCTTCGGAGAACTGCGTTTTTTACGGCTGGGGGTTTTACGCTTAGCTCCTGCTGCGCGCCCACGGCTTACATAGTCTTTTTGTGCCACTATTATTCCGCTGTGTCCTGATGAGAGGATAAGTCCGTCATGTTACTGAACCCTAAAATATTTGACTAGCGTTTCGGGGCAGCGGTGCTGCCTCTGATAATCAATTCACTGTCCAATAGCCGGGAGCCGCTGGCCACCGTCTGGCCGTTCAACTGCTCCAACAGCAATAACATCGCCTGTTGGCCTATCTGGAAACGCGGCTGCGCCACCGTGGTCAGTGGCGGATCGCAATACTGCGCCAGCTTGAGGTCGTCAAAGCCGACGATCGACAGATCCTGCGGTACCCGCAGCCCCATTTTCTTCGCCTGGGACAGCACGCCGATAGCCATGACGTCGCTGTGGCAGAACACCGCCGTCGGCGGTTTCGGCTGAGCCATCAGCGCCGTCAGCGCTTGCGCGCCGGCTTCGTAGGTAAAATCACCCCGGGTAATATAGCTGCTTTCGACGGTAATGCCATTACGACGTAGCGCTTGAACGTAACCCTGCAGCCGATAATGGCTCAGCGGCATCTGTTCCGGCCCGGCGACGCAGGCGATCTGCCGGTGGCCCAATTGATGCAAATAATGCACGGCTTCAAAGGCGGCGGTCAGGTTATCGATGTGCACCGTCGGCAGTTCCAGCTCGGGGGCAAACTCGTTGGCCATCACCATCGGCGGCAGGTTGCGCTGCTCTTCCTTGCTGGCGTCAAACGGCAGGTTGGAGCCCAGCAGCAGCATGCCGTCGATCTGTTTGGTGATGATCAGATTGACGAAGGTGCGCTCTTGCTGATTTTGCTGCGCGCAGTCGCCGATCAGCACCAGATAACCTTGTTGGGCCGCGGTCTGTTCGATCCCCTGGATCACATCGGCGAAAAACGGATCGCAGATGTCGGGCACGATCACCAGGATGGTGCGGGATTCGTTGCGTTTGATATTGCGTGACAGAGCATGAGGAGAATAACCCACGGCCAGCACGGCCTGTTCCACTTTCTGGCGCGTTGGCGTTGACACCTTTTCCGGGTTCATCAGCGCACGCGATACGGTAGCCGTTGAAACGCCCGCCATTTCGGCGACGTCTTTCATGGTCGCCATGGATAACTCTTTCTTGTGTTCCAACGCCTTTCTCCTTGCGTCAGCCCCATGCCGACGCCACTACTGCTGTTTGCTCACAATGTCCGGCATGCGGTGGCGGGATTGTTGTCATTGAGCGCCACTCGCGTTCGGGCACTCCGTCGCGCTGCGATGTGGCGACAAAATTTGCCCTCGCAGACATTCTAAACAGAATACGCCCCGCCTTTGTTACCTAATTTGCATAAAAAATGTGACCTGAGAAGGTTTTTTAGCGTTCGCTCGCAATTTCAAGGGTAAACGTTTGCACTGCGGCAGCTAAATCGGACTTTTCCGGGATCAGCTGTCGATCGGATCGACATCCAGCGTCCATTTCACCTTGCGCGTTTGCGGCAGGGTGCCGATCAGCGGCAGCGAGCTTTTCATCAGCTGTTGCAGGACGCGCCGCGTCGGGTGCTGCAGCAGCAGCTGCCAGCGGAAACGGCCGCCGCGTTTTGATTGCAGCGCCGGCACCGGGCCCATCACCCACAGCGAGTCGTCCTTCAGCGGGCTGGCTTCCAACAGATTGCGCAGCTGCTGCAAGAACAACGGGGCCTGCTGGTTGTCGTGATCTTCGGCGCGCACGATGATGTGGCTGGTGTAAGGCGGCAGAAACACGCTGTTGCGCTCCGCCAGCGTCTGTTTGGCGAAGGCGTCGTAACCCTGTTGCAGCAGCACCTGCAGCAGCGGGTGCTCCGGATGGTGGGTTTGCAGCAGCACTTCACCCTGTTTGCCCGCTCGGCCCGCCCGGCCGGAGACCTGGGTATACAGCTGAGCGAAACGCTCGGCGGAGCGGAAGTCGGCGGAGAACAACGCGCCGTCCACGTCCAGCAACGCCACCAGCGTGACGTCGGGAAAATGGTGGCCTTTGGCGAGCATCTGCGTGCCGATCAGAATGCGCGCTTCGCCGCGATGAATATCCGCCAGGTGTTGCTCCAGCGCCCCTTTGCGGCTGGTGGTGTCGCGATCGATGCGGGTGATCGGCGTGTCGGGGAACAGCGGCGCCAGCTCCTGTTCCAGCTGTTCGGTGCCGACGCCGACCGATACCAGGTGGGTGGAGCCGCACTGCGGGCACTGGTGCGGCACCGGTCGCTGGCTGTCGCAGTGGTGGCAGCGCAGCTGGCGCTGATGCTGGTGGAAGGTGTAGTAGTGATCGCAGCGCTGGCACTCGGCGATCCAACCGCACTCGTGGCACAGCAGCGCCGGAGCGTAACCGCGGCGGTTGAGGAACAGCATCACCTGGTTGCCGGCTTTTAAATGGTGCTGCATGCTTTTCAAAAGCGGTTGCGACAGGCCGACCTTCAGCGGCAGCCCTTTCAGATCGATCAGATGCTGCGCCGCCGGTTTGGCGTTGCCCGCGCGCTGGGTGAGCTTCAACTGGCGATATTTGCCCAGTTGCACGTTGTGCAGCGTTTCCAGTGCCGGCGTGGCGGAGCCCATCACCATCGGGATGTCTTCTTCCCGGGCGCGGAACACCGCCAGATCGCGGGCATGGTAGCGCCAGCCTTCCTGCTGTTTATAAGAGCTGTCGTGCTCTTCGTCGATGATGATTACGCCCAACTGCCGGAACGGCGTGAACAGCGCCGAGCGGGTGCCGATGACGATGGCGGCTTCGCCGCTGCGCGCGCGCAGCCAAACCGCCAGCCGTTCGCTGTCGTTCAGCCCGGAGTGCAGCACGTCCACCGGCGCGTTGAAGCGCTCGCGAAAGCGGGCGATGGTTTGCGGCGTCAGGCCGATTTCCGGCACCAGCACCAGCGCCTGCCGGCCTTTGGCCAACACGTTCTCCAGCACGCTGAGATACACCTCGGTCTTGCCGGAGCCGGTGACCCCGGCCAGCAGCCAGGCGGCAAACTGCTCATCCTCGCTTCTGATCGCCCCGACGGCGGTGGCCTGTTCGGTATTCAGCCGCAGCCGCTCGCCCAGCACCGCGAAGTTGGGGCGCCAGTCCTGGGTGGCCGCGACCTGAGCGCGCAGGTCGATCAGCCCTTTGGCGCGCAGCGCCTGCAGAGCGCTTTCCGTCAGCTCAAGCTGGCTGACCTGATGGCGATAGACCGGGCGTTGCAGCAGCGCCGCCAGCGCCTGCTGCTGTTTCGGCGCGCGTTTCAGGCTTTCGGGCGGGGTGGCGCGCCCCTCTTCGGTGGCGAACCACTGCCACAGCGGCGCGGCCTCGGCCGGTTTGCCTTGGCGCAGCAGGATCGGCAGCGCATGGAACAGCACTTCACCGATGGGGTAGTGATAGTAATCGCTGGCCCAGCGCAGGATGCGCCACAGGCTGGGAGAGAACAGCGACTCGGTGTCGATCACGCTGTCGATCGGCTTGAGCTTGTCCAGCGGCAGTTCGCTGGTGTCGCTGCAGCCGGTGACGATGCCGATTGCATGCTGCCTGCCCCAGGGCACGCCCACGCGCGCGCCGGCCACCGGCTGCATGCCGGGCGGCAGCAGATAGTCGAAGGTGCGGGCGAGGGGGACCGGCAAAGCAACGTGTACGACGGGCATGATCTCATCCAAATTGAAAAAAAGTGGGCATCAGTTTACACGGCGCATCGGCAAATGTACGGTTCCGATTGCGCGCCCCGACTAATGCTGTATAATTTGCCGCCTTTGGTATAATTCGATACCAAAATTCTATTATCAACCACGTGTGGTGTCTGGCGAAACAGGGCTGGATAGCGACACGGCCTTAACTGAGGTTTCCCATGAAACAAGGTATCCACCCAAAATACGAAGAAGTTACTGCTAACTGCTCTTGCGGTAACGTGATGAAGATCCGCTCCACCGTGGGCCACGATCTGAACCTGGACGTTTGTGGCGCATGCCACCCGTTCTACACTGGCAAGCAGCGTGACGTTGCTACCGGTGGCCGCGTTGACCGCTTCAACAAGCGTTTCAGCGTACCAGGCGCTAAGAAATAAGATTTCTTATCGACCGATGAAAAAGGCGCCCTGGGCGCCTTTTTTCTTTTCTGCCGCCGGCGTTCGCCGGGCGGTTCTCAATATTCCCAGGTATCGGGATCGACACCCAGTTCGCGCATCAACGCTTTTGCGGCTTCCGGGATTTCATCGCTGCGCTCTTTGCGCAGGTCTTCATCGTTCGGCAGCGGCTGGCCGGTAAAGGCATGCAGAAACGCTTCGCACAGAAGTTCGCTGTTGGTGGCGTGGCGCAGGTTGTTCACCTGGCGACGGGTCCGTTCGTCGGTGAGGATTTTCAGGACCTTCAGCGGAATGGATACCGTGATCTTTTTGACTTGCTCGCTTTTTTTACCGTGTTCAGCGTAAGGGCTGACATACTCGCCGTTCCACTCAGCCATGGGACACCTTAACTTTGTCAGAAAAATTACAAAATTCTAAAAACCGGCCAATTATGCCCGATCTTCACTGTTCTCACTAAATAAATGTCAATTTTACGCGACCAGGGTCACTGAATGCCCCGCTTCGGCCAGGCATTGCCGCTTAACATCTTATCGTCATGTCATATCGGCATAATTTTAGCGGGTATTGTGTCATTGCTCAATCTATACGCAAAGAAGTTTAGATGTCCAGATGTATTGACGTCTATCAATCCTGCGATTACTCTTTAGGCCTCATCCACCGAACCGAGAGCCGAGCGAGCCCATGACGCGTAAACCAGCCACGATTGCCGTACGCAGCGGCCTGAACGACGACGAACAGTACGGCTGCGTTGTCCCGCCGATTCATCTTTCCAGCACCTATAACTTTACCGACTTCAACCAACCCCGGGCCCATGACTACTCGCGACGCGGCAACCCGACGCGCGACGTGGTGCAGCGCGCGTTGGCGGAGCTGGAAGGCGGCGCCGGCGCGGTGATGACCGGCAGCGGGATGTCGGCGATCCATCTGGTGACCACCGTGTTGTTGAAGCCCGGCGATCTGCTGGTGGCGCCGCACGACTGCTACGGCGGCAGCTATCGGCTGTTCGACAGCCTGAGCAAGCGCGGCGCCTATCGCGTGCTGTTCGTCGATCAGGGTAATGAAGAAGCCCTGCAGCAGGCGCTGGCGCAAAAGCCGAAGCTGGTGCTGATAGAAAGCCCCAGCAATCCGCTGCTGCGGGTGGTGGACATCGCGGCGATCTGCGCTGCCGCGCATGCGGCGGGCGCGTTGACGGTGGTGGACAACACCTTCCTCAGCCCGGCCCTGCAACAGCCGATCGAACTCGGTGCCGATCTGGTGGTCCATTCTTGCACCAAATACCTGAACGGGCATTCGGACGTGGTGGCCGGGGCGGTGATTGCCAAAGATCCCGAGCTGGCGGTCGAGCTGGCCTGGTGGGCGAACAACATTGGCGTGACCGGCGGCGCGTTCGACAGTTATCTGTTGCTGCGCGGCATGCGCACGCTGTCGCCGCGCATCAAGGCGGCGCAACAAAATGCTGAAGCGATTGTTGACTATTTACAGCAGCAACCGCTGGTGAAAAAGCTGTATCATCCCTCCCTGCCGGAGAATCCGGGGCATGAGATCGCCCGCCGTCAGCAGCGCGGTTTCGGCGCGATGCTGAGTTTTGAACTGGACGGCGATGAAGCGGTGCTGCGCCGTTTTCTCTCTGCCCTTGAGCTGTTTACTCTGGCAGAATCGTTGGGCGGCGTAGAAAGCCTGATCTCGCATGCAGCGACCATGACTCACGCCGGCATGGCGGCGGAGGCGCGGGCAGCGGCCGGCATCTCCGAGAGCCTGCTGCGCATTTCCGTGGGTATTGAAGACAGTGAAGATTTGATTGCCGATCTGGAACGCGCTTTCCAGGCGGCGGCAACGAGGTAAGCATGAATGCAATTGCTGTAGCAGGGCCGGTGAGCGGGCGTCAACTGCACAAGTTTGGCGGCAGCAGTCTGGCGGATGTGAAGTGTTATCTGCGTGTGGCCGGGATTATGGCGGAATACAGCCAGCCGGGCGACATGATGGTGGTATCGGCCGCCGGCAGTACCACCAACCAGTTGATCAACTGGCTGAAGCTCAGCCAGAGCGATCGCCTGTCTGCGCACCAGGTGCAGCAGACGTTGCGTCGCTATCACAGCGATCTTATCAGCGGCCTGTTGCCGCCGGAAAGCGCCGAGCCGCTGATCGCCGAGTTCATTCAGGATCTGGAACGTCTGGCGGCGCTGCTGGACGGCAACGTCGACGACGTGTGCTATGCCGAAGTGGTCGGGCACGGCGAGATCTGGTCGGCGCGCCTGATGGCGGCGGTGCTCAACCATCTGGATATGCAGGCGGCCTGGCTGGACGCGCGTGATTTCCTGCGCGCCGAGCGCGCCGCGCAGCCGCAGGTGGATGAAGGCCGTTCTTACCCATTGCTGCAGCAATTGTTGGCCCAACATCCGGGCAAACGCCTGGTGGTGACCGGGTTCATTTCGCGCAATGACGCCGGGGAAACCGTGCTGTTGGGGCGTAACGGCAGCGACTACTCCGCCACTCAGGTCGGCGCGTTGGCCGGCGCTGCTCGCGTCACCATCTGGAGCGACGTGGCCGGGGTATACAGCGCCGATCCGCGCAAGGTGAAAGACGCCTGCCTGCTGCCGCTGCTGCGTCTGGACGAAGCCAGCGAGCTGGCGCGTCTGGCGGCGCCGGTGTTGCACACCCGTACTCTGCAGCCGGTCTCCGGCAGCGATATCGATCTTCAGCTGCGCTGCAGCTATCAGCCGGAGCAGGGCTCGACGCGCATCGAGCGCGTATTGGCATCCGGCACCGGCGCCAAGATTGTCACCAGCCACGATGACGTGTGCCTGATTGAACTGCACGTCGCCGCTCAGCATGACTTCAAACTGGCGCAGAAAGAGTTGGATCTGGTGCTCAAGCGCGCGCAGATCAAACCGCTGGCGGTGGGCATCCACCCTGACCGCAATCGGGTGCAGCTGTGCTACACCTCCGAGGTGGTCAACAGCGCGCTGGTGACGCTGCAGGCCGCGGCGCTGCCAGGCGAGCTGCGCCTGCGCGAAGGGTTGGCGCTGGTGGCGATGGTCGGCGCCGGGGTATGCAAGAATCCGCTGCACAGCCACCGTTTCTATCAGCAGTTGAAAGATCAGCCGGTCGAGTTTATCTGGCAGGCGGAAGATGGCATCAGCCTGGTGGCGGTATTGCGCCAGGGGCCGACCGCGCTGCTGATCCAGGGGCTGCACCAAAGCCTGTTCCGCGCCGAGAAGCGCATCGGCCTGGTGTTGTTCGGCAAGGGTAACATCGGCTCCCGCTGGCTGGAGCTGTTCGCCCGCGAGCAGACCCATATTTCCGCGCGCAGCGGCTTCGAATTCATCCTGGCGGGGGTGGTGGACAGCCGCCGCAGCCTGCTGAACTACGACGGGCTGGATGCCAGCCGCGCGCTGGCGTTCTTTGAGGATGAGGCGCAGGCGCTGGACGAAGAATCGCTGTTCCTGTGGATGCGCGCGCACCCGTTCGACGATCTGGTGGTGCTTGACGTGACCGCCAGCGAAGAGCTGGCCGGGCAGTATCTGGATTTCGCCAGCCACGGTTTCCACGTGATCAGCGCCAACAAGTTGGCGGGGGCCTCGTGCAGCGACAGCTATCGCCAAATTCGCGACGCCTTCGCCAAAACCGGCCGCCACTGGCTGTACAACGCCACCGTCGGCGCCGGCCTGCCGGTCAACCACACGGTGCGCGATCTGCGCGACAGCGGCGACAGCATTCTGGCGATCAGCGGCATCTTCTCCGGCACGCTCTCCTGGCTGTTCTTGCAGTATGACGGCACGGTGCCGTTTACCGAGCTGGTGGATCAGGCCTGGCAGCAGGGGCTCACCGAACCGGATCCGCGGGTCGATCTCTCCGGCCAGGACGTGATGCGCAAGCTGGTGATCCTGGCGCGTGAGGCGGGCTACGACATCGAACCGAACCAGGTGCGGGTCGAGTCACTGGTGCCGGCGGGCTGCGAACTGGGCTCCGTCGATCAGTTCTTCGAGAACGGCGAGGCGCTGAATCAGCAGATGCAACAGCGCTTTGAGGCCGCCAGCGAAATGGGCCTGGTGCTGCGTCACGTGGCGCGTTTCGACGCCAACGGCAAGGCGCGGGTCGGCGTGGAGGCAGTGCGCCCTGAGCATCCTCTGGCCTCGCTGCTGCCGTGCGACAACGTGTTCGCCATCGAGAGCCGCTGGTATCGCGATAATCCGCTGGTGATCCGCGGGCCGGGCGCCGGCCGCGATGTGACCGCCGGCGCGATCCAGTCAGACCTTAACCGATTGGCGCAGCTGCTTTAATCCTCTGCGGGCGCGGGTTCACCGCGCCCCTTTGCTTTTCCTGCCATACTTATCCCTGCCGCTGTCATGAAATTTCCTCTTTGAGCGGGTGAGGATTAATCATCTTATTCCCCTCATTTTCCTGTTGACTCTTTAGCCAACATGCGGCATTTTCTATCTAGACGTCTAAACGTATAGACGCTCATCAAGATGAAATAAAAACAGTGATCGAGAAGAGGTGAGCAGGGTATGAGTTTTTTCCACGCAAACCAGCGGGAAGCGCTGAATCAGAGTCTGGCGGAGTTGAACGGCCAGATTAACGTATCATTCGAGTTCTTCCCGCCACGCACCAGCGAGATGGAAGAGACCCTGTGGCAGTCGATCGATCGTCTGAGCATCCTCAAACCTAAATTCGTTTCAGTCACCTACGGCGCCAACTCCGGCGAGCGCGATCGCACCCACAGCATCATCAAGGGGATCAAGGAGCGCACCGGCCTGGAGGCTGCGCCGCACCTGACCTGCATCGACGCCAGCCCGGCGCAGTTGCGCGACATCGCGACCGACTACTGGAACAGCGGCATCCGCCATATCGTGGCGCTGCGCGGCGATCTGCCGCCGGGCGGCGGCAAGCCGGACATGTACGCGACCGATCTGGTGGCGCTGTTGAAAGACGTGGGCGACTTCGACATTTCCGTCGCCGCCTACCCGGAAGTGCACCCGGAGGCGAAGAGCGCCCAGGCCGATTTGATTAACCTGAAACGCAAGATCGACGCCGGCGCCAGTCGCGCCATCACCCAGTTCTTCTTCGACGTTGAGAGCTACCTGCGCTTCCGCGACCGTTGCGTCGCCGCCGGTATCGACGTGGAAATCGTGCCGGGCATTCTGCCGGTGTCCAACTTCAAGCAGCTGCAGCGCTTCGCCACCATGACCAATGTGCGGGTGCCAAGCTGGATGACCAGCATGTTCGAAGGGCTGGACGACGATGCGGAGACCCGCAAAATGGTCGGCGCCAACATCGCCATGGACATGGTGAAGATCCTCAGCCGCGAAGGGGTGAAAGATTTCCACTTCTATACGCTGAACCGCGCCGAGATGAGCTACGCCATCTGCCACACGCTGGGCGTGCGTCCGGTGGCCGCCGCCTGACGGGTCTGTTCCATTTAAAAGGGCGCCGCTTTACCGCGGCGCCCTTTTTTTGTGGGGGAAGGCATAAAAAAACGGCCCCGATAAACGGGGCCGCGATGAGGCGCACTAGCCGGTGTTGCGCATCCCGGCGGCGACGCCGGCGATGGTGACCATCAGAGCCTGCTCTACGCGGGCGTCCGGCTGCTCCTGCTGGCGCGAACGGTGCAGCAATTCGGCCTGCAAGACGTTCAACGGGTCGGTATAAACGTTGCGCAGTGCGATGGATTCGGCGATCCACGGCAGGTCTTCCATCAGGTGCGCATCGTTGGCGATGGTCAGCACCACCTTGATGTCGCTTTCCAGCTGATCGCGCAGCTGTTGGCCCAGCGGCCACAGCGATTTATCCACCAGGCGCTGATCGTAGTATTCCGCCAGCCACAGGTCGGCCTTGGCGAACACCATTTCCAGCATGGCGATACGGGTGGAGAAGAATGGCCAGTCGCGGCACATCGCCTCCAGCTCCGCCTGTTTGCCGGCTTTCACCGCTTCCTGCAATCCGGCGCCGGCGCCGAGCCAGGCCGGCAGCATCAGGCGGTTCTGCGTCCAGGCGAAAATCCACGGAATGGCGCGCAGGCTCTCCACGCCGCCGTTCGGCTTGCGCTTGGCCGGGCGTGAGCCCAGCGGCAGTTTGCCCAGCTCCAGCTCCGGCGTGGCCGCGCGGAAGTAAGGCACGAAGTCCGGGTTTTCACGCACGTAGCCGCGATACATCCGGCAGGAGGTCTCGGACAGGTCGTCCATCAGCGCCCGCCATTCTTTCTTCGGTTCCGGCGGCGGCAGCAGGTTGGCCTCGAGGATCGCGCCGGCATACAGCGCCAGGCTGCTGATGGTGACTTCCGGCAGGCCGAACTTGAAGCGGATCATCTCGCCCTGTTCGGTGACGCGCAGGCCGCCCTTCAGGCTGCCCGGCGGCTGCGACAGCAGCGCCGCATGCGCCGGAGCGCCGCCGCGGCCGATGGAACCGCCGCGGCCGTGGAACAGCGTCAGCGCCACGCCGGCCTTTTCACAGGTTTTGATCAGCGCGTCCTGCGCGCGGTACTGCGCCCAGGAAGCGGCCATCACGCCGGCGTCTTTCGCCGAGTCGGAATAGCCGATCATCACCATCTGTTTGCCCTGGATGAAGCCGCGATACCAGTCGATGTTCAGCAACTGGGTCATCACGTCGTCGGCGTTGTTCAGGTCGTCGAGGGTTTCGAACAGCGGGGCGACCGGCAGCGCGAACGGGCAGCCGGCCTCTTTCAGCAGCAGGTGCACCGCCAGCACGTCGGAAGGCGTGCGCGCCATCGAAATCACATAGGCGGCGATCGAGCCCTGCGGCGCTTCGGCGATCACCCGGCAGGTTTCCAGCACTTCCTGCGTGTCGGCGCTCGGTTGCCATTTCAGCGGCACCAGCGGGCGTTTGGAGTTCAGCTCGCGGATCAGGAACGCCTGTTTATCGGCTTCCGACCAGCTTTCATAGTCGCCCAGCCCCAGATAGCGGGTCAGCTCGGCGATGGCTTCGGTATGGCGGGTGCTCTCCTGACGCACGTCGATGCGCACCAGCGGCACGCCGAAGCAGCGCACGCGGCGCAGGGTATCCAGCAGTTGACCGTTGGCGATGATGCCCATGCCGCAGGCCTGCAGCGACTGGTAGCAGGCATACAGCGGCTCCCACAGCTGCTCGTTGTTCACCAGCAGGTCGTGCGGTTTCAGCACGCGCTCGCCCTTCAGGCGGCCTTCAAGATAAGCCTGGGAACTCATTAGCTGGCTGCGCAGCTGCTTCATGATTTCGCGGTACGGTTCCTGCACCTCATCGCCGCCGGCGCGGGCGCGCAGCTCCGGGGTGCATTCGGTCATCGACAGCTCAGAGACCAGCACCTGGATATCGCGGGTGAACAGGTCGCAGGCTTTCCAGCGGCTGAGCAGCAGCACATGGCGGGTAATTTCGGCGGTCACGTTCGGGTTGCCGTCACGATCGCCGCCCATCCAGGAGGTAAAGCGCACCGGCACCGCTTCCACCGGCAGGCTGTAATCGATGGAGTTTTCCAGCTGTTCGTTGAATTCGCGCAGGAACGCCGGCACGCCTTCCCACAGGCTGTTTTCCACCACCGCAAAGCCCCATTTGGCTTCGTCGATCGGGGAAGGGCGGTGTTTGCGAATTTCATCGGTGTGCCACGACTGGGCCACCAGCTGACGCAGGCGGCGCATGATCTTGTTGCGCTCGTAGTCGGCCAGATCGTTGTGATCGAGCTGGCTGAGGCAGGTGTTGACCTCCACCAGCTTGTGGATCAGGGTGCGGCGGGTGATCTCCGTCGGGTGCGCCGTCAGCACCAGCTCGATGGAGAGTTGCGATACCGCGTGCTGCAGCTCTTTGTCGCTGAGCTTTTTGTCTTTGAGACGGCTGAACAGTTGAGCCAGCGCTTCCGGGTTGCTGGCGGCCTCGCCGTTGGGCGAAATGCTGTGGTACTGCTCGGCGACGTTGGTCAGGTTGAGGAACTGGCTGAAGGCGCGCGCCACCGGCAGCAGCTCGTCGTTGGACAAGTTCTGCAGGGTGGAGAGCAGCTCCTGGCGATGCGCTTCGTTGCCGGCGCGTGAGGATTTGGAAAGCTTACGGATGGTCTCAACGCGATCGAGAATATGCTCACCCAGCGCTTCTTTGATGGTATCGCCGAGCAATTTGCCGAGCATACTGACATTACTGCGCATTGCCGAATATTGTTCGTTCATATAACCCCTGACCCAGTTCTGTATGATTTTTATCTTGTAAATAAATTTCACGCGTCAGGCGCAGACCGCCTGCCTGATCACATCGCGTTCCTGTCCAATCGTCAATTGACACTATTTTTAGCAAAAAAACATCAAAATCGGCGCATTTTCTGAAATTTAATTACGGCGCGTCGGTTATCAGCACGGCTTATTTCGCCGTTTTCTACTTATTTTGAGTTAGGGGAAAGCATAAAGCATTTCCCCTGCTAAATGTCGGGTTTATTGCCGGCAAAAGTGATTGACCAGTTGGCCCAGCAGTTTGCGCGTCGGTTCGATAAACGCGGTGTCGATGTACTCGTCCGGCTGGTGGGCCTGATCGATGGAACCGGGGCCGAGCACCAGGGTCGGGCAGACCTGCTGCACGAACGGCGCTTCGGTGCAGTAGTTGACCACCTGCGTGCGGGTGCCCAGCAGCTCCTCGATCACCGCCACCATGCGGTGGTCGGTCGGGCACTCGTAGCCCGGCACCGACGCATGCAGCTCTTCGATGGTCAGGCGGCCCGGCCAGCGTTGGCTCACCGGCTCCAGCGCCTGATGCATCAGTTCGTTAATGTTGTCGAGCGTCATGCCGGGCAGCGGGCGGATGTCCAGGTGCAGCTCGCAGCAGGCGCAGATGCGGTTGGCCGCGTCGCCGCCGCTGATATGGCCGAAGTTCATGGTGGGATAAGGCACGGCGAACGCCGGGTTGTTGTAGCGCTCCTGCAGGGTTTTGCGCAGCTCCATCAGGCGGCCGATGGATTCGTGCATCAGATCGATGGCGTTGACGCCGCGCGCCGGATCGCTGGAGTGGCCGGACTGGCCGACGATGCGAATGGCGTTGGCCATGTGGCCCTTGTGCGCGCGCACCGGCTGCAGCGAGGTCGGTTCGCCGATGATGGCGAAATCCGGCCGAATGGCGGTGGAGGCGGCGAAATAACGTGCGCCGGCCATCGTCGTTTCTTCATCTGCGGTCGCCAGAATGTACAGCGGCTTGGTCAGTTTGCTCGCGTCGATGTCGCGCACCGCGTCCAGAATAAAGGCGAAGAAGCCTTTCATGTCGGCGGTGCCCAACCCGTAGAGCTTGTTGTCGTGCTCGGTCAGGGTGAAGGGATCGCGCGTCCAGCGGCCTTCGTCGTAAGGCACCGTATCGGTGTGGCCGGCCAGCAGCAGGCCGCCGCTGCCTTCGCCGATGCTGGCCAGCAGGTTGAATTTGTGGCGCGATTCCGGCACCGGCTGTACGTCGACGCGAAAGCCCAGGTCGGCAAACCATCCGGCCAGCAAGTTGATTAACGCCTCATTGCTCTGATCGAGGCCGGCATCGGTGGCGCTGATCGACGGAGTGGCGATCAACGCCCGGTACAGCTCAATAAATGGAGGTAATTTCATCTTCACTGTTGACAGCCTTTGGTTAGGATAGTATCAATATTCATGCATTTATTTTGAATAAAAATACAGTAAGCCGAAGCGTAAGGGAACCCGATACCCGGATGTTTATAAAAGCATCAACGCCTGGCTCCGTGGGTGAACGGCGCAACAACGCTGGCTAGCCCTGTTACCTGGGTCGCAAGCGACCGCACGTCAGTTTAGAAGGTGAAAGGCCACATGTTGAATACGCTGATCGTTGGTGCCAGCGGTTACGCCGGAGCGGAGCTCACGGCTTACCTGAATCGCCACCCACACATGAACATAACCGCTTTAGCGGTTTCAGCGCAAAGTGCAGATGCAGGAAAGTTGCTTTCCGATCTCCATCCCCAGTTGAAAGGCATCGTCGATCTGCCGCTGCAGCCGTTGACCGACGTCGCCAAGGCGGCGCAGGGCATCGACGTGGTGTTCCTCGCCACCGCTCATGAAGTCAGCCACGATATCGCCCCGGCCTTCCTGGCGGCAGGCTGCGTGGTGTTCGATCTGTCCGGCGCCTTCCGCGTGCAGGATGCCGGTTTCTATAGCCAGTATTACGGTTTCGAACATCAGCATGGCGCCCTGCTGGAGCAGGCGGTGTACGGCCTGGCGGAGTGGCAGAGCGACAAGATCAAACAGGCGCAGCTGATCGCCGTGCCGGGCTGTTACCCGACGGCGGCGCAGCTGGCGCTGAAACCGTTAATCGAAAAACAGTTGCTGAATCTGGATCAGTGGCCGGTGATCAACGCCACCAGCGGCGTCAGCGGCGCCGGGCGCAAGGCCAGCATGACCACCAGTTTCTGCGAAGTGAGCCTGCAGCCGTACGGCATTTTCACTCACCGGCACCAGCCGGAGATCGCCGCGCACCTGGGCGTGCCGGTTATCTTTACCCCGCATCTGGGCAACTTCCCACGCGGCATCCTTGAAACCATCACCTGCCGCCTGAAAGCCGGCGTGACCGCGCAGGACGTGGCCGCCGCCTATCACGCCGCGTATGACGACAAGCCGCTGGTGCGGTTGTACGACCAGGGCGTGCCGGCGCTGAAAGCGGTGGTGGGGCTGCCGTTCTGCGACATCGGCTTTGCGGTGCAGGGCGAGCATCTGATCGCCGTGGCGGCGGAAGACAACCTGCTGAAAGGCGCGGCGGCGCAGGCGGTGCAATGCCTGAATATCCGTTTCGGCTTCCCGGAAACCCAATCACTCCTTTAAACCAGCGTGAGTAAACAGCAATGAACCCGTTAATTATCAAGTTAGGTGGCGTGTTATTAGACAGTGAAGAAGCGCTGGAGCGTCTGTTTACCGCATTGGACAGCTATCGGCAGCAGCACCAGCGCCCGTTGGTGATCGTCCACGGCGGCGGCTGCGTGGTGGACGAACTGATGAAGCAGCTCGCTTTGCCGGTGGTGAAAAAGAACGGCCTGCGGGTCACGCCGGCCGATCAGATCGACATCATCACCGGCGCGCTGGCCGGCACCGCCAACAAAACGCTGCTGGCGTGGGCGATTAAACACCAAATCAACGCCGTCGGCCTGAGCCTGGCGGACGGCGGCAGCGCGGTCGTGACCCCGCTCGATCCGGCATTGGGCCACGTCGGCAACGCGCAGCCCGGCTCGCCCGCGCTGCTCAATACCCTGCTGGGCGCCGGCTACCTGCCGGTTATCAGCTCCATCGGCATCACCGCCGAAGGGCAGTTAATGAACGTGAACGCCGATCAGGCGGCGACGGCGCTGGCGGCGACGCTGGGGGCGGATCTGATCCTGCTGTCGGACGTCAGCGGCATCCTCGACGGCAAGGGGCAACGCATTGCGGAAATGACGGCACAAAAAGCGGAACAACTGATCGCGCAAGGCATCATCACCGATGGTATGGTGGTGAAGGTGAATGCGGCGCTCGACGCCGCCCGCACCCTCGGCCGCCCGGTGGATATCGCCAGCTGGCGCCATGCCGATCAGCTTCCTGCTTTGTTTAACGGCGTGTCGATTGGCACCCGGATCCTCGCTTAATTTTAGAATTAGAAAGGAATAGATCATGCAAAACCAAGGCATCAAAAAAATCGTTCTGGCGTACTCCGGCGGCCTGGATACCTCGGCCATCATTCCATGGCTGAAAGAGAACTACGGCGGCTGTGAAGTGGTGGCGTTCGTGGCGGACATCGGCCAGGAGCGCAGCGATCTGGAAGGCGTGGAGCAAAAAGCCCTGCAGTCCGGTGCCTCTGAATGCCACGTGGTCGATCTGCGTGAAGAATTTATCCGCGATTACGTTTATCCGGTGCTGCAGACCGGCGCCCTGTACGAGGGCAGCTACCTGCTGGGCACCTCGATGGCGCGGCCGATCATCGCCAAGGCGCAGGTCGAGCTGGCGTTGAAAGTGGGCGCCGACGCGCTGTGCCACGGCGCAACCGGTAAAGGCAACGATCAGGTGCGTTTCGAAACCACCTACACCGCGCTGGCGCCGCAGTTGAAAGTGGTGGCGCCGTGGCGTGAGTGGAACCTGCGTTCCCGTGAAGCGCTGCTGGATTACCTGAAAGAGCGCAATATCCCGACCACCGCATCGCTGGAGAAAATCTACAGCCGCGATGAGAACGCCTGGCACATCTCCACCGAAGGCGGCGTGCTGGAAAGCCCGTGGAACGCGCCAAATAAGGATTGCTGGGTATGGACCGTCGATCCGCAGGAAGCGCCGGACCAGCCTGAGCAGGTGACCGTTACCGTCGAGAAAGGCCGCGTCGTGGCGGTTAACGGTAAAGCGCTGTCGCCGTACCAGTGCCTGGAAACCCTGAACGCGCTGGGCGCCAAGCACGGCGTCGGCCGGATCGACATCGTGGAAAACCGTCTGGTGGGCATCAAATCCCGCGGCTGCTATGAGACCCCGGGGGGCACCATCATGGTGGCGGCGCTGCGCGCCATCGAGCAGCTGGTGCTGGATCGCGACAGCTTCAAATGGCGCGAGCAGCTGGGCCTGGAGATGTCCTATGTGGTATACGACGGCCGTTGGTTCGCGCCGCTGCGCCGTTCGCTGCAGGCCTCTGCCGAAGCATTGGCTGAAGAGGTGAACGGTGAAGTGGTGCTGCAGCTGTACAAAGGCCAGGTGACGGCGACCCAGAAAAAATCCGCCAACAGCCTGTACTCCGAAGAGTTCGCCACCTTCGGCGAAGACGAAGTTTACGATCACAGCCACGCGGGCGGCTTTATCCGTCTGTTCTCTCTGTCTTCACGCATTCGCGCGTTGAACGAGAAAAAGAATAAATAATCGATTGGCGTGACTCTGCAAGGGCGCAGCATGCTGCGCCCTTTCGCATAAAAATTCAGGAGTAAGATATGGCACTTTGGGGCGGACGGTTCACTCAGGCGGCGGATCAGCGGTTCAAACAACTCAATGATTCGCTGCGGTTCGATTATCGCCTGGCGGAGCAGGATATCGTGGGCTCGGTGGCCTGGTCGAAGGCGCTGGTGACCGTTAACGTGTTGACCGCAGCGGAGCAACAGCAGCTGGAGCAGGCGCTGAATGCGCTACTGAAGGAAGTCCAGGCCGATCCTTTGGCGATCGTCCAAAGCGATGCGGAAGACATCCACAGCTGGGTAGAGCAGAAGCTGATCGAGAAGGTCGGCGACTTGGGCAAGAAGCTGCACACCGGCCGCAGCCGCAACGATCAGGTCGCGACCGATCTGAAGCTGTGGTGCAAACAGCAGATCGGCGATCTGCATCAGGCGATCGTCCAACTGCAGCAGGCGCTGGTGGAGACCGCCGAAGCCAACCAGGATGCGGTGATGCCGGGGTATACGCACCTGCAACGCGCGCAGCCGGTGACTTTCGCGCACTGGTGCCTGGCCTATGTCGAGATGCTGGCGCGCGATGAGAGCCGTCTGCAGGATACCCTGAAACGGCTGGACGTCAGCCCGCTGGGCAGCGGCGCGCTGGCCGGCACCGCTTATCCTATCGATCGCGAGCAGCTGGCCGGCTGGCTGGGCTTTGCCTCGGCGACCCGCAACAGCCTGGACAGCGTCTCCGATCGCGATCACGTGCTGGAGCTGCTGTCCAACGCCGCCATCAGCATGGTTCACCTGTCGCGCTTCGCCGAAGATCTGATCTTCTTCAACAGCGGCGAGGCGGCGTTTGTCGAGCTGTCTGACCGCGTGACCTCCGGCTCTTCGCTGATGCCGCAGAAGAAAAACCCGGACGCGCTGGAGCTGATCCGCGGCAAGTGCGGCCGCGTACAGGGCGCGCTGACCGGCATGATGATGACGCTGAAAGGCCTGCCGCTGGCGTACAACAAAGACATGCAGGAAGACAAAGAAGGGCTGTTCGACGCGCTCGACACCTGGATGGACTGCCTGCAGATGGCGGCGCTGGTGCTGGACGGCATTCAGGTGAAGCGCCCGCGCTGCCGGGAAGCGGCGGAGCAGGGTTATGCGAATGCCACCGAGCTGGCGGACTACCTGGTCGCCAAAGGCGTGCCGTTCCGCGAAGCGCACCATATCGTCGGTGAGGCGGTGGTAGAAGCCATTCGCCAGGGAAAACCGCTGGAAGCGCTGCCGCTGGCGGATTTGCAGCAGTTCAGCGCGACGATCGGCGACGACGTCTATCCGATCCTGGCGTTGCAATCCTGCCTGGACAAACGTGCGGCCAAAGGCGGCGTCGCGCCGCAGCAGGTGGCCGCGGCAATCGCCGCAGCGAAACAGCGTTTGGCTTGACGACGAGGGCGGCCTGGCGCCGCCCTTGAACCTTTACCCCGCCAGGCGTGCGCAGAGATAACGGTTCAGGCTCACGCCTTCTTCCATCGCGCCGATCGCCAGCCGGCGATGCTGTTCCGGCGTCATGCGCAGCACCAGTTTGCCGCTGAAATTTTTCTCCGCCAACGCCTGCGGCGGCGTTTCGCCTTGCGCCAGTATGTCGGCGATCGTTTCGCTCACCACTTTCTCGATACCCTCCAATGCGCCGGTACGCGTGGCGGCCAGCCAGGACAACGAGGGGAATTCGGCGCACAGCCCGACATATTCACGGTCTTGCGCTGACCAAGTGATGCGATAGGTATAGTGTTCATGCTTTTCCATGTTCTTCCTCCATTCTGGCTTCGCCCTTCAATTTAGTGTCATTATTGATATCACTTCAATATCGAAGCATAAAAAATGAGCGTAGGAGGGCAGTGAGGCAAGAGGAGGGAGGAAAATCTGGAAAGCGCTGCGCAAAAAAAAAACCGGGCCTGAAGGCCCGGTAGGTGTGAACGGATAAGGGGCGTTATTCGCCCGGACAGCGCTGACAGCGCTCGATTTCGGCCGTGCCGAGTTTGAGCTTCGCCTGCAGGTCGCGCAGCGCAGTGCGCAAGCCTTCTTCGATCACCGGATGATAGAACGGCATGTCCAGCATCTGGTCGACGGTCATCTGCTGCTGGTGCGCCCAGGCCAGCAGGTGCGCGATGTGTTCGGCGTCCGGGCCGATCATTTCCGCGCCGAGGAAACGGCCGGTGCCTTGCTCGCCGTAGACGTGCAGAATGCCTTTGTTGCGCAGCATCACCCGCGAGCGGCCCTGATTCTCAAACGAGACGTTGCCCACTTCAAAGCAGCCGCAGGCGCTGAACTTCTCGCTCAGCTCGCGGAAGGTTGAGCCGACCATGGCGATCTGCGGATCGGAGAACACCACCGAAATCGCGCTGCGGCGCAGACCCGGATTGATCTCCGGGAAGCTGCCGGCGTTGGCGCCGGCGATGCGCGCCTGATCGCTGGCCTCGTGCAGCAGCGGTAGTTGGTTGCTGGCGTCGCCGGCAATGAAAATATGCGGCACGCTGGTTTGCATCGTCAGGCGGTCGGCCAGCGGCACGCCTCGGGCGTCGAGCTGCAAGCCGGTATTTTCGAGGCCTAACCGATCGACGTTGGGGCGGCGGCCGGTGGCGGCCAGCACGTAGTCCACCAGGATCTCCTGCGGTTGGCCCTGCAGATCCTGATAGCGGATAAATACGCGGTCGCCTTCGCGCTGCATCATCTCTACCTTCACGTCGGCGTCGAGGTTGAACTCTTCCCCCAGCGCTTTGGCGGCGTAATCGCGTACGGCGCTGTCGGTCAGCGGCCCGACGGCGCCGCCGATGCCGAATACCTTGGTGTCGACGCCGAGGCGGTGCAGCGCTTGCCCCAGCTCCAGCCCGATGACACCGGGGCCGAATACCGCTACGGATTGCGGCAAGTCATCCCAGTTGAACACGTCGTCGTTGACGATCAGGCGATCGCCCAGTTCGTTCCACGGCGCCGGCCAGCTGGGGCGGGAACCAGTGGCGATCACGATACGCTGCGCCACGATGCGCGTATGGTCATCGACCTGCAGCGTGTTGTCGTCGATAAAGCGGGCATAGCCCTGAATTTTGTCGGCGGCCGGGATCTCGTCCACGCCTTCCAGCACGAAGCCGACGAAACGATCGCGTTCGCGTTTGACGCGCGCCATCACCTCGCGTCCGTCGATACGCGTTTTGCCGGTTGGGTGCACGCCAAAGCCCGGTGCACGTTCGATTTGATGCACCGCTTCGGCGGCGGCGATCAATAATTTGGATGGCATGCAGCCAACGCGCGCACAGGTGGTGCCATAAGGCCCGCCTTCAATCATCACCACGCTGGGGGTAGACAGTTTGGCCGCGCGGTAGGCGCCGAGCCCTGCGGTGCCGCCGCCGATGACCGCGACATCAACGTTCAACAGTTTCATATCCGCTCCTGAAAGGTAAAAAAAGGGCGGGCCGTAGCCCGCCAAAGTTCACGTTGGCTTTGTTATTACTTATTAAGCTGACAGGAAGGTTTCCAGATCGTCGCTGCCGCCGATGTGACGACCGCCGATGAATACTTGCGGCACCGTGGCGCGGCCGCTGACGGCGCGCAGGCTGACGGTGGTGGCGTCTTTGCCCAGCACGATCTCTTCATACTGAATGCCACGCTCTTGCAGCATCTGCTTGGCTTTGGCGCAGAATGGGCAGCCCGGTTTGGTGAACAGAGAGACCGATTCCTGCACTTTGAATTCCGGCGCCAGGTATTTCAGCATGGTGTCGGCGTCGGACACTTCAAACGGGTCGCCCGGCTTGTTCGGCTCGACAAACATTTTCTCGACCACGCCGTTGCGTACCAGCATCGAGTAGCGCCATGAGCGAGGGCCAAAGCCCAGATCCGCTTTCTCGACCAGCATGTTCATGCCTTTGGTGAATTCACCGTTGCCGTCCGGTACGAAGGTGATGTTTTCCGCATGTTGGTCAGCTTTCCAGGCGTTCATGACGAAGGTGTCGTTCACGGAGACGCAAAGAATGCTGTCGACGCCGTGCTGCTTGAATACGCTGGACAGTTCGTTGTAGCGCGGCAGGTGGCTCGAAGAACAGGTCGGCGTGAACGCGCCCGGCAGCGAGAAAACAATGACGGTTTTGTTTTTGAACAGGTCATCAGTGGTCACATCAATCCATTGGTCGCCCTGACGGGTGTGGAAAGTAACCTGAGGAACTTTCTTGCCTTCTTGACTGGTAAACATTGATTAACCCCTTAATTAGGAAAAGTAATTTTTAGCATTTAGCGCGATATCGCTTCGTTGGGACACATTATTGTCGCTGGGGCTTGATAGATCTAATCGCTCATTGCTATCTTATCTATCGCCATGAGCTATCATGGAATGGAGGGAAACAATGAATATTCGTGATTTAGAGTATCTGGTCGCCTTGGCCGAGCACCGGCACTTCCGCCGCGCGGCCGATTCATGCCATGTAAGCCAACCCACGCTGAGCGGGCAGATCCGCAAGCTGGAAGACGAGTTGGGCGTCATGCTGCTCGAGCGCACCAGCCGCAAGGTGCTGTTCACCCAGGCGGGTCTGTTGCTGGTGGAGCAGGCGCGTACCGTGCTGCGCGAAGTGAAAGTGTTGAAGGAGATGGCCAGCCAGCAGGGCGAAGCCATGTCCGGGCCGCTGCACATCGGCCTGATCCCGACCGTGGGGCCTTATCTGCTGCCGCAGATCATACCGACACTGCACAAAACCTTCCCGAAACTGGAAATGTACCTGCACGAAGCGCAAACCCACCAACTGCTGGCGCAACTCGACAGCGGCAAACTGGACTGCGCCATTCTGGCGTTGGTGAAGGAAACCGAGGCGTTTATCGAAGTGCCTCTGTTCGATGAACCGATGAAGCTGGCGGTGTATTCCGATCACCCGTGGGCGCAGCGCGAGCGCGTGGCGATGCCGGATTTGGCGGGAGAGAAGCTGCTGATGCTGGAAGATGGCCACTGCCTGCGCGATCAGGCGATGGGCTTCTGCTTCCAGGCTGGCGCGGACGAAGATACTCACTTCCGCGCCACCAGTCTGGAAACGTTGCGCAATATGGTCGCTGCCGGCAGCGGCATTACCCTGCTGCCGTCACTGGCGGTGCCGCCGCAGCGCGAACGCGACGGCGTGTGCTATCTGGATTGCTACAAGCCGGAGCCGAAGCGCACCATCGCGCTGGTGTACCGCCCTGGCTCCCCTTTGCGCAGCCGTTATGAGCAACTGGCCGAGGCGATCCGCGAACACATGCAGGGCTACATCGACAGCGCGTTAAAACAGGCGGTTTAAGCCGTTTAGCGCCGCCACCCGGTAGGCTTCGGCCATGGTCGGATAGTTGAAGGTCGTATTAACGAAATACTCGATAGTATTGCCTTCACCTTTCTGTTCCATGATCGCCTGGCCGATGTGGATGATCTCCGCCGCACGCTCGCCGAAGCAGTGGATCCCAAGGATCTGCAGGGTGTCGCGATGGAACAGGATCTTCAGGCTGCCGACGTTCATCCCGGCGATCTGCGCGCGCGCCAGATGCTTGAACTGGGCGCGGCCCACTTCATACGGCACCTTCATCGCGGTCAGTTCCTGCTCGGTTTTGCCGACGGAGCTGATTTCCGGAATGGTGTAGATGCCGGTCGGGATATCTTCGATTAAGTGACCGCTGGCTTCGCCGGAGGCGATCGCTTGCGCGGCGATGCGGCCCTGATCGTAGGCGGCGGAAGCCAGGCTCGGATAGCCGATCACGTCACCGACCGCATAAATGTGCGACAGCGCGGTTTGATACATGCTGTTCACTTTCAGCAGCCCGCGGCTGTCCGACTCCAGGCCGACGTTCTCCAACCCCAGCGAATCGGTGTTGCCGGTACGGCCGTTGGCGTACAGCAGGCAGTCCGCTTTCACCTTCTTGCCGGACTTCAGGTGCACGATCACGCCGTCTTCGGTGCCTTCGATCTTCTCGAATTCTTCGTTGTGGCGGATCACCACCCCGTTGTTCCAGAAATGGTAAGAGAGCGAATCCGACATCTCCTGATCGAGGAACGCCAGCAGACGATCGCGGGTGTTGATCAGATCGACCTTGACGTTCAGGCCGCGGAAGATGGACGCATACTCGCAGCCGATCACCCCGGCGCCGTAAATGATCACGTGGCGCGGCTCATGGCTCAGCTCGAGAATGGAATCGCTGTCGTAGATGCGCGGATGGTTGAAGTCGACGCTGGCCGGATGGTAAGGGCGCGAGCCGCAGGCGATCACGATGTGATCGGCGCGGATGGTGTCCTGGGTGCCGTCCATGTAGCTGACGCTGACGGTGTTGGCGTCGATGAAGCGCGCGTCGCCGGCGAACAGTTTGCACTGGTTCCGCTCATAGAACCCTTGGCGCATTCGGGTCTGCTGGCTGATGACGTTATCGGCGTGGCGTAAAATGTCAGGGAAGGTCGCGCTGAGCGTGCGCGAGTTGTTGTAAAGCGGGTTCTGGTTGAATTCGATAATGCGGCTGACGGCGTGGCGGAGGGCTTTGGAGGGGATGGTGCCCCAATGGGTACATCCGCCGCCTACGTTATTGTACCGTTCGATAACGGCCACGCGGGCGCCTTGTTTCACCAGCCCCATGGCGGCACCTTCACCACCAGGGCCCGAGCCAATCACAATGGCATCAAATTGATAGTGCTGTTGCATGTAGGAGAGACCTGTTTTTTTATACAAGATTACAACGGTATCTTAACATCATAGCGCTGCTCACCCAATCACCATTAGGCTTTTTGAGTCAAAGCACAATCGGCTCAGAGCGGAAGTGTGATAGAGCGCGTTAGTATAAATGCTGTTGCAATAAAATTTGCTATATTGCCGAGTCTAGGGCGTTAGACTGAGAGAATGGAACCTATCCGGATATGCATATGGGCGTCAGAGCACAACAAAAAGAACGGACTCGTCGTTCCCTGATCGAAGCCGCATTCAGCCAGCTGAGCGCCGAACGCAGTTTCGCCAGCCTGAGCCTGCGGGAAGTTTCACGCGAGGCGGGCATCGCGCCCACGTCGTTTTACCGCCATTTCCGCGACGTGGATGAGCTGGGGCTGACCATGGTGGACGAAAGCGGCCTGATGCTGCGTCAGTTGATGCGCCAGGCGCGCCAACGCATCGCCAAGGGCGGCAGCGTGATCCGCACCTCGGTGTCCACCTTTATGGAATTTATCGGCAACAACCCGAACGCCTTCCGCCTGCTGCTGCGCGAGCGCTCCGGCACGTCGGCGGCATTCCGTGCGGCGGTGGCGCGCGAGATCCAGCATTTCATCGCCGAACTGGCGGACTACCTCGAGTTGGAAAACCATATGCCGCGCAGCTTTACCGAAGCGCAGGCGGAGGCGATGGTCACCATCGTGTTCAGCGCCGGCGCGGAAGCGCTGGATATCGACGTCGAGCAGCGGCAGCAGCTGGAAGAGCGGCTGGTGCTGCAATTGCGTATGATCTCCAAAGGGGCGTATTACTGGTATCGTCGCGAACAAGAAAAAGCTTCTGTGTCCCACGTATAAAAAAGGTAAACAATGATGGAAAAACCAGGCCGTGAAAATGGCACCTTACTGCTGGCGTTGATTGCTGGCCTTTCGATCAACGGTTCCTTTGCCGCGCTGTTCAGCTCGGTGGTGCCGTTTTCGATCTTCCCGCTGATTGCGTTGGTGCTGGCGGTGTACTGTCTGCATCAGCGTTACCTGAACCGCGCCATGCCGGACGGCATGCCGAAGCTGGCGGCGGCCTGCTTCCTGCTGGGGCTGCTGATGTACAGCGCCATCGTGCGCGCCGAATACCCGCAGATCGGTTCCAACTTCCTGCCGTCGGTAGTGTGTGTGGCGCTGGTGCTGTGGATTGGGGTCAAGCTGAAGGCGCGCAAGACGCTGGATGCGCCGACTCAAGAGCCGTAATGAAACGGGGCGCCATGTGGCGCCCCTGTCGTATCAGCGGTGTTTTTCCAGCAACACGCCGCATTCCATGTGATGGGTATACGGGAACTGATCGAACAGCGCCAGACGGCTGACCCGGTGGGTGGCCTGCAGCGTTTCCAGGTTGGCGCACAACGTTTCCGGATTGCATGAAATATACAGAATGCGCGGGTAAGCCTGCACCATCTTCACCGTTTCATCGTCCAGCCCGCTGCGCGGCGGATCGACGAAAATCGTCTCGCAGTTGTAGCCGCTCAGATCGATGCCTTTCAACCGGTTGAATTCGCGTACTCCGTTCATCGCCTGGGTGAAGTCTTCCGCCGCCATGCGGATGATCTGCACGTTGTCGATATGGTTGGCGGCGATGTTGTACTGCGCCGCCGCCACCGACGGCTTGGCGATCTCGGTCGCCAGCACGCGCTCGAAATTGCGCGCCAACGCCAGCGAGAAGTTGCCGTTGCCGCAGTACAGCTCCAGTAAATCGCCTTTGGAACCGGCGGTGACCGCCAGCGCCCATTCCAGCATCTGCACGTTCATGGCCGCGTTGGGTTGAGTAAAGCTGTTTTCCACCTGGCGGTAGATCATATCGCGGCCGGCGACCGGCAGCACTTCGTCAACATAATCCTGGTCGAGCATGATTTTGGTCTTCGACGCCCGGCCGATCAACTGCAGGTCAAAACCCTGCGCGCGCAGCTCGTCGCGCAGTTGCTCGGCGCGCTGCTGCCAAGCGTCATCCAGCTTGCGGTGGTACAGCAGCGAGGCGATGATTTTACCGCTTTGCGTCGACAGATAATCGATCTGGAACAGCTTGTGACGCAGGATCGGCTCCGGTTTCAGCGCGGCGATCAGGGCGCTCATCAGGCGGTTGATCAGTTCGCTGGCGGCCGGGAATTGATCGACGCGAATACGCTGCTTGGTCTGCTGATCGAACATGATGTGATACATGTCGTCCGCGTCGTGCCAGATGCGGAACTCGGCGCGCATGCGGTAGTGGTCGACTGGCGAGCGGAACACTTCCGGCTCGGGCGCCGCGAACGGTGACATCAACGTCTTCAGGCGGGCGACTTTCTCCGCCAGTTGGTCATCGTAACGTTCAATAGGCAAATTCTCGGGCGTCATGTGTGTCTTCTCGTCAGGCAAATTTGATCAGCGGGGATTGTAGGGAATCAGCCCGTGAAGTCCAGTTTTGTCGCGTTTATTATTTGTAACATTAATAGCAGTCTAGACATCTATTTGCATTGATCGTAGCATTGCCGTCCGGCCTCAAGCAGCGAGTGAAAAGGGAATCCGGTGTGAATCCGGAGCTGACGCGCAGCGGTAAGGGGAAGTCACGGCGATAGCGTTTCGACGCAGACACTGTCCATTGCAGGATGGGAAGTCATCGCCCGTTGCCGGTCGCGCCCCGCGGCCCGCAAATCCCAAGCCCGAAGACCTGCCGGTGTTACGTCGCAATGTCCGTGGCCGTCGCGAACTACCGGCCATGATCCTGCGGCATCCGCCAATTAAGTTTGGATGCTTTTCTCATGACAATTACAAAAAATACGCTGCTGGCGGTGGTCTCCTCCGTCACGGCTTTTTCTGGATGGGCGCAAGACAACACCACAGCCACGAATGGCGATAACCTGGTGGTGACCGCCAACCGCTTCCCGCAGCCGGTTTCTTCCGTATTGGCGCCGACCTCCGTCGTCACCCGTAACGATATCGATCGCTGGCAGGCCAAGAGCCTGACCGATGTGATGCGCCGTTTGCCGGGCGTGGACGTTGGCCAAAACGGCGGGTTGGGGCAAAAGAGCTCGCTGTTTATTCGCGGCACCAACTCCAGCCACGTGCTGGTGCTAATTGACGGCATTCGCCTTAATCAGGCGGGCGTCAGCGGCTCTTCCGATCTCAGCCAAATCCCGATTTCTCTGGTGCAGAAAGTCGAATACATTCGCGGCCCGCGTTCGGCGGTATACGGTTCCGACGCCATCGGCGGCGTAGTCAACATCATTACCACGCGTGAAAAGAACGGTACTACGCTCTCAGCCGGCGTCGGCTCCAACGGCTATCAATCCTATGACGCGTCGACTCAACAGCCGTTGGGCGACAGCACCGTGGCGACGGTAGCGGGTGACTACACCTACACCAAAGGGTATGACGTGGTGGCCTACGGCAGCACCGGCATGCAAAGCCAGCAGGATCGCGATGGCTTTATGAGTAAGTCGCTGTATGGTGCGCTTGAGCACCAGTTCAGCGAATCGGTCAGCGGTTTTGTGCGCGGGTATGGTTACGACAACCGCACGGCGTATGATAGTTATTATTCCTCACCGACCAGCCCTCTGCTGGATACGCGCAAACTGTATAGCCAAACCTGGGATACCGGATTGCGCTATAAAGAAGGCATTTACGCAACACAAGTGATTGGCAGCTACAGCCATAGCAAGGATTACGATTACGATCCTCGCCTCGGCATGCATGACAGCTCGGCCAGCCTGGTGGATTCCGAACAGTACAACCTGCAGTGGGGCAATACGCTGCAGGTTGGACAGGGTACCGTAAGCTCTGGCGTCGACTGGCAGCAACAGAAAATCAAACCGGATTCCACCACCGTGAAGGGTGAAAAAAGCCAACGTGATGCAGGCATCTACCTGACCGCGCAGCAACTGGTTGGCCCGGTAACGCTGGAAGGCGCGGTTCGAGGTGACGATCATTCCGAGTTTGGCTGGCATGGCACCTGGCAAACCAGCGCGGCCTGGGAATTCGTCGAGGGATACCGTTTTATCGCGTCGTATGGCACGGCGTTCAAAGCACCGAATATGAGCCAGCTATACGGCAACTTCGGTAACAACACCGATCTGAAACCGGAAGAAAGCAAGCAGTGGGAAGGTGGCTTTGAAGGGCTGACCGGCCCGGTGACCTGGCGCATCTCCGGTTATCGCAACGACATCGACAATTTGATCGATTCCACGGGGGAAACCAACTACGTCTATTACAACGTGGGTAAGGCGACCATCAAAGGGATTGAAGCTACGGCCTCGTTTGATACCGGCCCGTTGACGCATCAGATTGGTTATGACTATGTCGATCCTCGCAACGCCAAGACCAATGAAGTGCTGCTGCGGCGCGCCAAGCAGCAGGTGAAATATGAGCTGGACTGGCAGCTGTATGACTTTGACTGGGCGGTGACTTATCAATATCTGGGTCAACGTTATGACAAGGATTACAGTACCTATCCGGAACAAAGCGTTAAACTTGGCGGCGTGAGCCTGTGGGATCTCGCAGTTTCGTATCCGGTCACATCTCATCTGACAGTTCGTGGTAGAATTGCCAACCTGTTTGATAAAGATTATGAGACGGCCTATGGCTACGCTACTCCAGGAAGAGAATACTACCTCACTGGAAGCTATACCTTCTAACAGTACCGCCACACCTCGCCCGACGGTGCTGGTTTTCGATTCCGGCGTCGGCGGGCTGTCGGTGTATCAGGAGATTCGGCAGTTGCTGCCGGATCTCCACTATATATACGCTTTCGACAACGTGGCGTTCCCCTACGGCGAGAAGTCCGAAGAGTTTATCGTTGAGCGCGTGCTGGAGATTGTCGGCGCGGTGCAGCAGCGTCATCCTCTGGCGATTGTCGTCATTGCCTGCAACACCGCCAGCACCGTTTCCTTGCCGGCCTTGCGCGAGCGTTTCAGTTTCCCTGTCGTGGGCGTGGTGCCCGCCATCAAACCGGCGGCCCGTCTTACCGTCAACGGCATTGTCGGCCTGTTGGCGACCCGCGGCACCGTACAGCGCAGCTACACCCACGAACTGATTTCCCGTTTCGCCACCGACTGCAAGATTGAACTGCTGGGCTCTTCAGAGCTGGTGGAGCTGGCGGAGGCCAAGCTCCACGGCGAAGCCGTGCCGCTGCCGGTGCTGAAGAAGATCCTGCATCCGTGGCTGAGCATGCGCGAGCCGCCGGATACCGTCGTGCTGGGCTGCACCCATTTTCCTCTGTTAGCTGAAGAGCTGATGCAGGTGTTGCCGGAAGGCACCCGATTGGTGGATTCCGGCGCGGCGATTGCCCGCCGCACAGCCTGGCTCATCTCTACGCAGGAAAGCCTGGTCTCGAGCCAGGAAGAGAATCTGGCGTATTGCATGGCGTTAAATGAAGATACTGACGCTTTATTGCCCGTTTTGCAGGGCTACGGCTTTAAATCGTTGAAAAAATTGCCGCTTTAACGGTGTTTTGGTCAAACATTCAACGGTTGGAAAAAATATTGAAAATAGGGGTTGCGGCCTGCCGAGAACTCCCTATAATGCGCCTCCACTGACCGGGAACAACGACTGACAAGCCGCCGGGTCAGCGAGAAGAAAGCGAAATAAACGCTTGACTCTCCGGGCGA
>NZ_JBJNMV010000007.1:0-182258 GCF_052168435.1 Serratia sp. CY56464 | reverse complement strand
TTGTCGATAGCACGCTCTGGCTCTGGGATGTAGCTGTCCAGGGCTTCGGCCAGTTCGATGATTTTCGCTTCCCACTCAGCTTCGCCTTCCAGCGCTTTCAGCGCGGAACCGCGGATTACTGGCAGGTCGTCGCCTGGGAAGTCGTAAGCGGACAGCAGTTCGCGAACTTCCATTTCTACCAGTTCCAGCAGCTCTTCATCATCTACCATGTCGCATTTGTTCATGAATACGATGATGAAAGGAACGCCAACCTGACGACCCAGCAGGATGTGCTCACGAGTCTGAGGCATTGGGCCGTCAGTCGCAGCTACTACCAGGATCGCGCCGTCCATCTGAGCAGCACCGGTGATCATGTTTTTCACGTAGTCGGCGTGCCCTGGGCAGTCAACGTGCGCGTAGTGACGAGTCGGGGTGTCATATTCAACGTGAGAGGTGTTGATGGTGATACCACGAGCTTTTTCTTCTGGCGCGTTATCGATCTGGTCGAAAGCACGTGCAGAACCGCCGTAGGTTTTAGCCAGTACGGTGGTGATCGCTGCAGTCAGGGTAGTTTTACCGTGGTCAACGTGGCCGATAGTACCAACGTTAACGTGCGGTTTTGTACGTTCAAATTTTTCTTTAGACACGGCTATATTCCTTACTATAGCGCTCTCCCCTTCTGGAGAGAGCACGGGACTTTGGTTTTAACCCTGCGGCTTATTTGCCACGGGCTTCGATTACGGCCTGAGCGACGTTGTTCGGTGCATCATCATACTTCAGGAATTCCATGGTGTATGATGCGCGACCTTTAGTCAGAGAACGCAGCTGAGTTGCGTAGCCGAACATTTCGGACAACGGTACTTCAGCGTGGATCTTAACGCCAGTCACTTCAGATTCCTGACCGCGCAGCATGCCGCGACGACGGCTCAAGTCACCGATAACGTCACCGGTGTTCTCTTCTGGAGTCTCAACTTCAACCTTCATGATAGGCTCAAGCAGAACTGGTTTCGCTTTCTTAAAGCCTTCTTTAAAGGCGATAGACGCGGCCAGTTTAAACGCCAGTTCAGAGGAGTCAACGTCGTGGTAAGAACCGAAGTGCAGACGAATACCCATGTCTACTACCGGGTAACCAGCCAACGGACCAGACTTCAGCTGCTCCTGGATGCCTTTATCAACGGCAGGGATGTATTCGCCAGGAATTACACCACCTTTGATGTCGTTGATGAACTCGTAACCTTTCGGGTTAGAGCCCGGCTCCAGTGGGTACATGTCGATCACAACGTGACCGTACTGACCGCGACCACCAGACTGCTTGGCGTGCTTACCTTCAACATCGGTAATCTTCGCGCGAATCGCTTCGCGGTAAGCTACCTGAGGTTTGCCCACGTTAGCTTCAACGTTGAATTCACGCTTCATACGGTCAACGATGATGTCGAGGTGCAGTTCACCCATACCGGCGATGATGGTCTGGTTAGACTCTTCGTCAGTCCATACGCGGAATGACGGGTCTTCTTTAGCCAGACGGCCCAGAGCCAGACCCATTTTTTCTTGGTCAGCTTTGGTTTTTGGTTCAACGGCGATAGAGATTACCGGCTCAGGGAATTCCATACGCTCCAGGATGATTGGAGAGTCTGGATCACACAGGGTGTCCCCGGTGGTCACGTCTTTCAGACCGATCGCAGCGGCGATGTCGCCTGCGCGAACTTCTTTGATCTCTTCACGCTTGTTGGCGTGCATCTGAACGATACGGCCGAAACGCTCGCGCGCAGCCTTAACGGAGTTCAGCACGGTGTCGCCGGAGTTAACAACGCCGGAGTACACGCGGAAGAAGGTCAGGTTACCCACGAACGGGTCGGTAGCGATTTTGAACGCCAGCGCAGAGAACGGCTCGTCATCACTTGCGTGACGCTCAGCCGGAGTGTCTTTGCCATCGTCCAGGATACCGTTGATCGCAGGAACGTCAGTTGGTGCCGGCAGGTATTCGATTACCGCATCCAGCATCGCCTGTACGCCTTTGTTCTTGAACGCAGAACCACAAGTAACCAGGATGATTTCGTTGTTCAGCACGCGCTGACGCAGAGCGGATTTGATTTCTTCCTCGGTCAGCTCTTCGCCGCCCAGGTATTTTTCCATCAGCTCTTCGGAAGCTTCCGCAGCGGACTCGATCAGGTTCTGGCGCCATTCTTCAGCCAGATCCATCATGTCAGCCGGCACGTCTTCGTATTCGAAGGTTACGCCTGCGTCTTCTTCGTTCCAGTTGATCGCCTTCATCTTCACCAGGTCGATAACGCCGGTGAATTTGTCTTCTGCGCCGATAGCCAGCTGCAGAGGAACAGGGTTGGCGCCCAGACGAGATTTGATCTGGCCAACAACTTTCAGGAAGTTAGCGCCCATGCGGTCCATTTTGTTAACGAACGCGATACGTGGCACTTTGTATTTGTTAGCCTGACGCCATACGGTCTCAGACTGTGGCTGAACACCACCAACAGCACAGTAAACCATTACCGCGCCATCCAGCACACGCATGGAACGTTCTACTTCGATGGTGAAGTCAACGTGCCCTGGGGTGTCGATGATGTTTACGCGATGCGGTTCGAACTGCTTGGCCATACCAGACCAGAAGGCAGTAGTCGCTGCAGAAGTAATGGTAATACCACGCTCCTGCTCCTGTTCCATCCAGTCCATGGTGGCAGCGCCGTCATGAACTTCACCGATTTTGTGGTTTACACCGGTGTAGAACAGAATACGTTCGGTAGTGGTGGTTTTACCGGCGTCGATGTGAGCACTGATACCGATGTTACGGTAGCGTGCAATGGGTGTTGTACGAGCCATTTGATTCCTCTATTCCTAGGGCGTTCAAGTTCAGTTAACCCAAGCGGGCCGATTTGACGCGCCCGCTTGGTTAGCATGACTACAGCCGGGTGATTACCAGCGGTAGTGGGCGAACGCCTTGTTGGCTTCGGCCATACGGTGAACGTCTTCACGCTTCTTAACAGCAGAACCTTTGTTCTCTGCTGCGTCAGACAGCTCGTTCGCCAGGCGCAGAGCCATGGATTTATCACCGCGTTTACGTGCAGCATCAACGATCCAACGCATTGCCAGAGCATTACGACGAACCGGGCGGACTTCAACTGGTACCTGATAAGTAGAACCGCCAACGCGACGCGACTTAACTTCTACAGTCGGGCGAACGTTGTCGAGAGCGACTTCGAAAGCTTCCAGGTGATCTTTACCAGAACGCTGAGCCAGGGTCTCCAGCGCGGTATAGACGATTGCTTCTGCAGTAGATTTTTTACCGTCTACCATCAGGATATTTACAAATTTGGCCAGCAGCTCAGATCCGAACTTAGGATCTGGCAGGATTTTACGTTGGCCGATTACGCGACGACGTGGCATGGAAATACTCCGTTGTTAATTCAGGATTGTCCAAAACTCTACGAGTTTATTTTGACATTAAAGTTAAAACGTTTGGCCTTACTTAACGGAGAACCATTAAGCCTTTGGCTTCTTCACGCCGTACTTGGAACGAGCTTGCTTACGGTCTTTAACACCGGAGCAGTCAAGTGCACCACGGACGGTGTGGTAACGCACACCTGGCAAGTCTTTTACACGACCGCCACGGATCAGGATTACGGAGTGTTCCTGCAGGTTGTGGCCTTCGCCACCGATGTAGGAAGTCACTTCGAAACCGTTGGTCAAACGCACACGGCAAACTTTACGCAGTGCGGAGTTTGGTTTTTTCGGGGTAGTGGTGTATACGCGGGTGCATACGCCACGTTTCTGCGGGCAGGCTTCCAGCGCTGGAACGTTGCTTTTAGCAGCCTTCACAGAGCGTGGTTTGCGAACCAGCTGGTTAATTGTTGCCATTAAAAAAGCTCCTGGTTTTTGCTTCGTACTAGCTTCGTAAACATGTGATAAATCCCCTCGTATGCACTATTGGCAAAGTACGAGGACGCAGAATTTTAGGGCTGACCAGTATGGGTGTCAAGAAATATACAACATCACTCTCATTACCAGGCCATTTGGCTGCGGTGTTGTTCGGTTAATTCAACGAAGTGATTATAGCCGACGACAGTGATTTTGTGCGAAAAATGACCAACCAATCCCCGAGCTTCCAGGTCGTCCTGCAACGCATAAAGGGATATGGGGGCGGCGAGCAGCAATTCAAGATGGGCGCTGCCGGCAAGGCCTGCAAGCACGCCGTCCTGCAACAGCAGCAGCGCGTCGCCCTCCGCCGTCAGGCGCAGCAGCGCAGGTAAGTCACATTGGTTTGGCGAATGGCTCAGGGTATACAGCATCAGAGGATCCTAAAACGTCATCACGGCGTCGTAGCCGGCAAGCTCGCGGCGCAGTTCGTCCGGCGCCAGTACTTCAGCATCCAGCACCCAATCGTTCACCTGGCTCAATCCGCGTTCCTGCAGTGAAGCCTGGCACAGATAGCACCGCTCCACGTCATACAGCGGCAGCACGCCGAAGGTGGCAATGTAATTGCGCGCCAAAATCTTTTCCGGTTGCTGGCCCGGCAACAGCTGCAATACGCCATCGCCGACAAAAAACACCCCCACATCTTCACTGAGCGCCGACGTGGCGAGCAGCGCATCCAGCCCTTCCCTGCCGCTGGCGCCGCCGTGCGGCCCATGGGTGAAAACAAAAGCGACTCGTTTCATCCTATCCTCAGAACTGTACCAGACGGTCGCAACTTAGCGACGCTTCGGCCAGGGAACCCAGCCCGCTCAGGGTAAAACCGGGCTGCAGGTTGGCGCTTGCCAGCCCCTGCTGCGCCGCCTCCCGCTCGTCGGTGACGCCGCGGCGCAACGCGGCGGCCACGCAGACGTTGAGCGCCACGCCGTGTTGCTGAGCCAGCTGCGCCCAACCGCGCACCAGGTCGAACTCATCGCTGGCGGGCGCGGTCAGCTGGTTGGCGTTCAACACCCCTTCACGGTAGAAAAAGACGCTGGAAAGCCGGTGCCCTTTCGCCAGCAGGGCCAGCGCGAACTGATAGGCGCTGCTGGCCTGCTGCGTGCCGTAAGCCGGGCCGGTGACCAACAGACAATAATCGAGCATCAACGGTCGCTTCCCAACAGATCGCCGCTCTTGAACTGGCGGATGTACAAATACACGGTGTGTTTGGAGATATTCAGGCGATCCGCCACCTGATTGATCGCATCCTTGATGTCGAAGATGCCTTTCTCATAGAGGTTGAGCACTACCTGGCGGTTCTTGGCATTATTGGATACCGAGCGATCGGCATTCACCTCTTCGATGGTGAACTCCAGCGTCTGCGCCACCAGATCGTCGACTGAAGACGCGAAATTCACCGACGACGGCACGTCCTGCGTGGCCGGCGGCATAAAGGTCTGCATGATCTGCGAGAACGGCACATCGAGGTTCATGTTGATGCACAACAAACCGATTACCCGCTGTTCGCGATTGCGAATGGCGATGGTCACCGACTTCATCAGCACGCCGCTCTTGGCACGGGTGAAGTAGGCTTTCGACACGCTGCTGTCGTCGCCGGCCATGTCGTGCAGCATGCGCAGCGCCAGGTCGGTGATCGGCGAACCGATTTTACGCCCGGTATGTTCCCCGTTGGCGATGCGCACCGCTGAGCTGTTCAGATCTTCCAGCGCGTGCAATACGATCTCGCAGTGGCCGCCGATCAACATCGCCAGCCCATCGACCACCGCTTCATAGGATTTCAGGATTTCATGATCCGTTTGAGTAAACGGACGTTCATTCAGCAAATCAAGTTCGCTGGCTTCGCTGGATAAAAGCGAATTCGACATCGAAGATACCACCCTCATAGATCGCCTGTGCCAGGGGGCGCAGCTAAAACCGCTCGGACCGGATCGCTGCCGTCGTCGGCACGCCGCAGCGCGGCTGGCTGAGAGCAGCATAAACGGCACGATGACATCCGCGGGCGAGGCGGCCGGGAACAATTTTAGGTACACGCCCTAAGGGGCAGACGCATGACTGATAAGTCAGAATTATTAGTCTAGCAAAGCGGCCGGAGCAAAGTCCTTGCGTTTGCGCGTGGTATTGACGTTAAGCCCGATGCCCGGCAGGCGTCAAGCGTTCAATGGAGAGAGAGGCGGCGGCGGCCGAAATGAAAACCGCCGCGGAGGGCATCCGCGGCGGTGGCAAACAGAGCGACGAGATTATTTCGCTTTGGCGTCTGCTTTCGCGTCAGCCGGTTTTTCGGCTTTAGCGTCGGCTTTCGGCGCCGCTTTCACGTCCAGCAGCTCAACGTCGAACACCAGCGTGGAGTTAGCCGGGATGCCCGGAACGCCGGTTTTGCCGTAGGCCAATGCCGGCGGGATCACCAGCTTGATTTTGCCGCCTTTCTTGATGTGCTTCAGGCCTTCGGTCCAGCCAGGGATCACGCCGTCCAGACGGAACGACAGCGGCTCGCCGCGGGTGTAGGAGTTATCGAACTCGGTACCGTCGGTCAGGGTGCCCTTGTAGTTTACTACCACGGTGTCGCTGTCTTTCGGCGCTTCACCCGCGCCCGGTTTCTCTACCTGGTACAGCAGGCCGGATTCGGTTTTCTTCACGCCCTTTTCTTTAGCGAAGCTGTCGCGGTACTTGGCGCCTTTGGTTTCGTTGTCCTTGGCGTCCTGTTCCATCTTCGCCTGAGCGGAAGCCTTCACGCGCGCTTCGAAGCCCTGCAGGGTCTTCTCGATGTCGGCGTCATTCAGCTTGCTCTTGTTGGCGAACGCGTCCTGAACGCCGGCGATCAGCTGATCTTTGTCCAGCTTGATGCCCAGCTTCTCTTGCTCTTTCAGAGAGTTGTCCATGTAGCGGCCGAGAGACGCACCCAGTGCGTAAGCGGCTTGCTCGTCGTCGTTTTTGAACTTGCCGGTGCTCGGTGCTGCCGCCGCGTCCGCTGGTTTAGCGGCTTCTGCCGGTTTGGCGGCATCGGCTGCCATGACCTGGGTCGCATTCAGAGCAAAAGCCATGGTGGTTGCCAGAAGCGTGACTTTAAACAAAGATTTCATCCATTTCTCCAGTGTCTGAAGCAATGCCCCAAACAATCATTAGGTAAGATAACCGGGCTACTATAGCTGCCTGAAACAAAACAAAACAGTCGCACAGGTAACCAATCGAGTCAAAGTGTGACTCCCGCTTTGCCAAGAAGTTTCCCCCTGCGTGCTACTCGCATGATAAATCAGATTTTTCTTGCAGAATATTCGGCGAGGTTAGCAAAAAACGGCGTATCGGGCGTGCAACTTTTCAGCACTTTACACTGCCGATCGCAACGTTGCGCGCCGCCTGGAGAAATAGCGCGAGCAAACCCGGCGTCAGCTGTTACCATAGCGCCGAATCAGGATTTTATCGCGTCAGAGGTAGCCTCATGCACAACGCCGACATTCAACGCCTGCTACAGCGGCTTGAAGAACTGGAGAGCCGTCAGGCCTTCCAAGAGCTCACCATCGAAGAGCTCAACCAGACCGTCATCCAGCATCAAATGGAAATGCTGAAGATGCGCAAACACCTGCGCATGTTGACCGACAAGCTGCGCTCGACCCAAACCTCAATGATCGCCTCGCAATCGGAAGAAACCCCTCCGCCGCACTATTGAGGGCCCGCTGTACGGTTATTTCAGGCGTGCCAGCCCTTCGACGGCACGCTCGAGATACCGGCGCGGGCACCCCAGGTTGATGCGGATAAAACCGCTCCCCTGCGGGCCGAAACCGCTGCCCATCGACGGCGCCAGCTTCACCACCGCCACCAGCGCCTGCTGTAAGTCAGCATCGTTCAAACCCAGTGCACGGCAATCCAGCCAGGCGAGATAGGTCCCTTCAGCCTGGGTCATCGAGCACCAGGGCGCGGCGGCCGCCAGCGCCCGCTCAAACCAACGCCGATTCTCCGCCAGGTAGCCGAGCAGCTCATCAAGCCAGGCAGCGCCCCGTTGATAGGCCGCGGTCGCCGCCGTCATCGACAGCGCGTTGAATACATCCAGCCCGTGGGCGTTCAGCCGATCGATAAACCCCTGCCGCAGCCGGGCGTTGGGGATCAGGAAATTCGAAATGCGCAGCGAGGAAAGGCCGAAGGTTTTGCTGGCGGACGTCGCCGCAATCGCTCGCTCGCGATATTTCTCGTCCAGGTGCAACACCGACGTAAACGTCTCGCCGGGCAGCAGCAGATCGGCCCAAATTTCATCGGAGATCACCGTGACGTCGTGGGCATGGCAAAGCGCCATGAGCCGCTCCAGTTCATCGCGGCGCCAGCAACGGCCTGTCGGATTGTGCGGATTGCACAGCAACAACAGCGGCGGTTTACGCTGCGCCAGACAGGCAGCCAACTGGTCGAAATCGATCCGATATCCCTGCGGAGTTTCCAACAGAGGATTCTCAAGCACCTCTCGGCCGTTCATGGTGACTATCTTGGCGAACGAGCCATAATACGGCCCCTGCACCACCACGCCGTCCCCCGGCTTGCTGAGCAGTTGGATCAGCATCGCCAATCCGGGCACCACCCCTTCAATCGACGTAAACCACTCGCGCCGCAGCGGCAAGTCGTGCCGCTTGGCGAACCAGTCGATCGCCGCCTGATAGTAGGCGTCGTCGCGTTCGCTGTAGCCAAAGACGCCGTGCTCCACCCGCTGATGCAGCGCCTGTTGCACCTCTGGCGGACATGGAAAATCGAAATCGGACACCCACATCGGCAACAGTTCGCTGCCATCCAGTTGCAGATAGCGGTCGATGAAGTCCCACTTCACGGAGCTGGTGTTGTGGCGATCGATGATGGCGTTGAAATGACTCGTCATGTCAGGCTTCCTTACGCTGCAAGTCGTTCTGAGGTTGAAGTTTGGCGATACCGAAGCCGGTGAACCCATAAATCAGGGCGAACACCACCGCGGCATAACATTGGATCGCCCACGGCAGCAGATCGAGCGTGCTGACTCCCAGCGTGGTCGCCATGTAAATACCGGCGGCCGTCCACGGGATCAGCGGCTCGATAACGGTGCCCGCATCTTCGACGGTGCGCGACAGGTTTTTGTTGTCCAGCCCCATGCGTCGATAGGCGCCTTTGAACAGCTCCGCCGGGATCAGCAGCGCCAGCTTGCCGTCACTGGTCGCGCCGGTCACCAGGATGGTGGTGGCAACGGTAGCGGCGATCAGTTGACCGGTGGTGTGCACCACTTTCAGCAGCCGGCTGATGATCACCGTCAGCGCGCCGGTCAGCGTCAAGGCGCCGGCGAAGGAAAAGGCGCAGAACACCAGCAGGATCGTACTCATCATCGAGAACATGCCGCCGCGGTTCAGCAGGCGCGGCACATCGGCGACAATCCCTTCGACGTTATGGCCCTGGCTGGCGAACATCGACAGATTGAAACCGTCCATCAACGCATTCAGCCCCTGTTGCAGGCTAAAACCCTGCAGCGCGACGCCGATGGCGATCGCCAGCGCGCAGGCGGCCAGCATGACGGGGATCACCGGCCGTTTAGTCACCGCGCCCCACAGCACCAGCACCGGCGGCAGGATCAACAGCAGATTGAAATGGTACAACCCCTCAAGCGCGCTGACGATTTCGGTCACTTTTTCCGGCGTTGCCACGCTGCCCACCGCGCCGGTGTGGCCGGCGATCAGGTACACCACGGCGGCCAGGATGAAGCTCGGCAGCGTCGTGTACATCAGATGCTGGATATGGCTGTAGAGATCGGTATCCGCGACGATAGCCGCGAAGTTCGTCGAATCGGACAACGGCGAAATTTTGTCGCCGAAGTAGGCGCCGGACACCACTGCCCCGGCCGCGGCGGCCAGCGGCACGTCCAGACCGGCGGCCACGCCCATCAGCGCCACGCCCACGGTGCCGGCCGCCCCCCACGAGGTGCCGGTGCACACCGAGATCACGCTGGTGATGAAGAACGCGGCGATCAGAATGTATTGCGGGCTAATCAGCTTCAGCCCCCAATACACCATGTAAGGGATTGTGCCGCTGATCATCCAGGTGCCGATCAGGCCGCCCACGCAGATCAGGATCATGATCACCGGCATCGCCTTAGCCAGCTTGGCCACGATGGCCTCGATGATGTCATCCCAGCGGTAGCCTTGCCACCAGGCCAACGCGGCAGCGATGGCGGCGGAAACCAGCAACAGCGGTTCAATGCGCAGGCCAAACTGGCCATAGCCGATGATGAGCAGCAACAGCATGGCCACAATCGGCAGCGTCGCCAGCCCAAGGTTGAGCGTTTTCTTATTATCCATATACGGCTCCTGTTGAAGAGGGGGTACTGCAACAGCGTAATGGCTTCGGTAATCGGAGGATGTGAGCGCAGGCCACTGGCCATGTAATCGGTTTCATGAGATGGCGTTATGTGAACCGCCTCTCATTCGCCGCGCTTGCTTTGCTCAGGCCTCTCACCATCGGCGACGGAGTCCCGCAGGATAAGTTCGGCCGAAAAGCGGTTGTTCTGCGGCGCGACGTCGCTGCCGCTGTGGATTTGTAGCGCCAGACGCGCGGCACGTCGGGCCATTTTCTCTATGGGGTAATGCACGGTGGTCAACGCGGGGTGGAGGTATTTCGCCAGGGCAATGTCGTCAAAACCGACGATCGACAGCGCTTCAGGCAACGGAACTTGCCGTTGGTGGCAGGTGCGCATCATGCCGGCGGCCATCACGTCGTTGAACGTCACTGCGGCGGTGAAGCGTTGGTCGCTGGCCAGCACGCGCTCGGCCGCCAGTTCGCCCCCTCTTTCATTAAAGGGCACGCTGATGATCCAGCTGCCGGGCACCTCAATGCCGCCGGCGGCCATGGCCTGGCGGTAACCCGCTAACCGCTGCGCGCGGTCGTCGATCGGCAGATCCGTCGTCACGCAGGCGATTCTCCGATGCCCCTGACGAATGAGCAGCTTGGTCGCCGCCTGCGCCGCCTTGGCATTGTCGAGCCAAATACAACGATTGGCGATGGCCGGCAGGTAGCGATTGATCAGCACCAGCGCGGGCGTGTGGGCGGCGTAGCGCAGCAGCTCCTCTTCTCCCATGCGCGTGACGTGCGCCACAATGGCTTCGCATCCCTGATTGATGAGAAAGTCGAGGCCGCTTTTTTCCAGTTCGGCCTGATGCCCGCCGCTGCACAACATCAAACGCACGCCGGCCTGCCGCGTGATGTCTTCCACGCCCCGCGCCAGGCGTGAGAAAAACGGATCGTCGAGGTTGCCGGTCAGCAACCCCAGCATATTGCCGCTTCTTTTCGCCAGCGCCAGCGCGGCGGCGTTGCGGTGGTAGTTAAACTCGCGCATCGCTTTCTCGACGCGTTCGCGGGTCACCGGTTCAACGTAGGCGGTATTATTGATCACCCGGCTGACGGTGGCCGTGGAAACGCTGGCGCGGCGCGCAACGTCTTTCATGGTGGCCATGGCATGTCCTGTTGTGCCGTTCGGCGCCTGGTGCGCCGCGCATAAAAAAGGGCAGCCAATGGCCGCCCTCTTGTCTCGGGATTGCGTTCTGCTTAGTGGCAGCCGCAACCGCCGTTACCGCAACCGCCTTTACCGTGGTCGTGACCATGGTCGTGATCGTGGCTGTGGCCATGACCGCCGCAGCAGCCTTCACCGTGCTCGTGGTGATGGTCGTGCTCGCCGTGTACGTGACCGTGCGCCAGCTCTTCTGCGGTCGCTTCGCGGATCGCGACAACTTCCACGTTGAAGTTCAGGTTTTGGCCGGCCAGCATGTGGTTGCCGTCAACCACCACGTGGTCACCGTCAACTTCGGTGATTTCAACCGGTACCGGGCCCTGATCGGTGTCAGCCAGGAAACGCATGCCGACCTGCAGTTCGTCAACGCCCATGAAGACGTCTTTCGGTACGCGCTGCACCAGGTTTTCGTCGTAGTTGCCGTACGCGTCGTTCGCGCCGACGTGAACGTCAAAACGATCGCCAACGTCGTGGCCTTCGAGCGCTTTTTCCAGACCTGCGATCAGAGAACCATGCCCGTGCAGATAGTCCAGCGGTGCGCTCACCGGAGACTCATCAACCAAAACACCGTCTTCTGTACGTACTTGGTAAGCCAGGCTGACCACCAAGTCTTTTGCTACTTTCATGATATCTCCTACCGTTGGCTACTAGGACGCGCACCGTTATCGGGATGCGCGCCTTTTCCGGACAGATTGTAACGGAAATCTGCCTCGCTGTACCCTCCGGGATAAAAAAACGCTACTTCGGCTGGAAAATGCCGATCACCTGCTCTTGCGGGCGAACGTGTTTTTCCACCTGTTGTTCGGTCTGGCGCTGATGGTGGCCGCACTTGACGCACTCCACCACTTCCACCTGATTCTCCCGCCATACCGCCAACGTATCCATAGCGCTACAGCTCGGGCACACCGCCCCGGCGATAAATCTCTTACGTGTTGCAGACATCGTTATGCTCCCGCTTATTCGTATTCGTCCCAGCCGTCGAACTGGCGACTTTCTTTTTGCATTTCGCGATGGAACAGCTCTTCCAGCTCGCGCCGCGCCTCTTTCACGCGGGAAATTTGCGCCACGTCGCCCTGATGCGGCGGCATCAGTTCACGCAGCATGCGCATATCCAAGCGGCGGAAATGCTGCTGGGCGCGGAAGGCCTGATGCGGGTGCATGCCCAACTCCATCAACGCCTTGCGCCCCAGTTCCAGCGCGCTGGAGAAGGTTTCGCGGCTGAACTGTTTCACGCCCGCCTGCAGCAGCTCATGCGCCTCCACGCGGCCGCGTGCCCGCGCCAGAATGCTCAGATTCGGGAAGTGCTGTTGGCACAACCGCACGATCTCCATGGTGTCTTCCGGCTCATTGCAGGTGATCACGATCGACTTGGCCTTTTCGGCGCCCGCCGCGCGCAACAGCTCCAGCTCGGTGGCGTCGCCGTAATAAACCTGATATCCGTAACGCCGCAGCACACCGACGGCGCTGACATCGCGTTCCAGTACGGTAATGCGCATTTTGTTGGCCATCAACAGGCGGCCGATCACCTGGCCGAAACGCCCGAAGCCAACGATGATCACCTGCGGATCGTCGTCCTCTACGTACGGCGTCTCCTCGTCTTCGCCTTTGGCGTTGTAGCGGCGCGCCAAAATGCGGTCGATGGCCTGCATGAGTAGCGGCGTGGTCATCATCGACAGCGTCACCACCACCAGCAGCAAAGAGAGTTGATCCGGCTGCAGCACCTTTTGCGCGCCCGCCGCAGAAAACAGCACGAAGGCAAACTCGCCGCCCTGGCTGAGCACGCCGGCAAACTGCAGGCGCACCGAACTACGCAGGCCGAACAGCCGCGACACCCCGTAGAGCACGCCGGATTTGACCGCCACCAGCGCCAACACGCCGATCAACACCTCGGCCAGATGGGTGTAGAGCACGCCGATATTCAACACCATGCCCACCGAGATAAAGAACAGTCCCAGCAGCAGCCCTTTAAACGGCTCGATGGAGATCTCCAGTTCGTGGCGGTATTCGCTCTCCGCCAGCAGCACGCCGGCAATGAAGGTGCCGAGCGCCATCGACAGGCCAAGCGTCTCCATAAACAGCGCCGAGCCGAGCACCAGCAACAGCGCCGCGGCAGTGAAGATCTCGCGCACGCCGGAAGCGGCGATATAGCGGAACAGCGGCCGCAGCAGGAAGCGGCCGCCGATCAGCATGCCGCCGAACGCCGCCACCTTGAGCGCGATCTTCGCCCAGTCGTCGCTGGTGCCGCCAGCGCCGGCCAGAATGGGGATCAACGCCAGCGCCGGGATCACCGCCATATCCTGGAACAGCAGCACCGAGAAACCCAGCTGCCCGCCTTCGTTGCGATTCATGCCCTTTTCGCGCATCAGCTGCAGCGCCATGGCGGTGGAAGACATCGCCAGGCCGATACCGCCGATCACCGCCGCCTGCCAGGCGAAGTGCGTCAGGTACAGCAGCGCGCCCAGCACCGCCGCGGTGATCAACACCTGGCCGGCGCCGGCGCCGAAAATCGAGCGCCGCAGCTCCCACAGCTTGCTGGGATTCAGCTCCAGGCCGATGATGAACATCAGGAATACCACGCCCAACTCGGAGAAGTGCAGGATCTCGTCGACGTCGCGAATGAAGCCCAACCCCCACGGGCCGATGGCGATGCCGGCGATCAGATAGCCCAGCACCGCGCCAATCCCCAGACGACGGGCGATCGGCACCGTCACCACCGCGGCGAACAGGAACAGCAAAATGGCGGTCAGTAAGGTCGATCCTTCCATGATCACCGCCCTCCATGCGGCAGCGGGTGGCTCAGCCACTCCCCGTAGGCGTCCGCGTGGCTGCGCAGCACCTCCGGCTTTTGCCGCCGCGCCCAATAGACCACGAACGGCGTCAACCAGTGCATATGGCACATCCCGGCGGTCAGCTCGAACGGCCGCAGGATATCTTCCATCGGATAGTGGTTATAACCGCCGGTGCGGTAGGCGCCTTCCGGCTCGCCGGTGGTGATCACCGAGCGCCAGTATTTGCCCGCCAGCGCATTGCCGCCCACGCCGCTGGCGAAGCCGCGCGCCAGCACGCGATCCAGCCACTCCTTCAGCAGCGCCGGGCAGCTGTAGGTGTACAGAGGGTGCTGAAACACGATGACCTGATGCTCACGCAGCAGCTGTTGTTCGTGATGGATATCGATAAAAAAATCAGGATAGTGCGCGTAGAGATCGTGCACGGTGACATGTTCCAACTGCTGCGCCGGTCGAAGCAAAACCCGGTTCGCCACCGAGTCATGAGATTCCGGATGGGCATACAGCAGCAAGACCTTGGGCGGCTGCGACATCATTCCCCTCCAAAGCGTCGTCAGGGTAGCGGTTTTCCGTTACCATGCATCGCAAAGACAAAAACAGCGCGCGGTGCGCGTTCTGTTACCTTAATGATAATTTAACATACTCTGAACATACGGCGCTTTATGATTGTATTCTCCTCGCTACAAATCCGACGCGGCATCCGCGTCCTGCTGGACAACGCCACGGCGACGGTTAATCCAGGTCAGAAGGTCGGCCTGGTGGGCAAAAACGGCTGTGGCAAATCCACGCTGTTGTCACTGCTGAAGGGCGAGATCGCGGCGGACGGCGGCAGCTTCACCTTCCCCGGCAACTGGGCGCTGGCCTGGGTCAACCAGGAGACGCCGGCGCTGGACGTGCCGGCAATCGAGTATGTTATCGACGGCGACCGCGAGTTTCGCCAGCTTGAAGCCGAGTTGCAGGCGGCCAACGATCGCAACGACGGCCACGCCATCGCCACCCTGCACGGCAAGCTGGACGCCATCGACGCCTGGACCATCCGCTCCCGCGCCGCCAGCCTGCTGCACGGTCTCGGCTTCTCCAACGAACAGCTGCAAAGCCCGGTGCGCGACTTTTCCGGCGGCTGGCGCATGCGTCTTAACCTGGCGCAGGCGCTGGTGTGCCGTTCCGACCTCCTGCTGCTCGACGAACCAACCAACCACCTGGATCTCGATGCGGTGATCTGGCTGGAGCGCTGGCTGAAAAACTATCCCGGCACGCTGGTGCTGATCTCGCACGATCGCGACTTCCTCGATCCGATTGTCGACAAAATCCTGCATATCGAACAGCAGACCCTGAACGAATACACCGGCAACTACTCGTCGTTCGAACGCCAGCGCGCCACCAAATTGGCGCAGCAACAGTCGCTTTATCAGCATCAGCAAGAAAAAGTGGCGCACCTGCAAAGCTATATCGACCGTTTCCGCGCGCAGGCCACCAAGGCCAAGCAGGCGCAGAGCCGCATCAAGATGCTGGAGCGCATGGAGCTGATCGCCCCGGCGCACGTCGACAACCCGTTCACCTTCAGCTTCCGTCCGCCGGAAAGCCTGCCGAACCCGCTGCTGCGCATGGAAAAAGTCAGCGCCGGATATGGCGATAAAGTGATCCTGAAATCAATCAAGCTGAACCTGGTGCCCGGCTCGCGCATTGGCCTGCTCGGCCGCAACGGCGCCGGGAAATCGACGCTGATCAAACTGCTGGCCGGCACCCTTGAGCCGCTGAGCGGCGAGATAGGTCTGGCGAAAGGCATCAAGCTGGGTTACTTCGCCCAGCACCAGCTGGAATTCCTGCGCGCCGACGAATCGCCGTTGCAGCACCTAAGCCGCATCGCCCCACGGGTGCTGGAGCAGCAGCTGCGGGATTACCTGGGCGGTTTCGGCTTCCAGGGCGACAAGGTCAGCGAAGTGACCGAACGTTTCTCCGGCGGCGAGAAGGCGCGGCTGGTGCTGGCGCTGATCGTCTGGCAGCGCCCTAACCTGCTGCTGCTCGATGAACCGACCAACCACCTGGATCTCGACATGCGTCAGGCGCTGACCGAGGCGCTGATCGATTTCGAAGGCGCGTTGGTGGTGGTATCGCACGACCGTCACCTGCTGCGTTCCACCACCGACGATCTGTACCTGGTGCACGACGGTCAGGTCGAGCCTTTCGAGGGCGATCTCGACGACTACCAGCAGTGGCTTGTCGACCTGCAGCGCCAGGAAAGCCAGCAGGACGCACCGGAAAAAGAGAGCGGCGGCAACAGCGCGCAGGCGCGCAAGGATCAAAAACGCCGCGAGGCGGAGTTCCGTACGCAAACCCAACCGCTGCGCAAGCAGATCGCCAAGCTGGAACAGCAGATGGAAAAACTGGGCGCCGAGCTGGCGGCGGTGGAAGAGCAGTTGGCGGATCCCGCGCTGTACGACATCAGCCGCAAGGCCGAACTGACCGACTGCCTGCAAAAGCAAAGCCAGGCCAAATCCGCGCTGGAAGAGACGGAAATGACCTGGCTGGATGCGCAGGAACAGCTGGAGCAGTTAACGCAGGCGTTCGACGCCTAAGCCTCAGGCTTTGTAAAAAGGCCTATCCCCCAGAATGGTCGCGCGGTGCATGATGCGCCGCTGCGGCAGATAATCCGCGTTGGCGTAGTGCTGCGTCACGCGGTTATCCCAGATCGCCACGTCATTTTCCTGCCATCGCCAGCGCACCTGAAACTCCGGTTTGGTGATGTGAGCAAACAGGAAGTTCAGCAAAGCGTCGCTCTCCTTCGGCGCCAGATCGACGATCCGCGTGGTGAACCCTTCATTGACGAACAGCGCCTGCCGGCCGCTGACCGGATGGGTACGCACCACCGGATGCAGCAGCGGCGGGTTTTTCTGCACCGCCAGTTGCCAGCGCTGATGCTCCTCTTCACTGCCGCGATGCTTGTGCTCCGGGAACGACTTGGTGAAGTCATGCTCCGCGCGCAGCCCCGCGAGCAGCGTTCTGAACGGCGCCGACAGCGCCTCATAGGCGGCGATGCCGCTGGCCCACAGCGTATCGCCGCCGGTGGCAGGCAGCGTCTTGGCCGCCAGGATCGCTCCCAGCGGCGGGTTCTCGATAAAGGTCACGTCGGTGTGCCAGTTGTCGTTGTCCGGCGGGTTGTCGTCGTGGGTATCGAGCACGATGATCTCTTCCACGTCGGTGGCGTGCGGATAGACCGGATGGATGTGCAGATCGCCGAAGCGGCCGGCCAGATCGCGCTGCTGCAACGGCGTGATCGGCTGGTTGCGGAAGAACAGCACCTGATGCTTGAGCAGCGCATGATAAAGCTGTTCAAACTGGCCGTCGCCCAGCGGCCGGGCCAACTCGACGTTTTCCACCAGCGCCCCGATGTAAGGCCCCAGCGGGGTGATATTCAGACGTTCGTTCATTGCTGTACTCCATGCCACGGGGTCAGTCGGCGCTGCAGGGCGCGCAGCCCCAGCTCCAACCCAAATGCAATCACCGCAATCACGCCGATGCCGGCCAACACGACGTCGGTCGCCAAAAACTCACCGGCGGATTGCACCATAAATCCCAGGCCGCGCGTGGCGGCGATCAGTTCGGCGGCCACCAGCGTCGACCAGCCGACGCCCAGCCCGATGCGGATGCCGGTCAGGATCTCCGGCAGCGCGCTCGGCAGCACCACGAAGCGCAGCACCTGCCAGCGCGTGGCGCCCAACGCGCGGGCGGCGCGCACCCGCACCTGCGCCACGCTGCGCACGCCGGCCACGGCGGACAGCGTCACCGGCGCGAAGATCGCCAGATAAATCAGCAAGATTTTCGAGGTCTCGCCGATGCCGAACCAAATCACCATCAGCGGCAAATAGGCCAGCGGCGGCACCGGGCGATAGATCTCAATCAGCGGATCGAGGATGCCGCGCACCGTGTCGTTCAGTCCCATGGCGATGCCCACCGGAATGCCGACAATCACCGCCGCCAGCAGCGCCACCAAAATGCGCCCCAGGCTGGCCGCCAGATGCTGCCATAGCGTGGCGTCCATAAAGCCTTGCGGGCTGGCAATGGTGATCAGTTGGTGCAGCACCTGCTGCGGCGCCGGCAAAAATAGCGGGCTGATCAGCTGCAGCGCCGTCACGCCCCACCACACCGCCAGCACCGTCAACAGCGTGGCGCCGCTCAACCAAACGTTGCGCGGCACGCTGAAACGGCGCGCCGCTTTGCCCTGCGGCTGGGCCGCGGCCTTCATAGTGGAATGCAGGCTCATAGCAAGGCCTCGCGCTGTTGGAAAACTTTGCCCAGCACGTATTCGCGCTGCGCGATAAATTCAGGATCGGACTTAATTGAGCGGCAGGCTTCGCCGTCGGCATAGCGCTGGCCGAAGTTCAGCGACAGCCGCTCCACCACCTGCCCCGGCCCCGGCGACAGCAGCAACAGCTCGCTGGCGAGGAACACCGCCTCTTCGATATCGTGGGTGATCAGCAGTACCTGCTTGCCGGTATCACGCCAGATGGTCAGCAGCAGCTCCTGCATTTGCTCGCGCGTGAACGCGTCCAGCGCGCCGAATGGCTCATCCAGCAACAGCAGACGCGGATCGGCGGCCAGGGCGCGGGCAATGCCGACGCGTTGGCGCATGCCGCCGGAAAGCTGCCAGATGAAGTGCTGTTCATAGCCCGCCAGCCCCACGCGCTGCAGCATCTGCTCCGCCACCTGGCGGCGCTGCGCCTTGCCGATGCCGGCCAGTTGCAGGCCGAACTCGACGTTGTCCACCACGTTGCGCCACGGCAGTAAGCCCTCATGCTGGAACACCACGCCCCGTTCGGCCCCCGGGCCGTGAACGGGCGTTCCATCCAGCGTGATGCTGCCAGCTGAAGGCTCGATAAACCCGGCGATCAAATTCAGCAGCGTGGTCTTGCCGCAGCCCGATGGGCCGAGCACCACCACCAGTTGCCCAGCGGCGATCTGGAACGACACGTCACGCAGCGCGGGCCGCCCCTGATACTCTGCTGAAAGATGATTGACGTTTAGCATCCTGCTTCCTTACGACTGCGGCGCAGCCTGCACCTGTTTCACAAAACGGTCGGTGACGTAAGCGCTGTAGTCGCTGTCGACCTGCGGGATCTTGCCCTGCTGCTTGAGGAATTCGGCGGTATCGCGGATTGCCTTGTCCACCGGCTGGCCGAGTTGGGCAACCTGATCGGCCACCGGCAGATAACGGTTCCCCTTAACCAGTTCAGGCACCTGCGCTTCCGGTACGCCGCTCAGGCGCGCCAGCGTGCTGAGATGGCTCGGATCTTTCAGCCACTGTTCCGGCGCCGCCAGGTAGGCCTTTTGCGCCTGCAGGGCGCTGGCGGCAAAGGCGGTCACTACGTCGGGATGTTTCTCGGCGAAGTCTTTGCGCACCACCCACACGTCCAGCGTCGGTGAACCCCATTCGCCCACCTGCGCGGAGTCGGTCAGCACCTTGCCCTGTTTGGCCAGTTCGTTGACCACCGGCGCCCAGACATAAGCGCCGTCGATGTCGCCGCGCTGCCAGGCGGCGGCGATGGCCGGCGGCTGCAGATTGAGGATCTTCACCTGTTCAGGCTTGATGCCCCAATGTTTGAGCGAGGCCAGCAGGCTGTAATGGGTGGTGGAAATAAACGGCACCGCAATGCGCTTGCCGATCAGATCCTGCGGGGTTTTGATGTCATTTTTCACCACCAGCGCTTCGGAGCTGCCGAGCTGCGAGGCGATGAGGAACACTTCGATGGGGAGTTTTTGGCTGGCGGCCACCGCCAGAGGGCTGGAGCCGATATTGCCGATCTGCACGTCGCCGGAGGCCAGCGCGCGCAGCACGCTGGAACCGCTGTCGAACTTACGCCAGTCGACGGTCGCGCCGGACTGTTTGGCGAAGCTGTTTTCCGCCTGCGCCACCTTGGCCGGCTCCGCCGACGTCTGGTACGCCACGGTCACGTCCACCGCGTAGGCGCTGGCCGCGCTGAGCGACAACGCCAGCAGCGCCGCGTTACGTAAAGAAAAGAGTTTGCCCGCCATGTTGCGCTCCGTTGATAAAAATCTGTTCAGTTGCTGACAGTTTTATCTGAGCGATGACGGGCGATAAAAGAATAAAAAAGTCTTCTTTATTACCTTAGGTAATATTAAAGCGGATCACAGCGCGATCGACCCGCGCAAGAACACGTGAGCGTAGCCGCCCAGCAGCGTGCGGTCCCCTTGCAGTTCGCAGAACAGCTCGCCGCCGCGCGCCGAAATCTGCCGGGCGTGCAACCGATGGCGGCCGAGACGCGCCGTCCAGTAAGGCATCAACGTGCAGTGCGCGGAGCCGGTGACCGGATCCTCACCGCCGTCGAGCGTGAAATAGCGCGAAACGAAGTCCACGGTGTCACCGGGCGCGGTGACGATGACCGCACGCCCGGCCAGCGCGATCAACGCGGGAATGTCCGGCCGCAGCGCGCGCACCTGCGCCTCGTTTTCCACCACCACCAGCAGCGCTTTCGCCTGCCACACTTCCCGCGGCTGCAAGCCCAGCAGCGCCGCGAGGCCCGCCGGTTCGGCGACTTTTTGCGGCGGCCGGGCGGGGAAATCAAGCACCAACCGTTCCCCGTCTTGCGCATCGCGCTTGACGAACAGCTCGCCGCCGGCCGAACGGAAGCGAATATCCTTCAGCGCCGGGTTAACCGCGCTGAACATCACATGCGCCGCCGCCAGGGTGCCGTGGCCGCAAAGGTCGACCTCGCGTTCCGGAGTAAACCAGCGGATGGCGGTCATGTCGCCGTCATCCCAGACAAAGCTGGTTTCCGGCAGGCCGATCTCGTTGGCGATCGCCTGCAGCCGCTCCGCCGGCAGCGGCTGCGTCAGCAGGCAAACCCCGGCCGGGTTGCCGCGCAACCCTTCGCCGGTAAAGGCGACCACGTGATAATAGTTTTCCGCCATCGTTCCGCTCCTTAATGCCAAATCAGTAATACGCAGGCTGCCGTCAGCAGCCCCATGGAAACGTTGAAGATAACCCAGGCCTTTTTACTGCGCAGCAGGCGGCCGATCAGGGTGCCGAACGCCAGCCAGATAATGCCGGCGACGATGTTCACCGCCACAATGCCCAGCGCGATCGCCGCTATGGAACCGTTGTACTTATCGCCCGCCAGGCTGAAGCTCGCCACCGCGCCCAGCGCCATCAGCCAGGCTTTCGGGTTGAGGAACTGCAGCAGCCAACCCTGATACAGCCGCACCGGCTGCGGCGGCGCCACGTCGGTTTCCAGTTTTTCATAGGCGGCGGTGGCGACTTTCCACGCCAGCCACAGCAGGTACAAACTGCCGAGGATTTTCAGGATCAGGTGCAGCGACGGGTAAACCAAGATCAGGCTGCCGACGCCAAACGCCACCAGCAGCAAAATGCTTTGCATGCCGAACATGATGCCAATCATCAGCCACAGCGAGCGCATAAAGCCAAAGTTAGCGCCGGAGGTGGTCAGCAGCAGGTTATTGGGGCCTGGCGTGATGGCGGCGACCCACAGGAAGCCCAGCATCGAAAGGAATAAACTCGGTTCCATGGCACGGGTGCTCCTCACCCAAGGCGCTTTTTTGCAGTATCATTGTTAATTCTTGGTATTGAAGCTAACAGTGCGCTAGGGATCTCACAATAGCCGCCCACAACATTTTACTCAGCCTATGCCTAACACCTTTCGCCCCCTGACCGGGGCCAGTAACCCGCACCTGCAAACGCTGTTGCCGCGGCTGGTGCGCCGCCGCGTGTTATTGAAACCGCATTGGCAACGGCTGGAATTGCCCGACGGCGACTTCGTCGATCTCGCCTGGAGCGAGGATCCGGCGCAGGCGCGCGACAAACCGCGCGCGGTGCTGTTCCACGGTCTGGAGGGCAGCTTCTACAGCCCCTACGCGCATGGCCTGCTCAACGCCTAGCGCGATCGCGGCTGGCTGGGCGTGGTGATGCACTTTCGCGGCTGCAGCGGCGTGCCCAACCGCAAACAGCGCATCTATCACTCCGGCGAAACCGAAGACGCGCGCTTCTTTCTGCGCTGGCTGCGCGACCGCTACGGCGAAGTGCCAACCGCGGCGGTAGGCGTTTCGCTCGGCGGCAACATGCTGGCCTGCTATCTGGCGCAGCAAGGCGCCGACAGCCTGCTGCAGGCGGCGGTGGTGGTCTCGGCGCCGCTGATGCTGGAACCCTGCGCCTACCGCATGGAGCAAGGCTTCTCCCGCGTTTATCAGCGCTACCTGCTGGGGCAGCTGAAACAAAACGCCACCCGCAAGCTGTTGCACTATCCGGACACCCTGCCGCTCAAGCTGTCACAGCTGAACGGTTTGCGGCGCATCCGCGAGTTCGACGATGCCATCACTTCGCGCATTCACGGCTTCAGCGACGCCACCGACTATTATCGCCGCTGCAGCGCCCTGCCGCTGTTGCCGTCCATCCAGACGCCGCTGCTGATCATCCATGCGAAGGACGACCCTTTCATGACCCCTGAGGTGATCCCCGACGTCGCCGGCCTGCCGCGCAATATCGAATATCAGCTGACTGAGTTCGGCGGCCACGTCGGCTTCGTCGGCGGCACGCTGAAAAAACCGCACATGTGGCTGGAGCATCGCATTCCGGCCTGGCTTTCCCCTTATCTGGACATTCCGACGTGATTATTCCCTGGCAAGAACTGGCAACCGACACCCTGAACAGCCTGATCGAATCCTTTGTGCTGCGCGAAGGCACCGATTACGGCGAGCACGAACGATCGCTGGAGCAGAAGGTGGAGGACGTGCGCCGCCAGCTGAAAAACGGCGAAGTGGTGCTGGTGTGGTCGGAACTGCACGAGAGCGTCAACATCATGCCGCGCGGCCAGTTCCGCGCCGGGCAGGAAGAAATTTAGTGGCGCCCGGTTCTATGACTGACGGAAAAAATCAGGTAACAATGGGACATTGCAAACCAGCGCGCGCCATTTTTTCCTGACATAGAGAGCGTCAACAAGAGCCACAATAATCCCCTGACGCCGGCGCATTCAACACGGAGTGACAACCACCATGTCTGCCAAACATCCCGTTATCGCGGTGACCGGTTCCAGCGGCGCCGGCACCACCACCACCAGCGTGGCGTTCCGCAAAATCTTCCAGCAGCTCAACATTCGCGCCGCCGAGCTGGAGGGCGACAGCTTCCACCGCTATACCCGGCCGGAAATGGACGCGGCGATCCGCAAGGCGCGCGATCTGGGCAGACACATCAGCTATTTCGGCCCCGAGGCCAACGACTTCGGCCTGCTGCAGCAGAGCTTTATCGAGTACGGCAAAAACGGCACCGGCCGTTCGCGCAAGTACCTGCACACCTACGACGAAGCGGTGCCCTACAATCAGGTGCCGGGCACCTTCACCCCGTGGGAGCCGCTGCCGGCGCCGACCGACGTGCTGTTCTACGAGGGGCTGCACGGCGGCGTGGTCACCGAGCACCATGACGTGGCCAAACACGTCGATCTGCTGGTCGGCGTGGTGCCGATCGTCAACCTGGAGTGGATCCAGAAGCTGATCCGCGATACCGGCGAACGCGGCCACTCCCGCGAAGCGGTGATGGATTCGGTGGTGCGCTCGATGGAAGACTACATCAACTACATTACGCCGCAATTCTCGCGCACCCACATCAACTTCCAGCGCGTGCCGACGGTGGACACCTCCAACCCGTTCGCCGCCAAGGCCATTCCCTCACTGGATGAAAGCTTCGTGGTGATCCACTTCCGCGGCCTGGACCAGATCGACTTCCCCTACTTGCTGGCGATGCTGCAGGGCTCGTTTATCTCGCACATCAATACGTTAGTGGTGCCGGGCGGCAAAATGGGGCTGGCGATGGAGCTGATCATGGCGCCGCTGGTGCAGCGGCTGCTGGAAGGCAAGAAGATCGAATAAGCGCGTTGAGCGCGGCGCCGAGCCGCGCTCCGTCTCGATTACGCCGGCTGGCGGATCTCGAAGCTGTGGGTCACCGTGGCGGCCTTGTTGAGCATCAGCGCCACCGAGCAGTACTTCTCCGCCGACAGGTTCACCGCTCGCTCGACGATTTTGTCGGTCAGATCCTGGCCGGTAACGATGAAGTGCAGGTTGATATGGGTGAACATGCGCGGGGCTTCTTCGCGGCGCTCGGAGGTCAGCTTCACCTCGCAGTCGCGCACGTCGTTGCGCCCTTTTTGCAGGATGGAAACCACGTCGATCGCGCTGCAGCCGCCCACCGACATCAGCACCATCTCCATCGGGCTGGGCGCTTTATCACCGGCGTTGCCGTCCATCAGCACCTGATGGCCGGAGGCCGATTCACCCAAAAACGTTAACCCTTCCACCCATTTAACTCTTGCCTGCATTCTGGTCACTCCGGTTGATTTCTTAAAATCAGAGTACGCTTTCGCATAGAAACAGGCAACGTAACCTGATGCTAATCATGCTGAAGCGAGACAACACGAGACACCCGCCTTACTCTGTGCTACAAACAGAGCCGCAATAAATCTTTCCGGGACACTGTATTTCAGGGAAACGCCCAGAGAAAGGCTCCTTTACCGGTATGTTAACAGAATGTAGCTTGCAGCGCTTACGGCAAGTTAATATGCTAGAGCGACAGCGTATTTTTATGACACGCCTCAAAACTTGCCGGTAGCCCTCGCTCATGACTGCGGCTACAGGTGGGTTTTACAGGGAACTCTGACCCCTGTGACACAAGGCAGCGATAACAACAGAGGATAACAGCGAATGGTTCTCGGCAAACCGCAAACAGACCCTACTCTCGAATGGTTCCTGTCTCATTGCCATATCCACAAATATCCATCGAAGAGTACGCTGATTCACCAAGGTGAAAAGGCCGAAACGCTTTACTACATCGTGAAAGGCTCCGTCGCGGTGCTGATCAAGGATGAAGAAGGTAAAGAGATGATCCTGTCCTACCTCAACCAGGGGGATTTCATCGGCGAGCTCGGATTGTTCGAAGAAGGCCAGGAGCGCAGCGCTTGGGTTCGCGCGAAAACCGCCTGTGAAGTGGCCGAAATTTCCTACAAGAAATTCCGCCAACTGATCCAGGTGAACCCGGACATCCTGATGCGTCTGTCCGCCCAAATGGCGAGCCGCCTGCAGGTCACCTCCGAAAAAGTGGGCAACCTCGCCTTCCTGGACGTGACCGGCCGCATCGCGCAAACCCTGCTGAATCTGGCGAAGCAACCCGACGCCATGACTCACCCGGACGGCATGCAGATCAAGATCACCCGTCAGGAGATCGGCCAGATCGTCGGCTGTTCGCGTGAAACCGTTGGCCGTATTCTGAAAATGCTGGAAGATCAAAACCTGATTTCCGCCCACGGCAAAACCATTGTCGTCTACGGCACCCGTTAATCTCCGAAGAAACGGCGCAATCTGCGCCGTTTTTTTATCTGCTCTCTGCCATGTGGCGCCGCCTGATCTACCACCCGGAAATCAACTACGCACTGCGACAAACGCTGGTGTTGTGCCTGCCGGTGCTGTTCGGCCTGCTGATAGGCCAGCTGCAGCTCGGCCTGATGTTCTCTCTGGTGCCCGCCTGCTGCAATATCGCCGGTCTGGACACGCCGCATAAGCGCTTCTTTAAACGGCTGATCGTCGGCGGCTCGCTGTTCGCCTTCAGCAGCGTGCTGTTGCAACAGGCGCTGCTGTGGCACGTGCCGCTGCCGGCACTGATGCTGGGCCTGGCGCTGCTGCTCGGCGTCACCGGTGAAATCAGCCCGCTGCACGCCCGGCTGTTGCCGGCGGCGCTGGTGGCCGCCATTTTCGCCCTCAGCACGGCCGGCACGGTGCCTCTCTGGCAGGCGCCGCTGCTGTACGCGATCGGCACCGTCTGGTACGGCTTATTCACCTGGTTCTGGTTCAAGCTGTGGAAAGAGCAGCCGATGCGCGAGACGCTGAGCCAGCTCTACCTGGAGCTGGCGGACTATTTCGAAGCCAAATACTCGTTGCTGACCCAGCACACCGATCCGCAAACCGCGCTGCCGCCGCTGCTGGTACGCCAACAAAAGGTGATGGATCTGATCAGCCTTTTGTACCAACAGCTCAATTTCCTGCCGCACGCCAACAACCTCGAACAAAAGCGCCTGCAGCGCGCCTTTCAGGTGGCGATGGATCTGCAGGAGCACATCACCGTCAGCCTGCATTTGCCGGAGGAAGTACAAAAACTGGTGGAGCAGAGCCAGGCCGAAGCGATCATTCGCCGCAATGCACTGGTGATCGCCGGCCGGCTGCGCGTGGTGGCGCACGATATCCTCTACCATCAGCATTCGAAGCGCTTCTCCATGAGCCACGAACTGGCGGCGCTGGAAAAAATGGCGGCGCAGCATCCCGATAACCCGGTCGGCCAGTTTTGTTATTACCACTTCAGCCGCATCGCCCGCCTGCTGCGCACCCAGCATCCGCTGTACCGCCGCGACCTGATGCCCGGCCAGCACCGCCTGCCGTTTTGGCCGGCGCTGGCCAGCTATCTGTCGTTCAAATCCACCGCCCTGCGCAACGCCGCGCGGCTGGGGGTGACGCTGGCGGTCGGCAGCAGCCTGGGTGCGGTCTTCAACCTGCCGAAGCCATACTGGATCCTGCTCACCATCATGCTGGTGAGCCAAAACGGGTATAACGCCACCCGGGTGCGTATTCAGCACCGTGCGCTGGGCACGATTGCCGGACTGTTGCTGGCGGCCGGGCTGTTGCAGCTGCAGCTGCCGGAAGGAGAAACGCTGAGCATCATGCTGGTGATCACGCTGTTGGCCTACCTGGTTTCGCGCAAGAACTACGGGCTGTCGGTGATTGGCTTTACGGTCACGGCGGTTTACACCCTGCAACTGCTGGCGCTGAACGGCTCGCATTTTCTGGTACCGCGCCTGATCGATACGCTGATAGGCTGCGTGCTGGCGTTCGGCGGCACCATTTGGCTGTGGCCGCAGTGGCAAAGCGGGCTGCTGCGCAAGAATGCCCATCAGGCGCTGGAAAACGATCAAGCCGCGCTGCGGCTGATGCTGAAGCAACCGGAACCGGACGCCACCGCATTGGCCTATACCCGCATGCAGGTCAACCAGGCGCACAACGCGCTGTTCACCTCACTCAATCAGGCGATGCAGGAACCGGGGTTCGCGTCGAATTATCTGGCGGACATGCGGCTGTGGGTCACTCACAGCCAGTTCATCGTCGAACACCTGAACGCCATGACCATTCTGGCGCGCGAGCACTACATGCTGACGCCGAAACTGGCGGAAGCCTATCTGCAAACCTGTGAAATCGCGCTGCAAAGCTGCCAGCAGCGGTTGGAATACGACGGCCCGAGCAGCGGCAACAGCGGCATCATGCAGCCACCGGATCTGCATCCGGAGATGCCCGTCACCGAGATGGAACGTCATTTGCGCCGCATCCTGTCGCACCTGAACGTGATGCATACCATTTCGTCGCTGGCCTGGCGCCAGCGCCCACACCACGGCATCTGGCTCAAGCGCAAACTGCGCGATCAATAAGGGCGCGGCATGCCGCGCCCCGTCATGCGCCGCACGGGCTTCAGGCGTTGATCACATCCTGCACCGCCAGCTCGAACAGCGCCATGCCGGCCTCGATATCCTGCAGCTCCACCACCAGCGACGGCGCGAAACGGATCACGTTCGGCCCGGCGTTGAGGATCATCAGCCCACGCGCGGCGGCGGCGGTGAGGAAATCGCGCGCTCTGCCGTGATAATGCGGCGTCAGTTCGGCGCCGATCAGTAACCCCATGCCGCGAATGGCGGTGAAAATACCGTATTTATCGCCGATATCCTGCAAAACCTGCACATACAGCGCGTGGCGCTGTTCGATGCCGCTCAGCACTTCCGGCGTATTGATCACATCCAACGCCGCCTCCGCCACCGCGCAGGCCAGCGGGTTGCCGCCGTAGGTGGTGCCGTGAGTGCCCACCTGCATCACCGACGCAATCTCTTCGGTGGTCAGCATGGCGCTGACCGGGAAACCGCCGCCCAACGCCTTGGCGGTGGTGAGAATGTCCGGCGTCACGCCATAATGCATATAGGCGAACAGCTTGCCGCTGCGCCCCATGCCGCTTTGCACTTCGTCGAACACCAGCAGCGCCTGATGTTGGTCGCACAGCTCGCGCACGCCTTTGAGGAAGCCGGCGTCGACCGGCGTAATGCCGCCCTCGCCCTGAATCGGCTCCATTACCACCGCGCAGGTATGGTCGTCCATCACCGCTTTCACCGCCGCCAGATCGTTGAACGGCACGTGTACGATGTCGGCCGGCTTCGGCCCGAACCCGTCGGAGTATTTGGCCTGCCCGCCCACCGACACGGTGAACAGCGTGCGGCCGTGGAACGCGTTATAGAAGGCGATGATTTTGGTTTTGTACGGGCTGTGGCGGGTGATCGCGTAATGACGCGCCAGTTTGAACGCCGCTTCGTTGGCCTCTGCGCCGGAGTTGGCGAAGAACACCCGGTCGGCAAAGGTGGCGTCGATCAGCTTGCTCGCCAGGCGCAGCGCCGGTTCATTAGTGAAGACATTGCTGGTATGCCACAGAGTCTCGCCCTGACGCTTGAGCGCCTCGACCAGCGCCGGATGGCAGTGCCCCAGCGCCGTCACAGCGATGCCGCCGGAAAAATCGATGTACTCTTTTCCCTGCTGATCCCAGACTCGGCTGCCTTGGCCGCGCACCGGCACAAACTGGGCCGGTGCATAAACAGGCAGGATCACCTGATCAAAGGTGCTGCGGCTCACTGCGGATTTTTCAGTCATTTTCGGCTCCACCCTGAAGGTTTTTCAGCGCTATCGTAATATTGGATTGAAAACATAATCACGAAATATGCATAAAAAACCAATCAAGCGCAAACGCAAAACGCCTGACGAGCGAAAAAAACGCATCGGGATTAACGGTTGAGGAAGTTATCCAGCAGCTGATGGCCCTGCTCGCTGAGCACGCTTTCAGGATGGAACTGCACGCCTTCCAACGCCAGCGTGCGGTGGCGGATGCCCATGATCTCGTCGCGCACGCCGTCGCGTTCGCTCCAGGCGGTCACTTCAAAACAGTCCGGCAGCGTATCGGCTTTCAGCACCAGCGAGTGATAGCGGGTCACGGTCAGCGGATCGTTCAGGCCGCGAAACACGCCGACGCCCAGATGGCGAATGGCCGAAGTTTTGCCGTGCATCACCGCGCGGGCGCGCACCACCTCGGCGCCGAACGCCTGCCCCAGCGCCTGGTGCCCCAGGCACACGCCGAGGATCGGCAGTTTGCCGGCGAAATGACGAATAGCGGCCAGCGAGATGCCCGCTTCGTTCGGGGTGCAGGGGCCAGGGGAAATCACCAGATGCTGCGGCGCCAGCCGCTCGATATCGGCCAGCTGCAGCTCATCGTTGCGCTTCACCATCACCTCAGCGCCCAATTCGCAGAAGTACTGGTAAAGGTTATAGGTAAAGGAGTCGTAGTTATCGATCAGCAGCAGCATGTTAGGTCCGGCAGAGAAAAATGCCGCCACAGTGTACTGATTTAACCCGCCGCTGCCGACGATAATTTCCGCTTACTTTTTACGGCCGCCGGTGATCGACCCTAGCACGCCGCGCAGGATCTGGCGGCCGAGATCGCGCGCCATGCTCTTGGCGGCGGTCTGGACGATGCCGTCGCGTTTGCCGCCGCGCGGGCCGGTGGAACCGAACAGCAGTTCGTTCAAACCGTCCATCAGGCCGCCGCCCGTCTGTTGCTGCGCTTGCGCCTGCGGTTGCTGCCCCTGCTGCGCAGTGCCGACGGTGGCGAAACCGCCCGACGACAGTTTCTCGTAGGCGGACTCGCGGTCGATCATGTCTTCATAGCGGCCATACAGCGGCGACTTGTTGATCGCGCTGTTCAGCCCTTCCGCGCCGAGCATGCCCATCTTGGATTCCGGCGCGATCACCATCGCCCGCTCCACCACGTTCGGCCGGCCCTTCTCGTCGAGGAACGACACCAGCGCTTCGCCCACGCCCAGCTCGGTGATCGCCGTTTCGGCATCGAAGGCCGGGTTGGCGCGCAGGGTTTGCGCCGCCGTCTTCACCGCCTTCTGATCGCGCGGGGTAAAGGCGCGCAGCGCATGTTGCACGCGGTTGCCCAACTGGCCCAGCACGCTGTCCGGGATGTCCAGCGGGTTCTGGGTGACGAAGTAAATGCCGACGCCTTTCGAGCGGATCAGGCGCACCACCTGTTCAATCTTGGTCAGCAGCGCCGCCGGCGCATCGTTGAACAGCAGGTGCGCCTCATCGAAGAAGAACACCAGCTTCGGCTGTTCAGGGTCGCCCACTTCCGGCAGGTGCTCAAACAGCTCGGCCAGCAGCCACAGCAGGAACACCGAATACAGCTTCGGCTGATTGATCAGCTTGTCCGCCGCCAGCAGATTAATCACGCCGTGGCCGTTGGCGTCGGTTTTCATCAGATCGTTGATGTCCAGCATCGGCTCGCCGAAGAACTGGTTGGCCCCCTGCTCTTCCAGCGTCAACAATCCGCGCTGAATGGCGCCGATAGAGGCGGCAGAGATATTGCCGTACTGGGTTTGGAATTGTTTGGCGTTGTCGCCGACGAACTGCACCATGGCGCGCAGATCCTTCATGTCCAGCAACAGCAGCGCATTGTCATCGGCGATTTTGAACACCAGCTGCAGCACGCCGCTTTGCACCTCGTTCAGATCCAATAGTCGCCCCAACAGCAGCGGCCCGAGATCGGAAATCGTGGCGCGGATCGGGTGGCCCTTTTCGCCGTAAATATCCCACGGGATAATGGTGCAGGCCTGCGGCTGCCAGTCGGTGACGCCAATCGCCGCCAGACGCGCCTGCAGTTTCTCGGAAGGCGCGCCCTCAGCGCCAATGCCGGACAGATCGCCCTTCACGTCCGACAGGAACACCGGCACGCCGATGCGCGAGAACTGCTCGGCCATTTTCTGCAGCGTCACCGTCTTGCCGGTGCCGGTTGCCCCGGTGATCAGCCCGTGGCGGTTGGCCAACGCAGGCAAAATCACCAGATCCTGCTCCGGTTTTCCGTCTTTCATCGCTTTGGCGATAATCCGTGGTTCACTCATTTTCGGTTCCTTTGACGCTGACGCGGCGCAAAACGCGCCTGTTGATGCAATAAAGCTATAAGCGCCGCGTAACCCCGTCAAGGACAAACAAAAAGGGCGCCGTCGGGACGCCCATGATGCCTGTCTTTTCAGAATCCCCCTAAGATCTGCGTCACCCCCGCAGCCCCAGTTGCTCCTTCAGCGCCTTCAAATAGCGCCGGCTGACCGGCACCGGATCGCCGGCCGACATGATCATCTCCGCCGCACCGCCCTCTTCGAAGCGGATCTCGCGCACCTGCTCCAGGTTGACCAGATACTGCCGATGGCAGCGCACCAGCGGCGTACGGCTTTCCAGCGTGCGCAGCGTCAGCTCGGTGAAACACTCCATGCCGTCGCTGCGCACCACGAATACCCCGCTCAGCTTGGAACGGATCGCCAGCACTTCATCGAATCGCAACAGATAGATGCGGCTATGGCCGGTGCAGGGAATGTATTTCAGGTAACCGGCGCTCTCATCCAGCGCCGTCACATCCTGCGGCGCACTGCGCTGCCGCAGGCGTTGCAGCGTCTTGCTCAGCCGCTTCGGCTCCGCCGGCTTCAGCAGATAGTCGAAGGCGTGCTCCTCGAATGCCTGCACCGCGTATTCGTCGTAGGCGGTCAGAAACACGATGTGCGGCATCCGGTTGGGATCCAGCATGCCGACCATTTCCAGCCCGCTGATGCGTGGCATCTGGATATCGAGAAACACCACGTCCGGCTGCAGCCGGTGGATCTGGCTGATGGCTTCGATGGCGTTGGCGCACTCGCCGATAATCGAGATCCCCGCTTCAGCTTCCAGCAGGTGGCGCAGGTTGTCGCGCGCGGAAGGTTCATCGTCAACAATCAGTGCGTTTAACATCAGGCGGCCCTCTCCATAGGGACATTAAGCGTAATGCGAGTGTAGGCATCCGGCCGGCAATCCACCTGCACGCCATAGCCTTCGCCGTAGCGCACGCGAATGCGTTTATCCACCAGGTTCATGCCCAGGCCGCTGCCGTCCGGTTTCGGCTGGAACAGCCCGGCGTTGTCCGTCACCTGCAACAGCAGATGCTCGCCTTCGCAGCAGGCGCCGATTTCGATGCGGCCCACGCCCAACAGATGCGAGGTGCCATGCTTGATGGCATTCTCGACGATCGGCTGCAGCGAAAACGCCGGCAGCCGCGCCGCCAACAGCGCCTCCGGCAACGATACCGCGATCTCCAGCCGATCGGCGAAGCGCGCTTTCTCTATCTGCAGGTAGGCGTTCACATGTTCAATTTCGTCCGCCAGGCTGACTTCGTCATCCGAGCGTTTGAGGTTTTTACGAAAGAAGGTCGAGAGGGACTGCACCAGATCGCAGGCGCGCTCGCCATCGCGGCGGATCACCGCTACCAGGGTATTCAAGGCATTGAACAGGAAATGCGGATTGACCTGCGCATGCAGCAGCTTGATCTCCGACTGCGCCAGCAGTTGCTTGTGGCGCTCGTACTGTCCGGCCATGATCTGCGCCGACAGCAGGCTGGCGATGCCTTCGCCCAGCGTACGGTTGATGGTGCTGAACAGCTGGCTTTTCGGTTCATACAGCTTGATGGTGCCGATGACCCGCTGGTTTTCGCCGCGCAGCGGGATCACCAGCGTCGATCCCAGCTTGCAGGCCGGATTGATCGAGCAGCAGTAAGAGAGCTGATTGCCGTCGGCGTACACCACCTCGTTGTTGTCGATGGCGCGATGCGAATGCACCGAGGCGATCGGCGTGCCCGGCAGGTGGTGATCGTCGCCGATGCCGATAAACGCCAGCAGCTTGTCGCGATCGGTGATCGCCACCGCGCCGATGCCCAGCTCCTGATAAATCACCCGAGCAACCTTCATGCTGTTTTCCTGATCGAAGCCCTGCCGCAGGATGCCCTCGGTGCGCTCGGCGATCTTCAGCGCCTTGGAAGAGAAAGCGCTGGTGTATTTCTCGAACATCGCGCGCCGATCCAGCAGGATTTGCATAAACATCGCCGCGCCGACGGTATTGGCGATCATCATCGGCAGCGCGATGTGTTCCACCAGCTGCAACGCCTCGTTATAAGGGCGCGCCACCGCCAGAATGATCGCCATCTGCAGCACTTCCGCCACCAGCGCCACGCCGCCGACGAACAGCGGATTGAACAGCAGCTCGATGCGCCCCCGGCGCATGGCGATGCTGTGCACGATGCCGCCGACCAGCCCCTCGGACACCGTGGAGATCGCACAGGCAACGTCGGTCATGCCGCCGAGCGTATACCGGTGCAAGCCGCCGGTCAGCCCGACTAGAAAACCCACGGACGGCCCGCCCAGCAGCCCGCCCAGGACCGCGCCTATCGCGCGGGTGTTGGCGATCGAATCCTGAATATGCAGCCCGAAGTAGGTGCCCATGATGCAAAACACCGAGAAGATCACGTAGCAGAGCAGCTTGTGCGGCAAGCGAATGGTCACCTGCATCAGCGGAATGAACAGCGGGGTTTTGCTCAGCAGATAGGCGATAACGAGATAGACGCACATCTGCTGCAACAGCAACAGCACCTGGTTAAATTCATACATGGCAGTAACTCATCCAGAGACAACAAAGGGCGAACGCCGGATTTCCGGTCTGGTTATTGTCTGCCGATTAGAGCATGGGGCGCGGGAGAAAACAGTGATGAAGGCAAGGCTTCGGGAGGAAGGACGGCCGACCCCGACGGGATCGGCCAAAAAATTTACGGCAGCACCTTGGCCGACAGAATCACTACCGGTTTGGTCGGCACATTCTGGTAAGGGCCGACGTTGCCGGTCGGCACCTGAGCGATCTTGTCCACCACGTCCATGCCTTTCACCACTTTGCCGAACACCGCGTAGCCGAAGTCGCGCTGGCCGTGATCCAGGAAGGCGTTATCCGCCACGTTCAGGAAGAACTGGCTGGTGGCGCTGTCCTTGTCGGCGGTGCGCGCCATCGAGATGGTGCCGCGCAGGTTGCGCAGGCCGTTGTCGGCTTCGTTCTTGATTGGCGCCTTGGTGGATTTTTGCTGCATGTCAGCGGTGAAACCGCCGCCCTGGATCATGAAGCCCGGGATCACGCGGTGGAAAATGGTGTTGTTGTAATACCCGCTGTTCACGTAATCGACGAAGTTCTGGGTGGAAACCGGTGCCTTCTGGCTGTCGAGCGCCAATTCGATATTCCCCGCCGAGGTCGTCAGCATGACGTGGGTCTCACCGGCGGCGAGTGCGGCTGGTGCCACTGCGGACAGGGAACACAGCGCGACGAAGGTCACTAAAGTACGTTTGAACATTAACGGGTCCTTTCTCTGAGAGACAAACAACGGAAAAGCGCTTTGATTCTAAAGAGCTGTATCGGCAAGTGCCAGCCATTTACCTATATTTACCCAATTACGGGACATATCCTAGGCGGCCCTGAATTTTGCTGCGGAAAGTATGGGCGCAGAAGGCTTTTTTGCCAACCGCATCACGCATTTTTTGCCCCGTGCCGCCCCGGGGCGGTTTTTGCGATCTCCCTCCCAGTTTGCACACGCATTGTCGTTACTCTATATAAATGAGAGCGCTCTCATTATAAAAAGAACGGATACTGAAGCATCCCACGGCGGCGTCGCCGCGCAACCCCTGGAGAAATGACGTGAGTGAATTGATGACTGAAGTCAGCCCCGAGTTTGAAAGCACCATCATGGAACTGCTGGTGTTCTCCGGCAGCGCGCGCAGCAATGCGTTGATGGCGTTGCGGCAAGCGCGCGCCGGCGACTTCGCCGCCGCGGCCAAACACATGGCCGAATCCAAAGAATGGGTGAAGAAAGCACACCTGATCCAGACCGAGCTGATCGGCCTGGACGAAGGCTGCGGCAAGCTGGCGATCAACCTGATCACGGTACATGCGCAGGATCATCTGATGAACGCCATGGTGATCCAGGATCTGGCCGACGACATGATCGAGCTCTATCGCCGTCAGTCGCAAACGGAGGGCCGCCAATGAGCACGCTCAAAATCGCGGTGATCGGCGGCGGCAGCAGCTACACTCCCGAACTGGTCGATGGGCTGATCCAGCGCATCGAGGAGCTGCCGGTCACCGAACTGGCGCTGGTGGACGTCGAGCCGGGCCGGCAAAAAGTGGAAACCATCGCCGCTCTGACCCGCCGCATGCTGGCGCGCCACGGGCTGGAGCAGGTGAAGGTCAGCGTGCACTTCACGCTGGACGACGCCATTCGCGGCGCCGCTTTCGTGCTGACCCAGTTCCGCGTCGGGCAACTGCCGGCGCGCGCCGCCGATGAACGGCTGGGCCTCAAATACCAGCTGCTCGGCCAGGAGACGACCGGCGTCGGCGGCTTCGCCAAGGCGCTGCGCACCATTCCGGTGATGCTGGATATCGCCCGTCGGGTGGAAAAGCTGGCGCCGGACGCCTGGATCATCAACTTCACCAACCCGGCCGGCATCGTCACCGAGGCGGTGTCTCGCTTTACCAAAGCGAAGATCATCGGCCTGTGCAACGTGCCGATCAGCATGCATCACATGATCGCCAACATGCTGCAGGCGCCTTACGCCGACGTGCAGCTGCGGTTCGCCGGCTTGAATCACATGGTCTGGGTGCATCAGGTCACGCAGCAGGGGCGCGACGTCACCGCCAAAGTGATCGACATGCTGTGCGACGGCGCGGCGCTGACCATGAACAACATCAAGGAAGAGCCCTGGCAGCCGGACTTCCTGCGCGCGCTCGGCGCGATCCCCTGCCCGTACCACCGCTATTTTTACCAGACCCGTGAGATGCTGGCGGAAGAGATGGCCGCCGCCGGCGAGCGCGGCACCCGCGCCGAGCAGGTGATGCAGGTGGAGAAAGAGCTGTTCGAGCTGTATGCCGATCCGCAATTGAACACGAAACCGGAACAGCTCAGCTTCCGCGGCGGTTCTTTCTATTCCGAGGTTGCGCTGGAGCTGATTCGTGCTATCCATAATAATCTCGGCACGCAATTAGTGGTCAACACCGCAAACCGCGGCGCGATCCATGGCCTGCCGGACGATGCTGTGATAGAAATCAACTGTATCGTCGATGCCCAAGGCGCGCATCCGCTGACGTTCGGCCCGCTGTCGGAGCCGATGCAGGCGCTGACGCAGCAGGTGAAAGCCTACGAACGCCTGACCATCGAGGCCGCGGTGCACGGCGATCGCCGCAGCGGCTTGCTGGCGCTGATCGCCAACCCGCTGGTGGGCAACGCCAACCTGGCGCAGCCGTTGCTGGACGAGGTGTTGACGATAAACGCGCCGTATTTGCCGCAGTTCAGGTAAGCGCCTGCGCGGTATGACAGGGGTTCGGCGCGCCGAACCCATTTTTTTAGCCGTAATCAGGAGTTGGACGATGGTGACACTGGAAGATGTCGCGGCGCTGGCGGGCGTTTCGCGCGCCACCGTATCGCGGGTAGTGAACGGCGACAGCAACGTCAAGGCGCCGACCCGCGAGAAGGTTGAACGCGCCGTCGCCCAGCTCGGTTACACCCCCAACCCGGCAGCCCGCGCGCTCGCCTCCAGCCACAGCAATACCCTCGGGCTGGTGACCACGTCGTATCGCGGCGGCTTCTTCGGCGCGCTGATGGACTTCGTGCAGACCGAGGCCGAATCCCACGGCAAGCAGCTGCTGGTGACCCAGGGCCGCAACAGCGCCGAAAACGAATGGCAGGCGGTGCAACGGCTGTTCAGCCTGCGCTGCGACGGCGTGATCCTGCACGTGCGTTTTCTCAGCGACGATCGGCTGCGCCAGCTGGCGGCGGAACAACGTGATTTCGTGTTGCTCGATCGTCTGGTGCCGGGGCTGGAAGATCGCTGCGTCACCTTCGATCACCCGCTCGCCAGCCGCATGGCGACGCAGCAGTTGCTCGACGCCGGGCACCGGCGCATCGCCTGCATCAGCGGCCCGCGCGAGCGCCCGTCGAGCCGCCTGCGGCTGCAGGGGTTTGAAGAGGCGATGCAGGCGGCGAATATCGAGCCGGTGGCCTGTCTGGAGGGCGTCTACGATCTGGAAAGCGGTTACCGCTGCGCCGATCACCTGCTGCAGCAAACCGCACGGCCCAGCGCCATCTACTGCTGCAACGAAGAGATGGCGATCGGCGCGCTGCTGGCGATCAACGAGCACCGCCTGCGGGTACCGCAGGATATCTCCTTGATCTGTTACGACAGCGGCGAACGCGCACCTTTCGTGCGCCCGGCGTTGAGCAGCGTACATTTTCCCATCAGCGAAATGGCCCAATACGCGGCGCGCAGGCTGATCGACCCCGCCACCCCGGCGCACCGGTTTGAGCCGACGATCATCAGCCGTGATTCCATTGTGACGGCACGCAAATAGATCACAATAATGCGTATCATCCCTTCATGGGTTGCATCAAAAAATCGACAGCCATCACAAAAAATCCCGTTGTCTGTGCTAGGATCCGCCCCCTGGTGGCCTGATCGGGACTTTTTTCTGCGTTTGCCAGGAAAAGCCAGCGGCCTTATGCCAGCGTTAAAACCTCTAACAGACATATTCAGGCCTATACAATGAATGACAGTAACCGCATACGGCTTACCTGGATCAGCTTCTTTTCGTACGCGCTGACCGGTGCTTTAGTGATCGTCACAGGGATGGTGATGGGAAACATTGCAGAGTACTTTAATCTGCCGGTTTCCAGCATGAGTAACACCTTTACTTTCCTCAACGCCGGTATTTTGATTTCGATCTTCCTTAATGCCTGGCTGATGGAAATCATCCCGCTGAAGCGTCAGTTGATCTTCGGCTTTGTCCTGATGGTGCTGGCGGTCGCAGGGCTAATGCTCGGCAAGAGCCTGACCATGTTCTCGCTGTGCATGTTTATCCTCGGCGTGGTGAGCGGCATCACCATGTCGATCGGCACCTTCCTGATCACCCACATGTATGCCGGCCGCCAGCGCGGTTCGCGCCTGTTGTTCACCGATTCCTTCTTCAGCATGGCCGGGATGATCTTCCCGATCGTCGCCGCGATGCTGCTGGCCCGCCATATCGGCTGGTACTGGGTTTACGCCTGCATCGGCCTGCTGTACGTGGCGATCTTCGTGCTGACCCTGTGCTCCGAATTCCCGGTGCTGGGCAAGAAAGGCGCCGATGCCGGTCAACCGGTCGAGAAAGAAAAATGGGGCATCGGCGTGCTGTTCCTGTCGATCGCCGCGCTGTGCTACATCCTCGGCCAGCTGGGCTTCATTCAGTGGGTGCCTGAGTACGCGACCAAGTCGTTCAACATGGACATCGGCCAGGCCGGTAAGCTGGTGAGCGACTTCTGGACCTCTTACATGGTCGGCATGTGGGTGTTCAGCTTCATCCTGCGCTTCTTCGATCTGCAGCGCATCGTCACCGTACTGGCCGCGCTGGCTACCGGCGCGATGTACCTGTTCGTCAGCACCGACAATCCGGAACACCTGGGCTACTACATCATGGCCCTGGGCTTCGTTTCCAGCGCCATCTACACCACGCTGATCACCCTCGGCTCGCTGCAGACCAAGGTCTCCTCGCCGAAGCTGGTCAACTTTATCCTGACCTGCGGCACCATCGGCACCATGCTGACCTTCGTGGTCACCGGCCCGATCGTGGCGAAAGGCGGCGCGCACGCGGCGCTGACTACCGCCAACGGCCTGTACCTGGCGGTGTTCGTGATGTGTCTGCTGCTGGGCTTCGTGACCAAGCACCGCAGCCACGGTCACGTGACGCACTAACGTCTTCGCATCAAATACATCAAGGGCGCCCGCAAGGCGCCCTTTTTTATGTACATTTTTCACACTTAATTATACATTGTTTATACATGAACAATGGAGAGGGATTGCTCATGAAAGTCTTTATCAAAAAATGGGGCAACAGCGCGGGAATGCTGGTGCCCTCAGCGCTAATGAACGAGCTGGAACTACAGGTAGGTCAGGAAATGGACATGCAGGTCATCGATGGAGCGTTGGTCATTAAACCGGTTAAGAAACGCTATTCACTGCAGCAATTGCTCGATGGCTGCGACGGTGAAGCGCCGGCCGCCGCAGACGACAACTGGGAACACATGCCGCCGGCGGGGAAAGAAGTATGGTGAAGCGCCCCGTTTTTCAGCGCGGAGATCTTATCCGGGTCAGCCTGAATCCCGTGGTTGGCCGTGAGCAGCAAGGCGACTTTCGTCCGGCACTGGTGCTCTCTCCCCGCGAGTTTAATGCGTTGGGCATGGTGCTGGTCGCCCCTATTTCGCAAGGGGCTAATTTTGCCCGTACAGCGGGTTTCACCGTCAGCCTGAGCGGGAGCGGCACCGCAACGCAGGGCGTCATCTTGATCAACCAGGTTCGCATGATGGATCTGGCCGGGCGCAGCGCGCAATTCATTGAACGTGCCCCTGGCGAAGTCATCGCCGACGCGCTGGCGCGGCTTCAGGCAATCATCGACTAGCGCCGAAAATCCACCGTCTCATCCTGCTGCAAATGCAGCGTGGTTTCCGCCGGCCGCGTTTCGGCGATCACCGCGCCCTGGCGAATCGAATAACGCACCGGCGTCTGGCGGCGCACCGCGTCGAAACCGCTTTCCGCCGGCAGGATCACCAGGTTGGCGCTGTTGCCGGCCGCCAGGCCGTAGTCGCTCAGGTTAAGGGTGCGCGCGCTGTGGTGGGTGATCAGCTTCAGTCCGTCGTCGATTTGGCCATAGCCCATCAGCTGGCACACGTGCAGCCCCATGTGCAGCACCTGCAGCATGTTGGCGGTGCCGAGCGGATACCAGGGATCGAACACGTCGTCGTGGCCGAAGCAGACGTTGATCTCCGCCTCCAACATCTCCTTCACTCGGGTCACGCCGCGCCGTTTCGGGTAACTGTCGAAACGGCCCTGCAGGTGAATGTTCACCAGCGGATTGGCGACGAAGTTGATGCCGGACATTTTCAGCAGGCGGAACAGCCGCGAGGCGTAAGCACCGTTGTAAGAGTGCATCGCCGTGGTGTGGCTGGCGGTGACTTTCGCTCCCATCTCCAGCTTCAGCGCCAGCGCCGCCACGGTTTCGACGAAACGCGATTGTTCGTCGTCTATCTCGTCGCAGTGCACGTCCACCAGCCGATCGTATTTTTGCGCCAGCGCGAACGCCTTATGCAGCGACTCCACGCCGTATTCGCGGGTGAATTCGAAGTGCGGAATGGCGCCCACCACGTCGGCCCCCAGCCGCAGCGCCTCTTCAAGCAGCGTTTCGCCGTTGGGATAGGAAAGGATCCCCTCCTGCGGAAAGGCGACGATCTGCAGCGTCACCCAGGGCGCCACCTCCTGCTTCACCTCCAGCATGGCGCGCAGCGCGGTCAGCGTAGGATCGGAAACGTCGACGTGAGTGCGCACATACTGCACGCCGTTGGCGATCTGCCACTTGAGCGTTTGCCAGGCGCGCTGTTTGACGTCTTCATGGGTCAACAGCGCTTTGCGTTCGGCCCAGCGCTCAATGCCCTCGAACAGTGTGCCGGACTGGTTCCAGGCCGGCTGACCGGCGGTTTGCGTGGTATCCAGGTGGATATGCGGTTCGACGAACGCCGGCAGCGCCAGCCCGCCCTGCGCATCCAACACGTCGCTGCGCCACTCCTGTCCTTCCGGCTGCGGCACCAGATGCGCGATGCGCCCCTGCTCGATCGCCAGTTGCCACAATCCTTCATGCCCGCTTAAACGCAGGTTGTCGATAAACTTCAATGGACGTTTCGCCACCCTTCACCTCTGCCGTTGCGCTGGTTTTCTTCATCATACTGGCAGCGGATCGCACTGACAAAGTCGCCGTGTCGTGCCTACCCCCTGCGTTTACTCCCTGCGGGGTAATTTACATGCAAACTGACTCGCTTCAGCTAAAGATGAATAAAATCCGCAACTTATCAAAAAACGTGAAAAATCATTCATATACCACATTGGAGGTATATGGAAGTGTGATTGATTTGCATCAATAAATTGCTCATCGGGAGGGATAAGGTAACCCTAGGAAACCAGAATTTTGAGGCAATAATGAGCAGAGTCAAACTTGCCGTCATTGGCAATGGCATGGTCGGCCACCGGTTCATCGAAGATCTGTTGGATAAAGCAGACAAAGACCAATTCGAGATCACCGTATTTTGCGAAGAGCCGCGCATCGCTTACGATCGCGTGCACCTCTCTTCCTACTTCTCTCACCACACCGCCGAAGAGCTGTCGCTGGTGCGCGAAGGCTTTTACGAAAAACACGGCGTGAAGGTGCTGATCGGCGAACGCGCTATCACCATCAATCGCGACGAAAAGGTCATCCACTCCAACACCGGCCGCACCGTCTATTACGACAAGCTGATCATGGCCACCGGCTCCTATCCGTGGATCCCGCCGATTAAAGGCTCGGATAGCCAGGACTGCTTCGTTTACCGCACCATCGAAGACCTGAACGCCATCGAAGCCTGTGCGCGCCGCAGCAAACGCGGCGCGGTAGTCGGTGGCGGGCTGTTGGGGCTGGAAGCCGCCGGCGCGCTGAAAAGCCTGGGGGTGGAAACGCATGTGATCGAGTTCGCTCCGGTGCTGATGGCCGAACAGCTCGACCCGATGGGCGGTGACCAGCTGCGCCGCAAGATCGAGCGCATGGGCGTCAAGGTGCACACCGGCAAAAATACCCAGGAGATCGTCAACGGTGGCGGCACGGCGCGCAAAACCCTGCATTTCGCCGACGGCAGCCTGCTGGAAGTGGATTTCATCGTGTTCTCCACCGGCATCCGCGCCCAGGACAAGCTGGCGCGCCAGTGCGGGCTGGAGATCGGCCGCCGCGGCGGCATCGCCATCAACGACAGCTGCCAGACGTCGGATCCGGACGTGTACGCCATCGGTGAGTGCGCCGCCTGGCGCGATCGCACCTTCGGCCTGGTGGCACCGGGATACAAAATGGCGCAGGTGGCCGCCGATCGCCTGCTGGGCCGCGAAAACGGCTTCCAGGGCGCCGACATGAGCGCCAAACTGAAACTGCTGGGCGTGGACGTCGGCGGCATCGGCGATGCCCACGGCCGCACCGAGGGCGCCCGCAGCTACGTTTATCTGGATGAAAGCAAAGAAGTCTACAAACGCATCGTGGTCAGCGCCGACAACAAAACCCTGCTCGGCGCGGTGTTGGTGGGCGACACCAGCGACTACGGCAACCTGCTGCAGCTGGCGCTGAACGGCATCGCGCTGCCGGAGAACCCGGACGGCCTGATCCTGCCGGCTCATGCGGGCAGCAAACCGGCCATCGGCGTGGATTCGCTGCCGGAAAGCGCGCAGATCTGCTCCTGCTTCGACGTCAGCAAAGGCGACATCATCCAGGCGGTCAACAAAGGCTGCCACACCGTGGCGGCGCTGAAGGCCGAAACCAAGGCCGGCACCGGTTGCGGCGGCTGCATCCCGCTGCTTACCCAGGTGTTGAACGCAGAGCTGAGCAAGCAAGGCATCGAGGTCAACCATCACCTGTGCGAACACTTCGCCTATTCGCGCCAGGAGCTGTTCCACCTGATCCGCGTCGAAGGCATCAAGTCGTTCGAGGCGCTGCTGGCCAAATACGGCAAAGGCTACGGCTGCGAAGTCTGTAAGCCGACCGTCGGCTCGCTGCTGGCCTCGTGCTGGAACGAGTACATCCTCAAGCCGCAGCATACGCCGCTGCAGGATACCAACGACAACTTCCTCGGCAATATCCAGAAAGATGGCACCTACTCGGTGATCCCGCGCTCCGCCGGCGGCGAAATCACCCCGGACGGCCTGCTGGCCATCGGCCAAATCGCCAAGGAGTACAACCTCTACACCAAAATGACCGGTTCGCAACGCATCGGCATGTTCGGCGCGCAAAAAGACGACCTGCCGGCCATCTGGCGCAAGCTGCTCGCCGCCGGCTTTGAAACCGGCCATGCTTACGCCAAGGCGCTGCGCATGGCGAAAACCTGCGTCGGCAGCACCTGGTGCCGGTATGGCGTCGGCGACAGCGTCGGTTTCGGCGTCACGCTGGAACATCGCTACAAAGGCATCCGCACCCCGCACAAAATGAAATTCGGCGTCTCGGGCTGCACCCGTGAATGCGCCGAAGCGCAGGGCAAGGACGTCGGCATCATCGCCACCGAGAACGGCTGGAACCTGTATGTCTGCGGCAACGGCGGCATGAAACCGCGCCACGCCGACCTGCTGGCCGCCGACCTCGATCGCGAAACCCTGGTGCGCTACCTCGACCGCTTCATGATGTTCTATATCCGCACCGCCGATAAGCTGCAGCGCACCTCGGTGTGGCTGGAAAGCCTGGAAGGCGGCATCGATTACCTGCGCAAGGTGATCGTCGACGACAAGCTCGGCATCAACGCGCAGTTGGAAGCCGAGATCGCCCGCCTGCGCGACGCGGTGGTCTGCGAGTGGAAAGAGACCGTCGAGCACCCGGAAACGCAGCTGCGCTTCGCCCACTTCATCAACAGCCCGCTGCGCGATCCGAACGTGCAGGTGGTGGCCGAACGCGACCAGCACCGCCCGGCCCGCCCTGACGAGCGCATTCCCGTCACCCTGATCGATACCGAGGAGAGCCACGCATGAGCCAGTGGATTACCGTTTGTCCCGTCGCCGACATTCTGCCCGGCACCGGCGTGTGCGCCCTGATCGGCGATCGGCAGGTGGCGGTGTTCCGCCCCTATGCCGACGAACAGGTGTTCGCCATCAGCAATATCGACCCGTTCGCCCAGGCCAGCGTGCTGTCGCGTGGCCTCATCGCCGAACATCAGGGCGAACTGTGGGTCGCCAGCCCGCTGAAGAAACAGCATTTCCGCCTGTACGACGGCCACTGTCTGGAAGATGACAACCGTTCCGTTGCCAGCTTCACCAGCCGGGTGGTCGACGGCATCGTGCAAGTCGCGGCATAACCTTTCGGGAGGCAACATGTTTACCGATACGATCAACAAATGCGCCGTCAACGCGGCGCGCATCGTCCGCCTGGCGAAGGAGAGCCCGCTCGGCTTCTGGATCAGCTCGGCGATGGCGGGCGCCTACGTCGGCCTCGGCATCATCCTGATCTTCACCCTCGGCAACCTGGTCGACCCAAGCGTGCGGCCGCTGGTGATGGGCGCCACCTTCGGCATCGCGCTGACGCTGGTGATCATCGCCGGTTCCGAGCTGTTCACCGGCCATACGATGTTCCTGACGCTCGGCGTCAAGGCCGGCACCATCCGCCAAAGCCAGATGTGGGCGGTGCTGCCGCAAACCTGGCTCGGCAACCTGCTCGGCTCGGTGCTGGTGGCGCTGATGTATTACTACGGCGGCGGCAGCCTGCTGCCGGTGGATACCAGTCTGGTGCACAGCGCCGCGCTGGCGAAAACCACCGCGCCGGCCGAGGTGCTGTTCTTCAAGGGCGTATTGTGCAACTGGCTGGTTTGTCTGGCGATTTGGATGGCGATCCGCGTTGAAGGCGCCGCCAAGTTCATCGCCATTTGGTGGTGCCTGCTGGCCTTTATCGCCTCGGGTTACGAACACTCCGTCGCCAACATGACGCTGTTCGCCCTCTCCTGGTTCGGCAACCACAGCGAGGCCTACACCCTCGCCGGCATTGGCCACAACCTGCTGTGGGTGACGCTGGGCAACATCCTGTCCGGCTCGGTGCTGATGGGCCTGGGGTATTGGTATGCCACGCCGCGCGCCGAACGCCCGCTGGCGGCGAAAGCCGCCGCACGTCAGACCGCCTGAGTTTTCGGGGGCCCATTTCGCCCCCCACCCTGATGACCCCGAGGAGTGCCGATGGACTACCTGCCGATTTTCTGCCAACTGCAACATAAAGCCTGTCTGCTGGTCGGCGGCGGCGAGATCGCCGAACGCAAGGCGCGCCTGCTGCTGGACGCCGGCGCGGCGCTGACCGTCAACGCCCTGGACTTCACCCCGCAGTTCCGCCTGTGGGCGGAAGAAGGCCGGTTGACCCTGGCAGCAGGCGAATTCAGCCCGGCCCTGCTGGCGGAAAAATGGCTGGTGATCGCCGCCACTGACCGGCTGGAGGTCAACGCGCGGGTATACCAGTGCGCCAACCAGCAACGGGTGTTCTGCAACGTGGTCGACGATCCGAAACGCGCCAGCTTTATCATGCCGTCGATTATCGATCGTTCGCCGATCATGGTGGCGGTGTCCTCCGGCGGCAAAGCACCGGTGCTGGCGCGGCTGCTGCGCGAGAAGCTGGAAGCGATGCTGCCGCAGCACCTCGGCAAGCTGGCTCAACTGGGCGGCTCGCTGCGGCAGCGGGTAAAACAACGCTTCAGCGGCCTCGGCGCACGCCGTCGCTTCTGGGAAAGGTTGTTCGCCCACGATCGGCTGGCGCAATCGCTGGCCAACGGCGACGCCGCGCTGGCCGAACGCCAGCTCGAGCTGTTGTTCAGCGAACAACGGGAAGATCGCGGTGAAGTGGTGCTGGTGGGCGCCGGGCCAGGCGATGCCGGTTTGCTGACGCTGAAAGGGCTGCAACAGATCCAGCAGGCCGACGTGGTGGTTTACGACCGGCTGGTCTCCGAAGAGATCATGACGCTGGTGCGCCGCGACGCCGAGCGCATCTTCGTCGGCAAACGCGCCGGGCACCACTGCGTGCCGCAGGAACAGATCAACCAAATCCTGCTGCAGCAGGCGCTGCAAGGCAAACGCGTGGTACGCCTGAAGGGCGGCGATCCCTTTATCTTCGGCCGCGGCGGCGAAGAGCTGGAGACGCTGGCGGACGCCAACGTGCCGTTCTCTGTGGTGCCTGGCATTACCGCCGCCTCCGGCTGTTCCGCCTACAGCGGCATCCCGCTCACCCACCGCGACCATGCGCAGAGCGTCCGCCTGGTGACCGGCCACGCCAAGGCCGACGGTGGATTGGACTGGGCGACGCTGGCCGCCGGGCAACAGACGCTGGTGTTCTATATGGGGCTGTCGCAAGCGACGGAAATCCAGCGCCGGCTGATCGCGAACGGACTGCCGACCGCCACGCCGGTGGCGCTGGTGGAAAACGGCACTTCTTGCCGCCAGCGGGTGATCGAAGGCGAACTCCACCAACTGGGCGCCTTGTCCCTGCAGGCCGCCAGCCCCAGCCTGATCATCGTCGGCAGCGTGGTCAGTCTGCGCAGCAAGCTCAATTGGTTCGCCAGCGAGGAATCGCCCGCCAGCCTGGCGCAAATGGCGTGATACCGACGTAAAAAAAGCGGCCTAAGGCCGCTTTTTTATTTGCGCCGGCGTTACGCCTGCGGCGGTACGAAACCGACGGCCTGATAGACCTTCGCCAGGGTTTCCTGCGCGCGCGCGCGCGCCTTGGCGGCGCCGTCGCGCATCACCTGCTGCAGATAGGCTTCGTCGTTGCGGAAGCGGTGGTAGCGCTCCTGCAGCTCAGCCAGCATGCCGGAGACGGCTTCCGCCACCGCGCCTTTCAGGTGGCCGTACATCTGGCCTTCGAACTCGGCTTCCAACTGCGCGATGCTCTTGCCGGTCACGCCGGCGAGGATATCCAGCAGGTTGGAAACGCCCGCCTTGTTGACCACGTCGTAACGCACGACAGGCGGCTCTTCCGAGTCGGTCATTGCGCGTTTGATCTTCTTGGTCACCGCTTTCGGATCTTCCAGCAGGCCGATCACGTTGTTGCGGTTGTCGTCCGACTTGGACATCTTCTTGGTCGGCTCCTGCAGCGACATCACGCGCGCGCCGGATTTAGGAATAAACGGCTCCGGCACTTTGAACACGTCGCCGTACAGCGCGTTGAAACGCTGACCCACGTCGCGGCTTAGCTCCAGGTGCTGTTTCTGGTCTTCGCCCACCGGCACCTGGTTGGTTTGATACAACAGGATATCCGCCGCCATCAGCACCGGATAGCTGAACAGCCCGGCGTTGATGTTCTCGGCGTAGCGTGCGGATTTGTCCTTGAACTGCGTCATGCGGCTCAGTTCGCCGAAATAGGTGTAACAGTTCAGCACCCAACTCAGCTGCGTATGCTCAGGCACGTGCGACTGCACGAAGATGGTGCTTTTTTCCGGATCGATGCCGCAGGCCAGATACAGCGCCAGCGTATCCAGCGTGGCCTTGCGCAGCTTCTCGGCGTCCTGGCGCACGGTGATGGCATGCAGATCGACGATGCAGTAGATGCAGTCGTAGTCGTCCTGCATCTGCACCCACTGACGCAGCGCACCCATGTAGTTGCCGATGGTCAGTTCGCCGGACGGCTGCGCGCCGCTAAATACGATGGGCTTACTCATGTTTAAATTTCCTGATTCTCTAAAGATGACAGCCCAAGAGCGGGCAACAAATCGGCGAAGCGCTCCAACACCCGATCGGGGTGGCTCAGGGCGATCGATTCGCCGTAGTTATAACCGTAGGTAAAGCCGACGCTCGGACAACCGGCGCCCTGCGCGGCTTGAATATCGTTGCGTGAATCGCCGACGAACAGCAGCTCATGCGCGCGCAGCCCAAGCTTGCCGAGCACCAGGTACAACGGCGCCGGGTGCGGTTTCTTTTCCGTCACGTCGTCGCCGCCGATCACCAGCGAGAAATAGTCGCCAATGCCCAACGATGCCAACAGCGGCGCCACGAACGGCGTCGGCTTGTTGGTCACCAGCGCCATCGGGTAACCGTGCGCGGCCAGGCGGGCCAGCGTCTCTTGCACCTGTGGGAACAGACGACTGCCGCTGTCGACGGTCTGCGCGTAGAAATGGTCGAAGCGTTCACGCAGCCGGCTGCACTGCGCCGGCGTGCCTTCCGCCTCCGCCCAACGCAGCGCGCGCTGCACCAGCACGTCGGCGCCGTTGCCGATCCAGGTGCCGACCCGTGCCTCACCCGCTTGCGGCAGGCCCGTCTCTTCCAGCGCCATATCGATGGCGGCCGCCAGACCCGGCGCGCTGTCGACCAGCGTGCCGTCCAGATCGAAGGCCAATGCGCGGATCGCGCCGAAATCAGCCATGGGTAACCTTCGCCAGCTCGCTGCGCATTTCGTCAATCACCTTGCGGTAGTCCGGCTGGCCAAAGATGGCGGAACCGGCGACGAACATATCGGCGCCTGCGGCGGCGATTTCGGCGATGTTATCCACCTTCACCCCGCCGTCGACCTCCAGGCGGATATCGCGACCGCTGTCGTCGATCAGTTTGCGCACCTGGCGCAGCTTGTCCAGGGTGCCGTGGATGAACGACTGGCCGCCGAAGCCCGGGTTGACCGACATCAGCAGGATCACGTCAATTTTATCCATCACGTAATCGAGGTAGCTCAGCGGCGTCGCCGGGTTAAACACCAGACCGGCCTTACAACCGTGCTCTTTGATCAGCTGAATGGTGCGATCGACATGTTCGGAAGCTTCGGGGTGGAAAGAGATATAAGACGCGCCGGCCTTGGCGAAATCTGGCACGATGCGATCTACCGGCTTGACCATCAGATGCACGTCAATCGGCGCGGTAATGCCGTAGTTGCGCAGCGCTTCGCACACCATTGGACCGATGGTCAGATTGGGCACATAGTGGTTGTCCATGACGTCGAAGTGCACCACGTCGCCGCCTGCGGCCAGCACGTTAGCGGTATCTTCACCTAACCGGGCAAAATCTGCCGACAGAATGGACGGGGCAATCAAAAACTTTTTCATCCGCTTCTCCAAACGTAGGGTCGAGTTGTTATGCGCCGGGGTGCCCCCGGCTTAGCGATACAGCGCCAAAAGCTCGTTCACTTTACTGCGGCCGAGAATGTTGCGGCTGATTGTGCGGCGCGCTTTCACCACATACAGCGCAGCATGCTGGTACCAGTCGCGCGTCAGCTCGGTATCGTGATTGGAGATCAATACCGGTACCTGGCTCTCTACCGAGAGCTGGTGCGCCAGATGCGCCAGGCTCTGCTGATCGGCGATGCTGAAGCTGTTGGTGTGGTAAGCGGTGAAATTCGCCGTCGCCGACAGCGGCGCGTAAGGCGGATCGCAATACACCACGGCACCGGCCACGGCCTTCGCCATGGTATCGCGGTAATGCTCGCAGACAAAAGTGGCATTGCGCGATTTTTCGGCAAACCAGTAGAGCTCTTCTTCCGGGAAGTACGGTTTCTTGTACCGGCCGAACGGCACGTTGAACTCGCCGCGCAGGTTATAGCGGCACAGGCCGTTATAGCAGTGACGGTTCAGGTACAGGAACAGCAGCGCCCGGCGGTAAGGCTCGGTGCTAGTATTAAACTCTTCTCTCAGCAGGTAAAACTGATCCGAGTTATTGAATTCATCGGCGAAAAGCGTGCGGGCATCACGCACAAAGTCATCCGTGCGCAGCTTAACGATGTTATACAGGTTGATAAGATCGCTATTGATGTCGGCGAGAATGTAGGCGTCGTAATCCGTATTCAGAAAGACGGATCCCGCACCCACGAAGGGCTCGATTAAGCAGTCTCCCGCCGGCAGATGGCGACGAATCTCATCTACCAGCGGGTATTTTCCACCAGCCCATTTTAAAAAAGCGCGGTTTTTCTTCATGCCGTCAATTAGCTACTTATACAATTCAGAGCGGCGGATTGTACTCTGTTTCAGACAGCACATCAGCGCACAAATTTAAATGATTTATTTTTTAAGATCTTGCTGCACTTGGTGTACAGGTCGGACCCACGGTTTTTTCGCCTGCACATCCGCCGGCAACGAAGCAATGGCGCGCTTCGCTTCTGCGGAAGAAGCATAGTTGCCACTCACCAGCACGTACCACGGCTTGCCGTCACGCTTGGTGGCGTACACCAGGTAATTCTGCAGTTTCTGCTGTTTGGCGTAGGCGTTCAGCGTATCGGAACGCGAAGCGCTGCTCAGTTGCAAGGTATAGTGGCTGCCCGGCGCAGACTGCAGAGAGCTGCCGCTGCTGGCGACCGCTCCCGCTTTCGCGGTGGAAGACGGCTTGGCCGGCGGCGTATACACCGTGGTCGGTGATTTATGCTGCGTTGCGGTCGGTTTGGCGGCGGCGGTTTTCGCCGGCGTTTTATGCTGTTGCGGCGCGGTTCCCTGCACAGGACGCGTCGCTTCGCGCGCTGCGGCACCGCTCATCACCGTCGCCGGTGCGGTCGGCAACGTCGACGCTGCGCCTGTCATGCCTTGGGTCGCCGCATCCACCTGCCCCTGCTGCTGCGACAGCGCATCCGCCATGTTGCCCGGCAAATCGACGCGCTGCTGCGCACCGCCCTGCTGAGGCTGCGTTTGCGCTTCGGTCGGCGTGCCGGAGATCGGCGGAACGCTGACGTTCTGCGGTTGCTGCGGCTGAGTCGCGCTCACGCCGTTGTTATCGTGGGTATCCGTCGTGCCGCCCGGCACGCCGTTGTTGGCGGTGGTCAGCGACGAAGAACTGGACAGGTTGATATCGCGGGCTCCGCCGTTTTGCGCGCCGTTCTCCTGAGCCGCTTCATGTTTGGTCGGCGCCTTCAGGGCTGAACCGATGCCGATAATCAGCAGCAGCAGCACCAAAATGCCGATGCCAATCATCAAATGTTGGCGCGAAACGGCGAAGCGCGGCGCGGCGGCCGGCTTGCGCGAGCGCGTAGGGCGACGATCGCTGCTATCAGGTCTGAGATCGTCTTCCGGTTTAAACTCGTCCATCTGAAACCCTCCAACTAGAGGCAAAAGCCCGCCACCGTAGACCTACCGTGGCACGGGCAGATTAACCCGATGATGGCAAAGCGACACCCGTCGTGCTCTGCTCACTGTATTAATATAGATGCAAATGGCGGCTAAGCCACTGTTACTTAGTCCGATTTAATTACTCGCCCGCTCAGGCAGGCAGGCGGCGATCGACGCCAACACCAGCTCATGCCCTACGCCGCCGCGCACTTCCGCCGCACCGATCGCGGTCGGCAGCACCAGACGCAGTTCACCCGCCAGCACTTTCTTGTCGCGCAGCATGTGCGGCAGATAGGATTCCGGCGTCATTTCCTGCGGCCCGCAGACCGGCAAGCCGGCGCGCAGCAGCAGCGTTTTGATGCGCTCGATGTCTTCAACGGAGAACTGGCCGAGACGGTGCGCGGTTTCCGCCGCCATCACCATGCCCGCAGCCACCGCTTCGCCGTGCAGCCATACGCCGTAGCCCATTTCGGCTTCGATGGCATGGCCGTAAGTATGGCCAAGATTCAGCAAGGCTCGCAGGCCGCTTTCGCGTTCGTCGGCGGCCACAACCTCGGCCTTGAGCTCGCAGCAGCGGCGGATACAGTAGGCCAACGCCTGCATATCCAGCGCCATCAGCGCATCGATGTTGTTTTCCAACCAGACGAAGAACTCGCGATCGAGGATGATCCCGTATTTGATGACTTCTGCCAGGCCGGAAGAGAGTTCACGCGTCGGCAACGTTTTCAGGCAATCCAGATCAACCACCACCGAAGCGGGTTGATAGAAAGCGCCGATCATGTTTTTGCCGAGCGGGTGGTTGACGGCGGTCTTGCCGCCCACGGAAGAGTCCACCTGCGACAACAGCGTGGTGGGAACCTGAATGAAGCGCACGCCGCGTTGGTAGCACGCGGCGGCAAAGCCGGTCAGATCGCCCACAACGCCGCCGCCGAGGGCGATCAGCGTAGTATCGCGCCCGTGCGGTTTTTCCAGCAGCGCCGAAAACACCTGCTCCAACACTGCCAGAGATTTGTACTGCTCACCATCAGGAAGGATCACCTGATCCACCACGACGCCGCCCTGCTCCAGCACCTGCCGGACACGCTCCAGATAAAGCGGCGCCAGGGTCTGGTTGGTGACCAACATCGCTTGCTCACCCGCCTTCAACGGCATAAAAGAAGCCGGATCGTTGAACAATCCGGCGGCGATGGTAATCGGGTAGCTGCGCTCCCCAAGCGTTACAGTAATTCTCTCCATGTCGCGCTCAGTTCTCTGTATGGTGCGGCGGTGGTTGATCCCCGCAACTGCGGGGAACACAAATCAGTTCTCCGCATTGGCCGACGGCGAACGCGGAAAGCGGCAATCAGTTGCTTTCCAGCATGTTGATGATCTGGTTGGCAACCACTTTAGCGCTCTGATCGTCGGTGCGGATGGTGACATCGGCAATCTCTTCATACAACGGATTGCGTTCTTTCGCCAAGGCTTCCAGCACTTCACGCGGCGGAGAATCGACCTGCAGCAGCGGGCGTTTTTTATCACGCTGGGTACGAGCAAGCTGCTTCTCGATCGTGGTTTCCAGATAGACCACCACGCCGCGCGCGGACAGACGGTTGCGCGTTTCGCGCGACTTCACCGAACCGCCGCCGGTCGCCAACACAATCCCTTGTTTTTCCGTCAGTTCATTAATGACTTTTTCTTCACGATCGCGGAAACCTTCTTCCCCTTCCACGTCGAATACCCAGCCCACGTCAGCTCCGGTACGTCGCTCAATTTCTTGATCGGAGTCGAAGAACTCCATATTGAGTTGCTGAGCTAACTGACGGCCAATAGTGCTTTTGCCGGCACCCATAGGCCCAACCAGAAAGATATTGCGTTTCTCTGCCATGTTTTTCGGTATTACTAAGACAATTCGTTAATGTTAACCCGCCCCGCCAATCAAATCAGCGGCGGGACCTAAACTGAAACCTCATGAGCGATAGTGCGAGATCAGACGAAAAATTATCTCAACACTCTTGGTAGTTTGGCAACCGAATAAATCGCAATCCACGCCGCGGGAGGGAAACCATATGTTTTTAACGGCGTCTTGACGCTAACAAAAAACCTCGGTGCTCAATTCGGTAACCCTTGTAAGCTAAATCGGCCGCAGCGTCAAACGCAGATCCCCCCAAGGGGATAAAAAAGTGTATCTGCTCATCAACTTTAGGAGATTTGCCGCCCAGCCGACAGGCAGCCGCTTATCCCTTAATCAGAGTCGGCGTAATGAAGATCACCAGTTCGCGTTTTTTCTGTTGTGCGCCGCTTTGCCGGAACAAGCCCCCCAGCAGTGGCGCATCCCCCAATCCCGGCACCTTGTCCGCCGTCTTGCCGCTATGCCGTTGAAAAATACCGCCGAGCACCAGGGTTTCGCCGCTTTTCACCGTGATCTGCGTCTTAATCTCTTGTTTATCGATGGTCAATGCCTCACCCGCCCCGCGGCTGATGGCGCGCCCCGGCATATTTTGGCTGATGTGCAGCGTCAGCGTGATGCGCCCGTCCGGCAACACTTTCGGCGTCACCTCCATGCCCAGCACCGCCTCTTTGAACTCGATGGCGGTCGCACCGCTGGCGCCGCTCGACACTTCATAAGGGATCTCCGTCCCCTGTTTGATGCTGGCGGTTTGCAGGTGCGCCGTCAGCAGGCGCGGACTGGCGATGATCTCCACCTGATTCTCCTGCTCCAGCGCCGTCAGCTCGAGGCTCAACAAACGCCCGCTGATGCGCGCCAGATGAAAACCGGCGTTCACGGCGCCGCGTTCCAGCGGCAGATTGACACCGACATTGCCCGGCCGCAACGGCCGCGCCGGCCTGTCGTCGGCCGCCAACCCCCAACGCACGCCAAGCTCACGCAGGCTTTCGCGGTTGATGGTCACGATATGCGCCGCCAGTTGCACCTGCGCCAGCGGCGCGTCCATTTCCGTTATCCGCTTTTTCAACTGCGTCAGGATTGGCGCGGTGTCGCGCAGCAGCAACGTATTGGTGCGTTTATCCGCCAACACGCTGCCACGCTCGCTCAGCAACGCGCCGCGTTGGGCGTTGAGGCTTTCGGCAATTTCCGCCGCATCGCCGTTCTGTAACGTCAGGGTCAGGCTGTGCAGCGGTTGCCGCTGCGCCAACGCCTCTCGTTGCTGCCTTTTTTCCTGCGCGTCCGGCTCCGGCGAGATCAGTATCACGTTGCCTTCCCGCGTCATCGCCAGTTTGCCCATGCGCAGGGTCAACGCCAGCGCCTGAGGCCAGGGCACATTCTCCAGCCGCAGCGTCAGGTTGCCGCTCACGCCGGGCGCGGCGATCAGGTTCATCTGCCGATAATCCGCCAACGCCTGCAGGATGACCGTGACCGGCGCATCCTGAAATTCCAGGGAAACCCGCTGCTTATCCTGCGCCTGCGCGGTGCCGAGCGTCAGGCACCACAGCGCCACGCCCAATCCAGCACATCCTTTCATGGTTTGCCATCCTTGTTGTCCATCATGAGCGAGACGTCGCCCTGGCTCGCCGGGCAATCCGGTTCGGCCGTCAGCGCCGTTAACGTCAAGCTACGCGCCTGCACCTGAGTCACCTGCCAGCGCTCGGCCAGCACCCGTTGCTGCGGCCGCAGGCGCAACCATTGTCCCGCCGGCGTCACCACCCAGCCATAGCGCAGCGTCGGTTGCCCGATGACGCCTTTCAGTCGCCAGCTCGCCGGCGACGCCTCCGTTTGGGCACAAGCAGGCATCGGAAGCGGCGCAAACGGGTCGCGCGGCTCAGCGCATAATGCCCATGGCCACAGCAGCCACCACCAACGGCCGGGTCTTTTACTCATTGGGCTGATCCTCGGCGGCATCCTGCAAAACCAACCGCGCCGTCATGCCAAGGGACGGCGTCTCCACGCTCAGTTGCTCGAGGCGTAAATCGGCGGGCAGCGCCTCCAGCAGCGCCAGCAAACCGGCGTAGTCAATGCGCAAGCTCAGCGTTTGCCGCGGCGGTTTTTCCTGCCGCTGCCAGCGCAACAAGGCGCCTCCCGCCCGTTGCAGCACGCTCGCCAGATCGCCGTTGGTGGACGGAGGAAGCGGCGCCGCCGGGATAGCGGTTTCCGGCACCTCGTCCAGTTGGCGTTGCACCATGGCGATCTGTTGCAACAGGCGCTGTTGCCGCTCCCCCGCGCTTTCCCGCTGACGCCATTCGTCTTGCAGCATCCAGCCACCGCCCAACAGCGCCAACGTGCCGATACCCAACCCTTGCGACAGCAGCAATAGCCAGCCCGGCAAGCTCAGCCAGAGGCGCAGCCCGGATGACAAACGGTTATCCATCACGCCCCCACTGCGCCGCCAGATGAAAGGTGTACAGGCCGTCGTCGCGTTGCGCCACCTCAGCCAAACGCAACCGCGGCAACGCAGGCATCCCCGCCAGCCGCCGTTCGAACTGCGTGATGGCCGCAGGAGAACGGCTCAATCCACGCAGCCGTAGGCCGTTCACCGCATCGCTCTCCAGCGCCGTGAGCCACAGCGGTGGAGGAATGCTGGAGGACAATTGCTGCAGCAGCTGAAAATAAAGCCGGTTATGCTGGGCATTGCTCGCCTGCCGTTCGGCGCGGGCGCGGTGCAGCGCCCGCTGCGCCCGCTCTTGCTGTTGCTGACGGGCGAGCAACGTCAGTGCCGCCAGCTCTTCACCCAGCATCGCCAGCCGCGCCTGCCGCTGCGCCTGTTGGTGACGCAATTGGCCGGCGACCAGGAACAGCGCCAGCAGCAGTGCCGTTACCTGCAACATCAGCACGCCCAACCAGAAATAGCCGCGTCGCCGATCGCGGCGTTGTCGCCAGGGCAGAAAGTTGACCTGATACATCAGCGATCCTCCTCGCGCAGCGCCAGGCCACCGGCCAACGCGAACGCCGAAGGATGCGCAGGCAACGGCGGACGCAGCTGCGTGAAGGCGCTGAGCGGCGACCAGGCAAGGCAACCGGCGGGCAAGGCTTCCGCCAGCACGCTGCCGGCATAGACCGGCCGATCGTCGCCCGCCGGCATCTGAGCTTGCAGCGCCCGCAACGCCTGCGCGTCATCGTCGCCCGGCGCCAGACCAAAAGCGAACGCGCCGTCGGCCGGCGCCACCCACAGCCATTCTCGTTCGAGACGGTGCATCAGCCCCGCAGCGGGCGGCACGCCTGCCGCCGTCGCCATCATCCGCAGCGCGCAGGGGGTGATATCGACCGCTTGCGGATGCAGGCCAGCCTGACGCAGACAATGCAGCCACTGCTGCAGCTCCTGCCGCCGCGCGGCGGTCAGCAACAGCGCCGCCTCATCCGCCGGCGCGGTGCGATAGTCGAGCGCCAGCGTCTGGCCATCGAGCGGAAACTGCTTCACACCGTGACCGCCGATATAGTCGCTGCGTTCCGGCTCGCGCAGCCGCACGTCCGGCTGCGCCATGCGTTGCTGCAACACGCGCTGCGCCGGCAGGGCAATGCGTAAGGAAATATGTCGCGGCAGTTGGACACGCCATTGCCGCAGCGCCCGGATCAGGAATTCGGAAGGTTCCAGACAGCCATCGCGTAAAACCGCCTGCGGCAGCGCCTGCTGCCACCAGTGGCGCAACTGCCAGCCGTTGCGGCGGCGTTGGGCCGCCACCGCCCGCACGCAGTCGATTTGTATATCCAGCCCCACCTGCCATGCTTGAGGGAACATGTTTCGCAAGCCTCCATAACATCAGATGATAAAAGAACATATCCATGTCGCAGGCTTGCCTTTATACTACCGCGCGGTTGTTTATAAACTGCCCAAATGACTTAGAAATGGGAAATCTCAGGTGAAGTTCGTAAAGTATTTACTAATCCTTGCAGTATGTTGCATCGTGCTGGGAGCAGCCTCGATTTTCGGCTTGTACAAATATGTCGAGCCGCAGCTGCCCGACGTCGCAACGCTGAAAGATGTGCGGCTGCAGATACCGATGCAGGTCTACAGCGCCGATGGCGAACTGATCGCCCAATACGGCGAGAAGCGCCGCATTCCGCTGAAACTGGATCAAATTCCACCGGTGATGGTGCACGCATTCATCGCCACCGAAGACAGCCGCTTCTATGATCACCATGGCGTCGATCCGGTCGGCATCTTCCGCGCCGCCTCCATCGCGTTGGTCTCCGGACACGCTTCGCAGGGGGCCAGTACCATCACCCAACAGCTGGCGCGTAACTTCTTCTTAAGCCCGGAACGCACCCTGATGCGTAAAATCAAGGAAGCCTTCCTGGCGGTGCGCATCGAGCAGATGCTCACCAAGGATGAAATCCTTGAGCTGTATCTGAACAAGATCTATCTGGGTTACCGCGCCTACGGCGTAGGCGCCGCCGCGCAGGTCTATTTCGGCAAAGACGTCAGCCAGCTGACCCTGAGCGAAATGGCGACCATCGCCGGTCTGCCGAAAGCGCCGTCCACCTTCAACCCGCTCTATTCGCACGATCGCGCCGTTGCCCGCCGCAACGTGGTGCTGTCGCGCATGCTGGACGAACACTACATCACGCAGGCGCAGTACGATCAGGCGCGCTCCGAAGATCTGGTCGCCAATTACCATGCGCCGGAAATCAGCTTCTCCGCGCCGTATCTCTCCGAGATGGTGCGTCAGGAGATGATCAAGCGTTACGGTGAAAACGCCTATACCGACGGTTACAAGGTTTACACCACCGTCACCAAACGGCTGCAGTTGGCGGCGCAGGAGTCGGTACGCAACAACGTGCTGGCCTATGACATGCGCCACGGTTACCGCGGCCCATCCAACGTGTTGTGGAAAGTCGGCGAAGCGGCCTGGGATCGCAAACAGATTGTCGATTCGCTGAAAAACCTGCCGAACTACGGCCCGCTGGCGCCGGCGGTGATCACCGCCGCCAACCCGCAGGAAGCGACGGCGATGCTGGCCGACGGCAGCAGTATTGCCCTGCCGATGGCGACCATGCGCTGGGCACGCCCATACCGTTCGGACACTCAGCAAGGCCCAACGCCGAAACGCGTCACCGACGTAGTGCAGGCCGGCCAGCAAGTGTGGGTGCGTAAAGTGAACGAAGCCTGGTGGCTGTCGCAGGTGCCGGACGTCAACTCGGCGCTGGTCTCTATCAACCCGAACGACGGCGCGGTGAAAGCGCTGGTTGGCGGCTTCGACTTCAATCAGAGCAAGTTCAACCGCGTCACGCAGGCTCTGCGTCAGGTGGGCTCGAACATCAAACCGTTCCTGTACACCGCCGCGATGGATAAAGGCCTGACGCTGGCCACCATTCTGAATGACTTGCCGATTACCCGTTGGGATGCCGGCGCCGGCACCGACTGGCGGCCGAAGAACTCGCCGCCGACCTACGACGGCCCGATTCGCCTGCGACAGGGGCTGGGGCAGTCGAAGAACGTGGTGATGGTGCGTGCGATGCGCGCGATGGGCGTCGACTACGCGGCGGAATATCTGCAGCGCTTCGGCTTCCCGGCGCAGAATATCGTGCATACCGAATCGCTGGCGCTGGGGTCCGCCTCCTTCACCCCGATGCAGCTGGTGCGCGGCTACGCGGTGCTGGCGAACGGCGGTTATCTGGTCGACCCGTACTTCATCACCAAAATTGAAGACGATAACGGCAATACGGTGTTCGAAGCCAAACCGAAAGTGGTGTGCGGCAGCTGTAACCTGCCGGTGATCTACGGCGACACCCACCGTTCGGCGGTGCTGTCCGACGACAACATCGAAAACGTCGCCACCTCGCAGGAAGGCAACAACAGCACGGTGCCGATGCCTCAGCTGGAGCAAGTCACCCCGGCTCAGGTACAGCAGGACGGCGATCAACAGTATGCGCCGCACGTCATCAGCACACAGCTGGCCTTCCTGATCCACGACGCGCTGAACAGCAACATCTTCGGCGAACCGGGTTGGATGGGTACCGCCTGGCGCGCCGGCCGCGATCTGAAACGTCATGATATCGGCGGCAAAACCGGTACCACCAACAGTTCCAAGGACGCCTGGTTCTCAGGCTATGGCCCGGATACCGTGACCTCGGTGTGGATCGGTTTCGACGATCACCGCCGCGACCTGGGCCGTTCGACGGTATCCGGCGCCATCCCGGATCAGATTTCCGGCGGTGAAGGCGGTGCCAAGAGCGCCCAGCCGGCGTGGGACGACTTTATGAAAACCGCGCTGGAAGGCATCCCAGAGCAGAAAGTCACGCCGCCGCCGGGCATCATCAGCGTCACCATCGACAAGAGCAGCGGCAAGCTCTCTGGCGGTGGCGGCGGCAGCCGTTCCGAGTACTTCATCGAAGGAACGCAGCCGACGGACTACCCATCGCGCGATACCGGCACCACGTTGACCGATCCGGGCGGTGAAAGCCACGAGCTGTTCTGATCGAAAAGGGCCAGAGAAATCTGGCCCTTTTTTTATTCGGCGTGAAGCGTATCAGCGCGACGCGCGCAAAAATGCCTCGGAAAGGAACAGCGCGCTGACGTTGCGCGCCTCACGGAAATCCGGTTCCGCCAGCAGCGCCATCATGTTGGCGATCGGCCAGCGCACCTGCGGCAAGGGCTCCGGCTCATCCCCCTCCAGGCTCTGCGGATAGAGATCGTGCGCCAGCACGATATTCATTTTGCTGGAAAAGTAGGACGGCGCCATCGTCAGCTTACTGAGAAAATCAAAGCGTTTCGCGCCGTACCCCACCTCTTCCATCAGCTCGCGGTTGGCCGCCTCCAGCACCCCTTCACCGGGATCGATCAGCCCTTTCGGGAACCCCAGCTCATAGGATTCGGTGCCGACCGCATATTCGCGGATCAGCAGCAGGTCATCGCCAATCACCGGCACGATCATCACCGCTTCGCGATCCGAAGGCCGCATGCGTTCATACACCCGCCGAACACCGTTGCTGAATTCCAAATCGACCGACTCGACGTTAAACAAACGCGAACGCGCGACCGTTTCCACTTTCAGAATTTTAGGTTTTTGCAGGTGTTTATCCATGATTGCCTCAAAGAGGTTACCCAGGCGCGGACGGGGCAACCGAAAAAATGATTGGCGTAACGCACGGCTCGTTGGCGCTCAAACGCTGACCAAATTCGATCCTGATCACATTGTGCGTTAAGGGCAAGCTCCGCCGCAACGCGCATGAACAGTAATTTACTTTCTTTTAACAAGCGTAGCCAGCGGCCGGCGATTTTCCGTACTGATTCAGCAAACAGCGCGCAAGAAAATAGGATAATACCGATATCGACGGCAGAGACCGGTTGCTAGTATCACGCAGGCAAGAATCAGTGATAAAATGGCCTTGCGTCATGAAGGAATGAGATCCAGAGCGAGAATCTGTTTGTTCCCTCATTAGTTCTGGGTGCCTCCTGGCGGTTTACTCCGTATAATATTCAGCTTTTCATCAGGTTGGCGAAATTCACGGGTGTGAGATGGGGATTGCATGAGCACAATAGTGTTGATATTGGCCTTAGTGCTTGTCTGCCTGATTGCCGCCGGCCTGTACCTGTGGTTCAAGGCCCGCAACCCGTCGGCGCTGGCGCACGCATTGCCGTTTATCAAGCCTGCCCACCGCAAGCTGACCGACGAAGAGCGCGCCGCGGTCGAGTTCTATCTCAATCAGCAAAACAAGCTGAGCAACAAACTGTTGCCCGGCGGCGGCGCTACGCTGCCCGCGGCCAAGCTGGCGCTCACACCGCAAAGCGATAACGTATATCCGGTCACGCACGCCATTACCCGCTACGGGCTGGCCAGCGACGATCCCAATAAATGGCGCTATTACCTCGACGCGGAAGAGGTACATCTGCCGCCGTTTTGGGAACCCTATATCACCGCCGACAACCATGTGGAAGTGATCAGAACCCAGACGCTGCCGCTGGTGATTTCGCTCAACGGGCACTCGCTGAAAGATCATATTCACGATCGGCCGCAGCCGCCGGTGGTGGCCGCCACGCCGACCAAAAACGCCTCCATCCGCAAGGAAGAGAGCGAGCATGTCGAGCTGGTCAATATTCGCAAGGAAACGCCGGAAGAGCATGCGCTGAACCGGCCGAACGGCATCCGTGAAGCCGTCATCATCTCCGCCGCGCTGCTGCTGCTGTTCTTCAGCCTGATAAGCCCGGTGCTGGTTATCCCCTGGATGATTTTTGTGGCGGTGCTGATGATCGCCTGGGGATGCTGGAACCTGTTCCGCCGTCCGGCGTCGCGTGAGCTGAAAGAGATCCACTGCCTGCGCGGCACGCCGAAGCGCTGGGGCCTGTTCGGCGAGTCCGATCAGGGGCAGATCAGCAACATTTCGCTCGGCATCATCGATCTTATCTACCCGCCGCATTGGCAGCCGTACCTGACGCAGGATCTGGGCAAGACCACCGATGTGGACGTCTACCTCAATCGGCAGGTAGTGCGCCAGGGGCGCTTCCTCTCGCTGCATGACGAAGTGAAGAATTTCCCGCTGCAGCAGTGGGGCCGCAACGCGGTGCTGGTCGCCAGCTCGGCGCTGGTACTGCTGTTGCTGCTGATCTATATTCCGCTCAACCTGCCGCTGACCCTCAGCATGGCCTGGCTGCAGGGTGCGCAAAAAGTGGAAGTGACCAGCGTACAAGCCCTGGAAGCCACGCCGCTGCGCATCGGCGACACGCTGAAAGTGCGCGGCAGCGGCATGTGCTATGTGCCGCCGCCGGCCAACGGCGGCGGCACCGTCAATTTTGCGCCGTTCGACTGCTCCGGCATCTATTGGAACAACGCCGCCCCGCTGCCGCAGCCGGAATCGGAAGTCATAGACAAAGCGACGGCCCTGCTGGCCACGGTCAACAGCCAGCTGCATCCGAGCGGCGCCGATCAGAAGGTCAACCCGCAGCTGGCCAGCGCCATCGAGAAATCCGGCATGATCCTGTTGGATGACTTCTCTGATATCGTTCTGAAAACACAGGATTTGTGCCAGGCAGAAAACGACTGCGTGCGGTTAAAAAACGCCTTGGTCAACCTGGGCAACGCCAAAAACTGGAGTGGCCTGGTGAAACGCGCCAGATCCGGCGCGCTGCAAGGCGTCAACGTCCTGCTGCGCCCGGTAAGCGCAGAGTCGCTGGAAAGCCTGACCAAAGTGGCCACGTCGTCGTTCATCTTCAATGAAACGCGCCTGGCCGCCGCGGCGCTCAACAGCCCGCCGCCGGGCGGTTTCCTGATCCGCAGCGATGAAGGCCGCCAGCTGGTCAGCCATCCGCAATCCTCAGCGCCGCAGAGCGAATACAACGCCCTCGACCAGTGGAATGAGCTGCAGCGCCTTTCCACTCTGCTGCTGCATACCCCGTTCCAGGCGCAAGGGGTAATCACCAGCCTCAGCGTCGATGCCAACGGCACCCGCCACGTGGCGCTGCACAGCGAACCGGACATGATCACCCTGTGGCGCTACCTCGGCACCAGCCTGCTGTTGCTGGCGGTGGTCGTCAGCCTGGGCTATAACGCCTGGCGGCTGGTGCAGCGTCGGCGCATCAATCAGCACCGCGTCGCCGATATCCAGCGGTACTACGACAGCTGCTTCAATCCGCAGATCAATCCGATGTCGATGCGGCCGATGGCCTGAACCTGACGCCGGGCCTCCGCCCTGTCATCTGCTTATGCTACGCTAACGCTATTATTCTCATCTGCGGACCGCCCGTCGGTCCGCCCGTGGAGTTTTTATGGTTCCCGAATTTGATTGGCCGCAGATCGATACCGTGCTGCTGGATATGGACGGCACCTTGCTGGACCTGGAATTCGACAGTCACTTCTGGCTCAGCCTGGTGCCGCAAGCGCTGAGCGAAAGGCGCGCCATTCCGTTTGACGAAGCCCGTCATATCATTGAGCGGGAATATCAGGCGGTGCAGCACACCATGAATTGGTATTGCTTCGATTACTGGAGCGAGCGGTTGGATCTGGATATCTACCGCATGACCAGCGAAGTGGGCAGCCGCGCCCGGCTGCGCGAGGATACCGAGCCGTTTTTACGGGCGCTGCGCGGCGCCGGCCTGCAAACCATTTTGCTGACCAACGCCCATCCGCACAGCCTGGCGGTGAAAATCGAGCATACCGGTCTGGATCGGCACCTTGATTTATTGTTTTCCACCCACACATTTGGTTATCCGAAAGAAGATCAGCGTCTGTGGCAGGCGGTGCAACAGCACACCGGGTTCAACCCGCAGCGCACGCTGTTTGTCGACGACGGCGAGCCGATCCTCGACGCGGCGCGCACTTTCGGCATTCGTTACTGCCTGGGCGTGCAAAACCCGGACTCCAGCACGGCGGAGAAAAGCTTCCAGCGCCATCCGTCGATGCGCGACTATCGCCTGTTGATACCGGCGCTGGCCAAGGGGGAAGCATGAAGGACAAAGCGACGCGCGACGACGCAGTCCGGCTGGATAAATGGCTGTGGGCCGCACGCTTCTACAAGACCCGCGCGCTGGCGCGCGAAATGATCGACGGCGGCAAGGTGCATTACAACGGCCAGCGTGGCAAGCCGAGCAAGATTGTCGAACTTAACGCCGAGCTCAAGCTGCGGCAGGGCAACGAAGAACGTACGGTGATCGTGCTGGCGCTGACCAGCCAACGCCGCGGCGCCGGCGAGGCGCAGCAAATGTATCAGGAAACCGAAGCCAGCATCGCCAACCGCGAAAAAATGGCGCTGGCGCGCAAGATGAACGCGTTGACCATGCCGCATCCGGACCGTCGTCCGGACAAAAAGGAGCGACGCGACCTGATGAAATTTAAATTTGGTGAGCCGGAATAAGCCCTCACCGCAATGAGAGAAGATTATGTCCAACCATGACCAATTGCACCGTTACCTGTTTGAAAACTACGCGGTGCGCGGCGAGCTGGTTACCGTCAGCGAAACCTATCAGCAGATCCTGAATAACCACGACTACCCGGCGCCGGTGCAAAAGCTGCTGGGTGAACTGCTGGTCGCCACCAGTCTGCTGACCGCGACCCTGAAGTTCGACGGCGACATCACCGTTCAGCTGCAAGGCGACGGCCCGCTGAAGCTGGCGGTGATCAACGGCAACAACCGCCAGGAGATGCGCGGCGTTGCGCGCACCCAGGCGCCTATCGCCGACGACAGCACCTTGCATCAGATGATCGGCAACGGCGTCATGGTCATCACCATTTCCCCGACGGAAGGCGAGCGCTATCAGGGCGTCGTCGGCCTGGAAGGTGAAACCCTGGCCGAATGCCTGGAAGCCTACTTCCGCCAGTCCGAGCAGCTGCCAACCCGCCTGTTCATTCGCACCGGCGAAGCGGAAGGCAACGCCGCGGCGGCCGGTATGCTGCTGCAGGTGCTGCCGGCGCAGGACGGCAACCTCGATGATTTCGATCATCTGGTGCAACTGACCAACACGGTCAAAAGCGAAGAGCTGTTCGGCCTGCCGGCCAACGAAGTGTTGTACCGCCTGTACCACCAGGAAGAGGTCACCTTGTACGAACCGCAGGACGTGCAGTTCCGCTGCACCTGTTCTCGCCAGCGTTGCGCCGACGCGCTGCTGACCCTGCCGACCGACGAAGTGGCGGACATGCTGGAGCAGGACGGCAACATCGACATGCACTGCGACTACTGTGGCAGCCACTATGTCTTTGACCCGGTTGATGTTGCCGCGTTGTATGCGGGTAACACCGGCGAAAGCGACCAGTTGCACTAAGTTACACCCTTTCGGCGGGCGCGCCCGGCGCCCGCCAACGCCCGCCGTTTGCACGTTTGCTTTTTTCCGTGTGCTATCTCTCAGATCGTAACGAAATACCGCCTAAAACGTTAAATATTTGATACCCATCGCGGTTACGCACCGTTAGATCCCTACAATTGCCGCCAGAAATTCTGTGACCAAGGAGTAGTAACATGCGCGTTAAAGGTATAACCCCTCAGGATCTGGCCGCTTACGGCATTCACGACGTTAGCGAAATCGTTCACAACCCGAGCTATGAACTGCTGTTTAAGGAAGAAACAGACCCATCTCTGGAAGGTTTTGAGCGTGGGGTAGTCACCAAGCTGGGTGCCGTCTCCGTCGATACCGGCATCTTCACCGGCCGCTCGCCGAAAGACAAATACATCGTCCGCGACGACATCACCCGCGATACCGTGTGGTGGGCCGATCAGGGCAAAGGCAAAAACGACAACAAACCCCTCAGCCCGGAAGTGTGGGCCGATCTGAAACACCTGGTCACCGAACAACTGTCCGGCAAACGCCTGTTCGTGGTGGATACCTTCTGCGGCGCCAACGCCGACTCGCGCCTGAAAGTGCGCTTCATCACCGAGGTGGCCTGGCAGGCGCACTTCGTGAAAAACATGTTTATCCGCCCGAGCGACGAAGAGCTGGCTGACTTCGAGCCGGACTTCGTGGTGATGAACGGCGCCAAGTGCACCAACCCGAACTGGCAGCAGCAAGGCCTGAACTCGGAGAACTTCGTCGCCTTCAACCTGACCGAGCGCATGCAGCTGATCGGCGGCACCTGGTACGGCGGCGAAATGAAGAAAGGCATGTTCTCGATGATGAACTACCTGCTGCCGCTGAAAGGCATCGCCTCGATGCACTGCTCGGCCAACGTGGGCGAGAAAGGCGACGTGGCGGTGTTCTTCGGCCTGTCCGGTACCGGCAAGACCACCCTCTCCACCGATCCTAAGCGTCAGCTGATCGGCGATGACGAGCACGGCTGGGACGACGACGGCGTGTTCAACTTCGAAGGCGGCTGCTACGCCAAGACCATCAAGCTGTCTGAAGAAGCCGAACCGGACATCTACCACGCCATCAAACGCGATGCGCTGCTGGAAAACGTCACCGTGCTGGCCGACGGCAGCATCGACTTCAACGACGGTTCGAAAACCGAGAATACCCGCGTTTCTTACCCGATCTATCATATCCAGAACATCGTCAAGCCGGTGTCCAAGGCGGGTCACGCCACCAAGGTGATCTTCCTGACCGCCGACGCTTTCGGCGTGCTGCCGCCGGTATCGCGCCTGACCGCCAACCAGACTCAGTACCACTTCCTGTCCGGCTTCACCGCCAAACTGGCCGGCACCGAGCGTGGCGTAACCGAACCGACGCCAACCTTCTCCGCCTGCTTCGGCGCCGCGTTCCTGTCGCTGCACCCGACGCAGTACGCCGAAGTGCTGGTGAAACGCATGCAGGCCGCCGGCGCCCAGGCTTACCTGGTCAACACCGGCTGGAACGGCACCGGCAAACGCATCTCGATCAAAGATACGCGCGGCATCATCGACGCCATCCTGAGCGGTGAAATCGACAAGGCGGAAACCGTCACTCTGCCTATCTTCGATCTGGCGATGCCGACCGCGCTGCCGGGCGTGAACCCGGAAATCCTCGATCCGCGCAACACCTACGCCAGCCTCGAGCAGTGGCAGGAAAAAGCGCAGGATCTGGCCGAGCGCTTCATCACTAACTTCGACAAATACACCGACACGCCTGCGGGCGCGGCGCTGGTTAGCGCCGGCCCGAAGCTGTAATTCGGTAACGTTACCTCTTCAGCTAAGGCGCGGATCCCGCGCCTTTTTTTATTTCAATTGATTGCTTTTTAACCGGCAAGACGAGAAAATAAGTCAATGCAATCATTGATAGCAAAGGAGGTTTCAATGGCTACTATCACCGTCAGAAATCTGGACGACGAAATCAAAGAGCTGCTGCGTATCTCAGCGGCGAAAAACGGCCATTCCATGGAAGAGGAAGCGCGCATGATCCTGAAACAGGCGCTGGTGAAAAAGCCGCCGCGCTATGGATTGGGTACCTGGATGCATCAGCACTTCGCCGAATTCGGCGGCGTTGAGCTGGAGATCCCACCGCGTGACGCCGTGCCGCCACGCATCGTCACCTTTGATGATGAAGATGACAACGCATGATCATTATCGACACCAACGTCATTTCAGAAACGCTGCGTCCCAGCCCGTACTACAACGTCATTAACTGGTTAAATGAAAAGGACAATGACGAGCTCTATCTCAGCGCCATTGTCCTCGCCGAACTGTTTAGCAGCGTCGCCTGCATGCCTGACGGCAAGCGCCAGCGGGATCTCAAGCTGAAATTGGCGGACGCCATTGAATTGAAGTTCGAGGGGCAGATATTGCCGTTTGATGGGCTGTGCGCGATGCAATACGCGGAATTGACGGCAAGGAATCGGCTGCTGGGTAAAGCGATGAGCGTGCCGGATACCCAAATCGCCGCCACCTGCCTGCATTACGGCGCCGCCCTGGCCACCCGCAATACCAAAGGCTTCCTCCACTGCGGCATCGAGTTAATCGATCCGTGGCAGGCGCCGACCGGCCGTCGGTTGCATGAAGATGCGGCGGAATACTACGTGATGAGCAGAAAGTCCTGACAGGGCCGCAGCGGCGCGGCCCACACCAGAGTGTCAGGCGTTTTCCCTGGCCGTTTGATGGCCGTTGGTCGACTCTTTTTTCTCCATCGGCAACGGAATATACGCGCGGATCAACAGCCCACCGCGCTCGCTGGTGCCGATATCCAGTTCGCCGTCATGCGCGTCGATAATACGCTGCACGATCGCCAGCCCCAGACCGGTGCCGCTGGTGCTGCGCGCGCTGTCACCGCGTACGAACGGCTGCAGCAGGTGTTTCAATTCTTCCGGCTTGATGCCCGGGCCGTCATCTTCCACCTGGAACCAGCCGCGCTGCAGCTCGCGACCGCTGCTGACCTTGATCCAACCGTTGCCGTAACGCGCCGCGTTCACCACCATGTTCACCGCCGCCCGCTTAATCGACAGCGGATGCACATTCATCATCAGCTCGCCCGGCGACAGCGCGGTTTCAATTACCCGCTCATAGCCGCTTTCCGCCGCGACCACTTCGCCTAAAATGGCGTTCAGATCGCTGCTTTCGGTCGGCATCTCCTGCCCGGTGCGCAGATAATCGATGAACTGCTCGATGATGGCATTGCACTCTTCGATGTCTTTATTGATCGACTCGGCCAGATAACCGTCTTCGGCGCTCATCATCTCCGTCGCCAGCCGAATGCGCGTCAACGGCGTGCGCAGGTCATGGCTGACCCCGGCCATCAGCAAGGTGCGATCGTCCGCCAGCTGCTTGACGCCCGACGCCATCTGATTGAATGCGCGAGTCACTGACCGCACTTCGGAAGCGCCATACTCGCGCAGCGGCGGCGGAATGATGCCCTTGCCCACCTGCAGCGCCGCATGTTCCAGCTCCACCAACGGGCGGTTTTGAATGCGGATAAACAGCCAGGCGCCGCCGATCGCGAGCAGCATGATCGCCAGCGTATAGCGGAACAGCGGCGAGAAGTCGCCCTGGTGGATTTCCGTCAGCGGCACGCGCACCCAGATATCGGGCTGCAGCCAGGTTTTCAGCCACACCACCGGGGAGTTCTTGTTCACCTCCACCCGCACATCGGTCGGCCCGCCGAGCTGTTGCGCCATCTGCTGGCTGAGGAACTGGTAGTGCTGCGCCCAGCGCAGGCCGCTCTCCTCCGCCGCCGAATTCGTGTAGAGAGAGATGCCCAGTTCGCGGTAGATCTCACGGCGGAATGCCGGCGGCACTTCCAGCAGCGTGCCGTCTTCCAGCTGCAGCCGATCGGTCATCAGCATACGCACTTCGTAGGCCAACACCTTGTTGAACTGCTGCAGGCTGGGCAGGATGGCGAAGTTCAGCACCACCAGATAGGTCGTCACCAGGCTGACGAACAGCAAGGTGACGATCAACAACAGGGTTCGGGCAAACGAGCTACGCGGTGAAAAGCGCAATCGCCTCATGCCTTGCTGCCGTCCGGTACGAAGACGTAGCCGAGACCCCACACGGTCTGGATATAACGCGGATGCGCCGGATCTTCTTCAACCATGCGGCGCAGGCGAGAGATCTGCACGTCAATGGAACGCTCCATGGCGCTGTATTCGCGGCCACGCGCCAGGTTCATCAGCTTATCGCGCGACAGCGGTTCACGCGGGTGGCTGACCAGCGCCTTCAGTACCGCGAACTCGCCGCTGGTCAACGGCATCGGTTCGTCTTCGCGGAACATTTCGCGGGTGCCGAGGTTCAGTTTGAATTTGCCGAACGCGATCACCGCCTCTTCCTGCGAAGGCGCGCCCGGCAGTTCGTTCGCCTGGCGGCGCAACACCGCGCGGATACGAGCCAACAGCTCACGCGGGTTGAACGGTTTAGGAATGTAGTCGTCGGCGCCGATTTCCAGCCCCACGATGCGATCGACCTCTTCGCCTTTGGCGGTGACCATAATGATCGGCATCGGGTTGCTCTGGCTGCGCAGGCGGCGGCAGATGGACAGGCCGTCTTCGCCCGGCAACATCAGATCGAGCACCATCAAATGGAAGGATTCACGAGTCAGCAAGCGATCCATTTGCTCAGCGTTGGCAACGCTGCGAACCTGGAAGCCCTGCTCGGTTAAATAACGTTCTAAAAGCGCGCGCAGGCGCATGTCATCATCGACAACCAGGATCTTATGATTCTCTTGCATGGTATTACTCCCAAAGGCTTTATTGCCTGACTCGAATATTGTTAGAAAACCTTGCCATTTGAGACAGCGTTTAATGGTATGTATTCTAGACGAAATTGTTACAAAGCTTATTCTTTTCCCCATTTATCAACAATTTTCAGTGAATGTCGACGGGGGTTCGTTAAAATTTCGCCCTTTATCGGCGCAATGTGGGGCGACGGCCCAATTTTGCACAATTTCGCCACCGGCGAACCGACCGGTGGCGTTTAGCCGTCGGGTCAGGAAGTCTACAGGAAACGCGCCAGCTGCCGGCGCAACTGCCGGTTCTCTTGCTGCAGCGCATCAACCCGATCGAGCAACGTCAGCGCCATGGCGATCCCCGGCCAATCCAGATCCAGCTCGGCACGCAGCCTGCGCGCGCGCTGCAGATGGCTCAGCGCCGGGTAATCGAACTCCCAGCGCGGCTGCGCCGGCTCCAGCGGCACGATCACGCCCAGGCCGACGATCTCGACCAATTCGTCCTCTGAAATCTCCACTCGCTGACACAGTTCCACCACGGTGAATGTGATCTCTTTCTTCATCATGTGCTTTACTCCCATTCCGCACGCGGGTTGAACGCCGCCTGCTCAGCCAGCTCTCGCCACAGGGCGCTGGCCTTCTCGTTCGGCTTCGGCGGCATCACCACCTTGAGAATGACATACAGATCGCCGGGCTCTTTCTTGCCCGCCAGCCCTTTGCCCTTGACCCGCAGCCGTTTGCCGCTCTGGCTGCCGGCCGGCACGGTCAACGCGATTTTGCCGGTCAGCGTCGGCACCTCGATGCTGGCGCCGAGCGCCGCTTCCCACGGGGCGAGCGGCGCCACGATGCTCAGATTGTGGCCATCAATTTCGAACAGCGGATGCGGCGCGAGGCGGATGACCAGATACAGGTCGCCGTTCTGGCCGCCGCCCACGCCGGCAACGCCCTGCCCCTTGAGGCGAATGCGCTCGCCGTCGCCCACGCCGGCCGGGATTTTCACGTTCAGCGTTTTGCTGGCTTCGCTCACCTGCCGCCCCAGCTCGTCGTACACCGGCAGCGTGTAGGAGATCTCGCGGCTTTGGCCATGTAGCGTTTCCTCGAGGAACAGCGGCACCTCCATTTCGAGATCCTGGCCGCGGAAGCCATGCCCGCCGTGCGAGTGCGAAGCGGAGCGATGCCCGCCCGCCGCCCGCCCGCCGAACATGCTTTCGAAGAAATCGGAGAAGTCTTGCGCGTCGGCGCCGCCGCCGTGCCATGAAGCGCTCTGCTGATAGCCGCCGTGATCGCCGCGCGCCTGGCGGCCAAAGTTCGGATCGTTGCGGTGCAGCCGGATCTGATCGTACTCGGCGCGGCGCTCCTCGTCCTTCAGCACCTCATAGGCTTCGGCCACTTCCTTGAACTTGCTTTCGGCGTCGTCTTCAGTGCTCACGTCAGGGTGATATTTACGCGCCAGCCGACGGTAGGCCGTTTTGATGGTTTTCAGATCGGCGTTGGGCTCAACGCCCATCGTGGCGTAGTAATCTTTAAATTCCATGCGGTAATACCTTCAATGTGTTGGGTTGTGCGCCAAAATTCCTTGTCTCTCTCGCCAGATATCCTCCTTTCGTCGCATTCCTTTTCCGCTATCGCTAAGCATACTCCCGATTGTTAAAAGCTGCGCAAACTGAATAAAAACCGTGCGACAACGCGCAGGCCCGCGCGCCATTTCTAAAGCCCCCCGCATTCACGTACACTGTGGCGGTGACCCCATAAAGATAAATCACGATGAGAACTCAACTGATAACCCGTGAAGGGTATGACAAGCTCAAACAAGAGCTGGATTACCTCTGGCGCGAAGAACGCCCCGAGGTGACCAAGAAAGTGACCTGGGCCGCCAGCCTGGGCGACAGAAGCGAAAACGCCGATTACCAGTACAACAAGAAGCGGCTGCGCGAGATCGATCGCCGCGTCCGCTATCTGACCAAATGCCTGGAGCAGTTGAAGATCGTCGATTACTCCCCGCAGCAGGAAGGCAAAGTGTTCTTCGGCGCCTGGGTAGAGGTGGAGAACGAAGACGGCGAAATCAAACGCTTTCGCATCGTCGGTTACGACGAGATCTTCGGCCGCAAGGATTACATCTCCATCGACGCGCCTATGGCGCGCGCCCTGCTGAAAAAAGAGGTCGGGGACGTCGCCACCGTCAATACGCCGCTGGGCGAGGCGCAGTGGTACGTGAACGAGATAGACTACCCGAAGTAAGCTTTCAGCTTTTTCCGAACCGCCGCCAACGCCGCCGCCTGAGCTGTTCTCCACGCCGCGGCCGCGCGGCGGCGGCCCGCTCCACTGGCATTTTCCCCGATCAATCCGTATAACTGTCCCCTGTTTATTCACCGTTCTCAATACAGATACCAGACCTATGAATGACCCACTGAGCCGCATTATTGCAACAGAACTGCAGGCCCGGCCGGAGCAAGTCGACTCCGCCATCCGTCTGCTGGATGAAGGTAATACCGTGCCCTTTATTGCACGCTATCGTAAGGAAGTCACCGGGGGCCTGGACGACACCCAACTGCGCCAGCTGGAAACCCGCCTGGGTTATCTGCGTGAACTGGAAGATCGTCGCCAGACCATCCTGAAGTCGATCGATGAACAGGGCAAACTGACTGAACAACTGGCGGGGGCGATCAACGCCACTCTGAGCAAGACCGAACTCGAAGACCTCTACCTGCCGTACAAACCGAAGCGCCGCACCCGCGGCCAGATCGCCATCGAAGCCGGCCTGGAACCGCTGGCGGACACGCTGTGGCAGGATCCGCAACAGCAGCCGGAACAACTGGCCGAACGCTACGTCGACGCCGACAAGGGCGTGGCGGACGTGAAAGCCGCCCTCGACGGCGCGCGCTATATCCTGATGGAGCGCTTCGCCGAAGACGCCGCGCTGCTGGCCAAGGTGCGCGACTACCTGTGGAAAAACGCCCATCTGGTGTCCAAAGTGGTCGAGGGCAAGGAAGACGAAGGCGCCAAGTTCCGCGACTATTTCGATCACCACGAACCGATTTCCCAGGTGCCTTCGCACCGCGCGCTGGCGATGTTCCGCGGCCGCAACGAAGGCGTGCTGCAGCTGGCGCTGAACGCCGATCCGCAGTTTGAAGAAGCGCCGCGCGAAAGCCAGGCGGAGCTGATCATCATCAATCACCTCAATCTGCGCCTGAACAACGCTCCGGCCGACGCCTGGCGCAAGGCGGTGGTCAACTGGACCTGGCGCATCAAGGTGTTGCTGCACCTGGAAACCGAGCTGATGGGCACGGTGCGCGAGCGCGCGGAAGATGAAGCGATCAACGTCTTCGCCCGCAACATGCATGATCTGCTGATGGCTGCGCCGGCCGGCATGCGCGCCACCATGGGCCTCGATCCGGGCCTGCGCACCGGAGTGAAAGTCGCCGTGGTCGACGCAACCGGCAAGCTGGTCGCCACCGACACCGTCTACCCGCACACCGGGCAAGCGGCCAAAGCCGCCGCCATCGTCGCGGCGCTGTGCATCAAACACAATGTAGAGCTGGTGGCCATCGGCAACGGCACCGCGTCGCGTGAAACCGAGCGTTTCTATCTCGACCTGCAAAAGCAGTTCAGCGACGTCCGGGCGCAGAAAGTGATCGTCAGCGAAGCGGGCGCATCGGTGTACTCCGCGTCCGAACTGGCGGCGCAGGAGTTCCCGGATCTCGACGTATCGCTGCGCGGCGCGGTGTCCATCGCTCGCCGCCTGCAGGATCCGCTGGCGGAGCTGGTGAAGATCGACCCGAAATCCATCGGCGTCGGCCAGTATCAGCACGACGTCAGTCAGAGCCAGCTGGCGAAGAAGTTGGATTCGGTGGTGGAAGACTGCGTGAACGCCGTCGGCGTCGATCTGAACACCGCGTCGGTGCCGTTGCTGACCCGCGTGGCCGGCCTGACGCGCATGATGGCGCAGAACATCGTCAACTGGCGCGACGAGAACGGCCGCTTCAGCAACCGTGAACAGCTGCTGAAGGTCAGCCGCCTGGGGCCGAAAGCGTTCGAACAGTGCGCCGGCTTCCTGCGCATCAACCACGGCGACAACCCGCTGGATGCCTCCACCGTTCACCCGGAAGCCTATCCGGTGGTGCAACGCATCCTGGCCGCCACCGAGCAGGCGCTGCAGGATCTGATGGGCAACGCCTCCGCGGTGCGCAGCCTGAAAGCGGTTGATTTCACCGACGACAAGTTCGGCGTGCCGACGGTCACCGACATTCTGAAAGAGCTGGAGAAGCCGGGCCGCGATCCGCGTCCGGAGTTCAAAACCGCCACCTTCGCCGAAGGTGTGGAAACCCTCAACGATCTGCAGCCGGGCATGATCCTGGAAGGCTCGGTGACCAACGTCACCAACTTCGGCGCCTTCGTGGATATCGGCGTGCATCAGGACGGCCTGGTGCACATCTCCTCGCTGGCGGACAAATTCGTCGAAGATCCGCACACCGTGGTGAAGGCCGGCGACATCGTCAAAGTGAAGGTGATGGAAGTCGATCTGCAGCGTAAACGCATCGCGCTGAGCATGCGCCTGGATGAGCAACCGGGTGAAGGCTCGCCGCGCCGCGGCGGCAACGCGCCGGCACAGTCGCGCGACACCGCCAACCGTTCGGCGGGCGGCAACAAGGCCAAACCGCGCAACGCGGCGCCGGCCGGCAACAGCGCCATGGGCGACGCGCTGGCGGCGGCATTCGGCAAGAAACGCTAAGTCAGAGCCAACAGGGCGGAGCCTGCTCCGCCCTTTCTGATGAATAAAACTTGCGGCATTTCTTGACCCGTCTCAATAAACCGTCATCTTTTTATTTCCTGTTCCTGCGTGATCACCCTCTCATTATTCAGCCAGCAAAAATGCCTTCTGCAGCCATTTATTAACAACTTTGTTAACACGCATTTTTCATCTCGCCAATTGTGAGAGAAACACAAATGGTTACCGCTCGCATTACGGCGGAATAATGTTATCGCATTGCTTTTCAGCGGAAATAAATAAAGGGAAAAAACCCTCGATATTTGCAAACGAGAAAACTTGGCTACAAATACGCAACTGATTTAACTCGCCATTCTCATTTGTTCCCCATCGCAAGCGGTGGTAAAACGTCGTTAATCAAGACAACGCCATCAAAAACTGTCGACGCCATAATAATTGGTTACAATACCCCTACTTTTTGTATTGAACGCGATAATGATAATTACTATTATTTGCGCTCACTTTATTGCATGACCTTATGGATGAATACCGCCGACGGCGTGGCATTTTCGCCGGCAACGTCCAATTATCATCAGCCCGATGTTCATCGGCACCCGGAAGGTGAATCACATGCAGCTTCAACCTAAACACACATATAAGATTATCGGCTTTTCCGGTGAAATTGCGCCGGCCTACCGCCAGAAACTGTTATCGCTCGGCATGCTGCCCGGCTCTTCGTTCGACGTGGTGCGCGTCGCGCCGCTGGGCGATCCGATAGAAATTAAAACCCGCCGCGTCAGCCTGGTGCTGCGCAGGAAGGATCTGGCGCTGCTGCAGCTCGACGGCCAGCCCTGAACCGGCACGCCTCCATTTGCCGACGCGCCCTTGCGCCGGCGCTGTTCTCCTTGAAGACGACACGCTGAACTATGAAAAAACTCACCATCGGCTTAATCGGTAACCCGAACTCCGGCAAAACCACGCTGTTCAACCAGCTTACCGGCGCACGCCAACGGGTCGGCAACTGGGCAGGCGTGACGGTCGAACGCAAAGAAGGCCATTTCACCACCCCGCAGTCCGACGTGCGGCTGGTCGATTTGCCCGGCACCTACTCCCTCACCACCATCTCGGAGCAAACCTCGCTCGATGAGCAGATCGCCTGCCACTACATTTTGAGCGGCGACGCCGATCTGCTGATCAACGTGGTCGACGCCTCCAACCTGGAGCGCAACCTCTACCTGACGCTGCAATTGCTGGAGCTGGGCATCCCCTGCATCGTGGCGCTGAACATGCTCGACATCGCCAAAAGCCAGCATATCGATATCGACGTCGCCGCGCTGTCGGCGCGCCTCGGCTGCCCGGTAGTACCGATGATCTCCACCCGCGCCGACGGCATCGGCGTGCTGAAACAGATGATCGACAATCATCGCATCAACGAACAGCAGGCGCTGGTGAACTACCCGCCGTTGCTGCTGAAAGCGGTCGCCACGCTGAGCGACGCCATGCCGCAAACGCTGCCGGCGGTGCAACGCCGCTGGCTGGCATTGCAGATGCTGGAGGGCGACATCTACAGCCACCGGCTGGCCGGCCCCGCCGTCGCGCTGCTGCCTGCGGCCATTCAGGCGTTGCAACAGCAGCAGCAAGAAGACCCGGCGCTGGTGATCGCCGACGCGCGCTACCAGTCCATCGCCACCCTGTGCGACGCGGTCAGCAACTCGCAGCAGGCGATGCCCAACCGCCTGACCGATATGCTGGATAAAGTGATCCTCAACCGCTGGCTGGGCGTGCCGATCTTTCTGTTGGTGATGTACCTGATGTTCCTGCTGGCGATCAATATCGGCGGCGCGCTGCAGCCGATCTTCGATATCGGCTCGGCGGCGATCTTCATTCAGGGCATTCAGTGGCTCGGCTACACCCTGCACTTCCCCGACTGGCTGACCGTATTCCTGGCGCAGGGCGTCGGCGGCGGCATCAACACCGTGCTGCCGCTGGTGCCGCAGATCGGCATGATGTACCTGTTCCTGTCGTTCCTGGAAGACTCCGGCTACATGGCGCGCGCGGCGTTCGTGATGGATCGCCTGATGCAGGCGCTCGGGCTGCCGGGCAAATCCTTCGTGCCGCTGATCGTCGGCTTCGGTTGCAACGTGCCGTCCATCATGGGCGCCCGTACGCTGGACGCCCAGCGCGAACGCCTGATCACCATCATGATGGCGCCGTTCATGTCCTGCGGCGCCCGTCTGGCGATCTTCGCGGTGTTCGCCGCCGCCTTCTTCGGCCAGGACGGCGCTGGGGTGGTGTTCTCGCTGTACATGCTCGGCATCGCGGTGGCGATCCTGACCGGCCTGGTACTCAAATATACCCTCATGCGCGGCGAAGCCTCGCCGTTCGTCATGGAGCTGCCGGTTTACCACGTGCCGCACCTGAAAAGCCTGCTGCTGCAAACCTGGCAGCGGTTGAAAGGCTTCGTGTTGCGTGCCGGCAAGGTGATCGTGGTGGCCAGCATATTCATCGGCGGCCTGAACAGCTTCTCGTTCAGCGGCAAAACGGTCGACAACATCAACGACTCCGCGCTGGCCTCGGTCTCCAAGGTACTGACACCTCTTCTGCAGCCGATGGGCGTCCACAGCGATAACTGGCAGGCCACCGTTGGGCTGGTGACCGGCGCGATGGCGAAAGAAGTGGTGGTCGGCACGCTGAATACGCTGTATACCGCCGAGCACATCAACAAAGAGGCGTTCGACGCCGCCAACTTCAACCTGCTCGATGAACTGGGCGGCGCACTGCAGGAAACCTGGGACGGCCTGAAAAACACCTTCAGCCTGAGCGTGCTGTCCAACCCGATCGAAGCCAGCAAGGGCGACGGTGAGATGGGCGTCGGTTCGATGGGCGTGATGAGCAGCAAATTCGGCTCCGGCATCTCCGCCTACAGCTACCTGATCTTCGTGCTGCTGTATGTGCCTTGCGTTTCGGTGATGGGCGCCATCGCCCGCGAATCGAGCCGCGGCTGGATGACCTTCTCTATCCTGTGGGGGCTGAACGTGGCCTACTCGCTGGCGACGCTGTTCTATCAGGCGGCGACCTTCAACCAACACCCGCAGTACAGCCTGACGGCGATCCTGGCAGTGGTGCTGGTGAATCTGCTGGTGCTGTTCGGCCTGCGCCGGGCGCGCAGCCGCGTCACGGTGCGCCTGGGCAACGCCACGCCGGCGGCCTGTTGCCAGAGCGCCAAAGGGAGCTGTCACTGATGGCCGGGCTGCTGCAGGTGCGCGATGCGCTGGCGCTGCGCGGCAGCGCCCAGGCGCAGCAGCTCAGCCAATCACTGGCGACGCCGTTGCCGCTGGTGCAGGCGATGCTGGATCGTTTGACGGCAATGGGGAAAGTGGAACGTATCGAACAGGATGGCGGCGCCTGTCTGAGCGGCGGCTGCAAAAGCTGCCCGCAGGGCCAGGGATGCAGCACGGTGTTCTACCGGCTGAAGGCCTAACGATCAGGGGCGCCGCAACGGCGCCCCTTGCCGTTCAAGGCTTATTGCTTGTCTTTGTAAACTTCGGCGATGGCGCTGAATTTACCGTGTTCGCGGCCCGCCAGGATCACGTAGTATTGACCGCCCTTTTCGTCCGCCAGTTTGGACAGCTCTTCCTTGGCGTCCATCGGTGACGTGGTTTCCGCCGTCGTGGTGACGGTGCCGATCTTCTCGTATTTACCCGGATTCTTATCCAGATCTTCCTTGGTCAGCAGGGTTGCCGCCATGGAGCCGAAAGACACCGAACCCAGCACTGCCGCTGCAATAATCATCTTCAATGATTTCATGACACTAACCTCTCAATGGATAATTTATCTGTTATGAAAGCCGTCCAGGATCCATGCGTAGTACCGCAGGCTGCCGCGACATCCTCAGGCCTCGTTGCTTTCCCTGACGGGGCCTGTTTCCCAGAGACGAAACGCCAAAATGAAAATCGCCGCACGCGGTCTTTTCATTTTGCAGCCAACGCATTGACTCACTAAGTATTGAACAGCTTTGTCTTTTATCCACCCGGCGGCGTTTTTTTTCGCGCTCTATCGTGCGTTTTCCCGCTGCATTCAATGTGCTGCAATAAACGCTTCGATCATCGTCACAAATTCATCGGGATGAGAGATAAACGGCGCATGGGCGGCTTTGGCCACGATCTGCGACGTGGAGTTCGGCCAGGCGGCGTCGAGCAGCTCGGCGACCTTGCGCGGCACCAGCCCGTCCAGATATCCGTAGATCCGCAGCAGCGGCAGATTCAACTCCGCCAGCGTCGCGCGCAGATCGGCGGTGCGCAGGATCTCCAGCCCGCCGTTCAGTACCTCGACGCTCGGCGTCGGTTGGTTGAGCACTACCGCTTTCAGCTGGCGCGCATCCTGACGCGCGCTCTCGGTGCCCAGCGTCTGCAGCGCCAGAAAACGCTCGACGGTGCGCTGGAAATCCAGGCTTAGCTGGTGCTGGAAACCGCTCAGCACATCCGGACGGATCCCCGGCCACGCATCGCGGGCGGCAAAGCACGGCGAAGAGGCCACGGTGATGAGCCCGCTGACCCGCTGCGGCTGCATCAGCGCCGCCTGGCTGGCCACCAGTCCGCCGAGCGACCAGCCGAGCCACCAGGCCTGCGGCGGGGCAGCCGCCAGCACGATTTCCGTCATCTGCTCCAGCGACAGGGCGCCGAACCCCTGGCTGCGGCCGTACCCCGGCAGATCGACCAGGTGCAGGCGAAAATGCGGCGTCAGCCGCGCCTGAATGCAACGCCACACTTCGGCGTTCAATCCCCAGCCGTGCAGCAGCACAAGATCGCGTTCGCCTTCGCCTATTGTTTGCCAGTACAGCGCTGTCATTGGTTATTGTCCTTTCATGCTTACCCATCTCGGAGACGCTATGCTATCAATCCGCAGCCGCTGTTGGCTATGCCGACAACCGTTGAGCCTGATGCGTCATGGCATCTGCAGTTGCTGCCTGCGCCATCTGCCGGCCCACCCGCCGTGTTGCCCGCGCTGCGGATTGCCCGCCGGGAAGGCGCGAACGCCCTGCGGCCGCTGCCTGCAACGGCCGCCGCCCTGGCAACGGCTGGTATTCGTCGGCGACTACGCTGCGCCCCTCAGCCAACTGGTAAAAAGGTTCAAGTTCCACCGCGCGCCCGAGCTGGCGCCGACGCTGGCGCGCCTGATGCTGTTGCGGTGGCAGCAGGCGCGCAGAGAGCAGTATCTGAACAGACCCGACCTGATTTTAGCGGTACCCTTGCATGCATCACGCTGCTGGCGCCGTGGCTATAACCAGAGCGATCTGCTGGCGCGGCCGCTGGCGCGCTGGCTGGGCTGCGCCTATCAGCCCGCCGCCTTGCGCCGGGTGCGCAAAACCGCCCTGCAACAGCGGCTGAGCGCCTCTGCCCGCAGACGCAATCTGCAGCGCGCGTTCGCCTGTACCGTGCCGGTCGCCGGCCGGCATATCGCCTTGGTGGATGACGTGGTGACCACCGGCAGCACCGTCGCGGCGATCGCGGCGCTGCTGCGGCGGCAAGGCGCCGCCTCGGTGCAGATATGGTGCGTTTGCCGCACGTTGTAGTGCCACGGCAATGGGCGTATTATAACCGACTATAGAAGTCAACTATTGAGCTAATGCTATGATCCGTATAACAGATGCTGCACAGGAACACTTTGCCAAACTGCTGGCAAATCAAGAAGAAGGCACCCAAATCCGCGTATTCGTGATCAACCCGGGCACGCCGACGGCCGAATGCGGTGTCTCTTATTGCCCGCCGGACGCGGTAGAAGCGACGGATACCGAACTGAAGTTCGACAAACTGTCCGCCTATGTCGATGAGCTGAGCGCGCCGTATCTGGAAGACGCCGAAATCGACTTCGTGACCGACCAGCTGGGTTCCCAGCTGACGCTGAAAGCGCCGAACGCCAAGATGCGCAAAGTCGATGACGACGCGCCGCTGATGGAGCGCGTGGAGTACGTGCTGCAGTCGCAGATCAACCCACAGCTGGCGGGCCACGGCGGCCGCGTAACGCTGATGGAGATCACCGACGACAACATGGCTATTCTGCAGTTCGGCGGCGGTTGCAACGGCTGTTCGATGGTCGACGTCACGCTGAAAGAAGGCATCGAGAAAGAGCTGCTGCAGAAATTCCCGGAGCTGAAGGGCGTACGTGACCTGACCGAGCACCAGCGCGGCGAGCACTCCTACTACTGATACCCTTCTTACTTGAAGTTGCAGCGTTGTTGGCCGCATGCGCGCACCCCAGTCACTTACTTAAGTAAGCTCCTGGGGTTTTACGCTTGCCGCCTAGCTGCAACGCCAATTAATTCGGGTATCCGTCATTTGGATGGGACTAAAGTTCTCGTCCTTTGACCTAATACAACGACACCTCATCGTCACCCCACCGACACCTTGCGTCGGCGCTTGTCCAAATCCTTCAGCAGCCGGTTTATCCGCGGGTCGGCGAACATCTCCTCCAGCGTCCGGGTCAGCTTGCGCCGCCAGTTAGGGTACTGATCGCTGGTGCCGGGAATGTTGACCGGATCCGCCATATCCAGCCAGTCTTCCGGCTGCAGGCCGAGCAAGGCGCTGGCGCTGTCGGCGACATAACGCTGCAGGCCGCGGTTGAGCAGCGGGCTCATGCCGAGCAGCGCCGCCTTCTTGCCCACCTTCTGCGGCACGCAGCCATAGCGATGCAATCCGTCCAGCAATCCCTGCTTGGCGCGTTCCCGATCGGCGAACAGCGCCCGCAGGATTTCCGCGTCCGGGTAAAGACCCAGCCGGTTGCCGAGCGTCAGGTCGTCGCTTTGCCAGTAGCCGCGCAGCGTCGGCAGATCGTGGGTGGTGATGGTCGCCATCGCCTGCACCGGGTAGGCCTGCGGCGCGCGGAAATGGTGTTCGCCGTCGCTTTCGAAATAGAGCACTTTGTAGGAATAGACGCCGCTGTCGCGCAGCTTGCCGACGATTTCCACCGGCACCGTGCCGAGATCCTCACCGATCACCATGCAGCGGTGGCGCTGGCTTTCCAACGCCAGCACCGCCAGCAGATCGTCCACCGGGTATTTGACGTAGGCGCCGCGATCGGCGGTTTCGCCATACGGGATCCACCACAGCCGCAACAGAGCCATGACGTGATCGATGCGCAGCGCGCCGCAGCTGGTCATGTTGGCGCGCAAAAGATCGATGAACGGCTGATACCCGCGCGCCGCCATCACGTGCGGATCCATCGGCGGCAGGCCCCAGTTTTGCCCCAGCGGCCCCAGAATATCCGGCGGCGCCCCGACCGACGCTTTCAGGCAGTACAGCTCACGGTCACACCAGGTTTCCGCCCCGCCTTCCGCCACCCCGACCGCCAGATCGCGATACAGGCCAATCGGCATCTGCTGCTGTTGACTCTGGTCAAAACACTGCGCGAACTGCGTGCCCGCCAGCCATTGCAGCCACAGATAAAAGCGAACCGCGTCCTGATGTTCAGCGCAGAACTGCCGCACCGCTTCGCTCTGCCCCTGCCGATAACGTTCGGGCCAGGCCGGCCAGCCCCACTGGCTGGCGTCTTTGGCCGCCAGATGGGCGTGCAGCGCATCAAACGCCGCCTGCTGATACAGGCTGTCGCCGCCCTCAGCCACAAACAGCTCGAACGCCTGACGCTGCGCGTCGTTCGGCTGGCGCGCCTGAAACAGCGGGAACGCCAGCTTCAGCGCCGCCAGCTTCAGCTGCATCACGGCGGTGTAATCCACCCACTCCGCGGCGCGCGCCCTGGCCAGCTGCTTCTGCGTCGCCGGCTTCTGCCACCAGCGCTGCGCCGCGTCGCTGCGCTGGAAATCCTCCACCGCGTTGACGTCGATATACGCCAGATTCAGCCAGCGGCGCGACGAGGGGCTGTAAGGGCTGGCGCTCTCCGGGTTGGCCGGATACAGCGCATGGATCGGATTGAGGCCGACGAAGGCACCGCCGCGTTCCCCCACCTGCTCCACCATCAGGCGCAGATCGCCGAAATCGCCGATGCCCCAGTTGCGATCGGAACGCAGCGTATACAGCTGAACGCAGGCGCCCCACAGTTTCTTGCCGGTCAGCAAGGCGTCCGGCTCGAAGCAGCGCCTCGGCGCGACGATCACGCGGCATGACCACTGCCGCACGCCCTGGCTCAGCGTCAATTGATGGTAGCCCGCCGGCAAATCGCCGGGCAACGTCAGGGTCTTGCGCGCGCCGACGCGCCCCTGCAGGCATTCGCCGTCTTCACGCTGCAGCGCCCACAGGTACTCGCCTTCACCCGCCGGGGTCAACGCCAGCGGCGCGCCCTGATAGAACACCTTGACCGCCGGTAACGGCGACGCCGCGCCTTCCTGCGCGGCATCGGCCCGATTCATGGCCGCCAACAGCTTGCGCTTGGTCTCCGGTTCAATCGCCTGCCGCTTGCCGTGGGCATTGATGAAATCGGCAGCGATCCCCGCCTGCGCTGCCGCCTGATCGATACGCTTGCGATCCATTCGCTCTCCTTAACGTTTGGCTTGCCAGATGCGCTGCTGATAATCGCGGATCGAACGATCCGAGCTGAACATGCCGACGCGCGCGGTGTTAAGGATAGCCCGCCGCGTCCACTCGTCCCGATCGCGATACAGTTCATCGACCCGGCGCTGCGCCTGGCAGTACGAGGCAAAGTCCGCCAGCACCAGGTAGGGATCGCCGCCTTCCAGCAGGCTGTGCAGCATCATGTCGAACGCGTGCTTGTCGCCGTGGCTGAAGGCGCCGCTCGCCAGCTCGTCCAGAATCGCCTTCAGGTGCTTGTCTTTCTTGCGGTAGCTGAGCGGATCGTAACCCTTCGCCACTATCGCCTTCACCTGCTCCACGGTATTGCCGAAGATAAAGATATTGTCTTCGCCCACCTGCTCGGCGATTTCGACGTTGGCGCCGTCCAGCGTGCCGACCGTCAGCGCGCCGTTCAACGCCAGCTTCATGTTGCCGGTGCCGGAGGCCTCTTTGCCGGCGGTGGAGATCTGTTCGGAGATATCCGCCGCCGGGATCATCAGTTCGGCCACCGAGACGCGGTAGTCAGGGATGAACGCCACTTTCAGGCGATCTTTCACCAACGGATCGTTGTTGATCTTCTCGGCCGCCTGATTGATGGCGTAGATGATGTTCTTCGCCAGGTAGTAGCCCGGCGCCGCCTTGGCGCCGAACAGGAAGACGCGCGGCACGATGTCCAGGTTGGGGTTGTCGCGCAGCTGGCGATACAGCGACAGGATGTGCAGCAGGTTCAGGTGCTGACGTTTGTATTCATGCAGGCGTTTGATCTGCACGTCGAAGATCGCGTCCGGGTCAAGCGTCAACCCCATCACGCCGTGCACGTAATGGGCCAGCGCCACCTTGTTGTCGCGTTTGATCTGCTGATAACGCTGGCGGAACGCCGCGTCGTCGGCGAATTTTTCCAGCCCGCGCAGCGCGTCGAGATCGCTCGCCCACTCCACCTTCAGCGTCTCGTCGATCAGGCCCGACAGCGCCGGGTTGCACTGTTTCAGCCAGCGGCGCGGCGTGATGCCGTTAGTGACGTTATGGAATTTGTTCGGCCACAGCTGGTGATATTCCGGGAACAGATCTTTCACCACCAGATCCGAGTGCAGCTGCGCTACGCCGTTGACCGCAAAGCCGCTGACCACGCACAGGTTGGCCATGCGCACCTGCTTGTTGTGGTGCACCGCCAGTTTGGCCCACACCGCCTCGTCGCCCGGCCAATGCTTATCCACCAATTTTTTAAACCTGGCGTTGATTTGTTTGATGATGGAGAAATGGCGCGGCAGCAGGCTGCGCACCAATTTTTCATCCCAGCATTCCAGCGCTTCCGGCATCAGGGTGTGGTTGGTATAGGCGAAGGTGTTGCTGGTGATCGCCCAGGCCGCCTCCCACTCCAGCTGGTGTTCGTCCAGCAGAATGCGCAGCATTTCCGGAATGGCGATGGTCGGGTGGGTGTCGTTCAGTTGGATCACTTCGTACTTCGGCAGCTCTTCAATCTTGCGGCCGGCCTGATGGTGCTTGCGCAAAATGTCCGCCACCGAGCAGGCGCACTGGAAATACTGCTGCATCAGGCGCAGGCGCTTGCCGGCCTGATGGTTGTCGTTCGGGTAGAGCACCTTGGTCAGCTTGTCGGCTTCTACGCCCTGCTTCTCCGCCTGCAGGAATTTGCCGTCGTTGAAATCGCTCAGGTTGAACGGATGCTGATGGGTCGCCTGCCACAGGCGCAGCGGCTGCGCCACGCCGTTGCGATACCCCAGCACCGGCAGATCCCAGGCTTCGCCGCGCAGGGTGAAGGCGGGGCGCCACAGTTCGCGGCCGTCGGCCTGCTTTTCCAGCTTGCCGCCGATGCCCACGTCCACCGCCAGCGCGGCGTTGTGGCGGAACCACGGGTAGCTCTCGCGCTGCCAGTTATCCGGCGCCTCTTGCTGTTGCCCTTCGCGGAACGACTGGCGGAACAGCCCGTACTGGTAGTTCAGCCCATAGCCGGTGGCCGGTTGTTCCACCGTCGCCATCGAGTCGAGGAAACAGGCCGCCAGCCGCCCCAACCCGCCGTTGCCCAGCGCCGGATCGGTTTCCTGCTCCAGCAGATCCGCCAACTTGACGTTCTGCTCGGCCAGCGCCTGCTCGACGGTGTCGTACCAGCCCAGGTTGATCAGGTTGTTCGCCGTCAGCCGGCCGATCAGAAACTCCATCGAGATGTAGTTCACGTGGCGCAGCGGTTTGGCGCTTTTGCGCGGTGCCGGCTGCGCGGCCAACTGCTCGGCCAGCGCCGCACTGACGGCTTCCCACCATTGATGTTGCGTCATCTGCTGTGCGGAACTGAGGCCGAACCGTTGCCACTGACGGGCGAGCGCCGCCAGAAAAGCATCCTTCTTGAGCGTAGGCTGTGACATAAGGAAAACTCTCTATCCAGTAAGTGGGTCAAATTGCCGCTATCGTGCCGGTGAGAAAGCCTGACGGCATCATCCCGCTTGGGGATTAGCTGGGGAGGAGGATTGGGGCGTAGCTGGAATTGTGATCTCAGGCACTGTTTGACTCCCTTGCAACGATGCAAAAAAGCCCGCCAACGCGTGCGGCGAGCACTGAGAACGTTAACCATGACGTTAGCACAAGTATTCGCGCTGCTGAAGTTTTGTCCATGGCCGGAAATGCGATCCGCAACCGTATCGTCGCGCGCCGGCGCCAAACGTAAAAAAGTGTGATCGATAGCAACTTAACTCCAAGCCGATGCGGAAGCTTGTTGCAATACGTTTAGGGTTGGCAGAAGTTAGGGGGAGCTATTAATTACGAACCATAAAATAATTAGCGCCACTCCAATCCCGGCGGGAACCGCGATTTATACCCTGGAATACTATGCTGATCCCATCAAAACTGAGCCGCCCGGTACGGCTGCAAAATACCGTGATCCGCGATCGCCTGCTGGCCAAACTGGCCAGCGCGGGCAACTATCGCCTGACACTGGTCAATTGCCCGGCGGGATACGGGAAAACCACGCTGATCGCCCAATGGGCAGCCGGCAAGGCCGATCTGGGCTGGTATTCCCTGGATGAGAGCGACAACCAGCCGGAGCGCTTCGCCAGCTACCTGATCGCCGCGCTGCAGCAGGCCAGCGGCGGCCGCTGCGTCAAGAGCGAGGCGCTGAGCCAGAAACACCAGTACGCCAGCCTGTCGGCGCTGTTCGCCCAACTGTTTATCGAGCTGGCCGACTGGCATCAACCGCTGTACCTGGTGATCGACGACTATCACCTGATCACCAACGACGCCATTCACGAAGCCATGCGCTTTTTCCTGCGCCATCAGCCGGAAAACCTGACGCTGATCCTGCTCTCGCGCACCTTGCCGCCGCTCGGCATCGCCAACCTGCGGGTGCGCGATCAACTGTTGGAAATGGGCACGCAGCAGCTGGCGTTCACCCACCAGGAGGCCAAACAGTTCTTCGATTGCCGTCTGGCGGCGCCAATGGAACAGCAGGACAGCAGCCGCCTGTGCGACGAAGTCGAAGGCTGGGCCACCGCGCTGCAGCTGATCGCGCTGTCGGCCCGCCAATCCGCCTCCTCGGCTCAGCTGTCGGCCAAACGGCTGGCGGGGCTGAACGCCAGTCACCTGTCCGACTACCTGGTAGACGAAGTGCTGGACCACGTCGATGCCGATGCGCGCGCTTTCCTGCTGCGCTGTTCGGTGCTGCGCTCGATGAACGACGCGCTGATCGTGCGGCTGACCGGCGAAGACAACGGCCAGCAACGGCTGGAGGAACTGGAACGCCAGGGGCTGTTTATCCACCGCATGGACGATACCGGCGAATGGTTCAACTTCCACCCGCTGTTCGCCTCTTTCCTGCGCCAGCGTTGCCAGTGGGAACTGGCGCTGGAGCTGCCGGGGCTGCATCGCGCCGCCGCCGAGGGCTGGCTGGCGCTGGGGTATCCGGCGGAGGCCATTCACCACGCGTTGGCGGCCAGCGACGTCAGCATGCTGCGCGATATCCTGCTGCAACACGCCTGGTCGCTGTTCCACCACAGCGAACTGGCCTTGCTGGAGGAGTGCCTCAACGCGCTGCCCTATGAACGCCTGATCCAAAACCCCAAGCTGGCGCTGCTGCAGGCCTGGCTGGCGCAGAGCCAGCACCGCTACAGTGAGGTCAACACCCTGCTGGAGCGCGCCGAGCGCACCATGCGCGAGCAGAAAATCGAGATAGACCAAACGCTGCACGCCGAGTTCGACGCCCTGCGCGCCCAGGTGGCGATCAACGCCGGCAAACCGGAAGAAGCCGAGCGGCTGGCGACCGAAGCGTTGAAATTCCTGCCGCTGTCCAGCTACTACAGCCGCATCGTCGCCACCTCGGTGACCGGCGAAGTGCACCACTGCAAGGGCGAACTGGCGCGCGCGCTGCCGATGATGCAGCAGACCGAGCAGATGGCGCGTCGTCATCAGGCCAACCATTACGCGCTCTGGGCGCTGCTGCAGCAGAGCGAAATCCTTATCGCCCAAGGCTTCCTGCAGGCCGCTTACGAAACCCAGGATAAGGCGTTCGAACTGATCCGCGAGCAGCACCTGGAACAGCTGCCGATGCACGAATTTCTGCTGCGCATCCGCGCCCAGATCCTGTGGTCATGGTCACGGTTGGACGAAGCGGAAGACGCGGCGCGCGCCGGGCTGAAAATTCTGGCCAACTACCAACCGCAGCAGCAGCTGCAGTGCATCGCCATGTTGGCCAAATGCTCGCTGGCGCGCGGCGATCTGGACAACGCCAATACCCATCTGCAGCGCTGCGAAACCCTGCTGCACGGCGCCCACTATCATCGCGACTGGCTGACCAACACCGACAAGTCGCGGGTGATCCACTGGCAGATGACCGGCGACACCGCCGCCGCCGCCCAGTGGCTGCGCCACACCGAAAAACCCGGCATGGCGGACAACCACTTCACGCAGGGCCAATGGCGCAACATCGCGCGGGTGCAAATCCTGCTCGGCCAGTATGAAGAGGCCGGCGTGGTGCTGGATGAACTGAACGAAAACGCCCGTCGCCTGCGGCTGGTGAGCGATCTCAACCGCAACCTGCTGCTCAGCAACCAGCTCTACTGGCTGCTGGAGCGCAAGGGCGAAGCGCAGCAGGCGCTGATCGAAGCGCTGTCGCTGGCTAACCGCACCGGCTTTATCAGCCACTTCGTCATCGAAGGCGAAGCGATGGCGCAACAGCTGCGTCAGCTGATCCAGCTCAACACGCTGCCGGAGCTGGAGCAGCATCGCGCCCAGCGTATCCTGCGCGACATCAACCAGCATCATCGGCACAAGTTCGCGCATTTCGACGAGAACTTCGTCGATAAGCTGCTGACCCACCCGCAGGTGCCGGAACTGATCCGCACCAGCCCGCTCACCCAACGCGAATGGCAGGTGCTGGGGCTGATCTATTCCGGTTACAGCAACGACCAGATCGCCGGCGAGCTGGACGTGGCGGCCACCACCATCAAGACGCACATCCGCAACCTGTATCAGAAACTGGGCGTGGCCCATCGCCAGGAGGCGGTGCAGCAGGCGCAGCAACTGCTGAAGATGATGGGCTACGGCGCGTAAAAACCCTGATGTCCCTCTGGTCTTAAACGCCGCAGAGTTGGTTACAATAGCGGCGTCCCCCTATTACGAGGCAGTCAGCAGTATGGAACAGTTCGAAGCGATCAACGTTGAGCAGGCGTACACCCGCTGGAAAGAGGGCAGCGCCGCCCTGGTCGACATCCGCGATCCGCAAAGTTTTGAAGCCGGGCATACGCCGGGCGCCTTTCACCTCACCAACGCCACCCTGTCGGCCTTTATGCAGCAAAACGACTTCGAGCGGCCGGTGATGGTGATGTGCTACCACGGCAACAGCAGCCGCAGCGCGGCGCAGTACCTGCTGCACCAGGGGTTCGACGCGGTCTACAGCATCGACGGCGGTTTCGAGGCCTGGGCCCGCCAGTATCCGCAAGACGTGGAAACCTCTGCCTGATCCCCGCCGCCCGCCGCGCGTCGGCGGGCTTCCCCTTCGTTTTTATGCGCGTTTTCGCGGGTTTTTCGCAGATCCGTTTGCCAGCGCTCAGGATTTCGACGTTATAATCGGCCGTCAGGGTCGCCGGCGAGCAAGCCGCGGCCAAAATCATTCACTTACGACGGAAGAGCAATGGTTAGAGTAATCGCCATATCCAACCCGCGCCTGGCGCTGGCCTTTGTCGACTATATGGCGACCCAGGGCATCCGGCTTGAGCTGCGCAACAGCGGCGAGGCGGCGGAAATCTGGCTGGCCGACGACGGTCACCTCGAGCAGGTGCAACACGAGCTGCAGCAGTTTCTGGCCGATCCGCTCAACCGCCGTTATCAGGCCGCCAGCTGGCAGACCGGCCATACCGACGCCGGCCTGCATTATCAGAGCGAATCCTACCTGCACACCCTGCGCAGCAAGGCCGGTCCGCTGACGCTCGGCGTGATGGTGCTGTGCATCGCGGTCTATATTCTGATGCAGGCGCTCGGCGACGATACCGTGATGTATTGGCTCTCCTGGCCGCAGGACAGCAGCCAATACACCCAGCTGTGGCGCTGGATCAGCCATGCGTTCCTGCATTTCTCCCTGCTGCATATCCTGTTTAACTTGATGTGGTGGTGGTATCTCGGCGGCCAGATGGAAAAACGCCTCGGCGCCGGCAAGCTGTTCGTGCTGGCGGTGGTGTCGGCCTTTTTCAGCGGCTGGGCGCAATCGCTGTTCAGCGGCGCGCTGTTTGGCGGGCTGTCGGGCGTGGTCTATGCGCTGATGGGCTATGTGTGGCTGTCGGGCGAACGGGCGCCGGAGCGCGGCCTGATGCTGCCGCGCGGCCTGATGGTGTTCTCGGTGTTGTGGCTGGTGGCCGGATATTTCGATATTTTAGGAATGTCGATCGCCAACGCGGCACACGTAGCCGGTTTAGTGTTAGGGTTATTGATGGCATTTTGGGATACGCGTCATCGCGCACACAACGAACAATAACAGCCGAGAGCTATGTCCAGCGGGCATAGCGGGCGTTTTAGGGGATTATCGTGAAGCAAACACAGCGTCATGACGCAATTATCGAGCTGGTGCGCCTGCAGGGTTACGTCAGCACGGAAGAGCTGGTCGAACATTTTGACGTCAGCCCGCAAACGATTCGCCGCGATTTGAATGACCTGGCCGACCAGAACAAGATCCAGCGTCACCACGGCGGCGCGGCGCTGCCTTCCAGCTCGGTCAACGCTGCCTATAACGATCGCAAGGTGATGTGGTCGGAAGAGAAGGCCCGCATCGCGCAGCGCGTCGCCAGCCAGATCCCGGACGGCGCCACGCTGTTCATCGATATCGGCACCACGCCGGAAGCGGTGGCCCATGCGCTGATGAACCACAAGAACCTGCGCGTGGTCACCAACAACCTTAACGTCGCCACCCTGTTGACCGCCAAGGAAGACTTCCGCCTGATCCTGGCCGGCGGCGAAGTGCGCACACGTGACGGCGGCATCATGGGCGAAGCCACCCTGGACTTCATCTCCCAATTCCGTCTCGATTACGGCATTCTCGGCATCAGCGGCATCGATATGGACGGCTCGCTGCTCGAATTCGACTATCACGAAGTGCGCACCAAACGCGCGATTATCGAAAATTCCCGCTGCGTGATGCTGGTCACCGACCATTCCAAATTCGGCCGCAACGCCATGGTCAACCTGGGCAACATGAACCTGATCGACTACCTGTTTACCGACCAACTGCCGCCGCCGAGCGTGATGAAAATCATCGAACAGTACGACGTGCAGCTGGAGTTGTGCTGATTCGGCCTTAACCTGCGGGGCGCGCCGCCGTCCCGTTTCATACCTTCAGGCTCCCCTCATCGACAGCCGTTTGCGCGCCCGCGCCATATCCATACTGCTTGTGTGACTATCATCACCAAACTGTTACCTCTATCACGCCTAAATGTTTTTGTTTGGTTAACTCTTGGCTTGCCTGTTGGTTTTTGATTACAATCATGAGCGAAAACGAACATGAAAGAGCTATTTCGAACATCTGGAGGAAGATGACGTGGAAACCAAAGACTTGATCGTTATCGGTGGCGGCATCAACGGTGCCGGCATCGCGGCGGATGCTGCCGGGCGCGGGCTGTCGGTACTGCTACTGGAAGCGCAAGACTTGGCCTGTGCTACGTCTTCCGCCAGTTCCAAACTGATCCACGGTGGCCTGCGCTACCTGGAACACTACGAATTCCGTCTGGTGAGCGAAGCGCTGGCCGAACGTGAAGTGCTGCTGAAGCTGGCGCCGCACATCGCGTTCCCGATGCGTTTCCGCCTGCCGCACCAGCCGCACCTGCGTCCGGCCTGGATGATCCGTATCGGCCTGTTCCTGTACGATCACCTGGGCAAACGCACCAGCCTGCCGGGCAGCAAGGGTTTGCGCTTTGGACCAGAGTCGGTGCTGAAGCCCGAATTGAAGCGCGGTTTCGAATATTCCGACTGCTGGGTCGACGATGCTCGCCTGGTGGTGCTGAACGCGCAGGAAGTGGAAAAACGCGGCGGCGAAGTGCGCACCCGCACCAAAGTGACCCGCGCATGGCGTGAAAACGGCCTGTGGATGGTGGAAGCGGTCGATATCGACAGCGGCAAAACCTTCACCTGGCGCGCCAAAGGCCTGGTGAACGCCACCGGCCCGTGGGTGAAAAACTTCTTCGACGACGGCCTGAAGCTCAAATCGCCTTACGGCATCCGCCTGATCAAAGGCAGCCACATCGTGGTGCCGCGCGTGCACGATCAGCCGCAGTCTTACATTCTGCAGAACGAAGACCACCGCATCGTGTTCGTGATCCCGTGGAATGACGAGTTCTCCATCATCGGCACCACCGACGTGGAGTACAAAGGCGATCCGAAAGACGTGAAGATCGACGAGAACGAAATCGCTTATCTGCTGAAAGTGTACAACGATCACTTCAAGAAGCAGCTGGGCCGCGACGACATCGTCTGGACTTACTCCGGCGTGCGTCCGCTGTGCGACGACGAATCCGATTCACCGCAGGCGATCACCCGCGATTACACGCTGGACGTGCACGATGAGCAGGGCAAAGCGCCGCTGCTGTCGGTCTTCGGCGGCAAGCTGACCACCTACCGCAAGCTGGCCGAACATGCGATGGAAAAACTGGCCCACTACTACCCAGGCTGCGGCCCGGCGTGGACCAAAAACGCCACGCTGCCGGGCGGTGACATCGACGGCGATCGCGATGGCTACGCGGCCAAACTGCGCCGTGCGCACGGCTGGCTGCCGGAAGCCCTGGCGCGCCGCTATGCCCGCACCTACGGCAGCCAGAGCGAGCTGATCTTGGCCGGCGCCAACGGCCTCGCCGATCTGGGCGAAGATTTCGGCCACGGTCTGTATGAAGCCGAGCTGCGTTACCTGACCGAGAAAGAGTGGGTCGTAGAGCTGGACGACGCCATCTGGCGCCGCACCAAGCTGGGCATGTGGCTGGACGAGGCGCAGCAGGCGCGAGTGAAAGCCTGGCTGGCGGAACACGCGAAAACGAAAGCGCTGTCTCTGGCTTCCTGAGCTGCAGCGTAACGACAAAGGGCCGGTTATCCGGCCCTTTGCTTTTTTCCTCTCCCGCTTTACAGCTTCACCGGCTTAATGTGCCAAATTTCATCCGCGTATTCCTGAATGGTGCGATCGGATGAGAAGTAGCCCATATTGGCGATATTCAGCACCGCGCGCCGCGTCCACTCGTCCTGATTGAGATACACCTCGTCCACCTTGTCCTGCGTGTCCACATAGCTGCGGTAATCCGCCAACAGCTGATAGTGATCGCCGAGGTTGACCAGCGAGTCGAACAAATTGCCATAGCGTTTCGGCTCTTCCGGGCTGAACACCCCGGTGGCGATCTGCGTCAGCGCCTGATGCAGCTCCGGGTCTTGCTCATAGTACTGGCGCGGGTTGTAACCGTTGCGGCGCAGTTCCTCAACCTGCTCGGCGGTATTGCCGAAAATAAAGATATTCTCCTCCCCCACGTGCTCGCGCATCTCGACGTTGGCGCCGTCCAGCGTGCCGATGGTCAGCGCGCCGTTCAGCGCGAACTTCATGTTGCTGGTGCCCGAGGCCTCGGTGCCCGCCAGCGAGATCTGTTCCGACAGATCCGCCGCCGGGATAATGATCTGCGCCAGGCTGACGCCGTAGTTCGGAATGAACACCACCTTCAGTTGGGTATGCACGCGCGGATCGTTGTTGATCACTTTGGCCACGTCGTTGATCAGACGGATGATCTGCTTGGCGGCATAGTAGGCAGAGGCCGCCTTGCCGGCGAAGATCACCACCCGCGGCACGCGCTCGATGTCAGGGTCAGCCAGCAAACGGTTATACAGCGTGATGACGTGCAGCACGTTGAGCAGTTGCCGTTTGTACTCGTGGATACGCTTGATTTGCACATCGAACAACGCATCCGGGTTGACTACCACGTTGAGCGTTTTGGCGATATACAGCGCCAGCCGCTCCTTGTTCTGCCGTTTGGCGCGCTGCACCGCCTGCAGGAAGCTCGGGTAATCGACGTTGGCTTTGATCTCGCTCAGTTGGCTGAGATCGGTGCGCCAGGTTTGGCCGATGCAGTCGTCCAGCACCGCCGCCAGCGGCGGGTTGGCCAGCGCCAGCCAACGGCGCGGCGTCACCCCGTTGGTTTTGTTGCAGAAACGAGTCGGGAACAGCCGGGCGAAGTCGGCGAACAGCGACTGCACCATCAGTTCGGAATGCAGGGCGGAAACGCCGTTGACCTTGTGGCTGGCCACCACCGCCAGCCACGCCATGCGCACCCGGCGGCCGTTGGTTTCGTCGATGATCGAGACCCGCGCCAGCAGGTCGTTGTCGTCCGGCGCCACTTCCTGCACCATCTTGAGGAAGTGATCGTTGATTTCGAAAATCAGCTGCAGATGGCGCGGCAAGATGCGGCCTATCATGTCCAGCGGCCAGGTCTCCAGCGCCTCGCTCATCAGCGTGTGGTTGGTGTAAGAGAACACCTGCTCCACCACTTCCCAGGCGTCGAGCCACTTGAATTTGTGCTCGTCGATCAGCCGGTGCATCAGCTCGGGGATCGACAATACCGGGTGGGTGTCGTTGAGGTGAATGGCGATCTTGTCCGCCAGGTTGTCGAAGGTTTTGTGCATCAGCCAATGGCGGTTGAGAATATCCTGCACCGTGGCCGACACCAGGAAATACTCCTGCCGCAGCCGCAGCTCGCGCCCGGAGGAGGTCGAATCGTCCGGATAGAGCACGCGCGACACGTTCTCCGAGTGGTTTTTGTCTTCCACCGCCGCGAAGTAATCGCCCTGGTTGAACTTGCCGAGGTTGATCTCATTACTGGCCTGCGCGCCCCACAACCGCAGCGTATTGGTGGCGTCGGTGTCAAAACCGGGGATCACCTGATCGTAGGCGATGGCCACGACCTCTTCGGTCTCCAGCCAGCGCGCCTTGGCCCCCTCCTGCTGCACGCGGCCGCCGAAGCGCACCTTGTAGCGGGTGTTATGGCGCGGAAACTCCCACGGATTGCCGTACTCCAGCCAGTAGTCCGGCGACTCCATCTGTTGGCCGTTGACGATGTTCTGCTTAAACATGCCGTATTCATAGCGAATGCCGTAGCCGCGCCCCGGCAGCGCCAGCGTCGCCAGCGAGTCGAGGAAACAGGCCGCCAGCCGGCCCAGGCCGCCGTTACCAAGCCCGGGGTCGTTTTCTTCCTCCAGCAGCTCCGCCAGGTTCAGCCCCATCTCGTTCAGCGCGTTGTCGATGTCCTGATAGATGCCCATCGACAGCAGCGCGTTTGACAGGGTGCGGCCGATCAGGAACTCCATCGACAGGTAATACACCTGCCGCACGTCTTGAGACAGCTGGGCGCGGTTGGAACGCAGCCAGCGCTCCACCATGCGATCGCGCACCGCGAACAGCACGGCGTTCAGCCAATCGTGCCGGTTGGCGATGGCCGGATCCTTGCCGACGATAAACATCAGCTTATAGGCGATGGAGTGTTTCAGCGCTTCCACACTGACCGTAGGTGAGGTGTAACTAAACGGTGAAGTCATGGCTTTTTAATCCCTTGTGGGGAGCCCCGCCATTCGCCGCGGAATAGCGGGCTCCGCTGAACATGGACGCGGCACGCCGCGCCCCGACAATCTACCCTTACGGCTGCCCGCCGCGCGTCAACCCGAGACGCGAAACGCGGGCTACAAGCGTTGATAAAGCGATAAATACTCTTTCGCCGCCACCGGCCAGCCGAAGTCCACGCTCATGGCGTGGCGCTGAACGTGGCGCCAGTGTTTCGGCCGGCTCCACAGCACCATGGCGCGGCGGATGGCGTTGCCCAGCGCGACGGCGTCGCAATCGTCGAACACGAATCCGCTGGCGGTGCCGTCGGCCAGGTTCTCCAGCGCGCAGTCCACCACCGTGTCCGCCAGCCCGCCGGTGCGGCGCACCAGCGGCAGCGTGCCGTACTTCAGACCGTAGAGCTGCGTCAGACCGCAGGGCTCGAAGCGGCTCGGCACCAGAATAACGTCGGCGCCGCCGATGATGCGGTGGGAGAAGGATTCGTGATAACCGATCTGCACGCCGACCTGTTCAGGGTAGTCGGCGGCGGCGGCCAGAAACGCCTGTTGCAGCACCGCATCGCCGGCGCCCAGCAGCGCCAGCTGCCCGCCCTGCGCCAGCAGTTCAGGCAACGCCTGCAGCACCAGATCCAGGCCTTTTTGGCTGGTCAATCGGCTCACCACCGCGAACACCGGCAGCGATTCGTCCACCTTCAGCCCCATGGCCTTTTGCAGATGCAGCTTGTTTTTGACCTTGCTTTTCAGATCGTCGGCGTCATAGCGGGCGCTCAGCCGCGGGTCGTGGGCCGGATCCCAAATCTTGTCGTCCACCCCGTTGAGGATGCCGCTCAGCCTGCCCTGCCGCTGCCGCTCCTGTAGCAGCCCCTCCATGCCGTAGCCGAACTCCGGCCGGGTGATCTCGCGCGCATAGGTCGGGCTGACGGCGGTCACGTGGTCGGCATAAAACAGCCCGGCCTTGAGGAACGACATCTGGCCGTAGAACTCCAGGCCATAGACGTTGTAAAACGACGCCGGCAGCCACAGTTCGGTCACGTGATGGGCGGAAAACAGCCCTTGATAGGCCAGGTTATGCACCGTGAACACCGAACGCGCCGGGTGGCCGTTGGCGGCCAGATAGGCGCAGCTAAGACCGGCGTGCCAGTCGTGGGCATGCACCAACTGCGGCCGCCAGTAGCGATCCAGCCCCTTGGCCAGCTCGCAGGCCATCCAGCCCAGCAGCGCAAAGCGGCGGTGGTTGTCGGGGTAGGCGTACATAGACTGATCGTGGTACGGGCTGCCCGGCCGGTCATACAGCCAGGGCGCATCGATGAGATAGATGCCCACGCCATGGTAGGTGCCGTAACGCAGGCCAACCCGGCCGGCGAACGAGTCGATTTCCGCCACCAACACGGTGTCGGGTATGCCGTTGCGTACGTCAGGGAAAGCGGGCAATAGCACCCGAACATCGGCGCCTTCGGCGATTTGCGCCGCCGGCAGCGCGCCAACCACGTCTGCGAGTCCGCCCGTTTTCAGCAGGGGGAACATTTCAGAACATACGTGTAAGACCTGCATTATCACTCCTGAAAGTCGGCCGAAGGCCTCTGGATAAGAAATAAAGCAGGCTTGCCGCTGTTATGTGTGCCGCGTTGCGCAAGCCATCGAACCGTTCATCGGGCGGCAGGCTATCGTTCTGCCCCCACGTTAACTCACAATTTTGACAACATTTCGCGCGTCACCAGCACGATGCCGCCTTCCGAGCGATAGAAACGCTTGCTGTCCTCATCGGCGTTTTCCCCGATAACCATACCCTCCGGAATATGGCAGGCGCGGTCGATGATGCAGCGCCGCAGGCGGCAGGAACGGCCGACGTTCACGTCCGGCAACAATACGGTAGAGTCGATGGTGCAGAACGAGTTCACTCGCACGCGCGGGAACAGCACCGAATGCACCACCACCGACCCGGACACGATGCAACCGCCGGACACCAGCGAGTTCATGGTCATGCCATGGCTGCCGGAGCGATCCTGCACAAACTTGGCCGGCGGCAGCGGTTCCATGTGGGTGCGGATCGGCCAGGCGCGGTCGTACATGTCCAGCTCCGGCGTCACCGACGCCAGATCGAGATTGGCGCGCCAATAGGCGTCCAACGTGCCCACATCGCGCCAGTACGGCGGCAGATCGGGATTGGACGTCACGCAGGACAAGGTAAACGGATGCGCCCACGCCGCCTGCTGCGCGGTGATTTTCGGGATCAGATCCTTGCCGAAATCGTGGCTGGAGCCGGGGGTCGACATATCCTCTTGCAGCAGCTGGAACAGGTAGGCGGCATTAAAAATATAGATGCCCATGCTGGCCAGCGACATATCCGGGTTGCCCGGCATCGCCGGCGGATCGGCGGGCTTTTCCAGAAACTCGATGATACGGTCGCTTTCATCCACCTTCATCACGCCGAATTCGCCGGCTTCGCTGCGCGGCACCGGCAGGCAGGCCACGGTGCACTGAGCGCCCTTCTCGACGTGATCGATCAGCATGCGTGAATAATCCATCTTGTAGATGTGATCGCCCGCCAGGATCACCACGTATTCGGCCTCGTAGCGGCGGATGATATCCAGGTTCTGGTACACCGCGTCGGCGGTGCCCTTGTACCAATGCTCGGTGCTGAGGCGCTGCTGGGCCGGCAGCAGATCGACGAACTCGTTCATTTCCTCGTTGAGGAACGACCAGCCGCGTTGAATGTGCTGCACCAGCGTGTGCGACTGGTATTGGGTGATCACGCCGATGCGGCGGATGCCGGAGTTCAGGCAGTTCGACAAGGCGAAATCGATGATGCGGAATTTGCCGCCAAAGTGGACGGCGGGCTTGGCGCGGGTGGAGGTCAAATCTTTCAAACGTGAGCCGCGGCCGCCGGCCAGGATCAGCGCTACGGATTTAATCGGCAACTGGCGCGCCAACATCAGGGGGTCTTTATTTTCAAACCTAACCATAGCGGACTCCTTTTATTATTTCCGTACCAGTACGCAAAGCGAGCGCGCGGCCTGGTGCCAGGCGGGCAATACCGCCCGTGAGTCTTCCTGAGTGAAGGGAGCGACAACCTGCCAATCGCCTTCCGGCAATCTCATCTCCGTCGTTTGCGGCGTGGCGTTGACCAGCAACAGCCAGCGCTGCGACAGCAGGATCTGCATGAGCGGCTCGCCCCGCTCCCACTGCTGCGCGTCGAGCGGCTGGCCTTGCGCGTTCAGCCACTGCACGCTGCCGTCGTCCTGCTGCCACCAGCGGTCCTGCTGCAGTGCGGGGATCTGGCGGCGCAGCGCGATCAGCGCCGCGACGTAATCGGTCAGCGCATCGTCCGCCGTGGCCCAATCGAGCCAGGTGGTGGCGTTGTCCTGACAATAGGCATTGTTGTTCCCCTGCTGGCTGTGTCCCTGTTCATCGCCGGCCAGCAGCATCGGCGTACCCTGGGACAGCAACAGCGTGGCGAGCATCGCCCGCTGGCTGGCCCTGCGGCGTTGCACAATGGCGTCGTCGGCGACCAGGCCTTCGACGCCGTGGTTGTTGCTGAAATTGCGATCGCTGCCGTCGCGGTTGCCCTCGCCGTTCGGCTGATTGTGTTTCTCGTTGAAGCTGACCACGTCCTGCAGGGTAAACCCGTCATGGGCGGTCAGCATGTTGACGGTGGCGTAAGGCGCCCGCCCGCGCTGGTTGTACAGATCGCTGGAGGCGGCAAAACGCTGGGCGAACTGGCCGAGCGACACGCCGCTCTGCAGCCAGAAACGGCGCATGTCGTCGCGGTAATGATCGTTCCATTCGGCGAAGCGGCCGGGAAATGCCCCCACCTGATAGCCGCCGGGGCCAATGTCCCAGGGTTCGGCGATCAGCTTGCAGCGCGACAGCAGATCGTCCGCCAGCATCGCCTGGAACAGCGGCGCATCGCGATCGAACCCCGGCGTGCGACCGAGCACGCTGCCCAGATCGAAGCGGAAGCCGTCGACGTGGCACTCCCGCACCCAAAAATGCAGGCAATCCATCACCCAGGCCACGCCCTGCGGCTGATCCAACCGCAGCGTGTTGCCGCAGCCGGTGTCGTTGACGTAGTCCCCTTCGGGCGTCAGCCAGTAGTAGCTCAGGTTATCGATGCCGCTCAGCGACAGCATCGGCCCGTCCCTGTCCAGCTCGGCGCTGTGGTTGAACACCACGTCAAGGATCACCTCGATGCCGGCTTGGTGCAGCGCCTTGACCGCATCGCGGAATTCGTTCAGCGGCGTGGCATCGGTGCTCAGGCTGGCGTAGCGGTTGTCCGGCGCATAGGGCGCCAGCACGTTATAGCCCCAATAGTTGATCAGCCCCAACCGCTGCAGGCGCGGTTCGGAGGTATGTTGCTGCACCGGCAACAGTTCCAGCGCGGTGATGCCGAGGCGTTTGAAGTGGGCGATCATCGCCGGGTGCCCCAATGCGGCGAAGCTGCCGCGCAGCGCCGGTGGGATCTGCGGGTGCAGCAGCGTCAGACCGCGCACGTGCGCTTCGTAAATCACCGTCTGCCCCCAGGGCGTGGCGGGCGGGCGATCGTCCTGCCAGTCGTACCGTTCGTCCACCACCACGCACTTCGGCATCAGCTCCGCGCTGTCGTGCGGGTCCGGCTGCTCGTAACCGCCGTGCAGGTGCGGGTGGTCCGCCACCGGCCCTTCCACCGCGCGCGCGGCCGGATCGAGCGCCAGTTTGTTGGGGTTAAAACGCTGCCCGTTCGCCGGGTCAAACGGGCCGTAGACCCGGTAACCGTAACGTTGCCCCGGCCTGCCGCCCGGTAAGTAGCCATGCCAGATATCGCCGCTGCGCGCCGGCAGCGGCAGGCGCACTTCGCGCTGCTGGCCGTCGAACAGGCACAACTCCACCCGCTCGGCATGCGCCGAGTACAGGGTAAAGTTGATGCCTTCGCCGTCGTACTGCGCGCCCAGCGGCGCGGCGAGGCCGGCTGTCAGCTCCGTCATGGCGCCTCCCGCAGCAGATAAATGGTCGCCAGCGGCGGCAACGTTACGCAGATGGAGAAGTCACGGCCGTGGCTGCCGACCGCTTCGGAAGAAACCCGCCCCTGATTGCCGGCATTGCTGCCGTGATAGTGGTGCGAATCGGTATTGAGGATCTCGCGGTAGTCACCGGCGCGCGAGAGGCCGATGCGGTAGCGGTAGCGCGGCACCGGGGTAAAGTTGCTGATGGCGATCAACTCATTGCCCTGCGAATCGTAGCGCGCGAAGGCGAACACCGAGTTGTCGTGATCGTCGACCACCAGCCATTCGAAGCCGTCCGGGCGGTAGTCGCGCTCGTACAGCGGCGCCTGCTGCCGGTAGCAGTGGTTCAGATCGCGCACCAGCCGCTGCACGCCGTTATGCCAGTTATCCAGCCCTTCCAGTAAATGCCAGTCAAGGCTGGTATCGAAATTCCACTCGCGCCCTTGCGCGAATTCGCAGCCCATAAACAGCAGCTTCTTGCCCGGATGCGCCCACATAAAGCCGTAATAGGCGCGCAGGTTGGCGAATTTCTGCCAGGCGTCGCCCGGCATACGGTCGAGGACCGATTTTTTGCCGTGCACCACTTCATCGTGCGAGATAGGCAACACGAAGTTCTCGGTATAGGCGTACAGCATGCCGAAGGTCATCTGGTTGTGGTGATACTTACGGTGCACCGGATCGCACTTCATGTAATTGAGCGTGTCGTGCATCCAGCCGAGGTTCCATTTGTAGTGGAACCCAAGGCCGTTGGCGTCCGGCGGCAGGGTGACGCCGGGATAGTCGGTGGATTCCTCCGCCAGCGTCACCGCGCCCGGCTGCGCCTGGCCGATAGTCTGGTTGGTATAACGCAGGAAGGCGATGGCCTCCAGATTCTCGTTGCCGCCGTAGTAATTCGGCACCCACTCGCCGTCGGCACGGCTGTAGTCGCGATAGATCATCGACGCCACCGCATCGACCCGCAGCGCGTCGATGCCGAAGCGCTCCAGCCAATACAGCGCGTTGCCCGCCAGGTAGTTGCGCACCTCGTGGCGACCGTAGTTGTAAATCAGCGTATTCCAGTCCTGATGGTAGCCCTCGCGCGGATCGGCGTATTCGTACAGCGCAGTGCCATCGAAATTCGCCAGGCCGTAGGCGTCGCTGGGGAAGTGCCCCGGCACCCAGTCGAGGATCACGTTGATGCCCGCCTCATGCGCCGCCGCCACAAACGCCCTGAAGTCGGCCGGCGTGCCGAAGCGCCGGGTCGGCGCATACAGCCCCAGCGGCTGGTAGCCCCAGCTGCCGTCGAACGGGTGCTCGTTGACCGGCAGCAGCTCGATATGGGTGAATCCCATGTCCTTCACATAGTCGATCAGCTGCACCGCCAGTTCACCGTAGCTGAGCCAAAAGTGGTTATCGGTGTGGCGGCGCCATGAGCCGAGATGCACCTCGTAGATGGCGATCGGCTGGTCAAAATCGTTGGCGCGGCGGCGCGCCGGCGTCGACGGCACCACCTCCGGCAGCGGCGCCACCAGCGAGGCGGTGTCCGGGCGCATCTGCGCCTCGAAGGCGTAAGGATCGGCTTTCAGCTGGGTATTGCCGTAGCAATCGACGATTTCATATTTGTACAGCTGGCCGGCCCGCACGCCAGGCAGGAACAGCTCCCAGATGCCGTTTTCACGCCGCAAACGCATCGGATGGCGGCGGCCGTCCCAGAAGTTGAACTCCCCCACCACCGAGACGCGCTGGGCGTTGGGCGCCCAGACCGCAAAACTGACGCCGTCGATGTCATCCAGCGTAACAAGATGGGCGCCCAGCCGTTCATAGGGACGCAAATGCGTGCCCTCGGCCAATAGCCAACTGTCGATATCCTGCAGCAGCGGGCCAAACCGGTAGGGATCGTCGACGATCTGTTGATGATCGCGCCAGCTGACCTGCAGCTGATAGCGGAAAGGATTTTTTCGCCGCGGCACCACGGCGCTGAAGAAACCGCGCGGATCGTCGCAGTTCAGCTGCACCAGTCGCCGGCCGGTTTGCTGTTCCACCAGCCAGACTGCGCCGGCGTCCGGCAGCAGCGCGCGCACTTGCAGACCGTTATCGGTCGCATGCATGCCAAGCAGAGCAAAGGGATCGGCGTAATGGCCGGAGATGATCTGATCAATCACGTCACGATCGGGAAGTACAGGCATAGTCTTCTTCCTTAGATTAACAGCATGATCTAAGCACGGCTTGTTGGTTATTCCTTGGCCGTTTTGGTCATCATGCAATGCATTCGGACTCTAAAGCGTGATTGCGGTCGGTTATTGACCAATCTTTACTCTGCCGACCTGAATTTCGCTCTTTATGCTTATTTTTTGAAATATTTCAGTCATGGTGAAAAAGTGTTCACCCCTGCGTTAAGCATAGCCAATGTCTGTTAAAAACTGCTCGGCATTGGTGAGGAAAATTCTTCATTAAGAAAACTGCCAGCCTGGCGGCGTTTGCATGCAGTGACTGACGAGGAGATAGGCGGGATCCCGCCCATTGAAACGAGGCTTGCGATGACGTTGCCCGACGCGGTGCGCGGCGAACAAAAAAGCGGAAAATAAGGCGTTAGGGGGCTGAATGCGCTCAGCCCCCAGGAAGTATGGGTTTACAGCAGGATGCGCAGCATGCGGCGCAGCGGCTCAGCCGCGCCCCACAGCAGCTGGTCGCCCACGGTGAACGCCGATAGATACTCCGGCCCCATATTCAGCTTGCGCAGACGGCCGACCGGCGTATTCAGCGTGCCGGTCACCGCCGCCGGCGTCAGTTCGCGCATGGTCAGTTCGCGGTCGTTCGGGATCACGCGCACCCAGTCGTTGTGCGTCGCCAGCATCTGCTCGATTTCCGGCAGCGACACGTCTTTTTTCAGCTTCAGGGTGAACGCCTGGCTGTGGCAGCGCAGCGCGCCGACGCGCACGCACAGACCGTCGACCGGGATCACGCTGCCGGTATTCAGAATCTTGTTGGTTTCCGCCTGACCCTTCCACTCTTCACGGCTCTGGCCGTTGTCGAGCTGCTTGTCGATCCACGGGATCAGGCTGCCGGCCAGCGGGACGCCGAAGTTATCGGTCGGCAGTTTGCCGCTGCGCGTGGCTTCGGTCACCTTGCGCTCGATATCCAGGATGGCGGAAGCCGGATCCTGCAGCTCTTTCGCCACGTCGGCATGCAGCATGCCCATTTGGGTCAGCAGTTCGCGCATGTGGCGCGCGCCGCCGCCGGAGGCCGCCTGGTAGGTGGCGACCGACGCCCACTCCACCAGATCGTTGGCGAACAGGCCGCCGAGCGACATCAGCATCAGGCTGACGGTGCAGTTGCCGCCGACGAAGGTTTTGATGCCTTTGTCCAGGCCCTGCTGAATCACCGCGTGGTTGACCGGATCCAGGATGATGATGGCGTCGTCCTGCATGCGCAGCGACGAGGCCGCGTCGATCCAGTAACCCTGCCAACCGCTGGCGCGCAGCTTAGGATAAACTTCGTTGGTATAATCGCCGCCCTGACAGGTAATAATGATATCGAGCGCGCTCAGCGCGTCGATGTCATACGCATCCTGCAGCGTGCCCTGCTGGCCGCCGAAGGCCGGCGCGGCGGAACCGTGCTGCGAGGTGGAGAAAAAGACCGGGCGAATGGCGTCGAAATCGCGCTCTTCCGTCATGCGTTGCATGAGAACCGAGCCGACCATTCCGCGCCAACCGATGAAACCAACGTTTTTCATAATATCTGTGTCCCGCCCGGATAAGGGCTTATGTAGGTGATAACGAGTTGTGTGCAATATCTCCTCACCTTACAAAATGTCGGCGCGGGCGCAAAGTGAATTTATTCGATGGCTGAGGATTTCTCAGCAATCCTTCTTATATACCCGTCGTCTTTCAAACTGCAGCGTTGTTACCTGCACGTAGTTACGTGGCCCATCCGTGGGCCACGCCCCAAGGGGCCGCTGCGAGCAGCGTTCAAATCTGCTCCCGGCAGATTTGTCATACCCCAGTCACTTACTTGAGTAAGCTCCTGGGGATGCGATCGCTGGGCGCCTAGCTGCAATTTGAAATCCATAGGGGATAGGCAAGGACGCGGCCGGAAAGGCCGAGGCGTTTTCACGATCACGAGGTCACCATGACAGAGATGATTTCCGCTACGGTATTGCTGTTTTTAATTATGGATCCGCTGGGCAACCTGCCGATTTTCATGTCGGTGCTCAAGCACCTGGAACCGCGCCGCCGCCGCGTGGTGTTGATTCGCGAGCTGCTGATCGCCCTGCTGCTGATGCTGATCTTTCTGTTCGCCGGCGAGAAAATTCTGGCGTTCCTCAACCTGCGCACCGAAACCGTCTCCATTTCCGGCGGCATCATCCTGTTTCTGATCGCCATCAAGATGATTTTCCCCTCGCAGGAGGGAAACAGCTCCGGGCTGTCCGCCGGCGAGGAGCCGTTCCTGGTGCCGCTGGCGATCCCGCTGGTGGCCGGGCCGTCGATTCTGGCTGCATTGATGCTGCTGTCGCACCAATACCCGCATCAGTTGCCCCATCTGGTGGCGGCGCTGCTGATCGCCTGGGGTCTCTCTGCGGCCATTTTGCTGATGTCGAACCTGTTCCTGCGCCTGCTGGGCAGCAAAGGCGTCAGCGCGCTGGAGCGGTTGATGGGGCTGATTCTGGTGATGCTGTCGACCCAGATGTTCCTGGATGGCGTGCGGGCTTACATGAAGCTGTAGGCGCCTGGCGGCGCCGACAACGGCCCGCGCTCAGCGGGCGGTAACGCGGCGAATATAGGCGAGCGTATCGGCGACCACGCCGTCCAGCGGCTGGTTGATGTCGATCGCTTGCACATCCGGTTCCTGCTCGCCCGGCTCTTCCAGCGTGGCGAACTGGGAAATCAACATCTGCGGCTTGAAGAAGTGGCCCTTGCGTTGCTTCAGACGCTCCTCGATCACCGACTGGTCGCCTTTCAGGTAGAGGAAATGCAGGTTGAGATTGCCGTCGCGCAGGCGATCGCGATAGCTTTTCTTCAGCGCCGAGCACACCAGCAGCGACACGTCGTTGGTGCGCTGCATGGCGAAGATGGCGTCGTTCAGGGCCGCCAGCCACGGAGCGCGATCGTTGTCGTCCAACGCATGCCCGGAGGACATTTTGATGATGTTGGCGCGCGGGTGCAGGTAGTCACCATCCAGCATGGCGGCGTTGGCCTCGTGGGCGACGGCGCTGGCCACGGCGGATTTGCCGCTGCCGGAAACGCCCATCAAAACAAATACGTGATTCTGCGGATTACTCATTGTGTCATGCCCTTATGGGAACTGGCGCGAGCGCGCCAAATACGCCCCAACTGATAAAGATACTCTGGAACGCCGACGCCCCGCAGGGCGCCGGATAAAGATTATACGACCGTCGCCAGCAGCAGACAGCCCACCAGGCCACACACGGAGATAATGGTTTCCAACACCGACCAGGATTTGATGGTTTCCATGATGCTCAGGTTGAAGTACTCCTTGAACAGCCAGAAGCCCGGATCGTTGACGTGCGAGAAGATGACGCTGCCGGAACCGACCGCAATCACCATCAGCTCAGGGCTGACGCCGGTGGTGGCGATCAGCGGCGCGACGATGCCGCCGGCGGTGATCGCCGCCACGGTGGCGGAACCCAGCGCCAGACGCAGCGCGGCGGCGATTGACCAGGCCATCAGGATCGGCGAAACGTTGCTGCCTTCCATCAGGCCGGCGATGTACTGCTCGACGCCGCTGTCCACCAGCACCTGCTTGAAGGCGCCGCCGCCGCCGATGATCAACAGCATCATGGCGATGATTTTAATCGAATCGGTGATGGTGCCCATCACTTCATCCATGGTGCGCCCGCGGTTCAGGCCGAAGGTGAAGATGGCGATCAGCACGGCGATCAGGGTCGCCATCACCGGGTCGCCGAAGAACTCGGCGAAGCGCAGCAGGCTGTGGCCCTTCGGCAGCACCATTTCAGCGACCGCGCGCAGCGCCATCAGGATCACCGGCACCAGCGACGTGGCAACGCTGACGCCAAAGCTCGGCATCTCCGCGTCGGTAAAGGTTTTCGGGTTGTACAGGCCTTCCGGCACCGGCTTGTCAATGCCTTTCAGGAAGCGGGCATAGACCGGGCCGGCCAGGATCACCGTCGGGATCGCCAGCAGCGTGCCGTACAGCAGGGTTTTACCCATGTCAGCATGGAAGATGGTAGCGATGGCGGTCGGGCCTGGGTGCGGCGGCAGGAAGCCGTGAGTCACCGACAGCGCGGCGGCCATCGGCACGCCGACGTAAAGCAGCGGAATGCGCGCGGAGGCGGCGATGGTGAACACCAGCGGCAGCAGCAGCACGAAGCCCACTTCGTAGAACAGCGCGAAGCCGACGGTGAAACCGGTCAGCACCACCGCCCATTGAATGTGTTTTCTGCCGAACTTGTCGATCAGCGTGGTGGCGATGCGCTGTGCGCCGCCGCAGTCCGCCAGCAGCTTGCCGAGCATGGCGCCGAAGCCCATGATCAGCGCCAGGCTGCCCAGCGTGCCGCCCACGCCGGCCTTGATGGAGCCGATGACCTTATCGACCGGCATACCCTGTGCAATCCCGACCGCCAGGGCAACCAGAACCAGAGAGATAAAGCCGTTCAGCTTGAAGCGGATCATCAGCAGCAGCAGCAGCGCTACGCCGCCTGCAACAATCACTAATGGCATAGTTTTTCTCCAACCTTTTATCGCGACTCTCTTTACGATAGGCGTAAAGTGTGCGGTTGTTTTATTTTTAGGCTCTTTCCCGGTGTTTAAGAAGAGCTGTAGGTGTTGTTGAGTCAGAGGTTCAGTCTTGCAGCAAGATGACCGCGCACTCGTTGTTACCGGTATCATGATACCGGTAACAACATGAGCGCCGGAACCGGGTAACCGGCTAAAATTCGCGTTCTGGGACAGAGATCAAACTTATGTCGGCAACGAGCTGCGGGCTTACAGGCGGGATAACCAGCGCGCCTCAGGGCGCGCTGCAAAAAGAAAGGGTGTTAAAACAGAACGTTAAAATGGCTCAGATACTGCCGCCGGGGATCACGGTGAAACCGACGTCCACCATGCGCGGGCACACCGTTTCGCCGCGCAGCCGGGCCAGCAAGCGCTCGGCGCCGATCTGCCCCATGCGTTCACGCGGCGTCAGCACGCTGGCCAGCTTCGGCACCATCACCTGGCCGATGTCATGGCCGTGGAAGCCAGCGATCGCCATCTCCTGCGGGATCGACAGCCCCTGCCGCTGGCATTCGAAGGCCGCGCCGATCGCCAGGTCATCGTTGGTGCAGAAGATACTGTCGATCTGCGGATAGTCACGCTGCGCCTGGCGCAACAGCTCCCCGCCGGCGGAATAAGAGGAAGAACGCGCGGTCATGATGCTGTACGGCTCCAGGCCGGATTCACGCATCGCCTGCTCATACCCCTGCTGCTTGATAATAGTACGCTCATCCTGGCGAGCGCCGAAATAGACTACGTGACGGTGGCCGTGCGCGATGATCTGCTGGGTCATCTGGCGCGCCGCCTCGAAGTTGTTGAAGCCCACCGCCAGATCGATGCACGGCGAGACGCAGTCCATCAGTTCCACCACCGGAATGCCCGCCACCTCGATCATCTTCAGGGTGCGCGGCGTATGGTGGCGCTCGGACAGGATCAGGCCGTCGATATTGTAAGAAAGCAGTGAAGTCAGACGCTCTTCTTCACGCTCCGGCAGGTAACCATAGTGCGCCAGCATGGTCTGGTAGTTGTGCGCGTCGGTGACGCTTTCGATGCCGCGCAGCACTTCGGCGAACACCTGGTTGGTCAGCGACGGCAACAGCACGCCAATCGCCCGGCTGGTGGCGTTGGAGAGGATGTCCGGCGCGCGGTTGGGGATGTAGCCCAGCTCATCCAGCGCGACGGCGATTTTTTGCTGCAGGGCGGCGGAAACCTGGTCGGGATTGCGCAGATAACGGCTCACCGTCATCTTGGTCACGCCCACCTTGTCCGCCACATCCTGGAGTACCGGCCGTTTTTTCTTCATTATCAATGAACTGACTAACCGTGAATGGGCAGCCATTTTAGCAAAAAAAACGGCGGGCCGATATTGTCGGTTATGCGACGGCCAACGCAAAAAGGGCTCACGCCGTGAGCCCTTGAAATTTACCGCTTAATCACACCGGCGGCAGATCGAACAGCAGGATTTCGCTCTCTTCGTCGGCTTGAATGGTCAGCGCCGATTCATCCCACACCGCGAACGCGTCACTGATGCCGGCGGTCTGGCCGTTGACCGAGACCTTGCCGCGCACCACCTGGATCCAAACGCGGCGGCCGGCGGCGATCGGGCATTCCCCCTGCTCGCCTTTATTCAGCGCCCAACGCGACAGCGTCATATCCTGGAACACCTTCAGCGAACCGTCGCGCGCATCCGGCGACAGCACCAGCTGACGGCCCTGCGGCGCATCAAACATGCGCTGCTCGTAGCGCGGCTCCAGCCCGACCTGATCCGGAATGATCCAAATCTGGTACAGGTGCAACGGGCGATCCTGATTGGCATTGTACTCGGAGTGACGCACCCCGGTGCCCGCGCTCATGATCTGGAATTCGCCGGCCTGGATCTGCTCCTTGTTGCCCATGCTGTCCTGGTGTTCCACCGTGCCGCTCAGCACGTAGGTCAGGATTTCCATGTCTTTATGCGGGTGAGTACCGAAACCCTGCCCTGCGTCGATCACATCTTCGTTGATCACTCGCAGCGCCGAGAACCCCATAAAGTTCGGATCGTAATAATCGGCAAATGAGAAGGTGTGCCAGCTATCCAGCCAGCCATGATTGGCGTGGCCGCGGTCTTCCGCTTTACGTACATAAATCATTTTCAACTCTCCTCAATGTTTTTTTACAGTCTAGTCCTGCCAGCAGAATAAGAAAGCGTAAAAAACTCATGCCTCTGTTCAAAAATTTCGATGGAATGAAACAGCGAATGGGCAGCGGATTTGTTGAAAGCGGAACCGGCTGAAAAAGGGCAAAAAAAAAGCCAGCACCCGAGCTGGCTAAGTAAACACTGGAAGCAATGTGAGCAATGTCGTGCCTTCGCAGCGAGAGTATCAAGGGTTGATGCCCTCCCCGGAACGCATCGCAATAATAATCATTATCATTCGCACCTGTAAAGCGTTTTTTTTGACCCGTTGAAATAATATTGACTCAAGGCAGTAAACGGATAAATTCAGAGGTTATTCAACCGGTAAGCAAAAGGAGCAGCGAGATGAGCGAGATCGCGATACGCCACGTGGAAACATCGGATGCGCAGGCCCTGCATCATCTTTATTCTCAGATGCCCGTCTACCGCGATACGCTGCACCTACCGCTACCGACAGTCGACCTGTGGCATAAACGCCTCGCCAATCCCGAACCGGGCACGCATAACCTGGCGGCCTTCGTTGACGGACAGCTTGTCGGTCAGTTAGCCGTGATGCTGAATCAGCGCGTGCGCCGCCGCCACGTGGCCACCTTCGGCATCGGCGTCGATCCGCGCTACCACGGTAAAGGCGTCGGCAGCCGCCTGATGCAGGCGATGATCGACCTGTGCGACAACTGGGCGGCCATCGAGCGCATCGAACTGACGGTGTTTACCGACAACCCGGCGGCCATCGCGCTGTATCGCAAGTTCGGTTTTGAGATTGAAGGCACCAGCCGCGCTTTCGCCATGCGCGACGGCGTGCTGGTCGATGCCTACCATATGGCGCGTTTTCGCTCCGGGCAGCCGCGCGCCGATGCGTGATATCATCCCCCCGCAGGGGCCGCTGCGCCGGCCCCTGAATATCAACCGCCGAACCTTTTTACACGCGCTGGCCGGCCTGACCGCCGCCGGCATGTTCCCCCCCTTCACCCCATTAGGTGCCGCTATGCCAACTTCCGCCGCCGGGCGCCCTGGCGCCCGCAACCTGATTACCGATGTACCCGGCCTGAAGGTCGGCGTGGCGCAGGACAGCCGGGTGCGCACCGGCGCGACGGTGATCCTGCCGGACGGCCCGGCGATTGCCGCCGTGGACGTGCGCGGCGGCGGCCCCGCCACCCGTGAAACCGACGCGCTGGGTGAGGACAATTTGGTACAGACCATCGATGCGCTGACGTTCAGCGGCGGTTCGGTATACGGCCTGGCGGCGGCGGACGGCGTCGCGGCCTGGCTCGGGCTACAAGGCAGAGGCTATGCGCTGCGGCCGGCTCCCGGCGTGCCGGTGTCACCTATCGTGCCCACCGCCTGCCTGTACGACCTGGCCAACGGCGGCGATAAAAACTGGCAGCTCACGCCGCCGTATCGCCAACTGGGCATCGACGCGGTCGGCAAGGCCGGCCTGGACTTTCCACTGGGCACCGTCGGCGCCGGCTACGGCGCCATGACCGGCATGGGCAAGCTGAAAGGCGGGCTCGGTTCGGCATCGATCGTTGCCGCCAATGGCGCTACCGTCGGCGCACTGGTGGCGGTCAACAGCCTGGGTGCGGTGGTAGCGCCCGGCACCCGCGCCTTCTGGGCGACGCCCTATGAAATCGATGGTGAATTCGGCAACGGCGGCGCGGCGGCTCTGGCGCAGCTGCGCGCGCAGGGCGAAGACGGGATGGTGCAAGAGCCGCAGGGCGGCAGAAAGAACACCACCCTGGCCTGCATCGCCACCGACCTGGCGCTGACGCGGGTGGAGTTGAAACGGGTGGCCATCATGGCGCAAGACGGCATGGCGCGCGCCATCCGCCCGCTACACAGCCCATTTGACGGCGACGTGGTGTTCGCCCTGTCCACCGGGCAGCGCGAGGTGCAGGGCAGCCGTGAACTGGCGGTGCTGCAGATCGGCGCGCTGGCGGCGGACACCCTCGCTCGGGCGATCGCCCGTGGCGTATACGCCGCCACCCCGTGGCCGGGCAGCCAGGTCACAACCTGGCAAACGCTCGGCGGCTAACGCACCGCCATCAAAAAAGGGGCGCTGGCGGCGCCCCTCGATCTCTATTGCCCCTCGCCGCCTAAATGCCGGCGGTTTCCCGAATATAACGGCGCGCCTTCACCGCATACTCGAACGGGTTGGCCAGCGCCGGATCCTGCTCGGCCTCCACCACCATCCACCCTTTGTAACCGCGCTCGTCCAGCAGCTTGAACACCGGTCTGAAATCGATCACGCCATCACCCGGCACGGTGAAGGTGCCCTTCTTCACGCCATCGAGGAAACTCAGCTTGTTGGCCTTCACTTCCGCCACCACCTCATCGCGCACGTCCTTCAGGTGGACATGGTTGATGCGCGGCAGATACTTCTCCAGGATCGCCATCATCGCCTGTTGACTGCCTTCCGAATAGTAGGCATGGCCGGTATCGAACAGCAGATAAACGTCGTCGTTGACCATGCTCATGTAGCGATCGATTTCGGCCGTGGTCTGAATGCCGGTGCCCATGTGGTGGTGCAGGCACACCTGCATGCCTTTATCGGCGGCGATCTTCGCCAACTCGTTGTAACCGTCGGCCACCCGCCGCCACTCTTCATCGCTGAAATACGGCTTCTCTTCGAACACGCCTTTGGTGGTGCCCTGAATGCTCTTGCTCTGCTCGGAACAGCCGATCACCCTGGCGCCCATGGCATGCAGGAAATTCATGTGGTTGATAAATTCATCAATGGTTTTGTCTTTCTGGCCGTCGGCGAAAAAGGTACTGAACCAGGCGTTGCAGATCTGGATGCCGCGAATATCCAGCATCGGTTTCAGCACCGCCGGATCGCGCGGGTATTTGCTGCCCACTTCGCTGCCGGTGAAACCGGCCAGCGCCATTTCACTGACGCACTGCTGGAAGGTGTTTTCCTTGCCCAAATCGGGCATGTCATCGTTGGTCCAGCCGATCGGCGCAATGGCCAATTTCACGTTGTCTTTATTCATGGTTTGCCTCGGTCCTTGCAGGGCCGCCGGTACAAACGCCGCCGGCGAGCCGAATCAGATTATTTGCCCAACAGCTCTCTTTCGATGCGTTCTCTGGTCGCCACCGCCTGGCTCGGCATCTTTTCCGGGTAGCCGAACAACGAGGTGCAGATAATCGATTCGCCGCCGACCTTGAAGCTGCGGTTGGCGAATTCCATGTCGCGCAGCGTCTGGAACAGGGCGTCGAAATTCACTTCGCCTTCGCCGATGCCGACGTGCTGGTGCACCGCGGCGTCAACGCCTGGCGGGTTGACGATATAACGGCAATGCTTGGTGTGATTCATGGTGTCGGCGATCAGCACGTGGGAAAGATCGTCCCCGGCGTACTGCAGCATGCCGGCTACGTCACCCTGTCCCTTGTCGTAGTAGAAGGTGTGCGGCACGCTGTAGAGGTATTTGACGTGGTCGCTGCGCAGCGACTTCACCAGATCGGCGGTTTCGTTGCTCAGCTCGCAGAAGTCCCACGGGTGCGACTGGATCTCCATACGAATACCCTCGCGCTCAACGATCGGCAGCAGCTCCTCCATCGAGCGATACCACAGCTCCTCGCAGATCTCCGGTTCGTTGGGGTTGCCGGCCAGTTCGGTGTTGATCACCTGCACGCCCATTTCCACCGCGATTTCGATCATCCGCCGCCAGTTTTTGACCGCCGCCTGGCGGCGATCTTCCCCCGGCCCGGACCAGCGATACACCACGATAAATGAGGAGATCTCCACGCCGGTCGCTTTCAGGGCGTTTTTATACTCCGCCATGATTTCGCGGCTGGCCTTCGGATGTTTGTAAAACGGGTTGATCTGCGGGTGCGGCGACTGCTCGATGTATTTGTAGCCCCAGTCCGCCACCTGCTGAACCATTTTGGTGACGCCCAAATCCCGGATAACGTCGACATCAAAAGCGATCTTCATGGTCACTCCTCTACAATCATGGGTACGCGCTGCGAGCGGTTATTTGCCGTAAAACGCCGGGCGCGCCGGCAGGGTCACCGGCACGATCTCGCCGCTGAGCTGGGCGGCCACGCAGGCGTCAGCGGTCACGGCGGCGGCGTAGCCGTCCCAGGCGGAAGGGCCGGTCAATTTGCCCGCGGCCACGTCGTTGATGAACCCCTGCAGCTCGACGTCATAGGCGTCGATAAAGCGATCCTTCCAGTCGGTCAGGATTTCGGTCGACAGGCGGGCGCCGCTGCGCATCTGCACCGAGGACGGCTCCGGCAGTTTGGCGATGCCGGTTTCCCCTACCACTTCACACTGAATGTCATAGCCGTACTGGCAGTTGACGAAGATTTCGACGTCGATGCGCGTCCCTTTGGCGGTTTCAAACAGCACAATTTGCGGATCTTTCAGGTGCGGGAACGCCTTCGGGCTCTTGCGCGGGAACACCACCTGCACCGACACATAGTCGTCGTCGAGCAGCCAGCGCAACACGTCGATTTCGTGGATCAGGGTGTCGGTGATCGCCATATCGGTGGTGTAGGCCTCGCCGACCGTCGGATTGCGGTGCGCGCAGTGCAGCATCAGCGGCTCGCCGATCTGGCCGCTGGTCAGCACCTGTTTCAACGCGCGATAGCCCTGGTCATAGGGGCGCATAAAGCCGACCTGCACCAGCCGCTTGCCGTGCTTCGCTTCGGCGTCGACGATGTTTCTGCAGCCCTGCGCGGTCACCGCCAGCGGCTTCTCGCAGAATACCGGTTTGCCGGCGGCGATGGCCGCCAGCACGAACTCTTCATGACTCGGCCCCCAGGAGGTGACCAGCACCGCCTGCACGTCGGCGGCCTTGATCAGATCGTGGCCGTTGTCATACACCCGCGCATCCAGCTGCAGATCGCTCACCACCTTGGCGGCGTTGTCGCGATTGATGTCGTTCACCGCTACGACGCGGGCGCCCTGCAAAACTTTGCTGCAGCGACGGATATGATCGCGGCCGATGGCGCCGGTGCCGATAACCCCAATGTTCAATGTCATTTTCGCTACCCTCTGGAAAGTGTGTTGTGTTCGAAAACGAATCAGTAATCGCGCGCCTTATCGATGTTTTCCTGCAGCTTGCGCGCCACTTCGACGATTTTCTCGCTGTCGGCCACCTGAGCGCCGCCCACGCGCCACCAGCTGAGATATTTGTGCACCATGGTCTTCGGCAGCACCTTGATGTCGAGCAGCGTGGACACGGTCTGCCTGCGGGCGTCGGCCAGCGCATCGAGCAACTGCTGCTCGGTGGTGACGCGATAGGTTTTGCAGCCGTAAGCCGCTGCCAGCATGGCGAAATCGACCGGCACCAGTTTGCCGTCGAGCTTGCCGCCCTCTGGATTGCGGAAGCGGAATTCGGTGGTGTAACTGTCCATGCCATGTTCCATCTGCAGGTTGTTGATGCAGCCGTTGGTCATGTTGTCGAACAGCACCACGTTGATCTTGCAGCCTTCCTGAATCGAGGTGACCAGCTCGGAATGCAGCATCATGAACGCGCCGTCACCCACCATCGCGTACACCTCACGCTGCGGCTCGGCCAGCTTGACCCCCAATGCGGCGTTCACCTCGTACCCCATGCAGGAGTAGCCGTATTCCACGTGGTAACCGTGCTCGCCGCGGTTGTGCCACACCCGCTGCAGGTCGCCCGGCAGGCTGCCGGCGGCGGCGACGATCACGCTGTCCGGCGGCAGTTCGCGGTTCAGCACCCCCAGCACCCGGCTTTGCGTCATCGCCGAGTCGGTCTGAGCGATAAATTCGGCGAACACCCGCTCGCGATCGAGGTGATCGTCGATCTCCGGCACAAAGCCTGCGCCGCTGTATTCCACCGCGTAAACCCGCTCGGTCTCTTCATGCTGCGCGCTGCGCGCCGCGGCGATGGCGTCGCCCCAGCCGGCGCGATAATCGGCCTGCGCCAGCCGTGCGCCCAGTTCGCTCAGCGCCTCGCGGGCGTCCGCCAGCACCTGCACGCCGTCAAGCTTGCCGGCGTCGAAGGCGCTGACGTTGACGTTGAGGAAGCTGACGCTCGGATGTTGGAACAGCCATTTGGACGAGGTGGTGAAATCGGTGTAGCGGGTGCCGACGCCGATCACCAAATCGGCCTGTCGGGCCAGCGTGTTGGCCGCCAGGCAGCCGGTTTCGCCGATGCCGCCGAGGTTGAATTCATGGTCGCTCGGCACCGCGCCTTTGCCGGCCTGGGTCTCGGCGAACGGAATGCCGAAGCGCTCGGCGAATTCGCGCAGCGCCCGCCCGGCCTGCGAGTATTTCACGCCGCCGCCGCACACCAGCAGCGGTTTGCGTTTGGCCGTCAGCAGCGCCAAGGCGTCCGCCAACATGCCCTCGGTCGCCGGGCGGCGATCGAGCCGATGCACGCGTTTTTGGAAGAAATAGTCGGGATAGTCGTAGGCTTCACCCTGCACGTCCTGCGGCAGACACAGCGTCACCGCGCCGGTTTCCGCCGGATCGGTCAACACGCGCATCGCATTGATGCAGGCGCTCATCAGCTGTTCCGGGCGCACGATGCGATCCCAGTATTTGCTCACCGCACGGAACGCGTCGTTGGTGCTGATGCTGAGATCGTAAGACTGTTCGATTTGCTGCAACACCGGATCCGGCTGGCGAGAAGCGTAAACGTCGCCCGGCAGCAGCAATAAAGGGATGCGGTTAGCGGTGGCGGTGGCGGCGGCGGTGATCATATTGGCGGCGCCGGGGCCGACCGATGAGGTGCAGGCGTAAATTTGCCGACGCAGCTTCTGTTTGGCGAAGCCGATCGCCGCATGGGCCATCCCCTGCTCGTTGCGGCCCTGGTGCACCCGCAGATCGCCGCTATCCTGTTCCAGCGCCTGCCCCAGCCCCAGCACGTTGCCGTGGCCGAAAATCGCGAAAATGCCCGCGACGAATTTGGTTTCCACGCCGTCGGCCAGCAGATACTGGTTATCGAGAAATCTGACGAGCGCCTGCGCCATGGTTAACCTGATCTTGCCCATTTACTCACCCTTTAGATTGAGGGCCGCCCCGGAAAGCGCTCATGCCGAGCCGACAATCCCGTGTTTGTGTTACGCGGCGGCAGCTATTATCTTGAGCAGACGATGCCCGCGCTGCTCACGAAGTCGACAACCTGAAACGTGAAGCGATTATAAACAAATATATTTTTCATAAAATCACATTACAGAAGAAACATTTCATTTTGCGATAAAGATCGCATATTACATGAAAAGCGCGTTTCATCTCGTGGTTCAGCCTTCATGGGCTTCGTGCCGCGCACCGGCCGATAAAAGTCGTTGGCACATGGGCTGACAGCCTTTTACCCTGCCCTCACCCCCCTTTTATGTACGGCCCCGGCGGCCCTTATCCAGCCGGTTCACCGCCTTTTCCCACGCCTCTGTCGATGTTTTAAACGCATCACATTTTTGGGGTGTAAATTTCATTTCATATTGAAATTGAAATTTTCATTCCCCATACTGTCCCCATGCTTCCTGCAGGGCGCCACGCTCGGGCCGCCGCCGGAGTTTTGCTTAAACAGAAGGAAACGGGTATGGCTACACAACAAAAACAGCTTGATGTCATTTGTCTCGGGCGCATCGCCGTCGATTTCTATGCTCAGCAGATCGGCGCGCGTCTGGAAGACGCCGGCACATTCGCCAAATACCTCGGCGGCTCTTCCGGCAACGTGGCCTACGGCACCGCCATTCAGGGGTTGAAATCCGGCATGCTGGCCCGCGTCGGCGATGAACACATGGGCCGCTTTCTGCGTGAAGAGCTGCAGCGCGTCGGGGCCGATACCCGCTGTCTGATCACCGACAAGCAACGATTAACCGGCCTGGTGATCCTCGGCATCAAGGATCAGGAAACCTTCCCGCTGATCTTCTACCGCGAAAACTGCGCGGACATGGCGCTGACGCCGGACGACATCGACGAGGCCTACATCGCCTCCGCGCGCGCGCTGGCCATCACTGGCACGCACCTGTCGCACCCGAACACCCGCGCCGCGGTGCTGAAGGCGCTGGAGTATGCGCGCCGCCACGGCCTGCGCACCGCGCTCGACATCGATTACCGCCCGGTACTGTGGGGGCTGACGTCGCTGGGCGACGGCGAAACCCGCTTTGTGGAATCAGACCAGGTGACCCGCGAACTGCAGGAGGTGCTGCACCATTTCGATCTGATCGTCGGCACTGAAGAGGAATTTCATATCGCCGGCGGCAGCACCGACACGCTGACGGCGCTGAAAAACGTGCGCCGGGCCACGGCGGCCACGCTGGTGTGCAAGCGCGGCGCGCAGGGCTGCTCGGTGTTCGAAGATGACATCGCCGACGACTGGGAACAGGTGAAGCTGCACGCCGGCGTGCGGGTGGAGGTGCTGAACGTGCTGGGGGCCGGCGACGCCTTTATGTCCGGGTTGCTGCGCGGCTACCTGAACGATGAAGGCTGGGAGCAGGCCTGCCGCTACGCCAACGCCTGCGGCGCATTGGTGGTTTCGCGCCACGGCTGCGCGCCGGCGATGCCGACCAAACGGGAGCTGGACGACTACCTGCAGCGTGAACAACAGGTCACGCGCCCGGACCGCGACGCACGTCTGAACCACCTGCACCGGGTCACCACCCGCAAGCAACAGTGGCCGGAACTGTGCGTGTTCGCCTTCGATCACCGCAAGCAGCTGGCGGACATGGCGCGCGAAGCCGGCGTCGGCGAGGAACGCATTCCGCGCCTGAAGACCCTGCTGCTCACCGCGGCGCAACAGGCTGCCGCGCAGGCCGGCCTCGACGGCAACAGCGGCATTCTGGCCGACACCACCTACGGGCAGGCGGCGCTGAACGAAATCACTGGCCAGGGATGGTGGATCGGCCGGCCGGTGGAGCTGCCCAGCTCGCGCCCACTGCGCCTGGAGCACGGCAATATTGGCTCGCAATTGATCGACTGGCCGCAGGAGCACGTGGTGAAGTGCCTGGTGTTCTATCACCCGCACGACGCGGCGGAACTGCGCCGCGAACAGGATGCGCTGATCGCCGACGTCTACCGCGGCTGCTGCAAATCCGGCCACGAACTGCTGCTGGAGGTGATCCTGCCGGACAGCAACGCCGACAAAGACGAACGCTATTACCTGGAGATGATTGAACACTTCTACCACATGGGCATTCAGCCGGACTGGTGGAAACTGCCGCCGCTGAGCGCGGAAAACTGGCAGCGGGTCGGCGCGCTGATCGACGCCTGCGATCCCGACTGCCGCGGCGTGCTGATCCTGGGGCTCGACTCCCCGGAGGCGGTGCTGAAGGCGGGCTTTGCCGCCGCCGCGGATGCGCGCTGGGTCAAAGGTTTCGCCGTCGGCCGCACCATTTTCGGCCAACCTTCGCGCCGCTGGCTGCAGGGGGAAATCGACGACGCGGCCCTGATCGAGCAGGTGAAACAAAAATACCTGACGCTGATCGCTTTCTGGCGCCAGTACCGTCCACAGGTGGGCAGCGCGCACTGACAGCTACAGCAGGTTCACGTCCCCTTAAGGCCATTTCGCCGCTTTAAGGGGATTTTTTTGCCCATTTTCTGTGAAGTCGCGCAATGTGCAATCGAATAAATCGCTTTTTGAGGAAATGAAATTTCCGCTCCGTCTGTTAAAATACCCTGTCAATATTTCAGGCGTCAGGCCAATGCGCCTTCACCCCACTGCGAGCCGAATGGATGAACAACCCAACTCAACTTTCGCTGTTACAGGACGAGATCCGCCACCGTTATGAAACGCTGAGCAAGCGTTTGAAGCAGGTGGCGCGCTATATTTTGGATAACAGTAACAGCATCGCTTTCGATACCGTTGCCTCCATCGCCGCACAGGCCAGCGTGCCGCCTTCCACCCTGATCCGTTTCGCCAACGCCTTCGGCTTCAGCGGCTTCAACGAAATGAAGCAGGTGTTCCGTCAGCATCTGATGGAAGAAACGGTGAACTATACCGAGCGCGCACGCCTGTTCCGCCAAACCTCCACCGACGACAACGTCGCGCCGGAGAAGCCGGCGGAGATTCTCAACGTATTCACCATGGTCAACGCGCAGGCGCTGCAGCAGCTGGCGATGCAGATCGCCCCCGAGCAGTTGGATCGCGCCGTCGAGCTGCTCAACAACGCTGAAAACATCTACGTGATCGGCCTGCGCCGCTCGTTCAGCGTCGCTTCCTACCTTACCTATGCGCTGCGCCATCTGGAGCGCCGCGCGTTTCTGATTGACGGGCTGGGCGGGATGTTTACCGAACAGCTGAGCATGGTGAAACCGAAGGACGTGGTGATCGCCATCAGCTATTCGCCGTACGCCCGCGAGGCGGTGGAACTGGTGGAATTGGGCGCCAAGCGCGGCGCGCAACAGATCGCCATCACCGACAGCCAGGTCAGCCCGCTGGCCGCCTTCAGCGACGTCTGTTTCGTGGTGCGCGAAGCGCAGGTGGACGGGTTCCGTTCGCAGGTGGCCTCGATGTGTCTGGCACAGACGCTGGCGGTCTCGCTGGCGCTGAATAACGCCCGGGACGAGTAAGGCGGATGTGAACGCGCCCGACAGGCTCGGGCGCGGCGGGATTATTGCAGCAACAAATAGCGGTAGAGCGCGCTTTCCAGATCCTGCTTCATGCTGATGAAAAGCAGAATCTCCACCGTTTGGCCGTCGTAGTCATAGATGACGCGGTATTCGCTGTCGGGATCCAATCGTTCGTGCAACCGCACTCCCATGCCCGCCAGCACGGCGTTGAAGCGGTAGCGGGCGGGATCGTCGGCAATTGCAGCGAGGGACGATAACAACAGATTGTCCACGAACATCCCGGCTGCGACGGCCCCTATCGTTCCGCTCTTATAAGACTCGATGTCTTTCAGGCTCCATTCCGCCGCCGGCGCGACGGTAAAACGTATTTCCTGGGGCATCCTGCACCTCGGGTCTATTTCCGCGCGTCACGCAGCCGCTGCAAGGTTTCTTCGGGCGACAGACCGCGCTGATTTTTAATCTCTTGCTTCGCCATCATAGTCAGTTTCAACAACGCGTTGGACTGGCGCTCGAGATTGCGTTCCCGTATTTCGGCCTCTCTCTCAGCCGCCGTTTGCACAAACAGCTCGGCAACACCATTTTTTGTGACGTAAACCCCGCCTTCAAACAGATCGGGCGAACCTAATCCTTCCCGCGCCGCTTTTTGGGACATGGTGGTCGTCATAGTTTTTCCTCCTGCGCATAGGCAATCACGCTGTATCACAGCGATTCTTTGGATTCACTCAGCCAGGGAGCGATCGCGTGTGGACAGGTTATCATTTGAGCAAGATAGAGGGCAAATTTAGGTCAAATTTATACCCTGATAAAGAGAAAGCCCGGCAAGCCGGGCCTCAAGCGCCTATTGCGCGGCGGGGTAACCTTCGCCGTTAATCCAGGCGTGGTCTTTTTCCCAGGTGAATTTCCACTGCCGCACCGGCCCGGCCATCACGTTGAGATAGTAGTTGTCGTAGCCCGCCAGGGTCGCCACCGGATGATAACCGCGCGGCACTTTCACCACGTCGCGATTGTAGACCGGCATGCATTCGTCGAGCGTGCGATCGTCGGTATAGACGCGCTGCATGCAGAACCCTTGCTCCGGCTGAATGCGGTGATAGTACGTCTCTTCGAGATAGGTCTCGTCCGGCGAATCTTCTTGATCGTGCTTGTGGCTCGGGTAGGAGCTGGTGTTGCCCTCATCGGTGTAAACCTCCACCACCAGCAGACTGTCGGCCGGCTCGCTGTCCGGCAGAATGTTATGCACCAACCGCTGGTTGCGCCCCTTGCCGCGCCGCTCCACGCCGATTTCCGCCGGCGTGATCAGGCGTGAAGGCAGATGGCCGCTGCCGGGCGCGCTGCACACCGCCAACTCCAGATCGGTTTCTGCCCGCACGTCGATGCGATCGTGGTGCGGCACGTACACCGCGTAAGGCGGCGTGCGCTCGAACGGGCTCATGCGTTTGCCGATATGCGGGTATTCGGCGCGCAGCGTGGCGACGGAGGCGATACCGGCCACCAGTACCAGACACAGTTCCCTGCCACCGCATTCCAACTGCAGCGACTGCCCGGCGGCCAGGCGGTAAACGTCAAAGCCGACATAGCCCCAACCGGCATTTTCCGGCGTCACGTGCTGGATACGCCCCTCGGCGTTCGGCGCCTGACATTTGGCAAGCAGTGAAGACATTTCGATTCTCCTGTTAACTCCCCGTGCAAAGGCCGCTGCCCCAAAGGAGCAACGGCCCGCTCATACTCTGCGATCGCTTAGCCCAGCGTCGGCATGCTGAATTCGGACACCGTCTGCTGCCCGGCCGGCCAGCGCGCGGTGGCGGTCTTCATGCGCGTGTAGAAGCGCACGCCGTCGGTGCCGTGCACGTTCAACGCGCCGAACACCGAGCGCTTCCAGCCGCCGAAGCTGTGGAACGCCATCGGCACCGGCACCGGCACGTTGACGCCGACCATCCCGGCCTGCACTTCCTGCACGAACTGACGCGCGTAGTGGCCGCTGCCGGTAAAGATGGCGCTGCCGTTGCCAAACTCGTGACCGTTGACCGTGTCGATGGCGGTGCGATAGTCCGGCACCCGCACGATGCCCAGCACCGGCCCGAAGATCTCTTCGCGGTAGATGCGCATGTTCGGCTTCACATGGTCGAACAGCGTGCCGCCGACGTAGTAGCCTTCAGGGTAGCCCGGCACCTGATAATTGCGGCCGTCGGCCACCAGGGTGGCGCCTTCTTCCACGCCCAGATCGATGTAGCCCAGCACCTTTTTCTGATGGGCGGACGACACCAGCGGCCCCATTTCATTCTCTTCGCCACCCTGCTGCAAGCCCGGCCCGACGCGGAGCTGCGCGATCAGCGGCTTCAGTTTGGCGATCAGTTTGTCTGCGGTATCGTCACCGACCACCACGGCGATCGGCAGCGCCATGCAGCGCTCGCCGGCAGAGCCGAACGCGCCGCCCATCAACGCGTTGACCGTGGCGTCCAGATCGGCGTCCGGCATGACGATCGCCTGGTTTTTCGCCGCGCCGAAGGCCTGTACCCGCTTGCCGTGCGCGCTGGCGGTGGTATAGATATGTTCCGCCACGGTGGAGGAACCGACGAAGCTCACCGCCTGAATGCGCGGATCGGTGCACAGCTGCGCCGCATCTTCATTGGCGCAGTGCACCACGTTGAACACGCCGTCCGGCAGGCCGGCTTCTTTCAGCAACTCCGCCAAGCGCACCGAGGCCGAAGGCACCAGCGCCGGCGGCTTGAGGATAAAGGTATTGCCGCAGGCCAGCGCGATGGGGAACATCCACATCGGCACCATCGCCGGGAAGTTGAACGGGGTAATGCCCGCCACCACGCCCAGCGGCTGCATCAGCGAGAAGCTGTCGACGCCGCTGCCGACGTCCGGCGAATACTCGCCCTTGATCAGATGCGGGATACCGCAGGCGAATTCGACCACTTCCATGCCGCGCGTCAGTTCGCCCAGCGCATCCGAATACACTTTGCCGTGCTCGCTGACGATAAGCTCGGCCAGCTCGTCACGGTGCTGTTCCAGCAGCGCCTTGAAATTGAACATGATGCGCGCGCGGCGCAGCGGCGTGGTGCGCGACCAGTCGGCGAACGCCCGGTGGGCCACGTCGATGGCCTGTTTGACTTCGGCGGCGGTGCTCTGCGTAACGCGCCGCTCAACCTGCCCGCTGGCCGGGTTGTGCACGTCGACGGTTTGATTGCTGCTGCTCAGGCACACCTGCCCGTCAATAAAGTTACCCACGGTTTTCATGTCACGCCCTCTTTTCAAGTCCGCTGTCGCCTGGCCACACCCAGGCGGCGCGGCGTTAATCGTCCCGCTCGCCAAACTCCGTCGGCAAGCCGGCTAAATCCTGACCGGATGCAGCAAACTCTATTTCATTGAAAAAAAAGTTTCAAATAAATTGTTTTGAAAAATTTGTTTTTAGTGCGTGAGGTCGCAATTTTGCGGTGTCGATCGGGCGGGCGCTTGCATTGCCGTGCCAGGGAAAGCGCAACGGCGGCGGCGAAAGTTGGGGGAATACACACTGACTTTGCTACAGAAAACCCGCACTGCGCCTGCCCTGTCGCCGTTACCGCACGCCCTCGTTCGCCCAAGAGACCCGGCACAGAGGTGACGGTTTTTTTTGAACTGGATCTAAAAATCAATATTCCATTATTCACTAATTATGAAATAAATGTTCTTGTTTGTTCCAGCATTTATCGACGACATCGCCTTGATGACAGGCACGGTTCACACCCTTCCGCTCGCCCCCTTCCCGACACCCCAACCGTGCGGACGGAAGCCAGGATAAAAATCGGAGCAACACATGTCATATCAGCGTAAGCACAATACCGGCTACATATTGCGAATTTGCGGCATCGCCGCCCTGGGCGGCATTCTGTTCGGCTACGATACCGCCGTGATCTCCGGCGCGATCGAAGCGTTGAAAGCCTATTTCGATCTCAGCCCGGCCGAAACCGGCTGGGCAGTCTCCAACGTGGTGATTGGCTGCGTGGTCGGCGCCTTCGCCGCCGGGCCGCTGGCGGCGCGCTGGGGCCGTAAAAAGGCGCTGATGCTGGCGGCGCTGCTGTTCACCGTGTCCGCCGTCGGCGCAGCCTTGGCCCCGACCTTCACCTGGTTCGTCATCTACCGCATCATCGGCGGGCTGGCGGTCGGCATTGCCGCCACCGTGTCGCCGATGTACATGTCGGAGGTGTCGCCGAAAGACATGCGCGGGCGGGCGCTCAGCATGCAGCAATTCGCCATCGTCTTCGGCCAGATCGTGATTTTCTACGTCAACTTCAAAATCGCCAGCATCGCCAGCGAAGCCTGGCTGGTGGAAATGGGCTGGCGCTGGATGTTCGCCTCGGGCGTGATCCCCTGCATTCTGTTCTGCATCCTGGTATTCGTCATTCCTGAATCGCCGCGCTGGAACGTGATGATGGGCCGCGACGATCAGGCGCTGGCGATGTTGACCAAGGTATCCAACGCCGCCCACGCGCAGAATCTGCTGAAAGAAATCAAAGACTCGCTGCAGCAGGATCAACAGCAGCAGCACCGGAAGCTGAACTACGGCGATGTGCGGGTGCGGTTCATTCTGTTCGTCGGCTGCATGATCGCCATGTTGCAGCAGGTCACCGGCGTCAACGTGATGATGTATTACGCGCCGGTGGTGCTGAAAACCGTCACTGAAAACGCGCAGGAAGCGCTGTTCCAGACCATCTGGATCGGCGTGCTGCAGCTGGTCGGTTCGGTCATCGGCGCCATGCTGATGGATCGCATGGGCCGCATTCCGCTGATGCGTTACGGCACGCTGGGCGCCATCGCCGGCCTGCTGCTCACCTCGTACGCGCTCTACACGCAGGCCACCGGCTATTTCGCGCTGTTCGGCATGCTGTTCTTCATGGTGTTTTATGCGCTGTCCTGGGGCGTCGGCGCCTGGGTGCTGGTATCGGAAATCTTCCCGAACCGCATGCGCGCGCAGGGGATGAGCATCGCCGTCGGCTGCATGTGGGTCGCCAACTTCGCGGTGTCGCAGTCGTTCCCGATGATCAACGACCACCCTTACCTGTTCTCGCATTTCCACGGCGCCTTCCCGATGTGGATCTTCGCCGCCTGCTGCCTGTTCAGCTACTGGTTTATCGGCCGCTATATTCCGGAAACCAAAGGCGTCTCGCTGGAAAAAATGGAACAGGTGGTGCTGGCCAAACGCCACCGCCAACCCCTGCCCGACGGTAAGCCGCTGCCGCTGGAAAACGGCAAATCCTGATCTCTCACCCCTGACCGCTGGAGTAATGCCTCATGACCATTGCGCTGAACCGCTTCTGCATTAACCGCAAGATCGCGCCGAATCTCGATCTGGACAATTTTTTCCGCCTGGTGAAACGCTGCGGGCTCAGCAAAGTTGAGCTGCGCAACGACATGCCCAGCGGCAAGGTGACCGACGATCTGAGTAACGCGCAGCTCAACGCGCTCGCCGCGCAATACGGCATTGAAATCGTCACGATCAACGCCCTCGGCATGTTCAATCGGGTGGATGACCCGGCGGCGCTGCAGCAGCGCGCCGAAGCGTTGCTGGCGCAGGCGCAGGCTATCCACAGCCGGGCGCTGGTGCTGTGCCCGCACTGCAGCGCCGACGACACGCGCAGCGAGCAGCAAAAACGGGACGACACCCTCGCCGCGTTGCGTCTGCTGGCGCCGCTGTTTGCCCGCTATGGCGTGCAGGGATACGTCGAACCGCTGGGCTTCGGCATCAGCTCGTTGCGATCGTCGCTGCTGACCCAAGCGATCATCCGCGATTCGGGCGCGCCGTACCGCATCGTGCTCGATACGTTCCACCACTACCTGAGCGATGTGACGCAGGCCGACTTCGACGCGCAGATCCAGGTGGCGCAGATCGGCCTGGTGCATCTGTCCGGCGTGGAGGACGGGCGGGATAAAGGCGCGTTGAGCGACGAAGAACGCATTATGCTGAGCGAGGGCGACCGGCTGGAAAGCCGCCGCCAGGTGCAGAACCTGGAACGCCTGGGCTATACCGGCGTCTATGCCTTCGAGCCCTTCTCTTCACAGCTGGACGGCTGGAGCGAGGCCGATATCGAACGGGAAATCCGCCAGAGCATCGCCCTGCTGCAAGGGTAAAAAAACGGCCTCCGCGGAGGCCGTTTTTCATGGCGTTACTTCAGGTTGCCGACCACCAGTTGGTGACGCGCGTTGTAGAACTTACGGTAAGCCAGATAGCAGGCGATGATGGTCGACAGGCTGGCGGTGGAAAGCAGCATAAAGGTCACCATAATCTGGTATTTGATCGCTTTCACCGGGTCGATGCCGGCAAAGATCAGCCCGGACATCATGCCCGGCAGGCTGACCAGCCCAACGGTTTTCGCCGAGTCCACGGTCGGGATCAGCGAAGCGCGGATGCTGTCGCGGATCAGCGCCGCCGATGCGAACTTGGGCGTCGCCCCCAGGCTGAGCATCTCCTGAATCTTCTGCTGCTCGCTTTTGAAACGCTGGCCGAGGTTGGTGTAGCACAACCCCACCGCCACCATGGCGTTGCCGGCGATCATCCCGGAGATGGGGATCACCTGCATCGGCGTAAATTCGATGGAACCGGTCAATACCAACACCGCCAACGTCAGCACCGCGCCGGTGGTGATGGCGATAAACGACGTCACGAACGCGTGTTCGACGTACTTGCTGCGTTTCTTGGCGTTGTAGGCCGCGTTAAAGCAGATGAAGAGCACCATCAACACGGTGAGAACGGCGTTATCCAGGTCGAAAATATACTTCAGCACGTAGCCGACGATGATCAGCTGCACCACCGCGCGGCAGATGCTCCAGATAATGTCCTTTTCCAGCGCCAGCTTTTCCCGGTGGCTGATCAGGATGGCGACCACCACCAGCACCATCGACAAGCCCAAGGATTCGTTGGTGATGTTATGCTGATTCATGTTGTTGCTCCTGTTGCTCGGCGCCGTGCGCGCGCAGGGTGATCACTTCGTCCGCATGCGCTATCTCTTCGGTATCGTGCGTCACCCACAGCACCGCCAGCCGGTGTTCCGCCGCCAGCTGATGCACGATCTCATTGACGTTGCGTTTGTTTTCCTCGTCCAGCGCGCTGGTGATCTCGTCGAGCAACAGCACCCGGGGCATAAACTGCAGGTTGCGGATCAGGGACACCCGCTGCTTCTCCCCGCCGGACAGTTCATTGATGCTTTTGGTCAGCATCGCCTCCGGCAGCCCGAAACGCGCCAGATCGGCCTTCATTTTTCGCTCGGCTGGCGGTTCCTGGCGGATCTGGTAGGGCAGCGCCAGATTGTCGTAAACCGTATTGCCGAACAGTGACGGCGTCTGGAAGCAGTAAGAGACCTGCTTGCGATACGCCTCCGGCGACATCTCGTCGATCGCCTGACCGTCGAAATAGAGCTTTCCGCTGGTCGGATCCATTAAGGAAGAGATGATTTTCAGCAGGGTGCTTTTCCCGCAACCGGAAGGCCCGGTGATCAGTTTGAACTCGCCTTCACCCAGCGTGAAAGAGACGGAATCCAGGATCACCTGGCTGTCTATTTGATAATGAATATCATCCAATCTCAGTATGTCTTTCTTTTCCTTCATTACGATGCCGGCTCCCTACACCTGTTCCCGTCTGAGCGATAAGTATATGGCCGCCAAAAACATCTTAGCAATGGCTGTGCGGATGGCAGCGAACGAAGGGGGAGGATTGACGGAGCGAAACGCCCCGTCAAATGATAAATTTAATTAATGATTAGCTGTAGGAATAGTCAAAAGCGACCGCCAGGGTCGAATCACTCTTTTTTTATCGCTGCCTGTTCGTCGCAGCTGTACCAGCGGAGGGAATTGTTGATGCTGCGGTGGGTGCAGTGAACCTTACCCTCCTTTTCCAGCGCCAGCAGCAGGGTGCGGGTGGTATAAATATTTTCGCCGCATTTATCCGCCAGCTCGCGCGTCTTCGGCCACTGCTCCGGCGGGGGATGATGGCCCCCAGATCCTTCCACACGCTCCCTGCACAATCCTTGCAACACATTCAGCATCAGCGATTTTCTGCTTTCAAACGTTTTCGGCGCCTTGGCCATAGCATTCCTCCTGAGTGGTTACTGCTGAGCACCCCGCTCACGGCTGCACGTCAGCGATGCGCAGGGTGTAAATCATGGTGGCATTCGGGGGGATCGCCGGCGGGTTGCCCTGTTTGCCGTACGCCAGCGCCGGCGGCACCACCAGCGTGATCGCGCCGTGGCGCTGCAGCTTCTCGATAGCCGCGCGAAACAGCGGCGGGTAGCGCGTCAACGGCTGCGAGATCACCGTCCCCGCCAGCTCCATGTCTTTGACCACCCGGCCGTCGGTCAGGCTTTCGCGCACCACGATATCCACCCGATCGTCGGCGCCGATCGCCCCGCTGCCGGCATAGTCCACCCGGTAATAGAAACCGAGCGCATCCTGCTTGACCCCCTCCTGACGGACGAAATTGGCCAGGTAGGCGTTGTCATCCCGAGGTGGCGCCTGCGTCTGTTGCGCCTGCTGCAACCGCTGCTGCGCCGTGTGCAGCGCGCCGTCGATGGCGGTTTCATCGAGCCGCAACCGCCCGGCCAGGGTATCGGCGATGCCTGCCAGCAACAGCTGGGTATCCGCTTCCAACCCCGCGCGCCGGTTCTCCTGCTGCAGATGCAGAATGTCGCGTCCGAGCGACACGCCGGCGGCATACGCCTGCTTGTCCGCCTCGCTGGCCAGCGCGGGCGGCTCGGCCGCCTGCTGCCGTTCGGCCAGCAAGGTCTCTACCCGCCGGCGCTGCTGCGCCAGCTGCGCCGCCAAACTTGCGCTGCGCTGTTCGGCCCGCGTTAACGAAGCGGCCAGCACGCCCACTTCTGGCACCGGCGCAACGGCGTGCCGCAATCCCTTCAGGGCATCGGCCAGCGGCCGAATATCGACGACGGCCGGTTCCCGTTTCGGCGCCACCGCGGCCTGAGCCGCCGCCAACTGCCGCTCCAACTGACGGATTTTCTCCGTCTGCTGTTGCAAAGACTGCTTCAACGACGTTAAACGAGCGCTGTCTGCCCCGACGATAGCGGCCGGTTTGGCGGCCGGTGCTGACGCCGATTGACGCACGGTGTCTTCCCTGGGCGCGGCCGGTGGCGCCTGCCGCTGTTCGGCAAACTTCAACAACGCGGGAATGCCGTCATCAGCGGCGCAAGCGGCCCCGCTCACCGCCAACAGCAAAAGAGCCATCGCCCATCCTTGCGCGCATCGCTTCATGGCTACAGATTCTCAACCCGGCTGGACAGATCGGACATCAGCTCATGCTCGACGTCGGCGCAGAATTTCTCGGTTTTATATTGATAAAGAGCATCAATCGCTTTACGGGTACTCTCATCCACGTTGCCGCGCACCCCGGCATATCCCGAAGCGTTGGAAAGCAGGCCATTAAAATAGGCGATGCGTTTTTGGTAACTTTGCGGATTAATATTCTTTAATGAATTAACCCGCTGCTGACAAAGCGCGATGCGTTGCTCATCGGATTTATCATTAGGATTGTTCTGTGAGATTTTTTTCACGGAATTCAGTTTTGTCTTGCTCCCGCCCGCACAGCCAGAAAGCGCCATAAAAGACAGCAGAAATAGGGTCAAACCCGCCCAACGGCGCCCGCCGCAAGCATTAATCATCGTTATCATTCCGTTTATAATCCTTTAATTGTCACTTAGGTCATCATTATGTGGCGAACGGCAGCAGCACATGCCTTAATTTGATTAATCAAAATGGGTTAGGCAGCGAAAAATCCCTATTCCGCAAGGTGATAGGATAATTCACTACCGGTGAAATTGTTATTTAATTGTTAATCAATTAGGCTTAAACGCGAACTAAACGCGAATAAGAAACCCAATCACTCGTGAACAGAAAATCACTAAACAACAATAAAAACAATGAATTATGTTTTATATTTTGTTTCTAAAAGGAAATGCATCATCTGCTGCCTCAGAGCGATATTAGCAAAACAATATTGTGAATTGTAGGTGCCACCCTATTTCCCCCGATCTAATATCTCGCATATCGTTATTTATATAGTGATTTATACTGGATAATATTTGTATACGATCTATTGATTTTAAAGCAAATATATTTCTTTTTCCTTTTGGTTTTATATTCTGAATTTGACTTAATTTAATAAAATCTATTTCCAAGCAATACTATTATTTGCAAGAATATTCCCAGCAACACGCCACACGTAAAAATCGCATTTTATTTACCAGAAAATCCATTATCGATTTTCCAAATCTCGTTATTTCTCATAAATAACGGATGTCGGCGTATTGCCCAGAGCAAAAGGATCTGGCTCCAACCGCACGGACGGCGACATGGCGTTGCCGCCGCCGCGGGGGATTTAGATGTGCTGTTCTTTTTATTTAAAAACTCTCTACAGGAACCTGAGAAATGAAACTGAATAAATTAATGCTGGCAACCGTGATTGCTTTCGCTTCCGCATCTGTTGCTCATGCCGCATCTAATCAGGGCAGCGGTAAAGTCACCTTTACCGGCGAAATTATCGATGCGCCATGCAGCGTCGCGCCGGAATCCGTTGACCAAACCGTGCCGATGGGCCAGATCAGCAGCCGCATCCTGGCCAACCAGGGTAAATCCAGCATGCAGCCTTTCAACATCGAACTGAAAGATTGCTCCATCTCCACCATGAAAAACGTCAAAGTGACCTTTACCGGCACGCCTGATCCGGTCAACAACAAACTGCTGGCCCTGAGCGGCACGGCAACCGGCGCCGGCATCGTGATCTACGACAACCTGCACTCCAAAGAGGTGGAACTGGGCACCGCGACCGACGGTCAAGGCCTGAACGATGGCGACAACTCGCTGAAATTCGCCGCTTATCTGCAGGGCAGCAGCGCCTCAAGCGCCGTGGTGCCGGGCGACTTCACCAGCGTGGCGAACTTCACCCTGGCTTACCTGTAATACCCCACAGGGGATGTCTCAGGGCATCCCCCGCTTTATTGCATGCCGAGGATACCGGCAAGGGAACAGGGAAAGACAGGGAGACGCCAGCATGACTATCCGCCTTTGCGGCCTGTTGCTCATCGCGCTCAGCGTCGGCAGCGCGGCGGCGGCAGCGAAAAATCAGGGCCACGGCAAAGTCAGCCTGGGCGGCACCATCGTTGAAACGCCGTGCGGCATCGCCAGCGACAGCCTGGATCAAACCGTCGATTTTGGTCTGATTTCCATGACCGACGCCTCGCAGGACGGGCAGTCGGTGCTGATCGGCAGCCGCCGCCATTTCACGATCAAACTGGTGAACTGCGAGCTGGCCAGCCAGGTGAAGCCTGACTTCATCTATCGCGCGGCCAACGTCACGTTCGACGGCACCGCCGACAGCGGGGATCCGTCCCTGCTCGGCGTTTACGGCGAGGCGAAGGGCGTGGCTATCGAGCTGTTGAACGATGCCGGCGCGCCGATCCCGCTCGGCAGCACGACGGCGGATTACCAGATCGTCGCCGGCGACAACACGCTGCGCTTTGGCGCGCAGTTGCGCCTGCATCCCGACAAGGCGCGGGCGGGCGGCTTCAGCTCTCTGGCCAAATTCACCCTGTCTTATCTCTAGCGCCGGCGGGCGCTGCACAGCATTACGTATTCAGGTCGTACGGATGACCTGCTATTGGGCGCGGACTTGCCATGAGTGATTATGCTATGACGTCATTACTGACACGGAAACACCTACCTCTCCTCGTCATTCTATCTTTCCTCTGGGTGCGTCCGGCATTTTCCGCCACGGAATTCAATACCGACGTCCTGGATATCGGCGAGCGCAGCAAAGTGGATCTTTCGCGCTTCTCCGACGCCGACTACGTCATGCCCGGCGCTTATTTGCTGGACATCAAGATCAACCAGAAAACGCTGCCCCAGCGCAGCATTCAGTATTTCCCGTCACCGGATAACAAGAGCGGCAGCCAGGTGTGCCTGCCGCCTGACCTGGTGGAAAAAATGGCGTTGAAAGAAGAAGCGGCCAAAAAAATCACCCTGTGGCACGACAACCAGTGCGCCGATATTCGCGGCATCAAAGGCGCGACCATCTCCGATCGCATCGGCGGCGGCGTGCTGGCGATCACCATCCCGCAGGCGTGGATGAAATACTCCGATCCCGACTGGACGCCGCCCGAGCAGTGGGACGACGGCATTCCCGGCCTGCTGCTGGACTACAACCTGAGCGGCCAGTTAGGCAAGCAGAGCCACAACAACAACACCGCCCAGAACCTGAGCAGCTACGGCACGCTGGGCGCCAACCTGGGCCCCTGGCGCCTGCGCGCGGACTACCAGGCCAATTACAATCAGCAGGCTGGCGATCGCAGCACCGGTTTCGACTGGAACCAGATCTACGCCTATCGCGCGCTGCCGATGCAGGCCGCCAAGCTGACGCTGGGTGAGATTTATCTCGACTCCGGGGTGTTCGACGCCTATCGCTTCACCGGCCTCAACCTGGCCAGCGACGAGCGCATGCTGCCGCCCAACCTGCAGGGTTATGCGCCGGAAGTGCGCGGCATCGCCAAGAGCAACGCCAAGATCACCGTTTCGCAGGAAGGCCGCACGCTGTACGAAACCACCGTGCCCGCCGGGCCGTTCGCCATTCAGGATCTCAACAGCTCGGTGCGCGGGAAGCTGGACGTCAAGGTGGAAGAACAGGACGGCACCGTCTCGACCTTCCAGGTGGATACCGCCACCATTCCGTACCTGACCCGCCCGGGCTACGTGCGCTACAACGTGGCGCTCGGCAAAACCTCGGCCTACGACCACCGCACCCAGGGCCCGCTGTTTTCCGCCAGCGACTTCTCCTGGGGGCTGAGCAACGCCTGGTCGCTGTATGGCGGCGCGCTGCTCGGCGGCGACTATAACGCCTGGGCGCTCGGCCTCGGCCGCGATCTGAACGTGTTCGGCGCCATGTCGCTGGACGTCACCCAGTCGATCGCTCGCCTGCCCGGCGAGCCGACCGCCAGCGGCATGTCGTTCAAGCTCAACTACGCCAAACGCTTCGACGAGCTGAACAGCCAGATCACCTTCGCCGGCTACCGCTTCTCGCAACGTAAATTCATGAACATGTCGCAGTATCTGCAGGAGCGCTACGGCGATTACAACAAGAATTACAACGGCCGTCAGAAAGAGCTGTATACCATCACCGCCAGCAAAACCTTTATGGCGGAAGACAGCGCCAGGGCGATCACCACTTATCTGACCTACTCGCACCAGACCTATTGGGACGCGCGAACCCAGGATCGTTACGGGCTGTCGACCAGCAAGTTGTTCAGCATCGGCGATATCAGCAACATCACCGCCTCGCTGTCGGCTTACCGCACCTATTACCAGGGCCGCACCGACGACAGCGTGATGATCAACTTCACCTTACCGATCGGCGATCGTCGGCGCGTCGGCTATGCGCTGCAAACCAACAACGGCGACGTCACGCAGACCGCGTCGTACAACGACTACAGCGATCCGGACAATACCTGGCAGGTCAGCGGCGGCTTTAACCAGTCCGGCAAATCGCTGGCGCGCGGGTACTACACCCACAACGCCTCGTTCGGCTCGCTGAACGCCAGCGCCTCTTACCAACAGGATAGCTACTCGTCGATCGGCGGCTCGTTCCGCGGCGGTCTCACCGCGACCCGGCACGGTATCGCGGCGCATCAGAACTCGAGCAACGGCGGCAGCCGCATGATGCTCGACACCGACGGCATCGCCGGCGTGCCGATCAATAACGGCCGCGCCTACAGCAACCGTTTCGGGCTGGCGGTGATTTCCGACATCACCAGCTACTACAACACCGACACCCGCATCGACGTCAACAAGCTGGCGGACGACGTCGAAGCCACTCGCGCCGTGGTGCAAGGCACGCTGACCGAAGGCGCCATCGGCTACCGCCACTTCGAGGTGGTGAAAGGCAGCAAGCTGCTGGCCACCATTCGCCTCGCGGACGGCAGCGAACCGCCGTTCGGCGCCGCGGTGCTGAGCGAGAAAGGCCGCGAGGTCGCGGTGGTCAACGACGGCGGCTCGGTCTACCTGACCGGCGTGCAGCCGGAGGAAAAACTGGACGTCGCCTGGGAAGGCCAACGCCGCTGCCGCATCGTGATCCCGGGCGCCGCCAAGCCGCTGGACCAGCTGCTGCTGCCGTGCGCCACCCTGTAATCCGTAACGCTGAGAAATAATGACATGAACAAACACCCGATAACGCTACTGACCGCTGCCGGCCTGGCCCTGAGCGCCGTACTGCCCACCGCCGACGCGGCGATATCGCTGGATCGCACGCGCGCCGTCTATGTGAGCGACGCCAAATCGATCAGCCTGAATATCGTCAACGAAAACAAAGAACTGCCTTTCCTGGCGCAGTCCTGGCTGGAGAACGAGCAGCATCAGAAAATCACCTCGCCGCTGGTGGTGCTGCCGCCGTTGCAGCGCGTGGAACCGAGCGAGCGCAGCGTGGTGCGCATCACCAAGACGCCGGAGGCGGATCGCCTGCCGCAGGATCGCGAGTCGGTGTTCTACTTCAACCTGCGCGAAATTCCGCCGAAAAGCACCAAAACCAACGTGATGCAGCTGGCGCTGCAAACGCAGATCAAGCTGTTCTACCGGCCGAAGGCGATTGTCGCGCCCAAGGGTGAAGTGTGGCAGGAAAAGCTGGTGTTCCGTAAAAGCGGCGGCGCCATCACCGTCGACAACCCGACGCCGTTTTACATCACCCTGACCGGCATGACGCGGCAGACGCAAAAACAGGGCGGCGGCGCGATCGGCGGTTTTCAGCCGCTGATGCTGAAGCCGAAATCCAGCGAAAGCCTCAAGCTGCACGACACCGGCATGAACAGCTTCGTCATCACCTACATCAACGACTACGGCGGCCACCCCGAGCTGCGCTTCGCCTGCAACGGCAGCGTTTGCACCGCCGTGCCCGAGAAAAAATAAGGAGATCCAGCATGGCTGAATTCACCGATCGACTGCGCCCGCTGCTGCTCGGCGCGCTGTTGTGCGGCGGCGGCGCGCTGGCGGCAACGCCGCTGGGCGTGATCGAAGGCACCACCGGCACCGTCAGCTTTCACGGCGGCCTGCTCAGCTCTCCCTGCAGCCTGACGCCGGACAGCCGGGATCAGTCCGTCGATCTGGGCGACGTCAGCGCACGCGACTTCCGCAACGCCGGCGATCGCAGCGCGCCGGTGCGTTTTCGCCTCTCGTTCCGCAACTGCCTGCTGGGCGCGCGCGCGCTGGCGGATAATCCGGCCGGCCCGCGCAACGGCGACGCCGGCCGCCTCTACCTTCAGGGTGAACAGGCCGCCACGCTGGTGTTTCTCGGCGAAAGCGACGTCGACAACCCGTCGCTGCTGAAGCTGAACGGCGGCGTACAGGGCATCGGCCTGCGGCTGCAAGACCAGCAGGGCCAGGCGTTGGAGCTGAATCAGCGCAGCCGCCCCTACATTCTGCAACCCGGCAGCAACACCCTGTGGTTCAGCGCCAGCGTGGAATCCACCCAGCGGGCGGTGATGGCCGCCGGTTTCGCCGCCGTGGCGCACATTCAGGTGATTTACCTGTGAGGCTCGAGAACGCGATGAAAACACAACTGACCAAACTCTGCCTGCCGCTGGCGATCGCGCTGGCGGCCCCCGCCGCCTGGGCCAACGGCTACGTCACGCCGGACGGCGGCCCCAAACAGTTCTATATCGATCTGAATGAAAGCAACATCACCAACCAGGTGGGGTTCACCAAACTGTTTCCCTATGATCTGGGCGGCACCTATACCGGCAAGGTGTATTGCGATACCCCTATCCCCACCAGCCCGCACTTTTACAAGTCGGATTCGTCGTTGCCCCCCTCCGACTACGGCAACGGCTATTTAAAGCTGAATGACTTTTTGGATTTAAAAGCCGAGGTGTGGATTGCCGGCAACAAGAACGCCTACGTCACCGTGCCTTTTTACAACGAATCGAATTTGCTGAGCCAACACCGCTGCCAGCCGCCGTACTTACAGGTCAACAACTACGGCAGCGGCTCCAAAGGCAAGATCACCTTCCGGGTGCGCAAAAAAATCATTAACGGCGTTGAGATTAACGATCGGCAGATCATCGAGATGTACGGCCGCCTCGGCTCGACCGACGGCGGTTTCGGCCCCAATCCGATGGCGCAGGTGTTTATCCAGTCCGCAATCCTCTACGTGCCCGATAAATGCGTGGTGAACGAAGGCCAGTTGATCAACGTGGAGTTCGGCGAGATCGGCGGCAGCGATCTCAACGGCTCCAACTACCCGCAAAACATTCCGGTGCGCTTCCAGTGCGAGGGCGGCAGCTTCGAGGACGGCACGCTGAATATCAAGCTGGCGGTGTCGGGTACGGCGGCCTCCTTCAGCAACGAGGTGTTCAAAACCGACAAGAACGATCTCGGCATCCGGCTGACGCACAACGGCCAGTTGGTTATCCCGAATGAGTTTTACCCGGTGCCGAACATCGGCAACGGCGGCTCCTGGAACCTGGTGGCGGCGCCGTTCGCCAACGGCGGCGCAGAGATCGGCGAAGGGGAATTCAACGCATCGGCCACCATCGTGGCGGCATTCCAGTAACCGAGGGAGGAACGGAAAATGCGTCTACGCGCTTTAGCGCTGCTGAGCTGCGCGCCCTGGTGGTTTGCCGCCATGCCGGCGGCGGCGAACACCGAACTTATCGGTGCGCCGGTGCAGTTCCACGGCACCGTGGTGAGCCGCCCGTGCAATATCGAACCGCAGTCCGCCGATCAGCTGGTGGAAATGGGCACGGTGATCGTCAAAACCCTGTACCGCTATGGCCACACCACGCCGGTGCCATTCAGCATCAAGCTGACCGACTGCAAGACCACGGTATTCAAATCCGTCAGCGTGACCTTCAGCGGCGCCGAAGACGGTGAGCTGCCGGGCAAGCTGGCGATCAACAACGGCGCGAACGGCGCCGCCATCGCGCTGTTCGATCATCAAGGGGCGGACATCGACCTGAATAAGGCCACCAGCGCCGTCGCGCTGCAAAACGGCCCCAACAGCCTGAACTTTACCGCCTATGTGCAGGGGCGGCCGAGCGCGATCCAGAACCAAAGCATTACCGAAGGCGAATTCACCTCCGTCGCCAATTTTGTGCTGGCGTACCAATAAGCCCCGCACCGCCCAGGGAAATCAGGAAAACGACCGGCGCGCGAACGCCGGCAATGGGCCGTCACCGTTCGCTCCGGCGCGGCGCCACGGCCTTTTAAGGAGCCACCCATGCCAGATATTCGCTTCACGCTGTTCGACAGCGATAACTTCTACCAGCAGGGGCTGCGTCTGCTGCTGCAGGATTATCTGCACTCCCTGAACGAATGCCAGCGCCTGTACCCCCAGTTCTCGCCGCTGGCGCTGCAGGCGTTGGATAACATCGAAATCGTGTTCCGCACGCCGGAAGAGCGCTGGGGCTGCGCCTGCTGTTACCAGAGCCCCTACGGCATCCCGCGCCAGCGGCAGCTGACTTTGCTGATCCTCGACGACGCGACCCAGCAACAGGTGAAAAACCTGCCGCCGCTGTTCAGCATCCACCGGCGCGATTCGGCCTACACCATCCGCCTCAAGCTGCAGATGGCGCTGGAAAAATTTATCCAGCATCCGTGGATGGCGCTGCACGCCGCCGGCATGTGGAAATGCCAGGCCTGCCGCATCGCCGCACTCAGCCACTGCGAAAAAAAAGTGCTGGGGTTGATGAGCAGCGGCATGTCCGCCTGCAGCATCGCCGGCCTGCTGCAGCGCAGCCAGAAAACCATCAGCGCCCATAAGCGCTCGGCGATGCGCAAGCTTAACGTGCGTAAAAACAGCGAGTTGAATAAAGTGCTGCTGAATCAGCGTGGGCTAAGCTGACTGACAACGGACTCGCGAGTACCGACAGAGTGGTTTACTCTGAATACTCATTTTCGCACTGCAAAGCGAGCCGGAATCCATGCCCAGAACAGCCAAAGTCGTTGACGTCCCCGCCCTCGGCGAGCTCGATCGCCAGGCAGGCCAGCTAAGCCACCAGCTGGCGCAGGCCCTGCGTCAGGCCATCCACCGGGGCGATCTGAAAGCGGGCGATCTGCTGCCCTCGACGCGCCGGCTGTCGGCGGCGCTGACTCTGGCGCGCGGCACGGTATTGGAGGCCTTTGCTCAACTGACGGCGGAAGGCTTTCTCGAACCGCAGCCCGGTTCCGGCACCCGGGTTGCCCACTATCAGACGCCACGCCGCGCGCCGCATGCCACGGTGCAGGCGAGTTCAGCGGTAGCGGCTCCGCTTTCTTCACAGGCGCAGCATCTGGCGCGCTTTGCCACTCAGGCGCGAGCGCTGCCGCCGGTGCCGTTCACTGTGTCAGTGCCAATCGGCGATACCGCGCCCGACGATATCTGGCGGCGGCTCGGCAACCGCATCCGCGCCCGCGGCCCCGGCGCGCCGTCGGGCTACGGCGATCCGCTGGGCGCGCTGCCGCTGCGCGAAGCCATCTGCGACTATGTGCGCCGTTCCCGCTCGGTAAACTGCACGCCGCAGCAAATCCTCATCACCTCCGGCACCCAACAGGGACTGTATCTGGCCGCGCAGATCCTGTTGGACGCCGGCGACAGCGCCTGGGTCGAAGATCCTGCCTACGCCGGCATTACCGCCATTTTCGATAGCCTGTTTCGCGATCGGCGCATGATTAGGGTGCCCGTCGCCGACGACGGCATCGACGTCGCCGCCGGCGTGCGCCTGGCCGCCAATGCCCGCGCCGCCTTTGTCACGCCGTCGCATCAGTATCCGCTGGGCATGCCGATGAGCATGGCGAAAAGAAGCGCCTTGCTGGCCTGGGCCAGAGAGCGGCAGGCCTGGATCGTGGAAGACGATTACGACAGCGAGATGCGCTACGCCGGCCACCCGTTCCCTTCGCTGCAGGGGCTGGCGCCCGAGCGGACGCTTTATCTCGGCACCTTCAGCAAGGTGTTGTTCCCTTCGCTGCGGTTGGGTTACGCCATCGTGCCGCCGCCTCTGGTCGACGCCTTTTGCGGTGCCAGGATCCTGATGGATCGTCACCCGCCCAGCGCGGATCAATACGTGCTGGCCGCCTTTATTGCCGAAGGGTATCTCGACCGGCATATCCGAAAAATGCGCGGCGTCTACGCCGAAAAACGTCGGGTGCTGATCGAGGCGATCAACGCGTACATCCCGGCTGAACTGGCGGTGGTGCAGCCCTGCGATCAGGGCATGCACATGGTGCTGTGGTTGAGGAAAGATCTCGACGACGTGCGTGTCGCCCGGCAGGCCAACGAAGCCGGGTTGGCGCTGCGGGCGGTGTCGCCGATGTATGCGCCCGGCCAGGGTGAGCCGGGCCTGGTGCTGGGGTTGGGCGGTTACGCCGACCGCCAGGTGCAACAGGCGGTGGAACGGCTCGGACAGGTGATCCTGGCCTGCGCCGGCAGCGGCGCCTAGCGGGAAAAACGTTTGGCGCCGAACACGCAAACCACCACGCCGGCCATCACGGCGATCATCATCGGCTGGACGGCTTCATGCAGCAGCCAGCCCGCCAGCGCCAGGCCGAAGAACGGCTGCAGCAGCTGCAACTGCCCGACGGCGGCGATGCCGCCCTGCGCCAGGCCGCGATACCAGAAAATAAACCCAATCCACATGCTGAACACCGAGACGTAAACCAGCGACAGCCAAGCGGCGCCGCTGACCACGGGCCAGGCGGCCGGTGCCGCCAGCCAGGTGGCCGCCAGCGTCAACGGCAACGCCACCACCAGCGCCCAGGAGATCACCTGCCAACCGCCGATCCGACGCGACAGCACCGCCCCTTCGGCATAACCCAGACCGCACAGCAGCACCGCGCCGACCATCAGCGCATCCCCCTGCCAGGCGCCGCCGCTCCCCTGGCTCAGCGCGAAAGCGCCCACCAGCGCGGCGCCGACGCCCGAAAAAACCCAAAAAGCGGGCTTGGGCCGCTCTCCGCCGCGCAAGACGCCAAAACCGGCGGTCGCCAGCGGCAGCAGGCCGATATACACCAGCGAATGCGCCGACGTGGTGTGCTGCAGCGCCAGCGCCGTCAGCAGCGGAAAACCGATGACTACGCCGAGCGCCACAAACAGCAGCGGCGGCAAATCGGCCCGCCTCGGCCGCGCCTGGCGGGTGATCAGCAGCGCGCACAAGGCCAGCAAGGCGGCGATCGCCGCCCTGACCGCCGTCAGAAACAGCGGATCGAGCTCCAGCACCGCCACTCGCGTGGCGGGCAGAGAACCGCTGAAGATAATCATGCCAAGAAAACCGTTCATCCAGCCCTGGGCCGAATGCCCGGCGGCGGGATGTGCAGGGGTAACAACGAGAGTTTTTTCAGACTGGCTGTCCGTCATGTGAACGCTCCGCACGCCTGAGGCATACCGAAATCGGCAACCCGCGAGGCGATGTCATAGTGAAAGAGAACATCGTTCCCCGGCGTCGCCTGCCGGGGCTGCGTTCTATTTTTCAGATAAAGCGGTTCACAGACAGGTCCAGATAGCGAGATTTTCACTGTGCCGGTTGCCAAAGTGCGCCGCTAACGCCAAAGAAGGGCGTTTTTCGGGCTGTCCTTGGCCGTTTGGCGGCTCTGCCTGCGGGGTATCATGGACTTTTATGCGTTTTTGCAGAACAGGACAAGGTGCGGCGCCGTGGTGAAACCCTTCTTACGCAGTGGCAGTTTGGATGATGTGCTGGCTTTAGGCGAAAACGGGCAATCGATCTACGCCTGCGCGCAGCAGCTGCGGGAAACCCTGCGTCTTCGCCGGCAGCAGCAGGCCGCCGACTGTCTGGCGATCCCCCAGCCGAACGAAAGCGGCACCCGCATCGACTGGTATGCGCCCTTTCCGGGCAAGGTGACCTCCTGGCTGGCGGCGAGCGACGCCCAGCGCGCGCAGGCGGTTCGCCATCTGGAACACTGCCTGACGACCTTCCGCAGCCTGACCGAACAGGCCCGGGCGACCGATCACCCCAGCCATCGCCTGTTCGGCGCGCTGCTGACCAAAGCGATGCATATTCCCGATCCCAACCACGTCTACCTGGTGGACGATCGGCCGGTGCTGACCTTTTGGGGCTTTATCAAACCGCAGGCGCAGAGTCCGGACGATCCTTTAGCCTGCCTGCGCCCTGCCGAAACGGAGGTAGAAAAACCGGCGCCGATCGCCGCCGCTCCGCGCAAACCGGCCGTTATCGAGCCGGCCAAATCGGCTCCGGCGGCAGAGCCTGAACCGGTGCCCGCCCCGGCGACGCCCGTCGAATCCCCTGCCGCTGTTCGCCCGCGCCGGCGTCACGCCCTCTGGCTGTTACCGGTACTGCTGCTAGGCAGCGCGGCGCTGGCCGCCTGGCTGCACCGCTCGCCGCCGCCGCAACCGGCGATGCCGGCGGAGGTGCGCCATCCGGCAGCGCCGGAAAAAACCGCCGCGCCGTTGCCTGAGCTGCGCTTGCCGCTGGCGCACGCCACGCTGATGCCGCCGCCCCCGGCGCCGGCCATCCCGCAACCGCTGGACAAAAATGCGCTGGTGCTGCCGCCCGAGGCGGTGAAGGCCGGTTCCACCCGTTTCCTTAACGGCAAATGGCGCGCCACGGTGGCGCTGAAAGATCCGATCACCGGCAAGCGCCCCAGCCTGCAATACCGCCTGAACGCGGGCAAAGGCAGCGCCGTCATCGCCTACGGCGACGGCGTCACCTGCCGGGCGGCGGTCGAGGCCGGGCTGATGCAGTCCGGCAATCTGGTGATCAACAGCCGCACCAAGGCGCGCTGCAGCGATGGCAGCCGCTATCAGATCCCGGAAATCGTTTGCCGCCAGGGCGAAACCGGCGCGGCGGAGTGCACCGGCCGCTACGATGCGGACACCACCTATCCCATGACGTTCAAGCGCGAGAGTAAATGATGCTGGCCCCCCTAACTGACTACAAACACGGCATTACGCTGATTCAGGACAGCGGCATTCAGTTTCTGGACTTTGCCCTGACGCCGCGACTGGACGCCGAGTTTCCCGGCAAATTCGTGCGCAAGACCGCCAGCGGCCCGCTGCTGCGCCTGCAATGGGAGGCCGAGAGCGGCAAATACCAGTTGCCGGCCGTGGGCGACCAGGCCGCCGAAGTGGTGCGGCCGGAGTTCAGCTATCCGCTGCAGCAGTCGCTGCACCTGCTGGATAAGCTCTGGCTGCCGCTGCCCTTCTTGCGCCACACCCCGGCGGGCCTGTTTTTGTCGGGCCCGGACAACTGGGCGCGCCTGCAGGTGGTGCAGCTGGATGAACCGGATCAGGACGGCAACCTGCTGCGGGTGGTGCTGGCCTTCGACACCCGCGCCGCCGCGCCCGGCCAGGAAGCATTGGCGCCAAGCGAGAGCGATCTCGGCGCCGGCCTCAGCTTCGCGCTGGCGCACCGCAACCACGAGCTGGGCGAGTTCCTCGATCTGACCTGGGTGGACGGCTGGCTGCGCGAGGCGTTCAGCCAGCGCGCCGCCGAGCGGGAACAGCGCACCGAGGCGGAGATCAACGCCGGGCTGAAAACCTTCGAGTATCAGGCACACTACCTCAACCTGTTGCACATGCTCGGCCATCAGTTGACGGTACCGCAGATAAAAATGGCGGCGGCGACGCTGCAACAGCCGGCGATCGACGTCGATCTGGTGCTGGACGTCGGCAATTCTCACACCTGCGGCGTGCTGGTCGAGGACCATCCGGAAGAGAGCAACGGCCTGAAGCAAACCTATGAGCTGCAGCTGCGCTCGCTGTCCGAACCGCACTGCGTCTACAACGAACTGTTCGAGAGCCGGGTGGAGTTTTCTCGGGCCTCGTTCGGCAAGCCGCATCTGTCCTTCCAGAGTGGACGCGACGACGCCTTCCAATGGCCGTCCATCACCCGCGTCGGCCGTGAAGCCGCGCAATTGGCGCAGCGACGCGAAGGGCATGAAGGCACCACCGGCATCTCCAGCCCACGGCGCTATCTGTGGGACGAGGAGCGCTATGCGCCCGGCTGGCGCTTCAACGAGCGGCACGAGCCGATGGCCGCCGCCGCGCCGTTGACCACCTTGATCAACGACGAGGGCGTGCCGCTGTCCGCCCTGCCGACGTCCCAACGGCTGCCGGTATTCGCCGCCCATTACAGCCGCAGCGCGGTGATGAGCCTGATGCTGAGCGAGCTGCTGGCGCAGGCGCTGATGCAGATCAACAGCATCGCACAGCGCAGCCGCATGCCGAACGCCGCCGCGCCGCGCCGTTTGCGCGCCATCATTCTGACGCTGCCTTCGGCGATGCCGAAGCCGGAGCGCGAGATTTTCCGCCGCCGCATGCAGGAGGCGATCGGGCTGGTGTGGAAGTCCCTCGGCTGGCACCCGCAGGATGCGCCGTTCGACGGCACGCGCACCCGCTTCCCGGCGCCGCAGGTGCAGATGGAGTGGGACGAGGCCACCTGCGGCCAGATGGTCTATCTGTACAACGAAACCCAAGTGAACTTCGCCGGCCGCACCGACGCCTTTTTCGCCGCCATGGCCCGGCCCGACCGGCCGCTGGCGCCAAGCGAACAAGCGGGCAAAACGCTGCGCATCGCCTCCATCGACATCGGCGGCGGCACCACCGATCTGGCGATCACGCACTACTCGCTCGACGACGGCGTGGGCAACAACATCAAAATCAACCCGCGCCTGCTGTTCCGCGAGGGCTTTAAGGTCGCCGGCGACGACATCCTGCTGGACATCATCCAGCAATTTGTTCTGCCCGCCGTGCAACAGGCGTTCGAAGCCGCCGGCGTGAGCGCCGCCGCGGCGCTGATGGACAAACTGTTCGGCAACGAAGGACGCATGGACGGGCTTTCCACCCTGCGTCAGCAGGCCGCGCTGCAGATCTTCATGCCCGCCGGACGCGCGCTGCTCAGCGCCTATGAAGAATACGATCCGCTGGACAGCCGGGCGGAAATCGCCGCCAGCCTGGGCGATCTGCTGCCGCAGCCGCCGACGCCGCAGGTGCTGGCGTTTATCAACGGCGAAGTGCAGCGCGAAGCTGACAGCAACGCCTTCGATATTCTGCACACCCCGCTGGTGATCCGCCTGGCCGATCTGCACGCCGCCTTCTTGTCCGATCGCATCGGCATCGGCCGCTGCCTGCGCCTACTGGCTGAGGTGGTGGCGCTGTACACCTGCGACGTGCTGCTGCTGACCGGCCGCCCGGCGCGCTTCCCCGGCGTGCAGGCGCTGCTGCGCCACCTGCAGCCGCTGCCCGCCAGCCGCATTCTGCCGCTGGAGGGGTATCACACCCGCAGCTGGTACCCGTTCAACAAACGCGGCCGTATCGACAACCCAAAATCCACCGCCGCCGTGGGCGCCATGCTGTGCCTGCTGGCAATCGACCTGCGGCTGGAGAGCTTTTACTTCAACGTCGGGGATTTCCAGCCCTACTCCACCATTCGCTATCTGGGCATGCTGGACGGCAACAACATGCTGGCGGACGATAACGTCTATTACCGCGACATCGATCTGGATCGCGCCGATTTCGCGCTCGATCCCGCCGGCAGCTTCCAGCTGCGCGGCCCGCTGCGCCTGGGCTTCCGCCAGTTGGACAACGAACGTTGGCCGGCCTCGCCGCTCTATACGCTGACCATCAATGACGCCCAGTTGGCGCGTAAGCTGGCCGGTGACGCGGTGATCGGCCTGCGGCTGGCCATCACAGCCAGCGCCGAACAGGGCGCCGAAAGCGTCAAGATCGCGCAGGCGGTGCTGGCCGACGGCAGTGCCGTCCCGGCGCACCATCTGCAACTGAAACTCAATACCCTGGCTGCCAGCGCCTCCGGCGCGACCCACTACTGGATAGACAGCGGGAGCATTTACCCACGATGAAAGCGACTACCACCGTCCAATCAGCCCCAAATAACGCGCTCAGCGCCGGCATTCTGCAGGCGATCGACTGGGTGGACGCCGCGCGCCGGCAGTCCGCCCGTTTGGAACAGGAGGCGGATCGCCTGACGCTGCGCCTGCGCCGTTGCCATAATCGCGCCGTCCAGTTGGAAAACACCCAGCCTGCGCAGGTCGCCATCGGTTTGTATGGCCACAACGCCGCCGCCAAGGCCCACCTGCTGGCGGCGCTGGCCCCTGGCGCAAAGCGCTTCAGCGCGGACCTTTCGCTCGCGGTGCGCTACTGCACGGCGGCCGAGGCGGGGCCCGCCGAGTATCCGATCGCCCTCGCCCTGCTCAATGAAGCGCAGTGGCTGGCCATCACGCTCGATGCCGCCGCGATGGGCGGCTTCCGGCTGGACTGGGACGCCCGCGCGATCGCCGGCCATCTGCAAACGTTGGCACGCCACCGCCAAGCCGTCGCCCCCGATGGCCTCAGCGACAGCGATGTGCTGGCGCTGTGGGATAGCCAACGCCGCCACGGCGACAAGGGGCAACAGACGCTGGACAGGCATTTCTGGCCGCAGGCCGTGGCGCTGGCGCCGCAGCTGAGCATCGACGATCGCGCGCGCCTGTTTGCGCCGCTGTGGGGAGAGGAAACGACGCTGACGACGCATTATCGCCAGCTGGCACATACGCTGCATGCCCTCGGTGACAGCCGGCGGGTTCATGCCCCGCGCCGCGCCTTGACGCTGCTGACCGCGAGCGCCGCACCGGAAAACACGGCAATCGTCGTGATGGCCGAACACGGCGGTGAACGGGAGATCGCGCTGAGCGATCTGGCCTGGCTGACCGCCGAAGTGACCACCGGTCTGCCGCAGACGGCGCAGGCGGGCCTGCCCGCCGACGTGGCGCTGATCGACCTGCCCGGCAGCCGCGCCCGCCCGCAGGCGGAGCCGGCGCAGCGGCTGCAACAGGCGAAACGCGCCCATTTGCTGACCCGCTGCGCGGACGGCCTGCACGCCAACCTGCTGCTGGTGACCGATGCCGCCGCCGCGCCGCAGGACGCCGCGCGCATCGGCCAGGCGCTCGCCGGTTGGGTCGACCACACCCAGGGGGAAACCCCGGCGCTGCGCCAACGCCGCAAACCCGGTTTAATTTGGGCAATCACGCCGTTCGACTCACGCCAGGAAGGCAAACCGCGCCCTGACGACGCCGTTCAGCGTCAGGTCGGCGAACCCGGTGACAGCTGGGCCACGCTGCTGGCGCTGGATGAGCAGGATTGCCGCCGCATGGTGAACTACCTGGCCGTACAGGCGCGCCCGGCCCACAAGCAAGCGCGCCTGCTCGAGCTGCGCGAAGAGTTGCAGCGCGAGCTGACGGACAGCCTGCTCGGCAACTGGCTCACCGCCGCCGATCCGTACGCGACCCAGCAACGCGCCCAACAGCTGCTGCGCGCGCTGCAGGCGCAGGCCGGCCGCCACGGCGAACTGCTGGAACGACTGTTGCCCCAGCGCGATACGCTGCGCCAGCTTTACCAGCAACAGCAGCACGCCGCGCCGACCCCGGCGACGCCTGCGCCGTTCGGGCTCGACATCGATCTGTTCGGCGCACCGGAAACGCCGGCCTCCGGCGAGCCCCCCGCGTCACCCTTTGCCGCGCGGGTATTCGCGGATTGGATCAACCATCTGCGCAGCCTGCCGGACAACCGCCGGTTGCTGGATCTGCTCGGTGTCGACAAACCGCATCTCGAACTGCTGGTCGATGCGTTGATCGGCGCCGCCTGCCGCCAGCGGCTCGACGACGAACTGGAGCGCGCGCTGTGCGCCGGCGGCCTGCCGGAACAGGGAGAAGATCGGCAGATCAGCCAGGCGCTGGCGCTACTGGGCGACTTCGTCGCCTGGCTCGGCTTCCAGCGGCGCGATGCGGCAACGCGCCCCGAGAGCCGCGTCAATCCCGGCCAGCCGATCTTTACCCCGCCGCCGCAGCCGGCGGTGGACTGGAGCGGCCAGCAGCGGCTCACCCGGCTGGCGCCGACGCCAACCAAAAATACCGCGTTTTATATCTATGACTGGCTGATCGGCCTGCAGACCCTGCTGGCGGAAAATGCCGCGCAGGCGCAGCCCGCGCTGGCAGACGAGCAGCGCGGCGCACTGACGGCGATCGTCGCCGCCCTACGCGCTGTGCCGTAGCGGGCGCAAGCCGGGCCGGACACCGCCGCGCAGTCAGTGGCAGGCCGGACCGGCCGACATCACTTCGCGGAAATGGGTGACCAGCGGGCGCAGGTTGGCCTTGTGCCACACGGCCCACAGCTGCGTGGTGTATTGCATCCAGGGCAGTTCGCGCAGCACTACGCCTTGCGGCGCGTTATGCCGCAGGCTGTGCTGGATCAACGTCATCCCCAATCCGGCGGCGACCAGCCCCAGCGCGGTCAGCGGCTCGCCCGCCTCCAGCCGAATATCCGGATCGAACCCGGCCTTCACGCAGGCCGCCACGAAGTCGTCGCGCGAATGGGCATCCTCTTTGTGGATCACCGAGATCCAAGCCTGATCGGTGAGATCCGCCGGCTGCAGCGTTTCCCTGTCCGCCAGCGGATGCGTCTGCGGCAAGGCCAGCAGCATGCGATCGTCCAGCACCTGCGTATATTCAAAATCCGGATCCGCGCGATCCGGCGCCGTATTGACCAGCGCTACGTCCAGGCTGCGCTGCCGCAGCCCTTCCAGCTGCATGGAAGAAGGCTGGCTGTAAAGCACGATGTGCACATCCGGCCGGGAAACCCGCAGCGACCGCAATGCGTTCGACAAGACGCCGGAGTGCATCGCATTTTCGATATAGCCGATGCACAGCCCGCCGTCTTCCCCCCGCCCCAGGCGGCGCCCGAGCGATTCGAGCCGGGTGGCGTGCGTCAACAGCGCGCGGGTTTCGGCCAGAAACGTCTGGCCATCGGCGGTCAGGCGGATGCGCTGCTGATTGCGCTCGAACAGCATCAAACCCAGACGTTCCTCAAGCTGGGAAATCTGCCGGCTCAGCGGTGACTGGGAAATGTGCAGCCGTTCGGCGGCGCGGCCGACGTGCTCCTCTTCCGCCACCGCGACGAAGTATTTCAACTGACGTAAATCGATCATCTCAGACCTCAAAGGACTTAACTTAGACAAATTATGTCCTATCAAGTCACAACTTGCCAAGTTATCTTTAGCCTCGTGACGGGGCAGACGCTGTATGAGCCCCACAAGTTTCCCTGAAAAGATAACGTATTGAGGATTCACCATGAGCATCAAAAATATTTTACCCGGCAAGATCGGTTTGGGCGGCGCGCCGCTCGGCAATATGTACCGCGCCATTCCAGAAGAAGAAGCGCGGGCTACCGTAACCAGCGCCTGGGACTTGGGCATCCGCTACTTCGACACCGCGCCGCTTTACGGTTCCGGCCTGTCGGAAATTCGCATGGGCGAAGCGCTTTCTCAGTACCCACGCGATGAGTTCGTACTGAGCACTAAAGTGGGCCGCATCATGCTGGACGAAATGGAAGATCCCGCCGCCCGCGATCTGGGTGAGAAAGGCGGCCTGTTCGAACACGGTTTGAAAAACAAGATCCTGAACGACTACTCGGAAGACGGCACGCTTCGCTCCATTGAAAACAGCCTGAAGCGCCTGAAAACCGACCGTCTGGATATCGTCTGGATCCACGACGTCGCTCAGGATTTCTACGGCGACAGCTGGCTGGAACAGTTCAATATCGCCCGTACCGGCGCCTTCCGCGCGCTGTCCCGCCTGCGTGACGAAGGCGTGATCAAAGCCTGGGGACTCGGGGTTAACCGCGTCGAGCCTTGCGAGCTGACGCTGGCGCTCGATGAACCTAAACCGGATGCCTTCTTGCTGGCCGGTCGCTACAGCCTGCTGGATCACGAACGCGCCCTGCAACGCCTGATGCCGGAAGCGCTGGAACAGAATGTCGATATCGTCGTCGGCGGCCCATACAGCTCCGGCGTGCTGGCCGGCGGTGAACATTTCGAATATCAGAAAGCGTCCCCGGCTATTCGCCAGCAAGTCGCGAAAATCAAAGAGATCGCCGCTCGCTTCCAGGTAGACGTCAAAGCCGCTGCGCTGCAGTTTGCGCTGGCTAACCCGGCCGTCGCCGCCGTGATCCCCGGTTCGAGCCGTCCTGGCCGCATGGCCGAAGATCTGGCTGCGCTGGATGCAGTGATCCCGGCTGAGTTCTGGGCGGAGATGCGCCGTCAGAAACTGGTGGCTGACAACGCGCCGCTGCCGATTCGTTAAGTTTTATGGGGCCGCCCCCCGGCCCCATTACCCACATTACAGAGTGATATACATGATGAAACTGGATCTTTCAGGCAAAGTCGCCGTCGTCAGCGGCTCCACCTCCGGCATCGGCTTGGGCATCGCGCGCGGACTCGCCAAAACGGGCGCCACCGTGGTGATCGTCGGCCGTCAAAAAACCGGGGTCGATAACGCTATCGCCGACATCAGCGCCAACGTGCCCGGCGCGCAAGTGCGCGGCGTGGTCGCCGATCTCGGCACGGAACAAGGGGCAGAAACCCTGTTCGCCGCGGAGCCTAAAGCTGACGTGCTGATCAACAACCTGGGCATTTTCAACGATAAAGACTTCTTTACCGTGCCCGACAGCGAGTGGATGCACTTCTATAACGTCAACGTCCTCTCGGGCGTGCGTCTGGCGCGCCACTACGCGCAGAACATGACCGAACAGGGCTGGGGACGCATTATTTTCGTGTCGTCCGAATCCGGCGTCGCCATCCCGGCGGACATGATCAACTACGGCGTGACCAAAAGCGCCAACCTGGCGGTGTCTCACGGCCTGGCGAAACGCCTCGCCGGCACCGGCGTGACGGTCAACGCCATCCTGCCAGGGCCAACCTTTACCGAAGGCCTGCAGGAGATGCTGGCGGAAGCAGCGGCCAAATCCGGGCGCAGCGCGCGCGATCAGGCCGACGAGTTCGTTAAAACCGAACGCCCAAGCTCCATCATTCAGCGCGCGGCGGACGTCGATGAAGTGGCCAACCTGGCCGTTTACCTTGCGTCCCCGCTGTCTTCGGCCACTACCGGCGCTGCGCTGCGCGTCGACGGCGGCGTCGTCGACACCCTGGCAATGTAATTCCGTACCCTAAACCGATATCAAGAGAGAAAGAAAATGGCTAATACATCCGTATCTATGAACATCCCGGCATCCGCCGACACCGTATGGCAACTGATCGGCGGCTTCGACGCCCTGCCTGACTGGCTGCCATTCATCCCGAAAAGCGTCATTTCGGAAGGCGGCCGCGTGCGTACCTTAACCACCGCCGACGGCGGCACCGTCATCGAGCGGCTGGAAGCGTTCGACAACCGTCAACGCAGCTACAGCTACTCCATCATGCAGGCGCCGTTCCCGGTGGTGAATTACCTGTCCACCCTGTCAGTGCACGCCACCGACGACGCCAACGTGGCGCGCGTGGAATGGTCGGGCAGCTTCACGCCGGTCAACATCAGCGACGACGAGGCCGTCGCCCTGTTCAGCGGCATCTACCAGGGCGGCCTGGATGCGCTGAGCGGCAACTTCCCGCGCTAACGCCGGTATGCTCAAGCGCTCGCGGCCAATGGTGAAAGCCATTGGCCGTTTTTTTGTCTTTAGCTCTGGAGCAGGATAAATCCGCCAGCGCCGTTTATGCTGTAAAGGAGACTTCCGTTTGAGGAGATGGCCGTGCGCCCTTTCAGCCTGAAGACTATCGACCATGTGGTGCTGCGCGTGCGCGATATGCAGAAAAGCCTGCATTTTTATACCCAGATCGTCGGCTGTGATATCGCCAAACAGCGGCCGGATTTGGGGCTGATGCACCTGCGCGCCGGAGCGGCCATGATCGATCTGGTGGATATTAACGGCGTGTTGGGGAAAAAAGGCGGCGCGGCGCCCGATCCTCACCGGCAAAATGTCGATCACGTCTGCCTGCGCATCGATCCTTTCAACGAGGACGAGCTGCTGGCCTATCTGCGAGCGCAGGGGATCGGCGTGGATCCCGCCGAATCGCGCTATGGCGCTGAAGGCGACGGCCCGTCCATTTATTTCAGCGATCCGGACGGCAATCGCGTGGAATTGAAGGGGCCGGCGATCGGCTAGATCCTGGCGCTCCCGTTGATGTCGGACAGCCGTTGGCGATCCGTCACCCACAGTGACTTGTTTTTAAATTGAATGATGCCGTCCGCCGCGAGCTGCGCCAGCGCGCGGCTCAGCTGTCTGACGGAGATGCCCAATCTCGCCGCCAGCGCCTCCCGGTTTTCCAGCTCAATCAATTCCCCTTCGTTCTTTATCTTGAATAATAAAAATTTTCGCAGTTTATACTCCGCCGTAAAAACGCCGTTCGCATGCAGCAAAGAGGCATTCAGCAGCTTAGTGCTCAATTGCCGGCAGATAAAGGTGAGGAACGCCGGGTCGCTCAGGGCGTGATTGTTGATGGCCTCTATCGGTGCCGCGAGGAGCAGCGCGTCGGTCACCGCCTGCACGGTGCTGAACAGCGTGCGCTGCGTCTGGGAGAACAGCTCCAGATCGCCAATCACCGAGAAATCCGTTTCGAAGGAAAAGACAATGTGCGCGCCATTCACATCAAAATTCTCAACCTGCAATTTTCCCTGCACGAGAAAAAACAGGTGGGTCAAACGATCGCTTTGCGTCACCAGGTATTCGCCGGCTTCGACGCTGACCAGGCGCAGTGCGGCGAGCAGCGTGGGCGAAAGCGCCGTTCGCAGATCGTGAGCGTCGATAAAAGCTTCTTTTAGCTTGCTGTCACCGACCGTTTTCAAGGCAATTCACTCCCAGGGCTCATCCTTAAACGTCTTACATCCTCGCTTTCGACTGCGTTCAGCATAGCCGACGCGCTTCAGAACGAAAAAGGACATCTGACCTTTTTTGCCTTAGGTCGTCTGGGTACTTTCTCCGCATAGCCCACCCGAGGAGATGGCCATGCGACATATTTTGATAGATACCGATACTGCTTCCGACGATGCCGTCGCGCTGCTGATGGCGTTGCGCGCACCCGACGTGAAGGTGGAAGCGATCACCACCGTCGCGGGAAACTGCCCGCTTGAACAGTGCGTCAAAAATGCACTTATCTGCGTGGAAAAAGCGGGAACCTATGCGCCCCCGGTTTATGCCGGCATGGCGAAACCGCTTTTCCGAACGCGTTATCATTCGCACCATATTCACGGCGAAGACGGCATGGGCGACATGGCCTTGCCCGATCCGCGCCAGAGCGCCGAACCCGTTCATGCCGTGGACGCCATCATCGACTGCGCCGCACGGCTCAATGGCGAGCTGGAAATCGTCACCCTCGGGCCGTTGACCAATCTCGCGATGGCGGTGCTGAAAGCGCCCACGCTGGCCGAAAAAGTGAAGAGGGTTTATGTGATGGGCGGTTCCGGGCTGATGCCCGGCAATATCACCCCGCTGGCCGAATTTAATTTTTACGCCGATGCCGAGGCCGCGCACCTGGTGCTCACTGCCGGGCTGCCGCTCACTCTCGTCGGCTGGGAGATCGGCATGGGGGAAGCGTTTATCGACGAACGCGATATAGAACGATTGAATAACCTCGGCGAACTGGGACGCTTTGCCGTGCGCTGCAATCGCGCGCTGATGGCGTTCAACGCACGGCGTACCGAACGCAAAGGGTTTGATTTGCCCGATCCGACCACCATGGCGGTGGCGCTCTATCCGGATATCGTCGAGACCAGTCTGGAGGCGTATTCCTGGGTTGAATATAAAAGTGAGAGGTCTTACGGCCATTACGTCATCGATTCCACTCAGCTTACCGGCGAACCGGCCAATGCGCGCGTGATTACCCGCATTAAGCCCGGCCTGTTTAAAGAAAAACTGTTCTCGTTGTTATCTCAGCCGTTAATGAAATAAGTGACTCGCATGAAATTCGATCCAAGAAAATTGAAGAAAGTGGAATTACACGTTCATTTGGATACCTGTTTAAGCTACCACTATTTAAAAAAGGTCGACCCGCAAATAACCAGAACGGCATTTAATCGGCAATTTATCGCGCCGAAACGATGCGCCGATCTGGGGGACTTTCTAAGCAAGATAGCGCCGCAAATAGATCTATTGCAGACACGCCAGGCGATAACGCTGGCCGTCGAGGACTTATTCGCGCAGTTGGCGGCGGATAATGTCATCTATGCCGAGCTGCGCTTCGCGCCGCTGCTGCATACCCGGCTGGGGTTAAGCGATGAAGCGGTGGTCGAGACGGTGCTGGCGGCCATGCATCACGCCTCGCGGGCTTACGGCATCGCCGCCGGGCTGATCCTGTGCACGCTGCGGCATTTCGACGCGGCCGCCAGCCTGCAAACGGCGAAACTGGTTATCGATTATCAGGGAAGCGGCGTGGTGGCGCTGGATTTGGCCGCCGATGAAGCGCGTTACCCGCTGACCCACCATGTGGCGGCCTTTCGCGCCGTACGTGCCGCCGGCGGCAACGTCATCGCCCACGCCGGCGAGGCGAAGGGCGCCGACAGCGTACGGGAAACGCTGGAGCAGCTACAGGTGTCACGCATCGGCCACGGCGTCAGAAGCATCGAGGACCCTGCGCTCGTCAAGCGTCTGATAGCCACCGGCGTCCTGCTCGAGATCTGCCCCAGCTGCAATCTCGTCTGCAATCTGTTCGACAGCATCGACGATCATCCGATAGATCGGCTGAAAAGGATGGGAGTGCGGCTGAACGTGAATACCGATGCGCGCACCGTCGCCGACACCACGCTGAACAAGGAGTATCAGCTGTTGCATGACGCCTTCGGCTGGCAGGATGACGATTTTAACCGCAGCAACCGACAGGCGCTGGAGGCGAGCTTTCTCGACGGAAACACTAAAATAAAATTAATGAATCAGCTCAAGGCCGGGCCAATGTGACCCGGCACGTGTCAAGGCTGAGCGGGTTTTAACGCCCCTGCGCCGCCAGCGCCTGGGCGCAGGCCCAGGCCGAACTCCAGGCCCACTGGAAGTTGTAGCCGCCCAGCCACCCGGTCACGTCCACCACTTCGCCGATGAAATAGAGCCCTGGCACCTTGTGGGCCTCCATCGTCTTGGAAGAAAGTTCGTTGGTGTCAACGCCGCCGAGCGTCACTTCCGCCGTGCGGTAGCCTTCGGTGCCGTTCGGCTGCACGCGCCAGTTCTGCAACAGATCCACCAACGCCGCCTGTTGCGGCGCATTCAGTTGCTTCAGCGTCGCCTCCGGCAATTGTCCCAGGGTCTGCAAACACTCCACCAACCGCTTCGGCAAATGCAGCGCCAGGGTGTTTTTCAGGCTTTGGTTCGGGTGCTCTTGGCGTTGGTTATCCAGGAAGCCCGCCAGATCCAGCTCCGGAAGTAAGTTAACGCTCACATACTCACCCGGTTGCCAGTAGCTGGACAGCTGCAATACCGCCGGGCCAGAGAGACCGCGATGGGTGAACAGGATGCTTTCACGGAAGCTGACGCCGTTCTCGGCGGTGATCACCGCCGGCACCGACACGCCGGACAGCGTCTGCACATGCTCCAGCAGCGGCTTATGCAGGGTAAAAGGCACCAGCCCGGCGCGCGTCGGCAACACTCTGAGGCCGAACTGCTCCGCCAGTTTGTAACCGAACGGCGACGCGCCCAACCCCGGCATGGATAATCCGCCGCTAGCCACCACAAGTGAGCGAGCACTTACTTTTTCGCCATTGAGCGCCAGCTGGTAGCCGCTCTCGGTTTTCTCCACGCCCAACACTTCGCTGCGCAGGCGCATCGTCACCTGGCCCAGCTCGCACTCTTTAACCAGCAGATCCACCACCTGCTGCGCCGAATCGTCGCAGAACAGCTGCCCCAGCGTTTTTTCATGGTAGGCGATGCCGTAGCGGTTGATCAGATCGATGAAGTCCCACTGGGTGTAGCGCGCCAGCGCCGACTTGCAGAAGTGCGGGTTGTTCGACAGATAGGCCGCCGGTTCGGCGTACATGTTGGTAAAGTTGCAGCGCCCGCCGCCGGACATCAGGATCTTGCGGCCCGGTTTTTTGCCGTTGTCGAGCAGCAACACGCGGCAACCGAGTTGCCCCGCCTGCGCGGCGCAAAACATGCCGGCGGCGCCCGCCCCAATCACTACGACATCAAACTGTTCCACCTGAGCCTCACTTATCAAAACCACAATCGCGACAAAAGAGCGCCATATTACGCCGTTTCGCCGCCGGTCACCGCCAAATTCACGGCGGAAGATTGTAAAGCCCCGGCGCCGCCAACGCCACAGTAAGAAAATATTACAGAGGTCAGAGGAGAATAACGCGTTGATATTCAATATTTTTGTTATAGGCGCGTCATCGTTTCGTCATGTCCAAATCAAAAAAACGTCATATTTTCCTTTTCCCCGGCCCCGGTTGTCACTGATAATGCGCGGCGTTCATGTCCACAAACTGGCGTAACGCTTATGCTGCATTTGTTCGCTGGCCTGGATTTCCATACCGGCCTGATGTTAATTCTCGCATTGTTGTTCGTGTTGTTTTATGAAGCCATCAACGGTTTTCATGATACGGCCAATGCGGTCGCTACAGTTATTTATACCCGCGCCATGCGCTCGCAACTTGCGGTCGTGATGGCAGGTTTGTTCAACTTTCTTGGCGTAATGCTCGGCGGTTTGAGTGTTGCTTACGCCATCGTCCACTTGCTGCCTACCGATCTGTTGTTGAACGTCAGTTCAGCACACGGATTAGCCATGGTCTTCTCCATGCTGTTGGCGGCAATCATCTGGAACCTCGGCACCTGGTATTTCGGTCTGCCGGCGTCCAGTTCCCATACGCTGATAGGCGCAATCATCGGTGTCGGTTTAACCAACGCCCTGATGACCCACACTTCGGTGGTGGATGCGCTTAACGTCCCGAAAATGATTGGCATTTTCCTTTCTCTGCTGTTCTCGCCGCTGGTCGGCATGATGGTGGCGGGAGTGATGGTGTTCGCCTTGCGCCGCTATTGGAGTGGCACCAAGAAACGCCAGCGTATCCACATGACCCCTGCGGAACGTGAAAAGGTCGACGGCAAACGCAAGCCGCCGTTCTGGACCCGTATCGCGCTGATCCTGTCGGCGATTGGCGTCAGCTTCTCGCACGGCGCCAACGACGGCCAGAAAGGCATCGGCCTTATCATGCTGGTGCTGATCGGCGTTGCGCCGGCCGGCTTCGTGGTCAATATGAATGCAACCGGTTATGACATCACCCGTACGCGTGACGCCGTGACCCACCTGCAGCAATATTACCAGCAGCACGGCGACGCGCTGTCGCATGCGGTGTCGCTGACGCCGCTGGTGCCAAGCCCGGATGACGAAGCTGCGTCTGGCAAGCCTGCCGAGTTCCACTGCGACAGTTCGCGCGCCATGCCGGCCATCGAACTGGCTCAGGGCATGCTGACCAACCTGCAAAGCTACGATCAGCTGACGGTTGACCAGCGCAGCCACCTGCGCCGCCTGCTGATGTGCGTGACCGACACGGCGGATAAAGTCGCCAAGCTGCCGGAAACCTCATCCGCCGACCAGCGCTTCCTGAAGAACCTGCGTCAGGATCTGCTGCAGACCGTCGAGTACGCGCCGATGTGGATCATCGTCGCCGTCGCGCTGGCGCTGTCGCTCGGTACCATGGTGGGCTGGAAACGCGTGGCCACCACCATCGGCGAGAAGATCGGCAAGAAAGGCATGACCTACGCCCAGGGCGTATCGGCCCAGATGACCGCGGCGCTGTCGATCGGCGTGGCGAGTTATACCGGCATGCCGGTCTCCACCACCCACGTCCTCTCTTCGGCGGTTGCCGGGACGATGATTGTGGACGGCGGCGGCGTGCAGAGCAAAACCGTGAAGAACATCCTGTTGGCCTGGGTACTGACCCTGCCAATCTCGATTCTGCTTTCCGGTGCGCTGTATTGGGTTGCGTTGAAGCTGATCTAAGCGATAAGCACCACGAGAAAGGCGGCCGCAGGGCCTAATGCCAGTCAGTTAAGCCTGACTGGCATTTTTTTATCCATCCTCTGGGCGTTCTGTGCAGGAGAATTGCCGTAAAACCCTCGCATTTCTCTGATGCCGTAGCGAACGGCAATTGTAGGGGCCGATGGCGCGGCCCCTACACCCGCGCCTTTGCTTAACACCGCCTGTCCGCTGCGCGGATACCCTCGCTGTGTCTGCGTTGTCGGGCGGGTCGGCTGCGAAAAACGTCCCTGTTAGTCTCGCCTCAACCGGCCTTCCCTGGCCGATTGCCCCTGACAACGCCGCCTTGCTCGGCAGCCGGTGATGCGCGCCAAAGGTCAACACCCGAACAGGCAGCTACCGGGCAACCTGTCTCTTATGAGGTTATGGTAGAAATGTTGAAGATGAACGCGATGTTGGGCGCCCTTGAAGACGCCGAACGCAGGCATAGCGCATTAGGCGAAACCGCCATGGACGGCCGTTTCAGGTGAGACAGGCAGGGACGCCTGTCGCAACCGGCCTCAATGCGCTATGGCGAAGAGAGGACAAATCTGCCTGGAGCAGATTTGAACTCTGCTTGCAGCGGCCCCGAAGGGGCGAGGCCCAGGGATGGGCCGAGTAACGTTGGCAAAGCCAACCGTCTGATAGGACAAAGGCGCGGGTTGCCAGGGGCCGCGCCTTCGGCCCCTGGCTCGGTCGAGGGACAGGAGCTTCATGATCCACCTCTCATTTATCGACCGAAAACGTCACCAGTACTTCAAAAAAAACGCTAACTGATAAGCATTAGGCCGCAGGGCCGCCTTTTTTTTGCCTGCATCAAGGGAAACAGGAAGGCATTAATACCAGATCATCAGCGCTATCAAGCTGATGACCACCAGGCCGCACAGGGCCGAGGTCAGCATAAACTGCCCGCGCACCCGCTCACAGCGGCGAATAAACTCCGGATCGTGGTGTTCGACATAGCGCTGCGCGAAGATATAGCGCACCAGCCTCAGTTGCTTGCTGGGTTGGCCGTGGGCGGTGAAGAAGCCGCCGCCGTCGACGTATTGGTACAGCAACGGGTCACAGCCGCGCAATACCACCAGCAACGCGCGCAGAGAAGAGTAATACCGCACCATGTTTACCACACACACCACACATAAGGCCCAAAACAGCGCGACGGTACTGATCATGATTACCCCCTCAAGGCGTTGTTATCCGCGGCCATCCGCCGGGTCCAACTGCCCTACCTCATTACCCGATACTCTGCTGGAGCTTACCGCTCTCATCCCCTTTTTTTGCCTGCACGAGCCACGCCCATAACCCACCGCCTCCAAAGACGTTGCCGCGCCGCACAGAGAGATTTGCACGGCATGGTTCTACTCAGAGGAGAAATGGTGAAGCCCATATCCATCATTGTAGGTTAATGGAACGCAAACTGGCCTGAGCAGTGGATAAAATTTACCGCCCTGTACCGAAAAGTCACCTGCCGGGGCGTTATAAGCGATAACCATCCGTTTCGATTATGTCGCATTTCTGGATAGTCTATCCCGCGCAGCGCCGCTGATCTTTCCCCCCACGCTGGCTAGACTCAGGTTTCCGTTACGTTCATCCAAGGAAACTGTTATGGCAAACCATTCAATCAAGGGAAAAACCGTCCTCATCGCCGGCGGCGCCAAGAACCTCGGCGGGCTGATCGCGCGCGATTTGGCTGAACAAGGCGCCAAAGCGGTGGTGATCCACTACAACAGCGCCGCTTCCAAAGCCGAAGCGGAAAAAACCGTCGCCGCCATTCAGGCCGCCGGGGCACAAGGTGTCGCGCTGCAGGCCGATCTCACCACCGCGGGCGCGGTCGAGAAGCTGTTCGCCGACGCGGTCGCCGCCGTCGGCAAGCCGGATATCGCCATCAATACCGTCGGCAAAGTGTTGAAAAAGCCGATGATCGACATCAGCGAAGCCGAGTACGACGAAATGACCGCGGTCAACGCCAAAACCGCGTTCTTCTTCCTGAAAGCGGCGGGCAAGCACCTTAACGACAACGGTAAAATCTGCACGCTGGTCACCTCGCTGCTCGGCGCCTTCACGCCGTTCTACGCCGCTTACGCCGGCACCAAAGCACCGGTGGAGCACTTCACCCGCGCCGCCGCCAAGGAGTTTGGCGAACGTGGCATCTCCGTGACGGCGGTCGGCCCCGGCCCGATGGATACCCCGTTCTTCTACCCGGCTGAAGGCGCGGACGCCGTGGCCTACCACAAGACGGCGGCGGCGCTGTCGCCGTTCAGTAAAACCGGCCTGACCGATATCGAAGACGTGGTGCCGTTCATCCGCCATCTGGTCAGCGACGGCTGGTGGATAACCGGCCAAACCATCCTGATCAACGGCGGCTACACCACCAAATAAGTTCGACGGGGGGCGGAGAGGCCCCCGCACCTGCTCGCACGCAACCGCGCCATGCGGCTACACTCTACTGTCAGAAACGGCGCCAAGGAACAGCAGGTCAGCGAGATGGACAGATTCAATCAATACCGCGTATTCGTACAGGTGGCGGAAATGGGCAGCTTTATCCGGGCGGCCCATGCGCTGGAGGTGCCGCGCGCCTCGGTGTCCGCCGCCGTGCAGCAATTGGAAACGCAACTGGGCGTACGGCTGCTGCACCGCACCACGCGGCAAGTGCGGCTGACCGCCGACGGCGAACAGCTGCTCGAGCGGCTGCGCCCGCTGCTGGCCGAAGTGGAAGACATCGATCAGTCATTTCAGGCCAGCCAGCGGCAGGCCTCCGGGCGGCTCAGCGTCGACGTGCCGAGCCGCATCGCCCGCTGGCTGATCGCGCCGGCGCTGCCCGGCTTGCTGCGGCGCCATCCTCACCTGCAGCTGGCGCTCGGCTCCGCCGATCGCGCCATCGATCTGGTGCAGGAAGGGGTCGACTGCGCGGTGCGCGTCGGCGATCTGCACGACAGCAGCCTGGTGATGCGCCCGCTCGGCCATATCGCGCTGATCAACTGCGCCAGCCCCGCCTACCTGAGCGAATTCGGTCATCCGCTCCACCCCGGCGATCTCGCCGAGGGGCACTGGAGCATCGGCTACGCCTCGCCCAGAACCGGCCGCGAATCCCCCTGGGAATACCTGACCGGCGACGGCCATACGCAACGGCTCGAACTGCCCAGCCGGGTGGTGGTCAACAACGCCGAAAGCTATATCGCCTGCTGCCGCGCGGGGCTGGGGCTGATGCAAATCCCGCGCTACGACGTACAACACCTGCTCGACGCCGGTGAACTGGTGGAAGTTCTGCCCGGTTACCGCGCCGCCTCCATGCCGATCGCCCTGATCTACCCCCATCGCCGCCAGCGCTCAAGGCGTCTGGCGGTGTTTCATGAGTGGTTTGAAAGCCTGCTGCAGCCGCATCTGGAGCGCTGATTGCACATTTAGCGCTATACTTTGTTTAATAACGCTTATAATTCAAGCGGTCAGACCGTTAAAACCCGCATAACCCATAGGCTTTTACGCCGCGCGGGTGTACAACGAAAGGTATCGTGCGCAGAGATTTCCGATGCGGCGCAGTGTGATCGCCCCAACATATCATTGCGTTATCCAAATGATACTATGGAACCAACAGCGCCAGGCGGGTACACGGAACGCCTGCTAACCCTTTTTAATCGGCATGTTTATGGAAGGAGTATTCTTATGGCTTACAAACACATATTGATCGCGGTGGACCTATCCCCGGAAAGCAAGATCCTGGTAGAAAAAGCCGTCTCTATGGCGCGGCCGTATAACGCCAAAGTTTCTCTGATCCACGTCGATGTCAACTATTCCGACCTCTATACCGGCCTGATCGACGTCAATCTCGGCGACATGCAAAAACGCATCTCTGAAGAAACCCATCAGGCGCTGACCGAGCTGTCGCAAAACGCCGGCTACCCGATCACCGAGACCCTGAGCGGCAGCGGCGATCTGGCGCAGGTGCTGGTGGACGCCATCAAGAAATACGATATGGACCTGGTGCTGTGCGGCCACCATCAGGACTTCTGGAGCAAGCTGATGTCTTCCGCGCGCCAGCTGATCAATACCGTGCACATTGATATGCTGATCGTGCCGCTGCGCGATGAAGAAGACGAATAAAGTAAGCGCCTGCTAACTTAACTGACCAACGCCCGCGCCCTGCGGGCGTTTTTCATGCCGCCACGCCGATTAATCGCTTGATAATCAACCGCCCTCCGATGATATAGTCGCTAAAGACACAACATCCTCCCCCGGGCATCGCCTATACCCATATCTATAAGAAATAGCGGGGGAAATTTAATGCGAAAAGGAGTTATCCATGGAATATGCCGTATCGGTAGAGTCTTTCCTGTCCTCGTTACAACGCCATAACCCCCACCAGCCGGAATATCTGCAGGCGGTGCGCGAAGTGTTCACCTCGCTGTGGCCGTTTATCGAACGCAATCCGCGCTATCGCGAACAGGCGCTGCTGGAGCGCCTGGTGGAGCCCGAGCGCATCATTCAGTTCCGCGTCAGCTGGGTGGACGATCGCGGCCAGGTGCAGGTCAACCGCGCCTTCCGCGTGCAGTTCAACTCGGCCATCGGCCCCTACAAGGGCGGCATGCGCTTCCATCCGTCGGTGAACCTGTCGATCCTGAAGTTCCTCGGCTTTGAACAGACCTTCAAGAATGCGCTGACCACCCTGCCGATGGGCGGCGGCAAAGGCGGCTCCGATTTCGATCCCAAGGGCAAAAGCCAGGGGGAGATCATGCGCTTCTGCCAGGCGCTGATGACCGAGCTGTATCGCCATCTGGGCCCGGACACCGACGTGCCGGCCGGGGACATCGGCGTCGGCGGCCGCGAAGTCGGCTTTATGGCCGGCATGATGAAAAAACTGTCCAACAACACCGCCTGCGTGTTTACCGGCAAAGGCCTCTCCTTCGGCGGCAGCCTGATCCGCCCCGAGGCGACCGGCTACGGCCTGGTGTACTTCACCGACGCCATGCTGCAGCGCCACGGCCTGGGCTTTGAGGGCATGCGGGTGGCGGTATCCGGCTCCGGCAACGTGGCGCAGTACACCATCGAGAAAGCGCTGGAGCTGGACGCGCGCGTGATCACCGTGTCGGATTCCGGCGGCACCCTGGTGGACGAAGACGGTTTCACCACCGAGAAGCTGGCGCACCTGGCGGAGATCAAAAACCAGCGTTACGGCCGGGTGGCGGACTATGCACGTGAGCGCGGTCTGACCTATCTGGCGGGCCAGCAGCCGTGGAGCGTGCCGGTGGATATCGCCCTGCCGTGCGCCACCCAGAACGAGCTGGATCTCGAGGCGGCGCAGACGCTGATCCGCAACGGGGTGAAAGCGGTGGCGGAAGGCGCCAACATGCCGACCACCATCCAGGCCACCGACGCCTTCCTTGACGCCGGGGTGCTGTTCGCGCCCGGCAAGGCGGCCAACGCCGGCGGCGTGGCCACGTCGGGGCTGGAGATGGCGCAAAACGCCGCGCGCATCGGCTGGCGGGCGGAAAAAGTGGATGTACGTTTACAACATATCATGGCGGATATTCACCATGCCTGCGTGGAATACGGCGGCGAGGGCAAGCAAACCCACTATGTACACGGCGCGAATATCGCCGGTTTCGTTAAGGTTGCGGAGGCGATGCTGGCCCAGGGCGTGCTGTAATCGGGCGCAAAGGTGATCTTGTTCACACATCGATTAAATGCTTCAATGCCGGCTCCTTCGCCGGCATTTTTTTCCGCGTCCAAGCCATCAAAATGATGCATAAACGTTAATTAAAAGTTAATAAAAAGTTATTTATGGCCGTTTAATTGGTAGTAAGTTTACCACCACCAAATAATTAAACATTTATTTAACACTAAATACGCCAGTATTTTACTTAAATGTGCGCAGATCACATTTCATTAACTTCGGCTACGCCCCCTCTTCCATTCCTTTGTAATCTGCAGCGGTGGAAAAACCGCCACCCCTACAGATAAAAAAAGGTACAGCTAATGAAATTTAACCTCGCATTATTAAATGCATGTGTGGTTTCTGCGTGCATGTTATCGACAACACCTGTGTTCGCCGCTGATAAATATGAGATTGCCGTGGTCGCCAAAGTGACCGGCATTCCGTGGTTCAACCGCATGGAAGTGGGCGTCAACGAAGCGGCGAAAAAACTCGACGTCAACGCTTACCAGACCGGCCCTTCTACGCCGGATCCGGCCGCGCAAGTCAAGGTGATTGAGGATCTGATCGCCAAGAACGTCAACGCCATCATCGTGGTGCCGAACGACGCCAAGGTGCTGGAGCCGGTGCTGAAAAAAGCGCGCGACAAAGGCATCGTGGTGCTGACCCATGAATCCCCGGACCAGCAGATCGGCCAGTGGGACATCGAGACCATCGACAGCGAGAAATACGCGCAGGCCAACGTCGATGAACTGGCGAAAGACATGGGCGGCAAAGGCGGCTACGCCATCTACGTCGGCTCGCTGACCGTGCCGCTGCACAACGCCTGGGCCGATTCCGCCATCAAGTACCAGAAAGAAAAATACCCGGACATGTTTGAAGTCACCTCGCGCTTGCCGGTGGCGGAAAGCATCGACAAATCCTACGCCACCACGTTGGATCTGATGAAAACCTATCCGCAGATGAAGGGCATCATCGGCTTCGGCTCGCTCGGCCCGATCGGCGCCGGCCAGGCGGTGGCCAAGAAGCGCGCCAAGGACAAAATCGCGGTGGTGGGCATCGCCATGCCGGCGCAGGCCGCCCCTTACCTGATGCGCGGCGACATCAAGAAAGCGCTGCTGTGGGATCCGAAAGACGCCGGTTATGCGCTGGTGACGGTGGCCGATCAGCTGCTGCAGGGCAAGGACGTGAACAAAGACCTGTCGATCGAGGGTCTCGGCAAGGCCGACGTCGATATGGAACACAAAGTGATTCGGTTTAATAAGATTTTGGAAGTGACCAAAGACAACGCCAAATCGCTCGGATTCTGATTTTTCGCGTAATTTCGCTACACCGGGAAAGTAGTTAAACCCTCGTAGGGGCGCAGCGTTGCTGCGCCCAGGGCTTCGGCCGCTACGCAAGCACAGGTTAACGTTATGACAGCCTCCCCCGCATTTATCACCCTGGAGAATATCAGCAAGCGATTCCCAGGCGTGCTGGCATTAGACCAGATCAACCTGACGCTGAATAAAGGCGAAGTGCACTGTCTGGCCGGGCAAAACGGCTGCGGCAAAAGCACCATCATTAAAATCATCTCCGGCGTCTATCAGCCGGAAAAAGGCGCCAATATTTCGCTGGAAGGCAAACTCTTCCACGCCCTGACGCCGCAGCTGTCCGGTTATTACGGCATACAGGTGATCTACCAGGACCTGTCGCTGTTCCCTAATCTGACGGTGGCGGAAAACATCGCCATCCACCGTTACCTGCCCGGCGGCCACTTCTGGGTGCGCAAGCGGGTGATGCGCCAGACGGCGCTGGACGCCATGGCGCGGGTCGGCGTACACATCGATCCCGATAAAAAGGTGGAAAAACTGTCAATCGCCGATCGGCAGCTGGTGGCGATTTGCCGCGCCATCGCCGCCGAGGCGCGGTTGGTTATCATGGACGAACCGACCGCCTCGCTGACCCGCCAGGAGGTCGACGGCCTGCTGCGGGTGGTTAACGAACTGAAAGCAGCCGGCATCTGCGTGGTGTTCGTCAGCCACCGATTGGATGAAGTGATGGAAGTCGCCGATCGCATCAGCGTGATGCGCGACGGCAAGCTGATGGGCACCTGGCCGGCCAGCGAGCTGGACAGCCATGAGCTGGCGTTCCTGATGACCGGCCAACGCTTCCATTACAGCCCGCTGCCGCCGCTGCCGCCGGCCGAACAGGCGCCGCTGCTCGAGGTGCGCAACCTCAGCCGCGGCGAGAAATACCGCAACGTCAATCTGGCGCTGCGCGGCGGCGAGATCGTCTCGATCGTCGGCCTGCTCGGCGCCGGCCGCACCGAACTGTGCCTCAGCCTGTTCGGCATGACGCGGCCGGACAGCGGCGAGATCCGCATCGAGGGCCGGGCGGTGCAGCTGCACAACAACCGCGAAGCGGTGCGCCACGGTATCGGCTATGTGTCGGAGGATCGTCTGACGCAGGGATTGATCATGGAGCAATCGATCTACGACAACACCATCGTCACCGTCTTCGATCGGCTGCATACCTCGCTCGGGCTGCTGGATCACGCCAGGGCGACCGAGCTGGTCAACCGGCTGATCCGCGATTTGAACATCAAGGTGTCCGACAGCGCATTGCCGGTGAAAACTCTCTCCGGCGGCAATGCCCAGCGCATCGCCATCGCCAAATGGGTAGCGACCCAGCCGAAGATCCTGATCCTCGACTCGCCCACCGTCGGCGTGGACATCGCCAACAAAGAGGGGATCTACCAGATCGCCCGCGATCTGGCGCAGCTGGGCATGGCGGTGCTGATGATCTGCGACGAGATCCCGGAAGCCTATTACAACAGCCATCGGGTGATGGTGATGCGCAAAGGCGAGTTGATCGCCGAGTTCGCGCCGCACCAGAGTACCGAACAACAGATCGCCGAGGTGGTGAATGGATAAGTCATTATTGGCCCGCTTGGCCGGGCGACACGAGTTTTATCTCGGCCTGTTGGTGTTGCTGCTGGCGATCGGCCTGAGCGCCGGCACCGATGAGTTTCTGACGCTCGGCAACCTGACCGATGTCGCCACCAGCTACGCCATTCTCGGCATCCTGGCCTGCGGGCTGTTCGTGGTGCTGATCGCCGGCGGCATCGATATTTCGTTCCCGGCGATCACCGCCATCGCCCAGTACGTGATGGCCAGCTGGGTGATCCAGCACGGCGGCAGCTTCCCGCTGGCGTTCGCCCTGGCGATCGGCGTCGGCCTGCTGCTCGGGTTGGTGAACGGTTTCCTGGTGTATTGGCTCAAGGTGCCGGCGATCATCATCACCATCGCCACCCTCAACCTGTTCTACGGCCTGCTGGTATACGCCACCAACGGCACCTGGCTGTACGGCTTCCCGGACTGGTTCATGAACGGCATCAACTGGTTCTCGTTCCAGGGCGCCGACGGCTACGACTACGGTCTGACGCTGCCGCTGCTGTGCCTGCTGGCGACCATCGTCGTCACCGGCGTGCTGATGAACCGCACCCGGCTGGGGCGCCAGATCTACGCCATGGGCGGCAACCGCGACGCGGCGTCGCGCCTGGGGTTGAACCTGCTGCGGCTGCACTTCTGCGTCTACGGCTATATGGGCATTCTGGCCGGCGTCGCGGCGGTGGTGCAGGCGCAGATCACCCAGTCGGTGGCGCCCAACTCGCTGCTCGGCTTCGAGCTGACGGTATTGGCGGCGGTGGTGCTGGGCGGCACCAGCATGAGCGGCGGCCGCGGATCGTTGACCGGCACCCTGCTCGGCGTGGTGCTGCTGGCCTTCCTGCAAAACGGGCTGACGCTGCTCAGCGTCTCGGCCTATTGGCACCAGGTATTCAGCGGCGCGATCATTTTGATCAGCATCAGCACCACCGCCTGGAACGAAAAACGCAAGCTGCTCAAGGAGATCTGACATGACGCAGTTAACTCGGTTGATCCCAAACGATCGGATCATTCGCCTGCAGGGCGCGATCATCATCGCGGTGGCGCTGCTGTTCGCCGGGCTGCTCGGATCCCGCTTCTTCAGCCTCGGCAACTTCCAGTCGATCGCCTCGCAGCTGCCGATCCTCGGCCTGCTGGCGCTCGGCATGGGCATCACCATGCTGACCGGCGGCATCAACCTGTCGATCATCGCCGGCGCCAACGCCTGTTCGCTGGTGATGGCGGCGATCATCGTCAGCCATCCCGACCAGCCGCTGTTCCTGGCGCTGGCGCTGTTGGCCGGCCTGTTGGTGGCGGTGGCGATCGGCGCGCTGAACGGCGCGCTGGTGGCCTGGATCGGCGTTTCGCCGATCCTCGCCTCGCTCGGCACCATGACGCTGATCACCGGCCTGAACATCCTGCTGTCCAACGGCGCGGTGATCTCCGGCTTCCCGGCGGCGATTCAATTTCTCGGCAATGGCGCGGTGCTCGGCGTGCCGGTGGCGCTGATCCTGTTCCTGCTGGTGGCGGTCGGGCTGTGGCTGCTGCTGGAGCACACCACGCTGGGGCGCAGCCTGTACCTGATCGGCTCCAACGAGCAGGCCACCCGCTTCAGCGGCGTGAACACCGCGCGGGTGCAGATCGCGGTGTATATCCTGTCGGCGCTGCTCGGCTGGGGCGCCGCCCTGCTGATGATGGCCAAGTTCAACTCGGCCAAGGCCGGCTACGGCGAATCTTATCTGCTGGTGACCATTCTGGCCTCGGTGCTGGGCGGCATTAACCCGGACGGCGGTTTCGGCCGTATTCTGGGGCTGGTGCTGGCGCTGATCGTGCTGCAAATGTTGGAAAGCGGCCTCAATTTGCTGGGGGTCAGCAGCTACCTGACCATGGCCCTGTGGGGCGGCGTGCTGATCCTGTTTATCGCGTTACAGAATCGAAAAGCCTGAGGAGAAAATAATGGCGAGCTATTTTATTGGCGTAGATGTGGGCACCGGAAGCGCGCGCGCAGGCGTATTCGATCTTAATGGCCGCATGGTCGGCCAGGCCAGCCGGGCCATCGATCTGTACCGGCCGAAGGCGGATTTCGTCGAGCAGTCGTCGGATAACATCTGGCAAGCGGTGTGCAATGCGGTGCGCGACGCGGTCAACCAGGCCGACATCAACCCGATCCAGGTCAAAGGGCTGGGCTTCGACGCCACCTGTTCGCTGGTGGTGTTGGATAAAGAAGGCAAACCGCTGACCGTCAGCCCCTCCGGCCGCACCGAGCAGAACATCATCGTGTGGATGGATCACCGGGCGATCGCCCAGGCCGAGCGCATCAACGCCACCAAACACCGGGTGCTGGACTTCGTCGGCGGCATCATTTCGCCGGAGATGCAAACGCCGAAACTGCTGTGGCTGAAACAGCACATGCCCACCACCTGGGCCAACGCCGGTTACCTGTTCGATCTGCCGGACTTCCTCACCTGGCGCGCCACCCAGGACGCCACCCGTTCGCTGTGCTCGACGGTGTGCAAGTGGACCTATCTCGGCCACGAACAGCGTTGGGACAAGAGCTACTTCCAGCAGATCGGGCTGGAAGACGTGCTGGAACACGACGCGGCCAAGATCGGCAGCGACGTCAAAATGATGGGCGAGCCGCTGGGCCACGGCCTGACTCAGCGCGCCGCCGCTGAAATGGGACTGATCGCCGGCACGGCGGTGAGCGTATCGATCATCGACGCGCACGCCGGTACCCTCGGCACGCTGGGCGCCACCGGCGTCTCCGGCGAGGTGGCCGACTTCAATCGCCGCGTCGCGCTGATCGGCGGCACCTCCACCGGCCATATGGCGATGTCGCGCACCGCCCGCTTTATCGGCGGCGTCTGGGGGCCGTATTACTCGGCGATCCTGCCGGAATACTGGCTGAACGAAGGCGGCCAGTCCGCCACCGGCGCGCTGATCGACCACGTCATCCAGTCGCATCCGTGCTATCAGGAGCTGCTGGCGCAGGCGAAAACCCAGGGGCAGACCATCTATGAGGTGCTGAACGCCATTCTGCGCCGCATGGCCGGCGAACCGGAGAACATCGCCTTCCTGACGCAGGACATTCATATGCTGCCGTACTTCCACGGCAACCGCTCGCCGCGCGCCAACCCGACGCTGACCGGCATCCTGACCGGACTGAAGCTGTCGCGCACGCCGGAAGACATGGCGCTGCACTACCTGGCCACCATTCAGGCCATCGCGCTCGGCACCCGCCACATCATCGAAACCATGAACCACAGCGGCTACAGCATCGATACCATCATGGCCAGCGGCGGCGGCACCAAGAACCCGATCTTCGTGCAGGAGCACGCCAACGCCACCGGCTGCGCCATGCTGCTGCCGGAGGAGAGCGAAGCAATGCTGCTGGGCGGCGCGATGATGGGCACCGTGGCGGCCGGCGTATTCGACACCTTGCCGGAGGCGATGAGCGCCATGAGCCGCATCGGCAAGACGGTTACGCCGCAGACCAACCAGATAAAAAGCTACTACGACCGCAAATACCGGGTGTTCCACGAACTGTACAACGACCACATGAAATACCGCCGGCTGATGCAGGAGGAGGCGTGATGCAGCAGGAATGGCGGCAGGCCGTACAGGGCTGGCAAACTTACAGCCGGGAACTGGCGCAGCTGGGCGAGCGCCTCGACGCGCACACCTGGCAGCGGCTGCTGGGGCTGCTGGCCGGCTGCCGCGGTAAAATCGCCGTCACCGGCGTCGGCACCTCGGGAATTGCGGCGCGCAAGATAGCCCACATGCTGGCCTGCGTGGAGCGACCGGCGGTCTACCTCGACGCCACCGGCGCGGCGCACGGCGATCTGGGCTTTCTGCGCGCGGACGATCTGCTGATCCTGATCTCGCGCGGCGGCAATTCCGACGAGCTGACCCGTCTGCTGCCGACGCTGCAGACCAAGGGGGTGCCGCTGATCGCGGTGACGGAAAACCCGCACTCCGCCATCGCGCAGGCGGCGCAGCTGACGATCGCCACCGGGGTGCAACAGGAAATAGATCCGCTGAATATGCTGGCCACTACCTCGATCGTGCTGGTGTTGGCGATCTTCGACGCCGCCTGCGCCTGCCTGATGGCGCGCAGCGGTTACGACAAGAGCGCCTTGCTGGCGGTGCATCCGGGCGGCGGCGTGGGGAAAAGTTTGCGAGAGGAAAACTGAGGGCCCGACACGGCGGGCCCGGCTGACATTACAGCGGCATGTAGATATCGAAACGGTGGCTTTTGGTCAGCGTGGCGGCGTGCGCCGGCACGTCGGCCAGCGGCGGCGCGTAGTCCGGGCGTTTCACCACCACGCGCTTGGTCGCCAAACGGCGCGCCGGTTCCAGCAGGCCGTCGGCGTCATCGTCGCTGCCCACCAGCGATTGAAACACCCGCATTTCTTTCTTCACCAACGCGCTTTTCTGCTTGTGCGGGAACATCGGATCGAGATACACCACCTCGGGGCGCGGGCTGAGATCCGCCAGCGCCGTCAGGCTGGAGGCGTGCAGCAGCGTCAGACGCTCGCGCAGCCACGGGCCGATTTCCGCATCCTGATAGCCGCGCTGCAGACCGTCGTCCAGCAACGCCGCCACCACCGGATTGCGCTCCAGCATCCGCACCCGGCAGCCCAGCGCCGCCAGCACGAAGGCGTCGCGCCCCAGCCCGGCGGTGGCGTCCACCACGTCCGGCAGGTAGCTGCCCTTGATGCCGACCGCCTTGGCTACCGCCTCGCCGCGGCCGCCGCCGAAGCGGCGCCGATGCGCCATGGCGCCAGAGACGAAATCGACGTAGATCCCGCCCAGCTTCGGCTCGTCGCGCTTGCGCAGTTCCAGCCGCTGCGGGGTCAATACCAGCGCCATCGGCGCGTCGTCGTCGGACGTCAGCCGCCAGCGCTGCGCCAAAACAGACAAGGCGCCGGGATCGGCGCCTGCTTCACACAATAAACACACGCTCACGTGTCGGGTTATCCTTTAATGCCGTAATGGCGCAGCATAGCATCCAGCTGCGGCTCGCGGCCACGGAAGCGTTTGAACAGCGCCATCGGCTCTTCCGACCCGCCGCGCGACAGGATGTTGTCGAGGAAGGATTTGCCGGTTTCGGCGTTGAAAATCCCCTCCTCTTCGAAGCGCGAGTAGGCGTCGGCCGACAGCACTTCCGCCCACAGGTAGCTGTAGTAACCCGCCGCGTAGCCGCCGGCGAAGATGTGGCTGAAGGCGTGCGGGAAGCGACCCCAGCTCGGCGAAGGCACCACCGCCACCATTTTCTTGACTTCCGCCAGCGTCGGCAGGATCTGCGCGCCTTTCTCCGGGCTGTATTCGAAGTGCATGCGGAAATCGAACAGACCGAACTCCAGCTGGCGCAGGATAAACAGCGCCGCCTGGTAATTCTTGGCCGCCAGCAGCTTGTCGAGCATGGCCTTCGGCAGCGGCTCGCCGCTCTGGTAGTGGCCGGAGATAAACGCCAGCGCTTCCGGCTCCCAGCACCAGTTTTCCATAAACTGGCTCGGCAGTTCGACCGCATCCCACGGCACCCCGTTGATGCCGGAGACGCCGGCGGTATCGATCTGCGTCAGCATGTGATGCAGACCGTGGCCGAATTCGTGGAACAGCGTGGTCACTTCGTTATGGGTGAACAGCGCCGGCTGGTCGCCCAGCGGACGGTTGAAATTGCAGGTCAGGTAAGCGACCGGTTTTTGCAGCGTGCCGTCGGCCTTGCGCAGGCTGCCGACGCAGTCGTCCATCCAGGCGCCGCCGCGTTTGTTCTCGCGGGCGTACAGATCGAGGTAGAAGCTGCCGCGCAGCTCGCCGTCGGCGTCGAACAGATCGAAGAAGCGCACGTCCGGATGCCAGGTATCCACGTCTTTACGCTCTTTGGCGGTGATGCCGTAGATGCGTTTCACCACTTCGAACAGCCCTTCCACCACCCGCTGTTCCGGGAAGTACGGGCGCAGCTGCTCGTCGCTGATGGAGAACAGGTGCTGCTTTTGTTTTTCGCCGTAGTAGGTGATGTCCCAGGCGTCGAGCTCGTCCACGCCATAGTGCTGTTTGGCGAAGGCGCGCAGCTGCGCCAGCTCCTGCTCGGCCTGCGGGCGGGCGCGCTTGGCCAGATCGCTCAGGAAGCCGATCACCTGCTCCGGGCTTTCCGCCATCTTGGTCGCCAGCGACTTGTCGGCGTAGGTGTCAAAGCCCAGCAGCTGAGCCAGCTCATGGCGCAGCGCCAGCGTTTCCGCCATCACTTCGCTGTTGTCCCATTTGCCGGCGTTCGGCCCCTGATCGGAGGCGCGGGTGGCGAAGGCGCGGTACATCTCTTCACGCAACGCGCGGTTGTCGGCGTAGGTCAGCACCGGCAGGTAGCTCGGCATGTCCAGCGTCAGCAGCCAGCCGTCCTGCTCTTTAGCCTGCGCCATCGCCTGCGCCTGCGCCAGGGCGCTTTCCGGCAGGCCGCTCAGCTCGGCTTCGTCGGTAATCAGTTTGCTCCAGCCCATGGTGGCGTCGAGCACGTTGTTGCTGTAGGTGGAGCCCAGTTCGGACAGGCGCGCAACGATCTCGCCATAGCGCTGCTGTTTGTCCGCCGACAGGCCGATGCCCGACAGTTCGAAGTCGCGCAGCGCGTTGTCCACCGCCTTGCGCTGCGGCACGCTCAGCGCCTCGAAAGCCGCGCCCTCTTTCAGGCTGCGGTAGGCCTGATACAACCCTTCGTGCTGGCCGACCCAGGTGCCGTACTCGGACAGCAGCGGCAGCGCTTGCTCATAGGCGGCGCGCAGCTCCGGGCTGTTTTTCACCGAGTTCAGGTGCCCGATCGGCGACCAGATGCGCGACAGGCGATCGTCCGACTCCGCCAACGGCTGACACAGATTGTCCCAGGTGAACGGGCCCGGCTGCGCGACCACGCGCTCTACCGCAGCGCGGCAGTCCGCCAGCGCGGATTGCACCGCTGGCACGATATCTTCAGGGCGGATCGCCGAGAAAGGCGGCAGGGAAAACGGGGTCAGCAACGGATTTGTCATAGGGCAGTCCTGATTAGCGTTGGGGCCCGCCGCACGGGCGAGCCTTAAAATGCGTATGAATCTCTAACATGGAGCCAGGCAGCAGGAAAATCAATGCCCGGCGTTGATCGTTCGTGCCTTAAATGGCGCTTTGGCGGATGCGGGCAGCCAGCGCCGCCAGCTGTTCGTCGTCGGCGCGCGCCGCATCGTGGGAGGAGATATAGCCCTCGTAACGCGTGAAAAACTTCGGCGAGGTCGCTTCGATCGGCCGCCACTGTTCCAGCGACGCGGTGCCGTGCAGCGGGATCAATTTGGCGTGCACGTGGTCGACGCCGTAGCCCTCGAACACCATGCCGCAGCGGCCGACATCCTCGAACGCGCGATCCAGCTGCCGCGCCACCCGCTTGGTCGCCAGCATCAACGCGCTCAGCACCTCGTCCGGCAGATCAAACGCGTAGCTCGGGTGGTGCGCCTTGGGGATCACCACGCTGAAACCGTCGGTGTTGGGAAAGATGGACAGGAACGCCAAATGGTCGTCGTCTTCCCAGATTTTATGGCACGGCGCCTTGCCCGCCACGATGTCGCAAAAAATGCAGCTCATCTTTTCTCCTTGTGATTCACAGCGTTTCAACCCATTCGAACTCTTCGAACACCAGCCACATGTCCGGCGCAAAGGTGCCCTCGCGGGTGAAGAACGCCTGATGCCCCTGGCGCCAAAACGCCAGGCTTTTGTCGCCTTCACCCTCTTTGGCCGCCATCTCGGCGGTCACCCGATCGTAGCGCACCAGGCGCAGCGCCAGGGTTCTGATCACGCAGGCCGGTTCGCCGCGGCCATCGAGAACGATGCTGTAATCGCCGATCCGCGGGGTTTGTTCCCGACGATAGCTCGCATAGGAACTGCAGGTGGCGGTTTTATCCCCGCTCAGCACCAATCCCAGCAGCTCGTCGGCTAACGCGGGGCCGTCGCCGAACGCCCAGCGCGTCGCGTCGGGGTAATTCGCCAAAATCGCCTGTTTGCTCATCGTCCTGTCCCTTTCTGTTAACGTCTGCGGCAACGGAGTCCGGTTTTTCCCGGCCAGACAGTTTATACTGTGCAGATTATAAGCCTTATTGCATTGAATGCTCCGTCTGCGGAGCACAAGGAACCGCCACCCGTCATGTTAAGTTATCGCCACAGTTTCCACGCCGGCAACCACGCCGACGTGCTCAAGCACACCGTTCAGAGCCTGATCATCGAGTCGCTGAAGGAAAAAGAGAAGCCGTTCCTGTATCTGGATACCCACTCGGGCGCGGGCCGTTATCAGCTCAGCGGCGAACACGCCGAGCGCACCGGCGAATACCTGGAAGGCATCGGCTTGCTGTGGCAGCGCGACGATCTGCCGGAAGAGCTGGCGGCCTACATGAGCGTGGTACACAACTTCAACCGTTCCGGCACGCTGCGCTACTATCCCGGCTCGCCGCTGATCGCCCGCCAGCTGCTGCGCCCGCAGGACAAAATTCACCTGACCGAGCTGCACCCGAGCGACTACCCGCTGCTGCGCAGCGAGTTCCAGAAAGACGAACGCGCCAAAGTGCAGCGCGCCGACGGCTATCAGCAGCTGAAATCCCAGCTGCCGCCCCTGTCGCGCCGCGGCCTGATCCTGATGGACCCGCCGTATGAAATGAAGACCGATTACCAGGACGTGGTCAAAGGCATTCAGGAAGGCTACAAGCGTTTCGCCACCGGTACTTACGCGCTGTGGTACCCGGTGGTGATGCGCCAGCAGATCAAACGCATGCTGCGCGATCTGGAAGCCACCGGCATTCGCCGCATTCTGCAGATCGAACTGGCGGTGAAACCCGACAGCGATCAGCGCGGCATGACCGCCTCCGGCATGATCGTCATCAACCCGCCGTGGAAGCTGGAGCAGCAGATGAAAAACGTGCTGCCGTGGCTGCACAAGGTGCTGGTGCCGTCGGGCATCGGCCACCATCTGGTGAACTGGGTGGTACCGGAATAATCCCCGGCAGGGCGCGGTTCGCCGCGCCCTGCGTCCACCTATCGCAGCCATCGACGCAATCTTTGCGACAAACCCCGGTCAGGCGTTAAACTCTTACCCTCTTCAAATTCACAACTCATGGAAATCCCAGATGACGAAACATTACGATTATCTAGCAATTGGCGGCGGCAGCGGCGGTATCGCATCGATCAACCGGGCAGCCATGTACGGCCAAAAGTGTGCGCTGATTGAAGCCAAAGAGCTGGGCGGCACCTGTGTAAACGTGGGTTGTGTACCGAAAAAAGTCATGTGGCACGCGGCGCAGATCGCCGAGGCCATCCATCAGTACGGCCCGGACTACGGCTTCGACACCACCGTCAACGCCTTCGACTGGAAGAAGCTGGTCGCCAACCGCACCGCCTATATCGACCGCATCCACAACTCCTACGACAACGTGCTGGGCAAGAACAAGGTCGACGTGATCAAAGGCTTCGCGCGCTTCGTGGATGCGCACACCGTGGAAGTGAACGGCGAAACCATCACCGCCGACCACATCCTGATCGCCACCGGCGGCCGCCCGAGCCATCCGGCTATTCCGGGCGCGGAATACGGCATCGACTCCGACGGCTTCTTTGAGCTGGACGCCATGCCGAAACGCGTCGCCGTCGTCGGCGCCGGCTATATCGCCGTAGAGATCGCCGGCGTGCTGAACGCGCTGGGCGCGGAAACGCATCTGTTCGTGCGCAAGCACGCGCCGCTGCGCACCTTCGATCCGATGATCGTCGAAACCCTGGTGGAAGTGATGAACACCGAAGGACCAAGCCTGCACACCGAATCCGTGCCGAAAGCGATCGTCAAGAACGCCGACGGCAGCCTGACGCTGCAGCTGGAAAACGGCAAGGCATTCACCGTCGACTGCCTGATTTGGGCCATCGGCCGCGAACCGGCGACCGACAACCTGAACCTCGGCGTCACCGGGGTGAAAACCAACGAACAAGGCTACATCGACGTCGATAAGTTCCAGAACACCAACGTCAAAGGCATCTATGCGGTGGGCGATAACACCGGCGCGGTAGAGCTGACCCCGGTCGCCGTGGCCGCCGGCCGCCGTCTGTCCGAGCGCCTGTTCAACAACAAGCCGGACGAACACCTGGATTACAGCAACATCGCCACCGTGGTGTTCAGCCACCCGCCGATCGGCACCGTCGGTCTGACCGAGCCGGAAGCCATCGAGAAGTTCGGCGCGGACAACGTGAAGGTGTACAAATCCTCCTTCACCGCCATGTACAGCGCCGTGACGCAGCACCGTCAGCCGTGCCGCATGAAGCTGGTGTGCGCAGGTAAAGAAGAGAAGATCGTCGGCCTGCACGGCATCGGCTTCGGCATGGATGAAATCCTGCAGGGCTTCGCGGTGGCGGTGAAGATGGGCGCCACCAAGAAGGACTTCGACAACACCGTGGCGATCCACCCGACCGCGGCGGAAGAGTTCGTCACCATGCGCTGAGGCGCAACCTCGCCGGGTTCCGGCGCGTAACAGGCCAGGCGCGAAAGCGTCTGGCTTTTTTTACTTATCTCGCTCGCCTCACGGCGCCCGGCGGTAATGATCGCGAAGAAACACCGGCAAATCGTTCGCCGGTGAAGCAAAGGGCACCTGATAGAGCATATCGCCGACAAAACCGCGATGATAGGTAGCGTGGTTGACGACATGCAGCACGATTTCCTGCCGCGTCATGCGGCCTTCCCCCCCGCCGACGAACGCGAAATGCACCACCTGCGCCAGCGCCTCCGGCGACCAGCTGTCCACCTGTTCGATATACCAGCGATCCATTTCCTCCACCGCGCACCGCAAGTCGTCAAGCGCAGGCGTTTGCTCGGTGTTACGCGCGAGGTAGCCATGCTTGCGGCCTTGCAGATGGTGCCTGAAGATATCGTCCACCACATACACATGATTCAAGGTATGCACCATATTGCCGAAACGGGTCGGGCGCGGCCGCAGCGCTTCGCCTTCCGGCAAGGCCGCCACACAGTCAAAGGTCAAGGCGTTCGCCCAGGCTTTGTAACGCACCAGCATTTTCAAGGTATCGATGGCCGTTGCAGACATACTGCTCACTCCTTATCGGATGAAAATCGATATTCAGCTCAGCCGCACGCGGTGCGGCGGCGCGTTCTACGCCGTGCCAATCCCTTGCAGCCGCCCTTCGACCTGAGTGCGCGTATCGCCGCCCACCCAAATCCGGCCGCTCGCGTCGCGGGTGACATGCACGCGTCCGTTGCGCCCACGGCAGCGCCCCTGAGCGGCGATATAGCTGCCGCTGACCACGCCGCTTGCGAACAACCACTGGGCCAGGGAGGCATTGAGGCTGCCGGTGACCGGATCTTCGACGATAGCGCCAAGATGATCGCTCAAAAAGGCGCGAACTTCGAAGGCTGCGTCACCATCGGCATGTGGACCGACGACGCCAATGTCGACCCTGCGCGGCCAGCTTCTCGCCGGCGTCAGGGAAAGCACCCGTTCGGCGCTGGCCAGCCGGATCCCCAGCCACCCCGGACCGTTATCGATCCAGGCGGCATCGAGCGCCTCCTCAGGCGCGATCCCCAAAAACCGCAGCGCGTCGGCCAACGCCGCTTCTGAAGGCGCCCCGGAGCGAATCAACGGCGGCGCGGCAAAACACAGCCGTCCGGCCTCGCGGCGAATGCTCACCAAGCCCGCCCCGCACTCCTGGATGATCTCCGCATCATTGCGCGGCATACCCTCCGCAGTGAGCCAGGCATGACAACTGCCGAGCGTCGGGTGCCCGGCAAACGGCATTTCACGATCCAGCGTGAATATCCGCACCCGGTAATCCGCCTGGGGGTGCGTCGGCGGCAGCAAAAAGGCCGTCTCCGACAGGTTGAACCAACGCGTCAAACGCTGCATGTCCTCCGTCGACAACGCTTCGGCGCCCGTGATCACCGCCAACGGATTGCCAGCGAGCGGCCCGGCGCCAAAGACATCCACCATTTGCATGCCAAAAACCATCGCTTCTCTCCTCAGGTTAACGCCGGGCGTTCATTACCCCCGCGATATCAACAGCTCCAGGCCCGCCAAAGCGAACAGCAGCGCAAGCGTTCCTTCAATCCAGCGCCTCACCCGGGTGTAAAACGCGATCATCGGCACCGTTGAGAACAACAGGGCATACCCCCCGAAAATCGTCACGCCGAGCAGCGCGCAACCGCCAATAATTGCCGGTAAAACCTGCTCAGGCGCGCCTTGCCGCAATCCCAGCGACATGATCGCCATCCAGGACATGATGGCCTTGGGATTGCCGAGATGCATCAGCACGCCCTGCCGATAAAGCGCCCGATAAGGCCGCGCATCGCGCTCCGCGGCCATGCCCGACGTCGCGGCGGACGTGCGTAACGCGGACTTTCCGGCGCGCAGCGCCAGATACAGCATATACACGCCGCCAACGATCTTGATGGTCCACAGCGCCTGCGCATACGTGGCCAACACGGCGGAAAGGCCGGTCGCGGCCAACATCGCCCAGCACAGCGATCCGGTCATCACGCCGGCGGCCAGCACCAATGCGGGCCTGCGGCCGTCACGCATCGCCACGCCCATGATCGCCATGTTGCTAGGGCCGGGGCTGGCGGTTGCGAGGAGATAGGCGCCGTAAACCAACGCAAGCTGACTGACCATCATGGAAAAACTCCGCTGACCCGCCTTACGGCCGAGCCGTTGTTGAAAACGCCGGGACTCCTCACCAACATAGTATGTGTTACACTTTTCGCCTATTTAAATAGTGTCACGTGACACTATATTCTTTCTCCGGAGAGTGACCATGCGGCTTCAATCCCCCTGGCAACCCCGCCTGGCCAACGTGGAAGCCACTACCGTCGAACGGCTGGTGCTGGCGTTGGCTGACGACATTATCGAGGGCAAGCTGCAAGGGGGCGATCGTTTGCCGGCTCACCGTCCCCTCGCCTGGCAATTGGCGATCGGTCTGGGCACGGTGACCAAAGCCTACGCCATCCTGGAACGACGCGGGCTGGTTCGCAGCGTGAAAGGCCGCGGGATGTTCGTGGCGATTCGCCGCGCCCGTGAAAAACGCGAAATCGATCTTTCATCCAATGCGCCGCCGGCGATGCTTACCGATCGTTTGCTGGCGCGCACGCTGGCCGGCATTGCGCGGAAAATGGATGCGGACCATCTGAACTTCTATTCCCCTCCGACCGGGCATCTGGAGCACCGGCGTTTGTTGGCCCGCTGGCTGGAAAACGCCGGCGTCACGATCGATCCGTCGCACCTGGCGCTGACCAGCAATGCCCGTCAGGCGATTTCTCTGGCGTTTGACCTGGCCTGCGGGTCACGCGGCACGATACTGACGGAGAGACTCACCTACCCCGGCGCGATCGCGCTGGCCCGACGTAAAGGCCATCGCCTGATCGGCGTGGAGATCGATGCGCAAGGCATGGTGCCGCAGGCGCTGGCGAGCGCGCTCGAGCGAGTCTCCTCCGGCCATACCGCGGTCTATCTGACGCCGACGCTGCATAACCCGACGACCGCCACCATGAGCGCCGAGCGCAGGCAGGCTATCGTCGAGATATGTCGGCAGGCGAATGTCTGGATCATCGAGGATGGCGTCTACGCGCTGGGTCACTCTGCGGCGCCTGCGCTCGCGGCTTTGGCGCCCGAGCGGGCGTTCCATGTCAATGGCCTGTCGAAAACGCTCGGCCCGGGGTTGCGGATCGGCATGCTGACTCTGCCGCCCGGCATGCAAACTGCGGCGGAAGAAGCCTTGCAAGATATTCCTTTCGCGCCTTCGCCACTGTCTTGCGCTGTGGTGGAGGAGTGGCTGTCCAGCGGCGCAATCGAGACGATACCGCAAGCGTTGCGCCATGAGGCTCAGCGAAGAGTGCATCTGGCCACCTCGATATTTGATGCCGACGACTGCGTATCGCATCCCGACGCTTATCATGTCTGGCTGCCGATGCCGCGCGAAACCGCCGAGTCTGTGGCCGCCGCCGCCGCATTGGTCAACGTAAAGGTGACACCGCCTGACACCGTGATGGTGGCCCGCGACGAACGTGCGACGGGCATTCGCCTGTGCCTGGGCTCCCCCTCGCCGGACGAGCTAACGGCAGGCCTGACGCAGCTGGCACAGCTGTTGAAAGAGCATCGGAACGGCTGACAAACGGAAGAGAAAGGTTACGCGCACGGGCCGACCGGCTCAGGACTGTTCTTTTTGTGCGGTTTACTATTCCCTTCGCACCCGCCTGCTTTTTCTGCCATTATTCTGCCTGATAAATTAGCGGGACTGATACAACCTCCCCGCGCCTCTGGAGAACACCGATGCTGTTCAAACTATGCAAAACCCTTGCGATGGCCTGCGTGGCCCTGATTATCGCCCAGAGCAGCGCGCTCAGCTTTACCCTGGAAGTGGCGGGCAAGATCGACAACGTGACCGACCCGGTCAAAAAAAGCTATCTGTTCACCGATAAGCAGCTGTTGGCGATGCCGGTGCGCAGCATCACCACCTCCACTTCCTGGACGCCGCAGAGAAAATTTGAAGGGATTTCGGTGGCCGATATCCTGGAGCGCGTCGGCGCCAAGGGCGAGACGCTGACTTTCTACGCGCTGAACGATTATTACATCGACGTGCCGCTGTCCGACGTCAAGAAATACAACATGATCCTGGCCTACAGGATGGACGGGGAAATGCTGAAGCTCAGAAACTTCGGCCCGCTGTTCCTGGTTTACCCGCGCGACGCCGCCGGGCCTGAACTGAACTCGCCGTTGTACAATTCACGCTTTATCTGGCAAGTCGACAGGATCGTGATCAAATGAAGCTGACGACCTTTAAGAACGGCAGCAGGCTGGCGATCCCGGCCATCTTTGCCGCGCTGTTTTTAGTGGCTTCGACCGTCACGCTCTATTACTACAGCGCCACCCTGTCGAAAAAAGGGCTGTATGCCATCGCCGGCACGCAGGAGAATTACTCCTGGTCTATCGCCAAGTTCTCCATCAAGCTGGCGGAGTTCGACACGCTGGTCGAGCAGCAAAGCCATGCCGCGCAGGTGGACAGCGACAATCTGCGACTGCGGTTCGAAATCCTCTATTCGCGCTTTTACGTGCTGGAAACCGTCTCCGAATCCACGCAACCGCTGTACGCCGAGCCGGGCTACCCGGAAGTGGTCAAGCAGATGCGCCTGCAGATGGATCGCATCGATAAACTGCTGGATAACCCGAAAATCGACTTCAGCCAGGTTTTCGCGGCCATGAAGGCCATCAAGCCTTACGCTATCGAAATGGCCAACCTGACCGACCACGCCGAGGTGAAGCAGCGCACCGCAGCCTATGAGGATTACATCGAGAAACGGCACATTATTTTCTATGGGCTGGTGATCGTCATGTTCTCGGTGATCGCGCTGATCGCCATCACCCTGATCGTGTTCCGCCAGCAGCGGCTGACCATTCGCCAGCAGGCCAAAGCCATTGAGGCGGAGAAAGCGACGCGCACCAAAAACGCCTTCCTCGGTGCCATCGGCCACGAGCTGCGCACCTCATTGCAGAGCGTGATGTCGGCCATCGACGTGCTGGTGAACACCCGAGTGTCGGCGGAGCATGCGGACACTTTCCAGCGGCTGGAGACCGCCGCGCAGCAAATCGAAAGCCAGATGAAGGATCTGACCGACTACGCGCACCTCGACAGCGGCATGATGGAATTGCGCATCGTGCCGTTCGACGCGCAGAAGCTGATCGCGGAAACCGCCAACGAAATCGCCACCCTGACCCGCAAAGAGCAGGTCAAACTGAGCTGCGAAGTGGAGTGCAGCCACCTGTTGGTGCACTCCGATCCGCTGCGCATCCGGCAGATTATCGTCAACCTGCTGACCAACGCCTACAAATACACCGAAAGCGGCAGCATTACGCTGCACAGCTGCCTGCGCCGCCAGCCGGGCGGCAATTCGTTGATCATCGAAGTGACCGACACCGGCATCGGTATTGAAAAAGACCAGCTCGATCAGATCTTCAAACCCTTTACCCAGTTGGATCAGTCGCATACCAAACAGTATGCCGGCGTGGGAATGGGGCTGGCGATCGTGCACGGCCTGGTGACGCTGCTCAACGGCACCATCACGGTATACAGCGAAATCAAGAAAGGCAGCACCTTTATCGTCAGCATTCCGGTGCAGATCAGTGAAGAAGAGCGCGCCGACGAGCCCGCCGCCGCCAATGCCCCCCTGCAGCAAAAGCCGCAGCAGGTGCTGGTGGTGGATGACAACAAGTCGGTGGGGGATGCCTTTGCGGCGCTGCTGGACAAGCTGGGCTACCAGCACGAACTGTGCGACTCGCCGGAGCGCGCGTTGCAGAAACTGCTCAGACGCCCTTACGACGCGCTGTTGCTGGATCTGCAGATGCCGGGCATCGACGGCGCCGCCCTGGCCAGGCAGCTGCGCAATCGTCGCGGCCCCAACCGCCATGTGCCAATCATCGGCATCAGCGCCTATACGCCGGAGCAGCTGACGGCGGATCAGCGCGCCCTGTTCGATAACTACCTGATGAAACCGGTTCGGCTGGATGCGCTGTCGAGCGCGCTGGCCGAGGTGTTCCCCGCTAAAGATTAAAACAGCGTTGCAGTGCGGCTTCGATCACATGGAGCCGCACCGGTTTTTCATAAGGACCGAGCACATCGTACTCGCGCATCGCCTGAGCGATCTCCGACTCGCGTCGGTCAGTGCCCAGTTCGCCGGTCAGCACCAGTACCGGCGCGTCCGGGTTGTCGGAGGCGCGGATGGTGGCGATACAGCGATCCGCCGTTTCCTCACCGATCAGCCAGTCCACCACGTAACCGTCGAACAGGCTTTGCTGCAGCGCTTGGCAGAAGCTGTCGACATCGTAAAACGCCACTGCGTTGAAACCGCAGCCGCCGAGGTACTTGGCCAGCTCATCGGCCGCCTGATGCGAATCGTCCAATACCGCGATGCTCAACCGCTCGTCATCGCCGTAACCGGGCCGAATTTCTATCAGTTCAACGCCGTAACGCGTGCCTGCCGGCGCCTCATCGGCGCGATAGATATGCCATTGCCCCTCCACGCGCAGCGCCACAAATTCCGCCGGCCGCCCGGCAGGAAGTTCGTCGCCAATGTGCCCGACGCAGGGCATCGCCACCCCCGCCACGAAAAAGATGGCATCACGCGCCATGTTTGGCTCGGTCGTCTCATGTTCGGCGCTCAAATCGGCGATCGCCGCCGGCGTTTCTCCCAACGCGGCCGCGACGCTGTTGATCTGTTCCAGCGTCCAGGGGCTTTGCCCTTTCAATTTGCGGTGCGCATGTGAAAAACTCAGATCCAAGATGCGGCTGAGTTCGCGGGCATGCTGACGTTTTCCAATCCCGTAATGTAAAAACAGCTCCCTGACCCGATTGGCAATCGACTGTGAATCGAATTTTTGATGATTGTTATCCATTTGTTCCTTCGATTTTTTTTACTGATTTATCAGTCGTTTTGATTATTTCTGCTGAAAAAGCCACACCTAAAACTAGCATCCCATGCAATTATGCGTTAAAAACGTTGCTTGACATACCATGTTGTATCGTCAAACATGGTATCAAAAGAGACATACAGCAATACACTATAAAAAATAACACCAGCACGATTTTTAATAATAACCATAGTAACACCAGGGAAAATTTGTTCCGTTGCCGCTACTGAGACGATGCTCACATCGCTTGGACTGCATAAGCAAAACGGGGCTTGAGCCTTTAGCGCTAATCTGTTTTACCCACTTTTAAGCCGGGATCCGTCAGGGTCCCGGTTTTTTATTGCCCTGGTGCCGCGCCATCATACGGACTCACCCCGCAGCCGCAAATAAAAACGGAGCCGGCATGCCGGCTCCGTTCACCCTGTAATGACCGCTTGGCTTAGAAACGCCAGGTGAAACCGGCGTTGACGCTGTTGTCCTGGTGGTTCTGCGACAGCAGCCCGCCGTAGCCCAGCGACAGCGAGGCGTTCTCGTTCACCGCCACTTCCGCCCCTGCCTTCAGCACCATCCCGTCGCGCGACACCGGCACGCTGTCCACCACGAACGGCGCGTTGCCGCCGTTGAACCGCAGCCCGGTGCCACGCTCCAGCCCGCCGTACTGGTGTTGCCACCC
>NZ_JBJNMV010000006.1:0-233045 GCF_052168435.1 Serratia sp. CY56464 | reverse complement strand
CGAAGGTCCCCCTCTTTGGTCTTGCGACGTTATGCGGTATTAGCTACCGTTTCCAGTAGTTATCCCCCTCCATCAGGCAGTTTCCCAGACATTACTCACCCGTCCGCCGCTCGTCACCCAGGGAGCAAGCTCCCCTGTGCTACCGCTCGACTTGCATGTGTTAAGCCTGCCGCCAGCGTTCAATCTGAGCCATGATCAAACTCTTCAATTAAAAGCTTGATTTGCTTCCACTCGAGAAGCGATGCTCAAAGATTTACTGCATGAATTTTACTTCAGTTAGTCACTCTTCAAGACTTGATATTTTTTTGCATCCGAAGATGCTGGATATCGTCTTGTGGAGTGCCCACACAGATTGTCTGATAAATTGTTAAAGAGCAGTGAGTTAGGCGCTTTCGCTTGCTAACTCGAGGTGGCGTATATTACGCTTTCCTCTTTCAGAGTCAACCCTAATTTTCAGGATTTTTTCTCTTTCTTCCCGGCCGCTGTGTGAAGTGAATCACTTGCGCCGTGTCGATGGAGGCGCATTATAGGGAGCCGGTTCAGAATGACAAGCGTTAATATGCATTTTTTATCTGACCGCTCACTATTCATTCGTAACGCCTATTAAACCCGCTTTTTGATGGCTGCCGGCAGGTCCGCCAGGCTATTTAGCACCCAATCGGCCAGCTTTTCGCCCTGCTCCGTCACCGGCTTGCCGGTACGCACCAGCACCTTGGTGCCGACGCCGGCCGCGATCGCCGCCTGCATGTCTTCCGGTTTATCGCCCACCATATAAGAAGCGGCCATATCGATGTTCAATTCCTGCTGCGCTTGCAGCAGCATGCCCGGCTGCGGTTTACGGCAGTCACAGACCTGACGATACTCCTCCACTACCGCCTCAGGATGATGCGGGCAGAAATAGATGCCGTCGAAGTCGACGTCGCGATCGGCCAGCGACCAGTCCATCCACTCGGTCAGGTACATAAACTGGTCTTCGCTGAACTTGCCGCGCGCAATGCCCGACTGGTTGGTCACCATCACCAGCGCGAACCCCATCTTTTTGAGTTCGCGACAGGCGTCAATCACGCCGTCAATAAAGTGGAAGTTGTCGATTTCATGGACATAACCATGGTCAACGTTAATCGTACCGTCACGATCGAGAAAAATTGCTGGAACGCTTTGTGTCACCGCTTTGCTCCTGAGGGGCTGAATACGCTGACAGTATCGCATGTTTTACCCCGCACTGAGAACGCCGGAGAACGTCGCTGGTCGTTGACTTAGACGTCTAGACGCCTTAACATCTGATCCATACCTTGGTTCCACGCCGAGGTTTACTTTTATCTAGCCACGGGCAACCACGCTAAAATAAGAAGAATATGATTAAACTTTCTAACATCACTAAAGTGTTCCAGCAGGGTTCGCGCACCATTACCGCGCTCTCTGACGTGACCCTTCACGTCCCTGCCGGGCAAATCTATGGCGTTATCGGATCTTCCGGCGCCGGCAAAAGCACGCTGATTCGCTGCGCCAACATGCTTGAGCGCCCGACCTCCGGCCAGGTGCTGGTCGATGGCCAGGATCTGACGTCTCTGTCGGAAAGCGAACTGACGCGCGCCCGTCGCCAAATCGGCATGATCTTCCAGCACTTCAACCTGCTCTCTTCCCGCACGGTGTTCGGCAACGTGGCGCTGCCGCTGGAACTGGACAATACGTCGCGCGCCGAGATCAAAAAGCGCGTGACCGAACTGCTGGAGCTGGTCGGCCTGGCGGACAAACACGACGCCTACCCGGCCAATCTGTCCGGCGGCCAGAAACAGCGCGTGGCGATCGCCCGTGCGCTGGCCAGCAATCCCAAAGTGCTGCTGTGCGACGAAGCCACCAGCGCGTTGGATCCGGCCACCACCCGTTCCATCCTGGAACTGCTGAAAGACATCAACCGCCGTCTGGGTCTGACCATTCTGCTCATCACCCATGAAATGGACGTGGTGAAACGCATCTGCGACCAGGTCGCGGTCATCAGCCAGGGGCAGCTGATCGAAAAAGACAGCGTCAGCGAAGTGTTCTCACACCCGAAAACCCCGCTGGCCCAGCAGTTCATTCAGTCCACGCTGCATCTGGATATTCCGGACGACTACGCCGCGCGCCTGTCGCCGGAGCGCCAGGGCGACCGTCAGCCGCTGCTGCGCCTGGAGTTCACCGGTCAGTCGGTCGATGCGCCGCTGCTGTCTGAAGCCGCTCGCCGCTTCAACGTGAACAACAACATTATCAGCGCCCAGATGGATTATGCCGGCGGCGTAAAATTCGGCGTGATGCTGGCGGAGCTGCACGGCAGCGACGAAGACGCGCTGGCGACGATTAAGTTCCTGCAAGAAAATCAGGTAAAAGTAGAGGTTCTGGGTTATGTCTGAGGCAATGATGTGGTTGATGGCGCGTGGCGTGTGGGAAACCGTCATGATGACCTTTGTCTCCGGCTTCTTCGGTTTCGTGCTCGGCCTGCCGGTAGGCGTGCTGCTGTATGTCACCCGCCCGGGGCAGATCATCGCCAACAATTCGCTGTATAAGATCCTGTCCGGGCTGGTGAACATCTTCCGTTCCATCCCGTTCATCATCCTGCTGGTTTGGATGATTCCGTTTACCCGCATGATCGTCGGTACCTCGATCGGCCTGCAGGCGGCCATCGTGCCGCTGACCGTCGGCGCCGCGCCGTTCATCGCGCGCATGGTGGAAAACGCCCTGCTGGAGATCCCGTCCGGTCTGGTGGAAGCGGCGCGCGCCATGGGCGCCACGCCGATGCAGATCATCAAGAAAGTGTTGCTGCCGGAAGCCCTGCCGGGCCTGGTTAACGCCGCGACCATCACCCTGATCACCCTGGTGGGCTACTCCGCCATGGGCGGCGCGGTCGGCGCCGGTGGTCTGGGCCAAATCGGTTACCAATACGGTTATATCGGTTATAACGCCACAGTTATGAATACCGTATTAGTATTACTGGTAGTTTTGGTTTATCTGATCCAATTCTGCGGCGATCGCATCGTCAAAGCCGTTACCCATAAATAATTTCACCGCATATTAATGCGAGTCTAATGAGGAAGGGATATGTCGTTAACATTTAAATCCATCGCGACAATTGGCGCACTGATCGGCACGCTGGCTCTGACGGGCTGTGGCCAGGATGAAAAGAATCCGAACCACATCAAGGTCGGCGTAATCGTCGGCGCAGAGCAGCAAGTGGCTGAAGTGGCGCAGAAAGTGGCGAAAGAGAAATACGGTCTGGACGTTGAACTGGTCACCTTCAACGACTACGTGTTGCCTAACGAAGCGTTGAGCAAAGGCGATATCGACCTGAACGCTTTCCAGCACAAGCCATATCTGGATCAGCAAATCAAAGATCGCGGCTACAAACTGGTGCCGGTCGGCAACACCTTTGTTTACCCGATCGCCGGTTACTCCAAGAAAATCAAATCGCTGGACGAACTGAAAGAGGGCTCTCAGATCGCACTGCCGAACGATCCGACCAACCTGGGCCGTTCGCTGTTGCTGCTGCAGAAAGTCGGTCTGATCAAACTGAAAGACGGCGTTGGCCTGCTGCCGACCGTGCTGGACGTGACCGAGAACCCGAAAAACCTGAAACTGGTTGAGCTGGAAGCGCCTCAGCTGCCGCGCTCTCTGGACGATCAGCAGATCGCGCTGGCGGTGATCAATACCACCTACGCCAGCCAGATCGGCCTGACGCCGGCGAAAGACGGTCTGTTCGTGGAAGATAAAGACTCGCCTTACGTCAACCTGCTGGTTGCGCGCGAAGATAACAAAGATGCGGAAAACGTGAAGAAATTCGTGCAGGCCTATCAGTCTGACGACGTTGACGCCGCCGCCAACAAAATCTTCAACGGCGGTGCGGTGAAAGGCTGGTAAGCGCTTATTCACCCATTTTATTCCTATAATTGCAAGACGGGCCAAGGCCCGTCTTGTTATTTCCGCCATAGATTGCTTCAATAGCGCCACTTTCATTAAGGCAGAGGAATCTCAATGCGTGTTTTACCTCTCTGTTTGTTAGCGCTCGCGCTGGCCGGATGTTCATCGCAACGTATCGCGCCATCCTCAACAAACAGCACCAGCAAGCCGACCACGACCGCCCCGGCCAAGACCACGCCGGCCGCCCGCCCCGCTCCGGTAAAACTGTATAAAAGTGCAGAAGAACTCGTGGGCAAGCCGTTCCGCGATCTGGGTGAAGTGTCCGGCGAATCGTGCCAAACCACCGTGCAAGACTCCCCACCGAATCTGGCTACCGCCCGTAAACGCATGCAAATCCGTGCGTCTTACATGAAGGCCAACGCCGTGCTGCTGCACGACTGCCAGATTGTCAGCGGCGTCGCCGGTTGTTACCAGCAGGCCGTTTGCCAGGGCTCGGCGCTTAACGTCTCGTCCAAATGACCGAATTCGTTTTCGAGCAGATCGGCGTGATCCGCTCGCCGTATAAAGAGAAATTCGCCGTGCCCCGCCAACCGGGGCTGGTCGAAGACGGCGGCGGCGAACTGCTGCTGCTGCCGCCCTACAACCAGGCGGAAGCGGTGCGCGGTCTCAGCGATTTCAGCCATCTGTGGGTGATGTTCATTTTCCATCAAACCATGGAAGGCGGCTGGCGCCCGACGGTGCGTCCGCCGCGTTTAGGCGGCAATGCCCGCATGGGCGTGTTCGCCACCCGCTCCACCTTCCGCCCCAACCCGCTCGGCATGTCGCTCATTGAGCTGAAAGGCGTGCGGGTGAAAAACGGTGAAGTGGCGCTGGAACTGGGCAGCCTCGACCTGGTCGACGGTACCCCGGTGGTGGACATCAAGCCTTATCTGCCGTTCGCCGAGAGCCAGCCGCAGGCCCGCGCCGGCTTTGCCCAGGCCGCGCCCGCCGGCGATATGCCGGTGCGTTTCGCGCCGCAGGCCGAGCAACAGCTGCAGCAACATCAGGCGCGCTACCCGCAATTAAGGCGTTTTATCAGCCAGGTGCTGGCGCAAGACCCCCGTCCCGCCTATCGTAAAGGAGAGGACGTCGAACGGGATTACGCCGTCTGGCTGTTGGATTTCAACGTGCGCTGGCGCGTCGTGGACGGCCACACCGAAGTGTTGGCGCTCGACCCGCGTTAAAATTCCGCCGCCTCTCTTTTGGCGACCCGCTCGCGCTGGTAAACTAAACCACTTTTGTCACTTTTGGCCGCCACTCTGGCAGCCCGATGCAATTTGCAGTTCTAACGGAACCAAAACACCATGCGTACTAGCCAATATCTGCTCTCCACACTGAAGGAGACACCTGCCGACGCCGAAGTGATCAGCCACCAGCTGATGCTGCGCGCCGGGATGATCCGCAAGCTGGCCTCCGGTCTTTACACCTGGCTGCCGACCGGCCTGCGCGTTCTGAAGAAGGTTGAAAACATCGTTCGCGAAGAAATGAACAATGCTAACGCGATCGAAGTGTCCATGCCGGTGGTTCAGCCTGCCGATCTGTGGCAGGAAAGCGGCCGTTGGGAGCAATACGGCCCCGAGCTGCTGCGCTTCGTCGACCGCGGCGATCGTCCGTTCGTGCTGGGCCCGACGCATGAAGAAGTGATCACCGATCTGATCCGCAACGAGATCAGCTCGTACAAGCAGCTGCCGCTGAACTTCTTCCAGATCCAGACCAAGTTCCGTGATGAAGTGCGCCCACGTTTCGGCGTGATGCGCTCCCGTGAGTTCCTGATGAAGGATGCCTACTCCTTCCACACCTCACAGGAGTCTCTGCAGGAGACTTACGACACGATGTACGAAGCGTACAGCAAAATTTTCAGCCGCATGGGCCTGGATTTCCGCCCGGTGCAGGCCGATACCGGCTCGATCGGCGGCAGCGCCTCGCACGAATTCCAGGTGCTGGCGCAAAGCGGTGAAGACGATATCGTGTTCTCCACCGGTTCCGACTTCGCCGCCAACATCGAGCTGGCGGAAGCGGTCGCGCCGGCAGCGCCGCGCGCGGCGGCCAGCGAAGAGCTGCGCCTGGTGGATACGCCGAACGCCAAAACCATCGCCGAGCTGGTCGAGCAATTCCAGCTGCCGGTGGAAAAAACCGTGAAGACGCTGATGGTGCGCGCCACCGAAGAGAGCGGCCACAAGCTGGTCGCCCTGCTGGTGCGCGGCGATCACGAGCTGAACGAAGTCAAGGCAGAGAAGCTGTCGCAGGTTGCCGCGCCGCTGACCTTCGCCACCGAAGAAGAAATTCGCGCCATCGTCGGCGCCGGCCCGGGTTCACTCGGCCCGGTCAACTTGCCGATGCCGGTGGTAGCCGACCGCAGCGTGGCGGCGATGAGCGACTTTGGCGCCGGCGCCAACGTTGACGGCAAACACTACTTCGGCATCAACTGGGAGCGCGATCTGCCGCTGCCGCAGGTGGCCGATATCCGTAACGTGGTGGAAGGCGACGCCAGCCCGGATGGTCAGGGCACGCTGCTGATCAAACGCGGCATCGAAGTGGGCCATATCTTCCAGCTCGGCACCAAGTACTCGGAAGCGATGAAAGCGACCGTGCAGGGTGAAGACGGCCGCAACCAGGTGCTGACCATGGGTTGCTACGGCATCGGGGTCACGCGCGTCGTGGCCGCCGCCATCGAGCAGAACCACGACGAACGCGGCATCATCTGGCCGGACGCCATCGCGCCGTTCCAGGTGGCGATCCTGCCGATGAACATGCACAAGTCGTTCCGCGTGCAGGCGCTGGCGGAAGAGCTGTACAACACCCTGCGCTCCCACGGCATCGATGTGATCCTCGATGACCGCAAAGAGCGTCCGGGCGTGATGTTCGCGGATATGGAGCTGATCGGCGTGCCGCACTCTATCGTCATCGGTGACCGTAACCTCGACAACGAAGAGATCGAGTACAAGAACCGCCGCGTCGGCGAGAAGCAAATGATCAAAACCGGCGAAATCGTTGATTTCCTGCTGGGCCAGATCAAACGCTGAGCGACGAACGCCAGAAAATAAAAAACCCGCCTAGGCGGGTTTTTTTATGTCCGAAAACGCTTACTTGCTGCTGCAGTTCTTGCTGCGGTCGAACGCGATTTTGCCGTCCGGCACCACCGCCTTCTCTATCTGCCCTTCTTCCATCGATGGCTGCACGCTGAAGTGCGCATTGAAGGTCAGGAACACCGGCTCGCCGGCATTTTTGTTGGCTTTGGCGTAACCTTGCTCCAGCGCGATGTTATTATCCACCGGGAACGTGATGCCGGTAGCGCAGTCCTTAAAGACTGCCGCATCCGCCATATAGGTGTAACTGCCTTTCATCACCATCGGGGTTTTAGGCAACGGTTTTTCAATCGGCTCCAGGCGATAGTTCAGCTTGGAGGCGATCGGCGCGCCGCTGCGATCCAGCATCTCCAGGCTTTTGCCCACCGGACGGAAGTAACGTTTTTCACCGGTGCTGTCGGTCAGCACCAGCTTATCCGCAGTGCGCGCCCATTTGCCGTAGTCGGCAAAGGTCTGATCGCCGTCTTTAGTGCCGCGATAGGTTTCCTGCAGCACAAAGGTGCCGTCTTCATCCAGGAACAGCGCCGTATCCAGCCCGCCGCAATCGGCGCAAGGCAACAATCCTTGATAACTCTGCGGCATCGCCTGCAGCGGTTGTTCCTTCGGCTGATAATGATTGTTGCATCCCAACAACGAGAGTGCGCCTGCCGCCAAGAACAGGGCTACCGTAATTTTCTTCACAGTTATTCTCCTACTGTGTTCATGTATTCCTAAGTGCGAACCTTGCCGCGCAGCGCCTTGGTGGCGCCTTTACGCGCCTTGCCTTCCAAACGGCGCAATTTCGCCCCTTTCGTCGGCTTGGTCGCCTTGCGCGTTTTTTCCACCACCATCGCCTGCCGAATCAGCGCGGCCAGCCTGGCCAACGCCGCTTCGCGATTCAATTCCTGACTGCGATACTCTTGCGCCTTGATAATCACCACGCCATCGGCGGTAATTAGATGGTGATTCAGCGCCAGCAGCCTTTCCTTATAATACTCTGGCAGGCTGGAGGCCCGAATGTCAAAGCGCAAATGGATCGCCGTTGAGGTTTTGTTCACGTGCTGGCCGCCCGCGCCCTGCGCGCGGATCGCCGTCAACTCAAGCTCATTATCCGGTATGGCGACGTTTCTTGACAGTTCCAGCACCGGTCACACCTGTGCCCGCTGCCACTCGGCAAACTGGATTTCCAGACTATTCTGAGCATCGGACAGCCAAATAGTTCCCTCCTGCAGCGTCGCCTGCAGCGTCATGGTGCGGCTGGCCAATGCCGTCAGGCGCGCCAGCTGTTCGTCATCGAGGAAGCGCACGCTCAGGTTCTTGTAGCCGGCCACTTTTCCCTGCATCGCCTGCCACCACACGTGCGCGGCGCGCTCGCCGTAAGCGTACAAGACCACGCGCGGCGACTGGTTGCAGGCCTTGCGGATGCGTTTTTCGTCAGGCAATCCCATCTCGATCCACATTTCCAGCCCGTTGTGGTCGTTGCGCTGCCAGATCTCCGGCTCGTCGTCGGCGCTCAGCCCTTTGGTGAACACCAGCCGCTCGTCGGCATGACAGATCCAGGCCAACAGGCGCAGCATCATGCGCTGCTCGTTTTCGGACGGGTGTTGCGCCAGCGTCAGCGTGGCGTCGTGGTAGAAGTGACGATCCATATCAGCAATATTGACCGCGGCTTTATAAATGGTTGCTTTCAGCGCCATGGGTGACCTCGTTATTATCCGGCGACAGTGTACTTGATCAGGGCCAAACCCCGCCAGCGCGGCCAGGCTGCGGCAGTGCGAAAGGCGTGCCGGGGTGCTGATAACTCCATAACAGCTGTGCTATAGTCGTCTAGGATAGGATAAAACTCCGAGAGCCTGCGCCTCATCGCGATAGTAGTCTTGATGATGCAGAGGTTCTTAAGGGAGGAAACTGTGCAACAATACTGTGAGTTAGTACGCCGTACTTACGCCGAGATTGGCAGTGGAGATCTTGGCTACGTGCCTGATGCGCTGGCTTGTGCGTTAAAGGCATTGGACGATGTCGCAGCGAACGATGCGCTACCGTCCTCCGTTAGGGAACAGGCGGCCTTTGCCGCCGCTAACTTATTGGTGAGCGACTATGTTGATGAATGATGAGTACCAACCCATCAATTGCGATGACTACGACAACCTGGAACTCGCCTGTCAGCATAAACTTATTCTGAAGCTGGAGTTACGCGACGGAGAAGTGATCGAGGCCAAGGCGATCGACCTGCTGCAAAAGAAACGCGTTGAGTATCTGACCATCGAACAGAACGGCCAGCAGCGCGACCTGCGCCTGGACCATATCAGCAGTTTCAGTCATCCGGAAATCGGTACCGTGGTCGTCAGCCTGTCGGACTGAGCAGCGGTAACCCCATCCCAACAGGGCAGCCCAACGGCTGCCCTCGTCATTTACGGCTTCAGGCTGGCGTAATAGGCCGCCAGATCGGCGATATCGTCATCCGACAGCCCCGACACATAGGCCTTCATCACCTCGGCCTGGCCCCCGTTGCGCTCCCCTTTCTTGTACGCCTGCAACGCGTGCTGCAGGTACATGGCGTTCTGCCCGGCCAGATTCGGGTACATCGGCACCGTCACCTTGCCCTGCGCGCCGTGGCACGCCGCACAAGCGGCGGCTTTCGCCTGACCAGCGGCCGTATCCCCCGCCGCCAACGCCGGCAGGCTGAACAGGCCGGCGGCCAACAGCGTGATCCCCACTAACTTCATCAGTGCTCCTCGCGATTATGATTTTTTTCCCAGCGCAGCCGCCACGGGCGTTCGCCTTCCGGCACCTGCCCCGCCTCACAGACAAATACGTCCAGCGCGGCGATCAGCTGCTCATCATAGTAAATCAACGGGATGCGTTCACGCTGCCAGGGAGGAACGCCCAGTTCCTGCCACAGTTTTTTTATCGGCCGCGAATGGGCGCGCCCCACGATGCGCACCGCACCCTGCACGCCGCCGAAACGAATGCTAATCTGCTGCGATGGCAGCGGCGCGCGCAGCGCCAGATCGCCCTCACCGGCAACCAACTGCCCCAGCCCGTCCGGCAACGTCAGCGTCTCGTCAGGCTGCCAAGGCAGATGCACATCGCGCAGCGCCGCCAGCGGCGGCAACAGGTGCAACCGACCGCGGAAACGGCGGATCTGATAGGCGCCGAGCTGCAGCTGCGGTTCGGCATCTTCCCGGCTGAGCGCCACCTCCTCCCACAGACGCTGCAACTGCTCGCGCGCCGGCATGGTGACGTTAAACAATGCGATCCAGCGCCTCAACAAAGCGAAGCGCCGCACCGGCGAACAGGCCGTCAGGCCGTCGATCGCCAATGAGCGATCCGCCGCCAACAGGTTTTGCAGCGGTTCCGCCAGCAACTCGTCCAACAACTGTTCCTGTTCAGCGCACAGGCTGGCGCTGCGCGCCACCGCCGAGGCGAAATGCGGCCAGCGTTGGGTGAGCTGCGGTAAGACCTGCAAACGCAGGAAGTTGCGATCGAAGCGCGTATCCTGATTGCTGTCGTCATCTATCCAGGTTAAGGCGTGACGCTGCGCGTAACTTTCCAGCGCCTGACGCGAGCAACCCAGCAACGGCCGCAACAACAGGTGCTCGCCCAGCGTGGCGCGGGCCGCCATCGCCGACAGCCCCGCCGGCCCGCTGCCGCGTTTGAGCGCCAGCAGAAAGGTTTCGCTTTGATCGTCAAGGTGTTGAGCGGTGAGCAGCGCTTCGCCCTCCGCCAATGCTGTGCTGAAAGCGGCATAGCGCGCCGCACGCGCCGCCGCTTCGATGCCTCCCTGGCGGGCATCCACCTGCACGTGCGTCACCGTCAGCGGGATCCGCCATTCGGCGCACCGGCTGCGGCAATGCTCAACCCAACGGTCGGCAAAGGCGCTCAGGCCATGATGCACGTGCAGCGCACGTAGCTGCAGCGCCGGACGTTGGCGGCGCAACGCCGCCAGCAGATGCAGCAGCACGCTGGAGTCCAGACCGCCGCTGAACGCCACCAGCAGCCGCTGCTGCGCGCCCAACTGGTCCGCCACCCGCGTTGTTAATTGATCAGTATCCATCGGTAGGCTTTGTCACTTCTACATAGCTGCACGTTAACCCCGCCTACCGTCATCAATCAAGCATTAACCGTCCGGGCCTGGCGTCGCGTCAGCAGCCACCAGCCGCCCAGCACCGCGATCACCGCCAGCGCACATCCGGCCGCTCCCCAGCCGATCTGGGCGAAAATGCGGCCATACGCCTGCATCGCCGCCCCTTCGATGTGATCCTCGGCGGTCTGATTGGCGATAATGCCCGCCAGATAGTTGGCGATCGAACCGGTCGCCAACATATAGATGCCGGTCAACACGCCGGTGGCGCCGGGGATATTCAGCCGGGTGATCTGCGCCATCGCCACCGGATCGATAAACAGTTCGGCAAAGCCCATCACCGCCAAACCGGCGATCATCAGCCCCATCGACCCCGGCCCGTGCAGCCGCGTATTAAGCGCCATCAGCGTAAAGCCGACACCGATCAACAGCAGACCGAAGGCGAACTTGCACCAGATGCGCAGCGTGCGGTCGCCATCGCCGCTCGCCAGCCAGGCCAGCGCCACGCCGCCCAGCATCACCGCGCAGGCGTTAACCGACTGGAACAAGGCGGTCGGCACCGTCCAGCCGAACCAGCGCCGGTCGACGAAGTGGTCGATAAACAGGCTGATGGAGCTGCCGCCCTGCTGGGCAAAGGCCCAGAACAGCGTGCCCAGCAGCATCAACACCACGATCTGCCACAGCCCCCGGCGCTGGCCGGCGTCCGCGCGCAGCATAATGCGCGCCACCAGCGCCACCGCCGCCACGCACACCAGCCCGAGCAAATAACCGGCCCAGTCGCGCATAAACAACAGCGTGAAGAACAGCGGCGATGCCAGCAACGCCGCCAACAGCCAGCCCCAGTGCGGCAGGCCCAGGCTTCTGGCGCGCATCAGCGGGGCATTCACGCCGCGAGTGTGGCGGAAATGACGCCCGCCCAGCAGGAAGATCGCCAGGCCGGCGAACATGCCGATCCCGGCCAACGCAAAGCCGACGTGCCAACCATAGCGCTCGGCCGCCAGCCCGCAGGCGATCGGCGCCAAAATGGAACCGACGTTGCCGGCGGCGTACAGCAGCGAGAAGCCCCCTTCGCGCCGCGAGTCCTGCGCCGGATACAGCTCGCCCAGCAGGCAGCTGATATTGGATTTGAACAGGCCGTAGCCGCAGATGATGATCGCCAGCGCCAGATAGAGCGACTGGGCAGAAACCGCGCTCAGGCCGAGCACGATATGCCCCAGGGTCATCAGCGCCGCGCCGGCGATCACCGCGACACGGTTGCCCAGCAGGCGGTCGGCGAGCCAGCCGCCAAGAATCGGAGTGACGTAAACTAACGAAGCGTAAGCGCTGTAGAGATCGATGGCGCGGCTGTCGGTATAGCCGAGTTGGTGGGTCAGATAGAGGATCAGTAACGCACGCATGCCGTAAAAGCTGAAATATTCCCAAATTTGTATCGCTACGACATAGTAGATTGCGCGCGGCTGTGAGGGTGTTTTCATGGTGGTCTCCCATCAGTCGGTGAACGACAAAGGGGAAGCGCGAGGCCTCCCCTGTGATTGGCTGCGGTTATTTCGCCTTCAGCACTTTCACCCGATAACGTCCGTCCGCCTGACGGTAGGCGCCATGAATGTCGGTTTCAAAGCCCGGATAATGCGCGCCGATTTCGCACAGCATCTGCAGGAACTCCAGCACCGGCCGGCTCTCCTCGGTCAGCATTTCTCCCGGCATCACCAGCGGCACGCCCGGCGGGTATGGGAGGATCATATTGGCGTTGACCTTACCGACCATCTCTTCCAGATAGACCTCTTCCACTTCGCCGTGCAGCTCTTTCTGGAACGCCTGGTACGGATTCATCACCATGGTTGGCAGCACTTCGAACGCGCGGTACATCAGGTCCGGCAGGTTGTGTTGCTCCACCAGGCGGTGAATGTTCTGTGCCAGATCCTGAATGCGCATGTTTTCATAGAAATCAGGCGCTTCCTGATACAGCGAAGGCAGCATGTTTTTCACCCGCAGGTTCAGGTCGAACGAGCGTTTGAAGTCGGTCATCGCACGCAGCAGGCTGAGCGCCTTGGTTTTGTCGATGCCGATGCTGAACAGGAACAGCAGGTTGTACGGCCCGGTTTTCTCGACGATGATGCCGCGCTCGTCGAGGTATTTCGCCACGATGCTGGCCGGGATGCCGAATGGCTGCATCTCGCCTTCCTTGCTCATCCCCGGCGTCAAAATGGTGACCTTGATCGGATCGAGGTACATGTGTTCATTGTCGATATTCTTGAAACCGTGCCAGGCGCTGTCGGAGCGCAGCGGCCAGCACTCCGGCTCATCGATGTGCTCCGGCTGCCAGACGTCGAAGAACCAGCCGTCGGATTCGACTTTCAGGCGTTTGATCTCTTTACGGAACTTGATCGCGCGTTCGATAGAGCCGTGGATCAGGCGCTTGCCGGCGTTGCCTTTCATCATCGCCGCGGCGGTTTCGGTCGAGGCCACAATGCCGTAGTGCGGCGAAGTGGTGGTGTGCATCATGTAGGCTTCGTTGAAGGTCTCTTCGTTGATATCACCCTTCACATGGATCATCGAAGCCTGTGAGAAGGCCGCCAGCAGTTTGTGGGTGGACTGGGTTTCGTAGATCACCTTGCCCTCCACGCGGCCGCCGCTCATGCCGCACTTGCCTTTATAGATCGGGTGGAAGTTGGTGTAAGGCACCCAGGCGGAATCGAAGTGGATCGACTTCACGTCCAGGGTGTTCTTGATAAAGTCGGTGTTGTACAGCAAGCCGTCATAGGTGGAGTTGGTGATCACCGCGTGCACCGGCCAGGTGGCGTTCGGGGTCTCCTTCACGCGTTTGGCGATGGTGGCGCGCTGGAACTCGCTCTGCGGAATACCGCCGAGGATGCCGTAGGCGTTGCGGGTCGGGCGGAAGTAGATCGGCGTGATGTCGCTCATCATCATCAGGTGAGTCAGCGACTTGTGGCAGTTACGGTCAATCAGCACCGTGCTGCCCGCCGGCGCCGAATACATGCCGACGATCTTGTTGGCGGTGGAGGTGCCGTTGGTCACCATGTAGCTGCGTTCGGCGTTGAACACGCGGGAAATGTACTCTTCCGCCTCTTTGTGCGGGCCGGAGTGATCCAGCAGCGATCCCAGCTCGGACACCGAAATCGAAATATCCGACTTCATGGTGTTCGGGCCGAAGAAATCGTAGAACAGGCTGCCCACCGGGCTTTTCTGGAACGCGGTGCCGCCCATGTGGCCCGGCGTACAGAAGGTGTATTTGCCTTCGCGCACGTATTTGAACAGCGCCTTGGTCAGCGGCGGCAGGATGGTGTCGATATACTCGTCGGTGTTCTGTTTGATCTTGGCGGCGATGTCGGTTGCCGCGCCGAGCGCATACTCGAAGAAGCGCACCTGCATGCGCAGATCGTTCAGGCTGACGTCCAGCGTCGAATAGGTGTTGGCAAATGCGTACAGCGGCATGTATTCGTTCAGTTGGCTGATCTCTTCGCACAGCTCCAGGTTGTATTTGTCCCAGTCGAAGATCACCCCGCACAGACGGGCGTTGTTCTCGATCAGTTTCAGCAGGTCTTCGCGATCGTTAGGGTAAACGATGCGGAAATCCAGACTTTCCAGCGCCTGATGCAGTTCACGGATGGGCTCTTCTTTGAAGTAGACACCCATGTGATTCATGATGGCGATAACGTTCATATGCATTTCTCCTGGCAAAGCAAGCCCCTTCCCGTCGCGGCTGACAGGTCGGAAAGAAAGGGGCTGGGTAAATTCAGTCGGTCAGCGGACGCGAATCAGTGCGCTTTGGCCGTGGTGTTTTCATCGACCGCCGCGGCGTTGGCAGCCTGGCGGGTATTCATTTTCCGGGCGTAGAACATCAGGATAATCAGGCTGATGATAAAGGTGCCGGACAGTTCGAAAGAGTTGGCGCCCATCAGCGCGATGAAGCAGAAGCCGCAGCCGCACACTGAAGCGATCAGGCTCAGCAGGTTGCGCACGTTGACCCCTTCAAAGCGGATCAGGTCTACGCAGGAGTAGAAGTAAGGCAGCATGGTCAGCAGCACCGCGATGCCGGTCAGCTCGCCGAACAGGTCGGAGGCTTTGCCGCCGGCGGAGCTCATCAGGGTGATCAGCACCATCAGCGCGGTCATTTTGCAGCCAGCCAGCAGCAGGCCTTTCTTCGGAATACCGTTTTTATCCAGCTCGCCGTACACTTTCGGGAAGTTGCCGTCGTTGGCGGCGCGCACCCCGGCCTGGCCGACCAGCATCATCCACGAACCGAGCGAGGTCAGGCAGGCGAAGGCGGTGAAGGCGGAAACCATCGGTGCGGCCCAGTTGCCCATAATCGCCGAGGCGCTGATGGCGAACGGCGCGCCGCTGGCGGCCATTTCGGACGCCGGGAACATGCCGCTGATCACCTGGGTGGCGGCAATGTAGATAATGCCCGCCAGACCGGTGCCAAGCATGGTCGCCAGCGGTACGGTGCGTTTCGGGTTTTTCACCATGCCGGTGCTGACCGCCGCGGACTCCACGCCGATGAATGCCCACAGGCACAGCAGGATGCTTTTGATGACCGCATGGCCGTCGGTGGTGCCGGAGGTATTCCAGTTAGCCTGGTAGGTGGCGGCGTCAAACCAGTGCCAGCCGAGGGTGGCGGTCACGATCACCGGGATCAGCACCAGCACCAGGCCCAGCGTGGTCAAACGGCTGACCCAGGTTCCGCCCAGCATGTTCACGAAGGTGAAGACCCACACGATGGCGATACAGGCGATGCCGGCGGGCACCGGGTTGTTCAGCGCCGGGAAGAAGGTGGAGAGATAAGAAACGGCGGTAATGCCGATGGCCAGGTTGCCGATCCAGTTGGCATGGTAATAAAGCACGCCGGTCTGGAAACCGAAGGCCGGGGAAATTTCACCCGCGTAGGCGATAGGGCCGCCCTGCTGCGGGTTTTTGGTGGCAAGGCGGGCATAGACATAAGCCAGCGACATCGCCCCGATAATCGAGATCACCCATCCCCAAATAGCGATGGATCCGAGACTCGCCAGGTTGGCGGGCAATAAGGCAATCCCGCTCCCCATCATATTACCGGCGACCACGCCGGTGCAGGCAATAAGCCCTATTTTCTTGGGTGAAGCCATGGTCAGTTTCTCCTGATTTACGTTTCTTATAAGCCACACCCATAAATAAAAGATTTTAATGAGCCGGCTTGATTGTCAGGATGCTAACCATCGGGGGGAATAAAGTCCTAAAGATAAAGTGAGATTACGCTCATGATCATACAAATGATAACCTGAGGTTTTTCATTAACACATCAAGATAAAAAGACAGGCTAAAGAAAAGATAAACATCATTTAAAAACAAAAAGATGACAAGGTTAATGACGCATAACAAATGGCAAAAAAGAAATAATATCGCGCAGCAAAATAATACATTCATGCAACATTGCTTCACCAATAAATAACGCCGCCATGATTCCCGAAGAATAAGGGCGGCGTGATATTGGATTAATTATTGGCGCTGATAGTTATTTAAATAAGGCACTACGTTGGTCAATGACGTCTGGAATACGCCATTGGTGATCCAATGCAAGGTATCCTCACCGGGGCGAAGATTGAAGGCGGTAATATAAGAGTCGGCCGCCAAATGATTCTGCCCCTGCATTTCATACACCTTGCCCAGCAGCACATAATTCAGCCACGACATTTGCAATTCAATCCCCAGATCGATCGCCCGGTGAGCCTCGTCAATCCGCCCCTGCGTCAAAGCATCTACCGCCAGAACTTGCTGCACGATCGGCGTGTTTTTCAATTCCGGGATCGTCGCCAGATGGCTGATATCGGCACGCAATTGCGCCAAGGCCGGGCTGTCGAACGGTTGATAAGAATTGCGCAGCAGATCCACCAACGCTTTTTCAGCCAGCAGGTAGTGGAAGTTCGGCGCGCTGTTAATCAGCTCGCTCAGCTGGCCGCTGGCGCGGGTCAACGAATCGGCGTCACCGCGGATCAGCAACTGATGCGCCTGGTAGAAACGCTGCAGCAACGGTCCGTTGTCGGGCAGCAACTGCGCCAGACGCTGCTCCAGCTGTGGCGGCCAAGGCTGCTTCAGCGCCGCGGACAGGCTGGCGAGGAAGTCAGCCTGGATCTTCAGTTGGTTATCGGCGGTAATGAAGTAACGCTTGTCCAGCATGACAGAGCTGTCGGCGTTATCCACCAGCCGCACGGAGAGGAAACACTGCTGGGCGCGGTAGTGGCGCTGATTGACGAACTCGATATACAGCGACTTGCCCGAATTGCTGGGGCCGGAATAGTTGTAATTGGTTTGGTCATGCACCAGGAAGGTCGAGTAGGTGTTGAGCGAATCGGTGATCAGCTCGCTGACGCCCACCACATAAGAGAGCTGGGGCATCCAGTTGCTGCAGCTCTCGCCGCCCTGGATGCGGATATCGATATCGCGCGGGTTGAGCAGCACCGGCATGGTCGATACCGGCACGCGCTGCGACAGCGTGGCGATGCCGACAAACGCCACGCAAACGCTGAGCGCCGCCAGAAACGCCAGCCACACCCAGAAGGTCGGGCGACGATAAAAACGCGGCTGCTTTTCGCCAGGCGCGTCAGACGGCGCGCCGCTTGCCCGGCGCGGCGGCACGTACGGCGTCTCGTCGTCATCATCGCTGCCGTCTTCCGGCTCATGCATGATCACCGCGATCTGCGGCGCCGGTGCAATAGCGGGTTGTGTCTCCTCCTCTTCACACCAGATCACCGACGTCGCCAGCTTATACCCGCGCTTGGGCACGGTGATAATGTATTCCGGGCTGTCGCTGTCGCCGTCTTTCAGGTACTTGCGCAGCTCTGAAATACATTGGGTCACCACGTGGTTGGTGACAATATTGCGCTTCCAGACGTTGTCGATCAGCTCGTCGCGGCTCAGCACCACGTCGGGGTGCCGGGCAAAATAACACAGCATGTCGATCAGGCGCGGTTCCAGCGTTTTCTGGCGACCATCGCGGCTGATGGTGTTGTCGGCAGGAGTAACCAGCCACTCCCCGACGCGAAAAGCAGGCTCTTGCATGGCGGAAATAACTCTGTAGGCATGTAGGGCAAGGGCGCGATCATAGCATAATCGCCCCCGGCTGTGGCCGCCGGGAGGCGATTAAGCCGTTAACTCTCGTATAATTCTAACGGTAAACCATCGGGATCGCTGAAAAAGGTAAATCGGGATTGGGTGTAGGGATCGACACGCACCGGTTCGCAGGCGACGCCGGCCGCCTGCAGATGAGCGATGGCCTGATCGATGTCGTCGACGCTGAACGCCAGATGACGCAGGCCACAGGCCTCCGGGCGGCTGACGCGAGCCGGCGGCGAGGGGAACGAAAACAGCTCAATGGTGTATTGCCCGTTGAGCGCCAGATCCGCTTTCCAGGAGTCGCGCTCCTCGCGGTAGACTTCACTCAGCAGGGTAAATCCGAGAATGTCGCAGTAGAAATGCTTGCTGGCGGCGTAGTCCGCGCCAATGATCGCGATGTGGTGCACCTGACGTAACGCCAGCATAGAAACTCTCTTCTGTTCGTTTTGATGAGGCACGGTATCCGGCGGCGACAATGCCGTCAATGAAAAAGCCCGACGTATCCTGCCAAACCGCCGGGCGCGTTATGCCATTATGGCTGTGGGGCTTTCAGCACCTTCACCAGATAACGCCCATCCTCCGTCAGCTTGGCGCCGTGGATATCGGTTTCAAACCCGGGATAGCGCTCGCCGATCGAACACAGCATCAGCAGAAAATCGAGCACCGCCCGGCTCTCTTCGGTGATCATTTCACCCGGCATCACCAACGGCACGCCCGGCGGATAAGGCAGGATCATATTGGCCGCGACCTTGCCCACCAACTGATCTAGATCGCAGGTTTCGACATTACCGCGCACCTGCTCCTGGAACATCTGGTGCGGCGTCAGCTTCATTTCCGGCAACACATCGAACGCCCGCTGCATCAGGCCTGGCAGATCGTGTTGGCGGATCAGGCGATGAATGCCGGCGGCCAGATCCTGGATGCGCATATGGCGATAGAAATCCGGATCCTCGGCGTACAGATCCGGCAGCATGTTCTTCACCCGCAGGTTGAGATCGTAGGCGCGCTTGAAGTCGGTCAGGCCGCGCAGCAGGCTCATCGCCTTGGTTTTATCGATGCCGATGCTGAACAGGAACAGCAGATTGTACGGCCCGGTCTTCTCCACCACGATGCCGCGTTCGTCGAGGTACTTCGCCACCAGCGCCGCCGGGATCCCCTCTTCTTCCAGCGCGCCCAGCTCATTCATGCCCGGCGTCAGGATCGTCACCTTGATCGGATCGAGATACATATGATCGCGATCGGTCTGGCCGAAACCATGCCAGTTATCGTCCGGATCCAGCGGCCAGCACTGTGCCTCATCGATCTCTTCCGGCTGCCAGATATCGAAGAACCAGCTGTCGCTCTCCTCGCGCAGCCGCTGCACCTCTCGGCGAAAATGCAGCGCGCGCTCCACCGAACGGTTGATCAAACGGCGCCCCGGGTTGCCGCGCAGCATGGCGGCGGCGGTCTCCATCGACGCCACGATGCCGTAGTGCGGCGAAGTGGTGGTGTGCATCATGTAGGCTTCGTTGAAGGTGCTCTCATCGTAGTCACCCTTGATATGAATCATCGAGGCCTGCGAGAAGGCGGCCAGCAGCTTGTGGGTAGACTGGGTTTCGTAGAAAACCTTGCCGGGCACCCGCTCGCCGCTCATGCCGCTCTTGCCGTCGTAAATCGGGTGGAAGTTGGTGTAAGGCACCCAGGCGGAATCAAAGTGAATCGACGGCACCTCCAGCGTCTGCTTGATGTAGTCGGTGTTGTACAGCAGGCCGTCATAGGTGGAATTGGTGATCACCGCGTGCACCGGCCAGGTGGCGTTCGGCGTCGCCTGCACCCGGGCGGCGATGCTCTCGCGAGTGAACTCGCGCTGCGGAATCCCGCCGAGGATGCCGTAGGCATTGCGCAGCGGGCGCAGATAGATCGGCGTGATATCGCTCATCATCAGCAGGTGGCACAGTGATTTGTGGCAGTTGCGGTCGATCAGCACCGTGCTGCCGGCCGGCGCCGAATACATGCCGACGATCTTGTTGGCGGTGGAGGTGCCGTTGGTGACCAGATAGCTCTGCTCGGCGTTGAAGGTGCGCGCGATGTACTCTTCGGCCTCCAGATGCGGGCCGGTGTGATCCAACAGCGACCCGAGCTCGGTGACCGAAATCGAGATATCGGCCTTCAGGGTATTGGCGCCGAAGAAGTCATAGAACAGGCAGCCTACCGGGCTTTTCTGGAACGCAGTGCCGGCCATGTGGCCCGGCGTGCAGAAGGTGTACTTCCCTTCGCGCACGTAGTTGAACAGCGCCTTGGTCAGCGGCGGCGTAATGGTGTCGATGTATTCCGCGGTGTACTGCTGGATGCGCTGCGCGATGTCGTCTGCCGCATTCAGGCCATACTCGAAGAAATAGAGCACCATGCGCATTTCATGCAGGCTGACGTCGAAAGTGGAGTGGGTATTGATAAAGGCATACAGCGGCAGGTATTCGTTCAGCTCGTTGATCTCGCTGCACAGCTCCAGGCTGTAGTCGTCCCAGTCGAAGATCACCCCGCAGATGCGGGCGTTGGCTTCGATCAACTTCAGCAGGTCACCGCTGTTTTTGGGGTACACCAGCTGGAATCCCATGGCGGCCAGCGCAGCGTGGAGCTCGCGAATCGGCTCATCTTTGTAGTAGACGCCCGTCGGGCCCATGATGGCGATGATATTCATCGGCAGCTCCTGTCAGTTAACGGCCAAGTCTCTATAACACCACGAAAATCCGACGGTGTGTAGCCAAAAAAAAACCGCCCGGAGGCGGTTTCTTGCAGCGAAACACAGAACTCAGCAGTAGCCGTAGTTCATCAGACGCTGGTAACGGCGGTTGAGCAACTCTTCGTCGTTCAGGCCATCCAAATCTTTCAGATCGGCGAGCAGCTGCGCTTTCAGCGCGGCGGCCATCGCCGGCACGTCGCGGTGCGCGGAACCGAGCGGCTCCGGGATCACCGAGTCAATCAGCTTCAGCTCTTTCAGACGCGGCGCGGTGATGCCCATCGCTTCTGCGGCCAGCGGCGCCTTATCGGCGCTCTTCCACAGGATGGAAGCACAGCCTTCCGGCGAAATCACCGAGTAAGTGCTGTACTGCAGCATGTTCACCTTGTCGCCCACGCCGATCGCCAGCGCGCCGCCGGAGCCGCCTTCGCCGATGACGGTGCAGATGACCGGCACGTTCAGACGCGACATCTCACGCAGGTTGCGCGCGATAGCTTCCGACTGGCCGCGTTCTTCCGCGCCCACGCCCGGATAAGCGCCAGGGGTATCGATAAAGGTGATGATCGGCATCTTGAAGCGCGCGGCCATTTCCATCAGGCGCAGCGCCTTGCGGTAGCCTTCCGGCGCCGGCATGCCGAAGTTGCGGCGGATCTTCTCTTTGGTCTCACGGCCTTTCTGGTGCCCGATGATCATCACCGGACGGCCATCCAGGCGCGCAATGCCGCCGACGATCGCTTTGTCGTCAGCGTAAGCGCGATCGCCCGCCAACTCTTCGAAGTCGGTAAAGATGTGTTTGATATAATCCAGGGTATAAGGACGGCGCGGGTGGCGTGCCAATTGGGCAATTTGCCAAGCCCCAAGATCGGCAAAAATCTTGCGCGTCAGCTCAACGCTCTTTTCACGCAGGCGCTGAACCTCTTCGTCCAGATTAATATCTAATTTTTCGTCTTGACGGCTGACTGCAGTCAGCGAGTCAATTTTCGCTTCCAGCTCTGCAATCGGCTGTTCAAAATCAAGAAAATTCAGACTCATAGCATTCCTATTTTAGTCAAATTCCAAGTCCACCTGCTCATTGCCTACCAACGTCCGCAAGTCGATCAACAAGCGGTCGGTGGGCGTCACGCGCCAGGTTGCGCCAAAACGCAGCTTGGCTCGCGCATCTTCCCGTTGATAGTAGAGATGCACTGGAATCGTCCCCGATCGATGGGGTTCCAACGACTGACGGAGACGGTTCAAAAGCTGGTCATCAATTTGCCTGTCAGTCAGCGAGATAGCAAGCCCGCGAGCGTATTTTTCCCGGGCTTCACTGATGTCCATTACCTCGCGGGCCATCATTTTAAGCCCGCCGCTAAAGTCATCAAAGCTGACCTGTCCACTGGCGATAAGGATACGGTCTTTTTCCAACAAATGCTGGTATTTTTCTAACGCTTCGGTGAATAACATCACTTCCAGACGGCCTGAACGGTCATCCAGCGTGCAGATGCCGATGCGGTTGCCGCGCTTGGTCACCATCACCCGCGCGGCGACCACCAACCCGACGGCGGTAGTCATTTTGCCCCGATCCGTCGGGTGCATGTCTTTCAAACGCTGGCCACCGGCGTAACGTTCGATCTCCTTCAGGTACTGGGTGATCGGGTGGCCGGTCAGGTACAGCCCCAGCGTCTCCCGTTCACCGTCCAGCACCACCTGCTCCGGCCAGGGCGCGATATTGGCGTAGGATTGCTCCACCTGCTCCGGCGCTTCCGCCAGCACGCCAAACATATCCACCTGGCCAATAGCTTCGGCTTTCGCATGCTGATCCGCCGCTTTTAACGCGTCGCCGAGCGAATTCATCAGCGCGGCGCGGTGCGGCCCAAGGCGATCGAACGCCCCGGACATGATCAGTTTTTCCAGAATGCGGCGGTTCAGTTTCTTGATGTCGGAGCGCGCGCAGAGATCGAACAGGTCTTTGAAATAACCTTGCTCGCCGCTGTTGCGCGCTTCGATAATGGCTTCGATCGGCCCTTCCCCCACGCCCTTGATGGCGCCGATGCCGTAAACGATCTCGCCGTCGTCGTTGACGTGGAAGTGATACAGGCCGCTGTTGATGTCCGGCGGCAGGATCTTCAACCCCATGCGCCAGCACTCGTCCACCAGACCCACCACTTTGTCGGTGTTGTCCATATCGGCGGTCATCACCGCCGCCATAAACTCGGCCGGATAGTGCGCCTTCAGCCACAGCGTCTGATACGACACCAGCGCATAGGCGGCGGAGTGCGATTTGTTGAAGCCATAACCGGCGAATTTTTCCACCAGGTCGAAGATTTTCACCGACAGTTCGCCGTCGATGCCGCGCGCTTTGGCGCCGTCTTCAAAGCCGCCGCGCTGCTTGGCCATTTCGACCGGGTTCTTTTTACCCATCGCACGACGCAGCATGTCCGCGCCGCCCAGCGTATAGCCGGCCAGCACCTGGGCAATCTGCATCACCTGTTCCTGATACAGGATGATGCCGTAGGTCGGTTCCAGCACCGGCTTGAGCGACTCGTGCTGCCACTGAATGTCCGGGTAGGAGATCTCTTCACGGCCGTGTTTGCGGTCGATGAAGTTATCCACCATGCCCGACTGCAGCGGCCCCGGACGGAACAGCGCCACCAGTGCGATCATGTCTTCGAAGCAGTCGGGCTTCAGACGTTTGATCAAATCTTTCATGCCGCGCGATTCAAGCTGGAACACCGCCGTGGTTTCCGAGCGCTGCAGCATGTCGAAGCTTTTCTTGTCGTCGAGCGGGATGGCGGCGATGTCGATCGGTTCCAGCCCGGTCTTGGCGCGCCGGGCGTTGATCATCTCCAGCGCCCAGTCGATGATGGTCAGGGTGCGCAGACCGAGGAAGTCGAACTTCACCAGCCCGGCGTATTCCACGTCGTTCTTGTCGAACTGGGTCACCGGGTGGTTCCCTTCGGCATCGCAGTACAGCGGCGCGAAGTCGGTGATCTTGGTCGGCGCGATCACCACGCCACCGGCGTGTTTACCGGCGTTGCGCGTCACCCCTTCCAGCTTGCGCGCCATGTCGATCAGCGCCTTGACCTCTTCGTCGGCCTCGTAAATCTCCGGCAGCTGCGGTTCGGCGGCGAAGGCTTTCTCCAGCGTCATGCCCGGATCCGGCGGCACCAGCTTGGAAATGCGATCGACGAAGCCGTACGGGTGCCCCAGCACGCGGCCCACGTCGCGGATAACCGCTTTCGCCGCCATGGTGCCGAAGGTGATGATCTGTGATACTGCTTCGCGGCCGTACATCTCCGCCACGTGTTCGATTACCTGGTCACGCTTCTCCATGCAGAAGTCGACGTCGAAGTCGGGCATTGAGACACGTTCCGGGTTCAGGAAGCGTTCGAACAGCAGATCGAACTCCAGCGGATCGAGGTCGGTGATTTTCAACGCATAGGCCACCAGCGAACCGGCGCCGGAGCCGCGCCCCGGGCCAACCGGCACGTTGTTGTCCTTCGACCACTGGATAAACTCCATCACGATCAGGAAGTAGCCAGGGAAGCCCATCTGGTTGATCACCTTCAGCTCGACGTCCAGACGCTCATCGTATTCCGGGCGGCGCTGCGCGCGCACGTCAGGATCGGGGAACAGGAACTCCAGACGCTCTTCCAGCCCCTCTTTCGATTTGAGCACCAGGAAGTCCTCGGTGCTCATATCGCCGGTCGGGAACTGCGGCAGGAAGTATTCGCCAAGGCGAATGGTGACGTTGCAGCGCTTGGCGATTTCGACGCTGTTCAGCAGCGCTTCCGGGATGTCGGCGAACAGTTCGCACATCTCGTCTTCGCTGCGCATGTACTGTTGCGGGCTGTAGTTGCGCGGCCGCTTGGGGTCGTCCAGCGTAAAGCCGTCGTGAATGGCGACGCGAATCTCATGGGCGTCGAAGTCATCTTCCACCAGGAAGCGCACGTCGTTGGTGGCCACCACCGGCAAGCCGCGCTCGGTGGCCAGCGCCACCGCCGCATGCAGGTAGTTCTCTTCGTCCTGGCGGCCGGTGCGGATCAGTTCCAGATAGTAACAGTCCGGGAAATGCTGCTGATAGAAGTCCAGACACTGATCCACCTGCGCCTGGTTGCCGCGCAGCAGAAACTTGCCGACGTCGCCCTGACGCGCACCGGAGAGCAGGATCAGCCCTTCGCGATGTTCAATCAGCCAGTCGCGATCGATAGTCGGGCCGGCGGCGCCGTAGCCGCGCTGATAGGCACGGGAAATCAGCAGCGTCAGGTTCTGGTAGCCTTCGTTGTTGCTGGCCAGCACCGTCAACTGAGCCAGTTCATCGCCCAGCTCTTCACTTTGCACATGGAAATCCGCGCCGATGATCGGTTTGATCCCGGCGCCGTGCGCGCTGCCATAGAATTTCACCAGCCCGCACAGGTTGGTGAAATCGGTGATTGCCAGTGCAGGCATGGCTAACGCGGCGGCTCTTTTCACCAGCGGCGCCGTCTTGGCCAATCCATCAATCATGGAGTAGTCACTGTGGACGCGCAGGTGAATAAAACGAGGTTCGGCCATCTCCAGATACCTGATTGAAGGGGCTCAGCAGGCTGAGCCCGGGTTAATGCTATCGTCGAGCCCGGTCAGGCCCGCAGACTACAGCGCCAGCGCTCTTTTCACCGGCGCGAAGCTGCGGCGATGATGCTCGGTGGCGCCCAGCGCGGCCAGCCGCTCCAGGTGGAAGGCGGTCGGGTAGCCTTTATGCTGCGCGAAACCGTAGTCCGGGTACTCGCTGTCCAGCTCGGCCATTTCGCGATCGCGCGTGACCTTCGCCAGAATGGACGCCGCGCTGATCTCCGCCACGCGGCTGTCGCCCTTCACCACCGCCTGCGAACGCATCGGCAGGTTCGGGCAACGGTTACCGTCGATTAAAACCATGTCCGGCGCGATATGCAACCCGGCCACCGCGCGCTGCATCGCCAACATGGTGGCGTGCAAAATGTTCAATTGGTCGATTTCCGCCGGTTCGGCGCGCCCCAGGCTCCAGGAGAGCGCCTTGGCGACGATTTCGTCATACAGCGCCAGGCGGCGTTTTTCACTGAGTTTCTTGGAGTCTGCCAGACCGACGATCGGCTGCGCCGGATTGAGGATCACGGCGGCGGTGACCACCGCGCCGACCAACGGGCCGCGGCCCACTTCGTCCACACCGGCAATCAGCGTGGCAGCGGGATAGATAAAGGGTTCAATCATGCTTTCGCCAGCTCCAACACAGCCTGAGCGGCCTGTTCGTCCGCACCGCAACGGATGCTTTGGTGCAAGGTAAGGAAAGTGTGTTTCAACGCGTCGGTTTCCGGGCTCTCTTCCAGCAGCGGCATCACGGCGGCGGCCAGTTTGTCCGGCACGCAGTCATGCTGCAGCAACTCGGTGACGATCTCGCGCCCCGCCAGCAGATTCGGCAGCGAAACGTAAGGCGTTTTCACCAGCTTCTGCGCCAGCCAGAAAGTGAACGGCTTCATGCGATAGCCCACCACCATCGGGCACTTGGCCAACATGCACTCCAGCGCCGCCGTGCCGGAGGCCAGCAGCGCCGCGTCGCTGGCGATCATCGCTTCGCGCCCCTGCCCATTCAGCAGGTGTACGGTCAAATCCGGCGCAACCTCGGCCTTGATGCGCTCAAACTGCTCGCGCCGTTTGGCGTTGACCAGCGGCACCACCACTTCCAGCTCGGGATAACGGGTGCGCAGCAACTGCGCGGTTTTGAGGAAATCGGCGCTCAGCATTTCGACTTCGGCGCCGCGGCTGCCCGGCAGCAAGGCCAGACAGCGCGCCTGCGGAGCGATACCAAGCTGAGCGCGCGCCGCCAGCCGGTCGGGCTGCAACGGCATGGCGTCCGCCATGGTGTGGCCAATAAACCGGCAAGGCACGTTGAAACGATCGTAAAACGCTTTTTCGAAAGGGAGAAAGGCCAACACCAGATCGGTGGCTTTGCCTATTTTGAAAACGCGTTTTTGCCGCCAGGCCCACACGGAAGGGCTGACGTAGTGGATGGTGCGAATGCCGCGCTGTTTGAGGCGGCCTTCCAGCGTGATGTTGAAGTCCGGCGCGTCGATGCCGACAAACACGTCCGGCCGCAGCTCACCGAAACGGCGGGTGAGATCCTTGCGGATCTTCAACAGGCGTGGCAAACGCTCGAGCACTTCCACCACGCCCATGACCGCCAGCTCTTCCATTTCGTACCAGGCTTCGCAGCCTTCGGCCTGCATCAGCGGGCCGGCGACGCCGACAAAACGCGCGTCGGGGATCTGCGCCTTGAGCGCACGGATCAAGCCGGCGCCGAGAATGTCACCGGAGGTTTCTCCGGCGACCAGTCCGATAGTCAATGGACGATTCGACATAACTCAGCGAATGATGCCACGGGTGGAACGGGTGAAGAAATCGAGGTATTGCTGCACCACCGGCTGTTCTTTGGCCAGGGCTTCGATTTCCGCTTTCGCTTCATCCAGCGTTTTCTCGCTGCGATACAGGATTTTGTAGGCGTTGCGGATTGCCTGCATTTCATCCTTGTCAAAACCGCGGCGCTTCAGGCCGACCGCGTTGACGCCGAACGGCGTAGCGTGGTTGCCCTGAGCGATGACGAAAGGAGGCACGTCCTGAGCGACACCGGAACAACCGCCTACCATCACATGCGCGCCGATAATGCAGAACTGGTGGATCGCCGTCATGCCGCCGATGATGGCGTGATCGTCGATTTCCACATGCCCCGCCAGCGTGGCGTTGTTGGCCAGCACGCAAGCATTGCCGACCACGCAATCGTGGGCGATGTGCACGTTGACCATCAGCAGGTTGTCGTTGCCCACTTTGGTCAGGCCGGTGCCCTGCGCGGTGCCGCGATGAATGGTCACGCTTTCGCGGATGCGGTTGCGATCGCCCACTTCAACGCGCGTCGGTTCGCCCGCGTATTTCAGATCCTGATTCACTTCGCCGATAGAGGCGAATTGATAAATCTGATTATCGCAGCCAATCTTGGTAATGCCGTTCACCACCACGTGGGATTTCAGCACCGTGCCGGCGCCGATTTCCACCTGGGAGCCGACGTAGCAGAAAGGGCCGATATGCACGTTGGCGCCGATCACGGCGCCTTCTTCGACTATCGCGCTAGGATGGATAAAGGCGGTTTGGTCAATCACGGATTAAGCCTCCCGGCTGCGGGCACACATCATGGTTGCTTCGCAGACAATTTTACCGTCAACGGTCGCCACGCCTTTGAAGCGAGTCAGACCGCGGCGAGTTTTCTCGAAGGTGACTTCCATAACCATCTGATCGCCTGGCACCACAGGGCGCTTGAAGCGTGCTTCGTCGATACCGGCGAAGTAATACAGCTCGCCCGGCTCCAGTTTGCCGACGCTTTTAAACGCCAGGATACCGGTGGCCTGCGCCATGGCTTCCAGGATCAATACGCCTGGGAAAATCGGTTTGCCAGGGAAATGGCCCTGGAAAAACGGTTCATTCACCGATACGTTCTTCACCGCACGCAGATATTTGTGCTCTTCAAACTCGAGGACGCGGTCGACCAGCAAGAACGGGTAACGGTGAGGAAGCAGATCCAAAATTTCTGCAATATCCAGAGTATGAGTGTCAGTAGTCAAAATACTCTTCCTGTCTCTAAAAACTGATGGCATCAACAACACGGCCTGCGCTGACCCCAAAAGGAGATCATCATGCAGGCCGCAAATTAACATCTCTTTGCGCTTTTGGTCTCACGACCAACGCGTTTCGTTTTGTACCCGCCAGGGCGGGCGGCAATGATTAGTCTTTTCCGACTTTACGTTCGACAGCTTTCAAGCGTTTGCTGATCTCATCGATATTCATCACCAACGCAGCGGTTTTACGCCAAACCTTGTTAGGCTGCAACGGAATGCCCGAAGAGTATACCCCAGGTTCGGTGATTGGTCGCATAACCATTCCCATTCCGGTAACAACAACCTTGTCGGCAATCTCCATGTGACCGTTGATCACGCTGGCGCCGCCGATCTGGCAGTAGCGGCCGATTTTCAGGCTGCCGGCCATGATCACACCACCGGCGACGGCGGTATTGTCGCCAATCACGACGTTATGTGCAATCTGGCATTGGTTGTCGATGATAACACCATTCCCGATTTGGGTGTTATCCAAAGCGCCGCGGTCAATGGTGGTGCAAGCGCCGATTTCGACGCGATCGCCGATAATCACCGTGCCCAACTGAGGGATCTTGATCCACTCGCCGCGCTCATTCGCATAGCCGAAACCGTCCGCGCCGATCACAGTGCCCGACTGAATCAGGCAGCGCTGGCCGATTTCGACCGCATGATAAATCGTTACGTTCGCCCACAGACGCGTACCCGCGCCGATGCGTGCGTGTTTGCCGATGAAACAGCCCGGGCCGATAACCACGTTATCGCCAAGCACCGCACCCGACTCGATCACCGCGTTCGCCCCAATGGCGACGTTCTGCCCCAACTGCGCTTCAGGCGAGATCACCGCGCTTGGCGCGATATCCTGCGCCGGCGCCGGCGTAGTGTCCATCAGTTGCGCCATGCGCGCGTAGGTCAGATAAGGGTTTTTAACCACCAGCGCCGCAGCACGGCAGTGTGGTAAATCCGCTTCGGTAAGCACCACGGCGCTTGCCTGGCAGGAAGACAGCTGCTCTTGATAGCGGCTGTTTGACAAAAACGTGATTTGGCCAGGCTGTGCCGAATGCATAGAAGCAATGCCGGTGATGACGAGATCGCCATCACCGTGCAATTGTGCATCCAACTGCTGCGCTAAATCAGCCAGTCGAATTGAAAGCATGTGTTATTTAACCTGTTTCAGCACGTCAGCAGTGATATCTTTGGAAGAGTCTGCATAGGCAACGGCGTTGGCGTCGATCACCACGTCATAACCGCCTTTGCTGGCGACAGATTTCACCGCGTCCTGAATGCGGCTCAGGATCTTGTTACGTTCTTCCATCTGGCGACGGCGGTTGTCCTGCTCGAAAGCCTGGGCTTTCTGAGAGAACTGCTCGCGTTGCGCCATCACGTCTTTTTCCAACTTGCTGCGGTCGCTGGCTTTCATGGTAGCGCCGTCACGCTGCAGACGTTGCATTTTGGTCTGCAGGCTACGTTCCATGTTCTGGAGTTCGCTTGCACGGCCTTTAAACTCGTTTTCCAGCTGTTTAGCGACCGCTTCGCGGGCCGGCAGCTGTTGGAAAATGCTGGAGACGTTAACGACAGCGATCTTATCTGCTGCCTGAACGCCAGCTGAAGCAGCCATTGCTAAACCGAGGCCTGCGGCACACAACCACTTTTTCACTATAAACTCCTTACCATCACCCATTTGTGTCATATGACACTGAAGTACACAATTTGCCAGACTTGTCCCACCAAACAATGAGAATCATCTCCCTCTGCCGGCGGGCGCCTGGCCATTGCGATTCTTAATAACTGTTATGCCCAGAGGCGAGACCCGTTACCAGGTCTTACCGATGTTAAACTGGAACTGTTCGGACTTGTCGCCTTCGTATTTCTTGATCGGGTTGGCGTAAGAGAACACCAACGGCCCCAGTGGCGACATCCACTGCAGCGCGATACCGGCGGAAGAACGAATATTGCTGGCCTTGCTGTAGTCCGGCACGCCGTACATCAGCGTTTCGTTGGTATTCTTCCACTTGGTGTCCCACACGGTACCGGCATCGATGAACAGCGACGTCCGCACCGAGTTGGCGTATTTCTCGCTGATGAACGGCGTCGGGGTGATCAACTCCAGGCTGGCGACCGCCATGGCGTTACCGCCCACCGCGTCATCCGAGCTACAGATGCTCTGACGATCGGTCGTGCTGCCGGCGTTGAACTGACACTGGTACGAGTTGGAGTTGTAGTACACCGCCTTCGGACCAATGGTGTTGGACTGGAAGCCGCGCACGGTGCTCGAACCACCGGCGTAGAAGTTCTCGTAGAACGGCATTTCCTTGCCGCCCAGCCCATCCGCGTAACCCAGACGGCCACGGCCCAACAGCACCCAGGTGCGATCGTCGTTGATCGGCACGTACTGTACGCTGTCCAGCGTCACCTTGTAGTATTCGTTGTCCGAGCCCGGAATGGTGACCTTGCCGTTCAACGTGGTGCGGTTACCCGAGGTCGGGAAGTAGCCGCGGTCCAGGTTGTTGTAGGTCCAGCCCAGGTTCAGCGTAAAGTCGTCGGTCGAGTAGCTGGCGCGGTCGGTCTTGTTCGCATCCACGCCCATCGAGTCGAGGTAACGCCACATGGCGATCTGCGGCTGCATGTTCGACAGGCCGTTGTGGACGTAGCCCAGGCCGGTACGCAACGAGTTGTTTTCGTTGATCGGGAAGCCCAGCGTACCGTCGATACCGTAACTCTTGTTGGTATAGTCCGACAGATCCGCGTCATCCGCCTTAAAGTCGTTGTAGAAGATGCGGCCGCCCAGGCTCACACCGTCAACGGTGAAGTACGGGTTGGTGACCGACAGTTCGGTATAGGTCTGGTAGTCGTTCTTGGTGCCGCTGATGCCGACCGAGTAGCCGGTACCCAACCAGTTATCCTGCTGCACGCCGGCCTGGAAGCTGACGCCGCTCTCGGTGCCGTAACCGACGCCGAAGTTGAAGGTACCGGTGTTGCGTTCTTTCACCTTGTAGGTCACATCGACCTGATCGGCGGTGCCCGGCACGCGCTGGGTTTCCACGTCAACCGTTTCGAAGTAGCCCAGACGGTTCAGACGCTCTTTGCCCTGCTCGACCTGCTCGTTGCCGAGCCAGGCGCCTTCCATCTGGCGCATTTCGCGACGCAGTACGGAATCCTTGCTGGTGTCGTTGCCTTCGAACTTGATGCGACGCACGTAGAAGCGGTTGCCCGCGTCAACGTTGACGTGCAGTTTGACGGTTTTATCCGCGTCGTTGATCTCAGGCTGAGTGCCGACGCGCGGGTAGGCGTAACCATAACGGCCCAACATCGTTTTGATGTTGTCTTCCATTTTGGTCACCTTGCTGCCGTTGTACAGCTCGCCTGGCTCAATTTTGGTGATCTGAGCGACTTCCGCCGAGTGGCCGGCCAGATTGCCGTTCACGACAACATCGGAAAGCTTGTATTGCTCGCCTTCGGTGATGTTGATGGTGATGTAGATGCCTTTTTTATCCGGCGTCAGGCTCACCTGGGTAGAATCGATGTTAAAGCGGGCATAGCCGCGATCCAGATAGAAGCTGCGCAGGGTTTCGAGATCGCCCGCCAGTTTTTGCTTCTGGTATTTGCGATCGCCGACCAGGTTCCACCATGGCACTTCATCACGCAGTTGGAAGCGTGAGATCAGTTCGTCGTTGGTGAAGGCATGGTTGCCGACGATGTTGATTTGTTGAATCTTGGCGGAGACCCCTTCCGTGAACACCAGTTTCAGGTCGACACGGTTACGCGGCAACGGCGTGACTACGGCTTTCACCGAGGCGCTGTATTTACCGACGCTGTAGTAGAAGTCTTCCAGCCCTTTTTCAATGCTGGAGATCGTGGTGCGGTCGAGCGCCTCGCCCACCCGGACGCCGGAGGCTTCCAGGTTCTGCTTGAGCATGTCATCCTTCACCGACTTATTGCCGGAGAAAGTGATGCTGGCGATGGTAGGACGTTCCTTCACCTGCACGATCAAGGTATTACCATCGCGCAGCACGCGCACGTCCTCGAAGTTGCCGGTGGCAAACAAGGCACGGATGGTATTACTGATGTCATCGTCAGTGACGGTATCGCCGACGCGAACCGGCATGTTGAGTAACGCCGCACCGACGGCGACTCGCTGCAGGCCTTCGAAATGAATGTCTTTCACTACGAACCCGTCTGCACCGTATACGGTGGCGCTGCCAAACAGCAGCGACGCTATGAGCAACTTTTTCATCGCCATCGTTGTTATGCGTTCTTCCTAACCTATCCCCGCCCCTAGAGGCGGGAAAAATCATTGAAAAGTGCAAGACCCATCAACAACACCAGCACGATCGAACCTATGCGGTAGCTGTAGTCCTGTACTCGCTCGGAAACCGGCCCACCCTTCAGCTTTTCTATCGCCAGGAAGAGGAGATGCCCACCATCTAACACCGGTAATGGGAACAGGTTGATGATACCCAGGTTGACGCTAATCAACGCCAGGAACATCAGATAATACACGAACCCGACTCCGGCTGACGCCCCAGCTCCCTGTGCAATCGAGATCGGGCCACTCAGGTTGTTCAGCTTTACATCACCGGTTATTAATTTGCCCAGCATGTTGACCGTCAGCCGCATCAGCTGCCAGGTCTTGTCGCCGGCCTGATACAGCGCCGGGAACGGTCCATACTGGCGAATCGTTTTATACTCGTCCGGCAGCGGCAGCACTTTTGGAATGATGCCTGCAAACCCCACCGATTTGTCTTTTCCCACCGGCTTTGTATCCGGTATCAGCGTCAAAGACAAGGGGGCGCCGTTTCTTTCAATCTCCAAAGCCAGCGATTGCCCCGGGCCATCGTGGATACGCTTCACCAGCGTCTGCCAACGACCCAACGGCTGACCATCGACTTTAACGATCCTGTCCCCCGCTTGTAAACCCGCCTTTTGCGCCGCCGAGTTAGGCTGCACTTCCGCCAACACGGATTCGATCTGCGGGCCGCGCGGCATAATGCCCAGCGCGACAACGGGATCCTGCTTGTCCGGTTCAAAGTTCCACTGGCGCAAATCCAGGGTTTTGGTCACGACCTGCGAAGAGCCGAACGGCGCGACCCCGACTTCGGTTTGCGCATCGCCGATCTTCGCCACCAGCGCCAGACGAACTGACTCCCAATCAGGCGTTTCGATGCCGTCAACCGACTTTAGTTCCATGCCAGACGAAATTTCAGCCTTGGCGGCGATGGATTGCGGCGCGATTTCGCCGATCACCGGGCGGAAACTCGGCACGCCGATGATGAACACCAGCCAATAGGCAAGGATAGCAAACAGGAAGTTGGCGATGGGGCCGGCACTGATGATGGCCGCGCGCTGCCAGACAGTTTTGTTGTTGAAGGCCTGATGGCGCATTTCCGGCGCCACCGACTCCACGCGCTCGTCCAGCATCTTCACGTAGCCGCCAAGCGGAATCAAAGCGATGACGTACTCGGTGCCCTGGCGATCGGTGCGGCGCCACAGCGCCCGGCCGAAGCCGATGGAGAAACGTTCAACGCGCACGCCGCAACGACGGGCAACCCAAAAGTGTCCGAACTCGTGCACGGTAATCAAAATACCGAGCGCAATCAGAAACGCCACCAGGTTCCAAAGCACGCTGACCATCATCCCTCACTTTCCGTCATTGACGGATTAAAACACCAACAGCATCAGGCAGGCAAACACCGGCACCGCCGCGGTCAGGCTGTCGATACGATCCAGTATGCCGCCGTGACCGGGAATCAAATGACCGCTGTCCTTGATGCCCGCTTCGCGTTTGAACATGCTTTCGGTCAAATCGCCCAGCACCGAAGCCAGCGCGGCGATCACCGAACAGGCCAACAGCGTGGTCGGCACCACGTTCAGCGGCGCGTAGCGGCCGAACAGCCAGGAAATGACCGCCGATGTCAGCAGCCCGCCGATCAACCCTTCCCAGGTTTTACCCGGCGAGACCTTCGGCGCCAGCTTATGCTTGCCGAACAGCTTGCCGAACATATAGGCGCCGGAATCTGCGCCCCACACCAGCAGCATCACGTACAGCAGCCACCAGGCGCCGGTAAACGGGTTTTGCTCATAGCCGAACTGGCGCAGCGCCAGCATGCCCCAAAAAAACGGCACGATGGTCAGCAGGCCGAACAGCAGGCGCAGCGGGCGCGAATTGCGCCAGATGGCGGCCGAGCCGGGGTAAAACAGCACCAGCAGCAGCGCCGCCAGCCACCAGGCCAGCGACAGCCACAGCGAGCCGCTTACCTGCGGCACGGATTGATGGTAGGCGGGAACGCTGAGCATCATCAGCGCCAGCAGAAAACCGCACAGTATCGCCAGCCAGATGCGCTGCGAACGGGAGGTAAAACCGGCCAATTGGCCCCACTCCCAGGCTGCTAACATGCACACGACGAGCGTTACCAGAGCAAAGGCCAGCGGCGGCAACAGGAACAGCGCCGCGATAACGATCGGGATTAAAATCAGAGCAGTTATGAGGCGATACTTCAGCAAAAGTTCTCCCTAGGACGCATCGGCGCCGATAGGTGTTGTTCCCCCGAAGCGGCGCTCACGTTGTGCAAATGCATTCAGCGCACCTTCAAAGACAAGTTCATCGAAATCAGGCCAGAGCACATCAGTAAAGTAAAGTTCAGCATAGGCGATTTGCCACAGCAGGAAGTTACTGATGCGATGCTCGCCACCGGTGCGGATAACCAGATCCACCGGCGCCAGGTCGCTCATGCAAACCCGCTCGCTCAATAATTCCTCGCTGATCTGATCCGGGTGCAGCTCACCGCCCCGTACCTGTTCGGCCAGCTCCCTTACTCCCTGAATGATATCCCAACGGCCGCCATAGTTGGCAGCGATATTGAGCGTCAGGCCATCGTTATTTTCCGTCAGTGCTTCAGAGCGGCGGATCCGCTCCTGCAAACGCGCGCTGAACCGGCTAATATCGCCGATCACCCGCAGCCTGACGTTATGTTTATGCAGGCTTTTTACTTCACTATCCAAAGCGCGGACAAAAAGCTCCATCAGGGCGGAGACTTCCTGCACCGGACGGTTCCAGTTTTCGCTGCTGAAGGCATAAAGCGTGAGTGCATCTAAATGGTGGCTGGCGGCAAAACTGACCGCGCGGCGAACCGATTTCACCCCTGCTTTATGACCGAAGACACGTAACTTGCCCTGACGTTTGGCCCAGCGTCCGTTACCGTCCATGATAATGGCGACATGGCGCGGCCCCGGGGAAGATGGATTAGCCTCTTGTTGGTTTGCGGACGACATAACTCGTACTTATTTCCTCAATAGAAATATAACTGCCTTTCCGGAACATCAGGCCCTTACGCGCAAAAAAAGCCGTGTGCCCGACACGGCTTTCAGCCTGCCCTCGCGATACCCGACGCAGCCGGGTCGCCATTGGCGCACAAGGCGCCAATCGGGCCATAATTCAACGGTATAACCGCTGACAGGTGGCGCAGACTATACCACCTCAGCGGGGCATGAACAAACGGCCCCGCGGCGGCACGCGCGAATTACGAGCAAAATCGGATAATCGCCGTGATCAGCCGCACAGCGCGCGAACGCGTTCCTCGGCGGCGGCGCGCGCCTGGCGGTCAATGTCTAAGACCGCATCGATGCAGGTCGGTTCCTGCAGCGCGAGACGCTCCACCACCTGGCGGTTGACCGCCGCAATGTCGGTAAAGCGGATCTGCTGCTGCAAAAATGCCGCCACGGCGATTTCGTTGGCCGCGTTCAGCGCGGTGGTCGCCGCCTGGCCGGCCTCGAACGCGTCGATCGCCAAATACAGGCAAGGATAACGCTCGCGTTCCGGTTCAGCGAAGGTCAGCGAACCGATGCGGCAGAAGTCCAGCGCTTCCACGCCGGAGTTCACGCGCTGCGGATACGCCATCGCGTGGGCGATCGGCGTGCGCATATCCGGCGTACCCAGCTGCGCCAGCACGCTGCCGTCGGCATAGCGCACCATCGAGTGAATCACCGACTGCGGGTGCAGGATCACTTCCATTTGCTCGGCCGAGGCGTTAAACAGCCAGCGGGCCTCAATGTATTCCAGACCTTTGTTCATCATGGTGGCGGAGTCCACCGAGATCTTGCGGCCCATCGACCAGTTCGGGTGGGCGCAGGCTTGATCCGGCGTCATCGCGGCGAACTGGTCCAGCGGCGTGGTGCGGAACGGACCGCCAGAGCCGGTAAGCACGATGCGCGAAACACCATGACTGTCCAGTGAAGAGTATCCCAACTGGCGCTGAATACTCTCAGGCAAACTCTGAAAAATCGCGTTGTGCTCGCTGTCGAGCGGCAGCAGTTGCGCCTGGCTTTGCCGCACCGCGTCCATAAACAGGCGGCCGCAGGTGACCAGCGACTCTTTGTTGGCCAGCAGCACCTGCTTGCCGGCGCGGATCGCCGCCAGCGTCGGCAACAGCCCCGCAGCGCCGACGATGGCCGCTGTCACTTGATCGACGTCGTCCAAAGCCGCCAGTTCGCAGGCCGCTTGCTCCCCGGCCAATACCTCGGTAGCGACGCCGTTTTCCGCCAGAATGGCGCGCAGCTCGCGGGCGGCGCTTTCATCCGCCATCGCGGCGAAGGCGGGCCGGAATTCGATGCATTGCTGCGCCATGACCGCGACGTTGCGGCCGGCCACCAGCGCTTTGATCGCAAAACGCTCGGGATTCGCCCTGACCACGGCCAGGGTACTGGTCCCTACCGAGCCGGTCGAGCCAAGAATGGTCAGTTGCTTCATGAGTTCACTCTGAATAACTGTCTGATGAGATCGGAGGTGCTCCAGTGTGGAACCTTGGACACCGCTTGTCCATGATCTTTCAGTACGATGAAACGGGATCTGCGCCACAAAAAACAAAGCGCCGCCCAGGCGACGCTTTTTTTCTGCGCGATGCTGATTAGAAATCCATCAGCTCTTTTTCTTTCTCCGCCAGCGCGGCGTCGACCAGCTTGATGTAAGCGTCGGTCATTTTCTGAATCTCGTCTTGTGAGCGACGTTCTTCGTCTTCGCTGATCTCTTTGTCTTTCAGCAGCGCCTTGACCTTGTCGTTGGCGTCGCGACGCACGTTACGCACCGCTACGCGGCCCTGCTCGGCTTCGCCGCGCACGATCTTGATCAGATCCTTACGACGCTCTTCGGTCAGCGGAGGCAGCGGAACGCGAATGTCAGAACCGGCGGAAGACGGGTTGAGGCCCAGATCGGAGCTCATGATCGCTTTCTCAACGGCCTGGCTCAGGCTGCGGTCGAACACGTTGATTTTCAGCGTGCGGGAGTCTTCCACGGTCACGTTGGCCAGTTGACGCAGCGGCGTAGCGGCGCCGTAGTATTCCACCATGATGCCGTCCAGAATGCTTGGCGAAGCGCGGCCGGTACGGATCTTGCTGATTTGGTTTTTGAATGCTTCTACGCTTTTTTCCATGCGTGAATCAGCATCTTTTCTGATTTCATTAGTCACGTTGCAAACCCTTGGAAGCTGGTTACTTGGCAGGCGATACTCAAGTATAGCCCGTAATCGTACTCGAAGAGCGCGCGGCGCCTGGCGTCACGCGCTCCGAAAAAGGGGGGTGAACAGCCTTATTTGCTGATCAGCGTACCTTCGTTCTCCCCCATCACCACGCGGCGCAGTGCGCCTGGCTTGTTCATGTTGAACACGCGGATCGGCAGACCGTGATCGCGGGCCAGCGTAAACGCCGCCAGATCCATCACTTTCAGCTCGCGCTCCAGCACGTCCTGATAGGTTAATTGTTCATACAGCGTCGCATCCGGGTTTTTCACCGGATCGGCGGAGTAGACCCCATCCACTTTGGTGGCTTTCAGCACCACGTCCGCTTCGATCTCGATACCGCGCAGGCAAGCGGCGGAATCGGTGGTGAAGAACGGGTTGCCGGTACCGGCGGAGAAGATCACCACGCGGTTGTTGCGCAGCAGGCTGATCGCCTCTGCCCAGCTGTAATTATCACACACGCCGTTCAGCGGGATCGCCGACATCAGGCGGGCGTTCACATAGGCACGGTGCAGTGCATCACGCATAGCCAGGCCGTTCATCACGGTAGCCAGCATTCCCATGTGGTCGCCCACTACGCGGTTCATGCCGGCTTGCGCCAGGCCCGCGCCGCGGAACAGGTTCCCGCCGCCAATAACTACACCGACCTGAATTCCCAGTTCGACCAGCTCTTTCACTTCCTGAGCCATGCGATCCAAAACGCTGGCGTCGATACCAAAACCTTCTGCACCTTGCAGGGCTTCGCCACTCAGTTTAAGCAGAATACGCTGATATACGGGTTTTGCATTGGTTGCCATGGTGTTCTGTCCTAAGAAGCAGTATTAGTAGTGGGGATTTCAGCCGATGAAACGCGCCTGAGGTGAGTATCACGCTGCAGGGCCTGCCACCGGTGTAATTCTGGCTGGATAGTATGGAACCGCCAGACGGCGGTTCCATCGACAGTCATTAAGACTGTTTGCTCATCGCGGCAACTTCAGCAGCGAAGTCGGTTTCGACTTTCTCGATGCCTTCGCCCACTTCGAAGCGAATGAAGTTGGTCACGTCAGCGTTGTGTTCTTTCAGCACCTGAGCAACGGATTTGCTCGGATCCATAACGAAAGGCTGACCGGTCAGAGAAACTTCGCCGGTGAATTTCTTCATGCGGCCTTCAACCATTTTCTCTGCGATTTCTTTCGGCTTGCCGGACTGCATGGCGATGTCCAGCTGAACCTGGTACTCTTTTTCTACCACTTCAGCAGACACGTCTTCTGGTTTCACGAACTCTGGCTTGCTCGCCGCAACGTGCATTGCGATTTGCTTAACCAGTTCTTCGTCCGCGCCTTTAGCCGCAACCAGAACGCCGATACGCGCGCCGTGCAGGTAGCTGCCCAGCACGTCGCCTTCCAGGGAAGCAACGCGACGAATGTTGATGTTTTCGCCGATTTTTGCCACCAGCGCTACGCGCTCTTCTTCGAACTGTGCTTTCAGCACGTCAACGTCAGTGATTTTGCCAGCCATAGCGGCATCCAGCACTTTGTCGGCGAACGCCTGGAAACCGGCGTCTTTTGCTACGAAGTCAGTCTGGCAGTTAACTTCCAGAATGATGCCGTAGTTGCCTTCGATCTTGGTTTTGATCACGCCGTCAGCAGCCACGTTGCCTGCTTTTTTAGCGGCTTTGATCGCACCGGACTTACGCATGTTTTCGATTGCCAGTTCGATGTCGCCGTTGGATTCAACCAGCGCCTTCTTGCAATCCATCATGCCAGCGCCGGTACGCTCGCGCAGTTCTTTTACCAGGGCAGCGGTAATATCAGCCATTTCTTTTTCCTCGGTTATCTCGCGTGGAGACAGTTCTCATTCAGATAAGCAAAGGGGGCCTTAACAGGCCCCCCTAACCAACATATGTCAATACCTGGTTAATAAGGGCTCAGTGACGAGCTTGCCTTATTATTCAGCTTCTACGAAGCCTTCTTCCGCCTGAACGGCCAGATCTTGAGAACGACCTTCACGCACAGCGGCAGCAACAGCAGTCAGGTACAGGTTTACTGCACGGATTGCGTCGTCGTTACCAGGGATGATGAAGTCAACGCCGTCTGGGTTGGAGTTGGTATCAACGATAGAGAATACCGGGATACCCAGGTTGTTGGCTTCTTTGATCGCGATGTGCTCGTGATCGGCATCGATAACGAACAGTGCGTCTGGCAGACCGCCCATATCTTTGATGCCGCCCAGGGAGTTTTCCAGCTTGGCCAGTTCACGAGTGCGCATCAGCGCTTCTTTCTTGGTCAGCTTGTCCAGGGTGCCGTCTTGAGACTGGATTTCCAGATCTTTCAAACGCTTGATGGACTGACGAACGGTTTTCCAGTTAGTCAGCATGCCACCCAACCAGCGGTGGTTCACGAAGAACTGGTCACAGCTGTTCGCAGCGTCTTTTACCGCTTCGCTTGCTGCGCGTTTGGTACCAACGAACAGGATCTTGCCTTTACGGGAAGAGATCTTGCTCAGTTCAGCCAGAGCGGCGTTGAACATTGGTACGGTCTGCTCCAGGTTGATGATGTGAACCTTGTTACGAGCGCCGAAGATGAAAGGCTTCATTTTCGGGTTCCAGTAACGGGTCTGGTGACCAAAGTGAACACCAGCCTTGAGCATGTCGCGCATGGAAACAGTTGCCATGATTAAACCTCTATAGATTAATTGGGGTTATGCCTCCACGTATCCCATAACGCCGACCCTGGCGGCGACAAGTCACCTCAGGGCACCCCGGCGGATGTGCCGATACGTGTGTGTTATTTACACAAAATGAGTGCAGTTAAAGTATTTTCGGCCGATTCCCGCCAGGTCACAAGAACCAAGTCGCGGATCGCCGGCGCGCTTTATACCATAAACCCGCCGCAGACACCAACTTTTGTTGCGTTTCGCCGGGCGTCAGGAAATGAAATTTGGCAGCCCCCGGCCGGGCTGATACCATAAGTCACTGCTTCTTATTGTCGACGATAACGACACCTGCGGACGAATTTCATGGCAATCTCAATTAAAACACCTGATGACATCCAAAAAATGCGCGTGGCCGGCCGCTTGGCCGCCGAAGTGCTGGAGATCATCGAGCCGCACGTCAAACCTGGCGTGACCACCGGCGAACTGGACCGTATCTGTCACGAGTACATCACCAACGAGCAGCAGGCCATCTCCGCCTGCCTCGGCTACCACGGCTTCCCGAAATCCGTGTGCATCTCGGTGAACGAAGTGGTGTGCCACGGCATCCCGAGCGATGACAAAACGCTGAAAGACGGCGACATCGTCAACATCGACGTGACCGTGATTAAAGACGGTTTCCACGGCGACACCTCGAAGATGTTCATCGTCGGCAAACCGACCATTCTGGGCGAGCGCCTGTGCCGCGTCACTCAGGAAAGCCTGTATCTGGCGCTGAAGATGGTCAAACCGGGCATCCGTCTGCGCACCCTGGGCAAGGCCATCCAGCAGTTCGTCGAGGCCGAGAAATTCTCCGTGGTGCGCGAGTACTGCGGCCACGGCATCGGCGAAGTGTTCCACGAAGAGCCGCAGGTGCTGCACTATGACGCGGACGACGGCGGCGTGGTGCTGCAGCCGGGCATGGCCTTCACCATCGAACCGATGGTCAACGCCGGCGACTACCGTATCCGCACCATGAAAGACGGCTGGACGGTAAAAACCAAAGATCGCAGCTTGTCGGCGCAGTATGAGCATACTATTGTGGTCACTGATAACGGCTGCGAGATAATGACGTTGCGCAAGGATGACACCATCCCCAACATCATTACGCACGAGATGTAAGCACTGCGGCGCACGCCGCGTGCAGAATGTCACCAGGCCGGCTTATGCCGGCCTTTTTTATGGGCTGCGCACTATGTCTGACAATCTCCTTCAACCGGCCGTGCCGATGCCGCCCGCCTCTCCCAGCGTCTACGGCGACGACGAACTCACCTGCCCGCTGCTGAAACAGCGGCTGGAGCAGTTCCAGCTGTGGCTGGCGGCGGCGTTCGACGCCGGCTCCAGCGCCGAAAGCCTGGTGGCGGCGCGCAGCGACTTCATCGATCGCCTGCTGCGCCGGCTGTGGACCTTCTACGGTTTCGAGGATATCCCGGAAACCGCGCTGGTGGCGGTCGGCGGTTATGGTCGCGGCGAGCTGCATCCGCTGTCGGATATCGACGTGCTGGTGCTCAGCCAGCGCCGGCTGACGGAGCAACAGTCGCAGCGGGTCGGCGAGTTCATCACCCTGCTGTGGGATCTCAAGCTGGAAGTGGGCCACAGCGTGCGCACCCTGGAAGAGTGCCTGCTGGAAGGGCTGGCGGATCTGACCGTGGCCACCAACCTGATCGAATCGCGCATGATTTGCGGCGACGTCGCGCTGTTCCTGCAGATGCAAAAGCATATCTTCAGCGACGGCTTTTGGCCCTCGCCGCAGTTCTTCCACGCCAAGATCAGCGAGCAGCAGGAGCGTCATCAGCGCTACCACGGCACCAGCTATAACCTGGAACCGGATATCAAAAGCAGCCCCGGTGGCCTGCGTGACATCCACACGCTGCTGTGGGTGGCGCGCCGCCACTTCGGCGCCACCTCGCTGGACGAAATGGTCGGTTTCGGTTTCCTCACCCAGGCCGAGCGCAACGAGCTGAACGAATGCCAGAGCTTCCTGTGGCGCATCCGCTTTGCGCTGCATCTGGTGCTGCCGCGTTACGACAACCGTCTGCTGTTCGATCGTCAACTCAGCGTGGCGCAGCTGCTGCGCTATGAAGGCGAAGGCAACGAGCCGGTCGAGCGCATGATGAAAGACTTCTACCGCATGACGCGCCGCGTCGGCGAGCTGAACCACATGCTGCTGCAGCTGTTCGACGAAGCCATCCTGGCGCTGGACGCCACCGAAAAGCCGCGTCCGCTGAACGACGATTTCCAGCTGCGTGGCGATCTGATCGATCTGCGTGACGAAACGCTGTTTATCCGCGAGCCGCAAGCCATCATGCGCATGTTCTACCTGATGGTGCGCAACCGCGAGATCAAGGGCATTTACTCCACCACCGTGCGCCAGCTGCGCCACGCGCGCCGCCACCTGAAACAGCCGCTGTGCACCATCCCGGAAGCGCGCGATCTGTTTATGGCCATCCTGCGTCACCCCGGCGCGGTGTCGCGCGCGCTGGTGCCGATGCACCGTCACAGCGTGCTGTGGGCCTATATGCCGCAGTGGGGCAAGATCGTCGGGCAGATGCAGTTCGATCTGTTCCACGCCTATACCGTCGACGAACACACTATCCGCGTGCTGCAGAAGCTGGAGAGCTTCGCCGATGCGCAAACCCGGCCGCGCCATCCGCTGTGCGTGGAGCTGTATCCGCGCTTGCCGCACCCGGAACTGCTGCTGCTGGCGGCCTTGTTCCACGATATCGCCAAAGGGCGCGGCGGCGATCACTCGATCCTCGGCGCGGAAGACGTGGTGGAGTTCGCCGAACTGCACGGCCTCAACTCGCGAGAAACCCAGCTGGTGGCCTGGCTGGTGCGCTGCCACCTGCTGATGTCGGTCACCGCGCAGCGCCGCGATATCCAGGATCCGACGGTGATCCAGCAGTTCAGCAGCGAAGTGCAGAGCGAAACCCGCCTGCGCTATCTGGTGTGCCTGACGGTGGCGGATATCTGCGCCACCAACGAAACCCTGTGGAACAGCTGGAAGCAGAGCCTGTTGCGCGAGCTGTATTTCGCCACCGAAAAACAGCTGCGCCGCGGCATGCAAAACAGCCCGGATCTGCGCGAACGCGTGCGCCACCATCGCCTGCAGGCGCTGGCGCTGCTGCGCATGGACAACATCGACGAAGAGGCGCTGCACCGCATCTGGAGCCGCTGCCGCGCCGATTACTTCCTGCGCCACTCGCCGAATCAGCTGGCCTGGCACGCCCGCCACCTGCTGGCCCACGACTCCACCCAGCCGCTGGTGCTAGTCAGCCGCCAGGCGACGCGCGGCGGCACCGAGATCTTCATCTGGAGCCCGGATCGCCCTTACCTGTTCGCCGCCGTCGCCGGAGAGATGGATCGCCGCAACCTGAGCGTGCACGACGCCCAGATCTTCACCAACCGCGACGGTATGGCGATGGACACCTTTATCGTGCTGGAGCCGGACGGCAGCCCGCTGGCGCAGGATCGCCACGCGGCGATCCGCCAGGCGCTGCTGCAGGCCATCACCCAGCGGGAGTACCAGCCGCCGCGCGTGCGCCGCCCCTCTTCCAAGCTGCGCCACTTCAGCGTGCCGACCGAGGTCACTTTCCTGCCGACCCACACCGATCGCCGCAGCTACCTGGAGCTGACCGCGCTCGACCAACCCGGCCTGCTGGCGCGGGTGGGCGAAGTGTTCGCCGATCTGGGGCTGTCGCTGCACGGCGCGCGCATTTCCACCATCGGCGAGCGGGTCGAGGATTTGTTTATCCTGGCCGACGGCGAGCGGCGCGCGCTCGACCAAGAAACGCGCAGAAAGTTGGAGCAACGGTTGACAGAGGCCCTCACCCCAAACGATAAAATGTGATACAAGTAACTTTTTACCGACAACATCAGGAAAGAGAACAGCATGCAGCAATTACAGAACGTTATTGAAAGCGCCTTCGAACGCCGTGCGGACATCACTCCGGCGAACGTAGACACCGTAACGCGCGAAGCGGTAAACCAGGTGATCGGCCTGTTGGACAGCGGCGCCCTGCGCGTTGCCGAGAAGATCGACGGTCAATGGGTCACCCACCAGTGGCTGAAGAAAGCCGTGCTGCTCTCTTTCCGCATCAACGACAACAAGATGATGGACGGCGCGGAAACCCGCTACTACGACAAAGTGCCGATGAAATTCGCCGACTACGACGAAGCGCGCTTCCAGAAGGAAGGTTTCCGCGTCGTGCCGCCGGCCACCGTGCGCCAGGGCGCGTTCATCGCTCGCAACACCGTGCTGATGCCGTCTTACGTTAACATCGGCGCCTACGTCGACGAAGGCACCATGGTCGACACCTGGGCCACCGTCGGTTCTTGCGCGCAGATCGGCAAAAACGTTCACCTGTCCGGCGGCGTCGGTATCGGCGGCGTGCTGGAGCCACTGCAGGCCAACCCGACCATCATCGAAGACAACTGCTTCATCGGCGCGCGCTCCGAAGTGGTGGAAGGCGTGATCGTGGAAGAAGGCTCGGTGATTTCGATGGGCGTCTACCTCGGCCAGAGCACCCGTATCTATGACCGCGAGACCGGCGAAATCCATTACGGCCGCGTGCCGGCGGGTTCGGTGGTGGTTTCCGGCAACCTGCCGTCGAAAGACGGTTCTTACAGCCTGTACTGCGCGGTGATCGTCAAGAAAGTCGACGCCAAAACCCGCGGTAAAGTCGGCATTAATGAGTTATTGCGCACTATCGACTAAATTGAAATAGCGGGTGATTCACCCGCTATTTTTTTGTCTGCGTTTCGCTGGCAGTCACAGTCGCAGATCTCGCTTTCCGCCATAATTGCAGTCGTGGAATATAACGATCACATCTAAAGAGGGCGCAGTATGTACGATAACTTGAAGAGTTTGGGCATCAATCAACCGGAAGACGTCGATCGCTATAGCCTGCGTCAAGAGGCCAACAACGACATCCTCAAGATCTATTTCCGCAAGGACAAAGGCGAGTTCTTCGCCAAGAGCGTGAAGTTCAAGTACCCGCGCCAGCGTAAAACCGTGGTGGCGGACAACGCCGGCCAGGGCTACAAGGAAATTCACGAGATCAACCCGAACCTGCGTTACGTGATCGACGAGCTGGATCAGCTGTGCCAGCGCGATCAGGTGGAAGTGGATCTGAAGCGTAAAATCCTCGACGACCTGCGCCATCTCGAAGGCGTGGTGTCGCACAAGATTGCCGAGATCGAAGCCGATCTGGAAAAACTCACCCGCGGCAAATAATGCGGATCGGTTAACCCGCATCATCGTTAAGGCGCCCTTTTGCGGCGCCTTTTTACGTTATGACTGCAGCAGCGTGCCCCACTGCTCGACCCACGGGCAGGCGGCCACTTCCGGCTCCGGCTGTTCCATCGCATCGATCTCCAGCACTTCGCCAACGCGGGTGGCGCCCTGCTCCTGCAGCAGCGCGTCGAACGCGCGCCCGGCGCCGCAGAAGTTGTCATAGCTGCTGTCGCCGAGGGCGATCAGCCCATAGCGCAGCTCCGGCTGATAGCCAACCTGATCGCGGATAGCGTGGAACAGCGGCGCGATGCTGTCCGGCAGATCGCCCTGCCCGGTGGTGGAGGTGATCACCAGCGCGTAGTGCTGACGATAATACTGCCAGGCCTCCAGCGTGCCCTCTTCGAACAGTTTGACCTCATGGCCCTGCTCGCTGAGGATGTTTTGCGCCTCTTCCGCCACCAGCAGCGAATTGCCGTAGACCGTTCCCACGAAGATACCAACCTGAGCCATGGCTCCTACTCCCTTCATTACCTTTAAAAATTGTCAGCTATCCTGACCGTTAGCCGCGCTAAACTCAACCCCGGCAAGTTCAGGGAATATCCCCGCCCAGCCGAACTGCGCCATCACCCCTTGCCAGGCTTCGTCCCAGCGCGCCGTTACCTGCAGCGGCTCGCCGGTCACCGGGTGCGTCAGTTGCAGGTGGCTGGCGTGCAGCATCAGGCGCGGGCAGCCGAAATGCTGCGCCATCCCGCGGTTCTGCCGCAGATCGCCGTGCTTGCTGTCGCCGATGATCGGATGGCGAAGATGCGCCATGTGGCGCCGCAGTTGGTGCTTGCGGCCGGTTTCCGGCTGCAGTTCCACCAGACTGTACCGCGCGCTGTCGTAGCGGCCGATGGCCACCGGCATCTCTACCTGCGCCAACGGCCGGTAGTGCGTCACCGCCGGCTGCGGCCCCTTGTCGGCATCGGCATGTTTATCGGCGATTTTATCCAGCTCAGCCGTCAGCGGGTAGTCGAGGGTCGCCTCCTCCTGCACGTAACCGCGCACCACCGCATGATAGGTTTTCTGCACCTGGTGCTGCTCGAACTGCTGCGACAGCAGGCGCGCCACCTCACTGGAGAGCGCCATCAGCAATACGCCGGACGTCGGGCGATCGAGACGGTGCACGGTAAAGACATGCTGCCCGAGCTGATCGCGCACCGTCTGCATCATAAAGCGAGTTTCATGACGGTCCAGCCAACTGCGGTGCACCAACCAGCCCGACGGTTTGTTCACCGCCACCAGGTGTTCATCCTGATACAAAATCTCAATCACATCGCGTTCCCAGGTCAATAGCCGTTTCGGGCGCGAGTATAACAGGCATGAGACGCAACGCTAGTTCACCCATTCGATGGTCACCAGGCGCGTATCGGCGCGGCCGCGATCGTCCACCGCCCGAATGCGGTAGCGCCCATTGTTGATCGGCCGCCAGTCGATCGGTTTTTTACTGGCGCTGCTGCCGAGATAGATATCGTCGACGAACCAGTACACCGTCTTGCTGTCGGCGTCCGTCACCGCATTGAAGGCGATTTTGTCCCGCCCCTGCTGCGACTGGCGCAGGGTATAAGTGGTGTTTTTCAACGGCGAGGTGATGCGCGGCGCGTTGCCGCCGACGGTGATGCCGTTGTCCTTGCAGCGATTGACCGGCGGCGCCCTCTTCGGCAGCCCGGCCTGGGCGAACACGTTGGCCAAATCGGAAGGCCAGAATTCAAAAATTTCGGTGCGGGTCTGCGCCGCATCATACGGCGGGCAAACGACCTCGCCGCTGTGAATATCCAGCACCACCGGCCGGTAGACGCTGTCTACCTTGATCGGCGACTTGCCGGGAATGAACCAGGTCTTGCCCTTTTGCTGGCACCACGGCGTCGGCAGATCGCCGCTGGCGAGACAAATGTCTACCCGCCGCAGCCGTTGGGGGAACGGATGTTTCGGCTCCCGCAGGGCGGGATAGCTGGCGTTGACGCTGTCGATGATATTGAAAAACAGCGGCGCGGCCGCCTCGGCGCCGACCAACGCATTGTTGCCGCGCCCGTCGAAATTGCCTTCCCACACCACCAGCACGTAAGGACCGAAAATCCCGACGCTCCAGGCGTCGCGAAAGCCCCAGGAGGTGCCGGTCTTCCAGTACACCGGCAGCGACGAAGAACGTTGCGCCAGCGTATCGCCCGGCCGCCGGTGCTGGCGCAGCATGTCCAGCGTGATGAAACTGGCCTCCTCGCTCAGCAGCCGCACCGGCGTCGATTCGGCCTGGTTCAACTGCATGCGAAGCGGCCGTAGCTCACCGCGATTCGCCAGCAGCGCATACAGCTTCGCCAATTCCTGCGCCGTTACCTCGCCGCCGCCCAATACCAGCGACAGCCCGTAGTGGCTCTCATTGGCCATATTGGCGACGCCGGTCAGGCGTAAGAACTGATAAAAAGTCGGCTGGCGCAGCTGCGAGGCGACATATACCGCCGGAATATTGCGGCTGAAATTTAGCGCGTCGGTGGCGGTCACCGGGCCGAGGAAGCGCCGGTCGAAATTTTCCGGCGCATAGGCGCCGAACGACGAAGGCACGTCTTTCAGGATGGTCATCGGATGCAGCACGCCCTGCTCCATGCCCAGCGCGTAGATGAACGGCTTCAGCGTCGATCCCGGCGAACGCTTGGCGTTGGTGCCGTTCACCTGCCCCTGAATCGGACGGCTGTAATAGTCCGCCGAGCCCACCAGCGCGCGCACCCCCATATCGCGGCTGTCCACCAGCAGCACCGCGGCGTTTTGAATGCCGCGGCTGCGGTTGCGGGCGATAAAGGCGTTAACCTGCCGCTCGACCAGCCGCTGCAACCCGGCGTCCAGCGTAGTGTCGACGCGAGTGTCGCGCTGCACCAGTTGCTGCGTCTGCAGGCGCAGCTGTTCGATAAAGTGCGGCGCAATATAGGGCACTTGCTCAGGCTGCCGCAGCGCCAGCGGCAGGCGGAACAGCGTTTGCTGGCTGGCGTCAGTCGGGTAAACCTGTTGCCAGCGCAGGAACAGACGGTTGCGCGCCTGCGTCAATGCGGCGCCGAGCACGCCGGTTTTCGGCTCCAGACGGTAGCTGGGCGACTGCGGCAACACCGCCAGCGTCAGCGCCTCCGGCAGGGTCAACGCCTTCGGCGACTTGGCGAAATAGATCAGGCTGGCGGCGCCGATGCTTTCGATATTGCGGCCGTAGGGCGCGTAATTCAGGTAGGCTTCCAGGATATCACGCTTGGAGTAACTCAATTCCAGCTGCACCGCGCGCAGCACCTGCAGCAGCTTGCCGCCTGGCGTGCGGGTATTGAGATGCCAGCGCATCCGCGCCAGCTGCATGCTGATGGTCGATCCGCCCTGCATTTTGCCGCCGGCGACATAGCTGCGCCAGAAGCCGCGCATCAGGCTGACGGGGTTAAATCCGGGGTTGTAGTAGAACCAGCGATCTTCGTGCAGCAGCAGCCCGCGCACCGCCAGTGGCGACACCTGTTCCAGCGGGGTCCACAATCGGTAGCGATCGTCGTTGGCCAGCGTGATGCGCAACAGCGCGCCGTGCCTGTCGTAATAAACGGAAGACTGCGGCAGCCCCTGCCACAGGGGCGGATGCGGCCACAGCCGAATCGCGGCCAACAGCAGCGCCAGTAAAAACGCCGCCATCAAGCCGTTTTGCAGCACGCGCCCGGTCAGGATCTTCATACGTTCTCAGCATTCCGGCGCCAGACGCTGGCCTGGCACCGGATATGGCCTAGTCGTTGCCCGCCGGCACCACCACCAGCTTGCCGCCGCCGGCCGACATGGCCTGCACTTCACGGTCATACATGGCTTCGCCGTAGGCCGGTGGAACAATAAAGCTGCCGGTATTGGTGGCCTTGATCTGATAAACAAACTCCTGCACCTCGGTGCCGGCGCTGCCGTAGATAATCACCCGATCTTCGCGGATATCGCTGTAGTCCGGCGCCCAGGTGGAGCCGGAGGCGGCCAGCGGCGACTGCCAGCCGCCGCGATCGTCGCTCTCCTCGCCGGCGTCGGCCGGCTCCGGCGGCGTCTGCTGCACCACTTCGAACCCGCCCGGCAGCAGATCGACGATCGCCAGGTTGCTCTGCCCCTCTTTCGAGTTGGCGCGCACCTTCAGATGGACATTGATTTTCTGCCCCAGCGTCACCTGCGTCACCGGCTTGCCCTGTTCGTCGGTGTAATCGCGGACGATCTCAATCCCGCGCGACAGCGCTTTTTGCGGCGCATTCAGGTCGTAACCGGCCTGCGTCACCACATACCAGGCCGGCGCGCTGCCGCCGTTGGTGAAGCGCACCGCAGTGGCGTCAGCGTTAAATTGCCCCTGAACGAACAGCCCTTGCAGCTCGCTGATGCGCTGCGGCTCGCCGCCGGCTTTGCCCACCTGCGCGATGCCCAATGCATCCGCATTGGCGGACTGCGTCGCCACCTGGGCCGAGTAGCTTTCCAACGCCAGAATGCTCATCGCGGAAGAGTAGGTGGTGTAGCGCTCTTCTTTCAACGCCTTGACCATATTCTCCAGCACCTGCGGCGGGATCGACGCCACCTTCTCCGGGAAGTGGCGGGTAATCAGATACAGCCGCGTCGCATCCTGCACCAGCGGATCGAAATAGTTCTGCGTCCACCAGGCGCTGTCATACGCCTTGCTCAGTTGCTGCCAGCTCGGTTGCAGCAGCGCGGCGGCTTCGTCGTCCATCTTCAACAGGCGATAGGAAGAGGCCAGATAGAGCGCGCTCAGATCGGTTTTCCACTCTTCGCCATAGCGTTTTTGCAGCGTATCCTGCACCGCCGCCAGCGAGTTGGTGGTCACTTCGCCCTGCAGCGTCAGCAGGTAAACCGCCCAGCTGCGCAGGCGCAGCAGATACAGATCGTCGAAACCGCTGGCCGCCAGCTCGCGCAACGCGCCGTTGGCTTCATCCAGCATGCCTTCCGGCAGGGCGTAGCCCGCCGCTTTGGCTTCGAGCAGATATTGCACCACATAAGGCGTGACGAAAGGATCGGCATCCGGCGATGAACGCCAGGCGCCGATCGCCCCGCTGTCGTTCTGACGGGCGCGCAGCACGCCCAGCAGATTGCGCAACTGCTTGCTGACTTCCGCCTGGCTCAGGCTGCTTTTCATCTCCGGATGACGGCTCTGCAGCATCAGCGGAATGGAGCGGCTGACGATCTGCTCGGAACAGTAATACGGGTAATCCGCCAGGTATTGCGCCAGCCCGCTGGTCAGCACCAGCGGCGAATTCGACACCGCCGCCCGGCGCTGCGCGAAAGCGTCGAACATCTGGCGCAGGCCATCGACGTTCTGGCTGCCGCCGCTCATGCGCCCCATCACCGACTGGGTGCGGTACGGCGCCGCCGGCCGCACCGAGGTGCTGACAGTGCGGCGGCTGGCCTGGTCGCCGTAACGGGCGTCGAACACCAGCGGCGCATCGCCCAGCACGGCTTTGGCGCGCAGACGGAAGGTGATCACGCCTTCGCGTTTTGCCGCCAGCGTCAGGCTTTGCGTCGCGTTGCCCACCACCTCCAACTGCGGCGGCGGCGTCAACAGGACGTTGATGGCCACCGACTGGCCGTTCAGCCCTTCGAGGTTGTTGCTGACGCCCACGCTGACGTCGAACTCGTCGCCCGGCGCCACCATCGCCGGCACGTTCGGCGTCATGATGAAGCTGTCGCGTACCGTGGCGGCGGTTTGCGCCTTGCCGATTTTCTCCGGCGTCACCGAAATCGCCATGACGCGGATCTTGCCGTTGAAGTAATCCGGCACCGGATAGACGAACTGTTTCTCGCCGCTGACCTCGGTAATGCCGGACCAATAGGCCACCGGCTTATCGCGCTTGCGCTTGAACGGGTTGAGGTTGAGATCCAGCCCTTCGCCCGCATCACCGCCCGGCGCCGCAGTCAGCGCCATCAGCTTGCTGAACTCCGGCAGGATCAGATCGAGGATCTGCGAGCTGCTCACGTTCAGTTCGCGCTTGCTGAAGAAGAACTCCAGCGGATCCTTCAGACGGTAACGCGCCACCTGCAGAATGCCCTCATCGACGGCGAACAGCGCCACCTGCTGCGGCGCATCGGTCTTGACCGTCATCGTCAGGTTTTCACCCGGCTTGATGACCTCCGGCGCCGTCACCTCGAGGCTGTTTTGGCGCGCCTTGGTGCTGATCTTGAACGGCATCACGCCGTAGCTCAGCGGACTCATGAAGATCTCGCTGGAGTTGATGTCGCGCACGAACTGCACGTTGATGTAGCCGTTGCCCTCCATGCCGGCCGGCACGCGGATCGTCTGCACCGAGCTGGTGGTGTCGGTGTGGAACCACTGCCAGGCGTAAACCTTGTCCTTTTCAATGGTGATCAAGCCACTGCCGGTATAAGGCGCGTTGATCGCCACCTCGATCTCCTCACCGGGCTGGTATTCCGCCTGGTTGAGTTTCAGCTTCAGTTCGGCGTTGCGATCCAGCGAACGGCTCAGGTTGGCGTTGCCGGCCACGCTGTAGGCGACGCGGTTGAGCGTCTTGCCCTGCGCATCTTCAATCACCAGCACGAAGTCGCCCGGCTTATCGGTCGCCAGCCGCAGATCCGCGCCCTGCTCGCCCAGCGCCAGCGGCTGTTCCGACAACTGCACTTCCTTCATCTTCGACTGGTATTTGTAAACGCCCGAATCCTGTTTGGTTAGCACCGAAATGTATTTCTGCTCGATCAACACCTGCTTCAGGTTCGGCATGGCGATCTGTTTCAGGGCCGGATCGATGGCGATCACGTTCAGATGCCGCTCCGCGTCGCGGTTGATGTAGCCCAGATCGCCGTCCGCCTTCACGCCGATCAGGTAATCGTAAGGGGAAACCAGCGTGCGGGCGGTAGCCGCCACCGAACGCCCGCCGCCGGCGACGAACGCCTCCGACAACAATTGCAGCTGATAGGTGGCGTCGGCGTAGGATTTCAGATCGAGCGGAATATCGGCCGCGCCGTGCTCATCGGTGGTGCGATCTTCCAGCTCGGTCTCGAACCCGTCGCTGTTTTGTCGGTTTTCATAGAACGCATAATCCGGGAAACGATCGAAGCTCGGATACATAGGACGCAGCGTCAGCCTGGTGGTCACGCGGCGATCCTGCGCCGGGGTGCCGAACAGGTTCTGCACATCGATGCTGGCCTTCAGCTCAGACGGTTTGACCCAGCCTTGCTGGCGGTCCGGCGTCAACGCCAGTTTCACTTTCAGCTGATCCGGTTCGAACTCCTTCACATTGACTGCGGTATGGCCGAGCAGCGTGGAGGTGTCGTTGTTTTTGCCGATCAGATACAGATAGACGTTCCACTCGCCGGTCGGTGAGTTTTCATCGGTGGTATAGCTCAGCTCGTTGAAACCGCTGGCGCCCAGCGTCAGCGGCACGGTGGACATCAGCTTGTCGCGCGGATCGCGGATTTCGGCGCGCACCGGCACGCCGGCCAGACCAACGCCCCAGTCGGCGGCGCGGGTGATCAGGCCAATATTGAAAGTATCCCCCGGCCGATAAACGCCGCGATCGGAGAACAGGTAGCTGCTGAGCGTGCGCGGATCGGTCGGCGTTTGTTCACCGGCGACGTCGAAGCGCGAGAAGTCCAGCCCGCGATCGTTATAGCTGCCGGTCGGCAGGAAGGAGACATCCCCCTCTTTTTCCACCAGGAACATCACCGGCTGGCGCTCGTTGGTGTACACATCCAGCGCCGGGAAACGCACGTGGCCATCGGCGCCGGTGGTTTGGCTGAGCAGCGTCACGCCGTTTTTGGCCACCACCGACACGGTGGCGCCGCTGACCGGCGCGCCGCTTTGAATCGACTGCACAAAGACGTCGCGCGTCTTGTCCTGCGAGCTCTTGGCGACGATGCCCAGATCGGTCACCACCACAAAGCGCGAATCGCCGACGTCGGACTGCTCTTCCCCTTCGCTCTCATCCTGTTCCTGATCCTGCTCGGCGCCCGCCTCTTCCGCCGCCGGTTTTCGGTTCGGCTGCCATTCAGACAGCGTCAGCAGGAACACCCCGCGATGGGAACTGGCGTTGGTGGAGAGATAGCGGGAGAGATCGATGCCCTGATAGTTCACTTCCCCCGGCCGCTCGTTGTTGAGCGCCGTCTGGTATTTGAAATGCTCGGTGAAATATTCGTCGTTGAGCCGGTTGAATTCCGTGGACGAGTATTCCCGGCTTTTGAAGGAGACGATGTGCTGCAGCTGGCTCGGGATCACCCGCTTGATGTCCAGCCGCAGGCCCGCCACGTTGCGCGCCGCCACGCTGATCTGCTTGTCGCCGTTGACCGACAGCAGCGAGCCCTGCGACATGAACTGCAGCGATTTCGGGAACTCCGGCACTTCGACCACGCGGTAAACCTTCTTCGGCATTTTGTAACCGCCGGCGGAAACCAGCTGGTTATCGATCTCGAGCAGCACAAAGCGGTGCGCCGGGGCGTCGAAACGGAAGCTGAACTGCGGTTGGTAGGCCTCTTCCGCCTCGTTAAGCGCCAACGGCAGTGCCGTCGCCTGCGCCAGCACGTTTTTACCGACGCTGTCGACCGTCCATTGATAGAAATCTTCAGCATCGTTGGCAGCCTCGGCATCGCTCGGATCGTGCTGCGGCAGCAGCCAGGCTTTCGCGGCCCGCGCCAGCTCTTTATCCTTCACCGCATCGCTGAAACCGACCACCAGCGCACGCTGCCCTTGGCCGGCGTCGGTGTCCACCACCTGGGCGCTGGCGTCGCTCAGCGCCAGGCTGTACAGCGTCGGTACCTTGACCCAGTTGCTTTTCGCCTCTTCGACCGCGTTGCCGGCCGCCGTCGATTTAACGCCCTTGCCGACGGTCAGATGTACCGCGCCGCCCTGATCCAGCGCCTGCAGCGGCTCGGAATGCACCCAGGAGTTCAGTTTTTTCTCGTCATAGACCAGAGAGAAATTCAGCTTTTTCTCGGAGGACGTGCTGCCTTCCTTCAATCCCAGCGAAATCTGTTTTTCAAAGCTGGCGACATCGACCGGCGCGTTGAACTGCAGATTGAAAATCGCGCTGCGTTTCTGCGCATTTTGCGGATCGCGGTAATACTCGGCCTGCCCCAGACGGTAATCGAACGCGGGCACGGTGAAGGCATAGCGGGTTTTGGCGAGCTTGACCTGCGGCGCCAGCAAGGTGGCGGGCTCAAGGGTCACATCATATTTCGCGCCCATCGGCAGCGGTTTTTTCGGCGTGAACACCAGCGTTGATTCATTACTCCACGCCCACTGCCCTTCCGCCGTCGGTTTGAGGGTGATGCCGGCGCTCACGGTTTTGCCCGCCGCGGTTATCGGCGCAGCCGAGCCGCTGAAGGTCAGGCTCACCGTTTGCGGCGCCTGCCGGGCGGCGGTGTAGTCTATCGGCTCGGGGTTGGCCACCTCGGCGTTGATCTCCTGAACCACCATCGGCGCCGGTTCAATCGGTTGGGGCCGGTTTTGCCACCAGTGCCAACCGTAAAATGCGCCGCCCGCAGCGCCTGCCAACAGCAGCAGGCCCAGACCGATCGCTTTCGGGTGTTTATCCACGCCGCTTTCCAGCCGCAAAAAACCGCGCGGCAGCGCAGCCCACCAGGCCGGCGCGCGCCAGCTGAGGTTGCCGACCAGCGGTCTCAGCAACCGCCCCAACAGCGACAACGCCCCGCCCAGCAGGCGACAAACGCCCTTAACCAGGGTAAAAGGCAAACGCAGGATAAACCTTAATAAATCCATTATTGCAGCACCTCATCATCCTAATGCAGCCCCCGGTCAACCGCTGCGGTTAAACCGAGCCGAAAGACGCCGTCGGCTCTCCTGCCCGGCATCCGCGCGAGTACTCTACACTGCCGGGCGGCAAAAATCTGCGCGCCGCCGGCGCATTACGGCTCTTTATTCAACATCAAATCCAGCTGTTGCAGCAGCACCAGCAGCGGCAGACTGCTCGGTTCACGATCTTTCAATGCCTCTTCGAAATAAGGCGTGATGGCGAAGCGCGTCGGCAACGGCGCTTCGGCGTCCAACAACGCATACATGCGCGGCAAGAACACCCACTGCAGCCAGGCTTCGGCCGACATGCTGTCGATGCAGAACGGCTCGGTGCTGGAGAAAGCCTCATGCTCAGGCGGCGCGGCCTGCCACAGCGCCAGATCGCGCATGGATTGTTCAATCGCCTGCAAACTGCGGCGCACCTGGTTATGTATACTCATCTGCATTCCCGATCTCTTTTCATCATGGTATTCAGCGCTCTGGCTGAAAGGCGGCAAAGCATAGCATTTTTATAGCCCAAATTCGGCGCGCCTGAGACAGCTCACCGTTTTTATCTGGTGACGTTCACCGTCGCGCGGCACAATAGGGCCACCGAATTCACCACACAGATAAAGATTCATGTCCGTAATAACAGAGAAAAAAAACCACGCGACGCCCGGTAAGGCCATGTTGGCCTCGGTCACCGGTTATGCCATGGACGGGTTTGACCTGCTGATCCTCGGCTTTATGCTGCCGGCCATCAGCATCGAATTGGGATTATCCTCATCGGCCGCCGGTTCGCTGGTCACCTGGACGCTGATCGGCGCGGTGCTGGGCGGCGTGATCTTCGGCCACCTCAGCGATCGTTTCGGCCGTATCCGGGTGCTGACCATCACCATTCTGATGTTTTCCCTGTTCACCGGCCTGTGCGCCGTGGCGCAAGGCTATTGGGATCTACTCGCCTATCGCACGCTGGCGGGCATCGGGCTGGGCGGCGAGTTCGGCATCGGCATGGCGCTGATCGCCGAAGCCTGGCCGGCGGAGAAACGCAACCGCGCTTCGGCTTACGTCGGCATGGGCTGGCAATTGGGGGTGCTGGCGGCCGCTTTCCTGACGCCGTTGCTGCTGGAACATATCGGCTGGCGCGGCATGTTCCTGGTCGGCCTGCTGCCGGCGCTGGCGTCATTCCTGATCCGCCGCACGCTGGGCGAACCGGAGGAATTCGTGCGGCAGAAAGACGCCGGACAACCGCTCTCCTTCCTTCAGCGTTTGCGCCTGCTGTTTAAGGATCGCGCCACCAGCAAGGCCAGCATCGGCATCTTCATTCTCTGTTCGGTGCAGAACTTCGGTTACTACGGGCTGATGATCTGGATGCCGACTTATCTGGCGAAAAACTTCGGCTTCTCGCTCACCAAGTCCGGCCTGTGGACGGCGGTGACGGTGGTCGGCATGACGTTCGGCATCTGGCTGTTTGGCATGCTGGCCGATCGCTTCGCCCGCTGGAAGATTTTCGTGTTGTATCAGATAGGCGCGGTGGTGATGGTGATCGGCTACGCCCAGTTGAGCGATCCGATGCTGATGCTGTTCGCCGGCGCCGTGATGGGCATGTTTGTTAACGGCATGATCGGCGGCTACGGCGCATTGATTTCCGATACCTACCCGGTGCAGGCGCGCGCTACCGCGCAAAACATTCTGTTCAATCTCGGGCGCGGCGTCGGCGGCCTGGGGCCATTGGTGATCGGCGCGCTGGTGACGCAGGTGTCGTTCACCGCCGCCATCAGCCTGCTGGCGGCGATTTACCTGCTGGATATCTACGCCACGCTGTTCCTGCTGCCAAAAAAACAGGGCGCAGGCGATACGCTGGGCGCGATTGGTTAACGCTGACGATGGATTAAGCAGCAGAGGAGCACGCACGGCGGGAGAGAACAAAAAGTTGGGGGCACTGCGTTAACAGTGCCCCCGGTTCGTTTTATAGCCATCCCGCTACACAGTGTGCTCCCTGCTCAATCCTTGAAAACTTTTCCTGCGGCCATCCTGACCAAGTGATCCTTGCATCATCCTGCAGCATCGTCCTGACGCGGTTCCTCAGCCTTCCTGACCCGCCGACAGTCCTGTGTCGGCTCTCAATCTCCGTCCTGGAGGTGTCCCTGGTTTCTATCCTGAAACATCCTGGGCATCTCCTGACGCCATCCTTCGCTCTTGCCTGAGCGCATCCCTTTCTTCGTCCTGAAGCTGCATCATCCTGATGCTTTCCTGCTCCGCCGGTTCCGTTCCGGTAACGATAAGATCGCTTAAATTCCCCGGAATCACAAGGGTTTGGGAGACGTCTCACACTAAATTAAGCCTAAGAGTTATCCTAAAGAAATTCTAACCAATTGATCTGGATAACAATAATCTCATAGTCTGGAAAAAGGTGGGAAAAATTAAGAGCGATATCTCACAGCCCGTGTGAGAGATCTCTCACACGGGCAACGGCGAATCCGCCGCGCTTCAGTCCAGCACCGGGCGCAGCGCATCGAGGAAATTCCCCAGCGTCGCCGCCAACAAGGTGCGCTTATCACTGCCGAATTGTTCCAGCACCACGTTGCCGCTGACGTTGCACAGCGACACCATCGTCATCTCGGATTCGGTGGTCGCCAGGAACAGCGTTGGCGACAGCTTGAGACGTTTTTGCGTCACCAGATGACCGATCAGGTTCTCCTGCAGGCGGATAAAATCCTCCTCGCTCCAGACCTGCAGCAGGCTCAGGCGATGCTCCCCAAATTGCGCGCTCATGTCACCCGCGTATTGCTGCGTGTAGAAACGGTGCGCATCCGGCTGCAAACGCAGCTCCAGCGCGGCTTCTACCTTCTCCAGCGTCGCCGCCGGTTCGAAAGGCTGCGGCAACCACAGCACGTCGTCCTCGCGATTCTCCACGATGCAGGGCGACGGCACGCCGTACAGCGCCTGGCTGGCCGGCGCGTGGCCGCGCGCTTGCTGCCACAACTCGACATAGCGTTGAGTGAATTCACGCAGAGCGTGCGATACATCATGGTCCATATTCTTTCTCGCATACGTTAAACTGACGGCCATTGTACCTATCTCTGACCGAGGTGACAGCAGATGTCCTCCTATCAAGACCACCAGGCCCTGTCAGGGCTGACGCTGGGCAAACCCACCGCTTACCGCGATCGCTACGACGCCACGTTGCTGCAGGCGGTGCCGCGCAGCATGAACCGCGAGCCGCTGGGGCTGTATCCCGACAACCTGCCCTTCCACGGCGCCGACATCTGGACGCTGTACGAACTCTCCTGGCTGAACGCCAACGGGCTGCCGCAGGTAGCGGTCGGCGAGATCAGCCTCAACGCCGACAGCCTGAACCTGATCGAATCGAAAAGCTTCAAGCTGTATCTCAACAGCTTCAATCAAACGCCGTTCGCCGATTGGGAAATGGTGCGCAGCACACTGCAGCGCGATCTGTCCGCCTGCGCCCAGGGCGAGGTCAGCGTCACCCTGTTCAGCGTCGAGCAGTTGGAAGACACGCCGATCGCCCGTCTGGCCGGCGACTGCATCGACCAGCAGGATATCCGCATCGACAATTATGAGTTCAGCGCCGACTACCTGCTGAACGCCGCCGGTGAAGAGGTGGTGGAAGAGCAATTGGTCAGCCACCTGCTGAAGTCCAACTGCCTGATCACCCATCAGCCGGATTGGGGCTCGGTGCAGATAAGCTATCGCGGCGGCAAGATCGATCGCGAAGCGCTGCTGCGCTATCTGGTTTCCTTCCGTCACCACAACGAATTCCACGAGCAGTGCGTCGAGCGCATCTTCAACGATCTGATGCGCTACTGCCGGCCGCAAAGCCTGACGGTTTACGCCCGCTACACCCGCCGCGGCGGTCTGGATATCAACCCGTGGCGCAGCAACGTCGCATTCGCTCCCGCGCACGGCCGCCTGGCGCGCCAATAAGTGCGAAACATTGCTCAACAACTGAGCTAACGAGCGGTTTATGTTGGTAAAAGCCCAGGGACGGCGGTAAGGTTAAAACAAGGCTGCGGCCGGGCAGAGCGCCCGCCGCGCCGCAGCACGCCAACCATAACGAGATGCTGTTTTGCTGCGTATGGATTACTACCGCCCCGCACCGGGTGCAAAGGAGTTACCTTGATTACACACATCAGCCCGCTTGGCTCTATGGATTTATTGTCGCAGCTGGAAGTAGACATGCTGAAGCGCACCGCCAGCAGCGACCTGTACCGCCTGTTCCGCAACTGTTCGCTGGCCGTGTTGAACTCCGGCAGCCAAACCGACAACAGCAAACAGCTGCTGTCGCGCTATGAAACCTTCGACATCAACGTGCTGCGCCGCGAGCGCGGGGTGAAGCTGGAGCTGGTCAACCCGCCGGAAGAGGCGTTCGTCGACGGCCGCATCATCCGTTCGCTGCAGGCCAACCTGTTCGCCGTGCTGCGCGACATCCTGTTCGTGCACGGCCAAATCGCCAGCGCCGGCCGTTTCCAGCACCTGAATCTGGAAAACTCGGCCCACATCACCAACCTGGTATTTTCGATCCTGCGCAATGCACGCACGCTGCATCTGGATGAAGATCCCAACATGGTGGTGTGCTGGGGCGGCCACTCGATCAACGAGAACGAATATCTGTATGCGCGCAAGGTCGGCAGCCAGCTGGGCCTGCGCGAGCTGAACATCTGCACCGGCTGCGGGCCGGGCGCGATGGAAGCGCCGATGAAAGGCGCGGCGGTCGGTCACGCGCAGCAGCGTTACCGCAACAGCCGCTTCATCGGCATGACCGAGCCTTCGATCATCGCCGCCGAGCCGCCTAACCCGCTGGTGAACGAGCTGGTGATCATGCCGGACATCGAAAAACGCCTGGAAGCCTTCGTGCGCATCGCGCATGGCATCATTATCTTCCCGGGCGGTGTCGGCACCGCCGAAGAGCTGCTGTACCTGTTGGGTATCCTGATGAACCCGGAGAACAGTGAACAGGTGCTGCCGCTGATCCTGACCGGGCCAAAAGAGAGCGCCGACTACTTCCGCGTGCTGGACGAGTTCATCATGAACACGCTGGGCGACGAAGCGCGCCGCCATTACACCATCATCATCGACGATCCGGCGGAAGTGGCGCGGCAGATGAAAAAAGCCATGCCGCTGGTGAAGGAGAACCGCCGCAACACCGGCGACGCCTACAGCTTTAACTGGTCGATCCGCATCGCGCCGGATCTGCAGCTGCCGTTCGAGCCGACCCATGAGAACATGGCGAACCTCAATCTTTATCCGAACCAGCCGCCGGAGCAATTGGCCGCCGCGCTGCGCCGCGCTTTCTCCGGCATTGTGGCCGGTAACGTGAAGGAAAACGGCATCCACGCCATTGAGCAGTTCGGCCCGTACAAGCTGCACGGCGAACCGCAAATGATGAAGCAGATGGACAGCCTGCTGCAGGGCTTTGTTGCCCAGCACCGCATGAAGCTGCCGGGCAGCGCCTATGTGCCCTGCTACGAAATCGTCGCCTGACCCTCAATCCCGGGCGGCGTAACGGCCGCCCTGTTTTCTCTGACCTTACCGCCCATGATGATACACCTACTGATTGTCGACGCCCTGAACCTCATCCGCCGCATTCACGCCGTACAGGGCTCCCCTTGCGTCAACGCCTGCCGCCACGCGCTGCAGCAGTTGCTCCAGCACAGCCGCCCAACTCACGCGGTGGCGGTATTCGACGAGGACGATCGCAGCGACAGCTGGCGCCACCAAATTCTGCCGGACTACAAGGCCGGGCGCTCGCCGATGCCGGAAAACCTGCAGCAGGAGATGCCGCAGCTGCGCGAAGCCTTTGCCGAACTGGGCGTCGCCAGCTGGCATTCGCCCGGCAACGAAGCGGACGATCTGGCGGCCACGCTGGCGGCGAAGGTCGCCGGCGGCGGCCACCAGGTGACCATCGTCTCCACCGACAAAGGCTATTGCCAACTGCTGGCGCCGAACGTACAAATTCGCGATTACTTCCAGAAACGTTGGCTGGATATGCCTTTCGTGCAACAGGAGTTTGGCGTGCAGCCGCAGCAGCTGCCGGACTACTGGGGGTTGGCGGGGATCGGCAGCAGCAAGATCCCCGGCGTGGCCGGCATCGGGCCGAAGACCGCCGTGCTGCTGCTGCAGCAATCGGGTAATCTGGACGGGCTTTATCAGCACCTGGAGCAGGTGCCGGAGAAATGGCGCGGTAAGCTGGAGCAGCACCGCGAGCTGGCCTACATCAGCAAACGGGTCGCCACGCTGCGCACCGATCTGTCGCTGGACGGCAACCTGCAGCAGCTGCGCCTGCCGATACAATAAGGGCGCTGCAAGCAGCGCCCTTCATTAAGGCTTCACGCGGTTAATCGCGCTCGTCGCGGCGGCCCGGCACCGCCGACCACATGCGGCGCACGTGTACGGTGATCTCTTCGCGATCGTGATAGAGCTGCTTGGCGTGCACTTCAGCGCTGATGCCGGCGGCGCCCAGCGCTTCGCGGATGCTCATCAGGTTTTGCGACACTTCCTCGTAGCGCTTTTTCATCGGCAGCTTGAGATTAAAGATCGCTTCACGGCACCAGCCTTTCACCAGCCACTGAATCATCAGGCTGGTCACCTTCGCCGGTTTCTCCACCATGTCGCACACCAGCCAATAGATCTTGCTGCTGTTCGGCTCGAACTTGAAGCCGTCGGCGCGGTGGTGCGTCACCTGGCCGGTTTCCATCAGGCTTGGCGCCATCGGGCCGTTATCCACCGAATGCACCATCATGCTGCGTTTCACCAACTGATAGGTCCAGCCGCCCGGGCAGGCGCCCAGATCGACCGCGTGCATGCCGCTGGCCAGGCGCTCGTCCCACTCGTCGGCGGGGATGAACACGTGGAACGCTTCCTCCAGCTTCAGCGTCGAGCGGCTCGGCGCATCGGCCGGGAAGCGCAGACGCGGAATGCCCATGTAGAACGGCGAGTTGTTGTTGCTGTAGGAGTAACCGACATAGCAGCAGCCCGGCGCGATGAAAAACACATGCACCACCGGGCGAGTCGGGTTCTCGCGCGCCATCAGCACCTTCTGCTCGCGCATCGCGGCGCGCAGCGGCACCGTCAGCTTGCGGCAGAATTTCATCAGCTCTTTGCTTTCGTTGGTGTCCGGCACTTCCACCCGCAGCTCGCCGCCGCGATCGACTACGCCGATCAGCATGCCGACGATCGGCGATACCCGATCTTCCGGCGGCAGATCGCGCAGCAGCTCACCCACCACGATCATCTGGCGGGCGAAAATCAGTTCGCGGAACGGAATCTCCCGCGCCAGGCGATCGGCATCGTCCGGCTGGTAGCATTCGAACAGCACGTAACCGCTGTGCTCTTTTACCCGCGCAAAGCCGTAAATCTCCAGCTGGGCGGCTTTATCGGTGATCTCCGCCGCACACTCTTTTTCGAAGCCGGGGCGGCAATACAACGCAATCTTATTCATGGCGCTCGGCCTTTTTCCTCAGACGCAAAGCGCCAATCAACATCAATATCCAGCCGATCAAGAAGCACACGCCGCCAACCGGCGTGATATATACCCAGACCTTCAGGTGCGACAGCGCCAGGCAATAGAGGCTGCCGCTGAACAACACGGTGCCGAACGCCAACAGCGCTCCGCTCCAGTAAAACCACAGGCTCACGCGGCGCTGCATCGCGACCGCCAGCGCCAGGATGGCCAGGGTGTGGAACCCCTGATATTCCAGCCCGGTGCGGATCCAGGCCATTTCGTTGGCGCCTAGCGTGCCGCTTAACACATGCGCGCCGAATGCGCCCAACGCGACAAACACAAAGCCGCTGATAGCGGCGAAAACCAGCATGGAACGGCTGCTCATCGTGATCTATCCCATTAAAAATCACCGGCCGCGGCAAGGCGGCGGCCGGCCTTATTGTTCGTAGCGGAAGCGGAACTTCTCTTGTTCGCTGGCGGCGCGCGCCAGGATCCACTGCCGGAAGGCGGCTATTTTACCCAGTTCTGCCTGGCTGTCATGACATACCAGATAAAAAGCGTTTTTACTGACCAGCACATCGTTGAACGGGCATACCAGACGACCGGCTTCGATCTCGGTTTGCGCCATCACGTTATTCACCAGCGCCACGCCCTGGCCGTGCACCGCCGCCTGCACCACCATGGCGCTGTGGCTGAAGATCGGCCCCTGCTGCACATTGATGTGTTGCAACCCCAGCTGGCGCGTATAGGCCAGCCAGTCGCGGCGTGAAACGTCATGCAGCAACGTATGATAAGCCAGATCGTCTGCGGTTTTCAGCGGATGATCGCCGGTCAACAGGCTCGGCGAACAAACCGGCAGCAGATATTCCGCATACAGGCGCTCGGCGCGCAGCCCCGGCCAATTGCCGCGGCCGTAGAAAATCGCCACATCGACGTCGTCTGCCAGCTTGTCTTCTTCGCGGTCCACCGCCTGGATGCGCACATCGATCCCCGGATAAGCTGAGTTAAAGCCGGAAAGGCGCGGCACCAACCACTGAATGGCGAAGCTCGGCGGCAGACTGACGGTTAATGCCCCCTTGGCGCTGCGCGCCTGCAGCTTGCGCGTCGCCTCGTTGATCGAAGAGAAGATCTCCTTGATATCGAGGTAGTAACTTTGCCCCTCTTCGGTCAGCAGCAGCGAGCGGTTGCGCCGACGAAACAGCTTCAGCCCGAGGAAGTCCTCCAGCGACTTGATCTGGTGGCTCACCGCGGCCTGGGTCACGAACAGCTCTTCCGCCGCCTTGGTGAAACTCAGGTGGCGAGCGGCCGCATCGAACACGCGCAGCGCATTGAGGGGAGGTAAGCGTTTAGACATTAAATTAGCTACTTTTGTGTAACATTAATCCGAATGATTCGGCGCCGAAAATCGGGCGGCTTTGCGTGGCAAGCCATCGGTAAACGCTAACGGCGTATTGCCATTAGTTTTTTTTATCCGAGCCATTATAATTTGTCCGTTGAGGATGCGCCAGCAAATACCTATAGTGGCGGCACTTCCCGGGCCGGAACGAAAAGGGAGTGGGTGTCGAGGACGCCGATGAACTTTTGGCTTGTGGTTGTGATGTTGTGTTTGCAAATTGTCCGGCGATTCCGGACATGGTAGCTAGGCTACTGTTTTTTCACTTCCTGTACATTTACCCTGTCTGTCCATAGTGATTTTATGCAGCACCGCAAAACTTGCGGTGCTTTTTTTTGCCTGACGCTTATTGGTCGCTTTCAACCATCTCTTTCACATCGGCGCGGTTGATCTGTTGCTCGACGCCGTTGGCGTCTTTATAGCTGATCATGCCGGTATCGTTATCCACTTTAGGCTTGCCGTCAGCAACAATGGTGCGTCCGTCATTGGTATGCATCACGTAGTTGCTGGAACAGGCGGCCAGGGTGAACGTAAGCATCAGGGCAGAGAGAACTGCGGCTGTTTTCTTCATTGAGGACTCCTTTGTAGTTTTAAATGCTGATAAATACCTTTTGTGTGTATAAATGCGATTAATAAGCGCACATTTAATAGCATAACAAACTTTCTCAGTTTTGCCAGGCGATAAGTCCTAATAGGCAGGATCGCTTGTCTCCGGCGGCAAAATAGGACAGGATCACCCATCGACTCAAGCCAGTGACAATCAGGGTATGACGCCTTTTAATCCCAGCCTTTTTCGCCAACAGTTTCCCGCGCTCGCGCAGGACGGTATCTATCTGGACAGCGCCGCCACCGCGTTGAAACCGCAGGCGGTGATCGACGCCACGCAGCAATTTTATCGCGATGACGCCGCCACCGTGCACCGCAGCCAGCATCGGGCGGCGCAGGATCTGACCGCCCGCTTCGAGCAGGCGCGCGGCCAGGTGGCGCAACTGATCCATGCACCGTCGGCCGACGACATCGTCTGGACGCGCGGCACCACCGAGGCGATCAACCTGGTGGCGCAGAGCTACCTGCGCCCGCATCTGCAGCCAGGCGACGAAATTCTGGTGAGCGAAGCGGAACACCACGCCAACCTGATCCCCTGGCTGATGGTGGCGGAACAAACCGGCGCGCGGGTGGTGAAACTGCCGATCGGCGCCGATCGGTTGCCGGATTTGACGCAGCTGCCCGCCCTGCTCAACGACAAAACCCGCCTGTTGGCGCTGGGGCAAATGTCCAACGTCACCGGCGGTTGCCCGGATCTGGCGCCGGCTATCGCGCTGGCCCATGCCGCCGGCGCGCGCGTGATGATCGACGGCGCCCAGGGCGTGGTTCACGGCCCGGCCGACGTACAGCGACTCGACATCGATTTCTACGCCTTCTCCGGCCACAAGCTGTATGGCCCGACCGGCATCGGCGCGCTGTACGGCAAAGCCGAGCTGCTGGCGCAGATGGCCCCGTGGCAAGGCGGCGGCAAGATGCTGACCCAGGCATCGTTCGACGGCTTTACCCCGCAAAAGCCGCCGCACTGCTTCGAAGCCGGCACGCCAAACATCGCCGGCGTGCTGGGGCTGGCCGCCGCGCTCACCTGGCTCAGCGAACAGGACATGGCGGCGGCGGAGCGCTACAGCCGCGAGCTGGCGGACCAAGCGGAACAACGGTTGGCGCAGCTGCCGGGCTTTCGCAGCTTCCGCAGCTCCGGCTCCAGCCTGCTGGCGTTCGACATCGCCGGCGTACACCACAGCGACATCGTCACGCTGCTGGCGGAGCAAGGCATTGCGCTGCGCGCCGGCCAGCACTGCGCGCAGCCGCTGATGGCGGCGTTAGGCGTCAGCGGCACGCTGCGCGCGTCGTTCGCCCCCTACAATACGCAACAGGACGTCGATACGCTGGTCAGCGCGTTGACTCACGCCCTCGATCTGCTGGCCGACTGACTTGACTCCCGGAGACGCTATGCTCGCCCCCCATCCTTTTGGCCGAGAGATCACCGCCGAAGCCTTGATCGCCACCTTCAGCGCGCTGAAACAGTGGGAAGACCGCTACCGCCAGCTGATTATGCTCGCAAAACGGCTGCCGCCGCTGCCGGAGGCCTTGCGCAGTGAAGAAATGGAATTGAGCGGTTGTGAAAACCGCGTCTGGCTGGGGCACCAGTTACTGGAAGACGGCACGCTGCATTTCTATGGCGACAGCGAAGGCCGCATCGTGCGCGGCCTGCTGGCGGTGCTGCTGACCGAAGTGGAAGGGAAAACGCCGCCGCAGATCGCCGCATTGGATCCGCTGGCGTTGTTCGACCGCCTGGCATTGCGCGCGCAGCTGAGCGCCACCCGCGCCAGCGGCCTGGCGGCGTTGGCCGCCGCCGTGCAGGCGATCGCCGCCCGTTACGCCTGACGCGCCGCCTTCGCCAGCATCTTTTTCAGCGCGTGCGACACGGCGACGAAGCCGAAGGTGGCGGTGACCATGGTCGCTGCGCCGAACCCCGCGCTGCAATCCATTCTTTTTGGCCCTTCCGCCGTGCTGCGCGAAGCGCATACCGAGCCGTCCGGCTGCGGATAAACCAGCGGCTCGCTGGAGAAGACGCAGTCGATGCCCAGCTTGCCCTTGCCGTTTTTCACCACGTTGAAATCGTGCTTCAGCCGCTCGCGCAGCTTGGCGGCCAGCGGATCCTGGATGGTTTTGGCCAGATCGGCCACTTCAATTTTGGTCGGGTCAATCTGCCCGCCGGCGCCGCCGGTGGTCACCACCGGGATCTTGAATCGGCGGCAGTATGACAGCAGCGCCGCCTTCGGCCGCACGCTATCGATCGCGTCGATGACGTAGCTGAAGTTATGGTCCAGCAGCCCGGCGACATTGTCCGGGGTGATGAAATCGTCGATGCAGGTCACCCGGCATTCCGGATTAATCGCCAGGATACGCTCCGCCATCACCTCGGTTTTCGATTGCCCGACGTGCTGGCGCAGCGCGTGGATCTGGCGGTTGGTATTGGTGACGCAAACATCATCCATGTCGATCAGGGTAATGGCGCCGATGCCGGTGCGCGCCAGCGCCTCAGCCGCCCAGGAACCCACGCCGCCGATGCCGATCACGCAGACGTGCGCCTGCGCGAACACCGCCAGCGCCTGCTGGCCGTACAACCGCGCCGTGCCGCCGAAACGCTGCAGATAGGCTTCCGAATAAGCTGTACTCATAACGCTTTAATTACCTTCATAATGCAAATGATAAGGGCCGGAAAATCCGGCCCTTGCGGGTCAATCTTTTCACGCCGTATGCGTTTAGCGGGTGGCCAGCAACGAACCGCCGCGGTTTGACTGATTGGCGCTGAACAGCTGGCCACCGCCGTTGTTCTTCAGCACCCAGACGCGGCCGTAGTGGTTGTAATACCCCGCCGAGTGGCCGGCTTCCGGCCCGATGCCCTGATACATGTCAAAATGCTGGCCCTTGATGGCGCCGCCCACGTCGAGCGCGACCATCAGACGCATCTCGTATTTTCCCGTGAATTTACCCTTGTTGTCCAGCAGCGGCACTTCGGCCAGCAGCGTAGTGCCCGCCGGGATCAGTGAACGGTCGGAAGCCACCGAAGCTTTGGCGATCAGCGGCACCGCGCTGGCGCCCTTCACCGGCGCAAAAGCTTCCGGACGGAAGAACACGAACGACGGGTTCTGCTCCAGCAGCTCACGCACCTCTGCGGCGCTGTGGGTATCCGCCCACTGACGGATCGCCTGCATCGACATGTCCGCCTTGGCCACTTCGCCACGATCGATCAGCACCTTGCCGATGCTGCGATAGGCATGGCCGTTCTTGCCGCCGTAGCCGAAGAACACCAGCGGCTGGCCGTTGCCGTAGTCGACATAGCCGCTGCCCTGGACTTCCATCATGAAGTTGTCCATCAGCGAGTTGGTGTAAGCGATGATATAGCGATCGTCGAGCGCGCCGGAATAGATGCCCGCGCGATCCGGCAAGCGCCCCCTGCCCTTCGGCGGCATGCGGTACAGCGGATAGCGGAACTCGCCCTGTTGGGTATAGCGCGCCTGCACCACCGGCGTATAGTAGCCGGTAAACTGCACGTTGCCGTAATTGTCGACGCCTTCCATCTGGTAAGCGCTGAGGCCGTACTGGCTCAGCATGCGCGTGTCGGCGCCAGACGCCATCCAGCTTTGCACCGCCTGATAGGTGCTGTTGTTGCGGTTAAACAGCGAAGGCGACGCGTACTTGATCTCCATCAGCTGATCCGAGTAATCCTTGGCGTTGACCGGCGAACCTTTGGCGTTGGGCTGATTGACCAGCTCCAGCGATTGATCCAGACGGCCGTCCTTATATTGCTGACCCCGATCGGTCGGCTTGGACGAACAGCCCGCCAACACCGCCACCATCAACCCGCCCAGCAGGTATTTGCCCCAACGTCCTTTCATCGCGCACACTCTCAAACTGATATGATCTACCGGCTGAACGATAACAAACGCTCATTGATAAAGGAATCGCTGCAAATAAAAAAAGCCGCCCGGAGGATGGTGATGAAAAAGAAGGCAAATTGCGGGCAAATCCAGCAGAAAAACGGGTTTAGGCCAATAAAATGCAAAAAGGGTTTGCAACAAAACGCATGGAGAGTATAGTGCGCATCCATCGGACGCGGGGTGGAGCAGCCTGGTAGCTCGTCGGGCTCATAACCCGAAGGTCGTCGGTTCAAATCCGGCCCCCGCAACCAACCGATGCCGCATTGGCGGTATTTGCGTTTGGCTTCGATAACAAAGTATTATACGGACGCGGGGTGGAGCAGCCTGGTAGCTCGTCGGGCTCATAACCCGAAGGTCGTCGGTTCAAATCCGGCCCCCGCAACCAACCGAATGTCGTACCAGCGGCATAACATGAACGGTGGTTTCGTCGTAATACAGCATCAAGACGGACGCGGGGTGGAGCAGCCTGGTAGCTCGTCGGGCTCATAACCCGAAGGTCGTCGGTTCAAATCCGGCCTCCGCAACCAACTCTTGATGACAACAGATAAGCACCCTTCCGGGTGTTTTTTTGTATCTGCAATCCGCAAAAATAGCCGGACTCGCGCCCGGCCCTGCTTTTATCGGCTCGCCAGCGCGCCGCCGTTGGCGAAATAAGCCTTGATGCCCGCCAGAATCGACTCCGCCACCTGCTGCTGGAAGTGGCTGGTGCGCAGCTTGCGCTCCTCTTCAATGTTGCTGATAAACGCCGTTTCCACCAGGATCGACGGGATATCCGGCGCCTTCAACACCGCAAAACCGGCCTGATCGACACGATTCTTGTGCAACCGGTTGATTTTCCCCATCCGATTCAACACTTCCTTGCCAAACTTCAGGCTGTCGTTGATGGTCGCGGTTTGGATCAGATCGAACATGGTGTGATCGAGATAACGGTCGCCACTCTTGCTGACACCGCCGATTTGGTCCGACGCGTTCTGCGTCTGCGCCAGGAACTTGGCCGCCGAGCTGGTGGCGCCCTTGGTGGACAACGCGAACACCGATGAACCGCGCGCGGCGCGGCTGGTGAAGGCGTCGGCGTGAATCGAAACGAACAGATCGGCGCGCTGCTTGCGCGCCTTGGCGACGCGCACCTTGAGCGGAATAAACACGTCTTCATTGCGCGTCATGAACACTTTCATGTTTGGCTCGCGCTTGATCATGGCGCTCAGCTTGCGGGCAATCTGCAGCACGATGTCTTTCTCGCGCGTCTTGTACTTGCCGATAGCGCCGGGATCTTCGCCGCCGTGGCCGGGATCCAGCATGATGACGATCGGCCGATCGCGCCCCGCTTTGCCGGCCTGCGGCGCTTCCGGCGGCAGCGTGCGCTCCAGATCGCCCTTGTTGTAATCTTCCAGTAACGCCAGTAGCGGATCATACTCCTCACCCCCGCTGCCGCCCTTCGTCGGATAGAGATCCATCACCAGACGGTTGCGATACTCCGGCACCGGCGCCAGCGTGAAAATATGCGGGCTGACGCTTTGTTTGAGCTCCAGCACCAGCCGCACGGTATTCTGATCAAACTGGCCGACGCGCGCCTGCTTGAGATAAGGATCGTCGGCGCGCACCTGCCCGGCGATGCCTTTCAGCACGCTGTTGAGGTGAACACCTTCGATGTCCACCACCACGCGATCGGGATTGGTCAGGGCGAACTGCTTGTATTTCAGTTCGACGTTGGATTCCAGCGTGACGCGGGTATAGGTGGAGGATGGCCAGACGCGCACGGCGATCACGTGCGATGATGCGGCGAAGCCCGTACGACTCACACTCAGCAACCAGCTGGCGGCAACGCCCTGTAATAAACGACGGCGGCCCAGATTGTGATTAGCGTTTGGCATGCGGCTCCGGCAGTAATAGCTGTTTACAATAGATGAAAAAAACACCAATGAAATGGGGATGCCGAAAACTTTAACCAATCATTCCAGCCCTGTCATCAGAAAATCTTTTTATGGTTTTTCAATTTATTAACGATTTAGCGCCCTTAGCGCACGCTTCATGACGATTTCCCACTTGCCATCGGCGCAATAAAAGAATAAAAATACAAAAATATCGTATAAATATGCAAAGAGGTTTGGCCGTGAAGGAACGTAGTACAGAGCTGGTGCAAGGATTCCGTCACTCAGTCCCCTATATCAACGCCCACCGCGGCAAGACGTTCGTCATCATGCTCGGCGGGGAAGCCATCGAACACGAGAATTTCTCCAACATCGTCAACGATATCGGGCTACTGCATAGCCTGGGTATTCGCCTGGTGGTGGTTTACGGCGCACGGCCGCAGATCGACGCCAATCTGGCGCAGCACAACTATGAGCCGATCTACCACAAACACACTCGCGTGACCGACGCCCATACGCTCGAGCTGGTCAAGCAGGCCGCCGGCCTGCTGCAGCTCGACATCACCGCTCGGCTGTCGATGAGCCTCAACAACACGCCACTGCAAGGCGCGCACATTAACGTGGTCAGCGGCAACTTCATCATCGCGCAGCCGCTGGGCGTGGATGACGGCATCGACTACTGCCACAGCGGCCGCATTCGCCGCATCGATGAAGAAGCGATCCACCGCCAGCTCGACAGCAACGCCATCGTGCTGATTGGCCCGGTCGCGGTTTCGGTCACCGGCGAGAGCTTCAACCTGACCTCGGAAGAAGTGGCCACCCAGTTGGCGATCAAGCTGAAGGCGGAAAAAATGATCGGTTTCTGCTCCTCGCAGGGCGTGACCGACGCGGAAGGCAACATCCTTTCCGAGCTGTTCCCCAACGACGCGCAAAAGCGCCTTGAAGAGCTGGAGGAAGGCGGCGATTACCATTCCGGCACCGTGCGTTTCCTGCGCGGCGCGGTGAAAGGCTGCCGCAGCGGCGTGCGCCGCAGCCACCTGATCAGCTACCAGGAAGACGGTGCGCTGGTGCAGGAACTGTTCTCGCGCGACGGCATCGGCACCCAAATCGTGATGGAGAGCGCCGAACAGGTGCGCCGGGCGACAATCAACGACATCGGCGGCATCCTGGAGCTGATCCGGCCGCTCGAGCAGCAGGGCATTCTGGTGCGCCGTTCGCGTGAACAGCTGGAGATGGAGATCGACAAATTCACCATCATCGAACGCGATAACCTGACCATCGCCTGTGCGGCGCTGTACCCGTTCCTGGAGGAAAAAATCGGTGAGATGGCCTGCGTGGCGGTGCATCCCGATTACCGCAGCTCTTCGCGCGGCGAGATGCTGCTGCAGCGGGTAGAAAACCAGGCGCGACAGATGGGGCTGAAGAAGCTGTTCGTGCTGACCACCCGCAGCATCCACTGGTTCCAGGAACGTGGCTTTACCCCGGCGGAGGTCGACGTGCTGCCGATGCAGAAACAGGCGTTGTACAACTACCAGCGCCGCTCCAAAATTCTGCTGGCGGATCTGTAATCCCAGTGGGCGCGGCCGTTGCCGCGCCCGTTCATCGTTTATTCCGTTGCCTGTAATCGTTCAGCCAATCCGCTGCGGCGCTGGGTCGGCGTGCGAATGGCCCGCAGCAACACCGCCTCCGTGGCATACAGCGAGAGCTGCTTACGCGCGCGAGTGATCGCGGTATAGACCAATTCACGCGTCAGCACCGGCAGGAAGTGATTCGGCAACACCAGAACCGTATGGTCAAATTCCGATCCCTGAGATTTGTGCACCGTCATGGCATAGGCGGTTTCATGCGCCGGCAAACGGCTCGGCTGCACCGACTTGATGCTTCCATCCGGCAATTGGAAATGCACGCGCAGCTCGCCGCGCTCATCCGGCAGCGTAATGCCGATATCCCCATTGAATAGCCCCAGCGCGCTGTCGTTGCGGCCGATCATCACCGGCCGCCCCCGATACCAACGGCCGAGCACGCCCGGTTTACGGTCGATCAGACCGGCGCGCTGCAACCCGATCTCAATGCGCTCGTTCAGGCCGGCGACGCCAAACGGCCCTTCACGCAGCGCGCACAGCACCTGGAAGCGGCCAAAGGCCGCCAGCACCGCCGCCGCGTCTGCGCCTTCGGCGGTCAGCCGCAAATAGTCGCGATAGCCCGCCACGCAGGCATCCAACAGCGTCTGATACTCTTCGCTCGTCGCCAACGCATAACCCATGACATCGCCGAAACTGCCGTTTAGTGCCGCCAGCGCGCGATCCCCCGCTCCGGCGTTGACCGCCAACGCCAGTTGACCGATGCCGGAACGGGCGTCGAAGCGATAGCTCTTGCGCAGCAGGCACAGGCTGTCGCGCACCGCCGCTTCCGCAACGGCCAGCTGTCCTTCGATCGAACAGCCGGTCAGGCGGCTCAGCTCTGCAGCGCGCGCATCGCTGTATCCCTGCTCGGCAAAACGGCAAATATCCCCCAGCACCGCGCCGGCCTCCACCGAGGCCAGCTGATCGCGGTCGCCAAGGAAAATCACCCGGGCCCGATCGGGCAACGCAGCAATCAGGCGCGCCATCATCGGCAGATCGACCATCGAGGCCTCATCCACCACCAGCACATCCAAATGCAGCCGGTTGCCGCGGTGATAGCGCATGCGCTGACTGTTCGGTTGCGCCCCCAACAGGCGGTGCAACGTCGCCGCCTCCGTCGGGAACAGCGCCTGCTGCGCCGGGGTCAACGCCAGCTGACGGCTGGCGCTGCCAAGCGACTCCGTCAGGCGCGCCGCCGCCTTCCCAGTCGGCGCCGCCAGCTGAATGCGCAAGCGCGCGCTTTCATCCAACTGCACCAGCGCCGCCAACAGCTTGGCGACGGTGGTGGTTTTACCGGTGCCCGGCCCGCCGGAAATGACCGCAATGCGCCGCGTGGCGGCCACCGCGGCGGCGATCTTCTGCCAATCGGGTTCATCGCTCGCCGAGCCGAACAAACGGTCAAGAATAGTGCGCAGTTCAGCCTCCGGCACCGCCAGCGAGTCGCCTTCGCCGCCGATAAACGCCGCCACTTCACCTTCGTTTTGCCACATGCGCTGCAGATACAAGCGCGGCCCGCGCAGCACCAGCGGTGTAGCCTCGCTGCCGTCCCCGACCGCCGCGCTGGCCGCCAGGCGCTGCTGCCAACGCACGCCATCCGGCCGCCCGGCCGCCTCCCACACCGCCAGCGCCAGCGCCGGTTGGCGCCCTTCAAACAGCGTATCCGCCTGCAGCTGCTCCAGCATCAGGCAGACGTGACCGGCCCCCGCCTCTGCGCTCAGGCAGGCGGCGGCCAGCAAAATATCGGGCTCGTCTTCGTTCGCCACCACGCGGGCGAACTGCACGTCCAGCGGGCGCAACACGCCAAGCGCCACCGCCTGCTCCAGCAGTGCGATCATGATCCATCCTCCGTCGCAGCAGCCTCGCCGCTGAACAAACGATCCATCCCCGCCACCAGCTCAAACTCGGGAAGACAGGTGAAAATGCCGTTGCCCGGGTGCGCCGCATCCACGCCGCGCAGGAACAGATAAATCACCCCGCCGAAATGACGCCGGTAATCGTAATCCGGCAGCCGATGACGCAGATAACGGTGCAGCGCCAGCGTATACAGCTGATATTGCAGATCGTAACGATGCTCCGCCATCGCCTGCTCCATCGCCGGCCGGGTATAGGCGCTGCTGTCTTCCCCCAACCAGTTGGACTTGTAGTCCAGCAGGTAGTATTTGCCCTGCCAACAGAACACCAGGTCGATAAAGCCTTTCAGCATGCCTTGCACCTGATGGAAATCCAGCGCCGGACAGCGGGCGGAAAGCGGATCGTAACGCTTCACCAGGGCATCGAGCTCCTTCGCCTGCAACAGCCGGTTGATCGGCAAATAGAACTGCAGCTCGGCCTGCTTGTGCTGCGGCGTTAGCGCCGCCAGCGTCACGCCGCTGTCGGCGAGCGGCGTGTTGAGCAATACCTGCATCCACGCCAGCAAAATCGGCTGCCAGTGTTCGGCAAATCCTTGCTGTTGCAGCTGTGCCAGCAGCCACTGTTCATCCAACGGCTGGGTGAAGTCCAGCGTTTCGAACAGGCTGTGCAAGAAGGTGCCGGGCGCCGCGCCGCGCGGGAAGGTATGCGGTGTGAGCGCTGGCTCACTCTCCTCACTCCGCTCGCCCGCCGCGTCGACATCCAGACGCGGCAGCAGATCCTGCATCAGGCTCGCGCCGTGCTGTTGCAAACCGGTATAGCTGGTCACCCGCCAAAAATCCTGGATCCGCCGGGTAAAGCTTTTCGCCGCCAGCGCTTCGGCCAGTGCCGCCTGGGGTTGCCAGGGTTCTTCGTCCGGCGGTTCAACCAGCGACAGTGCGATACCCCCGCCCGCCAATTGCTGCAGACGTTCCTGCAGATACACGGCGTCGCCGGCCTGCCCGCCCTGCACCAGATAACCCAATGCACTGCGGTGCAGATCGGTATCGCCCTGTTTCTTGCGCGTGCCCTGGAACAACGGCGCGATGCCGATGCTGCAGTGGTACACCGAGCGGGTCAGCGCCACGTACAGCAGACGCAGATCTTCCGCCAACCGCTCCTCCTCCGCCCAGGCCTGGCTCTCTTCATTGGCGTCGAGATCCAGCAACGCCTGGAAACTGTGGCGATCGTGATACAGCGCCTGTTGCTGCTGGCGGAAGTTGCCGATGAATGGCAACCACACCAGATCGAACTCCAGCCCCTTGGATTTGTGGATCGTGATCACCTGCACCAGATGCCGGTCGCTCTCCAGCCGCAGCTGCTGATTATCGGACTGACGATTGGGCTGGGCGATCTGCTGCGCCAGCCAGCGCACCAGCGCATGCTCGCTGTCGAGCTGCACCGCCGCCTCTTGCAACAGTTCCCCCAGATGCAGCACGTCGGTCAAGCGACGCTCGCCGCCGGCGCTGGCCAACAGGTTCTCCGCCAGCTGGCGCGCTTTCATCACCTCGCTCAGCATCGGCAACACGCCGCGGCGCAGCCAGAGCGTGCGGTAATTGTCGAACTCGTTAACCAGCGCGTCCCAGGCGCGCTCATCGCGGCTCAGGCCGTCCAGCGTCGGCGCGTCCAACCCCATCAACCCGGTGGCCATGGCGCTGCGCAGCGTGCGCTCCTGCTCCGGCGCCAACACCGCCTGCAGTAACCACAGCATGTCTTTGGCCTCCGGGGTGTCAAACACGCTGTCGCGGTTGGACAGGTAGACCGACGGAATAGACAGCGCGCTCAGCGCATCGCGCACCAACGCCGCCTCATTGCGGCTGCGCACCAGCACCGTGATATCGGAGGCTTGTACCGGCCGTGACTCCTTGCCGCTCTGCAGCCGCGCCTGGCCCTGCTGCCCGGCGCTGAGCCAGTCGCGAATTTGCGTGGCGCACAGGCGCGCCATCAGCTGTTGGTAATCACTTACACCCGCGCCTTCTCCCTGCTGCAGCCAGAACTGCATCGCTGGCTGCGGCTTGCCGTGCAATTCAAACGCCAGCCCTTGGTTCTTTTCCGCCGCGTTAACTTCAATAAAGGGGATTTGGCCGAACAGGAAAGGCTTTTCTACCTGAGAAAACAGGTGATTGACGCTGGCGACCATCGACGGCGACGAGCGCCAGTTGGTCTCCAGCGTATAGTGGGCGCTCACCTCTGAACGCGCGCGCATGTAGGTAAAGATGTCGGCGCCGCGAAAGGCGTAAATCGCCTGCTTGGGATCGCCGATCAACAGCAGGCCGCAATCAGGCCGGCCGACGTAAAGTTTTTGGAAAATACGGTATTGCTGCGGATCGGTATCCTGGAATTCATCGATCATCGCCACCGGGTATCGCTGGCGGATCGCCTGCGCCAGCTGTTCGCCGCCGCCGCTTTGCAGGGCGCCGTCCAGCCGGCTGAGCAGGTCATCAAATCCCAGTTCGGCGCGCTGGCGCTTTTCCTGCTGAATGGAGGTGCGGATCTCGCTGAGCGCACGCGCCATGATCAGGTCGCGCAGCGTCAAGGGTTCAGCGAACAACTCATCTATCGCCGTGAACAGCGTATGCCGCGGCGGCTCACCTTTCTTGGTCTTCTCCAGCAGCACCGACTGGCGAAATTTATCCAGTTCCTTCGGCAACTGGTAGTCCTGAGTCTCCTGCCCGCTCCATTCGCCGACCTTGTTCAGCCAGTTCGGCAGGTGTTTACTGCTGTAGCTGCGCTTATCGACGCCGGACTGAGCGATCAACGCTTCCAGATCGCCCGCCTCCGCCCGCCATTGCGCCTTGATGGCGTCGATGCGCGCGACGATCTGCTCGTGGCGCATCAGGACGGTTTCTTCATCCTTCGGCGGCCGACGCAGCGCCGGCGCTTCACCGTGCAGATAACCGGAGAGATCGGCCAGCAACGCTTCCGGGCCGCTCCACTCCTGGCTGACCGCACGCGCCACGCCCAGCGGCAACGGATAGCAGTGGCGACGCCAGAAATCGGCGCAGGCTTGCCGCCGCAGCGGCAGCTCGTCCTGCACCAGCGTTTGTTCAAACAGCATGCCGGACTCGAAGGCGTTGTGCGTCAGCATTCGTTGGCAAAAGCCGTGAATGGTGTAGATCGCCGCTTCGTCCATCTGCCGCTCCGCCGCCAGCAGCTGCGAGGCGGCGTCGGTCAAATCGTCAATTTCAGCCATCAGCGCCGAAAACAGCGGGTTGGCGCTGACACCGCGCACGCAGGCGATGCGTAATCCGTGAATATTGTCGCGGATACGCCCGCGCAGCTCCTCGGTGGCGGCCTCGGTAAAGGTCACCACCAGGATTTCTTCGACCGTCAGCGGGCGGGGAAACGCTGCTTCACCGCCCAACCCCAGCAGCAAACGCAGGTACAGCGCGCCGATGGTAAAAGTTTTGCCGGTGCCCGCCGACGCTTCTATCAGGCGTTCGCCGAACAGCGGCAGTGACAGAGGCTCCAACCTCTGCGGGGCAATTTCCGTCATGGCGTCGCCACTTTACGCGGCAAAATCTGCTGCAATGCCGACGCGTTCGGATAGGTGACCCAGTCCTTAGGCGCCGCGTAATCCGCCTTGTCTTGCCCGCTGCCGCTGACCTGCGACAGCACCGCCAGCCCCTGTGGCTGGATCACCGCCTGGTGGAAATAATCCGCCAGTTTGGCCGGCGTCAGCTGTTGCACCTGCGCGATCAGCTTCTGACGGGTATCAAAGGCGAAGTTGCCGCGATCGAAATCGTTGGCGAACCGGCTGGCCTCCTCGCTCAGGGTTTGCGGCCGCTGTTTCAGCTCATTGATCAGCGCCTGTTTGTACTGTTCAAAGTCCGCCTCGCTCATGTCGCGCAGGCGTTTCTCGGTTTTCGGGTAGAAATCCTGATAGCGCTGGTACAGGTAGGCCGGCTGTTTGCTGTTGCTCTGCAACAGGAAGCCCACGCCCCACTGGCGCCCTACCGACATCGGGAAGGCGAAGACCGCGTACCCCAATTGCTCCTGCGTGCGCAGCTGGCTGTAAAACCACGGCTGAATAATCTGCCCCAGCAGCGAACTGTAGGCCATGCCGGTCACTTCGTCGTAGCCGGTCGGCACATAAACCGCCGCCAGCGCCGAGTCAGTACTGCTGCCCACCTGTTGCAGGTTGGCCAGATGATTCTTGTCCACCACCACGTCTTCGCCGTGCCACCATTCGCTACCGGTACAGCCCAGACGATGTTTTAACGTCGACGCCAACGTGTCGACCTGCTGCTTGCTCATGTTGCCCACTACCAGCAGCTCCGGCGTGGCCTCGGCCAGCAGGCTGTCGCGATAGGCCAGCACGTCTTTCAGCGTTAACGTCTTCAGCACCTCGCGGCGCTCGCTGCGTTCGGAATACGGCACGCGGGAAACCATCTGCACCGGCTGAATGGCCAGCTCAAACGCCTTGCCCTTCTCGGCGGCGTCCAACTGCTCCAGATACCAGGATTTGGCTTGCGCCAACTGATCTTCCGTCGGCGTGAAGCTGGAATAACCCTCGATCAGCGCCGTCAGCAACTGCGGCAAACGCTGGGTGAAGCCGTTGGCGTTAAACATCAGACCGTTGTTCGGCGAGGTCGAGAAGCTCAACCCGCCGACCGACGCCTGATAGCTCAACTGATCCAGCGCGAGGCCGGCCAGATAATCCGTCAGCGAGAACAGCACCTGATTGCGCGCGGAATCCATGGTTTTGGCGTTGCGGAAAGCGACGGTGACGTCGGCCTTCGGCTCGTCGGCGAAGTAACGACTCGGCATGTACAGCACGCGCAGGCCGGGTTTATCCACCACCCTTTCCGGTTTTTTGAACTCGTGCGATGGCTTGGTCAGGGTAAAGTCATCCGGGATGTACGGGTTGAGCGCCGGCAGCGACAGGGAAATGCCGCTCTCCAACTGCTGCCACTGCGTAAAGCGCTGCGGCGTGATTTTGTCGACCTGGTAAGGCGCGTTGACGAAATAGGCCGTCTTATTGTGCGGTTCATCCGGGCTGACGAACCAGATGCGCGCGTTTTGCGGCGTCATGGCGTCCAGGCGTTCGGCGATCGCCTTAGGATCATAACGGTCGGCCAGATAAGGCGCGTCCAGCGCATGCTCAACCGGAACGCGCAGCATGGTGTCCACCAGCCATTCGATATAGTCCATGTCGCGCGTGATCGACGGATAACGGAAGTCCAGGTTCAGAACATGCGAGATTTCATCGAAGTAGCTCTGCTTGATGCCTTCGCTGCGCAGCATTTTCAGGTAGTTGAAAATGGCGGCGACGACTTGGTCGCGCTGGGCCAGGCCTTTGTCGGTCAGCGAGACGCTGATAGCGAAGACGCCGCCGTTGCGATCCACCATCGGATCGGCGCCGGCATTGATGGCGTCCGCCAGCCCCTGCTTCTGCAACCAGTCAGACAAGGTGTTTTTGCTGCGGTTGCCGATCAGGTAGCTGATGTAGGTATCGGTTTTGCTGCGAAACGCGGCGCTGTTGTTATCGATGCGGAACTCGACCTTCAGCTGCTTGCGCGGCTGCGCCGGCACATAGTGAATGATGATGCCCTGCTGTTCCGGCGTCACGGCCGGCACGGTGATCGGCGGCACGCTGGCGTCATGATTCGGCACGCGGCCAAAGGTTTTCGCCGCAATGTCAGCCAGCTGCGGCAGCGGCTGATTGCCGTACAAAACGCCCATCATCAGATTGGCGGAATAGTAGCGCTTATAGAAGCCGGTCAGTTCATCGTGCAACTTGCTGTCCGGCTTGTCTTTCAACGTATCGAGATTGCCGCCGGAGAAGCGCGCGCTCGGGTGCGCCGGGTTAAGGGTTTCCGCGCCGACCTGCGCCATGCGCATGCCGTCGCGCGAACGCGCCATCGTCAACTCGGCGTTCACCGCATTGCGCTCGCGATCGGCATTGCCCGGATCCAGCAGCGGCTCGGCAATAGCGTCGGCCATGCGGTCGACCGCCGGCTCCAGCGCGTCATTTTCCACTTCCAGATAGAAGGCGGTGCGATAAGAGGCCGTGCTGGCGTTGTGGCTGCCGCCGTGCTTTTTCAGGAATTCGGACAGGTTTTCCGGCTCTGGATAGCGTTTGGAGCCCATCAGCACCATATGTTCCAGATAGTGCGCCAATCCCAGTTGGCTGTTCGGATCTTCGAGCGATCCAACCGGCAATGCCAGCGCCGCCAGCGATTTCGGCGCTTGGGCATCAGACACCAGCAACACCGTCATGCCATTAGCCAACTTGATCGCTTCATACTGACGCGGATCGTGTTCGCTCTTGTTGATCTTCTCGGTCAGCGGTTGCCATCCTTGCGCGGCCCAACTCAACGGTGCCCAACACATAGCCAATAGTACCAGCCCGGTGATACGGACCAACTGTCTGCGCATATCCAAAATAAACCCCTATTCTGACGTCGCTACGCCCACTCCCTGACGTTGGCGACGTGCATCAAAACCACATAACCAAATCTGTACTCGCCGGGATCTTCGCCAATGTGGCGGCCCGAAACACGGCGGGTATATGCCTGTACGTTATGTAAGACCGGGAATAACCCCAATGGTTGAATATAACCTTCGTTATTTTTACCACCTCCCGCCGTACAGCACCACCGGGGGATTGTTACCCCAGGTTATGTCGCGCCACCGGCAGCAGATAACGCTCTGTTTCGGCCAGTATTTGCGCTAAGTATTCATTATCCAATTGGCGGAATACTCGCTGCACGTAGGGATCTTCCCCTTCTCCGGGAATGCGCTGATCGCCCTGCCAAGCCTGCAGCAATTTGGCGCGTGCCTTAATTTGCGCTTCTTCCTCCCAGTCGATTTGCTGCGTTTCCGGCTGATAGCACTGACTCAGCCACGCCCAGCCGCTCTTGTTCAGCAACAGCAGCGGCTGACACAAACCGCGCTGATAGCCCGCCAGCAGTTCCGCCAGCTGCGCCTGCGCCTCTTCAGGCGCCAGCGCGGCAAAGCGCCAGGCGGAGTTCTTGCGACCGTAGATGCGGCTCTCGCCGGTGCCGCCGGCGCAGCAGTACACCAGGTGCTCCAGCCACAGCAATATGCCGTCCACCGCCGACAACGTGGCGGGCCGCCAGCGCAACAGGCCGTCATCCTGCACCTGATGCAGCCAGCCGCTGAGACGTACGCCGGCGATATCGATATCCAGCTCCAGGCTATGGCTCTCTGCGCGTTCCGCACGCACCTGCTCGGCCAGTTCGCTCATCTCTTCCTGCTGCTTTTGCCAATAGATCTCGCCGAAGGCGCCATAGGGCAAGCCGCCGGCGGCACGCACCCGTTGAAACAACCGTTCGGGATCGTCGCCGTCGATCAGGGTATTCAGCAGTTGGCTGTTGAACTGGTAACGGCTGAGGTTATCCAGCGTGAAGGGCTCTTCGTCCGGCAGCTCAGTCTCTTCCAGGATAAAACTGACGCCCAGCCGCAGCTGGAAGAAGGCGCGGATAGGATGGCGGTAAAACCGCAGCAGCTCATCCAACGATATTTGCTGCAGCGCTTCGGCGGGCAGCGGTTGGTTGAAGGCCGGGTGCGCCGCACCGCGACCATCGGCGGCAGGCAGCCACTCGGCGGCATAACTTTGCTCCTCCGAGCCCGACAAGAAATTCTCGGCGGCGAACGGCATGCGCGCGTGCCACTTAAGCAAATGCTCACCAACCCGCCGAGCACTGTCATCTGCGCTGAGCTCTTCATCTCCCGGCAGGCAATAGCTTTGTTCCAGGTACTCCAGCAGCTCGGTGACCAGCACCGAAGGGTAGCGCGGGCTGTTGTCCTGGATGGAACGGCCGATGAAACTGATATACAGCCGCTGTTGCGCGGACAAAATCGCTTCCAGGAACAGATAGCGGTCGTCATCGCGCCGGCTGCGGTCGCCGCGTTTGACCTGCTGCGCCATCAGATCGAAACCCAGCGGCGGCAGCGTGCGCGGATACACGCCGTCGTTCATGCCCAGCAGGCACACCACCTTGAACGGAATGGAGCGCATCGGCATCAGCGTGCAGAAGTTGATTTGCCCGGCAAGGAAGCGCTGGCTGATGCGCTCCTGATCGAGGCGCGCCGCCAGATCGTCGCGCAGAATGGTCAACGGCACCTCATCGGGATAGCGCGCCGCTAGGCCAAAATTGATGGCCTGCTGCCACTGCTGCTCGATCAATGCCAGCACCACTTCGGTGTCGCTCTCCGCTTCGAAGAAGGCATCCAGCAGTTGCCGGCACAGCGGTAGCCACGCCTCGAGCGGGCGCGCTTCGCTCAAAATTTGCCGCCAGTGGCTGAGCTGCGCCAGCAGGTCTGCCAACTGCCCCGCCAGTTCGGCGACCAACCCGCTCGATTCGTCGTAAGGTAAAATGCCCTGCCAATCGCCGGCATTGCTGTCCATCGCGTAGCCGAGCAGCATGCGCGTAATACCGAAGCGCCAGGTATGCTGACCGGTGGCGGGCAGATCCAGTTCGCGCACGTTATCGTCGTCCAGGCCCCAGCGCACGCCGGATTCACCGACCCAGTGGCGCAACAGACGCAGCCCCTCTTCGCCAATGGCGAAACGGGCGGCCAGGGCAGGCACCTCCAGCAGCGCCAGCACCTGTTCCGAGGTAAAGCGGCTTTGCGGCAGATCGAGCAGTGAAATGAACGCCTGCAGCGCCGGATGCGCCTGCCGCGCTTTGCGGTCAGAAATGGCGAACGGCAGGTAGCGCTCGGCGGGGGCATTGCCGAACACCGCCTGAATATAAGGCGTGTAGCTGTCGATATCCGCCACCATCACGATGATATCGCGCGGCGTCAACGCGGGATCCTGCGCCAGCATGGTCAGCAGTTGATCGTGCAGCACCTCCACTTCCCGCTGCGGGCTGTGGCAGGCGTGCAGGCTGAGGGAGCGGTCGTTCTCATCAAGCGGGCGTTTGCTGAAGCTGCTTTCCAGCGTTTCCGCGGTAATACCGATCACCGCATGATCTTCCAACTCCAGCATGTCGCGCTGAACGGCGTGCAGCATGGTATCCGCCGGGATATCGACAAAGGCGTCGACCTCTTGCGCCCCTTCCATCTGCGACAGCAAATAGAGGTGATCGCGCCCCAGCTTGCCCCAAGAGGCCAGCAGCGGGTTGCTGAGTTGCTGCTGCCCTTCGGCGTCAAACAGGCGCGCCGCGTCGGCCGGCTCGCGAAACAGCCCTTGCTCGCGAGCCTGGTGGTAATGACGACGCTTGCGGCTCTGCAAGCGGGCCAGGAAAGCATAATCCTGAATGTCGCCCCAATAGTAGCGACAAGGGTTGGTGAACATCAGGTGGATGTCGATATGCCGCCCCAGCGCCTGCAACGCTTCCAGATAGACCGGCGGCAACGCCGAGATGCCGCAGATAAACACCCGCGGCGGCAAACCGGGCGGGCACGTTGTTGCCTGCTCGAGCGCGTGGATAAAGCGGCTGTACAGATTGGCGCGGTGCCATTCCGGCTGCCCCAATTCGCGCGTGTACTCCACCAGCCGCGCCCAGAGCGGCGCCTGCCACTGCTGAGCCTCGGGCAGACCGTCGATGCGCTCGCCGCGCTGCCAGCTCTCCAGCCACTGCGGGCGATAAACCAAATACTGGTCGAACAGGTCGGCAACCCGGCCGGCTAATTGGTGGATTTTGCGCTTGTCGCCGTCATCGGTGAGATAGTGCTGCAGTGGCGCAAATGCCGGCTGAGTCAGCATCTCCGGCAACAACCACATCAGCTTCCAGGTCATGGCATCCTTGCTGAAGGCGCTCTCTTTCGGAATATCCGGCAACACCCGGGTGAACATGTCCCAAATGAAGGTCGCCGGCAGCGGAAACGCGACATTGGCTGCGATACCGAACTGTTCCGCCAGCTGCATCTGCAGCCATTGCGCCATGCCGGGGCTTTGCACCAGCACCACCTCCTGTTGAAAAGGATCGGTCAACGGATCTCTGGCTATCAGCGCGCTGGTCAGCGTTTTCAACAAATCCAGCTGATTGGAATGATAAACAGTGAACATGAAGACTCCTTTAAAACAAAAGACATACGGCTCAAAAACGGGCGCAATACCAGCGGCTCAGCGTTGCCCACTGCCGCTGCGGCGTTTGGATCCTGACCGTCAATCGGCGACAATCGCTCCCCGCATCGTCAAGTGCCGTCTCGCGCCGCCACCCTTCCGGCAGCGGTTCAGCCTCGAGCCGGCCGATGACGGCGAACGCCTCCAACTGCTGGTGCGCCAGCCCCCAGGCTTGCCGGTAGTGCCACTGGCGCTGGAACGACTGCAACAGCACCTGATGATACTGTAACAAGCCAAGCAGCGACACCGAGAACAGCAAGGCCGCCACCAACACTTCCGGCAGACTGAAGCCGTTGCGGGATATCCACGCTGCCCGAGCGTTAGCCTTCACAGTCGGCCAACCTTTTCTCGGGACAAAAATCCAGCCGACCGCCCGGCTGTGCTTGCAACTTGCCAGCAGCCTCCGCGCCGTTAAAGGTGCCCCATTGATACAGCCATACCGGTTCACCGCCGCGCATCTCACCAAGGCCGCGAACCGTCACCACTCCCGCTCTGGCTGACAGCCGAGCGCAAGCCGTCAGTTCCACGCGCTGCCTGCATAGCCAGGCCGCTGCACTCAGCTCGGCGCGCGGCCAACGCTGGCTCATGCCCCAACTCAGCGCCGAAGCGGCCTGATTGTAAGCCTGAAGGTAACGCTGCTGATCGGCGGCCAGTAACAGCGCGTTATCCAATTGCCGCTGTTGAGCATTGAGCAACATCAGCCCCAGCGCCAGCAGCAACATCACCGCCGCCAGGGTGCTACCACCTCGCTGGGTTCGCCGCTTCATGGCAGCGCCGCCATTTCGACGCTCCCGCTCAGGCTGCGCCTGATACGCGTATCGCTGGCGGAGCGCCCCGTCAGCGTCAGGCGAGCCAATGCCGCGCCGTGATCGCCCCGCTCTATCGCCACATGAAACCGCTCAATGCGCACTTCGTCATGATCGAGCAGCCGCTCCCAGCCACCGCCCTCGCATTGGCTCACGCCGCGCTGCCCTTCCAAGCCGCCATTACGTAGTCGATAACCGAAATAGCCTGCATCCTCACCCGAAGTGAGCCATTGCCCGCTGCGAGCAATGTCGTAGGCAACGATAACGCAGCTGCCAGCCGTTTCCCCCGATGCCTGGCCTATCAGCAGCGGCCGGCCAGCGCATTGCCCGGCGCAAAAACCGGCGCGGCGCAGATCTTTCTCAATGCCGAACGCCAACTGTCGCAGCGTTGACTCCAGCCGAAAGTGCTGACCGACGGCCACGTTCTGCTGGCGTAACAGCGGGTAAGTTTTCGCCGCGCCGAGCGCGATCACGCTGCCGAACACCAGCGCCAACATCACCTCCGGCAAGGTAAAACCGCGTTCGACAGTCAGCATGGCGCGATCCCCCTTATCCGGAGCCCTTCGCTGCACAAACGCAGCCGCCCACGGGCGGACAGCACCAGCCGCAGGCTGCCTGCGTCGTTGCTGAGAAGGATGTGCCCCGCCTGCGCAGTATTGCGCAAACCATAAAACCCAATCTCTTTGCCGGAGTAGCCACTCAGCACAACGTCGCGATAAGGCGGCAAGAAAACGGAGCCTTCGGCGGAAATGCAATCCGTCGGTGGCACACCGCCGCCCAGGCACCAGGGCGTGCCATTCTTGAACCACAGCAGCGCCGTGCGGTTACGCCAGTTGGCGTCCGCCTGTAATCGCAGCAAAAACGCCAGCAGTTGTTGGGCCGTGTGTTCCAGCCGCAGCGCTTGCTGATGATAGCGCCATTGCCCGACGCCCCAGCCGGTGAGCATGGCGGCGATCAGGATCGCCGCCATTAGCTCAATCAGCGTCATGCCCCGTTGGCGATCATCGATGTTCGAGAGAGTATTGTCGTTCATGCCGCCAGTGTAAGGGCCGTAACAACGCGGTAAAGCCGCATGCGCAAGCGCTGCGGCAAGCTGCGCAATGTTTTCTCTACGATGGCAGACGGCGACAAAAAAATGCGGTGCGGTACGCAATGCGGATAAAAAAAGGGGCGCAATCGCTGCGCCCCTGGTGTGATGCGGTTAAGGTCAGATCGCGACCGGCGCCTTGATGGCCGGGTGCGGATCGTAACCTTCGATCTCGAAGTCTTCGAAACGGTAATCGAACAGTGAAGCCGGTTTGCGTTTGATCACCAGTTTCGGCAACGGACGCGGTTCACGCGTCAGCTGCAGCTGAGTCTGTTCCATGTGGTTGCTGTACAGGTGGGTATCGCCGCCGGTCCAGACGAAGTCGCCCACTTCCAGATCGCACTGCTGCGCCATCATGTGCACCAACAGCGCGTAGCTGGCGATGTTGAACGGCAGGCCGAGGAAAACGTCGCAGGAACGCTGGTACAGCTGGCAAGAGAGCTTGCCGTCCGCCACGTAGAACTGGAAGAACGCGTGGCACGGCGCCAACGCCATCTGATCCAGCTCGCCGACGTTCCAGGCGGAAACAATGATGCGACGCGAATCCGGATCTTGCTTCAGCTGTTGGAGCACGTTGCTCAGCTGATCGATCTGACGGCCGTCCGCTGCTCCCCAGGCGCGCCACTGTTTGCCGTACACCGGGCCGAGATCGCCGTTTTCATCGGCCCACTCGTCCCAAATGGTGACCTTGTTGTCACGCAGGTAGGCGATGTTGGTATCGCCGTTCAGGAACCATAACAGCTCATGAATGATCGAACGCAGATGACATTTCTTGGTGGTCACCAATGGGAAACCTTCCTGCAAGTTGAAACGCATCTGGTGGCCGAAAATCGACAATGTGCCAGTGCCGGTACGGTCGGCTTTAGGGGTGCCCTCGGCGAGCACCTTATTCATCAAATCCAGATACTGTTTCATTTGTTCCTCACGACAGTTGTTGCTGTGGGCGACGACGGTACGCCCAAATCATCATAATAATACCGGCCACCACCATCGGGATGGACAGGATCTGCCCCATGCTGATCACGCCGTCGAACAGGCCGAGCTGGGCATCCGGCTGGCGGAACGCTTCAACGATGATGCGGAATGCGCCATACCCGATCAGGAACAGGCCTGATACGGCGCCCATCGGCCGCGGCTTGCGAATAAACAGGTTCAGAATGATAAACAGCACCACGCCTTCCAGCAGCAGTTCATACAGCTGCGACGGGTGGCGCGGCAGTACGCCGTACTGATTCAGCAACGGCAACAAAGAGGGATCGGCGGCGGCGAGGGCCACGTCTTCGCTGCGCGAACTTGGGAACAACATCGCCCAAGGGGTATCGGTGGTCACGCGGCCCCACAGTTCGCCGTTGATAAAGTTGCCGAGGCGGCCGGCGCCTAGGCCGAATGGGATCAATGGCGCGATAAAATCGGAAACCTGGAAGAAGGTGCGTTTGGTGCGGCGAGCGAACCAGAACATCACCAGAATCACCCCCATCAAGCCGCCGTGGAACGACATGCCGCCATCCCAGACCTTGAACAGATAGAGCGGGTTATCCAGGAACAGCGGCAGGTTGTAGAACAGCACATAGCCGACGCGGCCGCCGACGAATACGCCCAGGAAGCCGGCGTAGAGCAGGTTTTCCACTTCGTCTTTGGTCCAGCCGCTGCCCGGCTTGTTGGCGCGACGCACCGCCAGCCACATGGCAAAAACGAAGCCGACCAGGTACATCAGGCCGTACCAATGCAGAGAAACCGGGCCAATGGAGAAAATGACCGGATCAAATTTAGGAAACGCCAGATAGCTATTGCTCATCTATCACCACAACATGTCTGTTATTTTTCCCCATGCGGGGGCGGCAGGTGCCAAGCGGCGACGGAGATTATCCCGCGCCTTGCAAACGGCGGCATTGGCCGCTGCGGTCTGCAAGGCGACGAGCATGCGCCGCGCTGAGGTTGCGCATCATAACATAGGCTTAGCGCAGTCCGGTCCGGCAGGGCGGGAAAAGTTCTGTAAAAAAATCACACCGCGCGGCGGTTATCGGCCCCCGCGGATCAGCCCACCCATGCCGCGCCGCTCCATAAACGCCGCCACCAGATGGCGCACTTCGGTGGTCATCTGGGTATTCAACACCCGGTGAGCCAGCATTTCGGCGTCGGCCAGGTCAATATGTCGCAGCAGGTATTTGATGCGCGCCACGCTGCGGCCATTCATGCTCAGATTGCGATAGCCCATGCCCACCAGCAACAGCGCGCCCATGGGATCGCCGGCCAACTCACCGCAGAGGCTAAGCTGCAGCCCGGCCGCTTTCCCCTGCTCGGCGATCAAGTTCAGCACCTGCAACATCGCGGGATGCAAACTGTCATACAGCGCGGCGACCCGCGTGTTGTTGCGATCCACCGCCAGCAGGTACTGGGTCAAGTCGTTGGTGCCGACCGAGATGAAATCAACGCGCCCGGCCAAATGCGGGATCAGGAAAATCATCGATGGCACTTCCAGCATCACGCCGATTTTCGGTTTCGGGATCGCGTAGCCGAGCACCTCTTCCACCTCGCGCCCGGCTCGGTCAATCAGGCGTTTAGCTTCGTCGACCTCTTCAAGGCTGGTGATCATCGGCAGCAAAATACCCAGGTTGCCGGTGCCGGCATTGGCGCGCAGCATGGCGCGTACCTGAATCAAAAAGATCTCCGGCTGATCCAGAGTGATGCGGATGCCGCGCCACCCCAGGCAAGGGTTCTCTTCGCTGATCGGCATATAGGGCAGTTGCTTGTCGGCGCCGATATCCAGGGTGCGCAGCGTAACCGGCTTGCTCGGATAAAGCTGCAGCATGCCTTGATACTGCGCGACCTGTTCTTCTTCGGAGGGGAAACCGCTTTGCAACATGAACGGGATTTCGGTGCGGTACAACCCCACGCCATCCACTCGGCCGCCCAACAGTTGTTCATGTTCCGGGCTGAGGCCGGCGTTCAGCATCACCTGGATACGCTCGCCGCTTTTCAACTGCGCCGGTTGCTCGACGTCGTCTTCCGCCAGCTTGCTCAACTCCAGCTCTTCGCTGATCAGCCGTTGATATTCCTGCACCAGCACCGGTTCAGGATCGACCAACAGTTCACCGCGATACCCATCAACGATCAGCAACCGCTGGCTGAGCAGAGAAGGCTGGATGTCGGCGCCCATCACCGTCGGCACCCCCATCGCCCGCACCAAAATCGCCGCATGCGAGTTGGCGGCACCGTCGCGCACCACCACGCCGACCAGGCGATCCTGCGGCACTTCGGCCAGCAATGTCGCGGTCAGCTCATCCGCCACCAGCACAAAACGCGCCGGCCACTGGGTGGCGCCCTGGGTGGTGTCATCGAGGTGGAACAGCAGGCGCTGGCCCAGCGCGCGCAGATCGCTGCCGCGCTCGCGCATGTAGGTGTCCTGCAGTTTGGCGAACTGTTCGGCAAAGGCTTCTATCACCTGTTTCACCGCCCACTCCGCCACCGAGCCGTTGTCGATTTCGGCGAACAGTTCGCGCTTGAGGCGGGCGTCGTTTAACAGGTGAGAATAAAGATCGAAGATCGCCGCGCTCTCTTTTTGCGAGCTGGCGGCAAAACGCTTGCTGAAGCGGCGAAACTCCGCGCCGGCCTCTTCCAGCGCCAGCGTCAGGCGCTCGCGCTCGCTGGCGGTGTCCAGCGTCGACGCGCGGTAAACCTGATCGAGCGAAGGCTGGCTACTGTCCTGCCACCCTTCAGCCACCGCCACGCCGGGCGAGGCCGCCAGTGCGCGCACGCGCGTTTGGCGATACTGGCCGAAAATGGCGTTGAGCTGCGACTGTGACAAGATCCCGGCCATCTGCGTGGCCAGAGTGACCATGAAAGACTCTTCGCTTTCATCGAACTGGCGCAGCTCGCGCTGCTGCACCACCAGCACCCCCAGCAGTTGGCGCCGATGAATGATCGGCACCCCGAGGAAGGATCGGAAACGATCCTCTTTCACCTGCGGAACGTATTTGAAACTGGGGTGGCTTTGGGCATCGGCCAGGTTGATAGGCTCGGCTCGGCGGCCGACCAACCCGACGACGCCCTCGTCAAACGCCAATGCGATAGTGCGCCCACGCGGCTTTTTCAGCCCGCGCGTGGCCATCAGGTAGTAGCAGCGGCGATCGTTGTCCGCCAGGTAGATGGAACACACTTCGGTGTCCATCGCCAGACAGGTTTCATTGACCAGCAGATCCAGCGCATCCGTCAGACTGGCCGCCGCGGCCACCTTCTCTACAATTTCTCGCAAGCGCGTGAGCATAGTCGGCTTAACTTAACCTCTCTTTCGGCGATAAGCGGGAGCCTGCCGCGGCGCCGCCTGCTCTTGCATCGGCATCACGGTCACGGCGAATTCTTTCATCACCCGGCGGTAGACGTCGCGTTTGAACGACACCACCTGGCGCACCGGATACCAGAAGCTCACCCAGCGCCAACCGTCGAACTCCGGCGTGCTGCTGCGCTGCATATTGATATCAGCGTCATTGCACAGTAGCTGCAACAAAAACCATTTTTGCTTTTGGCCGATACAAACCGGCTTTGTGTCCCAACGCACCAAACGTTTCGGCAATTTATAGCGCAACCAGTTGCGGGTCGAAGCTAGGATGCGCACATCCTTTTTACTCAGCCCCACTTCTTCGAACAGCTCACGGTACATCGCCTGCTCCGCAGTTTCGCCAGGGTTAATCCCACCTTGGGGAAACTGCCAGGAGTGCTGACCGTAACGGCGGGCCCATAAGACCTGCCCCTGACGATTACAGATTACGATACCAACATTCGGGCGGTAGCCATCATCATCGATCACCGGACTACCTCGATAAGCTTAAATTCGCATAGATGTCCTGATTGTTTCACACAAGCTACAGGCGGTAAACCACTGCTTTACGGCGCTGCGGGCCGGATAACATTGGGATAACTCACAGATATTGGCAAAGTTATAAACATACCCCAGCCTTTCAGACCGGTTTTATTCACTTTTTCTGTGGATAGGTGTGTGCAGAACTCGAGGGATAAGCCGGTAAAACTCTCGTCCCCTAAAATCCGCCCTCATACCTAAAAACAAATATTAAACTTAAAAACATATAGTTAACCAATATCTCGCAGTGATGCACAGGACAAAAATGTGATCTATGCACGGTAAGGATCTTACCCTGGCGAAAGATCCACCAACGCCGTTTTTATCCACAGATTATCCGGGCAAGTTACGCACAAAACGGACAAATTCGTAAAAACCCGCCTGAGTCAAGGCTGTAAATTGAACCAGTGATCGGTAAAAATTTGGGTTATCCCATAAATCTGTGGATAAATAGGTGTAAGATCCTGTTTATTGTCGGTGGCTTCAGGTGAACAAGCCCCGCGAGTGCATTGTCGCCCGCGTAAAGAAAGAAAAAAAGTCATGTAAAATCATGCTACTATTATTCTTTTCCCCAGGCGATAGCGGTTATCGCTCGCCGTGTATAATTGCAGTACGTTTTTCAACCAAATTCGACAGGCTTGATTTATGGCATTTTTATCCCCTTTGCCGCCCCCGCCGGAAAATGAACGGCAGCTGTTCGAGCGCGCTCAGGCGCTGGCCGGCTTCAGCTTTGGCGAACTGGCCGCCCGTGCGCAATTGCCGATCCCCAAGGATCTGAAACGCGATAAAGGCTGGGTGGGCATGCTGCTGGAGCTGTATCTCGGCGCCATGGCCGGCAGCAAACCGGAACAGGATTTTCCCGAGTTGGGCATTGAGCTGAAAACCATTCCTGTCGACGCCGCCGGCAAACCGCTGGAAACCACTTTCGTCTGCGTCGCCCCGCTCACCGGCAACAGCGGCGTCACCTGGGCCAGCAGCCACGTTCGCCACAAGCTGGCGCGCGTGTTGTGGATACCGGTAGAAGGCGAACGGCAAATCCCGCTGGCCCAGCGCCGCGTCGGTTCGCCGCTGCTGTGGAGCCCGAGCCTTGCAGAAGAAGAGAGGTTGCGCCGCGATTGGGAAGAACTGATGGATCTGATCGTGCTCGGTCACGTAGAACGCATCACCGCACGCCACGGCGAAGTGCTGCAACTGCGCCCCAAAGCGGCCAACAACAAGGCGCTCACCGAAGCCATCGGCGAACAGGGGCAACCTATCATGACGCTGCCGCGCGGTTTCTATCTGAAAAAGGGCTTTACCGGCGCGCTGCTGGCAAGACATTTCTCAATCTAAGCGATTTCGTTTAACTCTGGTTTAGCTAACCCTGTCAGCGCCGCGATAAACGCGTATAATTCACGCTTTGCATTTATTAAGGTGTGTCGGGCAATGTTCGAATGGATTATGGATCCCAATGCCTGGTTAGCGTTAGGTACGCTAACCATTCTTGAGATCGTACTGGGTATTGATAACATCATTTTTCTGTCGCTGGTGGTAGCCAAGCTGCCCAAAGCGCAACAGAACAAAGCTCGCCGGCTCGGGCTGGCCGCCGCCATGCTGATGCGCCTGGCGCTGCTGGCCTCCATCGCCTGGGTGATCCGCTTGACGCACCCGCTGTTCACCGTGCTGGATCATGCCATTTCCGCCCGCGATTTAATCCTGCTGCTGGGGGGATTGTTCCTGATCTGGAAAGCCAGCAAAGAGATCCACGAAACCATCGAAGGTTCGGAAGAAGAGCACCACACCAAGGTGCACAGCTTCTTCGGCGCGATCGTGCAAATCATGCTGTTGGATATCATCTTCAGTCTGGATTCGGTGATTACCGCCGTGGGCCTTTCCGACCATCTGTTCATCATGATGGCGGCGGTGGTGATCGCCGTCGGCGTGATGATGTTCGCCGCCCGGCCGATCGGCGAGTTCGTTAACCGCCATCCGTCGGTAAAAATGCTGGCGCTGGCGTTCCTGATCCTGGTGGGCTTCACGTTGATGCTGGAAAGCTTCCAGGTGCACGTGCCGAAAGGCTACATCTATTTCGCCATGTTCTTCTCCATGTCGGTAGAAGCGCTCAATCTGATGCGCAGCAAAAAAAATCACGCGCCGGAATAACGCGATATGGAAGCCGCCACCGGCGGCTTCCGCCGTTTCATTGCCCCCTCATTTCACTTTTTCTTATCAGATAAAGACTTATCTGAGACGCCCCCGGCCGAGAGTTTGCTAATCTTGAAAGAACATTGTTTTCTGCATAATCGAGGATCCGCAGGATGAAAAAGTGGGTAATGGCAGTGTCTGCGCTGGTTATGGCCGCCGGTTTGGCGGGATGTTCCAGCGACTACGTCATGGCGACTAAAGACGGCAACATGATCCTGACGCAAGGAAAACCGGAGATCGACACAGACACCGGACTCATCAGTTATAAAGACGAGAAAGGCAACCACCGCCAGATCAACGGCGATCAGGTTTCCCAGGTTATCGAACGCTAATTACCGCTCGCCGGCTATCGCCCATTCAAGCGCGGTAGCCCTCATTCGTCTGCGCACTGAATCCGCTTCCCCCATCTTCACCGCTTGGTTATAGTCAGGAAAGGCGACATCGCCGCCCGACGGACTTTGCGCCGTCTTCTGAATTGGGCTCCTGTTTCACCGGGCCGCGCGGCCCGTCAGCGCTAACAAGAAAGGAAGGCCGTTAATGCAATACCACCGTATTCCCCACAGTTCTTTAGAAGTGAGCGTGCTGGGACTGGGCACCATGACCTTTGGCGAACAGAACAGCGAAGCCGACGCCCATGCGCAACTGGACTATGCATTGGCCGCAGGCGTGAACCTGATAGACACCGCCGAACTGTACCCGGTGCCGCCCCGCCCGGAAACCCAGGGCCTAACCGAGAGCTATATCGGCAGTTGGATCAAGGCGCGCGGCAATCGCGAAAAAATCGTCCTGGCCAGCAAAGTTTCGGGGCCGGTGCGCGGCACCGACAGCAGCATCCGCCCGCAGCAGGCGCTCGATCGCAAGAACATCCGCGCCGCGCTGGACGCCAGCCTCAAACGGCTGAACACCGATTATCTCGATCTTTATCAATTGCACTGGCCGCAGCGCGCCACCAACTGCTTTGGCAAACTCAACTATCAATACACCGACGACAAAGCTACGGTCACGCTGTTGGAAACGCTGGAGGCGCTGACCGAGCAGGTGCGCGCCGGCAAGATCCGCTATATCGGGGTTTCCAATGAAACGCCCTGGGGCGTGATGCGCTACCTGCAGCTGGCGGAGAAACATGAGCTGCCGCGTATCGTGTCTATTCAAAACCCGTACAGCCTGCTGAACCGCAGCTTTGAGATTGGCCTGGCCGAGATCAGCCAGCACGAAGGGGTGGAACTGCTGGCCTATTCCAGCCTGGCGTTCGGCACCCTGAGCGGTAAATACCTCAACGGCGCAAAACCAGCCGGCGCGCGCAATACGCTGTTCACCCGCTTCAACCGTTATTCAGGGCAGCAAACCCAGTTGGCGATCGCCGAATACGTGGCGCTGGCCAAAAAACACGGACTGGATCCTTCGCAGATGGCCTTGGCCTTCGTGCGTCAGCAGCCGTTCGTCGCCAGCACCCTGTTGGGCGCCACCTCGGTGGATCAGTTGAAAATCAACCTCGACAGCCTTGACGTGATTCTGGATGAGGACGTGCTGCAGGCGCTCGAAGAAATCCACACCCGGTTTACCATTCCGGCGCCTTAATTCCTCTGAGGGCGCAGCCAGGCTGCGCCCCGTTTCACCGCCGCTGAGACCACCACAATGCGCTAATCGCCAGCGCAAACACCACGCCAAACCCTACGCCGACGCCCACCACCGGCACCCCCAGCTTCACGACCAAAGAATACAGGCCCAGCATCAGCAACATGGCGGCGTTTTCACCCAGGTTTTGCACCGCGATCGCATTGCCAGCGCCGACCGAATGCTTGCCCCGCTCCTGCAGCAACGCATTGAGCGGCACCACGAAGAAGCCCCCCAGTATGCCGATGATCGCCAGCAAGACGTAGGCATTGAGCATGGTCGTTTGCAACGCAAACACCGCGACCGCGACGCCGATCAGGATCCCGGCCGGCATGCAGCGCTTCACCGTCTTCAGCGTGACGAAGCGCGCGGCGGCGCCGGCGCCGACCACGATGCCGACGGCCACCATGGCGTTCAGCAGCGTCGGCGTGGCGTTATCGGCAATGCCAAGCGCCACCGGCACCCACAGCACCAACAGAAAACGCAGCGTCACGCCGGCCCCCCAAAACAGGCTGGTGCCGATCAAAGAGAAACGCGTCTGCCCATCGCGCCATAATGTGACGCAGGCGGTAAGAAAGCTGTTCGTCATGGCCCGCGGCCGCCATGAAGCCCCTGGGCGCGCCGCCGCCAGACGTGGAATATACAGGTTGGCGACCACCGCCCCTGCGTAAACCAACGCGCAGGCCGCCAGCGCCGCTACCACGTGCCAGTCCGCCAGAATACCGCCGGCCACCGAACCGGTGAGAATGGCGGCGATGGTCGAGGCCTCCATCAGGCCGTTAGCCTTGACCAGCTTCTCGCCGCTGGTGATCTCGCCCAGAATGCCGTATTTGGCTGGAGAATACGCGGCGGCACCCACGCCGACCAGGCTGTAACCCCAAAACGGGTTCCCCCCAAAACAGATCATCAACGCCCCCGCCAGCTTCAGGGCGTTGGCGAACATCATCACCCGCCCTTTGGCGAAGCTGTCGGCCACCTGGCCGACAAACGGCGCCAGGATGATGTAGGTGGCGACAAAGGCCATCTGCAGGATCGGCTGGCTCCAGTCCGGATACAGCTGCTGCTTGATCAGCGCCAGCGTGGCGAACAGCAACGCATTGTCGCCGAACGCCGAGAGGAACTGCGCGCTGATCACCGCGATCATGCCGCGTGACAACAAAGGGGATTCGGTCGAAGGATTCATCAGGCACTCTCCGGCTGTTCGGCCATATGACGCAGGGTGACGAAATCAGGTTTGCCGCTGCCGAGCACCGGCAGCGTTTTCAACAGGCGAATATCGCGCGGCACCGCCAGCTCCGGGCTGCCCAGCTCGCGCGCCACCCGCAGCAATGCCTCGCGGGTAATGGCGGGATCGGTGGTGAACAGCACCAGCGCCTCGCCTTTGCTGCTGTCGCTTTTGACCGTGGCGGCATGCAGCTTTTCCGGCGACAGCCGTTGCGCCAGCAATTCGACGCTCTCCAGCGACACCATCTCGCCCGCCAGCTTGGCGAAGCGCTTCACGCGCCCGCGAATGGTGCAGTAACCCTGCTCATCCAGGCTGACGATATCGCCGGTATCATACCAACCCGGCTGCAGCACGCCGTTCGCATCTTCCGCCGCCGGCGGTTCCAGCTCGCCGGGACGTTCAACCCGCAGATAGCCTTTCATGATATTCGGCCCCTTCAGCTGCAGACGGCCACCGTTATCGATGCCCGGCACCGCGATCAAGCGCGCCTCCATCTGCGGCATGATGCGGCCAACGGTGCCCACCTTGGTCGCCAGCGGCACGTTGATCGACACTACCGGCGCGCACTCGGTCACGCCATAGCCTTCCAGAATGCGGATGCCGTATTTATCCTGATAGATCTGTTTGGTGCTGTCCGCCAGTTTCTCCGCGCCGGCCACCACATAGCGCAGGCGGGCGAAATCATACGGATGCGCGAAGCGCGCATAGTTGTTGAGGAAGGTCGCCGTGCCGAACAGCACCGTGCAGTTACGGTCATACACCAACTCCGGCACCACGCGATAGTGAAGTGGGCTGGGGTAGAGGAAAATGCGGCTGCCGGTGATCAGCGGCGTAAGCAACCCCACCGTCAGGCCGAACGAGTGGAACAATGGCAGCGATGACATGAAACGGTCGCGCGGCGTGAAATCGGCGATGGTGCGAATTTGTTCTACGTTGGCCAGCAGGCTGGCATGCGAATGCACCACGCCCTTGGGGTGGCCTTCGGAGCCGGAAGTGAACAAGATCAGCGCCGCGTCCTCCGGGCGTTGCGGCAACGCCGCGCGCTGCGGTTGCAGCAAGTGCCGCAGGATCCACAGCTTGTCCGCCAGCGTAACGGTGTCTTTCAGATCCTCCAGATACACCCAGTTGGCCTGCGTCACCTGCTCCGGCAGGTGGGTCAGTTTGCCCTTCTCCAGGAACTGGCGCGAGGTGACGATGGTCTTGATGCCGGCGGCGGTCATCGCGCTGTTCAGGCCGTTGGCGCCGGCAGTGTAGTTGAGCATCGCCGGAATGCGGTTGCGCAGCGAAGCGCCGAAGATCGCCGCCGCGGTGATGGTGGCGTTCGGCAACAGCAGCCCGACGTGTTCCCCTTCGGCGGTAAAGCGCTGCAGAATGCGGCTGACGCCCAGCGATTTCTTGATCAGCGTTTGGTAGCTGTCCTCTTTGAAAGCGATGTCTTCGATACACGGCTTGCGACGCCCATAGCGGCGCTGCGCCGCCAGCAAGGCATGGAACAGCGTCTGCGGTTCGCGCGTCTCCATGCGCGCCCGCATCATGATCTGCATCAGCCGATCGCCCGCCAGCGCCCGACGCTCGCGCGCACGCGGCGCCTCCGGCATCGGCAGCGTGGTCGGCGGCAAGATGCGGATGCTGATTTGCGGAAACCAGCGGATCTTGAACACCCCGGCCATGCGGCCGAACGGACTGAATTCGGGGCCGTCGATCCGCACCGGCACCACGGTGGCGCCCGATTTGGCGGCGATAAACGCCGCGCCGTCGTAGATTTTCATCAGCGCGCCGGTCACGGTGATGCGCCCTTCAGGGAACACGACGATCGGCCGCCCCTGTTCGACCATGCGCACCAGCTGCTTGATGGCCATCGGCTTGGTGGGATCGAGCGAGACGAAATCGATGTAGGGCCGAAGCCAGCGCATGAACCAGCTCTCGCCGATGCTGGCGTAAACCGCAAACACCGGTTTTATCGGCAGGAACAGCGCCAACAGCACGCCGTCGAGGAAAGAGACGTGGTTCGGCGTAATCAGCAGTTTTTGCCGTTCGAAGTGCTGGACGCCCCCTTCGACCCGAACCCGAAACAACAGGCGAAACAGCGCGCGCAGCAGTGAAAAGATCATGCCCTTCTCCCTTGGCCATGGAGGCGTAAATCGTTGTAGGGAAAAGAATACTATATGGCAGGCAAAAAAAAACCTACGCATCCGCGTAGGTTGGTGCAATTGAAAATGGCTTCAACATACAGAGTATGCTGATTTCTCACCAATCAATACCTCTGGGATCACCTACTCTAGAGAGATGGCGTGCAGGAAACTACCGCCGAATCGCAAGAGTTCTGCTCCAAATGCAACCAGCTGTAAATTTCCCGCGATCTGCTGTAATAACTCAATGAAACTTAAACCTTCCCGCAGCGACGAAAATAAATATAACAACGACGAGCCAGTGACCCAGACGTGAAATCTTCACTCATCGCGCGCTGACCTCGACCAGGCAGCTCATGGCGTTCGGCCCCTGCGTCAGCGGCGAGGTGCCAATATCCAGCGTCAGCACATTCGGGTTGCCCGCCTGCTCGAGCGGCCGGCGCTGTGCGTCGAAACCCGGCTCGAACCAGGCACCGGTCGCCATCAACACCACGCCGCGCGTCACACCATCGGTGAGCGATACCCCCGCCAGACAGCTGCCGCGCGCATTGCTGACCAGCACTTCGGCGCCGTCCGCCACCCCGCGCGGCGCCGCATCGTCCGGATGCATATACAGGGTTTCGCGCCCGGCGGTCTTGTTGCCCTGCGCCAGCGGCGCCGGATCCATCTGGCTATGCAGGCGATCGCTCGGTTGAATGGAGATCAGGTGCAGCGGCCAATTCTTGGCCTGCGGCGCGCCCAGCCACTCCACCGGCGGCCGCCACTGCGGATGCGGAGCGAAATCTTCGTAGCGATAGCCGGCGATCCGCTCGCTGAACAACTCGATCTTGCCGCTGGGCGTTTGCAGCGGGTTAACCTGGGGATCGGCGCGGAACGCGTCAAAAAATACAAACTCTTTGGCCGGCGCGGGCAGCTCGACATAGCCCCGTTGCCAGAACGCCTCAAACTCGGGCCAGGCGACGCCGGCGCGCTGCTGCGCAGCGCCGCATTGCCGGTAGATAGCGTCGATCCAGGCCCGCTCGTCGCGGTTTTCGGTAAAGCGCTCGCGATAGCCCAGGCGCTCCGCCAGATCGGCGAAGATATCGAAATCGTTGCGCGCCTGATGCTGCGGCGCAATCGCCTGATGCATCGCCAGCACGTAACGATCGCGCGACGAGCCGCCGATGTCGTTGCGCTCCAGCGAACTGGTGACCGGCAACACGATATCCGCCATTTTGGCTGCCGCGGTCCACCAGATATCTTGGACGATCACCGTATCCGGCTTCTGCCAGCCTTCCACCAGTCGGTTCAACTGCTGATGGTGATGGAACGGGTTGCCGCCGGCCCAGTGCACCAGATGGATATCCGGATAATGCCGCGTCTCGCCGCAAAATTGATAGGCTTCGCCAGGGCGCAGCAGCATGTCGCAGATGCGCGCCACCGGGATCGCCAGCCCGGCCGGGTTATCGCCTACCGGCATGGTCGGTGCGGGGGTATCCACGCGCGGGTTGCCGACGCCGTTCATTGAGCCGTGGCCGAACGAGAACCCGCCGCCCGGCAGCCCCACCTGGCCCAACATCGCCGACAGCGCGATCATCATCCAGTACGGTTGCTCGCCACGATGCGCGCGCTGCACGGAGTAGGAACAGGTGATAAAACTGCGCACGCCGATCAGCTGCCGCGCCAGCAGCGCGATGCGCGCCGTCGGAATGCCGGTAATGTCGCTGGCCCAGGCCGGCGTTTTCGCCACGCCGTCGCTCACGCCGTTCAGGTAATCCGCCAACTGTTGATAACCCACGCAGTGGCTGTGCAGGAAGGCTTCATCCTGCGCGCCCAGCCGCTGGATTTCGTAAGCCAGCGCCAGCATCAGCGCCACGTCGGTATTCGGCCGGATCGGGATCCATTCCGCATTGACGAACTCGGGGCAGTCGTCGCGCATCGGGCTGATGTTGATCACCGGCGTGCCCTTGCGCGCCAGCTTTTGCAGCCAGGGCTTGAGCGCATGCTCCGCCGCGCCGCCGGAAGACACCTGGGCGTTTTTCAGCGCCAACCCGCCAAACGCCACAAACAGTTCGCAGTGCTCCACCACGCTTGGCCAACTGGTGACGCGCCCGGTCAACGGCGAGAAAGTGCCGATCACATACGGCAGGAAAAACTGCGCCGCGCCCCAGCTGTAGTTGCCCTGCTGATCGACGCCGCCGCCGCCGCTGAAGTAGAACCGCCGCACCAGCGAGCGGGCATGGTGCAGCCGCCCTGCCGACGACCAGCCATAAGAGCCGGTAAACAGCCCGGAGGCACCGTAGCGATCGCGCACCCGGCGATTCTCCTGCGCCACCAAATCGAGCGCTAACTCCCAATCCACCTCGACGAAATCTTCCCTGCCGCGCAGCGTACGGTCGCTGCCCTCGCGCTTTTGCAGCCACGAGCGGCGCACCGCCGGCTTGCGGATGCGTTTGTCGGAGTAGACCATCGGTACAATGGAATCGAGCAGCGGCGAAGGATCGGGATCGTCAACGAAGGGTTCACAACGGATAAGCCGGCCGTCTTCAACCACGGCGGTATAAGCGCCCCAATGGGCGAGCTGCGGATAGCGTTTAATGGACATGGCGTTCTCGGCGCAAATCGGAATGCACAGACGTTACCTCAGCCCGCCGCCAGTGCCAACGTACAAATTGCGCTATCGTTCGGTCGTCGATGGTTATGCGTACAGACTCGAAGAGATTCTGCAACGGCCGCCACAAGTTGCGCACGAGACCGCTTGCAGCCCCGGTTTTTTTCCGCAAAACTGGGGGATGTAAGCGATTACCCAGGATGTGTTGACTGATATGGCTACGATAAAGGATGTTGCCAGGCTGGCGGGGGTTTCCGTGGCCACGGTATCCCGCGTGATAAACAATTCCCCCAAGGCCAGCGAAGGGTCGCGCACCGCGGTGCTGGCCGCCATGGAACAGCTGCAGTATCACCCTAACGCCAACGCACGAGCGCTGGCGCAGCAATCCACCGAGACGCTGGGCCTGATCGTCTCCGACGTTTCCGATCCCTTCTTCGGCGCGATGGTCAAGGCGGTCGAGCAGGTGGCCTACGCCACCCACAATTTTCTGCTGATTGGCAACGGTTACCACGACGCCGAAAAAGAGCGTCAGGCGATTGAACAGCTGGTGCGGCACCGCTGCGAAGCGCTGGTGGTGCACGCCAAAAGGCTGAGCGATCAGGAACTTTGCGGCTGGATGCAACAGATCCCGGGCATGGTGCTGATCAACCGCACGCTGCCGGGCTTCGAAACGCGCTGCGTGGCGCTCGACGATCGCTACGGCGCCTGGCTGGCGACCCGTCATCTGATCCAGCAAGGGCATCAGCGCATTGCCATCATCTGCTCCACCCACCAGATTTCCGACGCCACCGACCGGCTGCAGGGCTATCTCGACGCGCTGCGGGAACACGGCATCGCGGTGGATGAAAAGCTGATCGCCTATGGCGAACCGGACGAGATCGGCGGCGAACAGGCGATGACAGAATTGCTCGGCCGCGGCCGTTCGTTCTCCGCCATTACCTGCTACAACGATCCGATGGCCGCCGGCGCGCTGTCGGTGCTGAGCGATAACAGCGTCGACGTACCGGGGGAGATTTCGCTGATCGGTTTCGACGACGTGCTGATTTCGCGCTACCTGCGCCCACGCCTGACCACCATTCGCTACCCGATCGTGGCGATGGCGACCCAGGCGGCGGAGCTGGCGCTGGCGCTGGCCAACCGGCAACCGTTGCCGGAAATCACCAACATGTTCAGCCCAACGCTGGTGCGCCGCCACTCGGTCGCCACCCTCAACAACGCGCACGAACAGCCGTAATCATGCCGCCGCATAACGCTGTGAAGCGGGCGCCAGGCGCCCGCCGGCTGATCAGATAAGTTCCAGCGCGATCAGTTCTTCGATGGTTTGGCGGCGGCGGATCAATCGCGGCTCGCCGTTTTCGAACAGCACTTCAGGCAACAGCGGACGGCTGTTGTAGTTGGAGGACATCGACGCGCCGTAGGCGCCGGTATCGTGAAACACCAGATAATCGCCGATCTGCACCGGCGGCAGCTCTCGGGTTTCCACGCCGCCGCCCGCCTGCTGGGTGAACACGTCGCCGGATTCGCACAGCGGCCCGGCGATCACCGTTTCGCGCAGCGCTTGCCCCGAGGTATCGCGCCCATCGGCCGGCAACAGCGAAATATGGTGGTAACTGCCGTACATCGCCGGGCGCATCAGATCGTTAAAACCGGCGTCCACCAGCACGAAGTGGCGGCTGCCCATGTCTTTCACCGCCCGCACCTCGGCCACCAAGACGCCCGCTTCCGCCATCAGGAAACGCCCGGGTTCAATCTCCAACTGCACCGGATGCCCCAGATGCGCGGCGATGCGTTCACGCGCCCGATTCCACAAACCGAAATAGTGTTCGGTATCGATCGCTTCTTCGCCGTACTGATACGGGATAGACAGGCCGCCGCCGGCGGAAATGGCGCTGATGTCATGACCGAGATCGATCACCTGCTGCACCATCGCATCACAGACGCGCTCCAGATGCTGGTAATCGACGCCGGAACCGATGTGCATGTGCACGCCGATCAGTTGCAGGCCATAGCGGCGGATCTTCTCCACCGCCTGCGGCAGGTCGGCATACCAGATGCCGTGCTTGCTGTTCTCGCCGCCGGTGTTGGTTTTCTGGCTGTGGCCGTGGCCAAATCCCGGGTTAACGCGCAGCCACACCGGATGCCCTGCGGAAACCTGGCCGAGCTGATCCAGCATGTCGATGGAACCGGCGTTAACCGGGATCTTCAATTCGCTGACGCGCGCCAGCGTGGCGTGATCCAACACGTCCGCGGTAAACACGATCTCGCTCGGTTCGCCGCCCGGCTGAAAACCGGCCTGCAGCGCCCGTTCGATCTCGCCCAGCGACACCGAATCCACCTTCACGCCCTGCTCGCGCATCAAGCGCAAAATATGAATGTTCGAACAGGCCTTCTGCGCGAAACGAATGGTGTCGAAGTGGCGCAGCTGAGCGATGCGCTGGCTGATGATGTCCGCATCATAAGCCCAGACCGGGCAGCCGAAACGCTGCGGCAAAGCCAGCAGGTTAGCGGCGTTCAACGCGGTGGAGGTGTCGTGCAACGGGCGTGGCATGGCGATATTCCCAATTCGAAAATGACGGCAGATAAAGCCATAGTGCCGCACGCTGAATCGAGTGAAAAATATCTATTTAGCCGTAGTCTATTCATTTATGATATGGCTTTCTCTACAGTCGAGCGGCCTCGCCATGCACAGTATCTCTTTGCGGCAGATCGAAATCTTTCGGGCGGTGATGACCACCGGCAACCTGACCGAGGCGGCGGCCCTGCTGCAAACCTCGCAACCGACCGTCAGCCGCGAGCTGGCGCGCTTTGAAAAGCTGATTCGGCTGCAATTGTTCGACCGGGTGCGCGGGCGTTTGTCCCCTACCGTGCAAGGGTTACGGTTGTTCGAAGAGGTGCAACGCTCCTATTACGGCCTCGATCGCATCGTCAACGCCGCCGCCGGCATCCGCCAGTTTCAGCAGGCGCAGCTGTCGATCGTGTGCCTGCCGGTATTTTCCCAATCGCTGCTGCCGGCGGTGTGCCAGCCCTTTATCGAACGTTATCCGGAAGTCAGCTTCAGCGTGATCCCGCAAGAGTCGCCGCTGCTGGAAGAGTGGCTGTCTGCCCAGCGCCACGATCTCGGGCTGACGGAAACCACCCTCACGCCGGCGGGCACCGAACGGGTGACGCTGATGACGTTGAACGAAGTGTGCGTGCTGCCGACGGGCCACCCGCTGCTGGTAAAAGACCAGCTGACGCCGCAGGACTTCGCCGGGCAGAACTTCATCAGCCTGTCGAGCACCGACAGCTATCGTCACTTGCTGGATGCGCTGTTCGCCGAGCAAGGCGTCGAGCGCCGCATGGTGATGGAAACGCACAGTGCGGCGTCAGTGTGCGCCATGGTGAGAGCCGGCGTGGGGGTGTCGATCGTTAACCCGCTGACGGCGCTCGACTATGCCGGCAGCGGCGTGCACGTGCGGCCGTTCAGCATCGACGTGCCGTTCACCGTCAGCCTGATCCGGCCGCTGCACCGCCCTTCATCAGCGCTGGTCACGGCCTTTATCGACCATTTGCATCAGCAGGCGGCACGCTTCTCCGCCCGGCTGGCCGCCGCTGTCAGGCGCTGAAAGCGGCGTGGGAATATTGCCGAGGCCTTAGCGCAGCGTCGCCTGCCACTGCGGATCGGTGGCAAACCACTCCACCAGAAAGTCCAGCATGGTGCGCAAGGTGGCGGGCATCTGGCGACGCGAGGTGTAGATGCCGTAGATGCCCATCGACTGCGGCCGGTAATCCGGCAACAATTCGACCAGTTCGCCGCTGGCCAGCAGCGGGGCCGCCGAATAATAGGGCTGCATGGAAATGCCCGCGCCCTGCACCGTGCCGGCCATCAACACCACCGACTCATTGGCGCTCAGGTTGCCGCTGACCGCCACCGCCGATTTCACGCCCTGAGCATCGAAGTGCCACAGGCTTTTGCCGAAATAGGAGTAGGTCAGGCAGTTGTGCAACGCCAGATCCTGCGGTTGGCGCGGGGTGCCGTGTGCCGCCAGATACGCCGGCGCGGCGCACACCACCGATGCGCAGGTGGACAGCGGACGGGCGATCAGGTTGGGATCCAGCTCGTTGGTGATGCGCAGCGCCAGATCGATGCGCTCTTCCACCAGGTTCACCGCCCGGTTGTTCATCTGCAGATCGACCGCCACCTGCGGGTGACGCTTCAGATACTGAGCGACCGCCCCCACCAACGCCGTTTGCCCGAGCGACTGCGAACAGGTGATGCGCAGCAGGCCGCGCAGTTCGTCGCTCTGCCCTTCCTCCACCAGATCGATTTCCCCCGCCAGCGCCAACATTTGTCGGCAACGTTCCAGAGTACGCTCACCGGCGTCGGTCAGACTAAGCTTACGGGTAGTGCGGTGCAGTAAACGCGCCCCGGCCCATTGCTCCATCTGCGCCAGGTAGCGCGTCACCATCGCACGCGACATCTCCAGCGTTTCCGCGGCGGCGATCATGCTGCCGCGATCGACGATGGTGACAAAAACCTCAGCGGCGGTAATGCGATCCATGATTAGTCCGATTTATGCAACGAATAATTGCTTATTATCCAGTTTTTCTATCGCTTTATGCAACCTAACATCGTTACAACATTAACCGATACCTAAGGACCTCTGCCCATGTTTAAGAAATCACTGTTAACTCTGGCCTTCACCGGCGTCGCCACACTGAGCACTTACGCCACCGCTGCCGATACCCTGACCATGGAAGTGTATAACCCGGGCGAGAAAAGCGTGTTCCCGGTGTCTTCCGAAATCGTCAGCGGCCAACACGAAGTGGCGCTGATTGACGCTCAGTTCCAGCGTAACGATGCCGAAGAGCTGGTGAAAAAGATCAAGGCGACCGGCAAGAAGCTGACCACCGTTTATATCAGCCACTCAGACCCGGATTTCTATTTCGGTCTGGACGTGATTAAGGCGGCCTTCCCGGAGGCGAAAATCATCGCTTCGCCAGGCACCATCAAGGACATCAACGCCACCAAAGACGGCAAAGTCGCCTATTGGGGCCCGATCCTGAAAGACAACGCGCCGAAAACCGTGATCGTGCCACAGCCGCTGCAGGGCGACAGCTTCACCATCGACGGCCAGAAAGTGGAAGTGAAAGGCCTGAACGGCCCGACCCCCGATCGCACCTTCGTCTGGATCCCGGCGCTGAAAGCGGTCGTGGGCGGCGTCGCGGTCGCCGGTGACAATATCCATCCGTGGATCGCCGACAACCAGACCGAGGAATCGCGCCAGCACTGGCAGCAGACGCTGAAAAACATCGAAGCGCTGAAGCCGCAGGTCGTCGTGCCGGGCCACTTCCTGCCAGGCGCCGCGCAAACGCTGGCATCGGTGCACTTTACCCAGAAATACCTGACCACGCTGGAAGCCGAACTGCCGAAGGCCAAGGACTCCGCCGCGCTGATTGAAGCGATGAAAAAGCACTACCCGACGCTGAAAGACGAATCGAGCCTGGAACTGAGCGCAAAAGTGCTGAAAGGCGAGATGAAGTGGCCGCAATAAGCGCCCCTGCGTGATTGAACCAGCCCCGGCGCCGCGGCGAGTTGCCGCGCGCCAAGCGAGGAGTAAAGATGACCGAAACCACGTTACATTACATTTTCGATCCGCTGTGTGGCTGGTGCTATGGCGCCGCGCCGCTGGTGAAAGCGGCTCAGAGCCTCCCCGGGCTGAAGATCGTGCCGCACGCCGGCGGCATGATGACCGGCAACAATCGCCGCCAGATCACCGACGAGTGGCGCAACTATGTCATTCCGCACGACAAACGCATCGCCGAAATGACGGGCCAGCCGTTCGGCGAAGCCTATTTCAACGGCCTACTGCGCGACACCACGGCAGTGATGGATTCCGAACCGCCGATCACCGCTATCCTGGCGGCGGAAAAGCTGTCTGGACGCGGGCTGGACATGTTGCATCGCATTCAGCAGGCGCACTATAAGGAAGGCCGGCGCATCGCCGACACGCCGGTGCTGGAAGCGTTGGCGAAAGAGCTGGGGTTGCCTTCGGCGGCGTTTATCGCCGAAATGCGCTTCAACAGCGGCGCACCGACCGCGCAACACATCGCGGAAAGCCGGGCGCTGCTCGCCAAAGTGCAAGGCCAGGGCTTCCCGACCTTTGCGCTGCAGGACAGCGAAGGCCACCTGCATCTGCTGCCGGCCGGGAACTATCTGGGCAATGTGGAAGCCTGGAAGAACCTGCTGGGCGCCGCCGCGCTGGCGTAACCCTTCTCGCCCCGATCGCCGGGGCGAGTCATTCGACCCGCACGAACCGCCCTTCCGCCCGCACGTTGTGACCGAACCCGCAATCCCCCCGCGTATGCATCTCCAGCGCTTGTTCGCCAAACGCCATCGTCACGTCGCAGACCTGCGCGCTTTCCGCTTCATGCTGGTGGTAGACAGCCTTGCCGTGTTCGATCGGCAGCTCGGCGGTGAAGTCGCCCATGTTCGGCCCGTAATACAGCCCCATCTGCGGCATGGCGTAGCCGGAAAACGCGATCAACCAGCGCTCGCCCTGCGGCTTCACCGCCACTTCGCTCCACACGCCGCGCCCGGCGTATTGCCAATACACGCCGCCCGGCCCCTTGGGCTGCGGCTGCTGCGCCAGGCGTTGGCGCAACAGGCTCATGTTGTGCTGCGATTTGTCGTCGTGCGGCGCCAGCGCCAGATAGGCCTGCGCCTTGAGCAATTCCCCGGCGTGCATCAGCGACAGCGCCACGTTGTTGTAAGCCGTGGCGACAGCCTGCTCGCTCAGGCCGCAAAACTCGCTCCAGGCCGCCTGATCGCGAAAGATGTCGGCGGCTTTGGCGTAATCCTGCCGCTGATAGGCCTTTTTTCCCAGTTCGGCGTAGCTCGCCACCTTTTGACAGTCGGCGGCGATGTCCGGCTCGTCAATGTGCGCCCAGGCCCGGGCGCTGGCGAAGACGCCGCAGGTCAGCAACAGGGGAAACCAAGCCTTCATCGTTTATCCTTTCTGCAAAAATTCGGCGCCAGTATAACCGCCCTGCGCCGGAGTGTATGCCGCAATTGCGCCCGCCAGCGCGCCGCTGACGATTCAGCCGCCTTATTTCAAACGGTTAGCGGAGTCAAAACTGCTTACAGTCGCGGTTTGTTTGTTACCGGCCCGCAGCCCATGCTGAACAAAACACCGCAATTATCGAGCCGTTATGAACGCAACCCCCTTGCAGAAACACGCCGTGTGGCAGTTGATCAAACCCTTTTGGGTGTCTGAGGAGCGATGGCGCGCCTGGATGATGCTAACAGCCATCGTCGTCCTGTCGCTTGGTCTGGTCTATATCAGCGTGCAGATCAACCAGTGGAACCAGGTGTTCTACGATGCGTTGCAGAACAAAAACTACCCGGTGTTCAAGGCGCAGCTGTGGCGCTTCACCTATCTGGCGCTGATCTTCATCGTGCTGGCGGTCTACAAGATCTACCTGACTCAGGGGCTGCAGATGCGCTGGCGGCGCTGGATGACGGAAAAGTTCATGGGAAAATGGCTGGCGCACCAGGCGTATTACCATACCGAGCAGCAGCAGATCGTCGATAACCCCGATCAGCGTATCGCTGAAGATCTCAACGTACTGACTCAATATACCCTGTCACTGTCGCTCGGGCTGCTCTCCAGCCTGGTGACGCTGTTTTCCTTTATCGACATTTTATGGCACGTCAGCGGGCCGATGACCTTCGCGCTCGGTCAACACGCCATCACCTTGCCCGGCTATATGGTGTGGTTCGCGCTGCTGTATGCGGTGCTGGGATCGCTGCTGATCTGGTGGGTCGGCAAACCGCTGGTCATGCTGGGCTTTAACCAGGAGCGGTATGAGGCGAACTTCCGTTTCGGCCTGATCCGCATCCGCGAAAACAACGACGCCATTGCGCTATACCACGGCGAACCGCGCGAGGCGCAACAGTTGGGTGACCGTTTCGACACCATTCGCAGCAACTGGTGGGCGATCATGCGCATCACCCGGCGGCTGAACATCGCCACCAACTTCTACGGCCAGTTCGCCATCGTGTTTCCCCTGCTGGTGGCGGCGCCGCGCTACTTCTCCGGCGCCATTCAGATGGGCGGCCTGATGCAGATCGCCTCGGCCTTCGGCCAGGTGCAGGGTGCGCTGTCGTGGTTTATCGACGCGTTTAACGACTTGGCGACCTGGAAAGCCTGCGTTAACCGTTTGGCCGGCTTCAACGCCGCCGTCGATCAGGTTCACCATCAGCCGCGCGGCATTCAGCTGCGGGAAGAGACCGCCCATCCGTTGACGCTGGATAACCTCAGCCTGAACTTGCCCGACGGCCAACCGCTGCTGGCCGGCGCAGAGATGACGCTGCAACGCGGCGATCGCCTGCTGATCGTCGGCCCTTCCGGCTGCGGCAAGTCGACGCTGCTGCGGGCCATCGCCGGTATCTGGCCTTACGGCGCGGGCGCCATCGGGGTGGCGGCCAACGCCAACACGCTGTTCCTGCCCCAGCGCAGCTACATTCCGATCGGCACGCTGCGCGAGGCGCTGAGCTACCCGAGCCTGGCGTCAGAATACAGCGACGAACAGCTGATGCGGGTGCTGGAAAACTGCCGTCTGAAACACCTGCAGCGCTGGCTGGATACCTCCGCCAACTGGAGCCATCGCCTGTCGCCGGGTGAGCAACAGCGGCTGGCGTTCGCCCGCGCCCTGTTGATTCGCCCGAGCATCCTGTTCCTCGATGAGGCCACCAGCGCGCTGGACGACGAAACCGAGCAACTGATGTACTGCCTGCTGGTGGATGAACTGCCGGACATGACGCTGATCAGCGTAGCGCACCGCAACAGCGTGGCGAAGTACCATCAGACCTGCTGGCGCTTCAGCCGCGGCGAAGACCAACCGGCGCGCCTGGCGCTGAGCCCGTTGCCGGCATAACTCACGAAGCCGGGCGCGGGCGCGCCCGGTTTTCGTTCAGATGCCATCGGCCTGCGCATCTTCGCACTTCACCCGGCGGCGTTCATGCCACAGGCTGGTCAGGCCGCGTTTACCGCACGCCAAAGCCATCTCGCGAAATTCATCCAGATTCAGCCCATCGCGCTCCAGCATCATTTCCGCCGCCAACTGCATGTTGACGCCGGTGAGCACTTCGCAATCGCCCTGCGCATCCGCCAGTTCGCAGGCGCTGCGAAACGGCGAACCGCCGAGCATATCGGTCAGGAACACCACACCGTCCGGCTGCGCAACCGCCGCCAGCGCCGAGCGTAGGGCGTCGTTGAGCTGCGCGGTGCTCATCTGTTCAGGGAAATCGACCGCCGCACAGTGCCGCTGCGGCCCCACCACTTGTTCCACCGCCTGCAACAGCCCGGTGGCAAAGCCGCCGTGGCCGGTAATCACAATGCCTGGCATAGCCCGCTCCTCACAAAATACCGATAAATTTGCCCGCCACACCGATCGCTACGGTGACGCCAATCAGCTTCACCGGCGAGAAACCGCGCTTCATCAGGAAGAAAATGAGCAGCGTGAAGCACAGCGGCAACAAGTTGGGCATCAGCTTGTCCAGCACGTCGGTCTGCAGCGCCACGCTGGCCTTGCCGGCGTGCATCACCAGCGGCGTGGACAGGTGCACATACGAGGCCACCAGCGCGCCGATCACCGTCATGCCGACGATCGACGCGGCGTGAGAAATGCGCCGGGTGTGGGTCTTCAGCAGCGCCAGCGCGCTGGTGCCGGCCTGATAACCGTAGTGCGCCAGCCCAAAACGCAGGCCGAAGTGGAACAGGTTGAACAGCAGCAGGAAGACGATCGGCCCGAACAGGCTGCCCTCCAATGCCAGCGAAGCGCCTATGCCAGCGCAGATCGGCAGCAGCGTCAGCCAAAACAGCGCGTCGCCGATGCCGCCGAGCGGCCCCATCAGCGCCACTTTCACCGCACGAATGGTGGAGATCTTCTCCTTGTTCTGCTCCATCGCCAGCACCAAACCGGACAGGAAGGTGACGTCGAACGGGTGCACGTTGATAAATTCCATGTGCATCTTCATCGAGTTGGCCAGATCCTGCGGGTTGCGGTGGATCTTGCGCAGCCCGGGGATCAACTGATACAGCCAGCCGCCCGCCTGCATGCGCTCGTAGTTGAACGACGCCTGCAACAGCAGCGAACGCCAGGCCATGCGGTTGATGTCGCCGCGCGTCAGCGCTTCGGCGGGCTGGCTGTCCAGATAATCGTCCTGCTCCACCTGGCTGGTGGCCAGCGCCTGCGCCATGCGCTGCTCGGCCTTTTGCGCCAGCAGATCGTCGGAATCGTTAAATGCCATCTTCGGCGTCCTCCTGCGGAGCGGGCCGGGCGGTCGCCTCTGCCGTGCCGCGTTGCGTGTTGAAGAAATCGATCAGGGCGATCGCCAGGGCGCCCAGCGCCACCGCCAGGATCGGCAGCTTGAGAAACGTGACCGAGATGAAACCGAGGATAAAATAGGCCACGTAGGTTTTTTTCATCATCACCTTCATCAGCAGCGAGAAGCCGATCGCCGGCATCATGCCGCCCGCCACCGCCAGCCCGTCCAGCAGCCAGCCCGGCGCCTTCTGCACCATGGCGCTGGCCGCATCGGCGCCGAAGTAAATCGGCAGGAACGCCACCACGAAATAGAAGATGAACAGAATGCTGATGCCCAGGTAATTCACCCGTTCGATGCCGCGCCAGTTCAGCGCTTTCACCATGCGATCGCAGCGGTGCATCATCGGTGAGTACAGCGTAAACAGCAGCGTGATGCAGCCCTGCACCGCAATCGAGAACGGCACCGCCACGCCGATCGCCACTTTAGGGTCGGCCTTGGTCAGAATGGCGAACGCGGTGCCGATCACTCCGCCGATCACCACGTTCGGCGGTTGGGCGCCCGCCAGCGGCACCATGCCCATCCACACCAGCTCCAACGTGCCGCCCACCAGCAACCCGGTGTAGATGTCGCCCAAAATCAGCCCCACCAGCGGCCCCATCACCACCGGCCGGTGGAAATGGGTCAGACCGTCGAACAGGTCAACCCCGGCCAATCCGGCCAACAACGCAATCAATAGCGCATCCGTCAACATGCTTCCCCCCTGGCTCAAAAGAGCAGTTTGCCGATCGCCTCGCCCGCTTCATCCGGCACCCGGCGCACTTCGCACTCCACGCCCAGTTCCGCCAGCGCGCGGAACGCGGCCACGTCGCCGTCGTCCAGCGACACCGTTTTGTGCACCTGCCGCTTCCCCTCGGCGAAGTGCATGTTGCCGACGTTGACGAAACGGATCGGCACCCCGCCGCGCACCAGCGTCAATACATCCTGCGGCGTTTTGCACACCAGGAAGATCTTCTGCCGATCCGCCGCCTTGTGGATCACGTCGATGGTTTTCTGCAGCGTGAAATAACGGGTCTGCACCCCTTCCGCCACCACCATGTCCATCAGGTTCTGCTGCACCGGATCGGCGGCGGCCTCGTCGTTGGCCACCACCACCAGGTTGGCGCCGAGGGTATTGGTCCAGGTCACGCCCACCTGGCCGTGCACCAGACGATTGTCGATGCGAGTCATTAAAATGTTCGGCATGTCAGCGGCCCTCCGGGTAACAGGCGGCGTGGTAATCGTCGAGCACCTGCGTCACTTTATGCAGCACCCACTCCTGCGGATCGGCGCTCAATTCGCCGGCGTTCAGCGCCCGCGCCTGATCCGGCAGGTACTGGCTGAGCAGCGCCAGCGGCGCCGGGCTGCGGCGCAGGTTGTCCAGCAAACCGTCGACCGCCTGCTGCACCTGCGGCTGCGGCCAGTAGTAACGCACCCGATCGCTCAGGCTGTAGTGGCGATCGAGATACTGTTGGTGCGGCGTGCCGTGGTAATAGCGGCTCCACTGCTGCGGCTGCTCGCGCATCACCTGCTCCAGCGTGGCGCACAGCTGCGCCGACTGGCGTTCCCCCAGCCATTCGCGTTCGATGCGATCGAGGGCGAACAGCGCTTCGCGCAGCGCGAAGGTCAGCGCCGGCCCCACCTTCAGGATGGCGAAGTGATCGCGCACCAGTTGGCGGTAGGCCTGCGGCGGTTGGTAATCCGTAGAGTGCGCTTCATAGATCATGCCCGGCTGCCGTTCGATGAAATGGCTCAATGCGTCGGCGCGCTGCGGTTGGTAATGCTCAACGCTGTGGTGATCGAACTCGACGCCCGGCTGCACCACCAGCGCGATAGTTCGCTGCCAGGCATCGTTCAGCTCGGCTTTTTGCCAGGCGATACGATGCGTTTCCAGCGTTTGCGCCACCGCCTGCGGCGTGGTGACCTGCAGACCCGCCAGCGCCTCCTGCGCGCCGCCCGGCACCGGCACCTCGGTGCCGATCACATAGACCGGCGCTTCGCCGCCGCTCTGCGCCCAGGCGCGTTCCGCCACCGCGCACAAACGCGCCGCCCGCTCGGCAACCGTGGCATCCCCCAGGGGCGAGGGATCATCGGCGCACGACATGGAACAATCGAGGTGAATTTTGCGAAATCCGGCGCGAACGTAATCGTCTATCAAGATTTCCGCCAGCGCCATCGCTTCCTGAGCCGGGCGATCTTGCCAGGCGTTTGGCCCCAGATGATCGCCACCCAGCCACACGCGCTCGCGCGCCAGGCCTACTTCATCCGCCAGACGCCACAACCCATCGCGGAACTGGGCCGCCGTTTGGCCGGTATAGCCGCCGAATTGATTGACCTGGTTGGACGTCGCCTCCACCAACACCGGCGTACCGCGGGCTTTGGCCTGCCGCAGCGCGGCCTTCAGAACCCAGGGATGGGCGGAACAGACGGAAAAGATCCCGACCGGCATACCGGCCTTGTGCTGCTCGACAAGCTGTAACAACTGCTGCATGAAGCCCCCATGCAGGCGCCCTGCTACCGATCGGCGATGATGACCTCCACGCCCAGCTCGGTTAACGCCCGCTCGTAATCGTCCGGAAGACGGCTGTCGGTGATCAGCCGATGGATTTGTCCGGCTTCGCGAATCATGCAAAAGCTCTTGCGACCAAATTTGCTGGCATCCGCCACCGCGATAATCTCGCGCGCCACCTCGCACATCACGCGATTGAGGTGCGCTTCACCGGGGTGAGGCGTGGTGATGCCGGCGCTCAGATCGAACCCGTCGACGCCCAAAAACAGCTTGTCGAAGCGGTACTGACGCAATTGCTGCTCGGCAGCCGGACCGTAGAGCGAGTAAGAGTTGCGGCGCACGCTGCCCCCCAGCACCATGACTTCCACCCCGTCGTTTCCCGAAAGCTCGTAGGCAATGTTCAGCGCATTGGTCATCACCACCAGATCGCGCCGCCCCTTCAGGAACGGCACGATCTGCGCGGTGGTTGAACCGGAATCGAGGATCAGCGCATCGCCGTCGCGCACATAGCCGGCCGCCGCGTTGGCGATCAGCGTTTTGACGTCGCGATTCAACCGCCCTTTGTCCCGCAGCGGCCGATCGAAAGCGAATTGCTGATTGAGCATCGCGCCGCCGTAAGCGCGCAGCGCACACCCTTTTCGTTCCAGAAAGCGCAGATCGTTGCGGATCGTCACCGTGGATACCGCAAACTGTTTGCTGAGCTGTTCCACGCGCACGCTGCCGTGCTCGCATAACAGATCGATAATGTGTTCACGTCGCTTTGCGGTATTCACTGGCATGAGCTGCGGTCCTCAGGTTTCCGGCATCGCCGGGGAGAAGATGGCTTTCGCTCTACTGCGCTCGCATTACAGCAAAGCGAAAGCAATGAAATTGTGATCGGGATTACAGCCCCGTTTTAGCAAAAAAACCGCCAAAAAACCTTTCGAATCGAAACGGATCGAAAAGCCCAAAAGCGGAAGGGGGAAAAAGTGAAATGCCATGACGGGCGATACCCCCGGAGCGCTGAGGCGTGGGCTGCACGGAAAGCGAAAGCGGCGCATGGTGCGCTCCGCGCCATGACTTTTAGTTCACTCAGTGACCAAGATCACATAATGGCAATTATCCGGCGGCCGGCGGGGATTAACCGCCGCCATCCCGCCGGGCCGTACCCTTGTCAGCACGAGCCATCTTCCCTACACTGGCGATCGGATACCGTCGATTTTCGGTACGTAAGCGTTAACGTCAATCAACGCATCACGCCATGCAGCACTGATTGACTGCATGCCTTGGTGCGAGGAACCCATGCCGCAACCCGCTTCACCCCCAGCGTCCACCGCGACCCCGCGTCGCCAGTTACACCGCCCTATTCTGCTTATCGTCGGCATTATGCTGATCGCGGCCAATTTGCGCGCCGCCCTGACCAGCGTCGGCCCGCTGCTGGAGCAGATCCAGCAACAGCTGGCGTTATCCGCCACCGCCGCCGGCCTGATCAATTCGCTGCCGCTGATCCTGTTCGCCATCCTCTCGCCGTTGACCCCGGCGCTGGCGAAACGCATCGGTATTGAGCGCACCCTGGGCCTCGCCCTCGCGCTGCTGATCTGCGGCATCGCCCTGCGCTCCCTGCCGCAAGACGCCATGCTATGGCCGGGCAGCATCCTGATCGGCGCCGCCATCGCCTTCGCCAACGTAGTGCTACCGACGCTGGTGAAAAGAGATTTCCCACATCGCGCCGCCGCGATGATCGCCGCCTATGCGGCGGTGATGTCGCTGGTTGCCGCCATCGCTTCCGGTCTGGCCGTGCCGCTGGCTTCGCTGGCCGACCTTGGCTGGCGGTTCTCCTTATTATGCTGGGGCTTGCCTGCGCTGTTGGCGCTGCTGGTGTGGTTGCCGCAACTGCGGCGCTCCGCCACTCCCGCCACTAGAGAGCCGCAGCCGACGGAGCCGCAACGCTATCGCTCTCCCTGGGGCAGCGCGCTGGGCTGGCAAGTGGCGATGTTCATGGGGCTGCAATCGATCGCCTTCTACACCATCATCGGCTGGTTCAGCGCTTTTGCCGCCAGCCACGGCACCTCCGCTCAGCAGGCGGGTTTCGAACTGTTCGTTTACCAGGTGGTGGCGATCGTCGCCAACTTTGTCATGGTGGTGATTTTGCCGCGGGCGCGCGATCAGCGGGCGATAGCGTTGGGCAGCTCGCTGCTGATCTTCATCGGCGTCGGGGGATTATTGGTGCAACCCGCCAGTTCACTGGTGTGGCTGACGTTTGCCGGGTTGGGGGCGGGGAGTTCGCTGGTGCTGGCGCTGTCGTTCTTTGGATTGCGCAGTCAGCATCATCATCAGGCGACGCTGCTGTCGGGTATGGCGCAATCCGTCGGTTATCTGTTGGCGGCGCTGGGGCCCACCCTATTCGGCCTGCTGCACGATCTGACGGAAGGCTGGCGCTTGCCGTTGATCGCCCTGCTGGGCCTGACCGTCTTGCAAATGCTGTTCGGCGCGCTGGCCGGCCGCAGCCGCGTGATCAGCTAACGCTGCGGCGCAATGGGGGCCGCGCCGGCTCAGAGTCGGTGTCCTGCCATAAATCTTCAATAAAGGCGCGCTGCTCATCGCTCAGCACCCATGACGGCGGAATTTTGGACTGTGCGCGACGCTCAGCGCCCTCACGGTTTTTAGCCTGCTTTTTGTTCACGAATCGCCTTCCTGCTTAACCTGCTAACTCAGTAACCAATAAATCACGGCGGCGGTTAACAGCCAGAACAGCCCGCTACCGATAAACACACACAGCCATGCTCTACGTTTGATATCAGATCCATCCTTGCTCACCACAGCGCCCTCAACCAATAGATTAAACCATTCAAACCACAATTATCGATCTGTTTTAACGATCGATAAAGTCGTTTTTTCCTATGGAAATTTAAAAAACAGCTGCTAGCCATAGACCTGCATCACCGCCTCAGTAAGAACGGCACCGTGGATATCACTGTTATCGGCAGGCGATAACTTGAATTGATAGGCGAACGAACGTGCAGTGTGCCATATCTTTAAAGGTCAAAATTAAACCACTGGTAAATAATTCAACTATCAATTACTTGACTGGCCATAAGCCAAATCGGCAACAGACAGCGCTGAAGGTGGGGGATAAAATGAAGCGACGTACTGGGATCATGCGGAGAGAAGCACCGGCCCGCTTTAGTCTCGCTCGGGCCGGTGTGAGTTAACCGATTCTGCTGACGGAATCCCGGCTGGCGTGTTCACGCTCGCTGCCGGTCAGCTCACGTAAATGACCCGAGCGCATCTCAAGCAGCCGATCGGCGTGTTCGAAATAGTGATCGTCATGGCTGATGGCAAACACCGTTTTGCCCAGCGCGCGCAGTTCTGGCAACAGCTCGCGATAGAAAATGCGCCGGAATTGCGGATCCTGATCCGCGGCCCATTCATCCAACAGCAAGATATCGCGCTGTTCCGCCACGGCCAGCAGCAAAGCCAGACGCTTGCGCTGCCCCTGCGACAGTTGCGGGTTGGTCACCCTGGCGCCGTCGAACTGCAGTTTGCTTTTCATATTCAACCGCTCGAGCCAGCCGGCGACCAGTTCCGCATCGGGCTCGCCGCCTTCCGGCCCTTGCAAACGATCGAACTGATGAAAATCGGTGAAAATCGCCGAAAACAGCCGACGATAGCCCGGCATATCCGCCGCGGTCTGTGCGACGCCATCCAGAACGATGTGCCCGCTCACCGGCCGGTACAACCCGGTCAACAGCATCGCCAGCGTTGACTTGCCGCTGCCGTTGCCGCCGATCAAAAAGACCAGCTCGCCACGCCGCAGCGTCAGATTAAGCGGCCCGACGGCAAAACCGGGCTGTTGCGCCGTATCGGCATAGTGAAAAACCACGTCGCGCAGCTCCAGCGTCTGCCAGGAACGGCCTGCGGCGGCAGGAAACGCCGGTTGGTACTCGGCCAGGCGCAGCGTCTTCAGCTTGTTGAAGGCGACTTCGGCGCTGACCAGCGTCGGAAACGCCCCGACCGCCTGCAGTAATGGCGTGCGCAAGAACAGCAGCGTCAGGGAATACGTGGCGGCCACCGCCGAGTCCGCCCATCCCAGGCTGTTAGCCATAAAGAACACCAGTCCGATCGCCCCCAACATCATGATATTTGACCAGTTGAGCGCACTCAAATGGAAGGTATCGGCGCGAATGATATGGTGGCGGTAAGCTTGCGCATCGGGTTGATAGGTCTGTTCGTACAGCGCCTGCGCTCGCTTGCGGTTTAACGTCAGTTCCTTGCGACCGTCAATCACCGATTCGTAATGATGATAGAGGCGCTCTTCCGACTCGCGCAAACTGGCCATATGGCGATAAACCCGCGAGACCAGGCAGCCGCTGCCCACCACGGTGACGGCGACCCACACCGCCGTCACCGCCAGCATTTTCGGCGATAGCCACCCCAGATAGGCCGCCGACCCCAGGGTTAAAATCACCCCTTGCACCAGTTCGGGCAAGCGCACGAAGGCGACGGTGATATTGCGGACATCGCTGGAGAGGCTGGCCAACAATGAGGCGCTGCCTAACTGTTCAAGGCGTTCAATATCGGTATCCAGGATGCGTTTCACTAACTGCCCGCGCAGGCGGTAGACGAAGTAATGGCCCAATGTCGTCAGCGCCAATTGCGATCCCAGCGTGACCGCCATCAGCAATGCCAGCAGGGCGAGAAACATCGGCAGCACAGCCAATGCATCGCCGCCGGCGTCCATCAGGTATTGATTGATAAACGCAATGATACCGATGCCCAAGCCGGCGCTGGTCATGGTCAATGCCATAACCGCCAGAAATGGCCAACGATACTGGTGATAAACCACCCGTAGCAGTTCCATGAAAAAACCTCTGAAGTCGCGATCTGGCAGGCATTGTAAGCGGCGCGAGAATGAGATCAAGACGAATTCTCATTGCTCGCGCAGCCTCTGATTTCGACGCCAAGGGCATTTTGATGATTGCTTATTGAAACGAGAGACTTACACTGGCGCCACTTGCCGCTGAAGGGAACAGCCGATTATGCTCGCGACTCACGAATACGCCAACGACCTGATTCTGTTTGCCCTGATTGTCGACTGCGGCTCGTTCAGCAAAGCCGCGGAGAGCGCCGGCATCACCAGCTCGGTGGTCAGCAAACGCATCGGGCGGTTGGAAAAATCGCTGGGCGCCCGCCTGTTGTACCGCACCACCCGCAGCCTGACGCTGACCGAAAGCGGCCAGGCGCTCTACCAGCAGGCCAAAGAGATCGGCGCCAAAGTGCAGGAGGCGCTGTACGCCGTCAGCGAAAAGAGCGAAGAGTTGACCGGCACCATCCGCATGTCGGTGCCGACCATTTCGGGCGAGCTGCTGCTGAGCGAAAGCGTGGCGGAATTTTGCGCCCTGCATCCCAGCCTGAAGGTCGAAATGCGGCTGGAAAACCGCTTCGTCGATCTGGTGGAAGAAGGCATCGATCTGGCGATCCGTACCGGGACCATGCCGGACTCCAGCCTGATTGCCCGGCCGATCTTCGATTCCCGCTGGGTGATCGTCTGCTCGCCGGGCTACCTGGAAAGCCACCCGGAACCGCGCAGCGCCGACGATCTGCTGAGCCACAACTGCCTGACCTACACCTACCAAGAGAGCGGCACCGCCAACTGGCTGATGAAGCGGCCGGGGCGCAACGACATCTACGAGCTGCAGGTTAACGGCAACCTGTCGGCCAACAATGCGCGGGCGATCCGCAAAGCGGTGATCGGCGGCCACGGCATCGCCATGGTGCCGCGCTGCATGGTGTATGAAGATTTGCAGGACGGTAAACTGACGGAGATCCTGGCCGGCCACTGCGGCAAAGTGCTGGGCATTTACGCCGTTTATCCTTACACCCGCAATCTGCCGTTAAAAACCCGTCTGCTGATCGAACATATCATCGGTTCCTACCAAAATATCAGCCATTATTTTTGAGTTTTCCTCTCGGATTATTTCCCCGCTACCGCAAAAGACCGCGGGGATTACGGCATTTTTGGACATAATCTATTGAACATTACCGCCTAATTAATGTGAGCTCGCGCACTTATCGCACATCAACACTCCCTATCATGCTGATTTTAAATCAATTAATTTAACCCCTTCTACCGGCGTTTTTCCCTGCGCCGACGCCGTTCGCCGATGTTAAAAAATTACCGCATGGCATCATCGCCAACGTTGTGATTAGAATGAAAATGTTGCGGCAATTAACCTTTCAGCTACATCTCTCTGCCCATAAAAATAATAACCCTGAGGATCTTATGCCCCTGCTTTTCAGTATTGCGCCCATCATCCTGCTGATTTGGATGATGACTAAAAGGAATGGCGTGCCCTCTTACCTCGCCCTGCCGCTGACGGCCGCCGTGGTGTATGCCGTACAGCTCCTGTGGTTCGATGCCTCGCTGCGGCTGCTGCATGCCAATATCATCACCGCGCTGGTGTCGACGCTGACGCCGATCACCATCATTGCCGGCGCCATCCTGCTCAACAAACTGATGCAGGTAAGCGGCGCGGAAAACGTGGTGCGCCGCTGGCTGGAAACCATCAGCCCCAATCCCGTGGCCCAACTGATGATTATCGGCTGGGCGTTCGCCTTTATGATCGAGGGCGCCAGCGGCTTCGGCACACCGGCCGCCATCGCCGCGCCGATTCTGGTCGGGCTGGGCTTCAACCCGCTGCGCGTCGCCCTGCTGACGCTGGTGATGAACTCGGTGCCGGTCTCCTTCGGCGCCGTAGGCACCCCCACCTGGTTCGGCTTTGCCAACCTCGGCCTGTCGGACGCCAGCCTGCTGGATATCGGCCGGCAAACCGCGCTGATCCACGTTGTCGCCGGCTTCGTCATTCCTCTGCTGGCGCTGCGCTTTATCGTTTCCTGGCAGGATATCCGCCGCAACCTGCCGTTTATCCTGCTCAGCGTGCTGAGCTGCACCCTGCCCTATCTGCTGTTGGCCCAGGTGAACTATGAGTTCCCGGCGCTGGTCGGCGGCGCGATCGGCCTGGCACTGTCGGTGCTGCTGGCGCGCGGTGGCATCGGCCTCGCCCGCGGCGACAAACCGCAGAGTGCCGCGCAGGCGGTGCCGTTCATGCAGGTGGTCAAGGCCATGACCCCGACCCTGCTGCTGATTGCTATTCTGATAGTGACGCGCGTCCACCAGTTGGGCCTCAAGGCGCTGCTCAACAACACCGCGCTGCTGTGGCAGGAAAACCTCGGCTGGCTCGGGGAGCTGCGCATCAGCCGGGCGCTGATCGTCGAACTGCAGCAGGTGCTGGGCACCGCCGCCGCCGCCGGCTACAAAACGCTGTATGTCCCGGCGCTGATCCCGTTCCTGTTGGTGGTGCTGCTGTGTATTCCGCTGTTCCGTCTGAATGGCGGCCAGGTGCGGCAAATGTTCAGCGAAACCGGCGGGCGCATCGCGCGGCCCTTTATCGCCCTGTTCGGCGCGCTGGTGATGGTTAACCTGATGATGCAGGGCGGCGACAACGCGCCGGTGATCCTGATCGGTAAAGCGCTGGCGGCGCTGACCGGCGACAGCTGGCTGCTGTTCTCGTCGTTCCTCGGCGCGCTGGGCTCGTTCTTCTCCGGCTCCAATACCGTTTCGAACCTGACGTTCGGCGGCATTCAGCAGTCGATCGCCCAGAGCAGCGGTCTTGATGTCAACCTGACGCTGGCCTTGCAGTCCGTCGGCGGCGCCATGGGCAACATGGTGTGCCTGAACAACATTATCGCGGTCTGTTCGATCCTCGGGATCGGCAACGCCGAAGGCAAAATCATCAGAAAGACCGTACTGCCGATGCTGGCGTACGGCGGGATTGCGGCCGGTATGGCAACGATCCTCACGCTCTGACCGAACACTCGTTATCGCAAGCAAGACAAGAAGGTAAACACTATGATCATCTCCGCGTCAACCGACTACCGGGCCGCCGCCCAGGCCAAACTGCCGCCGTTTCTGTTTCACTATATCGACGGCGGGGCCTACGCGGAGCATACGCTGAAGCGCAATACCGCAGATCTGGCCGATATTGCCTTGCGCCAGCGCGTGCTGCGCAATATGTCCGAACTCAGCCTGGAGACTACGTTGTTCGGCGAGCAGCTGGCGATGCCGGTGGCGCTGGGGCCGGTGGGGCTGACCGGCATGTACGCCCGCCGCGGCGAAGTGCAGGCCGCGCGCGCCGCGGCCAAAAAAGGCATCCCGTTCACGCTGTCCACCGTGTCGGTCTGCCCGATCGAAGAGGTGGCGCCGGCGATCGATCGGCCGATGTGGTTCCAGCTCTACGTGCTGAAAGATCGCGGCTTTATGCGCAACGCGCTGGAGCGCGCCAAAGCCGCCGGCGTGAAAACGCTGGTGTTTACCGTCGACATGCCGGTGCCCGGCGCCCGTTACCGCGACGCCCACTCAGGGATGAGCGGCCCCAACGCCGCCCTGCGCCGCGTGCTGCAGGCGTTTACCCATCCGCAGTGGGCCTGGGATGTCGGCCTGTTCGGCAAGCCGCACGACCTGGGCAACGTCTCGGCCTACCGCGGTAAACCGACCAGCCTGGAAGATTACATCGGCTGGCTGGGCGCCAACTTCGATCCGTCGATTTCCTGGAAAGATCTGGAGTGGATCCGCGAGTTCTGGGACGGCCCGATGATCATCAAAGGCATTCTGGATCCGGAAGACGCCAAAGACGCGGTGCGCTTCGGCGCCGACGGCATCATCGTCTCCAACCACGGCGGCCGCCAACTGGACGGCGTGCTGTCGACCGCGCGCGCCATGCCGGCGATCGCCGACGCGGTGAAAGGCGACATCACCCTGCTGGCCGACTCCGGCATCCGCAGCGGCCTGGACGTGGTGCGCATGATCGCGCTGGGCGCCGACAGCGTGCTGCTGGGGCGCGCCTTCGTCTATGCGCTGGCGGCGGCCGGCGAAGCCGGGGTGGCTAACTTGCTGGATCTGATCGACAAAGAGATGCGCGTCGCCATGACGCTTACCGGCGCGAAAACCATTGCGGAGATCAACGCCGGATCGCTGGTCAGAAACGCCTGAATCAAAGCGGCTGTACCCCTTCCGGGTAGGCGTTGTAGCTCATCTTGCTGATGAACGCCCCGGCCGGTGACACCAACACCCGGCCGGCGGCGTCCAACCCGAGGAAGGTGCCGGTACAGCGCCCGGAGACAAAGTCGAAGAAGAACACCGAGCACACCGGGATAATCTTTTCCCGGAAGGTGAACAGGAACATCTCGTCCTCAAACTTGTAGTAAGTGGCGTAGTCCATGTCGCCGTGGCCGAATTGTTCGCCGCGCAGGTTTTGCCAGGCGTAGCGCTCGGTGTTGACGTAGAAGTGTTCGTAATAGTGGTTGGGGCTGTAGACATTCAGCGTGCGATAACCGATAAGCTCGCGGGTCAGATGCGGCGCGACGCCGCCCGGCGTGACGCCGGCAATCTGCCCAACGTGGAAGCTTTGCTTGAGGCGGGATCCCTTTTCCACCGTTTGCTCGGGCAGCAACGTGCTGCGCACCAGCAGCGCCCGGCCGCTGTCGCGGTTGAGCACCAGCGTCAGGCATTCGTTGCCCGGCGTCTGCAGCGGAATATTGAAGAAATAGCGCGCGGCGGAGGTTTGCACCTCTTCGTAAGCGTCCTCGCCGCTCTCCCCGCCCCAGGCCCACAGCACCCGCTGCCGATCGGCGCTGAAACGCAGCGTGATTTCCCCGCCGCCTTCAAAGGCGATCTGCAACGTTTTGCCGCGCCAGTCCTGAGTGCCCGGCAGCCGGTTGGTGTCGATGCCGCGCGCGAAATCGTCGTAATTCTTCCAGTCCGGTTCGGCATTTTGATTCAGTACGGATGGTTCTGCTGACATCTTCGCTCTCCTTGATTGAATGGGATGAAAACCGCCTCAGACGTCGGCGACGCCCGCCGGTTTCACCGCTCGGCGGTTCACCACGGCAGGGGCGGTTTCATCGAGAAAACAACTCAGTACGCCGGCGCACACGGCGCCGGCGGCCGCCAGCCACATCACGCTGACCAGCCCGTAGCGATCGGCGATCAGCCCGGCGATAAACGGCGCCAGGCAGCCGCCAATCACCTCGCCAATCCCCATCACCAGCCCCAACGCGGTAGCGATGCGGGCCGGCGACACCGTTTCAGACGGGATGGTGGCCATAAACAGCGTGAAACAGCCAAGGCCGGTATAAGACAGGAACACCAGCACGCCCAGCAGCCACGGGTTATCGACGTAGCTCAGGAACAGCGGGCAGCACACCGCCAGCAGCGAAAAGAAGATCAGCGTCGGCTTGCGGCCGAAGCGATCGGAAATCGCCGGCACCGCCACGCCCCAGAAGACCCAGGCGGCGCCGATGGCGCTCATGATGCCGCCCATCGTGCCTTCGCCGAAGCCGCGGTCGGTCACCAAAAAGTTGGGGGTGAAGGTAATGATGATCATGAACCAGGTGACGAACACGCAGGAGATCAGAATGCACAGCGCCACGTTCTTGATTTTGAACAGCTCGCCGTAAGCACCTTTGTTCGCCGCCTTGTCGACCGCCGGCGGGGCGCTGAAAGCGGGATCCTTCTTGCCGTTCACATAGCGATAGATCAGCCACGCCAGAATGATGCCCGGCACGGCGGTCAGGTGAAACGCCATGCTCCAGCCCCACTTCTGCGCCAGATAGATGATCAGCGGCGGCGCGATAATGCCGCCCAGCAGCCCCGGCGCCGCGCCCTGGATCAATCCCATGTTGAAACCGCGGCGCTGCGGCTGCGATTTTTCCACCATCAACGACTGTGCGATCGGCAATACCGGCCCTTCGGCGATCCCCATCAACGCTCGGAAGATCAATAGCATGGCAAAGCCGCTGACCAACCCCGACAGCGCGGAGAACAGCGAAAACACCAGGATCGACAAGATCAGCATCGGTTTACGGATATTAAAACGATCGGCTATCGCCCCCAGCCCGGCGCCAGACAGCGCCCAGGTTAACGCCAGCACCGCCGACAGGGTGCCGAGATGCACGTTGCTGAGCTTGAGGTCGGCGGCAATCATCGGAAACAGAAACGAGATGGTCAGACGATCGACGAACACACAGCCGAAAACGAAAAATAAAATAATCAGCAACCGGTTCTCTTCACTTAATGCGCTGCGAGGCTCTGGCGATGTATTCATAGCGTCATGTGTCCATAAGTTAACTTATGAATGGCAAGCCGCCATGGCATAAGTGTGTTAAGCGCACGGCCAAGAGAGATATTGGCCCCCCGTCACGACAACAACTCATTAACATGTTAATGACATAAAATTATCGTAAGCCGGCGGTCTGTCAACCGGCGCTTTCTTAGAGACGAATGAAGTTTTTATTCGGTACTATTTCAAAATCGCATTATCACAAAAAGATATTTTACCCCTCTGTTTTTACAGACAATAAAATAATAACGGGTATTTTTCTTCGGTTAAAAATGCCTATTTCCACGCCATTCCCGAATAATCTCAACGATCACTCTTCAGGCTTATTAATTTTTTATCCGTATTGAATGAACCCTGGGGAATATTCAGTTTTACTTTTATCTATTGAATCATTTAGTTTTATTTTATTTCCGCACAACAAACTAACTCTTATGAGGGAAAGGCTATTGGCAGGGTTACATAATTTCATCTGGACAATAGCAAAAGCGCAGAGCGTGACGTAAATCACGGCAATCATGCCGTATCCTGCAAAGCAATTATGCTCGCAACAGCAATTATCTATTGCGATTAGGGCTGTTTATCTCAATTTAGCGCCATGCAACACTTCGGGCCATCGTTCGACACCGCGCCGCAAGGCCTGAGACGGAGTGACACATGAGCATCGAAAGACTAACCCGGGAGCCGCTTTCCATCGGCATCGAGTTGCCGCTGGACAACGATTGGTCCACCAGCGGGCAGCTGAAACGCCAGCAGGACGGGCGACCGTTCGGCGTGCCGGACATGAGCGAACATGCTGCGCGCATCAAGCTGGCCGATGAGCTCGGCTTTCGCGCCGCCTGGGTTCGCGACGTGCCGCTGTACGATCCGGACTTCGGCGACGCCGCGCAGGTGTTTGAGACCTTTACCTACCTCGGCTACCTGTCCAGCCTGACGCGCAATATTCTGCTGGGCACCGCGGCCGTGGTGCTGCCGCTGCGCCAGCCGTGGCTGGTGCGCAAAGCGGCTTCCACGCTGCAAACGCTGAGCGGCGATCGTCTGCTGCTCGGCGTCGCCAGCGGCGATCGCCCCGTAGAGTACCCGCTGTTCGGCGCCGATTACGCCGCGCGCGGTGAAAACTTCCGCACCAGCGTCGGCATTCTCAAAGGGGAAGCCGACAGCGCGCTCCAGCCTGGATTGCGCCTGCTGCCGGCCACGCCGCCGCCGCCGCTGCTGGTCGCCGGGTTGGCGCAGCAAACGCCCGAGTGGGTGGGCAAAAATATGGATGGCTGGCTGTCGTATCCCGGCACGCCTGCGGACCACGTTTCGCGAGTCAAACTCTGGCGTAACGTAGCCGGTGACAAGCCCTACGTCAGCTTTATTCATCTCGACCTCACCGATAACGCCGACGCGCCGATTCAGCGCCATCGCTTCGGCATCAAGAGCGGCCGTAATGGATTGATTCAGGAACTGAGCGCCATGCGTGACGCCGGGGTCAACCACATCGGCCTGCATTTCCGCCGTAACCAGCGGCCGCTGGAAGAGACGATGCAGGAGATAGGTCAACTGGTGTTGCCGGAATTCCATCGCGCCTGACGCCCGCTTTAGCCCGCTATTCCGACCTGAGCTGGTCTTTGCCCCGTTACCGGGGCTTTTTTATTTCCGCCGCTGCTGGTTCATAACAACTCAGTCTAATCCCTGCGGCCAAACTGCGGCATGATGACGGGGAAACGAGCCACCATGGGGAATGAGCAATGACGGCAAAACTGACAGAAGCGGGCTTTTGGCGCAAAACCGCCGACTCTTCATCGCTGCGCGTGCCGCGCGTGCTGATCCGGGTCTACGTCGACGAAGGCGAGATCGACCGCGCCATCGCGTTTTACGAGCAGCTGCACGGCGTGGAAGCGGATATGCGTTTCGACTTTCCCGCGCATCGGCTGGTGCTGGCGGCGGTGGGGCCGTTTCTGATCCTGGAAGGCTCGGAAGAAAGCCTGCGCCCTTTCCGCAGCACCGTCGGCACATTGCTGGTCGATGACATTTATCCCTACCATCAGCGGCTGCTGGCCGCCGGAGCCGATATCTTCTTTGGCCCGGTGGAAGTGCCCACCGGCGCCTGTTTCAATGCCCGCCTGCCGGACGGCACGATTATCGAATACGTGCATCACCGGCCGCGCGCGGACGAATAAACCGCCTCAGGGGAGCGCCGGCGTCATGGCGTAACCGCGCAGATCCTTGCGCAGGCTGACCATGTACAACACGATCACCGCCGAGAACGGCAGGCCGCACAGTACCACCGCAGTCTGCATCGCGCTGAAACTGCCGGCGTACAGCAACCCGGCGCAGATCAACGTGGTGACCGCCGCCCAAAATACCCGCAGCCAGGCCGGCGCGTCATCGTGGGCGGAACCGCCCTGGCAGGAGAGGTTCGCTATCATCAGCGTGCCGGAATCGACCGGCGTCAGGAACAGCACGAAACTGATCGCCACCACAAAACCGGCGGTCAGCTGGGTATAGGGCAGGTATTCGAACAGCTTGAACACCGCCATCGGCGGATCGCTTTGCGCCACCTGCCCGAGGATCGCCTGCCCGCCTTCCAACACCAGGCTGATGGCGGTATTGCCGAAGATCGACAGCCACGCCAGCGTGAAGCCCAACGGGATCAGCAACACGCCGAAGATCAGTTCACGAATGGTGCGCCCTTTGGAAATGCGCGCGATGAACAGCCCGACAAACGGCGCCCACGCCACCCACCAGGCCCAATAGAACAACGTCCAGGCGCCCTGCCACTGGCGCGCCTTGCCGTACAGATACATATCGAAGCTGCGGCTGACCAGCGAAGTGAGATAATCGCCAAGGTTCTGCAACATGCCGTTGAGCAGATTCAGCGTCGGGCCGGCCAGAAACACGAACAGCAGCAACAGGCACAGGAAGCCGACGTTGATGTTCGACAGCATGGCAATGCCCTTCTCGACGCCGGTGACCGCCGCCAGCGTGGCCACCACCATCATCACCACGATCAGCGCCAGCAGCACGCCGGTGCTTTGCGGAATGTCGAACAGATAAAACAGCCCCGAGTTCACCAGCAGCGCGCCGATCCCCAGGTTGGTCACCATCGAAATCACCGTCACCAGAATGCCGAAACTGTCCACCAGATGGCCGGCGCCGCCGTGGATACGCTCGCCGAAGATCGGGTATAACGCAGAGCACAGCGCCAACGGCAGGCCGCGGCAATAGGCGAAATAGGCCAGCGCGGTGGCGATCAGCGCATACAGCGCCCAACCGTGCAGCCCCCAGTGCAAAAAGGTCAGCGCCATCGCCTGCCGCGCCGCCTGCACGGTGCCGCCGCTGCCTTCCGGTGGCGACAAGAAGTGATCCAGCGGTTCGTAGGCGCCGTAGTACACCAGCGCAATGCCGATGCCCGACGAGAACAGCATCGCCACCCACGAGGGATAGCTGAACTGCGGCGGTTCGTCATCCTGGCTGAGGCGAATATGGCCGAAGCGCGACAGCGCCAGCCAGAAGACGAACACCATGCAGGCGACCATCAACAGCATGTAGTACCAGCCGAACACGTCGGCGACCCAGCTTTGCGCGGCGTTCAACCACTGTTTGCTGGCGGCGGGAAACAGCACGACCAGCGATCCCAGCAGCAGGATCACCGCCGCCGAGCCGAAAAATACCGGAACATTCAATCTGACAGGTTCTTCGTCAAGCGATGGAGGAGTTTTTGTTGTCATTGGCAGGCTTCCATGATGCGAAAGACAGACGATTTAAATGCAACTTTTAATTAACATTCTATCGTCATTTATTTGACATTTTCGCAGCATATAGAGTATTGATTGACCGTTCAATCAATCAAATTCAAAGTGTGATTTGCCTATCAGTTGGGGAAAATATGTACCGCAGAGACATTCCTGAGCAGCGCAAGGAGCAGTTGATTAACGCCGCCTTCGAGACCATAAACGTCGTCGGGCTGGCCGGCGTCACCCTGTCTCAGGTGGCGAAAGAAGCCGGGCTGTCGACCGGCATCGTCAGCCACTATTTTGGCGATAAAGAGGGGTTGCTGAGCGCCACCATGCGCAAGATCCTGCGCGATCTGCGCGACGCGGTGGCCGAGTGCCGCGCGCAAGCGGCGAGCGACAGCCAGTCACAGCTGTTCGCCATTATCCAGGGCAACTTCCACCCCAGCCAAACCAACGCCGTGTCCATGCGCGCCTGGCTCGACTTCTGGGCCGCCAGCATGCATCAGCCGGTGCTGCGCCGCCTGCAGCGCGCCAACGATCGGCGGCTCTATTCCAATATTTGCAGCCAGTTCCGCCGCGAGCTGCCGCTGCAGCAGGCGCGCGACGCGGCGCGCGGGCTGGCGGCGATGATCGATGGGCTTTGGCTGCGCGGCAGCCTGGCCGGCGACGAGACAGACCTAAAACAGGACTGCCGCATCGCCTGCGACTACGTGGCGCAGCGGCTCAACGCCGCCCAGCAGCAGGGGTGAACGTGAACGGCGGCTCCATCAGTGCGGTTCCTGCTCTTCACTGTACTGGGTTTGCCACATGGCGGCGTAGCGGCCGTTCGCGGCCAGCAACGCCTCGTGCCCCCCGCGCTCGACGATCTCCCCCGCCTCCAGCACGATAATTTCATCGGCGTCCACCACGGTGGAGAGCCGATGAGCGATCACCAGCGTGGTGTGGTTGCGGCTCACCTCGCGCAGGTGCCCCTGGATTTCGCGCTCGGTCTGGGTATCCAACGCGCTGGTCGCCTCGTCAAACACCAGGATGGCCGGATTTTTCAGAATGGTGCGCGCAATCGCCACCCGCTGCTTTTCCCCGCCCGACAGCTTCAGCCCGCGCTCACCCACCCGGGTGTCGTAACCGTCGGGCAGACCGACGATAAAATCATGGATATGCGCCAGCCGCGCCGCCCGCTCGATTTCTTCATCGCTGGAGCCGGTTTTGCCGTAACCGATGTTATAACGCAACGTATCGTTGAACAGCACCGTATCCTGCGGCACGATGCCGATCGCCTGCCGCAGGCTGGCCTGGGTCAGTTGGCGAATGTCCTGGCCGTCGAGGGTAATGGCGCCCCCCTGCACGTCGTAAAAGCGAAACAGCAGGCGCGACAGCGTGGACTTGCCCGCGCCGGAGGCGCCGACCACCGCCACCGTGTGGCCCGCCGGAATGGTAAAGCTCACCTGCTTGAGGATCGGCCGACGCGTGTCGTAACCGAAGCTGACCGCGTCGAACTTCACTTCTCCGCGATCGAGGCGCAGCGGCTGCGCATCCGGGCTATCGACGATCTCACGCGGTTCCTGCAGCAGATCGAACATGTTCTCCATGTCGATCAGCGCCTGGCGCACCTCGGAATAAATAAAGCCGAAGAAGTTCAGCGGCTGATACAGCTGCAGCAGATAGGCATTGACCAGCACGAAGTCGCCGACCGTCATCGTCCCCTGCGTAATGCCCTGCGCCGCCATGGTCATCATCACGATCAGTCCGATCGAAATAATGGCGGTTTGCCCCAGGTTGATCGCCGTAAAACTGAATTGGTTCTTGATGGCGGCGTATTCGTACAGCCGGCGCGAGAGGTCGAAACGCTCGGCCTCGAACTCTTCATTGCCGAAGTACTTCACGGTTTCATAGTTCAGCAGGCTGTCGATGGATTTGCTGTTGGCGTCGGCGTTGGCCTTGTTGAGCTCACGGCGAAAGCGAGTGCGCCAGCTGACCGCCAACACGGTGAACAGGATGTAGCAGCCGACCGTCGTCAGGATCGCCAGCGCGAACCAGCCGTTCAGCATATGCCACATGATCGCCGTGACCAGCGAGAGCTCGAACAGGATCGGCACGATGGAGAACAGCAGCCGCGACAGCACCGTGGACACCGCCTGAGTGCCGCGTTCGATGGACAGCGACAACCCGCCGGTCTGGCGCTCCAGATGGAAACGCAGGCTCAGCGCATGCAGCTGGCGGAACACCCGCACGCCCAACAGGCGCGTGGCGTTCTGGCTGACGTGGATAAACATTACGTTGCGCAGTTCCTCAAACAGCGCGCCGCCCACCCGCGCCACGCCGTAGGCGACGATCAGCCCAAGCGGCACCGCCAGCATTTTCGCCGTCTCGCCGCTCAGCGCATCGACCATCGCTTTATAAGCCAGCGGCACCAGCGTGGTGCTGACCTTGGCCGCCACCATGAACACGAAGGCCACCACCAGATACCCCCGCAGCCGCGGGTTGTCTTTCGGCCACAGATAGGGCAGCAGGAATTTCAGCAAACGGGAACGATCCATCATGTAATATTCATCTTCTCGATCGGGATCGCGGCGCACAGCCGCGCGGGGTTATGAGTTTGGCCTGGCCGACGGCGAACGCCGCACCCTCCCATTTTCCTGCGGCGACAACTCAGCATCATCCGTCAGGAGAAGCGGCGGCGGCTCGGGCAAAGTTCAGGCATGGAGGAGACAATCACATGACCCAGACGTATGCAAAGCGCTTTGCGCTGGTCTTTGACTATATCGACCGCCACCTGGACGAGGCGCTCACCGTCGAAAAACTGAGCGAAGTGGCCCACTTTTCGCGCTTTCACTTTCAACGCCAGTTTAGCGCGTATTGTGGCATCTCGGTGTGGCGTTATATCCAGTGGATGAGGCTCAAACGCGCCTCGTACCGCCTGGCGTATAACCCGCTGGAGCCGGTGATTGACATCGCGCTGGACGCCGGTTTTCAAAACCCGGAGTCCTTCAGCCGCGCCTTCAAACAGGCGTTCAGCCAAACGCCAAGCCAGTTTCGCAAACGGCCGGCCTGGATCGATTGGCAGCAGCGCTTTCCCGAGCCGAAACACAAAAGGAAACAACCCATGAAAGTAGACATTGTCGACTTCCCGGCCACGCCGGTGGCGATGATCGAACATCGCGGCCCGTCCGCGCTGGTCAACGAAACCGCCGCACGCTTTATCGAGTGGCGCAAAACCAGTGGCCTGTCGCCGGTCAGAAGCAGCCGCACTTACGGTATCGCACCGCACGATCCGGCCACCACCGAAGCGCAGGACTTCCGCTTCTTCATTTGCGGCGAGGTCACTGCGCCGATCCCGGAGGACAACGCCTTCGGCGTGGTGAACGGCACGCTGCCGGCCGGGCGCTGTGCGGTGCTGCGCCATCTCGGATCGCTGGATGGGCTTTCGGAAAGCGCCCGCTATCTTTACAGCGAGTGGTTGCCGGCCAGCGGCGAGGAGCTGCGCGATTTTCCGCTCTATTTCCACTACCACAACTTCGTGCACGAGGTGGCGGAATATGAACTGGTGACCGATCTTTATCTGCCGCTGAAATAGCTGACATCCGGCTCCGCAAGGAGCCGGATTGACGTTAACAGGACGGCGACGATCCCTGCGGCGGCAGATAGCGCTGCGGATCGAGCGCGGTGGCGCGATAGCGGATCTGGAAATGCAGGAACACCGAATCGGTGCCGGTGCTGCCCATAGTGCCAATCTTCTGCCCCGCTTTCACATCCTGGCCGTTGCGCACCAACGTAGTGTCGTTGTGCGCGTAGGCGGTAATAAAGTCTTCGCCGTGCTTAATCATGATCAGGTTGCCGTAGCCGCGCAGTTGGTTGCCGACGTACACCACTTTGCCCTTGGCGGAAGCATAGATCGGCTGGCCGCGTTTACCGGCGATATCGATGCCCTTGTTGCCGCCATCGGCATTGGAATACGCCTGCGCGATCCGGCCGCTGGCCGGCCAGCGCCAACAGCGGGCGGCGCCCGGCGGCGGCGTTTGCTTGGCGATCGCGGAGGAAGACGTTTTACGGCGCGTGGCGGCGGTTTTGGTCGGCGCGCTGCCGCTCAGCCGCAGCTTTTGCCCCACTTCCAGGCTATAAGGCGGGCGTATCTTGTTGATTCTGGCCAGATCGCTGACTTCGCTGTCGGTGATCCAGGCGATGTAGTACAGCGTATCGCCCCGTTTGACGGTGTAGGACTTGCCGGTGTAGCTGCCCTTCGGCAGTTTGTCGTAGTCGCGGTTGTAGGTATTTTTACCCGAACACCCGGCCAACAATAGCCCCAATGTCAGACACACCGCGATGCGGCGCCACCTCGCCAGCTTGCTTCCTGTGCTCAAATCCTGTCCCCAATCGTCTTTTCGGTTCTGATACGCCTCAGCCGCACAGTGTAACATTTGCGCCGGGTCAGTCAAAAAGCGGGAAAGAGGCAACTATCGGAAAACAGCGGGCACGGAGGCCGCTGCGGCGCGATCGGCGGGAGGAAAATGGCGCCATAAGGCGCCAAACCATGCAGCGATGTCGGGATTACTGTTTACCTGAGGTCAGCAAACTGAAGCTGGTCATCAGATTGCGATAGTCAGGAATATGTTGAGAGAACAGGTTCCCCAACCCTTCGATATCATTTCGCCAATCGCGGTGCAATTCGCACGCCGCGCCAAACCAACTCATCAGCTGCGCGCCGGCCTGGGACATGCGATCCCAAGCCGCATCGCGCGTAATCGCATTGAACGTGCCGGATGCGTCGGTGATGACGAAAACCTCATACCCCTCTTCCAGCGCAGAGAGCGCAGGAAACGCCACGCAAACCTCGGTCACCACGCCGGCGATGATCAGTTGTTTCTTGCCCGTGGCCTTTACCGCCTTGACGAAATCTTCATTATCCCAGGCATTGATATTGCCGGGACGAGCAATATAGGGGGCGTCAGGGAAAGTTTGCTTTAGCTCTGGTACCAAAGGGCCGTTCGGTCCGTTTTCAAAACTCGTGGTCAGTATCGTCGGTAAATTGAAGTATTTAGCCAGATCGGCCAGCGCCAAAACATTATTTTTGAATTTATCCGGATCCTGATCTCTAACCAGGGACAGTAGCCCCGTCTGATGATCGACTAATAAAACGGCGGCCTGTGTCTTATCTAATCGGTTATATTTAAAAGTCATTCCCTTCTCCTTTATCATCAAAATCATCAAATTCCGATCGCCCCATGCATTCCAAGCATGTAGCATGCTTTCAAACGCTCCGACATCAGGCTAGCAATGAACCAGCCGGGTAAATAGCACGATTATTGGGAATGAGTGTTTCACCACTGGGAAGGTTAATTTTATATGATAGATTTCAATGAGATGGTTATGTTTGCCAGAGTAGTTGAATGCGGTGGATTTCTTTCCGCCAGTAAGAAGTTTGGTATACCCAAATCGACGCTATCAAGACGAATATCCAATTTGGAAAAAAGGCTTAATGTCAGGCTTATTCAGCGCTCAACGCGAAACCTCATGGTCACCGATATAGGAAAAGAATATTTTCAGTACTGCCTGCAGATGATTAGCACCGCAGAGAAAGCGGAATGCCTTATTATTAACAAAAGCGAAAAACCCACTGGAAAAATAAAACTGACCTGCTCAAACATTCTCCTGGATCTTGGCCTAACGGAAGTGCTGGCGAGATTCATGCTGCAATATCCCAAGGTCAATTTGCATGTGAAAATATTTAATCGCAACGTGGATATTATTTCTGAAGGGTATGACCTCTCATTAAAACTCATCGCCGATGAGCCCAAAAACAGCAATTTGGTGATGCGTCGAATTTGCGCTGTGCCCACCGCATTTATGGTCGCCCCCTCTGCAGCTATTCAGTACCAAAGTATAAATACGCCCGAAGATCTCTCCAGTTTGCCAACGGTCGGGTGGTTATCGACCCATCTTCAGGCCGCCTGGACGTTTCAACAAGCCGATCGCGAAGTCAAAATAAACAACGAGTCGCGCATGGTGTGCGATGACATTCGCCTGATCAAGGAATCGATCGTAAAAGGCGTCGGCGTTGGCTGTCTGCCGCTGAAATTAGCCCGCCAGGAACTGCTCGACGGCAGCCTGAAAACGCTGCTCGACGACTGGACATTGGAACAACACAAGATTGTCGCGTTTTACCCTTCCAGACAAGGACTCCCCCCTTCGGTAAGGGCGCTGATTGATTTCATCGTTGATGAACTGGCCGAATAACACGCCGCTTCCAAGCATAAACGCCACGCCGGATTTACCGCAGCGATTAAAAAGTGACTACTATAATAGAGCGCTCGGAAAAATAGAGTGCCCCCGAGGATCGCAACAAAGAGAATGGAGCTGTAACATGCTAAACCTTGATCGCAATAATCTGCCCCTCCTGAGCGAAGAACTGCTCAAAAAGCAACGCACCACCCTGCTGATCATCGCCTTCCTGCTGCTGGCGGGCGGCATACTGTGCCTGGTCAACCCTTTCGCCTCCGGCGCGGCGCTGAGCATCGTGGTCGGCGTCCTGCTGCTGTTGAGCGGCGCCGGGCTGATTATCGCCATGATCGCCAACCGGGCGCAGAATACCTGGCCGATGATCGGCGGCATTCTGCTGGGCGTGGCTTACCTGATTATCGGCTATGTGTTCATCACCAGCCCACTGGCGGGCATTCTGGCGCTGGCGGTGTACCTTGCCGTGCTGTTCGCGCTCGGCGGCATCGCGCGCCTGGCGGCCGGCTATATGCGCCGCGGATTGCCGGGCAACTGGCTGCAGTTCGTTATCGGCGTGCTCGATTTGATCATCGCCTGGATGCTGATCGGTTCAGGCCCGGCGGCGTCGGTCACGCTGGTGACGGCGATCGTCGGCATCGAAATGCTGGTCAGCTCCTTTGCGCTGTTCCAGGCGGCGAATCTGTTTAAACGCGCCTGACTCTACCGGCCCGCCATCGCGGGCCTCATCGATTTCGTCGCTTCCAGACACAACAAGGCGATACCCCCTCGGCTTGTCCGTGGTTATCTTCATCGGTAAGTGCCAATATAGGCGCAGACAAGGGAGCTGAAACCGATGACAACCCATTCCAACCCGTTGAACTCGCGGGAAGTCTGCCTGCAATTACGCCATTTCAATCAGGTAATCGGGCAACAATGCCGCAATATGGCGCGCCAAAATACCACCTGCCCGTGCTGCCTGACGGACATCGCCACCGGTTGCGACGCCGGTATCAAACTGTGCGGCCAGCAGTTGGCCAAACCCAACCCGCAAACCCCGTTATTCCGGCAGATTCGCAACTTGCTGCTCGATCTGCGCGCAGAAGCGATAGGGGTTCACAGAATAGACGTCCTGAACCGCACCAATAACGAAATATCCTGGCTGTTGCGCGAGCTGTATTTCGAGACGTTCTGACCCCGCATTTTATCGGGGCCGCTAAAGCGAAAACCGAAAGCGAGATACAGGCTTTTGGCGACGCGATTATGTTCATCAATCATTAACGTCACCGGCTCCACGCCATACAGCCTGAACTCCGCGAGCAGTCAGCGGGAGGAGCCCGTTTAAAAGCGGCTCTGGCAAAGGAAACGTCCACCGGCGCGGGGTTAACCGGCGGCAGCGGTTTTCGGCAACACGAAGTCAACCCGCCGATTCTTGGCCCGGCCCGTCGGCGTGTCGTTGGAAGCCACCGGTTCAGCCTCCCCTTTTCCCCGTTCACTCAGACGAGATTTTTCTACCCCATGTGCGATCAGCCAAACAGCCACCGCACGTGCGCGTCGCAGCGACAGATCCCGATTATATTTATCGCTGCCCACCGCATCGGTATGCCCCTCGATCACCACGTTCCCTACCGGTTCGGCCGCGATAAATTGCGCCACCTGTTGCAGCGCAGGCTCCGCTTTAGCAGCAATCGCATCGCTGTCGAAGGCGAACAGCACATCGCTGCGCATCGATAACGTTACGGCATTTTTGCTGTCTCTGACGGAAATGTCGGCGGATTGTTTAGCCAAATCCGCTGCCTTACTCTGCAGATCAAGGACGCCGGCATTCAGCCCCGAAGGCAAACCAACCAAATCCAGCCGGGTGGCCTTAAGATCGAGTATCACCGGTTTCCCCACGGATGCCGGCTCTCCGCTGTCAGCCCATGAACCCAATGACACCAACCCAAAGGCTAACATCCCCCCCACACAGGCGGCTTTCCTGAGGCCGTTCATCGCTCAACGATCCGTAATGGCTATCGGCCCGAGCGGCTCGACATTGGCGATCGTCAGGTACACCTCTTTCACATCAGGTGGAGGCGCAGGGAAGCTGCCAAACCAGGTGGCGACATAGGGAATGCCTGAACTTGAGCTGAATGACACGCTGGGAGAGGCCAGTGGGACATTATTGCTATCGGTAAGCAGCAGGTATTTTTTATTACCCACCAGAATATAGAAGGATTTCTCAAGACTGCTTTTATCCAGACTGCTATACAAGCCTTGTCCATTAAGGTTGTCTTTCAACCCTTTGAAACGCACTTTGATGGTCAGGATTTCACCGTGGCGCACGGCCTCGGTCACTTGCGCTTCGGCTACGCCGCTGCTGACGATCCCGGTAGCCAACGGTGTCACGGGGGGATCTTCCGCGAAGGCCATGCCGGGGAACATTATCGACGCAAACAGGCAGGAAATGACGAATTTTCTGACATGCTGCATGATCGGAGTCCTTATTCAGGGGGAATTGAAGATTGTTCTTTCAACAACCAGGCAATGCCACTGCGGTCACTCTGTCCCGGAATTATAGTAAAGCACCTCATATTCATGAGAGTTATCCCTGAAAGCGTAACCTTGGTCACGTTATGCTTGCGCATGAATTCTCCCCCGTTAGCGCTTATTTTGCTGAATGACGGCTTCATACCAGCATTCCCTTCCGCTCATCCTCTCTGCTGTTCATCCCACTTTACGACCGCCGTCACACCTCGCCACCGCTAAATTGCGTTGGTTATAGAGTCGTCTACAATTCAATCGAATTACCCCCTACAACATCAGAAATTATTATTATTAGAGGTGATTATGTTACAGAAACACGAAAACGTAATAAGTATGACTGTACTAAGCCCGCAAGCCACCCAACAGCTGATGCCATCGTTCTCCTTCTTGCCCCACACGCAACACGCCGACGGCAAATATCGCCTGCGCCGTTATTCGGTCGTTAAATACCTCAACCCCAACGTCGCCGAAGTAGGGCCGCGCACTTTCATGCAGTCGGATCAGATCAACCACTTCCAGGGCAATGTGGTGCGCCGCTTCGAACCTATCGACAGCGCCGTGTTGCAGAGCGCCGGCATGGCAGAGATGTGCAACCTGTTTGCAGAGAGCAACGACCTGCCGGAAGGCGCCGAGATAGAGATCCACCAGATGCGCGTGGTCGCTATCGAGAAAGACACCCAGGTGGCGCCGGAAGGCATACACCAGGACGGTTTCGACCATATCGCGATGATCGCCATTCACCGGCACAACATCGTCGGCGGTGAAATCATGCTGTATGACGACAGCCGCCACGATCCTTTCTTTAAAAAAGCGCTGGCGGACGGTGAGGCCGTGCTGCTGGCGGACAGCAAACTGTGGCACAACGCCACGCCGATCAACGCCGTGAGCCCGGAAGAAGAAGGTCATTTGGATCTCTTTGTCCTCACCGCGCGGGGGGAGAAAGCATGACCTTTACCCCCGAGCTCGCCCGCGCCCAGTTCAGCGCCCTGTCACAGCAGATCGACGGCAAACCGGCCATCTTTTTCGACGGCCCCGGCGGTGCGCAAGTTTCACGGGGCGTGCTGGAAAAAATGACCGACTACCTGGGAAGGTACAACGCCAACCTGGGCGGCCACTATTTCTCGAGCCGGGTCACCGGCGAGGTGATGGGCCAGGCGCGGGAATCGGTGCGCGCCTTGTTAAATGCGCCGTCGCCCGACAACATCGTCTTCGGCATGAACATGACCACGCTGACTTTTCATCTCAGCCGCATCATCAGCCGCGACTGGCAGGCCGGCGATGAAGTCATCGTCACCGCGCTGGATCACTACGCCAACGTCTCCAGCTGGCAGCAGGCCGCCGCCGACAAAGGGGCCACGGTACATCAGATACCGCTGGAGAGCGCCGACTGCGCATTGGATGCCGCGAAAGTGTGTGAGCGCATCAACGCCAACACCCGTCTGGTGGCGGTCAGCTACGCCTCCAACGTCACCGGCGGCATCGTCGATATCAAAACCATCGTTGAAGCCGCGCATCGGGTCGGCGCGCAGGTGTATGTCGACGCCGTTCATTACGCGCCGCATAACCTGATCGACGTGCAGGCGCTGGGCTGTGACTTCCTGGTGTGCTCCGCCTACAAGTTCTTTGGCCCGCACGTCGGCATGGCCTACATCGCGCCGCAGTGGCTGCAGCGCCTGCGGCCGTACAAAGTCGAGCCGGCCACCGACGTCGGCCCCGGCCGTTTCGAGACCGGCACGCAAAGCTTCGAGGCGCTGGCCGGCGTCGCGGCCGCTATCGAGTATCTGGCGCAGTGGGGCGCGCCCGGAGCGCCGTTAAGGCAGCGCTTGCAGGAGAGCTTCGCCGCCTACCACCGGCATGAAGAGGCGCTGTGCAGTCACTTTTTGCAACGGCTGCAGCAACTCGACGGCGTGCGGCTCTACGGCAATCCCCAGGCGGACAGCGCGCGCCGCACGCCAACCTTCGCCCTGACCTTCAGCGGCCATACGCCTGACGCGATCGCCCGCCGCCTGGGGCAGCACAACATCTGCGCCGGCAGCGGGCATTTCTATGCGTTGGGCTTGGTGCAACAGCTGGGGCTGCAGGACGGCGGCGTGCTGCGCATCGGCATGATGCACTACAACACTCAGGGCGAGATCGATACGCTGTTCAACGTGATCGCCGAAGATATTCTCAGTTAACCCGGCCATATCGGCCCGTTCATCTTATTGGGCAGGCCGAATAAGGTATCAAACTGCCCGTCTTTTCTTCCACCGCGTCCACGGCACGCAGATGCGTGCCTTTCTTTCCCCGCGTTACGAAATGCGGAGATAACGGACATATAATGCCGGAACGGGAAAAGAGGCCGGGATCGGCGCATCGTGCGGTTGTCACCGGATACGGCCGGGGCAGCGCATTGCGCGCATTCTCTTTTGGCTCAGCAGTGGGCATAATGACAAACACGGTCTGGGTCAGATGAGTATGAATGGTGAAGTCGCAGCGAATTACGTTAAATGACATTGCTGTACTGGCTGGTGTCACCAAAATGACGGTCAGTCGCTATCTGCGCACGCCGGACAGGGTTAAACCGGAAACGGCTGCGCGCATCGCCGCCGTGATCGAGGAAGTCGGCTATCAGGCCGATCCCGACAATCCCGCCCTCTATTCCAATAGCCCTCCCCTCATCGGCGTTCTGGTTCCTTCTTTTAACAATCTGATATTTGCTGATGTCCTCGCCGGCATTGAATCCGTGACGTCTATACAGGGTTATCAGACGCTGGTCGTCAATTATGACTACAACAGCAAACGCGAAGAGGAGCAAATCGCCGCGATCCTGGCTTTTAAGATTAAAGGGCTGCTGCTGACCGAGTCGGTCCATAGCCTGCGGGCGGAAAAACTCCTGAAGGCGGCAAAAATACCCGTTGCTGAAATCATGGGGCTGTCAGGCAATGCAGATCGAATTAACGTGGGTTTTGATAATGTGAAAGCCGGCTACGATATGACCACCATGTTGCTGGCCAGCGGTAAAAAACGCATTATCTATTTTGGTTCAATGTCTGATATCCGCGATGAACAGCGTTACACGGGATACTGTCAGGCAATGGCTAACCATGATTTGCCTACCGGTCGCATTTCCCCCAATAAGATCTCTTCCATTTCGATTGGGACAGGCATGATGACGCTTGCGAGCCAAATGTATCCGGATATGGACGGTATTCTCTGTACCAACGACGATCTGGCCGTGGGAGTGTTACAGGAATGCCTGGCAAACGGTATCGGCGTTCCAGCGCAAATTGCCATTGCCGGATTTCACGGTCTTGAGATCGGGCAGATCATTACCCCCCGGTTAGCCAGCGTACTGACGCCACGGTATGAGATGGGGAAAGTGGCGACAGAGATCATAATAAAAAAAATTAAAGGGCTGCCGACCATTGAACATGTCGATCTCCACTTCCGCCTGTCAATGGGGGAGACAATATAGCGTTCCCCGCCAGTGACTTCATCACTGGCCATAGCTGCCCGCGTCGTCAGAAGAACATCACTCGCTATCCCGGCCAGAAATTCGGCCAGATGGCGTCACCCACCTGACCGAATGCCCCCTCAACGTGCCTTGCGGCGCCGGAGCCAGAATAGGATCAGCAGAATAATGACGACCGCCGTGGTGGCCATGCCAGGCAGAATCATCGGCTGTGCGCGCGCCAACAGCGGTTTCGGACCCCCGGCGCGCACCTCACTCACGTCGGCCTCGCTCACGCTCAGCGTGCTGTTGCCGTATTTCTGCAGCACGAAGTTAGCGATATCGGCAACCTGCTTATCCGTCAGTTCTCCGACATAGGAACCGGCGCCAAAGCTCGGCATCAGGACGTGCTTACCGTCAACCCGGCGATCAACCCCCTGCAAAATGGCGGCAATCAGGTTTGACGGGTTGTTCGCGGCCGTGGTGGAGTTGTTGAATAGCGAAGGGTAAGCCTGGTTCAAACTGCCGCTGCCGTCCGGCTGATGGCAACTGGCGCAGTAGCCGCTGTAGAGCGCCTCGCCGCTATTGAGCGTGTGGTTGGCGTTGGGCGAATTCATGCCGCGGAGATGGTGCTCAACGTCGTAGTGCGCCTGACTGAGGCCATTGCCCTGGCGCCCCTCGCCCTGTGACGGCACGGTCTTCAGGTAAGTTGCAATCGCCTGCAGCTGCCGGTCGGTCAGGTATTGGAAGCTGTGCTCAACGGCTTCAGCCATTGGCCCCGCAGCTTGTGCGCGCCCTTCCGCCCGACCGGTTTTCAGATAGTTCACTAACTCCTGCTCGCTCCAGTCGCCGATCCCTTCCTGGCGATCGGCGGTGATATTCGGCGCGTACCAAGAACCCAACGATGCCCCCATCAGGAAGCGCGAATTGTCTTCCGCCATCAGCACATTACGCGGCGTATGACAGGTTCCGCAGTGAGCCGGCCCCTGCACCAGCGCGGCCCCCTCGTTCCACGCCTCACCTTTCGTCACATCCGGGGTGAAACGCCGATTATCCAAATAAAGCATGTTCCATACCGCCATGGAGAGGCGGATGTTAAACGGAAACGGCAGATCGGTTTGGCGCTTGGCTGGCTCATCGACCGGGGCAACGCCATGCATGAAATAGGTATACAACGCGTGGATCTCGTCATCACTCAGACGGGTGTAGGCGGTGTAGGGCATTGCCGGATAGAGATACGTCCCATCTTGCCGGATCCCCGAGCGCAGAACGTCGGCAAACGCCGCTTCGGAATAGCCGCCGATGCCGTATTTTACCGATGGGGTTATATTGGTGGCGTAGATAGTGCCCATGGGAGAAGCAATGCCGTACCCCCCGGCAAAAGGCTTGCCCTGCTGCTGCGTATTCGTATGGCAGGCCATGCAGTCCGAGGCGATAGCCAGCGCTTGCCCTTTAGCGATCAGATCGCCGTCCTGGGCATGCGCCGCGAAGCCGCTTCCCAGCAGCAGCGTCGCTGCCAACGAATGGGTGATTTTATTCATTTGCTCTCCAGGGCGCGCAGTACGTCATTGGCCGCCTTGAGTCCAAGCGCCGCCATCGTCAACGTGGTGTTGACAACGCTGGCTGAAACCATGGCGCCTCCACCCGGGATCCAAAGGTTGTCATGATCGTGGGCGCGGCAATTGCCGTTCACCACCGAGTTCGTGGGATCGCTGCCCATGATCGTGCCGCCCATAATGTGGTTGTTGGCATTCAGCTTGTCGTTAATCACAAATTCTTGCGCATCGAACAAGTCGCCAATCTGCCGTAGCTGGGTTTTGACCACTTCCAGCCCTTTGCGCACGTACTCGCCGACGTCGTAGTGGATGTCCGGGCAGGCCAGGCCATGCTTGTCTTTGCGGGTGGAGCTCAGAGTAAGACGGTTGTTCGGATCCGGCAGCGGTTCCAGGCTAATGGAGAGATCCACCGAGCGGCTGGCGCGATCGCGCACTTCATCCTGCAGCGCCTTGCCGACCTTGCCCGATTTCAGTACTTCAAGGGCGGAGGGGATCACCCGGTTGATGTTGTTGATGATGATCTTGTTGGCGGAGTGGTCGCTGCGGAACGCGCCGTCACGATACCCCACCATGCAGCTGCTCTGCGCCGGGCCGCGGCCAACCCACAGGGCCTCTCGCGCCAGGAAGGAGCAGTGCAGGCCAGAGTGATCCATCATGTTGCGCCCCACCTGATCCGAGCTGTTCGCGATGCCGTTCGGGTTCTTTTCGTTGGCCGCCAGCAGCAGTAAGCGCGGGTTTTCAATCCCATTGCAGGCCAGAACGAACGCTTTACCGATCGCCCGATGGGAGTTATGCGCCGTGTCGTACCAGTGAACGGCGGTGACGCGGTTATTGTCGTCGGTGTCAATTTTGTACACCACCGCCTCGGGGATCACCTTCGCCCCCTTGTGTTCGGCCCGTTCAACGTGGTGAATGCCGTTGTACATGGCTCCGATCGGGCAAATCGGCTGGCAATTGTTATTGCCGCAGCAGGTGGGCCGTCCATTCCAGGGCCGGGTGCTGCGGCCTTGCGGAATGGGCACCGATTTAAAGCCGTGAGGATTAACAATCTCAGCAATGCGTCTGTCGCCGTAGGCCCAGGGCACCATGTCCATCGGGTAAGGCCCGCTGCGTTCCGCAGGGGACTGCCACTCCGGATTATTCGGGCCGGCAACGCCTATTTCCTCTTCGGCTTTCGCGTACCACGGTTCGATATCTTCGTAGGAAATAGGCCAGTCTCTCCCCACGCCATAGAGGGATTTCATGCGAAAATCATTGGGATGGTTGCGCCAGCAAGAAGCGGCCCAGTGCCAGGTGGTTCCCCCCACCACACGCAAATAGCCCTGTTTAAAGCCTGAGCCATTGGGGCCGGTCAGTTTGATATAGTCGTTCTCCGGGAAATAGAGCGGCGCGGTGGCGTACTCCGATTGCGGGTAAAGCCCCTGAAAATCCGACCCCGCACGATTGTGCAGTGGCATATTGCGCCAGTTTTCCACAGCCTGTGCGCGCTCAATGCGCGGGCCTGCCTCAAGTACCAGCACCGAGTAGCCCTGGCTCACCAAAGCATCCGCCATCAGACCGCCCACAATACCGGAACCGACAATGACGACATCGGCCTCTGCATCGCCGGAAGCATTAATTATTGGGCTTTTCACACGCGATCCTCATATTTTTTATCGGCTACGGCAGGCAAATCTGTTGCGGGAATGGAAGGTTGGCGGGTAACGCCCGGCGGCAAGCCGGTCCACCACAGCGGGCCAAAATTGCACCAGGTCGGCACAATCAGGGCATCCTGAACCGTGCGATACATCAGCGCTTCTTTATAACTAATCAACTGCCCCTGCTCGGCGCTTGAAGGATCTACGGTTCCGGTATACCACGCGGTCACGATCGCCTGGATAAGCTCCCTTTGCCCCTGTTCAATCGCATGTCGGTTCAAGGTTTCCGCATCGGTGGCTTGCTGGCTCAGGATGAACAGGGCGTTGAGTTGCGAGTTCAACTGAGGAAAATGTTCGCGCAGTGCGGAAAAATAGCGGGCGGAGAGTGTGACGTCCAAATCATCAAACTCGGTAATTTTTCTCGAAATTTGTAAAAATTGCGCGTATTCAACGGGCGAGGCGGCAATTTGCGCCCGTTCGGCATAGGTTATATTTGAATAAGGCAACAGGCTGGCGGCGACGATGACGCCCACCATTTTCCCCAGCGCCTCCCTGCGGGTAAGCACGATTTGCAACGACATTATTAGCTCCGAAATAATTTATTTTTATATAGTTTTTTTAATATCTATCAGAACGCAGGCAAACCAAAATAAAAAATTGTGCTAATGGGGAGGAATCGCATTAAAAGATCAAGGCGTTATGAGATTGGCTACATCTACGACAGAGGTAAACTCACGGCCTTTAATGATGTAATCTGAACCTGAAGCAAATATCCCTGTAAATAATACGGCGTAATCTCTGCCGTAAATTTATTCAACCCAACTCAATTTTTAAAAGTTAGGGGCTATGGCGTTGACGGGAAAGGCGTATTCTTCGGAATCGCGGCAGACGGCGGATGAGCGAGGCTTTCCGCCGGCAGCCTGAAGTAGCGATACCAGCCGCCGCTGAACGTCTTGCTACGTCAGCAGGGCGCCGTCGATTTTCGCCACAATTTTGCGCAGAACTGCCGGTGTTGTGCAGGTACTCATCGGGCGATGCAGCTCCCCCGGAAAGATAACGGCAAGTTCACCGGGTTGCAGGTGGATGAGAGTCTCACCGGGGATCGCCGGGCTAAACCCAAGGTCGTGCGCCTCGTTAAATGGCTCACTCAGGGGCAAAGGCAGCCCCAGAACCCCGGCGCCAATCACTTCTCTCCCTTCCAGGACAAGATGGATATCCAGATACTGGCGATGAAACTCCGGCTTCTGGTCGGACAATAGTTTGGTTTCCCCTTCAACGACGTTAAAGAACATCTGTTTACCCTGCACCTGATAGTGGCCGATAGGTAAATTGTACGGCTCACTTTCAATAATGCTGGCCAGCATTTTTCGAATGGCTGCCGGATAGAATCTATTATTTACGGCAGTGGTTAAGGCATCAATTATCATAATATTTTCTCTGGTCAATATCGGCTCGGTATTTCACCGACAAAAACAATGACTGGGTAGTTTTATGGCAACACGCAATCTCGGCGTAATTACGGTAGAATCGCTATTAGTTCGCTCTACGGGCGCCACTATGAATAAGCAACAAAGCAAACCGCTTTGTTTCTAATATTTACAACCTATCTCCACTGTGAGTAAACTCCACCTGAAAGGCTATTCGGCATGGTGAAATAAGTCATGGCCTATCTCACGGTTTTTAGCCGCTTAAAACTGTGACAAAAGTCACTTAATTAAGTGTTACGAAACAACGTTACTTATCCTGTGATCCACGGCAGAAAATCACTGGTTATTCACCGCTCTCGCCAAAACCGATCGATTTCGCATTCTCCTCCTACGGGCATAATGGGTCATTTGCCCCGATAGCCACTGACAGAAGCCATGAAATTGCACACGAGATCACGCCAGCAGTAACATGCTTTTTTAACACTCTTTGGCGTGATGCAGATCGCAAAAATAAGCGGTAAAAAAACGTCTGATACAGGGTATCCCCTATTTTTCAGACAGGATCGCAACGATGCACACTGACACTCAACCTACCATTTTGCTTATCGCACCGGTGATGGATGCTTTACAGGCCGCGTTGGACGCCCGTTACCGGGTATTCCGTCTCTATGAACAATCAGATATTCCAGCCTTCCTGGTTCGCCATGGCGCAGACGTTCAGGCGGTGGTCACCCGTGGTGATGTGGGGGTAACCCGGGAGACGCTGGAACAGCTGCCGCAGGTGGGCATGATTGCCGTCTTTGGCGTGGGGACTGACGCTATCGATCTCAACTACACCCGGGAACGCCATATCAGCGTCGGGATCACCGCCGGCGTGCTGACCGATGATGTGGCAGATCTGGCTCTGGGGCTAATGCTGTCCGCCAGCCGCCGCCTCTGCCAAGGGGACCGATTTGTACGCGAAGGCCGCTGGGAAACGACGCCGCCACCGCTGGCGACCAAAGTGAGCGGTAAACGCATCGGTATTTTCGGCATGGGGAATATTGGCCAAGCCATCGCCCGCCGGGCGAAAGGCTTCGATATGACCATCCTGTATACTGACCGCCAGCGCAAAGACGGCCTGGATTACCAGTGGTGCGCCGATCTGCACACGCTCGCAGCACAGAGTGATTTCCTGGTGATCGCGGCATCCGGCAGTGCGGAAAACCGCGGGATTGTTGATGCCAGCGTATTTAACGCCATGCCCGAACGCGCCTGGCTTATCAATATCGCCCGCGGCAGCCTGGTCGATGAGGCGGCGCTGATAAAGGCGTTACAAAATCATGTTATCGCCGGGGCCGCTCTGGACGTCTTTGAAAACGAACCCCATGTCCCGACAGCGTTCTTTGCGCTCGAGAATGTTCTGCTTCAACCCCATGTGGCCAGCGCTACCGTAGAAACTCGTCAGGGAATGAGCCAATCCGTTTTGGATAATCTGGCAGGTTATTTTTCACATCAGGATATTCCTGGGTTAATTAAATAAAAATGATCGTATGAGTTACGAATGATCATTTTATCCGCCGACACAATATCCTTTGTGAATGGCGGATATCATCGAGACGCTATTATGACCGATAAAATACCAGGAACTCGCTGGCTGCGGGTTATCGCGCCGATCCTTATCACCTGCATTATTTCATTTATGGATCGCGTTAATATCAGCTTTGCTCTGCCGGGCGGCATGGAACAGGATTTAGGCATTACCAGCCAGATGGCTGGCGTGGCCAGCGGTATCTTTTTTATTGGTTATTTATTTCTGCAAATCCCTGGCGGACGACTTGCGGTTTACGGTAGCGGGAAACGTTTTATCGCCTGGTCGCTCGTGGCCTGGGCGGTTGTCTCTATCGCCACCGGGTTCGTCACCCATGAATATCAACTGCTCGTGCTGCGTTTTATTCTCGGGATCTCCGAAGGGGGAATGTTGCCCGTCGTGCTGACCATGGTCAGCAATTGGTTCCCGGAAAAAGAACTGGGCCGGGCCAATGCCTTTGTCATGATGTTTGCCCCACTAGGAGGGATGCTGACCGCCCCGGTTTCCGGCGCGATTATTGCCACTCTCGACTGGCGCTGGCTGTTCATTATCGAAGGCTTGTTGTCGGTCGTGGTGTTGACCATTTGGTGGCTGGTGATCAGTGACCGTCCGGAAGAAGCGCGTTGGCTGCCGGCGAAGGAACGCGACTATTTATTGACCGAACTGGCCCGGGAGCGCAAAGCGCGGGAAGGGATGGCGCCGGCGGCCAAAGCGCCGTTAAAAGCGGTGTTTCGCAACAAGGGATTGATGCGCCTGGTCGTGCTGAATTTCTTTTACCAGACCGGGGACTATGGGTATACGTTGTGGCTACCCACCATCTTGAAAAACCTGACCGGTGGCAGCATGGCCAATGTTGGGGTATTGGCGATCCTGCCGTTTGTTGCCACTCTGGCGGGAATTTATGTGATTTCGATGTTCAGCGATCGCAGCGGTAAACGCCGTTTGTGGGTCAGGATTTCCCTGTACTGTTTTGCGGCGGCGCTGATAGCCTCGGTGATCCTGCATGAGCACGTGGTGGCCGCCTATATCGCGTTGGTGGTGTGCGGCTTCTTCCTTAAAGCGGCGACCAGCCCCTTCTGGTCAATTCCCGGACGCATTGCGGCGGCAGAAGTGGCGGGCAGCGCACGCGGGGTGATCAACGGGCTGGGCAACCTCGGTGGGTTTTGCGGCCCCTATCTGGTCGGCGTCATGATTTATCTGTACGGACAGAACGTCGCGGTTTGCGCGCTGGCGGCATCGCTGCTGCTGGCGGGAAGTATCACCTTCCTGCTGCCGAAAGAATGCGATCGCACCTGCGAAGAAACGGATAACCGCCTGCCATCCGGGGCCAAACAGAAATGGAGTTAAGCGGCAATAACGCGGTGTGGGCAGCGACGGCGGCTCACACCCGCATCAGGATTGGGCGGCGCGTTGTGTTATCGCGGTTAAATGCCAGGCCAATGGCTTGAGCGACTCACACGTCAACCCGCACCAAACGGTGATGCATCGTTGAGAATCAGCTTTTCTGAAAACGGTTATAACTCAATGGGGGTGATGCATAGGGAGATTTTGGAGCGGGTTCAGTGCCCATGCAACGTTTCACTCAAGCGATACCATAAGGCCCGTCAATTCATCAGAATACTGTAACTTGCCGCTGTCTATACCACTGCGGAATTAACCGCAAGTGAGGAGATAGCACAATGAAAGCAGCAATTCGAAAAACTCAACTCCTGGCGATGGTTCCCATGTCGGAGTCGCAGATAACCAAACTGGAAAAGGCAGGGGAGTTTCCGCAACGTTTCGCACTGACCAACCGCACCGTGGCCTGGAACCTGGATGAAGTAGAAGCGTGGCTCGATAAGCAACAGGCCGAGAACACCGGACGCACGCTGGATTATTCCCCTGACGTCCGCCAGCGCAAACGCAGGCCAGTACGCTAAGTTGACTACTACATCCTACAGTGCGCCAAGAACATGGCGGCGATCGCCACGCACGCAGCATGCATCGCGCAGCAGATGAAGGTGCACTAATCATCGACCACGCAATCGGGAAGATGTGAAAAAACGGGGCGCAAGCCCCACCCCATTGAATTATGTTAATGATTTAAAAAAGAATATTTACACATTGAAAAATCCGATAAAAAAACGAAAAAATTTCGGTTCTGTTTTGCATCTAAAAACGATGCTCACATTTGATAAAAAAGTGGGAGAAGTTGTATACTGACTGTGCTGATTACCAGTTTGGTAATCGAAAGGAGGGTGTATGAAATGGTTCTGGGGTGACTTAAGAGTCAAGCCAAAGCGCTATGGACAGGAAAAAGCTTCGTCCAAAAACGATGAGCGCCAAGTCGCTCAGATGCGCATTGTTGGTCGCGGAGCTGCCTACATACCATCCGAGGAGATCGCACAACTTCCTGAAGTGAAAGAAATGCAGCGAATGGCTGCAATGATAGTCAACAGTAAGGCTGCTGCCGCTAGGAAATGACGATTGATTGCTCTGCTATTAATTCCAATTTTAGTCAGCGGTTACATTATTGTAACCGCTGATTTATTTCATTATTACAAACTGCATAGATATGATGGGCAGCTTCTTTATTTAAAAGTCGCCACATATGGTGCTTTTTGTGTTATAGGTGCAGCAATTTCAGCTGCAGTAATAAAATACTTTTTTCCTGACTTCCACCTAATCACAGACGTTGCAGGAAGCTTCCAAGTAACAAAAAAAAAAGATACAGATAGAATATATGCATGGCTAATTATGTTGTCTGTTGGGGCAATTGCAATATCTATCGCATGGATTTCTTTCGTTTTCATAAAGAATCTACTTAAAGGATTTATGTATGAGAAGGAGTGTCATTACAGCATAATGCATGCAATGAAACTGCGGGTTCTAAGAAAGACAGTTAACCATGGAACCTTCGATGCCATGCTGCTTGACGCAATGGAAGAAACACCTAAGCGACCGGTACTGATAAGCTTATCGTCCAGAAAGGTTTATGTCGGTATAGTTAATGGCCTTGACGAGCCAACTGAAAGTGAAAAGCCAAATCAATACATATCACTGTTCCCGATTATGTCTGGTTACCGAGATAACTCAACGTTATCAATAGAGTTCACAAACAACTACCCTACTGAATTTAAAACTCGCTCTGCACCTTCAACAAGAACGATGAAGAAAACACAGATAAATGATATGGATTTGATAATTTCATCCGAGGAAGTATCAAGTATATCTTGGTTCGATTTTGATTTATTCATGGAAACGAATGGGTCAGCGGTCAAAAAGCCAGAAAAGCAAATAGGACTTGGATTGCCGAAGTACAAAAAAATAACCCCCTAGCGGGGCTTGGTTTTGGAGCTTTTTTATTACTTTTCACCCTTAATAAAATTAATGCAATTAGTATGATTACAATCAAAGTCACAGGGAATGATATAAATCCAGCTGTAGCAGATAGATAGGATATCGGAATTCCATCTACAACACCACAAAGAATTTTTTCATTATAAATTTGTGATATTCTATCATCTATAATTGCATTAAAAACATCTTTCTTAATGCCATGTTCTGGTGCATTAACATGGCCAACCCCATAGTTCATAAAAGCTTGGTCAGCTATACTTTTGTCAATAAATTCAGAGCTACTTTTTGCTGCTACCCCATCTAACTTTAAATTTCTAAAGTATGAAACTAAAGCCCTATCATGCCATCCAGATGATAATGAAGCGGTGAATGCCTCACTGTAGGATGGCTGTATGCTCAAATGAGACAACACAATTAACGCCGTTCACATAGAAAATTGTCGTTTAGTCGCACACAACCACTTGAATTATAAAAATTCCTCTAAATTATCTTTATTCTTCGCTTACTTTGAAAGAGAATAGCCATCTAACTTAATGAGATATTTTAGGTGTCTTTATGTTTTGGTATGAACTAAAAGAGAAGGCAGCACTTACATCTTTGCTAGCTTTTATTGGCTTGATGGTTTTACTTTTCAGCAGTAAGTATGTAGGGGTCTACATTCAGTATACTGTCGGAGTTATTTTTGTATCTTCGATCATTGTCTGGGGTTTAGCTTCCGGTATTATTCGATTGTTTCGCCTTTAGATTTCATACCATTACAAAATATTGAGAGGCTTACAGGTTAGTACAGGATGCTTGAGATGTGATGAAATGCCCCCTCCCTCCCCCCCTAAGTTCTCAGAAGGATATCGAGAGGGTACGGGGGCTGATAAGCGTGAGTCGGTGGAGGGAGGGAATTGCATAGGTGAAAAAAAAATCGAGCGTATGTTAAACTCACGTTGATTTATTTAACTTTTCGGTTTAATTCAACATAGATTACGACTTCGAAGGATTAAAGATGAGTGAGCAAGATAATAGTAAGGCATCGCAAGGTGTTCACGTCATTGGTGAGCTAATGCGGCTTGCAGGTGATGATGATAGCGTCAAGAGATCTGCTAAAAATCTTGGTGAATCTGCGTTAATTGTAACAAGCACGGTTAAGAACTGTTTGCTACCTCTTGCCGCACTAAACTTTGGATTTGAAAAGGCAAGATGTTATTTTTCAGAAAAATTCCAAACTGATATATCAAAGAAAACGGAAAACATCTCTAAAGACGATATAATTGAACCAAAGGCATCTATTGTTGGCCCAGCGCTACAAGGATTAGCATTTAGTCATGATGAGGATGATTTAAAAGAGCTATATTTGCAACTAATTGCTTCGTCGATGAACAAGTCAATGGAAAAAGAAACACATCCAGCCTTTGTCGAGATCATAAAACAACTATCTGCGGATGAAGTTCCAATTTTAAATTTGTACATTAAACATAGTTTGAATGCTGCTATAGTAAATATTACATCAAAGTCAGAAAATGGTGGTGTTAGAACACTATATAGGAATTTATTAAACCTTTACAAAGGGGATGAAGTACATGTTGACAGTAAAATATCCTCATATGTAGATAACTGGATTAGATTAGGTTTAGTGGGTGTTAATTATGAGAAAAGTCTTCGTGGAGATGATGTTTATAATAGTTTTATAGAAAGACCTGAATTTCTTCAAGCTCAGGAAGAAGAGGAAAATTCGGGAAGGGTTGTAAGCATCCAAAAAGGGGCGCTTTATAGAACATCTTTTGGTGCTCAATTTGCAAAGGCTGTTGGTATCAACGAAGAAAAATAAACACAATACTAGCCATAAAGCCCCGGTTAGTGATACCTAAGCAACGGAGCGTCAGCGACATCATCAGATTATCATAGCGCATCATCGTTATCAGGTCGCCCGTGCATCCAAACGGAACCGTGGGCCAGCCGGAGATAGAGCCGGGTCTTTCGCTGCCGGTGCGTATCACTTTAGCCTGTTTATCCCTGTGAAGGGGCATCGGGGCTGAATGCTGCGATGTACTATGTTTTGGGAGAGTTTAGAGCCGATGGCACGGCATGCTGTTCTTGTTGAGCTATCGCGGTAAGACAGTAGAACGACCGCCAGCGGTTTGATATGCTCCCAGAGCCACACACCAAGCCGCAACAGCGATGGGCAATTCCTTGGGATACCTTTGTAGGTACCTGAACATTCAACCACTTCTTAACTTGCTGATTTTTACCGAGAAGGTACTAACAGAAAGGATTGGAGCGGGTGAAGGGAATCGAACCCTCGTATGCAGCTTGGGAAGCTGCCGTTCTACCATTGAACTACACCCGCATCGGTGTGCGACAGGCATTATAACCGGTTATCGGCGGCGGGCAAGCGGAGATGGCGCGTAACTGCCGATGTTTTAAGCGGTTAAGTTCAGTGGGCGAAAAAAAACCGGCGCAGTTGCCTGCACCGGTTGTTTCACGCTAAACGGAATTATTTCTGTGGGCGCATCGCCGGGAACAGAATCACGTCGCGGATGGTGTGACTGTTGGTGAACAGCATCACCATGCGGTCGATGCCGATGCCCAGACCGGCGGTCGGCGGCAGGCCGTGCTCCAGCGCGGTGACGTAGTCTTCGTCGTAGAACATCGCTTCGTCGTCGCCGGCGTCTTTAGCATTCACCTGATCGGCGAAGCGCTGCGCCTGGTCTTCGGCGTCGTTCAGCTCGGAGAAGCCGTTGCCGATTTCACGGCCGCCGATGAAGAACTCGAAGCGGTCGGTGATTTCCGGGTTCACGTCGTTGCGGCGCGCCAGCGGCGACACTTCAGCCGGGTACTCGGTGATGAAGGTCGGCTGAATCAGATGGCTTTCCGCCACTTCTTCGAAGATCTCGGTCACGACGCGGCCCAGGCCCCAGCTCTTCTCAACCTTGATGCCGATGGATTCGGCGATGGCCACCGCTTTGCCCATGTCGGCCAGGTCAGCCAGATCGGTTTCCGGACGGTATTTCTTGATCGCCTCGGTCATGGTCAGCTTCTCGAACGGCTTGCCGAAGTCGAACACTTCATCGCCGTACTGCACCTGAGAGGTGCCCAGCACTTTCTCGGTCAGGGTGCGGAACAGGGTCTCGGTCAGCTCGATCAGGTCTTTGTAATCCGCGTAAGCCATGTAGAGTTCCATCATGGTGAACTCTGGGTTATGACGCGGAGAAACGCCTTCGTTGCGGAAGTTGCGGTTGATTTCGAACACGCGCTCAAAGCCGCCGACCACCAGACGCTTCAGATACAGTTCCGGCGCGATGCGCAGGTACATGTCGATATCCAGCGCATTGTGGTGAGTGATGAATGGACGCGCGGACGCGCCGCCCGGGATCACCTGCATCATCGGGGTTTCGACTTCCATGAAGCCGCGTTCCACCATGAAGTTGCGGATAGCCGACATCACCTGCGAACGCACTTTGAAAGTGTTGCGCGATTCTTCGTTGGCGATCAGATCCAGGTAACGCTGGCGGTAACGGGTTTCCTGATCCGCCAGGCCGTGGAATTTATCCGGCAGCGGACGCAGCGCTTTGGTCAACAGACGCAGTTCGGTGCAGTGGATCGACAGTTCGCCGGTCTTGGTTTTGAACAGCTTGCCGCGCGCGCCGAGGATATCGCCCAGGTCCCACTTCTTGAACTGCTCGTTGTACACGCCTTCAGCCAGATCGTCGCGCGCGACGTACAGCTGAATGCGGCCGCCCACGTCCTGCAGCGTGACGAAGGATGCCTTGCCCATAATGCGGCGGGTCATCATGCGGCCGGCGACGGTCACTTCTACGCCCAGCGCTTCCAGCTCTTCGTTGTCTTTATCGCCGTACGCAGCGTGCAGTTTGTCGGAGGTGGAATCGCGACGGAAGTCGTTCGGGAACGCAATGCCGTTCTCACGCAGGCCGGCCAGTTTCTCGCGGCGGGACTGCAGTTCGTTATTGAGATCCAGCGCCTGATCGGCGCCCTGTACTTGTTGTTCAGACATTTCTATTCCTCATAACCCGGCTTTCAAACTTGCCTCAATGAATTTATCCAGGTCGCCATCCAGTACGGCCTGCGTGTTACGCGTTTCGACGTTGGTGCGCAAATCCTTGATGCGGGAGTCATCCAGCACGTAAGAACGGATTTGGCTGCCCCAGCCGATGTCGGACTTGTTGTCTTCCATCGTCTGCTTATCAGCATTTTTCTTTTGCATCTCAAACTCGTACAGCTTGGCTCGCAGCTGTTTAAACGCTTGATCCTTGTTCTTATGCTGAGAACGATCGTTCTGGCACTGCACCACGATGTTGGTTGGCAGGTGAGTAATACGTACGGCGGATTCGGTTTTGTTGACGTGCTGACCGCCCGCACCGGAGGCGCGGTACACGTCGATACGCAGATCCGCCGGGTTGATTTCGATATCGATATCGTCGTCCACTTCCGGGTAGATGAACACCGAGCTGAACGAGGTGTGGCGACGGCCGCCGGAGTCGAACGGGCTCTTGCGCACCAGGCGATGCACGCCGGTTTCAGTGCGCAACCAGCCGAACGCGTAGTCGCCGATGATCTTGATGGTGGCCGATTTCAGGCCCGCGACGTCGCCGTCGGACTCTTCGATCACTTCGGTCTTGAAGCCCTTGGCTTCGGCCCAGCGCAGGTACATGCGCAGCAGCATGCTGGCCCAGTCCTGCGCTTCAGTGCCGCCGGAACCGGCCTGGATATCCAGGTAGCAGTCGGCGCTGTCGTATTCGCCGGAGAACATGCGGCGGAATTCCAACTGATCCAGTTTGCTCATCAGTTGATCCAGCTCGGCGACCGCTTCGTTGAAGGTCTCTTCATCGTCGGCTTCCACCGCCAGTTCCAGCAGCCCGCCGACGTCTTCGCCGCCCTGCTCCAGCTGATCGATGGTTTCAACGATGGCTTCCAGCGCGGCGCGCTCTTTACCGAGCGCCTGTGCGCGCTCCGGCTCGTTCCAAACGTCCGGCTGCTCCAGCTCGGCGTTGACTTCTTCTAGGCGTTCCTTCTTGGCATCATAGTCAAAGATACCCCCTAAGAACCGCAGTCCGCTCGGACAGGTCCTGAATTCGGTTTTTTACCGGGTTAATTTCAAACATGGTTTCGTTCTTTTACGTTGATGTCGTCGATGGCGGAATGCCATTGGAACCGCTAATTCTAACGGATCCGGGCGGCAGTTTATAGCGAGTTGGTCAGTTTTTGTGGCGATCGAGAAGGATGCCGGGGATTGGAGAGCCCAATCCCCGAATTGTGTTCAATTTCGCCTCAGCGCGGCCAAAGATGCTGGATCAGCAGCTGCACGTTGCGGTTGCCGCGAAACTCGTTGACGTCGAGCTTGTAGGCCAGTTCCACTTCGCGCACGCTGCTGTCCGGCCACAGCGTGGTATCCACGTTGAACGCGATGCCGTCGAGCAGCGGGCCGCCGCCGAGCGGCTCCACCATCAGCTTCAGGTGTTTCTCGCCCACCAGCCGCTGCTGCAGGATGCGGAACTTGCCGTCGAAGGTCGGTTCAGGGAACGCCTGGCCCCACGGGCCGCCCTCGCGCAGCAGCTCCGCCGTGGTCAGCGACAGCTCCTGCATCGCCAGTTCGCCGTCGGACCAGATCACCCCTTCCAGCATCGCCGGATCGAGCCATTCGCCCACCAGCTCGCCGAAACGCTGGCGGAACTCGTCGAATTTGGCTTCTTCCAGCGACAGCCCGGCCGCCATCGCGTGGCCGCCGAACTTCATCATCAGCCCGGGGTTCAGCATATCCAGCCGCTCCAGCGCGTCGCGCATGTGCAGGCCGGGCACCGAACGGCCGGAGCCTTTCAGGATGCCGTCACCCGCCGGCGCGAACGCGATCACCGGGCGGTGGAAACGCTCTTTGATGCGCGAAGCGAGGATGCCCACCACGCCCTGGTGCCATTCCGGGTGATACATCGCCAATCCGTAAGGCAGCTCGGTGCTGGTGCGCTCCAGCTGATCGCACAGCTGCAGGGCTTCCACCTGCATGCCCTGCTCTATCTCGCGTCGCGTCTGGTTCAGCGCATCGAGATCGTTGGCCAGCATGCGCGCCTGCGCGATGTCGTCGCTCAGCAGCAGCGCCACGCCGATCGACATGTCGTCCAGCCGGCCGGCGGCGTTGAGCCGCGGCCCGAGCGCAAAACCGAGATCGTTGGCCGCCAGTTGACGGGCGTCGCGGTTGGCCACCTCAAGCAGCGCGCGGATGCCCGGTCGGCATTTGCCGGCGCGGATGCGGTTTAATCCCTGATACACCAAAATGCGGTTGTTGGCGTCCAGCGGCACCACGTCGGCCACGGTGCCGAGCGCCACCAGGTCCAGCAGCTCCGCCAGATTGGGCATCGCCAGCGCGCGCTGCTCGAACCAGCCGCTGTCCCGCAGGCGGGCGCGCAGCGCCAGCATCAGGTAGAACGCGACGCCTACCCCCGCCAGCGATTTGGACGGGAAGGCGCAGCCGCGCAGGTTGGGGTTAACGATCGCTTCGGCCGCCGGCAGGGTCTCGCCCGGCAGGTGGTGATCGGTCACCAGCACCTGCATGCCCTTGGCGTGCGCCACGTCGACGCCGGCGTGGGAGGAGATGCCGTTATCGACGGTGACAATGAGTTCTGCGCCGCGCGCCGCCGCCTGCTCCACCACTTCGGGGCTCAGGCCATAACCGTCTTCGAAACGGTTAGGCACCAGATAATCGACGGCTGCGCCGCCCATGCTGCGCAGCGCCAACACCGTCAGCGCGGTGCTGGTGGCGCCATCGGCGTCGAAATCGCCCACCACCATGATGCGGCGGCCGTCGGCCAGCGCCTGCTGCAGCAGGCCGACGGCGTCGTCGATGCCGTCCAGCTGTTGCCAGGGCAGCATGCCTTTGACGCCGCGTTCCAGCTCTTGCTCAGCCTGCACGCCGCGCAGGGCGTAAAGCCGACGCAGCAGCGGCGGCAAACTGGCGGGCAGATGCGTGTCGTCCGCCGCCGGGCGGCGGCGTAGTTGCGTTTTGATACTCACCGGCGATTAACCACCGGCTTTGGTGGCGGCCTGGTGCGCATCCAGCATGGCGGCCATCTCTTTCGGCCCCTGATAGCCCGGGATCATCATGCCGTTCTCCAGGATGATGGCCGGCGTGCCCTGAATGCCGAACTGCACGCCCAGCTCGTAATGCTTGCTGATGTCGGTTTTGCAGGTCGCCGGAGAAACGGCGTCGCCCTTCATGGCGGCGTCAAACGCCTTGGCCTTGTCGGCGGTGCACCAGATCGACTGCATGTCTTTTTCAGCCTGGGAAGCCAGCCCCTGGCGCGGGAATGCCAGATAACGCACGGTAATACCCAGATCGTTGTACTCTTTCATCTGCTGATGCAGTTTGTGGCAGTAACCGCAGGTGATATCGGTGAACACGGTGATCACGTGTTTCTCTTTCGGCGCTTTGTAAACGATCATCTGATCTTTCAGCGCGTCCATCTTGCTGCTCAGCAGTTGGTTGGTCACGTTGACCGGCTCTTTGCCGCTGACGTCGAACAGCGGGCCCTGCAGGATATGCTTGCCGTCTTCGGAGGCGTACAGCACGCCGCTGTCGGTCAGCACGGTTTTCAGGCCGTTGACCGGCGAAGGCTGCACGTCCGCCTGCTGGATGCCCAGGCTGGCGAGCGCTTTTTTGATCGCCGCGTCATCGGCATGGGCGGCGCCGGCCACCGAAGCCACCAGCAGAGAGAGCAGCATTAAACCTTTTTTCATTGTTCCAATCCTTTCGAACCCGCCGCTCAGGCGCGCGGGTGATGCTGTTGATGTAGCTGTTTCAGTCGTTCGGTCGCTACATGTGTATAAATTTGCGTGGTCGAGAGATCGCTGTGCCCTAACAACATCTGTACGACACGGAGATCGGCTCCATGGTTCAGCAAATGAGTAGCGAACGCGTGCCGCAACACGTGCGGCGACAGACGCTCGCTGTCGATGCCCGCAAGGATGGCATAGTGTTTGATGCGATGCCAGAACGTCTGTCGGGTCATTTGCTGGCAGCGGGTGCTGGGGAACAGCACATCCAGCGTCTGACCGTTGACAAGCCATGGGCGGCCGTGCTCCAGATAATTTTCGATCCAGTAGACCGCCTCTTCGCCCAGCGGCACCAGCCGCTCCTTGTTGCCCTTGCCGATCACCCGCACCACGCCCTGACGCAGGCTGACGTCGCTGATGTTCAGCCCCACCAGCTCGGAAACCCGCAGCCCGGTGGCGTACAACACTTCGAGCATCGCCTTGTCGCGCAGCTCCAGCGGCTGATCGACGCAGGGCGCCTGCAGCAACGCATCGACCTGCGCCTCGCTCAGATCCTTCGGCAAGCGCTGCGGCAGTTTGGGGGACGCCAGCTGCGCGGTGGGATCGTCGGCGCGCAGCTTTTCGCGGTACAGATATTGAAACAGGCGCCTCATGGCGCTCAGCAAACGCGCGGAGCTGGTGGCCTTGTAACCGCCATCCACCCGCTCGGCGAGAAACGCCTGCAGATCCAACGCCTGCGCCTGCAGCAAATCGGTCTTCTGCTGGCCAAGCCAGGCGCCCAGGGCCTGCAAATCCAGCCGGTAGGAGGCCAGCGTATTTTCCGCCAGATTGCGCTCAAGCCACAGCGCATCCAGGAATTGTTCAATCAGCGCATTGTCTTGCTGTTGCACGCGGTCCTCTCTTTGTTGCATTTCCACCCGCGCCATTATGCCTTAAGCCGGAGCAAATCAGGTATACTCGCTGCAATTCTCTAAACAGCAACGTAACGGTTTACACATGAAGATTGGTCTGTTTTACGGCTCCAGCACCTGCTACACCGAAATGGCGGCAGAAAAAATCCGTGAGATTCTGGGTGAAGACCTGGTCGACCTGCACAACCTGAAAGACGTCTCGCCCAAGCTGATGGAGGACTATTCCATTCTGATCCTCGGCATCCCGACCTGGGATTTCGGCGAACTGCAGGAAGACTGGGAAGCGATCTGGCCGCAGCTGGCGGCGCTGGATCTGAAAGGCAAAATCGTCGCCATGTACGGCATGGGCGATCAGCTCGGTTACGGTGAGTGGTTCCTCGACGCGCTGGGCATGCTGCACGATCACATCGCGCCGCTGGGCGTACAGTTCATCGGCTTCTGGCCAACTGAGGGCTTCGAGTTCACCAGCCCCAAACCGCTGAGCGCCGACGGCAAACATTTCGTCGGCCTGGCGCTCGATGAGGTCAACCAATACGATCTGAGCGAAGAGCGCCTGCAGCAATGGTGCGAACAGATCCTGTTGGAGATGGAGCCGCTGCTGTAGCCGCTATCGGGCGCGTAACGCGCCCGATTTCCCTCACTTATTTCCACAGACGAAAGCGTGGCTCGTCTTCCCCGGCCGGCGTTTCCTTGGTCAAACGCGCCGGATCGGCCACCTGATACCAGTCCAGCTTGCGCGTCAATAGCATAATGCCCGCCAGAATGGCGAACAGCAGCCCCGCCCCCAGCACCAACGCATTGTCCTCCGACTGCAACAGCAAATAGAGCACGCCGTACAACAGCAATAGGCTCGCGGCGAACAGCGCACCGCGCAGCTTGCCGCGCAGCACGGCGCTCAGATAGAAGCCGATCAGTCCGCTGCAGGCGATGCTGGCCGCCAGGTAAGCGAGAGCGAATCCCAGGTGTTCGGAGAAGGCCAGCAGAATCAGGTAGAACAACACCAGCGCCGCACCGACCAGCAGGTACTGAATCGGGTGCACCCGCAGCCCGGTCAGGGTTTCGAACAGGAAAAACGCCATAAACGTCAGCCCGATAAACAGCAGCGCGTATTTGACCGCACGCTCGGTCAGCTGATAGTGATCGACCGGTTCGACCAGGCTGGCGCTGAAGGCCGGCAGCTTGTCCTCGTCGATAATGCCATCGTCGTAATGGAACGCACTGTTAATGTTGTTGGCGAACCAGGTGCTGCGCCAGCGAGCGCTAAACCCTTGATCCGTCACCTTACGTTCGTCCGGCAGGAAGTTGCCGAGAAAATTCGGGTGTGGCCAGTTGCTTTGCAGTTGCAGCTCGCTGCTGCGCCCCAGCGGCACCAGCGATAGGCTGCTGGTGCCCGCCAGCGTCAGGGTGAAGTCAGCGTTCAGCCCCTCTTTTTGTTGCAACGCCGCCAGCGTCAGCGGTGCGTGGATCCCCTGGCGCAACGAACCCACGCCGGTGCCCGGCTCAAACGCCACCGGCTGCGGTGTTGCCAGCGGGGAAATGCGCTTGATGCCGCGAGAGTCGCTCAGCGCCACCAGCAGGAACGGCTGGCCGACGGCCACGTTGGCGCGCTGCAAATCCGTCAGCTCCGGCTGGCCGAAACGCACCTTGAAGTTCAGCGGCCCCTGATAAACCTGCGTCTGATAGATGCCCAGCTTGCGCACTTCCACCTTCGGCGCGCCCTGCACCTGAAGCGACTCCGGCAGCAAATAGCGGTAATGCTGCACCCGCTGCACCACCGTTTGCCCTTTCTCGTCTTTCTTCTCTTCGCGTTCGATATAGGGAATGACAATCAACGGGCCGAGCACGCGCTGCGCCCCGCTGGTGCTTTCGCTCACCTGCCCGACCACGCTTTGCCGATAGCCGCTGCGTTCGTCGATCACGCTCATCAGTTGGGCGATGGGGATCAACATCACCACCATCAATCCCAGCAACGTGGTTATTTTCCAGAAAAGTACCGATTTCATCATGCTCGCTCCTCGTAGGTAATGAGGCCACGATAAAACCCGCAGGTGAAATCAGAATGTGGTTATGTGAAGGGAAGGTGAAGTCACAGCGATAACATGAAAGTCGCTTCCACCCCGTGCGGCCGGCGGTTGCGCAGGCGAATGCCGCCATGATGCAGACGGGCGACCTCCTGCACGAAGTTCAGGCCCAGCCCGCTGCTTTTAGGCCGTTCGGCGCGCGGCAGCGAATAAAAACGCTCGAACACCTTATCGAGCGCATAGTCCGGAATGCCGCTGCCGTCGTCACAGACACTGATGCAGTAATGCTGTTCCCGCCGTTCGCCTCGCACGCTGACGCAACCGCCCGGCGGGGTAAAGTCGATCGCGTTGTCCAGCAGGTTGGTCAGCGCCTGGCTGATCAGCAATGCATCGCCGTTCAGCGTCACCTCCGCCAACGCCTCCAGTTGCAATCTGACGCCGCGCTGCGTCGCCTGCGCCTCTTTGCCCGCCATCGTCTGGCCGATCAGCGCCGCGATCGCGATGGGCGCGGTCTCCATTTCTGGCCGACTCTCCAGCCGCGCCTGCACCAGCAGTTTATCCACCAGTTGCTGGATGCGTGCGCTTTGCTGTTCGATATTGGTGAGAAAACGCCGGGCGGTCTCCGGCGGTGGCAGCTCCTGCAACAGTTCCGCCGCCCCCCGGATCGCCGCCAGCGGGCTTTTCAGCTCATGCGTCAGGGTATGAGCATACTGTTCGATATAAGCTTTGCCTTCCAGCTTCAGACGCATGCTCTCCAACGCCTGCGCCAGCTGCGTCAATTCCCGGCCGCCCACTTTGGGCAACGGCGCGTTTTCTCCCTGCGCCACCCCGTCGGCATAACGCACCAGACGGCCTATGGAACGGTTGATCCACCAGACGAACGCCGCCCCGATCAGCAGCGCGATCCCCAGCAGCAATGCGCCGGCCCACAAAATGCGCCGTTCGCTGCGTTTGATCACCGGCGCCATGGTGCTGTTGGGTTTGCCCACGGTAAGCACGCCGATAATGCGCCCTTGTTCTATCACCGGCGCGGCCACATACATCACCGAACTGTTTTCATCCTGCGGGTCGCTGCGGGTGCTGCGGGCGCCGTACTGGCCGCGCAGCGTCCGATAAACGTCATTCCAGCGCGAATAATCCTGCCCCTGCGCGCGGCCGGCGGAATCGAAGATGACCTTGCCTCGCGCATCGGTAAGATAGACGTGGTATTCGCTGCGATCCTTGCGGATGCCGGAGATATTGGCGCCGATCGGCCGCTGGTTCAGCTGCGTAAACGCCTGCGCCAGTTGGCCATGCGCCGCATCGCCGCGCTGCATGTCCTGACGGGCGATCTGCGCCAGCAGGTTGGCGGTGTCCACCAGTGTGCCTTCGGTAGCGCGCCGCACGCCGGGCTTCACTTCCTGGACGAAAATGCTCAGCACGAAGTACCCGGCCACCGCCACGATCAGAAAATATCCCAGCAGCAGGCGCAGGCCAATTTTCATGGCTGGCGGCTCACGCTGTAGCCCAATCCGCGGTGGGTGTGGATCGGCGGCTCACCGGGATCCACCGCACGCAGTTTGGCGCGCAGGGTTTTGATGTGGGTATCGACGGTGCGATCCAGGCTTTCTTCCGCCTGCGCCCAAACGCTTTCCATCAGTTGCTGCCGCGAGAACACCCGTCCAGGCGCCAACAACAGCGTCTTCAGCAGCAGGTATTCGTAACGGGTCAGCGGCAGCGGCCGCTGATGGTAGGAGATGGTGGCCGCGTCTTCGTCGAGGGCGAAAGCGCCGAAATGGTAGCGCGCGCTCTGTTGCAGGCGCTGCTGCTTATGCAGGCGGCGCAAAATGGTGCGCACCCGGGCGCTGACCTCGCGAGGGGAGAACGGCTTGGCGACATAGTCGTCGGCGCCGATCTCCAGCCCGATCAGGCGATCCACTTCATCACTGCGGGCGGTAAGAAACAGAATCGGCAGGTCGGCCGCCTGAGCCAGCAGGCGGCGACACAATTCAAAGCCGTTGATATCCGGCAAACCGACATCGAGGATAGCGAGCGCTGGCGCGCCTTCTTGCGCCAGCGCCTGCAACGCCGGCTCCGCGCGTTCGAACCAGCGTACTTCGAAGCCTTCGCTCTCCAGCGTGTAAACCAGCGTATCGGCAATGCTGGGTTCATCCTCCACCAACCAGAGTACGGGTTTCATCAGGGTTCCTCGCCGTTACCCGCCGGCGGATGCAGCAACAGCTGCCGCAGGTGGCGCCACTCCTCTTTGCTCATGCAGTCGGAAGCCAGCCACAGCCGGCGGCGCTTTTTGCCCTCCATCGGCTGCAGCGTCAACAGCATGCCGTAACCCGGCATCCACGGTTTTTTCGCCAGCCGCCACTCGCGGCCGTGCCAGCTGAAACGCCTGTCCGCCAGCAGCCGCAGCTCGCCCTGCACCGCGGCGATGCGCTTCTGGCTGCGAATGCACTGAAACACCACCAGCGTCAGCAGCACCAGCCAGAGCGGGCCAAAGCCCTCCGGCCAGGGCGAAATCAGGATCAGCAGGATCAGAACGCCGTGGGTCAACAGTGAAAACAGCTGGGTGCGCCAGGAAATGCGGATATCACATCGCCACTGGGCCACGGTCTTTATTTCGCGTTTGGATCAGGGTCACCATTCTCTGCAGCTCGCCGTCCTGCGGCGCGCCATGATTCATCAGCCAGTTGAACAAATCGGGATCGTCACACTCCAGCAGGCGGATAAACAGCGCCTTGTCCGCGTCATTCAGGCTGTCGTATTCGTATTCGAAGAACGGCATGATGGAGATGTCCAGCTCGCGCATGCCACGACGGCAAGCCCAGTGAATACGTGCTTTGTTGTTAATATCCATGTTGTTATGACTCACCTCTTTTCAGCGCGGCAGCGCCAGCGCAGGGTTCAAATGACACACTGTATGGCAACGCCGTCGCAATATAATTCCATCAGCCGGGGATCTGTCTGCAAGGGTACCCTGGCCGCAAGCCTATAGAGTAACAATTTGACATACACGCCGGGAAGGCGCTTTGCTGCGGAAAACGCAATAAAGCGCAAAATGCCAAAAAAAGCGCACCCCGGCGCCACGGCGCGAATAACAGTTTGCAAAGCCCGCCGCCTCTTTTACCATGGGCTCAATACCCTTCAGGTAAGCTAAACGTTGAGCAGGAACTTACTATGGCGCATAACATTCCATTCCCACCCCGTCAGCCCTCCGCTTCCACCCATCTTCCCCTGACGCTGATCTCGCTGGAAGATTGGGCGCTGGTGACGCTGAACGGGCCGGACACGGTGAAATATCTCCAGGGCCAGGTGACGGCGGACATCGACGCGCTTGCGGCCGATCAACACGTGCTGTGCGCCCACTGCGACGCCAAGGGCAAAATGTGGAGCAACCTGCGTCTGTTCCACCGAGGCGAAGGCTTCGCCTATCTGGAACGTCGCAGCGTGCTGGACAGCCAACTGGCGGAAATCAAAAAATACGCGGTGTTCTCCAAAGTCACTATCGCCGCCGATAATGACGCGGTATTGCTGGGCGTCGCCGGTTTCCAGGCGCGCGCCGCGCTGACGGGCCTGTTCGCCACGCTGCCGAGCGCCGAGCACCCGGTGGTGCAGGACGGCGAGACCACGATTCTGCACTTCGCTGCGCCGGCGGAACGTTTTCTGCTGGTGACCCGCCCCGCCGTAGCCGAACAGCTGATCGGCAAACTGCATGACCAGGCGGAACTGAATGACAGCAGCCAATGGCTGGCGCTGGAGATCGAAGCCGGTTATCCGGTTATCGACGCCGCCAACAGCGCGCAGCTGATCCCGCAGGCCACCAACCTGCAGGCGCTGGAAGGCATCAGCTTCAGCAAGGGTTGCTATACCGGTCAGGAGATGGTGGCGCGCGCCAAATTCCGCGGCGCCAACAAGCGTGCGCTCTACTGGCTGGAAGGTAAAGCGGCCCGCGCCCCGCAGGCGGCGGAGGATCTGGAGCTGCAGCTGGGGGAAAACTGGCGCCGCACCGGCACCGTACTGGCGTCGAGTCAGTTGGCCGACGGCACGCTGTGGGTGCAGGTGGTGATGAACAACGATCTGGATGCCGACAGCCAGCTGCGGGTGCGCGACGATGCCGCCAGCCAGTTGGCGATCAAACCGTTGCCCTACTCGCTGGCCGAAGAGAAATAATCCGTCGGCCGCAGGCCCCCTGCCTGCGGCCATCTTCATTACTCGTCCAATTCCCCGTCGCGCTGCACCAGATAAATCAGCACCAGAATGATGGTGACGAAGAAGCGAAACGCATCCGGCACGCCGTTCCACTGCTTCGACATCCACATGCCAAACCACTCGCCCCCAATCGACATAAAGCCGACCTGCCAGGTGAGGAAGCCCAGCGTCAGCCCCACTACCGCCAGCTTTTTCCGGCCGTTAAAGGCGTGCGCAGGCAGTTTCAGGCCACACAGCAGGCGCAGGCCGCCAATCCAGCACAGCAGCGCGGTCAGGCTCTCCAGCGCAATGATGAAAATATAACCGGCGTGATGCAGCCACGGCGTCTGTATCGAGCGGTAGCCGATGGTGGCGTCGGGGAAAATCGTGTCCATCATAAAGACGTGGCGCACGAAGGCGAAGTTGGAACCGTAGTCGGTGATGTTGCCGAAGGCGACCAGCGAAGCGAACAAGGCGATAGCGCAGACCAGCAGCGCTTTGGATAAGCGAACGATCATCTTGGTGAGTCCTGAACAGAGGTTAAAGAAACGGTATGCGGGCTCAGAAATGAAGGAACGGGCTTGCTGGATACCCGAAAGAAGCAAGCGCCTCTTTTTTAAAACAAAAGAGGCGCCAGTTCAATACGCATTCAGACGTAGCGTGAACGCTTAGACGTAGAGGTAGATCGCCATGAAATGGCAGGCGCTGCCGCCGAGCACGAAGGCGTGCCAAATGGCGTGGCCAAAGCGAATGCGCTTGGAGGCGTAGAAAATCACGCCCAGGGTATAGACCACCCCGCCGATCGCCAGCAGCGTGACGCCGCCGGCCTCCAGCCGCGTAACCAGCTGATAAATCACGATCAGCGACAGCCAGCCCATCGTCAGGTAGGTCACCAACGACAGGGCTTCAAAACGGTGGGCGAAGGCCAGTTTGAACAGCACGCCGAGCAGCGCCAATCCCCAGATTACCGCCATCAGGCCCTTCGCCAGCGGCGAATCCAGTCCCACGAGTAAAAATGGGGTGTAAGTGCCGGCAATCAGGAGATAAATGGCGCAGTGGTCAAATTTTTTCAGCCAATGCTTGGCCTTCTGATGCGGGATCGCATGGTAGAGCGTGGAAGCGAGAAACAGCAGGATCATGCTGCCGCCGTACAGGCTGTAACTGGTGATGGCCGTCGCATCGGCGCCGGTATTCACCGCCTGCACCAACAGCAATACCAGGCCGACGATGCCGAACACCAGCCCGATACCGTGACTGATGCTGTTGGCGATCTCTTCCGCCCACGGATAAGCCGCGGCGACCATCTTATTGCTTCCGGCTTTCACTACGTCCGTTTTCCCCATAACGCGCAACCCCTCAAAATGCCCTGCTTTGTGCGAAATTAACGCAAAGCAGCTTAACTGAGAATAATTCCAGTGTACACGTGTACGCTAAAATAAAAATGTGAACGCGTGTAACCATCGAAATCCCCCGCCCGCTGGTCTACAATCGTCAGGCTTCAACCCACCCATCTTGAGGTTTACACCATGTCATCCGCTGTACCCGCGTTAGATTTCGGTTCAATGACCCAGACCATCCAGTTCCTGATGGAAATCGATAAGTTGAAAGGCGTACAACGCCGCACCAAGGTACTGGGCACCCAACGCCAGGAAAACTCCGCCGAACACAGCTGGCACTTCGCCATCGCCGCCATGAGCCTGGCGCCCTACGCCGGTGATGACGTAGACATTCAGCGCGTGATCCAGATGGCGCTGCTGCATGACATCGTGGAAATCGACGCCGGCGACGTGCTGGTCTACGATCTGGCGGCCCGCGCGGCGATCCACGATCAGGAAGTGGCGGCGGCTCGCCGTCTGTTCGGCATGTTGCCGGAGGCTCAGCGCGAGTATTTCACCGCTTTATGGCAGGAGTATGAAGATGGCGAAAGCGCCGATGCGCGCTTCGCCTTGCTGCTGGATCGCACCATGCCGATGCTGATGAATCTGCACAACGAAGGCCAGAGCTGGGTGGAAAACGGCATCAGCCTGGAGCAGGTGCTGGCGCGCAATGCGTCGATCGCCGACGTACACCCCGAGCTGTGGCACCATATGGAGCAACATCTGCGGGACGCGCAGCGCAAAGGCTGGTTGAAGTAATTGTATCTGCTGCAGTGAGTACACTGCAGCCTATTGATTTCACAGTGCCGCCTCATCTCCAGAGGCGCCATAGCTTGCTTTTAGCCGCCATCGTAGCGGTCAGTTCAAGGCAAAGCCACTGCTCCCTAGCCAGACACGTAGCCTGTCTCATACTTGCTTAAGCCCAAATTCTCTTCTTTACTTACCTTTTGCGAATCTATTTCTCTGGGAAAAGTCATGAGCTCAATCTTCGTTCAACGCGATGTCGCCGCATTATTTTATGCCATCATAGGGAAAAAAGCCGACATCAAGGACATTGATTATTTTTCAAAAAAATCAACGCAAGAAAATTTCTCCTTTTCTACATTAGCAAATAAATTAATCAATTCTGAATTAGGTCAAGCACGCCTGTCAGAGTTAAATGAACGTGAGAAAATACAGTTTATTTACCACAATATTCATGGTGCCGACGCATCGGAAGAAACTCTCACTTATCTTCTCAGTCGATTGGAGAAGAGCGGTGATCTCGGTAGCCTTGCCGCTTACATGAGCAACGATCTTCTGCACTACTCCGGGCAAGATGCCCTCTTGCAAGAACAACAAGCTGCGTTGATTGAAACCGTTAATCAAACGCTATTTCCCTCTTTTAACAGCTCAGTATCAGACGGGGCTGAATGGGTGCAAGGTTTTTATTATGCAGTGAAATCCACGATGACGTCCGATGGGATAAACTATTGGGGTAATGTGATAAATAGTCACCCTGAAAAGTTGAATTTGATTGCACAAAAGTTTGTCGAAGGTAAAAAAACATTGTCGAACCTTAGCGACAAGGATTTCGTCCTCAAAATCTATGAAAATATTTTTGGATCAGCCCCCGATAACGACCAACTACAAAAATATACTACCGGGTTAAATACCAATACAGAAAGCCGTGGTGATGTCATAGTACGCATGATTAATGATATCCGCAATGATGAAACCAGCGTTCATGCTGATGCCAAAGCAATTTTTTTGGCTAACACGCATGTTTATGCTGCTGGAGAGTTACCCGCACCGGAGTATCAGGAAGCCATCACTGCAATATACTTGAGCATTGCCGGTTATTATATTGATGCCAATGCATTGGATACCTACAGTAAGCAATTAGCCGCTGGGCGATCCGAGAGTGACATCCTCGCCATGTTCTCTAAGCAACCTGCTTTCGCCAAAGCCGCCTCGTACCAGATAATATTCAATAACCTATGGGGAAGACCCATGACGACAGCCGAGTCTGTCGCAATTATGAACGAAAGTGGCAACGATGCACTGAAGGCGACACTGGCTGTATTGGCGCACTTCCGTGCTAATGAGAGTATTATTGCAGGCAATGGCGGAGCACCAGGCAGTTATGCAGTCCAACAATTCGAACAAAAGATCGGGGCCAACTTAAACTATGTCAAACAGGGCGTACTGACAAAAAGTGGTGAAAACGGAGAGTTAACGGGGATAATAAATAATCATGGCGTCGAACATATTATCTCCAACGCTGAGTTATCCATGCTGAATGACATTACGTTGAACGTCGTAACATCAGGCACTATCGATATTAGTCAATTGAATGGGTGGCATACTCTTACCATCGACGGTACTGAAAGTGTTTTGCTGAAGTTGTTCGCTCAAGCGCTCAATAATATTGATATATTCCTGAAAAACCCGAATGTCACCTTGGTAAACCCTATTACTGGAAACAATCAAAATATCATCATCACAGCAGATGCAGATATGGCGCATGCCACCGGTGAGCTTCGATTCAATTTTGCAAAAAATATCAATGTGCAATGGCAAGGCAATAGCATCAATGACGGCGCCAATAGCGTCAGCGATACGTTCAAAATTAAGGGGTATGACCAAGGCTCGGTATTAGCGGCTAACCTTATCACCAAGAATGTTTATCTCACTACGGGTGTCGATGGTGCGCTTTCCGGCACGATTGCCACCAATGTAGGTAACTTTACGCTTTTTCCCCAGCTCGATTTGGCGGGCTATCGAGGTACGGGTTCTATCTACGTTGACGGACAATTAGTCGGCAACGAGGGCAGGCACGTATTTGATATAGGTCTCTTGGCCGATCCCTCTATCGCTAATATACACAACAAGGATTATACGCATGTCACCGACCTGAAAGCCCCCGAACTTTGGGATCCTGCGTGGGGAATGCCAAACGGCTTTACGGGTTCATACGGTTTTACGCTGTCTGGCTTTGCCGATAACGTTACGGTGATTAATGTGCCGGTAGATTCATTTATGGATGCCCCTTTTAGCCAACGCGCCCTGGAAATCACCGGTAATGCCGGTGAAAACAGCCATATTACCTTTGAGTACGCTCCCGATTACCGCTATAAAAACTTTTCGCCAGTGATGACCATCACTTTTGATGCAAAGAATATCACTCACGCTGATGCCGGTACCTTATCGTTCAAAACCGATACTGTCTATATTGACTCTGACATTCCGGAGGTCAGAGAGTTTTTGGAAATATCATCTAAAGGGGATGCGGAAAATACCCTACGCCTTGAGGGCCATGACAACCATATCAGTGAAATTAACATTACTGGCGATAAGGCGCTTAACCTCACTATCAAAAACAATTTCAGCGAAGAATTGAAATCTATCACCAGTCACATGGCTAATAGCACACCACTGAATTTGACCCTGGAACAAGGGGGGACCGGCGGCGGGTTGTTCTATCAGGTGCTAAAACAATTAGACGGACTGACGGGATACGCTACCATCATGTCCCAAATGGCCGGTTACCAACTGTCGATCGCTAACGACGCCCCCACGACCAACGGCATCCAGGCTAATCATCTCTACAACGTAATGGGCAATACGAGTCTGGCAACCGGCCAAGGCGCGGATACGGTGGTATTCAGCCACAGTACCATTGATAACATGGTCACCTTTAACGATTACGAAAACAGCAGCGCGCAAAATGCATCATGGGTCGAAGGCGACAACATTGTCGTCGGTGATGTCGATCGGCAGTGGCTCTTTTCCGCAGGTGGCAGCAAGACTATCGATCTCGTCGGCAGTTTATCCCTGAATGACCTGACAGTGCTACTCTCCGGAATGAATGTTCAGACGAATACGACTCCGCAACAGTTGTTCATTGAATTGGTCTCTAAAGTCACTCAAGGCCACAGTCAGAATACATTGAGCGAAGTCAGCGCCTTATCGTTGAATGGATCCTATTTTGTGATGGTGGATAAGAACCTGAATCACAGTTTGGACAACGATGACATTATTTTTGGTCTCACAAACGACAATGCCTTCAAAATGGCCCATTACGATTCACCTGTTCTGGAAGTTAATGGCATTGGCAGTTTTACTCACGATGCCGTCGCTGCATAGCTGTTATTTATCATGCGTAACTTTCACGCCGGGCTTTAACCCGGCGTGAAAGTTACTACGGTTTGTGCGCCCTCTCCTTCGCGGCAATCACCGCCCCCCGAATGCAGGCCAGCGACGGCCCGGCATAACGTACCCGGGACAGAAACGGTTCAGTGATGAGTAGCGGTGGCGCGCCATCTATTGGGCATGCTGCCAGGCGCACTGTATGAGTATTTCACCGCTTTATGGCAGGAACACGGAGCAACATCTGCGGGACGCGCAGCGCAAAGGCTGGTTGAAGTAAGGGAACCGGGCTGCCGCCTCTTGGCCGCAGCCCGTCTTTGTCACGCGAACGCCTGCTGGCGTTCCAACGCTTCCTCATAGCTCGGCATCGACCCCGCCGCCCCGGCGCGTTCCACGCAGACCGCCGCGTAGGCGGCGGCGAAGCGCACCGCATCGGCTAACGGCACCTGATTCGCCAACTGCGCCGCCAGGGCGCCGTTAAACGCATCCCCCGCGCCGGTGGTGTCTTTCGGCTGCGCCGGAAACGCCGGGATCAGCTCACTGTGTTCCCCATCAGAGAACAACGCCCCCTGCGTGCCCAAGGTCACGATCAGCAAACGAATGCCCTTGGCGTGCAGCACCTGCGCCGCCTGCCGCGCCGAAGCCACATCCCGCACCGGCACGCCGGTCAGCAATGTGCATTCGGTGGCGTTGGGCGTCAGCAGATCGACCTGCGCCAACAGGCTGTCCGGCACCGGTTGAAACGGCGCCGGGTTGAGAATGATGAACGTCCGCGCCTCGCGGGCGATGGCGATCACTTGTTCGATCGCCGGCAGGTTGTTCTCCAGTTGGGTCAACAGAATATCCGCCGCGGCGATCGCCGGGCGGCACTGGCGCACCTCGTCCTCGCTGACCGTCAGGTTGGCACCGGGATCGACGGCGATCATGTTCTCCGCATCCTCGCCGGCAACGTAGATAAGCGCATTGCCGGTCGGGCAATCGCCGGTCGAGAACAGCGTCACCGCATCGAAACCGGCCGCGGCGAGATGGCGCCGGGCGAAGGTGCCGAAGTCGTCGCGCCCCACCTTGCCGATATAATGTACCCGCGCCCCGGCGCGCAGGGCGGCGGTGGCCTGGTTGGCGCCCTTGCCGCCCGCGCCCATCATGCTGTTACGGGCGATCAGCGATTCGCCGGGCTGCGGAAACCGCGCCATGCCGGCGACGATATCCAGGTTGAACGAACCGAACACGCAGACTTTGCCTTTCATTGCTGGTACTCCCTGCTTAATTGGAAGTGGCGCCGTGCGGCCAGACAGGCGCCTTTGCTGCCGGTTTCATCGGTCAGGCGGCTGATGGAGATCGCCAGCCCCTGTGCCGGCTGCGGCCCGCGCAGATGACGGCGGATCTCTTGCTCCAGCCGCGCCAACGGAAAACCGCGCATGGCGATCACGCCGCCGCCCAGGATCAGCCGTTGGGGGTCGATCACGTTCATTTCGATGGCGATGGTCTGCGCCAATCGTTCGACGAAACGCTGCAAATCCGGATGATCGCCGTGGCGCTCGAACAGCCGGTCGAACGGCGTTTGCGCCGCGTTGGCGCGCGCCCAGCCGGTCAGCCAATGGCCGGAGGTCAAACTCTCGACGCAGCCCCGTTTGCCGCACGGGCACTCGCCCAGATGGCCCGGCCAGGGAATGTGCCCCAACTCGCCGGCGGCGCCGTGCGCCCCGTGGTAAAAGTCGCCGTTAAGCCACAGGCTGTTGCCCATGCCGGTGCCCAGATACAGCCCCACCGCCACCTGCGGCAGCGCCGGCAACTGCTGCAAATCCCACCACAGCAGATGGTTGACGTCCTTGTCCATTCGCACCGGCAGCGCCAGCAAATCGGCCAACAGCGCCGCCACCGGCTGGGCGTCCAGCGCCGGAATGAACGGCAGCGACAGCACCCGCGAGCGATCGCGGCTGAGGATCCCCGGCAACCCAAGCATCACCTGCGCCACCTGACGATCCTGGCTATGCCCGGCGATCAGGCGGCCCAACGCCGCCAGCGGATCGGCCTGCCGCGCCCAGTCGGCGGTCGCTATCTTGCGGTAAGCGCTAAACTCGCCGTCATCATCCATCAACAGCAGGCGGGTATTGGTGCCGCCAACGTCAACGCCAAGAAAATGCCGCATCATATCCCCCGCCTCAGGCCGCCTGCCGCATCTGTTCCAGCATTTTTTCCCATGCCGTCTCCAGATCCGGATCGAGGTTGAACAACCCAGAGCTGCCGACGATCAACACCTCCGCGCCAGCGCCCATCAGATCGCGGTAGGTGCGCTGATTGCAGGATCCGTCGATCTCGATCAGATAGCGCAGATTTTGTTGGCTTTTCAGATCGCGCAACTGGCGGATCTTGTCCAGCATTTCGGGAATGAACGGCTGCCCGGCATAGCCGGGATCGACGGTCATCACCGTGACCTTGTCCAGCAGGTGAAGGTAGTGGCGGATAAACTCCACCGGCGTGGCCGGGTTCAGCACCACCCCCACTTTTTTGCCCAGCGCGCGGATTTGATTGATCACCCGAAACGCGTCGCGGTTGATGGTTTCGGCGTGCGGGCAGATAAAGTCCGCGCCGGCGCGGGCGATCGGGTCGATGAAATCGGTCGGGTTCTCCACCATCAGATGCACATCCAGCAACAACGAGGTGTGCGGGCGGATCTGTTCGATAAAGAACGGCGACAGCGTGATGTTTTTAACGTAGTGCCCGTCCATGATGTCGATATGCAGCATATCGGCGCGGCGATTCAGCACCGCCAATTGCTGGCGGATATCCATCAGGTTCATGCACATCAGTGAAGGTGAAATCTGGTATTTCATTAGCGTTATCCTGCGCAAAAGGGAAAAGGGATCAGTGGCCCGCCGCGGTTCTGGCCTGGGCCGCGCTGCGGCGCATCGCCCGCCGCTGCCGATAGCGATGCCGGAAAAACTTCATCGCCAGCACCGCAATCAGCACCGCGCCCCACATCGCCAGACTGAAATGCGGGCTGACGTTCATCAGGTTCAAACCGGTCGCGATCACCTGCAGCACGATCAGCGCCAACACCACGCCGCTGACCCGGCCAAAGCCGCCGAACGGATCGGTGCCGCCCAGAATGATCGCCAGCACCGTGAGCAGCAGGTAGGAGTCGCCGTAGCCCATGCGCGCCGAGTTGAAGCGCGCCATCATCACCAGCCCGGCAATGACGCACAGCAGGCTGGAGAGGGTGTAAATAGCGATCAGCACCCGATGGGTATTCACGCCGCTGAAGTGGGTGGCGTTGATGTTGCTGCCGCTCATGTAGATGCATTTGCCGAGCCGGGTTTTCTGCAAGAACAGCGCCAGCAAGGCGGCGACCGCCAGGAAGATCCACAGCGGTACCGGCACGCCCAGCACGCGCTCAGCGCCGATAAACCGCACGATCTCCGGCATGCCGCTCAGGGCCGCGCCGCGCGTCAGGTAGATGCCGATGCCGTTGATCGTGGTCATGGTGGCCAGCGTCACCAGAATCGGATGCGCGCCGACGTACGCCACCAGTGCGCCGGTCGCCGCGCCGATAAGCCCGGCCAGCAGCATCGCCGCCGCCAGCGCCAACGCCAGCCACAGCGCCTGCAAGCCCAGCCCGGCGTCCGCCGGCAGATAGCTGATGAACAGCCAGGCCATCAGCAGGCTGGTCAGGTTGGCGCTGGCGATAATGCACAGGTTCAGGCCGCCGCTGAGGATCGGAATGAACATCGCCAGCGTCAGCAGGCCCAGCTCCGGCAGCTGGAAGGCCACGCTGGTGAAGGTGGCGCCGCTTAAGAAGCGCCCCGGCATCAGCAGGCTAAAGGCCAGCACCACCGCCAGCAGCAATGCCAGCAGACCGACGGCGACCCCGTCCGGACGAAATTTCAGGTTGTTGCCCATCAGGCGCTCCTCAGGCGAAACCAACGTCGGTTTCTTTGCGTTTCTTGTAGTGAGTGACGGTGATCGCCGCGACGATCACCAGACCGATCACCACGTTCATGAAGTAGCTGGACACGCCGATCAGGTTGAGGCCGTTTTTCAGCACGCCGATCAGGAAGACGCCCATCAGCGTGCCGACCACGCTGCCCTTGCCGCCATTCAGGCTGGCGCCGCCCAGCACCGCCGCCGCCAGCACGTCGAGCTCCCCGCCCACCAGCGCGTTGGGCACCACTTCCCCCATGCGATACACCTGCACCAGGCCGCCGATCGCCGCCATCGCCCCCAGATAGCCATAGGCGAACAGATGCAGCAGGCCAACGCGGATGCCGATGCGCCGCGCCGACTCCGCATCACCGCCCACGGCAAACAGCTGGCGCCCGAGGTGCGTTTTGTTCAGCAGCAGCCAGGTCAACAGCGCCACCGCCAGCATCACCAGCGTCGGCAAACCGAGCTGATAGCTCTGTTCACCCAGTTGGAACGGCAGCACGCTGCGCGGCAACGTCCACCAGTCCGGCAATGCGTACAGGCTGCGGCCGTTGGTCAACCACATCAGCATGCCGAACAACAACGCCTGCATGCTGATGGTGACAATGATCGAGACGATACGCAGGCAGTAGATCAGCAGCGCGTTGACCATGCCGAGCGCGGCGCCGAACGCCAACGCCAGCAAAATGCTGCCCGCTGGGTTGGCCAGGCCGTAGTGCGTCGCCAGCGTGGCGATCAGGTACTGCACCACCGAGGCGACCGCGGCGAAGGAGATATCGATGCCGCCGGTCACCAGCACCACAAACAGGCCGAGGGCGAATATGCCGCTCACCGCGTAGCTTTCGCTGAGATCGAGCAGGTTTTGCACCGTCAAAAAACGATCGCTAAGCAGTGAAAAGACGATGACCGTCAGCAGCAGTACCCAGGCCAGATAGCCTTCGTTGCCGCGCGGTTTCAAACTGAATCTACGCATTGACCGCCTCCGCCAGCTGTTGCTGGCTCACCTGCCCCGGCAGGTATTCGCCGATCACGCTGCCGCCGCTGAAGTGCAGCACCCGATCGCAGTTGTAATACACCTCCGGCACCTCGTCGGAGATCAGCAAAATGGCGATCCCCTCCTGCGCCAGCAGATGGATCAGTTGGTAGATGCTGGCCTTGGCGCCGACGTCGACGCCGACGGTCGGCGAATCGAGGATCAGGATCCGCGGCTGGGTCAGCACCCACTTGGCCAGCACGATCTTTTGCTGATTGCCGCCGGACAGCGTCGAAACCGCCTGATCCGGATCCGCCACCCGCACGCCGAGCTTGGCGATCCACTCCGCGACGATGCGATTCTTGCGGTAGTCGTCGATCAGGCGAAAGCGCCCGCGCAGCTTATCGAGAATGGTCAGCACCGCGTTATCCGCCACCGACTGTTGCTGCACCAGCCCCAGCGTCAGGCGATCCTCCGAGACGTAGCCGATGCCGGCCTTGATCGCGTCCTCATGGCCGCGAAAGCGCACCGGTTTACTGTCGAGGTAAAGCTTGCCGCTGTCCGGCCGGGTCATGCCGAACAGGCTCAGCGCCAGCTCGGTGCGCCCGGAGCCGAGCAACCCGCACAGCCCGAGCACCTCCCCCTGATGCAGCCGGAAGCTCACATCCTGATACTGCCCGGCGCGGCTGAGACGATCCGCCTCCAGCATCACCCGATCCTTATTCATGCTCGGTGACTTCAGGCGATAATCCAGCTTCAAGCCGGTCATCAGCTCGGTCAGACGATCGCCGGTGATCTCCGCCGCCGGCCAGGTGCCGACTTTGTTACCGTCGCGGATCACCGTGACGCGATCCGAGATCTCCAGCACTTCGTCCAGCCGGTGGCTGACGAACACCACGCAGATGCCCTGCGCTTTCAGATAGTCCACCGTACGCAGCAGCTGGTTGACTTCGGTGCGGGTCAGCGAGGCTGTCGGTTCATCCATGATCACCAGCCGCGCTTCCGCCACCAGCGCGCGGCAGATCGCCACCTGCTGGCGCTGGGCGATCGGCAACTCCGCCACCCGTTTGTCGAGATCCAGATTAAAACTCAGCGCCTGCAGCAGGCGCTCGGCGGCGCGCCGCAGCCTGGTCGGGCGGTGCCACCCCAACAGCCCGCGCAGGTTGTGCTCAAAGGCGATGTTTTCCGCCACCGTCAGGTTGGGAAACAGCGACAGATCCTGATAGATCACCTGAATGCCGAAGGCGCGCGCCTGATCAGGCGACAGCCGGCCGAAGGTTTGCCCATCAAGAGTAATGCGGCTGCCATCATCCGGTTGATACACGCCGGCGATCGCCTTGATCAGCGTGCTCTTGCCGCAGCCATTGGTGCCGGCCAGGCAGTGCACCTCCCCCGGCATCAGCGCCAATGAAATATCGTTCAGCGCGCGCTGCCCGCCAAAGGTCATCGACAGCTGTTGCAGTTCGATAAGCGGCGCGCCCTGCATTGCCGTATTGCCGGAAATCGCCATGATTACAGCCCCATCTTCACCAGCTTCGGCAAGTTTTGCTTATCCAGGCTTTCGGTGGCGTTGCCGAGAATGGTGTGCTGCTGCGCATCCACCTGCACCTTGCCCATGCCTTCGATGGTCATGCCATCGGTGATTTTTTCGCCCTTGTGCATCATGTCGGCGATGCGCACGAACACTTCGCCCGCCACCATCGGATTCCAGATATAACCGCCCTTGATGGCGCCGCGATTGACCAGCGAAGCGCCCTGCCCCGGGCTGAACGGCCCGATGACGCAGATATCGTTGATTTTTCCGCGGTTGAGCACCGCGCGCCCGGCGCCGATCGGCCCCTGCGAACCGAACGCCAGCACGCCTTTCAGATCGGGATACTTGGCCATCAGATCGTTGGTGGTGCGTACGCTGTCATCCAGCGATTCCCCCACGCCGAACTTGTCGCCCACCAGCTGCATGTTCGGGTAGTGCTGCTTCTGGTAATTGATGGCCGAGTCCGACCAGGTGATGTGCAGCGGCACCGTCAGGCTGCCGACGTATACCGCGTACTTGCCCTGCTCTTTCATGCAGGCGGCCAGCGCTTTCATGTGGTTGACCCCGTGCTGCGAGGCGTCCACCAGCTCAAAATCCCAGTCGGCGTACTTCTGGCCTGGGGATTCGTGCACGATCACCTTGATGCCCGCTTCCTGCGCGCGCTTGAGCACCGGCTCCAGCACCCGGGCGTCGTTCGGCACCACGCCGATGATGTCCACCTTCTGCGCAATCAGATCCTCGATGGCGCGCACCTGCAGCGCCGGATCCGCCGCCGTCGGTCCGACCATCCAGGCGTCGATGCCGCGTTTGGCGCTCTCGCTTTTGATGCCGGCCTCCATGGCGTTGAACCAGGGAATGCCGCCGATCTTCACCACCACGCCCATTTTCAGCTTATCCGCCGCCTGCGCGGAGACCGACAGCAGCAGCGAGGCAAACAGACCGACCAGTACGGATTTTTTCATTGTTCTCTCTCCACAAGTGTTGGCTGTAATAAAGGGTTTTCGTTGTTGTTATCGCGCCGCCCTTTTCGCGGCGGGTGAAACTTCAATCACGTCGACGTTGTTCCAGGCCAGTTCCTGACGAAATTCGTCGTCGCTGAGCCTGTCGGTGATTAAGGTATCTATCTCCCGGTAGTGGCAGATACGCGCGAACGAGCGGCGGCCGAACTTGTTGCTGTCCACCAGCAGGAACTTGCGCTCCGAGGCCAGCAGCATCTGTTGCTTCAACCGCGCATGGTGCTCGTTGCTCTCGCGGATGCCGCCGTCCTGGCAAATGCCGTGGCAGGAGAAGAACAGCTTGTTGATCACGAACTCTTTCAGCATCTGCTCCGCCAGCACGCCGATAAAATCCTCGTACTTGGCGGAATACTCGCCCCCCAGGCCGATGGTGCGCACGTTGGCCTTGCAGGCCAGCGTCTGGATGATGTGCAGCGAGTTGGTCAGCACCACCAGCGAGATATCCGGCAGCTGGCGCGCCAAAAACCAGCTGGTAGAGCTGCTGTCCAACAGCAGGCAATCCCCCGGCGCGATAAACTCCAGCGCGCGTTTGGCGATGCGCGTCTTCTGCTCCGGCGCCTCGTTGCTGCGCTGGCGGAAAGATTCCCCCTGGTCTATCTCGGCGGGCACATAGGTTTTCTCCGCCGCCGGCGGCTCGACGAACACCGCGCCGCCGTGGCTGCGCAGCAGCAGGCCGCGCCGTTCAAGCAGGGCCAGATCACGCCGCGCCGTCTCGATAGAGATGTGGCACAGCTGCGCCACCTCCTGCACCATCACGCGGCCGCGCTGGCTCAAGACTTCGGTGATAAAGCGATGACGTTCTACAGGCAGCATGTTTCTTTTCTCCTCCACGACGATGATTACGATATCGATTTGCCGCGCCGCGTTTTGCGCGCAGACGCAAAGCGCATCGCCCCGCGATCGGGCAACGATCGCGCTGTGATAGTTGTCAAAAAAATCGGGAAGGAAATGAAATGAATAATTACGAAAGTGTGGAGTAACAGACAGTTATGATGCGCGACCGCCTGAGGCAGACTGGCGAGAAACGGTAAACGGTCACAATTCCACGTTCCGCAGCATGACCGTTAATGACCGTTTGTGTGGTTTTGACCGAACGCTGCCGAGCGGCAGCTAATGCTGGTAGGCTTTACCTGAAAAACAGCAAAAAAATCCGGTGAGAATCTCACCGGATCGTTAGCCGCCTGACACACATTATTCCTCGTGCTCATGCTCTTTCAACATCGCCTCACGCAACACGGCGTTCAGGCGTTTCTGATAGCCTTTGCCTGGCCGCTGAAGCCAGGCCAACACATCCGCATCGATTCGGATGGTCTTCGATACTTTCATCGGCTTATAAAAACGCCCCTGAACCGCAGTCTGCCACGTTTCTTCCCCCAGCGCCGGCGCATCGGCATAATCGATGCCCTCGTCCGGCAACGCACTCAGTGAAGCAATTTGCGCTTTCTGCTCCTCCGTCAACGGCGGGAGTACGCTATGGGCCAGATTTTTGGCGGAATTTTTGCGCTTCATGTCTTCCCCTCTCTTTGCCATCGGCCTTGCGTGCTGAAATGATACGCACGATCTCTACTGTATCGCCTTCGACATCCGTTTCGATCGTCGTATGTGCCACCAGCAACAGCAAACAGGATCCGACCATACCGATCGTTTGCCAACGTTCTTCTCCATCCTCGATCCTTTCCAGCACAGCCAAATGGTTGGGATCCAGAAAAACCCGTTGCGCTATCTCAAAACTGACACGGTGTTTGCGCTGGTTACTGTGATTTTTATCCTGATTCCATTCAAAATAAACATACATTTTTGTAACTACATTTTGGTTGTTATTTAATCAAAATACCTCACCTCCGAAGGGATGTCAAAATTCTCCGGATGCGTTCAACGCCCGCCTGCGGCCTCGATAAAGGTGCCGGTCACGTAAGACGCGGCGTCAGACAGCAGCCAGGCGATCGCCTCCGCCACTTCCTGCGGCTGGCCGCCGCGCTGCATCGGCAAACTGCTCTTCACGCGATCCACCCGGCCGGGTTCGCCACCGCTGGCGTGTATCTCGGTATAGATAAGCCCAGGCCGCACGCCGTTGACGCGGATGCCCTGCGCCGCCACCTCCAGCGATAGCCCGATGGTCAACGAATCGACGGCGCCTTTCGAGGCGGCATAATCCACGTACTCCCCCGGCGCGCCTAAACGAGAAGCGGCGGAAGACACATTGACGATAGCGCCGCCCTGCCCGCCATGACGCTGCGCCATGCGTTTCACCGCCTCGCGGCAACACAGGAAGTAACCGGTGACGTTAGTGCCGAGCACCTGATTGATACGCTCGGCGGTCAACTGTTCAATGTTCGCCTGCCGGAACAGAATGCCGGCGTTGTTGACCAGCGCGCTGAGCGTGCCCAGCCCGGCATCCAGCGCCCTGAACATCGCCATCACCTGCGCTTCATCGGCCACGTCGGCCTGCAGCGCCAACGCCTTGCCGCCCTGCGCCTCGATCTCCGCCACCACCTGGCGCGCCGCATTTTCGTCACGCAGGTAATTCACGCCCACCGCATAGCCCTGCCGGGCCAGCAGCAGAGCGGTCGCGCGGCCAATCCCCCGGCTTGCGCCGGTTACCAATGCCACTTTCGTCATACTGTTTTTTCTCTGGTTAACGATATCAACACAGCGGCCTGCCCGCAGGCGCCCCGTATGCCCGTCAGAGTATAGAGCGGCGTCCTAAAAACCGCTTCAAAGCTGAGCCAGGCGGCGCAGCTGCTTTTTAATGCGCGACTTGGCGCAGCCGTAAGCATCCGTCGCCGCCGCCTGATGCACCCGCTGCAAAGCGGAAGCATGATGGCCGCCGTGGCTATGGCTCTGCGCATCACCGCGAAAAGACAACAGCAACAGAACGAGCAGCATCGCCACGCTTGAATACATCAGCCGCCGCGAGGCGCCCGCGTTCGGGAAACCTTCAGTCTGCATGTTTCGCTCCCCCAGCCATGATTTCGAATGGCAGCAAAATAACTGAAATTCTTCCGTGCTCCCTTAACGCGAGATTAAAGCCAGATTAAGGTTTGCTTAAGAACGCGCAGGCCGAGCAGGTTTCCCCGTTGTCTTCCCGTCAGCGTTATAGTTAGATAAGCGCGACTCAAGGATCTCAGCGGAAATAACGTGAACATACTGTTGGTGGAAGACGACCTGCAATTAGGCAAGGCGCTGTGCCGCGCATTGGAGCTGGCCGGCTTTAATTTGTGCTGGGTGCGCCTGATCGCCGACGCGGAAAATAAACTTTCATCCGGCGGATTCGATCTGATGCTGCTGGATCTCACGCTGCCGGACGGCGACGGTTTGCAGAAGCTGATCGCCTGGCGCGCCGCCGGGCAAAATATCCCGATCATCATCCTGACCGCCCGCGACCGCATTGAAAGCCTGGTGAACAGCCTGGACTCCGGCGCGGACGACTTTCTGGCCAAACCCTTTGCGCTGCCCGAACTCATCTCGCGCGTCAAGGCGGTCAACCGGCGCATGGCGGGCTTCGCGTCACAAACATGGAGCCTCGGCGCGCTGTATCTCGATCCGGTCAACCATCAGGTCATGCTGGATAACGAATTGCTGATGCTGTCGAAAAAAGAGTATCACCTGCTGCACGAACTGATGCGTTGCGCCGGCACCGTGGTGCGCAAAGCGGTGTTGGAACAGCGGCTGTTCGGCCACGGCGACAGCGTGGAAAGCAACTCGCTGGAAGTGCACATGCATAATTTACGGCGCAAGATCGGTAAAGAAAGAGTGATTACCGTACGCGGCATTGGCTATTTGCTGAAGAAAGAGTAGCGGAATGATCGGTTTCAAATCCTTCTTTATGCGCACCATTATTTTCCAGGTGCTGGCCATTTTATTATTGTGGGGGCTCCTCGTCGCCTGGGTGAAATATTGGTATTACCCCGACATGGAGAAATATTTCGATAACCAGCAACGCATCGTCGCTGCAGGCATCGCCAATATTCTCGACGAAACAGGCACTGACAATATCGATTACCGCGGCATCATCAAGACTATTGAAGGCATGTACATTGATTCCATCAATAACGGCATGCAGGATGAAATCGACTATCACCCGCTGTTTGTGGTTTACGATCGAGACAACCGGGTGCTTTACAGTTCGCAAACGCAGGGAGAGCCGCTGCGCCTGCCGCCTTCGGTGCTGTCCGGTTCCGTCAATTACGCCGGCGCCAACTGGCATCTCGCCGGCAGCTGGAGCGAAAAGCGCCAGTACCGGGTGATCGTCGGCGAATCGTTCAACGATCGCACCACGCTGTTCGGCAATCCGGCGGAGAGCACCGCCGTACCGCTGCTGGGTATTCTGGCGGCCATCATCGTCACCTTGCTGTTTACCGCCTATTTCAGCCTGCGGCCGCTGCGCCAGATCGCCCGCACCATCTCCGATCGCCAGCCTGGCAACCTGTCGCCGATCAACGTCAGCGAGCAGTATCAGGAAATCCGGCCGGTGGTGATGGAGGTCAACAAACTGATGGCCCGCATCGACGCCGCCAATCAGCGCGAGAAACGGTTTATGGCCGACGCCGCGCACGAACTGCGCACGCCGATCGCCGCCGTGCTGGCGCAGCTGCATTTGCTGACCCAGGTCACCGAGCAGCAGGAACGCCGGGAGATCATCGGCGACATGCAACAAGGGCTGGATCGCGCGGCGTCGCTGTCACGCCAGCTGATCAACCTGGCCAAGCTGGAGGCGGAAGATTTTCCGCTGAAGATTGAGGCGGTGGACATCTACGCCGAAATTGGCAAATGCATCGCGCAGCACGTTCCCTATGCATTGGAAAAGGATGTGGAACTGTCGCTCGACGGCAGCGAGGATGTGGTGGTGAGCACCGATCGCCGTGCGCTGATCGCCATCTTCACCAATCTGCTGGACAATGCGCTCAAGTACGCGCCCCCCGGCAGCCGTATCGAAGCCAATATCCGCTCGCTGGCGCCGCTCGGCTGCTATATTACGTTGCGCGACAACGGCCCAGGAGTAAGCGAAGAACACCGTTCCCGCCTGTTTGAGCGCTTTTACCGCGTGCCCGGCACGCAGCAAACCGGCAGCGGGCTCGGATTGGCCATCGCCCGCAACCTGGCCGACAAAATCGGCGCGCAGCTGCGCGTCACCGAAGGCCTCGACGATCGCGGCATCGGCTTCATCATCGATTTGCCGGAAAGTTACCGGCCACAGACTGAGAGCGAACCACGACCATGATTGCCCCTGTTCTGCTGCAACGGCAGCAACTCGACCGGCTATGGGATATCGACCGCAGCGAAATTATCGACACTCTGTATCGCCTGCAGGACGGCAAGTTGCACCCCTACCCGGACTACTACGATGTACGCGGCTGGGATCCGCACGATCGGGAAACCTATACGCCGATCCACGAAGCGTGCTTCGATCGCGGCGGGGCGTTCTTCGCGCTGTTCGAAGGCGAGGAGATCGCGGCGGCGGCGGCGCTGGACACCGAACCGCGCGGCCCACAGCGGGATCTGCGCCAGCTGCTGTTCTTTTACGTCAGCGCGCACAAACGCGGCCAGGGGTTAGGCAGGCAGCTGTTCCAGCTCTGCCTGCGTCAGGCGGCGCAAGACGGCGCCGCCGGGCTGTATGTCTCCTCCATCCCCAATAAAAGCACCGTAGACTTCTATCTGGCGCAAGGCTGCCGACTCATCGAACAGCCGGATACGGAATTGTTCGCCCGTGAGCCGGAGGATATTCATCTGGTCTGCCCTTGCCGCTAACGGCCGGGGCTTAACGGGCGATGCGTATCACCGAACGCACGTCACTTTTCTTATTCAGATCCCACACCTCGGCGATCTCCGCCAACGCGTGTTCCTGCGTCTCGATAGTGAGCGCTCCGGTCGCCGCCAGCGTCAGAATCTCGGTCGCGTAGCGCTGCATTTCCGGGATCGGCGGGAAGTTGCCGGTGCCGCTGCCGAGGATCTGCAGCTGATTGCTGCGCAACACCGCCGCCGGCAGCCGGATGTCCGGCGCGGCCATCGAACCGACGTTGACCAAGCGAATGCCGCGTCCGCCGGCGTAAGACGAGAGATCGTGATTATTGAGCGTCGCCAGCAGCGCTTCGGTCGCCGGCCCCCAGATGTAATCGACGATCACCTGATAACCGCCCGGCCCCGCCGCCGCCGCGAAGGCCTGCGTCAGCGCCTCGCCCTGCAGGCTTAGATCCACCGTGGCATCCACGCCCAACGCTTCCAGCACGCTCAGCCGACGGCCGGCGGCAACGATACGCCCTGCCCCTGCCTGACGCGCCGCGGCAACCGCCAGCTTACCTGAGGTGCCGGTGGCGCCGATGATCAGCACCGTTTCACCGGGCTGCAGATCCGCCCGCCAACGCAGCGGCAGCCAAGCGGCGAAGGCCGGATTGATCAGCGCTGCCGCCGTGGCGTCGTCCACCGCCTCCGGCACCGGCACCGTCCATGACGCGACGCTGCGCTCAGCCATCGCACCGTAAGGACGGCGGAAGGAGGCAAAGTACACCCGTTTTCCGTCCGCCGTACGGCCCACGCCGTCGGTGCCGGGCACTATCGGCAATTGCTTCGGGCTGGAATAGTGGGTGCCGGCGACGGTGGCGCGATCCAGCTGTTTGATGCCGGCCGCCAGAACGTCGATCGGCACTTCATTCGCCTGCGCCTGGGGCTCCTCAAAGGTGCCGAAAACCGGGGCTTGCCCCAGCGCTGTTACGATTGCCGCTTGCATGGTGACTCCTCAAATCGTGGGAACGTACAGGAAAGAATAGGCCGCTATAAAATAAAAAGGGACACCGCATGATGCGGTGTCCCCCGAACACAAACTTTGCCGAACGTGTTATTCGTAATCGCTCATCGGCACGCAAGAGCAGAACAGGTTACGGTCGCCGTACACGTCGTCCAGACGCTTAACGCTCGGCCAGTACTTGTTCTCGCGTACGCCGGCCACCGGGAACACCGCCAGCTCGCGGCTGTACGGGTGCTGCCAGTCGTTGACCAGCTCCGCCTGCACGTGCGGCGCATTCACCAGCGGGTTGTCTTCCAGCGGCCATTCGCCTTTGGCGACGCGGTCGATCTCGCTGCGGATCGCCAGCATCGCATCGATAAAGCGATCCAGCTCCACTTTGCTTTCCGACTCGGTCGGCTCGACCATCAGCGTGCCCGCCACCGGGAACGACATGGTCGGCGCGTGGAAGCCGAAGTCAATCAGGCGCTTGGCGATGTCCATTTCGCTGATGCCGGTCTCTTCCTTCAGCGGACGAATGTCGAGGATGCATTCGTGCGCCACGCGGTGATCGCGGCCGGTATACAGAATCGGATACGCGTCTTTCAGACGGGTGGCGATGTAGTTGGCGTTCAGGATCGCCATCTGGCTGGCCTGCTTCAGGCCTTCCGCGCCCATCATGCGGATGTACATCCAGCTGATCGGCAGGATGGAGGCGCTGCCGAACGGCGCCGCGGAGACCGCGCCCTGCTGGGTGGTTACGCCGTCGATCTGCACGACGCTGTGGCCCGGTACGAACGGCGCCAGGTGCGCTTTCACGCCGATAGGGCCCATGCCCGGGCCGCCGCCGCCGTGCGGGATGCAGAAGGTTTTATGCAGGTTGAGGTGCGACACATCCGCGCCGATGTAGCCCGGCGTGGTGATGCCCACCTGGGCGTTCATGTTGGCGCCGTCCAGATACACCTGACCGCCGAACTGATGCACGATCTGGCACACTTCACGGATGGTTTCTTCATACACGCCGTGGGTCGACGGGTAGGTCACCATGATGCAAGAGAGTTCTTCGCCTGCCTGCTCCGCCTTGACGCGCAGATCGTGCAGATCGATGTTGCCGTTCTTGTCGCAGGCGACCACGACCACGCTCATGCCCGCCATCTGGGCGGAGGCCGGGTTGGTGCCGTGCGCCGAGCTCGGGATCAGGCAGACGTGACGGCCCGCTTCGTTGCGGCTTTCGTGGTAGCGGCGGATCGCCAGCAGGCCGGCGTATTCGCCCTGCGCGCCGGAGTTCGGCTGCATGCACACCGCGTCATAGCCGGTCAGCTGCACCAGCCACTGAGACAGTTGGCCGATCATCTGTTGGTAACCGGCAGCCTGCTCCGGCGGGCAGAACGGGTGCAGTTCGGAGAATTCAGGCCAGGTGATCGGGATCATTTCCGCCGCGGCGTTCAATTTCATGGTGCAGGAACCCAGCGGGATCATCGCCTGGTTCAGCGCCAGATCCTTACGCTCCAAGCGATGCATGTAACGCATCATCTCGGTTTCGCTGTGATAACGGTTGAATACCGGGTGGGTCAGGATCGGATCCTGGCGCAGCATGGCGGCCGGGATCGATTGACTGTTTTTGCTCACCGCCGCGTCCAACGCGTCGATGTCCAGACCGTGATTGTCGCCGGCCAGCAGTGCGAACAGCGTTTGCACGTCTTCACGCGAGGTGGCTTCATCCAGCGTGATGCCCACGGCGCCGTGGATGTCGGTACGCAGGTTGATGCCGAAGCTCAGCGCACGTTCCAGCACGGCGGCCTTGTCTTTCACTTCAACGGTCAGGGTGTCGAACCAGGTGTTGTGGCGCAGCGTCAGGCCGGCCTTCTGCAGCCCGGCGGCCAGAATGTCGGTCAGGCGATGGATGCGCCCGGCGATGCGCTGCAGCCCTTGCGGGCCGTGATACACCGCATACAGGCTGGCGATATTGGCCAGCAGCACCTGCGAAGTACAGATATTCGAGTTGGCCTTCTCGCGGCGGATATGCTGCTCGCGGGTCTGCATCGCCATGCGCAGCGCGGTGTTGCCGGCGGCATCGCGGGAAACGCCGATGATGCGGCCCGGCATCGAACGCTTGAACTCGTCGCGGCAGGCGAAGAAGGCGGCGTGCGGGCCGCCGTAGCCCATCGGCACGCCGAAGCGCTGCGCGGAGCCGAACACCACGTCGGCGCCCTGCTTGCCCGGCGCGGTCAGCAGCACCAGGGCCATGATGTCGGCGGCCACGCTGGTGATGATTTTGCGCGATTTCAGTTCGGCCAGCAGCGCGCTGTAGTCGTGCAGTTCACCGGTGGTGCCCACCTGCTGCAGCAACACGCCGAACACGCCGTCCAGCTCCAGCACTTTTTCCGCTTTATCGACGATGACGTCGAAGCCGAAGGTTTCGGCGCGGGTGCGCACCACGTCCAGCGTCTGCGGATGCACGTCGTCAGCCACGAAGAAGCGGTTGGCGTCTTTCAGCTTGCTGGCGCGTTTGGCCAACGCCATCGCCTCGGCGGCGGCGGTGGCTTCATCCAGCAGCGATGCGGAGGCCAGATCCAGGCCGGTCAGATCGAGGGTCACGGTCTGGAAGTTCAGCAGCGCTTCCAGACGGCCCTGCGACACTTCCGGCTGATAAGGGGTGTAAGCGGTGTACCAGCCCGGGTTTTCCAGCATGTTGCGCAGGATCACCGGCGGCGTCAGCACAGCGCTGTAGCCCATGCCGATATAGGATTTGTAGCGCTGATTCTGCGAGGCGATCGCCTTCAGCTCAGCCAGCGCCTGGTGTTCGGTCGCCGCGTCGCCAACCGGCGGCGGCCCCGGCAGCTGAATGTCCGCCGGCACGATCTGTTGGATCAGCGCGCTGAGCGAGCGAGCGCCCACCGCTGCCAGCAACTCCTGGCGTTGTTCCGCAGAAGAGCCGATGTGGCGTTCGATGAACGCTTCGCTGTGTTCGAGTTGGCTGAGTGTCTGAGTCATTGCTACAAATTCCTGAATGCTTGCGTGATACGGGATATAGCTTGAACGGTAACTAAAACGCCCCGGGCGAAAGGCCTGGGGCGTGGGCACAATTACTCGTCGATCGAGGCCTGATAAGCCGCGGCGTCCAGCAGGTTCGCCAGCTCGCCTTCGTCGGAGGCTTTAATCTGGAACAGGAAGCCGTCACCGTAAGGTTCGCTGTTCACCAGCTCCGGGGAGCTTTCCAGCTCGCCGTTCACCGCCACGATTTCACCGCTGATTGGTGCGTAAATGTCCGACGCCGCCTTGACGGATTCCGCCACGGCGCAATCTTCACCGGCGGCGACTGTGCGGCCCACTTCAGGCAGATCGACAAATACCATATCGCCCAGCAGTTCCTGCGCGTGTTCGGTGATGCCTACGGTGTAAACGCCGTTACCTTCTGAACGAACCCACTCGTGGGAGGATGCGTATTTCAATTCTGTTGGCACATTGCTCATCGCCGGTTACTCCTTCGAAGAAATAAAAAATCAATCAATAGAAATTAATTTGCCAGCGGCTTGCCGGCGCGAACGAAACCGGGCTTGGTCACTTTAACCGGCATCTCGCGGTTGCGGATCTGCACGATAGCCTGCTCGCCGATGCCCGCCGGCACACGCGCCAGCGCGATGCTGAAGCCCAGCGTCGGGGAGAACGAACCGCTGGTGATCACGCCTTCGTGGGTTTGCCCCGCCGCGTCGGTGAAACGCACCGGCAGCTCATTACGTAATACGCCTTTTTCCGTCATGATCAAGCCGACCAGTTGCTCGGTGCCCTGCTCGCGCTGTTGTTCCAGCGCTTCGCGGCCGATGAAACGGCGATCTTCCGGCTGCCAGGCGATGGTCCAGCCCATGTTGGCGGCCAGCGGCGAAACGCCTTCATCCATCTCTTGCCCGTAGAGGTTCATGCCCGCTTCCAGGCGCAGGGTGTCGCGCGCGCCCAGACCGGCCGGCTTGACGCCCGCGGCCAGCAATTTTTGCCAGAAATCCGCCGCCTGCTCTTTCGGCAGCGCGATCTCATAGCCGGCCTCGCCGGTGTAACCGGTGGTGGCGATGAACAGCTCGCCGGCCTGCACGCCGAAGAATGGCTTCATGCCTTCGACCGCGCTTTTTTGCTCCGGGGTGAACAGGGTGCCAGCGCGCTCTTTGGCCTGCGGGCCCTGCACCGCGATCAGCGCCAGATCGTCGCGCACCGTCAGCGCGACGCCATACGGCGCGGCGTGCTCTTCGATCCAGGCCAGGTCTTTGTCGCGGGTGGCGGAGTTCACCACCAGGCGGAAATAGTCTTCAGTGAGGAAATAAACGATCAGGTCGTCGATCACGCCGCCGGAGGCATTCAGCATGCCGGTGTACAGCGCTTTGCCGGGTTGGGTCAGTTTGGCGACGTCGTTCGCCAGCAGGTAGCGCAGGAACTCGCGGGTGCGGGCGCCGTGCAGATCCACAATGGTCATGTGAGACACGTCGAACATGCCGGCATCCTGACGCACCGCGTGGTGCTCATCGAGCTGCGAGCCGTAGTGCAGCGGCATCATCCAGCCGTGAAAGTCTACCATGCGCGCACCGCACGCCACGTGCTGGTCGTACAGTGGGGTTTGCTTTGCCATCTTTTCCCTCTTTCCACTCGTCGCTAGAAGTTAGGGTGCTGCCACGCAATGCGGCGGAGACTGGCTCGCGGCCCGATCGCCATGGCGCACTGACTGCTCAACACAAATGCTGCGCCGGGACGGGCGGAAACTGCGTGCAACCGCCGTGACGCAAACGATACCTTTCCCTCGAACTTATCACCGAACGACCACATTAACCATAAGTTAAAATAGGCTCATCGCCGTTCCCGGGCGGTAAAACGCCGGGCTAGTGTGCAGAGTTTTTCACTGGAAAAATGCGCCTTAAGGCACAAAATTAACAATTAAAGCGGCAAAACACCGAACTTATATAACAAACCTATGGCCGCACATGGGATCCGGACTTTTGATAACCGAACATGGAATTAGAAAAAGTAATGATAAAAAGCGGCTGAAATTAGATTATTTCAAATGAGGGGTTATATAAGGAAACGCGATGGCATAAGGCGAGAAGCGCGAGCCCGCTGCGGGCTCGCAGAAGGCAGGTGTCAGGCAAGCCACTCGGGCAGATCGTTCAGGCCCATCGCCTGACGCACCAGCTTCGGTTTGACGCCCGGCAGGCTGTCCGCCAGCCGCAGCCCCACGTCGCGCAACAGCTTTTTGGCCGGGTGGTTGCCGTCGAACAGTTCGCGGAAACCCTGCATGCTGGCCAGCATCACCGCCGCGCCGTGTTTGCGGCGGCGCTCATAGCGGCGCAGATAGAGGTGTTGGCCAATATCCTTGCCCTGCCGTTGCAGGCGACGCAGTTCGGAAATCAGCTCGGCGGCGTCCATAAAGCCCAGGTTCACGCCCTGTCCGGCCAGCGGATGCACGGTATGCGCCGCATCGCCCACCAGCGCCAGGCGGTGCGCCGCGAAGCTGCGCGCATAGCGGCCGGTCAGCGGGAACGCCAGCCGTTCGCTTTCCAGGCTGCAGGCGCCCAGACGCATATCGAAGGCCATCGCCAGTTCGCGGTTGAATTGTTCCGGCTCCAGCTGCTTGAGACGCTCGGCCTCTTCCGGCGCGACCGACCAGACGATGGAGCTCAAATGCGGATCGCTGAACGGCAGGAACGCCAGAATGCCGTCGCCGTGGAAAATTTGCCGCGCCGTGGCCTGATGCGGCTCTTCGGTGCGGATGGTGGCCACCAGCGCGTGGTGGCGATAGTCCCAGAAGGTAAGCGGGATATCGGCATGCTGGCGCAGCCACGACTGGGCGCCGTCGGCGCCAATCACCAACCGGGCGGTCAGCATACGGCCGTCCTCCAGCGTGATGAAGGCGTCATTCTCGCCCCACGCCACCTGCTTGAGCGCGGCCGGGGTAATCAGCGTGATGTCCGACAGGCTTTCGGCGCGTTTCCACAGCGCCTGCTGGATCACCGAATTTTCGATGATGTGGCCGAGATGGCTGAAGCCGCACTCATCGCCGCGGAAGGCGATTTTGCCGAAGCTGTCGCGATCCCACACTTCCATCGCGTTGTAAGCGCTGGCGCGCTGCTGGAGGATGTCGTCCCACACGCCGATGTGCTGCAGCAACCGCTCGCTGGCGGCATTGATGGCGGAGACGCGCAGCGCAGGCTGCTCCGACGGCGGCGTCATCTCCGGCTGGCGCTGCTCCAGCACAGCCACGCGCAGCCCGCTGCCCTGCAAGCCGCAGGCCAACGCCAGCCCCACCATACCGCCACCGGCGATAATCACGTCAAATGATTGCATGCTGCTCGATTTCCTTAAATAACGCGCGACGCCTTGCCGCGCCGCGTTTTTGGGCGCGCCACAGGGCGCCCGATTCTGTGTCTAACGTTCCACCCAGCCCAGCGTACGCTTGGCGAAGGCGTCGCGCACCGCCGGCAAACGCGCCATCGCCATCAGCCCCAGATTGCGGCCGACCACCAGCGGGCTATAACGATTGGCGAACAGGTGGATCAACCCATCGGTCACGCCGATCGTCGCCTGCTGATCGTTTTGCCGCCGCTGCTGATAACGGCTCAGCAATGCGTAACCGCCGGCATCTTCGCCGCTGTCTGCCGCTTCCGCCAGCGTTTCCGCCAGCGACATCACGTCGCGCAGACCAAGATTGAACCCCTGCCCGGCAATCGGATGCAGCGTCTGCGCCGCGTTGCCCACCAGCGCCAGCCGGTGGCTGACATGGCGATCGGCGGTCAGCAGGCCAAGTGGATAACTGTGCCGCTTACCGGCCTTGAGGATGCGCCCCAGCCGCCAGCCGAAAGCCTGTTGCAGCTCGGCGATAAAACGCGCGTCGTCCCAGGCATCCACCCGGGCGCGATCTTCGCGCGCATGGCACCACACCAGCGAACTGCGCCCCTGCGACATCGGCAACAGCGCCAGCGGCCCATAACGGGTAAAGCGCTCGAAAGCTCGCCCCTGCGGATCTTCCGCCGTGGTGACGTTGGCGATGGTGGCGAACTGCGGATAGTCCTCCTGCCGCCACTGCACGTTGCAGGCCTGCGCCAGCGCCGAACGCGAACCGTCGGCCGCCACCAGCAGCTGCCCGCGCAGACGCTGGCCGTTGTCCAGCAGCACTTCCGCCCGCTCCGCGGTGCGGATCACGTCCACCACCCGCGCGGGGCAGTGCAGCGTGACGCCCGGCGCCTTCGCCAGCAGCGCAAACAGCCGCTGCCCGGCGTCGTGCAGTTCGATCACCTGCCCGAGCGCATCGACCTGATAATCCTGCGCCTGCAGATTAACGAAACCGGCGTGACCGCGATCGCTGACGTGCACCTGAGTGATCGGCGTGGCGCAGTCGCGCAGCGCCGGCCAAACGCCGATGCGCGCCAGCTGTTGGCAGGTGCCCTGCGCCAAAGCAATGGCGCGGGCGTCAAAACCAGGATGGCTGCGGTCGTCCGGCCGGGTCGCCTCGACCAGATCCACCGCCATTCTTCCCTGAGTAAGTGACGAGATAGCCAGCGCCAGCGTCGCGCCCGCCATACCGCCGCCAACGATAATTACGCTCATGCTATGACCTTGCCGCCGCCATCAACGCTTCGATGGCATCGGCATCTTTCACTACGGTGGCGGTCAGGTTTTCATTGCCGTCGGCGGTGATCACGATGTCGTCCTCGATGCGGATGCCAATGCCGCGGTATTCCTCCGGCACGTCCGCATCCGGTGCGATGTACAGCCCCGGTTCCACGGTCAGCACCATGCCCGGCTCCAGCAGCCGATCGCGGCTCGGCGTGCCGTAGTGGCCGACGTCATGCACATCGAGCCCCAACCAGTGGCTCAACCCGTGCATAAAGAACTGACGGTGGGCCTGCTCGGCGATCAATTGATCGACTTCACCTTTCAATACGCCCAGCTCCACCAGCCCGACCACCATGATGCGCACCACTTCGTCATTGACTTCGCGGATGCTGGTGCCGGGTTTGAACAGTTCCAAAGCGCGCTGCAGCGACGCCAGCACAATGTCGTACACCGCGCGCTGCGGCCGGCTGAACTTGCCGTTGACCGGGAAGGTGCGGGTGATGTCGCCGGCGTACCCCTGGTACTCGCAACCGGCGTCGATCAGCACCAGATCGCCGTCGCGCATCTGGCTCTCGTTCTCGGTGTAGTGCAGGATGCAGCCGTTTTCGCCGCTGCCGACGATGGTGTTGTAAGACGGATAACGGGCGCCGAGGCGGGTGAATTCATGATGAATTTCCGCTTCCAGCTGGTATTCGAACATGCCCGGGCGGCATTTTTCCATCGCGCGGGTATGCGCCAACGCGCTGATCTCACCGGCGCGGCGCATCACCGCCAGCTCTTCCGGCGATTTGAACAGGCGCATGTCGTGCAGCCACGGCCGCCAGTCGGTAACGGTGGCCGGCGCCTGCAGATTCTGGCGGAACCCCTTGCGCAGCTTGTCCAACGCGCCGAACAGGATCTGATCGGCATAGGCGTATTCGCCCTGCGCGTGGTAGACCGCATCCAGGCCGTTGAGCAGCAGGTGCAGTTGGTCATTGATTTCATCGAACGGCAGCGCGCGATCCACGCCCAGCTTCGCCGGCGCGGCGTCTTGCCCCAGGCGGCGGCCAAACCAGATTTCCGCCGTCAAATCGCGCACCCGGTTGAACAACACGCTGTGGTTGTGCGTTTCATCGCTTTTAATCAGCACCAGCACCGCTTCGGGCTCATTGAAGCCGGTCAGGTACCAAAAGTCGCTGTTCTGCCGGTAGGGATAGTCTGAATCTGCACTGCGCGTCGTTTCCGGCGCAGAGAAAATAACCGCCGCGCTGGCCGGCGCCATTTTCGCCAACAGCGCCTGGCGGCGGTTGTTGAATTCCTGCTGAGTCATTGCCTTCTCCTGAAATCATGCCATCCGCACCGCCGGCGGAGGGGCGATAAAACGTTTAGTGCAACGTCGGTTTGATGTTTTCCGGTGCCGTCGGCTTGTGACGGGCGAATTCGCCGTGGCACATGATGGCGGCGACCCGCACATACTCCGCCACTTCTTCCAGCGACTGTTCCAATTCTTCCTGATCTTCGTCTTCGTCGTAGCCCAGTTGCGCGATGTTGCGCAGGTCGTCGATCGCTTCACCGACTTCGTCTTTCACCTGGGCCAGCTTCGGCTGCATCATGCCCAGCCCGAGCAGGAAGTGGTTGACCCAACCGGCCAGCGCGTCGGCGCGATCGAACACGCTGACGATCTCCCCTTCGGGCAGCATCAGTTGGAACAGGAATTCGTCATCTTCCAGCGTGTCGCGCGTCGCTTCATACAGCTGTTGCAGCGGTTGGCTGAGCGCCTGCGGGAAGGCGACGCCTTCGTTGGTCAGATCGTGCACCAGCGCCTGCCAGCCGGCGTCACGGCTGCCGCCGCACAGCAGGCCGCTGATCAGGCCGTGCATTTCTGCCGCGGTCAACGCCACCGACTGCTGGTTGAGGGCCACGGTTAAAGATTGGTAACTTGGAAATGTATTCTGTATAGACATGCGCATTCGTCATCGTTGGCAGGATAAGTTCGTGTTATGCTACCACCAAGGTCCGTCGCTATACCAGATAAGCGCGACACCTCAGTGGCTAGTTATAATCGCGATGTGGCAGGTTTCACACTGCGCCGGCGGGTGGCGAAAGTGCGGTAAATACGCATTTTGAAACCCTTTTTTGACTGGCAATGTGCGCCACAGTAGATTACAACCAGGTACTGAAAAAGGGGTTGTATCTTGGTACCGAGGTATATATAGTGGCGCCCGCTTTGACGGCCCGGCCAGGGCGGACAAGGCTGGCGCGAAATTTAGGCAGGAAGGTGGCATGTCTGCACAACCGGTAGATATTCAAATTTTTGGCCGCTCGTTAAGAGTCAATTGCCCGCCAGAACAACAAGATGCGTTGAATATGGCGGCGGACGATCTTAACCAGCGGTTGCAAGATCTTAAAGTTCGCACTAGAGTCTCCAATACTGAGCAACTGGTTTTCATCGCGGCATTGAACGTCTGTCACGAACTTGCTCAAGAACGGTTGAAAACCCGTGACTATGCGTCCAATATGGAACAACGCATACGGATGCTGCAGCAGACCATTGAACAAGCGCTGCTTGAACAAGGTCGCATCTCTGAACGTCAGGATGCACAATTCGAATAACTTAAGTTGTTGAAATCAAAGTTTCGGCAACGAGTACAAAATTTCTCTGAGATGTTCGCCAGCGGGCCAGTCCCCTGAGCCGATATTTAGTACAAACAGAATGTGTTGCTCCGCGATCGGTGAGCACGCTCGGTGCGCCGAGAAGCCTTAAGATTGCGACGGCACGTTCACCTTGAACCATGGGTTCAAGGGTTACAGCCTGCGACGGCATCTCGGAGATTCCCCTTCTCAGCGGTTTATGTGTGCTGAACGCCACACTGAGCAAGCCTGATACGATGTCTTTTCAACCCCAATTCGCGCAGCAGCGCCAAGCCATTCGTCAACTCATTCGCCAACGTCGGCGCGAGCTTACGCCGGGCCAGCAACGCTTTGCCGCAGACAAGATAGCCGAACGCCTCGTCGCGCATGAACGCATTCAGGCGGCGCACAGCATCGCGGTGTTTTTGTCGTTTGACGGCGAACTCGATACCGGGCCGCTGATCGAGCGGCTGTGGACGCTCGGCAAACGGGTTTACCTGCCGGTGCTGCATCCGTTCAGCCCAGGCCACCTGCTGTTCCTGCGCTATGCGCCGGAAACGCCGCTGGTGCGCAACCGCTTCAATATTCTCGAACCGCGCCTCGATGTGCGCCAGGTGTTGCCGCTGGGTGAACTGGAGGTGGTGCTGACGCCGCTGGTGGCGTTCGATCATACCGGGCAGCGTCTGGGCATGGGCGGCGGCTTTTACGATCGCACCCTGCAAAACTGGCGCAGCGGCGGCCCCTATCCCATCGGCCTGGCCCATGATTGCCAGCAGGTGGAGCACCTGCCGACCGAACATTGGGATATCCCGCTGCCGGAAATCCTCACCCCGCTCTGCAGCTGGGCGTGGCATGAGCCCAAATAGCAAAAGGCCGGATCGCTCCGGCCTTTTTCGTTGCGGCATGCCGCCGAATCAGAACAGCAGGCGGGCGCGGATGGTGCCGTCGATGGCCTTCATGCGCTGCAGCGCGGCGTCGGCGCGCGCGGTTTCCGCTTCGATGTCGATCACCACATAGCCGATTTCCGGCCCGGTTTGCAGATACTGCGCGGCGATGTTAACCCCCTCTTCGGCGAAGATCTGGTTAATCTGCGTCAGCACGCCCGGACGGTTTTCGTGGATGTGCAGCAGACGGCTGGCGTTCGGGCCATGCGCCGGCAGCGACACTTCCGGGAAGTTGACGGCGGACAGAGTCGATCCGTTGTCGGAGTATTTCGCCAGCTTGCCGGCCACTTCGTCGCCGATGTTCTCCTGCGCTTCCTGCGTGGAACCGCCGATGTGCGGCGTCAGCAGCACGTTGTCGAACTCACACAGCGGCGAGTTGAACGGATCGCTGTTGGTCGCAGGCTCTTCCGGGAAGACGTCGATCGCCGCGCCCGCCAGGTGATTGCTGGCCAGCGCGTCGCACAGCGCGGGAATATCCACCACGGTGCCGCGCGAGGCGTTGATCAGAATGGCGCCCGGTTTCATCAGCGCCAGCTCTTCCGCCCCCATCATATTTTTGGTCGATGGCGTTTCCGGCACGTGCAGCGTCACCACGTCGCTCATATTGAGCAAATCGGACAGATGGCGCACCTGCTGCGCATTGCCCAGCGGCAGCTTGTTCTCGATGTCGTAGAAGAACACCTTCATGCCCAGCCCTTCGGCCAGAATGCCCAATTGGGTGCCGATATGGCCGTAGCCGATGATGCCCAGCTTTTTGCCGCGCGCCTCATAGGAGCCCACGGCCAGTTTGTGCCACACGCCGCGGTGCGCCTTGGCGTTGGCGGCCGGAATGCCGCGCAGCATCAACAGCAGCTCGCCCAGCACCATTTCGGCCACGGATCGGGTATTGGAGAAGGGGGCGTTGAAGACCGGAATACCGCGTTTGGTCGCCGCTTTCAGCTCAACCTGGTTGGTGCCGATGCAGAAGCAGCCCACCGCCACCAGTTTTTCTGCGGCGGCGAACACCTCTTCGGTCAGATGCGTGCGCGATCGGATGCCGACGAAGTGTGCATCGCGGATGGATGCCTTCAGCGATTCGGTGTCTAACGCACCCTTGTGGTATTCGATGTTGGTATAACCGGCGGCACGTAAATTATCGACCGTGCTCTGATGAACCCCTTCCACCAACAGGAATTTAATCCTGTCTTTCTCCAATGATACTTTTGCCATTTACCCGACCCTATGTTCAGACTTCAGAAGCGGCTGTGACGACACAGCTCCCATCCAACATAACAAAAATAACGCGGGCGGCAATACAAACGATTGCCTGCCCGGCAGGACAAGGCGCAGCGTTGATGGCGGTTTACGGCAGAAAATGCCATAGGGAAAGTTTTCGGCAGAAGCTTTGGGGAGTCAGTTTTCACAATGTGACATAAGTCACCAAATTTGCCGTTTTTCAGAAAAGATATTTTAACCGAAGAATTATGCGGCCCGGCACTGCCGGGCCACAGACGGCAGAAGTTTATTTGACCACTTTCACGCCTTCCGGGGTGCCGACCAGCGCCACGTCCGCGCCGCGGTTGGCGAACAGCCCCACGGTCACCACGCCGGCGATGCCGTTGATCTTGTTCTCCAGCGCCACGGCGTCGGTGATGCTCAGGTTATGCACATCGAGGATCACGTTGCCGTTGTCGGTCACCACGTTCTGGCGATACTCCGGCAGACCGCCGAGTTTCACCAGCTCGCGCGCCACGTAAGAGCGAGCCATCGGGATCACTTCCACCGGCAGCGGGAACTTGCCCAGCACGTCCACCTGCTTGCTGGCGTCGACGATGCAGATGAATTTCTTGGCGATGGCGGCAATGATCTTCTCGCGCGTCAGCGCCGCGCCGCCGCCCTTGATCATCTGCATATGGCCGTTGATTTCGTCCGCGCCGTCCACGTAGATATCGAGCGAGTCCACTTCGTTGCTGTCGAACACGTGGATGCCGAGGCTTTTCAGCTTGGCGGTGGAGGCATCGGAGCTGGACACCGCGCCTTCGATCTGGTGCTTGATGGAGCCCAGCGCGTCAATAAAGTGGGCGGCGGTAGAGCCGGTGCCGACCCCGACGATGGTGCCCGGCGTCACGTATTCCAGCGCCGCCCAGCCCACCGCTTTTTTCAGTTCATCCTGCGTCATAATATGTCCCTTGCCTCTGTACGAAAACGTGTGCGTATTATAGGGTAAAACGCTGTTTTTCACGCCGGCAGGATCACACTTATTTACCGCAGCCCGCATTTTTACCCGCTTGGCGGCGAGCTGGGGGCGTGATTTTTCCACCTGCGCCATGCGTAAAATGTGGCATAGTGCCGGTATCATTCTAATTTAAGGGATATCTTTCCGATGAAACGCCCAGACTATCGTACGCTGCAAGCGCTGGACGCGGTGATCCGTGAGCGCGGCTTCGAGCGCGCCGCGCAAAAACTCTGTATCACGCAATCGGCGGTATCCCAACGCATCAAACAGCTGGAAAACCTGTTCGGCCAACCGCTGCTGGTTCGTACCGTGCCGCCGCGCCCGACCGAACAAGGGCAAAAGCTGCTGGCGCTGCTGCATCAGGTGGAGCTGCTGGAAGAAGAGTGGCTCGGCAACGACACCGGCGTCGATACGCCGCTGCTGCTGTCGCTGGCGGTCAACGCCGACAGTCTGGCGACCTGGCTGCTGCCGGCGCTGAAGCCGGTGCTGGCGGACTCCCCCATTCGTCTGAATCTGCAGGTGGAAGATGAAACCCGCACCCAGGAGCGGCTGCGCCGCGGTGAGGTGGTGGGCGCGGTGAGTATCCAGCCGCAGCCGCTGCCGAGCTGCCTGGTGGATCGGCTGGGGGCGCTGGACTACCTGTTCGTGGCCTCCAGCGGCTTCGCCGAGCGCTATTTCCCGAACGGCGTCACCCGTTCCGCGCTGCTGAAAGCGCCGGCGGTGGCCTTCGACCATCTCGACGACATGCACCAGGCATTCCTGCAGCAGAACTTCGATCTGTCGCCGGGCAGCGTGCCCTGCCACATCGTGAACTCATCGGAAGCCTTCGTCCAGCTGGCGCGTCAGGGCACCACCTGCTGCATGATCCCGCATCTGCAGATCGAAAAGGAGCTGGCATCCGGCGAACTGATCGATTTGACGCCGGGGCTGTACCAGCGCCGCATGCTGTACTGGCACCGCTTCGCGCCGGAGAGCCGCATGATGCGTAAAGTGACCGACGCGTTGCTGGAGCACGGTCACCAGGTGCTGCGCCAGGATTAAAACGAAAAAAGGTTCGCCGCAGCGAACCTTTTCTTCATGACAACACCCTTACTGCGCGGCGTTGCGCTGCAGCTCGAACACCACATCCACCTGATCGTCGAAGTGAATGCTTTGCTGTTCATAGGTTTGCGCCGCGTCGTTTTCCGCCGCCGCGCCGGCCGCCTTATACATCCGCGCCACCGGCATCGGCTGATAGTTGGCGACCCGGTAGCGAATGCTGTACACCGGCCCCAGCTTGGCGTGGAAGCCTTTGGCCAGGGATTCGGCCTGCTGAGTCGCGTTCTCGATCGCTTTTTGCCGCGCCTGCTCGCGATATACGTCCGGTTTGGCGACGCCCAGCTCCACCGCGCGGATCTCGTTCAGGCCGGATTTCAGCGCGCCGTCCAGCAACTCGTTCAGCTTGTCCAACTGGCGCAGGGTGACCTGCACCTGGCGCACCGCCCGGTAACCCTTCAGCACCGACTCGCCGGTTTTCAGGTAGTCGTATTCCGGCTGAGTGCGCAGGTTGGCGGCGCTGATGTCTTTTTTCTCGATGTTGTTTTTCTGCAGGAAATCAAAGTACTGCGCCACGCGCTCGTCTACCTGCTTCTTCGCCTGAGCGGCGTCTTTGGAGGAAACGCTCACCTCGATCGCCAGGGTGGCGATATCCGGCGTGGCGTCCACGCTGGCGGTGCCGGAGGTGACGACGTGCGGCCCTTCAGGCACTTCAGCCGCCTGCAGCGCCATCGGTAACGTCCCTAATCCGACCATTGCGGCCATAGCCAATGCTTTTAGCTTCACAGTGTCTCCTTAATGACAGGCTGTCTCTGATCGCCGGCTTTTCCCTGCGAGAACCGCCGGATTCCTGGCATCAAACGTAGCATATCGCACGGCGTTTTGAATTCGGATTAGTGACAAATTCTTATAAATTTGCCCCCTGCCAAGCCAGCTGCAGCGCGATGCCCCACATCACCAGCCCGACCAGCGCATTGATGATGCGCTGCGCCCGCTGCTTATTCAGCCACGGCGCCAGCCAGGAGGCCAGCAGCGCCAGGCCGAAGAACCACACCGCCGACGCGCTGACCGCGCCAAGCGCGAACCAGGAGCGCACATCCGCCGTCAGCTGTCCGCCCAGGCTGCCGAGCACCACGAAGGTGTCCAGATAGACGTGCGGATTCAGCCAGGTGACCGCCAGCATGGTGACCACGATGCGCCAGCGGCTCTGCGCCAGCTCCTGCGCCGCGGCCTGCGCCGGTTGCGGGCTGAAGGCGGAACGGAACGCGCCCCAGCCGTACCACAGCAGAAACGCCACACCGCCCCAGGTGACCAGCGCCAACAGCAGCGGCGAGCGGGTCAGCAACGCGCTGCCGCCGAAAATACCGGCGCAGATCAGCACGATATCGCTCAGTGCGCACAATGAGGCGATCATCAGATGATACTGACGGCGAATGCCCTGATTCATCACGAATACGTTCTGCGGGCCCAGCGGCAGGATCATGGCGGCGCTCAGGGCAAAACCCTGCAGGAAGACGGCTAACATGGGAGATTCCTCGAATGATAAAAGGCGCCGGACGTGGGCGCGTATCGGTCAACACGCGCATCATACGAGGAAGCGATCATTAGTTGAAATTGATGTTTCTAATCCAGCATCAGCAGAGCTAATACTCAAATCGGCGTGACGAACCCCAGCTCCTGCGAGATGCGTTGCGCGGTGGCCAGCACCGGTTTGATCAGGCTTTTGACGCCGATCTGCTGCAGCTTGGCGGTCGGCAGAGAAACAGACACCGCATAAGGCACGCGCTGTTGAATATCGAACACCGGTGCCGCCACGCAGGAGACCCCCAGCTCGTTTTCCTCGCGATCCATCGCCAAGCCGCGTTGGCGAATATCGGCCAGTTCCTCATACATCTTCGGCAGCTCGGTAATGGTATTGCGCGTCAGCGTCTGAATCTCCTGCTGGTGAGTCTGCCAGTAGTGAGCCGGATAATCGTCGTTGCCGTAGGCCATGAAGATTTTACCCATCGCCGAACAGTACAGCGGCATATGCTGGCCGATATAAGCGCGAGTGCGCATCATGCCGGTGGTCGGCTCCAGCTTGTAGATCAGGATGACGTGATCGTCTTCGCGGCTGGAGAAGTTGACCGTCTCCCCCACTTCCAGGTTCAGCTGCTCCAAATGCGGCGCAGCCACGTGGATGATGTTGAGTGACGACAGCGCCTTCTGGCCGATGGAAATGAACTTGGTGGTCAGGCGGTAGCTGCCCGGCGACGGCGCCTGGGTCACATAGCCGCTGGTGTGCAACCCCTGCAGCAGACGGTGCACCGTGCTCTTGTTCATGCCGGCCAGCTCAGACAGATGCGCCAGTGGGCACCCGTTGGGAAAATTGCTCAGGATCTCAATCAACTGCAAACCGCGGAACAGGCTTTGGCTGCCCAGCGGTTTGTCTTTCTTGTCATCTTTCTCGTCGACGGCTTTCAGGCTCATAGCGAAAATCTCTCCAGTGTCGAACCGCCAACCGGCGCTGCGGCGAAGTCAGCAGGCTCTTTGCCGGGCATGTTACCCCAAGGCCCGCATCAGGTGAAGACGGAACGCCGTTTCATTGTCCGCAGCGGGCCAAAAATCCGCAATATTTCCCCCACATTGAAGTGAGCCATCGGTCACACTTCCGCAAAGTAAAAAATAACCCATTGTTTAATAACAGCAATTAAAACCTCATCGCCTTTGATTTAGCGCAACGAACGTCATATTATTTTTGAAATTGAATTTCGCATGTTGAAATTTAAAGGCCAGATACTCACCAGCGGTTTAGCTGATTTGCCCGGCATCTTCGCACGGGCGCAACACCAGGGGCGCATCACATGACTATCGATAATGCGGCACAACCCATCCTTACCCTCAGCCACATCGTCAAACGATTTGGCGGCAACGTGGCGGTCAACGACGTCAGCCTGCAGGTGATGCCGGGCGAAGTTCTGGCGCTGCTGGGCGAAAACGGCGCCGGCAAATCGACGCTGATCAAAGTGCTGGCGGGCGTCTACCCGCGCGACGGCGGCGATATTCGTTTTCAGGGCGCAAGCATCGCCTCCGCCGCCGCGATAAAAAGCGCCAGCCGCCAGCCGATCGCCTTTATTCATCAGGATCTCGGCCTGATCGAATGGATGACGGTGGCGGAAAACATGGCGCTGGTGATGGGGTTTCCCCGCCGCTTTGGGTTGATCGACTGGCGCGCCATTCGCCGCCGGGCGGCGCAGGCGCTGCAAGACGTCGGCATCGCGCTCGATCCCGATGCGCGCGTCTTCGAACTGTCGCGCACCGAAAAATCGCTGCTGGCGATCGCCCGCGCGGTGGCGGTCAACGCTGAGCTGCTGGTGCTGGATGAACCGACAGCCTCCCTGCCCGCCAACGACGTGCGTCATCTGTTCGCCGTGATCAACCGGCTGCGCGCCAAAAAGGTCGGCATGATTTACGTCACCCACCGTTTGGACGAAGTGATCGAAATCGCCGATCGAGTCTGCGTGATGCGCGACGGGCGCTATGTCGCCGGCGGCCGCACCGCCGACTACTCGCTGCGCGATCTGGTGCAAACCATCGTTGGCGAAGCGATGGCGGACGATCAGCGCGAACCGCTGCCGGAGCATCGTCCGCCGGTGCTGCAGCTCGATAGCGTCACGGTGGGCGACATCGGTCCGGTGAGCTTCGAGTTGCAGCCGGGCGAGATGCTGGCGTTGGCCGGCCTGCGCGGGGCCGGGCAAGAAGAGATTGGCCGTCTGCTGTTCGGGTTGCGTCAGGCCGACGGCGGCGCGATTCGGTTTCGCGATCGGCCCTATCTGGCGAGTTCCCCGCAGCAGGCGATGGCCTGCGGCGTTTCACTGGTGGCGGGCGATCGCACCGGTGAAAGCCTGGTGATGTCGATGAGCGTGCGTGAAAACCTGTTTATCAACCCCTGCGCCAGCGGCCACCGGCTGCTCTCCCGCTACGGGCGGCGAGCGGAGATCGGTGCCAGTTGGTGGAAGGTGCAGCTGTTCGACGTACGCCCCAAGGACGTCAATATCGATATCAGCGCGCTGTCCGGCGGCAACCAGCAAAAGGTGGTGATGGCGCGCTGGATGCACCTGGGGGCGCCGCTGCTGATCCTGGAAGATCCCACCGCCGGCGTGGACGTCGGCGCGCGCGCGGAAATCTACCACCTGTTGAATAAATCCCTGGCGGAAGGCGTGGCAGTGCTGGTGATCTCCAACGATTTCGAGGAGATCGCCCATATTTGCAACCGCGCGCTGGTATTCAACCGCGGGAAAGTGGTCGGCGAATTGAAAAATCAACAGGTGTCATTCGCCAATTTATTGGAGCTGGCCTCTGCCAGCACCGGGGAAAGCGTCGCAATCACGTCAGAATCCGAGGTAGGCCATGTCTAAAACATCCGTTAAATCAACCGCGCTGGAGCAGCGCGTCAGCCTGGCGCAGGACGGCGCCGGCCCGTGGCTGATGCAGGTTCTCACCCGCTATGGCCTGCTGCTGCTGTGCATCGCGCTGGTCGTGCTGTTCTCACTGCTCACCCCCTCCTTCGCATCGATGCTGACGCTGCAGGCGATCCTGTCGAGCAAGGCCAAAATCGCCCTGTTAGCGCTGGCGGCGACCATCCCGATGATCGTGGGCAAGATCGATCTTAACGTCGGCTTCGGCATTGTGCTGTGGCACATCCTGGCGATCACGCTGCAGGTGGAATACGGCTTCTCCTGGCAGATGGCGGTGCTGACGGTGCTGGCGATTTCGGCGCTGTACGGGTTGCTGAACGGCATTCTGGTGGCGCTGGCCGATATCGACAGCTTCGTCGCCACCCTCGGCTCCGGCACCGTACTGTACGCCATTGCCCTGTGGCACTCCGGCGGGCGGCAGATCGTCGGCGACTTGCCGGATGCCTTTATCGCGCTGCACCACACCGAGATCGCCGGCATTCCGATCGTGGCGTTTTACGTGCTGATCGTCGCGGTGGTGCTGTGGCTCATCACCGAACATACCCCGCTCGGCCGCTGCATGTATGCGGTGGGCGGCAACCCGGCGGCGGCGCGTCTGAACGGCATCTCGGTCAATCGCTTTACCATCGGCGCCTTCATCGCCTCCAGCGTGCTCACCGGTTTCAGCGGCGTATTGATCGCCGCCGAACAGGGCGTCGGCCAGGCCAGCGTCGGCATGGACTATCTGCTGCCGGCGCTGGTCGGCGCCTTCCTCGGCAGCACCACCATTCGCCCAGGGCGCGTCAACGTCTGGGGCACCGTGGTCGGCATCGCCATTCTGGCAATCGGCATCGCCGGCATTCAGCAGTTCGGCGGCGAATTCTGGGTCGAACCGCTGTTCAACGGCGCGACGCTGTTGCTGTCGATCACCCTGGCCGGCTATGCCCAACGCCGTCGGCTGCTCAATCAGAAAGCGGTACAACGCAGCCAGGCGACGCCGGCTGACAACAACAATCAGACAGCGACCCACCCTTAAACCAGGAGCACACCATGAAACGCATTTGGCTGTTACCGGGGTTCACGACCTTGCTGCTCGCCGCATCGCCGGTCTGGGCCGACGCCTATCTCGATCAGGCCACCGCCGCCGTCGCGAAGGCCACCGCCAGCGCCACCCAGTGGGACGGCCCCACCAGCGGCCCGCAGCTGCAGGCCAACAAGAAGATCATTTTTATCGCCTCCGACATGAAGAACGGCGGCGTGCAAGGGGTGCAACAGGGGTTGAGCGAAGCGGCGAAAGCCGCCGGCTGGAAGCTGGAAACGCTCGACGGCGGCGGCTCGGTGAAAGATCAGCTGGCATCGCTCAATCAGGCCATCGCCCAGAAACCGGACGGCATCGTGATCGGCGGCTGGAACCCTAACGTCGCCAAGATCCCGCTGAAAAAGGCCGTACAGCAGGGCATCGTGCTGACCGCCTGGCACGCGGTGCCGGAACCGGGCCCCATCGCCAAATACAACGTGTTCTATAACGTCACGTCGGATTCCAACGAAGTGGCGCGCATCGCCGCGCAATACGCGGTGGTTCAGTCCGGCGGCAAGGCGAGCGTGTTGATCTTCACCGACTCGCTGTACCAAATCGCGTTGGACAAGGCCAACGTCATGAAAGAAGAGATCGCCAAATGCAGCGGCTGCACGCTGCTGGAATTCATCGACACGCCGCTGGCCGATACCGCCAACCGCATGCCGGCGATGACCTTCAGCCTGCTGCAGAAGTACGGCGACAAATTCCAATATGCGCTGGCGATCAACGATCTGTACTTCGACTTTATGGCCCCGGCGCTGAAGACCGCCGGCAAAGGCGGCAAGAACGCGCCTTACAACGTGTCGGCCGGCGACGGTTCGATCTCCGCTTACCAGCGTATCCGGTCAGGCGACAGCCAGTCAGCGACGGTGCCGGAGCCCTTGAAGCTGCACGGTTGGCAACTGCTGGACGAATTCAACCGCGCCTTCGCCAAGCAGCCGCCTTCCGGCTACGTCACGCCGGCGCACCTGGTGACACGCGACAATATCGCCGCCGACGGCGGCGCCAATAACCTGTATGACCCGCAAAATGATTATCAGGGCCATTACAAAGCGATCTGGGGCGTGAAGTGAAGGGCGGCATTCGGCATTCATTGCGCACGCACGCTCAGCTCGAGCGCTTGTGCTCACCGGCGATTTGGGCCGAAGGGCCGGTCTGGCTGCCGCAGGAGGATGCGGTGGTGTTCAGCGACGTGAAAGGCAATCGCATGTTCCGCTGGTCACGCCGGGGTGAGCTGGCTCTATACCGTTCGCCGTCGCACTACGCCAACGGCAATGCGCGCGACGGCGAGGGGCGCGTGGTCAGCTGCGAACACGGGCGGCGCGGCATCAGCCGCACCGAAAGCGATGGCGAAGTGCGCCTGTTGATCGACCGCGTCGACGGCAAGCGCTTTAACTCGCCGAACGACGTGGCGGTGCGTTCCGACGGCACCCTGTGGTTCACCGATCCGCCCTACGGCATCATCGGCGACGAAGAGGGCTACAAATCGGAAAGCCAAGTGATCGGCTGTTACCTCTACAGCTTCGCTCCGCGCGACGGTTCGCTGACCATCGCCGCCTGCGACCTGCAGCGCCCGAACGGTCTGGCGTTTTCACCGGATGAAAAATGGCTGTACGTGGCGGACATGTCGATCGTGGATTTCCCGACGCTGGGCCGCCGCGAGCTGCGCGTCTATGCGGTCAACGGCCGCGAGCTGGAAGCCGGCCGCCGTTTCGCGACGGTGGAGCCCGGTTTCCCGGACGGGTTCTGCGTCGACCGGGCCGGCAATCTGTTTTGCAGCTGCGCCGACGGCGTGCTGGTCTTTGATCCAGAGGGACGACAGATCGACAAAATCAGCGTGCCGGAACGCGTCTCCAATTGCACCTTCGGCGGCCCGAACGGCGATGAGCTCTATATCACCGCCACCACCTCGCTCTACCGCATGGTGTTGAACACCCGCGGTTAGCCGGGGTCTTGCAAGACGCAGGGTGGGTTTCGACCCGCCCTGCTTTGCCACGTCTGAAGCACGCCATCTCCACCAAAATGTGGCAACGATCACAAAATCACCACTCAATTTTAACGTCATGTTTTTCATGAATAATTTTACTCCCCCTTGCTTTGACTTCCCTGAATCGCCGGGATAGCATTTATTTGAAATGCAATTTCGCATATTGAAATTTAGCGAACCAAAAACAGACGATTCGCACAGGCGGAGAACCGGCATGAGAGTGAGTTACAGCGAATTAAAACAGCAATTCAAACGCGTGCTGCTGGCGCGCGGCGTGGCGGAACATCTCGCCGACGACTGCGCCGGCATGTTCGCCGACACCACCGCCAGCGGCGTTTACTCCCACGGCGTTAACCGCTTTCCGCGCTTTATTCAGCAGCTGGACGCCGGCGATATCGTGCCGGACGCTGAACCCAGCAAACTGTTGTCTCTGGGGGCGATCGAGCAATGGGATGCGCACCAGGGCATCGGCAACCTTACCGCCCGCCGCATGATGGATCGCGCCATGCAGTTGGCCGATGATCATGGCATCGGCCTAGTGGCGCTGCGCAACGCCAACCACTGGATGCGCGGCGGCGGTTACGGCTGGCAGGCGGCGGAGAAAGGCTATATCGGCATTTGCTGGACCAACTCGATCGCCGTGATGCCGCCGTGGGGCGCCAAAACGTGCCGTATCGGCACCAACCCTTTGATCGTCGCCGTGCCGGGCAACCCGATCACTATGGTGGACATGTCGATGTCGATGTTTTCCTACGGCGCGCTGGAGCTGAACCGGCTTGCGGGCAAAACCCTGCCGGTGGACGGCGGCTTCGACAACGACGGCCATCTGACCCGCGATCCGGCCACCATCGAAGAGAATCGGCGCATTTTGCCGATGGGGTACTGGAAAGGATCGGCGTTGTCGATCGTGCTGGACATGATCGCCACCCTGCTGTCAGGCGGCGCCTCGGTGGCGGAAGTGACGGAAGATCACCGCGACGAATACGGCGTCTCGCAGGTGTTCATCGCGATTGAGATAGACCGGTTGATCGACGGCGACAGCCGCGATCAAAAACTGCAGCGCATCATGGATTACGTCACCAGCGCCGAACGGGACAACCCCGACGTCGCCATTCGCCTGCCGGGCCACAAGTTCCCGCGCATTCTGGCAGAGAACCTGCGCGACGGCATTCCGGTCGACGAACGAGTCTGGGCGCGCATTCAGGCGCTGTAACGGGAGGATCATCATGATATTCGGCCACATCGCCAACACCGCGCCCGAGCAGTACCCGACGCCGGTCGCCAACGCCGTCGCCTATTTGCAGCGCACCGATTTCAGCGTCTTGCCCGCAGGGCGCTATGAAGATCCCGCCACCGGCTACGTGGTGCAAGTGCTGGATCTGCATACCCAACCACCGGATGCGCTGCGCCCGGAAGTCCACCGGCAAAACGTCGACGTGCAGTTTCTGGTCAGCGGCACCGAACTTATCGGCGTAGCGGCGGACAACGGCGACAACGTCGTTCATCAGGAGCTGCTGGCACAGCGCGACATCCTGTTTTATCAGGACGTGGCCGACGAATCCTGGCTCACGATGCGGCCCGGCAACTTCGCGGTATTTTTCCCACAGGACGTGCATCGCCCGGCCTGCATTAACCAACGCCCTAGCGCGATACGCAAGGTGGTGGTGAAGATACCGCTGGCGTCGTTTAGCGCCTGATAGCCGCCACACCCGTAACGATAACAACACCGGTCCATGGGCCTGTGCGGGCGCCCCTGCGCCCAAATCAAGCAAAACAATAACGCCCGACCCTACAAAAAAGCGAACATCGAAAGAGGTCCTTATGAATACAGCCTCCGTTTCCGTCAGCCAAAGCCAGGCGATCCCCAAGCTCCGCTGGCTGAGGATCGTGCCGCCGATCCTCATCACCTGCATCATTTCTTACATGGACCGGGTCAACATCGCCTTCGCCATGCCCGGCGGCATGGATGACGAACTCGGCATCACCGCCTCGATGGCCGGACTGGCCGGCGGCATCTTCTTCATCGGTTACCTGTTTCTGCAGGTGCCCGGCGGCAAGCTGGCGGTATACGGCAACGGCAAGAAATTCATCGGCTGGTCACTGTTGGCCTGGGCGGTGATCTCGGTGCTGACCGGGCTGGTCACCAACCAGTACCAGCTGCTGTTCCTGCGCTTCGCCCTCGGCGTTTCCGAAGGCGGCATGCTGCCGGTGGTGCTGACCATGATCAGCAACTGGTTCCCGGATAAGGAGCGCGGCCGCGCCAACGCCATCGTCATCATGTTCGTGCCGATCGCCGGCATTCTCACCGCCCCGCTGTCGGGTTGGATCATCACCGCCTGGGACTGGCGCATGCTGTTTCTGGTGGAGGGCGCTCTGTCGCTGGTAGTCATGGCGCTGTGGTACTTCACCATCAGCAACCGTCCCCAGGAGGCCAAATGGATCTCGCAGGCGGAAAAAGAGTATCTGGTAAAGACCCTGCACGACGAACAGCTACTGATCAAAGGAAAAACGGTGCGCAACGCCTCGTTGCGCCGGGTGCTGGGCGACCGGATCATGTGGCAGCTGATCCTGGTGAATTTTTTCTACCAGACCGGTATCTACGGCTACACCCTGTGGCTGCCGACCATTTTGAAAGGGCTGACCCACGGTGATATGGAGCAAGTGGGCCTGCTGGCTATCCTGCCCTATATCGGCGCCATCTTCGGCATGCTGATCATCTCCACCCTCTCCGATCGCACCGGCAAGCGCAAAATCTTCGTCGCCCTGCCGCTGGCCTGCTTTGCCGCCTGCATGGCGCTGTCGGTGCTGCTGAAGGATCACGTCTGGTGGTCTTACGCTGCGCTGGTCGGCTGCGGCGTATTTATTCAGGCGGCGGCCGGGGTGTTCTGGACCATCCCGCCCAAATTGTTCAACGCCGAAGTGGCCGGCGGCGCGCGCGGCGTGATCAATGCGCTGGGCAACCTCGGCGGCTTTTGCGGCCCGTATATGGTCGGCGTCCTGATCAGCCTGTTCAACAAGGATGTCGGTGTCTACAGCCTGGCTGCCTCGCTGGCGATCGCCTCCGTGCTGGCGTTGATGCTGCCCAATAAATGCGACCACAGTACGAGGAGCGAATGATGGAATATTGGCTGGGGCTCGACTGCGGCGGCACCTTCATCAAGGCGGGTTTATACGACCGCAGGGGCCATGAACACGGCGTTGCGCGGCGCAATCTGGCGATCGTCGCGCCGCAGCCCGGCTGGGCCGAGCGCGATATGGCATCGCTGTGGCGCACCGCCGCCGACGTGATCCGTGAAGTGCTATCCGCCAGCGGCGTTGCCGCCGGCGCCATCCAGGCCATCGGCATCTCGGCGCAGGGCAAGGGCGCGTTTCTGCTGGATAAGCAGGGGCAGCCGCTGGGCAACGCCATGCTCTCTTCCGATCAGCGCGCGCTGGCGCTGGTGCAGGAATGGCAACGGCAGGGCGTGCCGCAGGCGCTGTATCCGCAAACGCGCCAAACGCTGTGGACCGGGCACCCGGTCTCACTGCTGCGCTGGCTGAAGCGGCATCAGCCTGAACGTTACGCCCGCATCGGCAGCGTGCTGATGGCGCACGACTACCTGCGCTATTGCCTGACCGACGAGCTGGCCTGCGAAGAAACCAATATCTCCGAATCCAACCTGTATCAGATGCGCAGCGGACGCTATGACCCGGCGCTGGCGCAGCTGCTGGGCATCGGCGACATCATGCCCGCCCTGCCGACGATTGTCGGTTCGGCCGACATCGCCGGACGCGTCTCGGCAAACGCCGCGGCCATTACCGGCCTGCAAATCGGCACCCCGGTAGTCGGCGGGTTGTTCGACGTGGTATCCACCGCGCTGTGCGCCGGCCTGCAGGACGAAACCCGGCTCAACGCGGTGATGGGGACCTGGTCGGTCACCAGCGGCATCACCGACGCCATCGTCGAGGGTTTCGATCATCCCTTTGTCTATGGCCGCCACGCCGAAAACGGCCAATACATCGTGCACGAAGCCAGCCCCACTTCCGCCGCCAACCTGGAATGGTTCTGTCACCAATGGGGGCTGCAGGACTACGACCAGCTTAACCGCTGGGTCGCCGCCCTGCCGAAAGCCGCCGGCGATCTGCTGTTCGCCCCTTTCCTGTATGGCTCCAACGCCGGCCTGGGGCTGAGCGCCAGCTTCTACGGCCTGCAGGCCTTCCACCAACGCGAGCACCTGGTGCAGGCGATCTACGAAGGCGTGGTGTTCTGCCACATGACGCACCTTAACCGCATGCGCCGGCGTTTCCCTGAGGCGCAGGCGCTGCGCGTGACCGGCGGCCCCGCCAAATCCCTCCCCTGGATGCAAATGTTCGCCGACGTCAGCGGCCTGCCGGTTGAGCTGCCGCAGGTGGAAGAAACCGGCTGTTTGGGCGCGGCGATGGCGGCCATGGTCGGCAGCGGCGTCTTCAGCGATTTTACCGCCGCCCAGCGCCGGCTGGCGCCGCGTATCGAGCGGCTGCTGCCTGATGCGGCCGCCGCCGAAGCTTACAACCACAAACACCAACGTTATCAGGCGCTGATTGCTGCATTGCAAAATCTGCAGCCCGCCAACAAGGAGGCCCCATGAGCACGAAACCGCGCCTGCAGCTGGCGCTCGATCAAACCCGTTTGGATACGGCGCTGCGCACCGCCGAGACCCTCAGCCCCCATGTGGACATCATCGAGGCCGGCACCATTTTGTGCATCAGCGCCGGCATTCAGGCGGTTAGCGCGCTGCGCGAGCGCTGTCCGCAGCACACGCTGGTGGCCGATCTCAAGGTGGCCGACGCCGGTGCGACGCTGGCCGAGCAGGCCTTCGGCCAAGGCGCGGACTGGATGACGGTGATCTGCGCCGCGCCGTTGGCCACCATGGCCAGCGCGCGGGAGGTCGCCGAGCGTCACGGCGGCGAAATCCAGATCGAACTGTTCGGCCGCTGGACATTGGAGGATGCGCGGCAATGGCGCGGCCTTGGCATTCGCCAGGCGATCTATCACCGCGGCCGCGACGCGCAGGCCAGCGGGCAAACCTGGGGCCGGCAGGATCTGGATCGGATGAAGGCGCTGTCCGATCTGGGCATCGCGCTGTCGGTGACCGGCGGCATCACGCCCGCCGACCTGCCGCTGTTTAAAGAGATCGCCGTCACCGCCTTTATCGCCGGCCGCGCGCTGGCCGAGGCCGGCGATCCGCCGGCGGCCGCCAGGCAGTTCCGCGCCGCCATCGATGACATCTGGAGATCATGATATGCGTCAGCACCCGTTGGGAATTTACGAGAAAGCGCTGCCGAAACACCTGAGCTGGCCCGAGCGCCTGGCGCTGGCCAAGGCCTGCGGCTTCGACTTCGTCGAAATGTCGGTGGACGAAAGCGATGAACGCCTGGCGCGCCTGAGCTGGAGCAAGGCGCAGCGCTTGGCGCTGGTGGACGCCATGCTGGAAACCGGCATCCGCATCCCGTCGATGTGCCTCTCCGGCCACCGGCGCTTTCCGTTTGGCAGCCACGATCCGGCGCTCCGCCAGCGCGCCTTCGACGTGATGGAACAGGCCATTCAGCTGGCCAAAGACGTCGGTATCCGCACCATCCAGCTGGCCGGCTACGACGTGTATTACGAAGAGCAGGACGAGGGGACGCTGGCGCGCTTTAGCGAAGGCATGCAGTGGGCGGTAGAGCGTGCCGCCGCCGCCCAGGTGATGCTGGCGGTGGAAATCATGGATACCGCCTTTATGAACTCGATCGGTAAATGGAAAGCCTGGGACGCCCTGCTGGCCTCGCCGTGGTTCACGGTGTATCCGGACGTCGGCAACCTCAGCGCCTGGGGCAATGACGTGCCGCGCGAGCTGGCGCTGGGCATCGATCGCATCGCCGCCATTCACCTGAAAGACACCTACCCGGTCACCGCCGTTTCGCCGGGACAATTCCGCGACGTGCCGTTTGGCGAAGGCTGCGTCGACTTCGTCGAGGTGTTTCGCACGCTGCAGCGCCTCAATTACCGCGGCGCATTCCTGATTGAGATGTGGACCGAAAAAGCCGAGGAGCCGGTGGCCGAGATCGTTCAGGCACGCCGCTGGATCGAACAGAAAATGCAACAAGGGGGCATGACATGCTGACTCAGTTAAAACAACAGGTGCTGGAGGCCAATCTCGATCTGCCGCGCCATAAGCTGGTGACCTTTACCTGGGGCAACGTCAGCGCGGTGGATCGCGAACACGGCCTGGTGGTGATCAAACCTTCCGGCGTTGAATACGAGCATATGACGGCGGAGGATATGGTGGTGGTCGATCTGGCCAGCGGCCGCACCGTCGAGGGGGTAAAAAAACCGTCGTCGGACACCGCCACCCATCTGGCGCTGTACCGCGAATTCGCCGATATCGGCGGTATCGTGCACACCCATTCGCGCCACGCCACCATCTGGGCGCAGGCCGGGCTGGATATCCCCGCCTGGGGAACCACCCACGCCGACTACTTTTATGGCGCGATCCCCTGCACTCGCCTGATGACCCAGGATGAAATTGAGCACGATTACGAACTGGAAACCGGCAACGTGATTATCGAAACCTTCCGCCAGCGCGATATCAATCCCAACGCGATCCCGGCGGTACTGGTCAACGCCCACGGCCCCTTCGCCTGGGGCAAAGACGCCCACAATGCGGTGCATAATGCGGTGGTGCTGGAAGAAATTGCCTACATGGGCATTTTCTCGCGCCAGCTGACGCCGGGCATTCACAGCATGCAGCGCGAACTGTTGGACAAACACTACCTGCGCAAACACGGCCAACACGCCTACTACGGGCAGTAGCGCGCCGGGGCTTTAACCGTGGCACCCGATGCTTTGCCGCATCGGGTGCCAACGGGCATGAGGCGCAGTGTAGCGAAAACCGCATTCGCCCATCGGCGAAAAATTCGCTATCATCCGCACCCACCCTCCAGCCGGCCGCCCGATGTCTACGATCACCGATACCTTTATCGCCCCGCCATGCCATGACCAGATAGAGATCCTCTATCAGGACGATCATCTGGCGCTGATCAATAAGCCGGCCGGGCTGCTCAGCCTCTCGGGCAAGAATCCGCAGAATCTCGATTCGGTACACCACCGGCTGGTACAGAGGTTCCCCGGCTGCGCCCTGGCGCACCGCCTGGATTTCGGCACGTCCGGTTTGATGGTGGTGGCCCGCAACAAGGCCGTCAACGCCGCGCTCTGTCGGCAGTTCAGCGAACGCACCGTCGGCAAAGTGTACAGCGCGCTGCTCTGCGGCCATCTGGCGGATAACGAAGGGGTAATAGATGCGGCGATCGCCAAAGATCCGGCGTTGTTCCCGCTGATGTCGATTTGCGCCCTCCACGGCAAGCCCGCCCGCTCCCACTATCGGGTCGTCGAACGTTTTTATCGTGAAATGGAAGGCGGGATCTCGCTGCCGTTGACGCGGGTGCAGCTCACCCCGGAGACCGGACGCACCCACCAGCTGCGTATTCACAGCCGGCAATTGGGCCATCCTATTTTAGGTTGCGATCTGTATGGCGGGCGCCTGCTGCCGGGTACCGAACAGACGCCGCGGCTGATGCTGCACGCCAGCGAGCTGGACTTTGTGCACCCCATCAGCGGAGAGCGGATAACCGCTCGTCACGCAGCGCCGTTCTGAACGCGGCTTACCACATCAAATCGTCGGGCACTTTAAAGTCGGCGTACGGATCGTCTTCATCCTGTTCTTCCTGACTCAGCGCACTGTGCAGCACTATGCTGGCCGCATCGCGCTGCGCGATTTTATCGGCGACGCTCGCGGGGATAATCGCGTATTCACACTCTTCCCGGTTCTCGACCACCAAGCGGGCAATGGCGAGGCGGCCATTGATCAGCTGCGTCTGCGTCGCCTTATCCACCAGGATTTTTTTGATCAGGTTGCCGTCGGTGAAGTTGAAACCGATATCGCCTTTCGCCAGGACGATGCGGTTCATCTCGATCAGCTGCTTCACCTGCGCCTTGTACTCTTTGGACAACGCGGCCTGCTTTTGCTGCTCGCTCAGTTGCTTATCGCGCTCAAGCTGCGCCTTTTTATTCTCTTCCACCGCCTCTCTGGCCTCGCGGGCCTGAACGCGTGATTTTTTAGCCGTTCTCTGGACTTTGGCCATTTTCTTGCTGGTTACCAAGCCCGCTTTGAGCATCTGCTCTTGTAAGGTGAGTTTTGTCATGTTCGTGTCTGAAGCCGTGGGATCATGGAGGGATTATACCCGTAATTTTTCAGGCTGCACCAGGTTGCCGGCCCAACCCACCGGCGGTTTGCGCCGCAGGGCAACGGCGGTAAACCGACCTGAACGCCAGATCATGAATACCGCTCATGTGGTAATGAAATTAAGTCTCTTTCACTCCCACCGGGACTCTGGCAAAAATAGACCTCATTAACGACAGACAATATGAAATCGGCTGAATGAAAAAAGAGAAAAACAAACCATTGAAATATAATGGATAAATCCAGCCTTCATATCATATAACAGGATGCTATAAGACGATGAATAGAGACTTTACCTTTACGATTAAGAGCAGTTCTTTCGATGAAGATTATAACCCTTCTGAAAGTACGCGCATCACCACCAACTTCGCCAATTTGGCCAGAGGGGAAAATCGCCGGGAGAACCTGCGCAATACGCTGGTGATGATTAACAATCGCTTCAATACGTTGGCGCATTGGGATAACCCCAAGGCCGATCGCTATTCGGTCGAGCTTGAAATCATCTCGGTTGAGATGCGCATTGAAGATCAGGGCGCCAGCTTCCCGGTGATCGAAATCCTGAAAACCAACATCCTTGATAAAAAAACGCAAAAGCGTATCGAGGGCATCGTTGGGAACAATTTCTCCTCTTACGTGCGCGATTACGACTTTAGCGTCTTGCTGCCGGCGCACAATAAAAACACGGCGGAATTTACCATTCCGGATGATTTCGGCGATTTGCACGGCAATATCTTTAAGCACTTCGTCAATTCAAACGAATACCATGAAAATTTCAGCAAACCGCCGGTGATTTGCCTCAGCGTGTCCAGCAAAGACACCTACCATCGGACGGGCAATCAACACCCGGTGTTGGGCGACGAGTATCGGCAAGACGGCGCTTCGCTGACCGACCGGTATTTTAAAAAAATGGGCCTGCAGGTGCGCTATTTCATGCCGAAAAATAGCGTCGCGCCCCTGGCGTTTTATTTCCCCGGGGATTTGCTGAGCGATTACACCGATCTGGAACTGATCGGCACCATCAGCACGATGGAGACCTTCCAGAAAATTTATCGGCCTGAAATTTACAATGCCAACTCGGCGGCGGGGCAATGCTATCAGCCCAGCCTGAATAACCAGGATCATTCATTAACCAAGATTGTTTACGATCGCGAAGAGCGTAGCCAGTTGGCGATTGAGCAGGGGAAATTTACGGAAGAGCAATTTATCAAACCCTACAAACCTCTTCTTGAGCAATGGTCTGCTCACTACGCGCTTTGATTCACTCAAATACAGGTCATCTATCATGAAAATATTGCTCCCTACGTCGACCGCCGGCAGCTTGCCCAAACCTGTCTGGCTGGCCCAACCGGAAACCCTGTGGTCGCCCTGGAAATTGCAGAATGAAGAATTAATCGAAGGGAAACAGGACGCCTTGCGTTTGTCGCTGGCAGAGCAACAACAGGCCGGCATCGATATCGTCAGCGATGGCGAGCAAACGCGTCAGCACTTCGTCACGACGTTTATCGAGCACCTCAGCGGCGTCGATTTCGAGAAACGCGAAGTGGTTAAAATCCGCAATCGCTACGAAGCGAGCGTGCCAACCGTTGTGGGGGCGGTCTCGCGCCAAAAACCCGTTTTCGTTGAAGACGCCAAATTTTTACGCCAGCTGACCAAGCAGCCGATTAAATGGGCCCTGCCGGGGCCGATGACCATGATCGACACGCTTTATGACAACCACTATAAAAGCCGCGAGAAATTGGCCTGGGAGTTCGCCAAGATCCTCAATCAGGAAGCCAAAGAGCTTGAGGCCGCCGGCGTCGACATTATTCAGTTTGATGAGCCCGCATTTAATGTGTTCTTTGACGAGGTGAATGACTGGGGCATCGCCGCCCTGGAAAGAGCCGTTGAAGGGCTTAAGTGTGAAACGGCCGTACATATCTGCTATGGATACGGCATTAAGGCCAATACCGATTGGAAAAAGACGCTGGGCTCTGAGTGGCGGCAATATGAAGAGGCGTTTCCCAAGCTGCAAACGTCGACTATCGATATTATCTCGTTGGAGTGCCATAACTCGCACGTGCCGATGGATCTGCTTGAACTGATTCGCGGTAAGAAAGTGATGGTCGGCGCCATCGACGTAGCGAATCATGCCGTTGAGACGCCGGAGGAAGTAGCCGCTACGCTGCGCAAAGCGCTGCAGTTTGTCGATGCCGACAAGCTCTATCCGTCGACCAACTGCGGCATGGCTCCCCTGCCCCGTCAGGTCGCCAGCGGCAAGCTGAATGCCTTAAGCGCAGGCGCCGAAATCGTGCGCCGAGAACTGTTGGCCAAATAACCGCGCCAGCGCCCGCCGCAGTAGCCTCCTGCGGCGGGCGATTATCATCGACTCCCCCTCCCCGCAACGCCCCCGCTCTGGTGTATACTCGGATTTCTACGCGATGCCAGCCAAAGCGGCCTGAACGGCCCCTCAGCCAGCCCACACCAGCTTAATAACAGTGGAACCCTCATGAGCCCAGATACCGCTCGCATCAGCGAAATTATCGATCGCGCCAAGATCTCGCCTTATCAAATTCTCATCCTCGCCCTGTGTTTCCTGATCGCCCTGCTGGACGGCTTCGATACCGCCATCATCGGCTATATCGCCCCGGCGCTGCGCGAAGAGTGGGGCCTGCAGCCAGCGCAGCTCTCCCCCGCCTTCGGTGCGGGATTGTTCGGCCTGCTGATCGGCAGCCTGCTGTTCGGGCCGCTCGCCGACGCCATCGGCCGCAAACGCGTGCTGCTCGTCGCGGTGCTGGTGTTTGGCGGCTGCACCCTGGCTTCGGCCTATGCGCATTCGATCGAATCCCTGACCCTGTTGCGCTTCATCACCGGCATTGGCCTCGGGGGCGCGATACCGACCTGCATCACCCTCAGCTCTGAGTACTCACCGGCGCGCCGGCGCATGCTGATGGTCACCCTGAGCTGGAGCGGCTTTACCGCCGGGCTGGCCTTGGGCGGCCTGCTGGCCGGGCAGATCATTCCTGCATTTGGCTGGCGCGGCCTGCTGGTGGTCGGCGGCATTGCGCCATTGGCGCTGCTGCCGCTGTTGGCCTGGCAGATGCCCGAATCAGTACGCTTTATGGCCGCCAGCGCCAAACATGCCGATCGGCTGCGCCGGGTGGTCGAGCGCATCACCGGCCAGCGTTGGGCCGGTGTGACGATTGTCGATGACGAGCGTCCGGCGCAGGTCAAATCGCCGATCTCGCATCTGTTTATCGAAGGGCGCGCCGTGCGCACCCTGCTGCTGTGGGCGGCGTTCTTCTGTTCGCTGTTCGTGTTCTACCTGCTCACCAGCTGGTTGCCGACGATACTCAAAGATGCCGGTTACGATATCGCCCACGCCTCGCGCATCGGAGCCATGGTGCCGCTCGGCGGCACCCTGGGTGCCATCCTCATGGCGCTGCTGATGGATCGGGTCGGACCCTACCGCGTATTGGCCGTCTCCTACCTGGGCGCCGCGCTGGTGATCGGCGCGACCGGGTATCTGATGGGCGACGTCTACACGCTGGCCGCCATTGTATTCCTTATCGGCTTCGGCGTGGCCGGCGCGCAGAACGGCCTGAACCTGGTTTCCGCCACCCTTTACCCGACCGCAGCCCGCGTCACCGGCGTCAGTTGGGCCATGGCCAATGGCCGCTTCGGCTCGATCGTCGGCTCGATGCTCGGCGCCTGGATGATGACCGCCGCCGGATCGCCAGAAGTGTTCTTCCTCTGGCTGGCGTTGCCGGCGCTGCTGGGCGCAGCCGCCATCTTCCTGCTTTATCGCCTCAGCCTGCGCCACCGCGCGCCGTTGACCGAACCGGCGGCCGGCATCTGAACTCGCGGAAATAAAAGGCCGAGACGCCATCGGTAGCGTCTCGGCCCGCAATAAAAAAGGGGGCCAAGGCCCCCTTCTGTGTTATTCCGCCTTGGCGGAAGCGTCTTCGGTGCGATACAGGTGCACGTCCATCTGCGGGAACGGAATGCCGATGTTGTGGGCATCCAGCGCGCGCTTGAAGTTTTCCATCAGATCGAAGTACACGTTCCAGTATTCCGCGTTAGTGGTCCAGGAACGGGTCACGAAGTTCAGGGAAGATGGCGCCATCTCGTTCAGACGCACGGTCACGCCTTTAGCGTGCATGATGCGTTTGTCGGCGGCGATCACGTCGCCCAACACCTTTTTCACCACGTCGATATCGGCGTTGTAGGCCACGCCTACCACGATATCCACGCGGCGGTTCGGTTCGCGGGAGTAGTTGATGATGTTGCCGGCGATGATTTTACCGTTCGGCACCACGATGGTTTTGTTGTCTGCGGTGCGCAGGGTGGTGGAGAAAATCTGCACCTGATCGACGGTGCCGGCCACGCCGCCCAGATCGACATACTCACCCACGCGCAGCGGGCGGAAGATCACCAGCAGCACGCCGGCGGCGAAGTTGGACAGCGAGCCTTGCAGCGCCAGACCGACGGCCAAACCGGCGGCACCCAGCACGGCGATCACCGAGGTGGTCTGCACGCCGACGCGCCCCAGCACCGCGATGAAGGTGAACGCCAGCACGCCGTAACGTACGATCGCCGACAGGAAGTCAGCTACCGTGGCGTCGATGCCGCGCAGTTTCATCACGCGGTTCAGCGCATTGCCGACCACGCGGGCCACGATCGAACCGATGATCAGGATAACGATGGCGGCGACGATATTCACCGCGTACTGGATCAACAGATCCTGGTTCTTCACCAACCAGTCGCCGGCACCGTTGATGCCGTCTACTACATTCAAATCTTTCATTCGTGTCGTCCTAACTCAGTCCCTAACGGGAGAAACTCGCAAAAATACACTGGCTTCGGCAGCCAGTAGGAAACCACCGCCTAAGGGTAACCAACATTAAAGGCTCATGCCAACCGTCAGCGTTAAAAATAGCCTAAACCGCCCGCCGCTTCTTCTATGCTGAAAACAGCGCGTTGGCCATTTCACGACAAGAGATCCGTTCTTCATGCACATTCGCTCTTCGCTCAAACACTATTGGCAAGTGCGGCCCAGGCTGCTGTTTTCCGTCGGCGCCGGGCTGTTGTGCTTTCTGTTGCTGCCCGCCCAACTCTCGTTGCTGCAGCGCCTGATGATCGGCTGGAATACGCTGGCCTGGCTCTATCTGCTGTTTCTCTGGCGGCTGATGCTGGTCAGCACGCCGCAGCACATTCGCCAGATCGCCCGGCGACAGGATGAAAGCGCCAGCACGGTGTTGGCGCTGGTCAGTTTCGGTTGTCTGGTGAGCATTCTGGCGATCCTGTTCGAATTGAGCAGCGCCAAACAGGCCAGCGACTCGCTGAAAACGCTACATCTGGCGTTAACCGGCGCAACGCTGGCAGTCTCCTGGCTGCTGCTGCCGACCGCCTTCACCATGCACTATGCCCATCAGTTTTATCGTCAGGGCGCACAGCGGGATCCTTTGCCGCTGCTGTTCCCCGGCAATCTCACCGAGCCGACCTATCTGGACTTCGCCTACTTCTCCTTCACCATCGCGGTCGCGTCGCAAACCGCCGACGTGGCGGTCGGCGCCGCGGAGGTGCGTAAAATCGCGCTCGTGCAGTCGGTTATTTCGTTCGTGTTCAACATGCTGATCCTGGGCCTGTCGATCAACGTCGGCGCCGGCCTGCTGGGCTGAAAACAAAAAAGGCTCCCCGCAGGGAGCCTTTTGCATCGTGCAACAGGTGCCGAAGATTACAGAACGTCTACCGCGTTCAGATCTTTGAAAGCCTGCTCCAGACGCGTCACCATGCTGGTCTGCGCTGCGCGCAGCCATACGCGTGGATCGTAGTATTTCTTGTTCGGCTGATCGGCGCCTTTCGGGTTGCCCAGCTGGCCCTGCAGGTAAGCTTCGTTTGCTTTGTAGTACTGCAGGATGCCGTCCCAGGTCGCCCATTGGGTATCGGTATCGATGTTCATCTTGATCACGCCGTAGCTGACGGACTCTTTGATTTCCGCATCGCTGGAACCGGAGCCGCCGTGGAACACGAAGTTCAGGCTGTTATGCGGCAGGTTGAATTTCTCGGAAACGTATTTCTGAGAATCGCGCAGGATGGTAGGAGTCAGCTTAACGTTGCCTGGCTTGTACACGCCGTGCACGTTACCGAACGATGCAGCGATGGTGAAGCGCGGGCTGATGGCGTTCAGTTTTTCGTACGCGTAAGCCACGTCTTCCGGCTGGGTGTACAGTGCGGAAGCGTCCATATGGCTGTTGTCCACGCCGTCTTCTTCACCGCCGGTGCAGCCCAGTTCGATTTCCAGCGTCATGCCGATTTTGGCCATGCGCTTCAGGTAGGCGCTGCAGATTTCGATGTTTTCTTCCAGAGACTCTTCAGACAGATCGATCATGTGGGAAGAGAACAGCGGTTTGCCGGTAGCGGCGAAGTGCTTCTCGCCGGCGTCCAGCAGGCCGTCCAGCCATGGCAGCAGTTTCTTCGCGCAGTGGTCGGTGTGCAGGATCACCGGCACGCCGTAGTGTTCAGCCATCTGGTGAACGTGGTGTGCGCCAGAAATGGCGCCCAGAATCGCTGCGCCCTGAGGCACATCGGTCTTCACGCCTTTGCCGGCGATGAACGCGGCGCCGCCGTTGGAGAACTGAACGATGACCGGCGCGCGCACTTTAGCCGCGGCTTCCAGCACTGCGTTGATGGAGTCGGTACCCACGCAGTTTACCGCTGGCAGCGCAAAGTTGTTCTCTTTAGCAACTGCGAAGACTTTCTGAACGTCATCACCCGTGATGACACCCGGTTTTACGAAATCAAAAATTTTAGACATGTTACTTTGTCCTGTTTCGTCGGCCGTAGATGGATGTAAATCGATGTTTTCACGCCGCGCAGCGTTAGCCGCGCGGTATAAAACAAACGGGCGGCTTTCGCCTCCCGTTGTCTGAATTACTGCTTAGCGCGCTCTTCCAGCATCACGACTGCAGGCAGCGGTTTCCCTTCAACGAATTCCAGGAATGCGCCACCGCCGGTGGAGATGTAGGAAATTTTGTCAGCGATACCGAACAGATCGATGGCTGCCAGAGTGTCGCCGCCGCCAGCGATAGAGAAAGCGTCGCTATCGGCGATCGCGCGGGCGACAATTTCGGTGCCCTTACGGAAGTTAGGGAACTCGAATACGCCAACCGGGCCATTCCACAGAATGGTCTTGGCGTTCTTCAGGATAACGGCCAGACGCTCGGCAGAGACGTCGCCCATATCCAGAATTTGCTCGTTGTCCTGGATCTCGTTGGCCTGCTTCACGGTCGCGGTTGCGGTTTCGGAGAACTCGGTCGCTACGCGCACGTCGGTCGGCACCGGAATGTCGCAGGTTTCCAGCAGTTTCTGCGCGTTCGGGATCAGGTCAGGTTCGTACAGGGACTGGCCCACGTTGTTGCCCTGCGCCGCCACGAAGGTGTTGGCGATGCCGCCGCCGACGATCAGCTGATCGGCGATTTTGGACAGGGAATCCAGCACGGTCAGTTTGGTGGACACTTTAGAACCGCCCACGATGGCGACCATCGGACGGGCCGGGTTGCCCAGCGCTTTGCCCAGCGCTTCCAGTTCGGCGGACAACAGCGGACCGGCACAGGCGACAGGCGCGAACTTGCCCACGCCGTGGGTGGAAGCCTGCGCGCGGTGCGCGGTGCCGAATGCATCCATCACGTACACGTCGCACAGCGCCGCGTATTTCTTGGACAGGGTTTCGTCGTCTTTCTTCTCGCCCTTGTTGAAGCGGACGTTTTCCAGCACCACCAGTTCGCCTTCGGCGACGTCGACGCCATCCAGATAATCCTTCGCCAGACGCACTGGGGATTTCAGGTGTTCTTTCAGGTAGTTGACCACAGGCAGCAGGGAGAATTCTTCGTTGTACTCGCCTTCGGTAGGACGACCCAGGTGGGAGGTTACCATCACGCGGGCGCCTTGCTTCAGCGCAGCTTCGATAGTCGGCAGGGAAGCGCGGATACGCGCGTCGGAAGTCACTTTACCGTCTTTTACCGGCACGTTCAGATCGGAGCGGATCAGTACGCGTTTACCCGCCAGATCCAGATCGGTCATCTTAATTACAGACATGGTGAACCCTCTTTATTGAATCTCTATAAAATTGCCTGAGCAGCGCGCCAATCACGCCGGCGCCGCCGTACTAGAAACCGCTGGCGGCCATTGCCCGTGTTGTATCCAACATCCGATTGGCAAAGCCCCATTCATTGTCGCACCAGACCAAGGTCTTTATCAGGTGCTGCCCGCTGACCCGAGTCTGCGTACCGTCGACGATAGCGCTGTGCGGGTCATGGTTAAAATCGATCGAGACCAATGGTAATTCCGTGTAGTCAACTATACCACGAAATGATTCCCGTGCGGCCTTTTGCAACAGCTGGTTGACCTCCGCCACCTTCACCGCGGCGCTCACGCTGACGCTGAGATCGATAGCCGTCACGTTGATGGTCGGCACGCGCACCGAGATCGCCTCGAAGCGATCGCAAAACTGCGGGAAGATACGGGTGATGCCCGCAGCCAGCTTGGTATCGACCGGAATGATCGACTGGCTCGCCGCGCGGGTGCGCCGCAAATCCGCGTGATACGCGTCGATCACCGGCTGATCGTTCATCGCCGAGTGAATGGTGGTCACGGTGCCGGATTCAATGCTGTAGGCGTCATCCAGCAGCTTGATCACCGGAATAATGCAGTTGGTGGTGCACGAGGCGTTGGACACGATGCGGTGTTCCGCCAGCAGCGTCTGATGGTTGACGCCGAACACGATGGTGGCGTCCAGATCGTTGCCGCCCGGATGGGCGAACAACACTTTCTTCGCCCCCGCCGCCAGATGGGCTTCGCCATCCGCCCGGCTGCCGTACACGCCGCTGCAGTCCAACACCACGTCGACGCCCAGCTCGCCCCAGGGCAACTGCTCCACCGCCGGCTGGTGCAACAGGCGAATCGCGTCGTCTCCGACGCTCAGCGTGTCGCACTCCTGCCGCACATCCCAGGCGAAGCGACCGTGGCTGGAATCGTACTTCAGCAGATGGGCCATGCCTTCGGCGTTCGCCAGCTCGTTGATCGCCACCACGGAGATTTCCGCCCGTCGTCCCGATTCGTACAGTGCGCGCAATACGCTGCGGCCGATGCGGCCAAAGCCGTTTATCGCTATGCGGATGGTCATGCTGCTCCTGAAAAAGGGCCGTCCACGCCGGGTGACTCACCGGCGCCGCCCGGCGCTGACTGGTTGTCTCACTAACCCGCATAGAGTAGTGGATCGCACCGCCCGCTGTGAATCGCCGAGTTTGCATTATTCCCGCGCTTCAGCGGCTTTTCGCCGCCGTCACATCGGCATTTCTGTCGAAGAGTGCTTCAACTGAAACGCTTCAGCTGAGCATAAACCAAAGTTTTGGCAAAAGAAACAGGTGCAACAGTTCCTCAGGTAACGGAGGGGAGTTTTACGAGCATAAGATGATCTGGCGCACATTTTTGGCCTTAAGGCCGCGGTGGATTTTCGCTCGCCGGCCCCGTTTCGCCGTAGTGCTCGCGGAAATAGTCGCGCAAAAATTCGACCGTCACCCGCACTTTCGCCGACGTTGCCAGCCGGGAAACGTATACAGTTCGGAAAAGATCGCCGCTAACGGTTTAACTCTGTAAACGGAACGCCCGCATCAGCGGGCGTCCTGATTAGGCTTTCGGGAATATCCACAGATGATCGGCCGGCAGGGAGAGCCGGCACAGCGCCCGATCGCGCGCCTCGTGGCCATAGGCGCGCACCACGAAATCTTCGGCCACGGTGCGGAACAGGTATTCCCAGCGATCGCCGAGATACATGCTGGTCAGCAACGGCAGCTCAAGCTGGTTGCCCTGCGGATCTTCGCCCAACCGTACGCGCTCCACGCGGATCACCGCCGTGCCCTCCTGCCCGACCTGCACGCCGGCGCCCGCTTTGCCCCACAGCGCCCAATCCTTGCCTTCGATGCGCGCCCGGTCGCCTTCCCGCGCGACAACCTTGCCCGGCAAGCGGTTGTTGCTGCCCATGAACTCGGCGGTGAACAGCGTGGTGGGTGAACCGTACATCTCCTGCGGCGTGCCCTGTTGTTCGATTTTGCCGTTATTGAGCAGCAGGATGCGATCGGAAATGGCCATCGCCTCGTTCTGATCGTGGGTCACCATCAGCGCCGACAGACCGAGCTTGATGATCAGCTCGCGCAGGAATACCCGCGCCTCTTCGCGCAGCTTGGCGTCGAGATTGGACAGCGGCTCATCCAGCAGGATCACCGGCGGGTTGTAGACCAGCGCACGCCCGATCGCCACGCGCTGCTGCTGGCCGCCGGAAAGCTGGTGCGGGTGCCGCTTGGCCAGATGCCCCAACCCGAGCTGATCCAGCACCGCCTGCACCCGCTGGGCGATTTCCGCCGAGGCGGTCTTACGCAGCTTCAGCGGGTAAGCGACGTTCTCAAACACCGTTTTATGCGGCCACAGGGCATAGGACTGAAACACCAGCCCCAGGTTGCGCTCTTCGGCGGGAATTTCGCTGCGCGCGCTGCCGTTGTACACGGGGTTATTGCCGATGACGATCCGCCCCTGGCTCGGTTTCTCCAGCCCGGCCACCGCCCGCAGCAGCGTGGTTTTGCCGCTGCCCGACGGGCCCAGCAGCGAGACCACCTCGCCCCGTTTCAGATCCATCGACACCCCTTTCAGCACCGGGTTGTCGCCATAGGTCAAATGCAGATTCTCTACCGAAAGTTCAATCATGTAATTTCACTCCAAAGCGCAAGGCGATCCCCAACCCCAGCACCACCAGCAGGATATTGATGAACGACAGCGCGGCGACGATATCGATAGCGCCCGCGGCCCACAGAGAAACCAGCATCGAGCCGATGGTTTCCGTGCCCGGAGACAGCAGATACACCCCGGTGGAATATTCGCGTTCAAAAATCAGGAACATCAGCAGCCAAGAGCCGATCAGGCCATAGCGCGACAGCGGAATGGTGACGTGGCGGGTGATCTGGCCGCGGCTGGCGCCGGCGCTGCGCGCCGCCTCTTCCAGCTCCGGCCCCACCTGCAGCAACGTGGAAGAGATCAGCCTCAGGCCGTAGGCCATCCATACCACGGTGTAAGCCAGCCAGACGCTGAAGATAGTGCTGCGCAGCGAACGCAGCCAGACAATCCAGTTAGCACGCAGCCACTCGGCCATCGGCAACGCCGACAGCCAGCCCTCCTTGAGCGATTTGTCCAGCCACATCGGCAAGAACAGGAACACCCACAGGAATGCCAGACCGGCCAACAGCCCCGGCACCGCGCGCGGCACCAGTACGCTGTAGTCGAGGAAGCGCGTGGCGCCATCCGGCTTGCGGTGCATGGCGATGCCGATAAACAGGTAGCACGCCACCGCCAGCGCCCCGCCGATCACCCCGATCGCCATCGAGTTGACGATGGCGCGCAGCAGGTTGGGCTGCGCCCAGATAGTGCGGAAGGTGTTGATCGAAAGCTCGTCCCAGACAGACACGCCCACGCCCCAGTTAGAGATAAAGGCGCGCAGCACCACGCCGATCAGCGGCACGCCGATGGTCACGGTCAGCCAGAACACCACCACCGCGCCGGCCACCCAGCGCCATTTGCCGAGCGGCAGCGCGCGGGCCTGCGAGGCTTTGCCCTTGACGGTGACAAAGCGATTGGCGGTGCGCATCAGCCGGCGCTGCAGCATCACCAACGGAATAGTGATGCAAATCAGCACCACCGCCACCGCCGCCATCAGATGGTAAGACGGCGTGCCCAGCTTGTTGGTCAACTGGTACAGGTAGGTCGCCAGCACCAGGTTGCCTTCCGGATCGCCCAACACCAGCATCAGGCCGAACACTTCCAGCCCGAGGAAGAACAACAGCACCCCGGCGTACAAGATAGACGGCCGCACCATCGGCAGACTGACGGCGGTCATCACCTGCAGCGGCGTGGCGCCGGCGGTGCGCGCCGCTTCTTCAACGTCGGAGCCCACGCTGCGCAGCGCCGAGGAGATGTACAGATACGCGTGAGGCACGTGCGTCAATCCGGCTATCGCCACGATGCTGGCCATTGAGTAGATGTTCCACGGCACGAAGCCCAGCAGCGCCTCCGCCCACAGCGAGAAGAAACCTACCGGTCCCGCCGCCACCACGTAACCGAAACCCAGCACCATCGGCGACACGAAGATCGGCACCAGAATCAGCGGTTCGATGATCCGCCGCCCCGGCAGATCGGTGCGCACCATCAGGAAGGCCAAAACACCGCCGAGCGGGATGGCGATAATCACCAGGCCGAATGCCAAAATAAAGCCGCTTTTCAGCGCCTTGTAGAAATCCGGATCGGTAAAGATGAACTCGAAGGCCTCAAGGCTGAAAACCTTGGAAGGAGAGAAAAACGGTGCCGAGAGGAAGCTTTGAATGATGATAAACGACAGGGGGACATAGATAACCAGCGCGGTTATCAACACCACCAGGCCGCGCGGCAGACTCTGCCACTTTCTGCGCCATGCTTGCATAAATGCTCCCTATGGTTGTAAACGACGACCAAAGGGCGCGCGCCCGTGCGACAGGCGCGCGTCCGAATGCAGTCCCTGTTATTTCGCCGCGGCGGCGCGCCATTGTTTGATATAGTCGAGACGCTTGGCCGGCTGCAGATATTCCAGCAGGCTGTCATCGACCGGGATCGGTTTGAGCGCGTTGCCCAGCAGCTTGGTCATGCCGTCGATGTCGTTCTTGCCTTCGACATCGTTGCGGATCGAAGGGATATCAGCCTGATTGGCGAGAATATTTTGCCCTTTCTCCGACAGCACGTAGTCGAACCACAGCTTGGCGGCGTTAGGGTGACCGGCTTCTTTGCTGATGAAGCTCACGCGCGACAGCACCAGGGTATAGTCTTTCGGATAGACGATGCCGAGCGACGGGTCGCTCTTGGCGCGGGCCTCGGCGTATGAACCGAGGATATTGAAGCCGATCAGATTTTCACCGGAGGAAACGCGTTCCATCATGGTGCCGGTGGAGGATTGCACCGCCAGGCCACCCTTGGCCACGTCGGCCAACGTTTTGAAGTAGTTAGGATCGGCCTTGAAGTCCTGCACCGACAGCATGAAGCCGACGCCGGATTTTTCGATGTCGTAGGTGGTGACTTTCTTCTTGAATTTGTCCGTCTGGCCGGCGATCAGCTTGGCCAGCGCCGCATGCGAATCCGGCACATCGCCTTGCGGGATCAGGCGTTTGTTATAGATAAACACCACCGGCTCATAGGTGGTGCCATACACCTTATCTTGCCATACCGCCCATTTCGGCAGTTGAGCCTGCTCGGGAGAGGCGTATTCCTGCGCGTAATCGCCCGCCAGTTTCAAAATGGTGTCCATCGACGAACTCCACACCACGTCGCCGCTGGTGCCGCCGGCCGCCTGCTCGCTGATAAAGCGGTTATACAGTTCGGTGCTGTTCATGTCGTTGTATTCGACCTTGATGCCCGGATACAACGCCTCGAACCCCTGGATCAGCGGCGCCGCCGCCTTGGTATCGGTGGTCGAGTAAATCACCACCTTGCCTTCTTTCTTCGCGCCGTCGACCAGTTTCTGGTAGTCGGCGGGGTAGCCCGCCGGGAAGGCCGCATAGGCGGAAACGGAGCCTAGCAAAGTGATTGCCGCTACGGTCGCGCTGATTTTTTTCATCATCATCATCCATCCCCTGATCACATTTAATAAACTAAAAATTAACATATAGTTAATAACTGTGACGAGGCAACGGCGTTGCTTTGTTATCTTTCGGTTTTGTGAGGTTGGACGTTTTTCAGCCAATAAAAAAGCCCGGCAGCGCGGGCTTTACGGCGCTTCCTGTCGCAAACTATTCGGCCAGGCGAGAACGCCGCAGCAGGCGAATTCGCTGTACGATGGCGACCCCCAGCAGGGTCAGGGCAAACCCCGCCAACTGCACCAGCGACAGCGCCTCGCCAAACAGCGCGTAAGCCTGCAGCGCCGCCGCCGGCGGCACCAGCAGCATCAGCGCGGTAATGCGAGTCAAATCGCCGTGGCGCACCATCCAGATAAACAGCGCGGTGCCGCCCAGCGACAACACGCCGGCCGACCACAGCAGCGAGAACCACAGCGTCGGCGAATTGTCCCAGGCGCCGGAGCCCATCACGGCCGCCAACGCGCCGGTCACGATCGCGGCGCCGAGGTGCTGAATGGCGCCCGCCGCCCGCAGATCGGCCGCCGCCAGCGAAGACTTCTGCACCATGATGCCGATCGTCAGCGCGACGATGCTGCCAAACCCCATCAGGATCGGCAACAGCGCCATATTGCCGACGTCGATACCGGTCAGTCGAGGGGAGAGCACCAGCGCAACGCCGATAAAACCGACCGCCAGTCCGGCCCAGGAGCGTAACCCTATCGATTTGCGCAGCACCAACGCGAAAATCAGCGCGGTGAACAACGGCTGCAATCCGCCGATCAGCGACATCACCCCGGCCGCCAGGCCGTTCGCCACCGCCCACCAACTTGCAGCGAGATAAACGCCATTCATCAACATGCCGGTCAGCAGGTGCATCACGAACTGCCGCCCCTTGGGCCAGGCGCAATGCAATGCCAGCAAAGCGAATACCGCGGCGGCGATCAAAAAGCGAAAGGTCAGGAAAAGGTTGGGATCGGCATGATCCGCCACCGCACGCGCGGCAATAAAACCCGTCGACCAAATTAATATCAGGAAAAACGGCGCGATAAATGCCTTTCGCCGATCGCGTTTTTCACGCGGGGTTATTTCCATATCACTACCTGAAAGAATGCGGTTGATGAATGAGGGCATACTAACCAATTTAACACGGGCTTAACAGTGCCGAGCGAACGCCCAAGTTCAGGTGGTGCACATAATTACCGGTGAATAATGAAGTTTCAATTTCATATAATTCATCGAGCTTATAATTAATTGCGCTACGTTACGATAATGTAAATTAATTGCTACATCAGGTATAAATATTCCCCTATCGGCGACATTGTCGGGATAATTCCCCTTTGCTAGCCTTTCTGAAGCCATTTAATTAACGGGACTGACTCATGGCCGAAATCACTGATTTTATGAAACTGGATATGCGTATTGGCGAAATTATTTCCGTGGAATATAACGACAAGGCGTTAAAACCCGCCTATAAGCTGCGCATTGATTTCGGCGAGGAAATTGGCATTAAAAACAGTTCGGCGCAATTATGCGAAAACTATCAGGAAGATGATCTGCTTGGCAGAAAAGTCATCTCCGTCGTTAATTTCCCCGCCAGGCGGGTTGCCGGATTTAAATCCGAAGTGCTGGTTCTTGCCGCGGTCACCAGGGATCAAGGCACCGTCTTGCTGAAACCCGATTTCGACGTGGAGATCGGCAGCAAGATTTTATAACCGCCCCATCATTCGTGAGGCCTCCGAGAAATGCGACAGTTATCTCTGCTTGATGAAGTTAAGAAAGCATACCAGGAACACCGTTCAGCCTTTATCCCCGGCGCTACCATGCAGGCAATCCTGCTGGCGCTGGGCGCGCGGCCGGAAGATTTCGCCAGGCTGCAGCAGGTCAGCGCCAATCTGGCGGACGATCCCACGCTGCCTTTCCGCAAGTCCAGAAACGGCCGTTTCTGTTTCGACTTCGATCGCGCCCGGATTGAGCGGCTGGAGTTCCAGCCTTTCGTGCTCTCGGTCGAGGAAGACTTCATCCGCTACGATTCGGGAAAGGTGCGCCATTTCCGCGGCATCAACGACGATCTGCAGTTGAATACGGCATTTCAGGCGCTGATGAAATTCAAAGCCTACGTGATCGATGGCGTGAGCGTGACGCCGCGCCCCCGGCTTAATCAGGAGATCAACAAGTTCGTCTGCACGGTGTTCAACCTGCGCACCGTCACCACGCCGCAGATGCTGGGCGAACCGGCGCTGGAAGGCGTGCACAGCGACGGCGTCGACCACACCATGACGACCTTCCTCGGCTGCGACAACATGACCGACGACAGCGCCAAGACCTTTATTCACGATATGCGCGAAACCAGCGGGATCAAATTCGATCGGGCCCGGCCGGAATGGATTTTGGGCGCAATACAGCATCGGCATTTCCTCGATACCCTGCTGATTGTCGACCATGAACGCAAACACAGCCTCTCACCGGTGGAAGCGCAGGACAAACGTAAGAATTCAACCCGCGATATGCTGATCTTTTTCACCCGAAAACCGGTCGAAGACGGCCACGTCTCCTTCGCGTATGACTCTTTTAAACCGCATATCGAAATCCCGCTGTCGATAGACATGGTGGCGCGCGCGAGCTAACGCGCTGCCGGGCCGGCCGCCAGGATTCATCTGTGCGGCCGGTTCACGCAAGGATAAACAGCGCTGGATTAATCAGGTTTTTGTCGCCGAATTATTATATCCTGCCGGACGAAAATTTTTGCGGGCGCTCGCTGCCCCACGCGCCAGCCCTCTGCAGGCAGGCCGTTTATTTCATGAATACAGGCAGTGCCATACCGTTATGACCAAGAGTTTATCCCCGAAAGACATTATCGCCCTGGGCTTTATGACCTTTGCCCTGTTTGTCGGCGCCGGCAACATCATCTTCCCGCCGCTGGTGGGACTGCAGTCCGGCGAACATCTGTGGCCGGCCGCTATCGGGTTTATGGTGACCGCCGTCGCCCTGCCGGTGATCGCCGTGATCGCGTTGGCGCGCGTCGGCGGCAGCATCAGCCTGCTGACCGGCCCCATCGGCCGCACCGCCGGCTTGCTGCTGGCGACCGTCTGCTATCTGGCGCTCGGCCCGCTGTTCGCCACGCCGCGAACCGCCAATGTCTCTTTCGCCCTCGGCATTGCACCTTTCACCGGCGACGGCGCCCTGCCGCAGTTCATCTACAGCCTGCTGTTCTTTACCCTGGCGATGATTGTGTCGCTTTATCCCGGACGGTTGCTCGATAACGTCGGCCATATTCTGGCGCCGCTGAAAATTCTGGCGCTGGCCGCGCTCGGCATCGCCGCCCTGGTCTGGCCCGCAGGCGCGCCGCTCTCCGCCGTCGGCAGCTATCAAGCCTCGGCGTTTTCCACCGGCTTCGTACAGGGTTATCAAACCATGGACACGCTGTCGGCGCTGATGTTCGGTTCGATTATCGTTACCGCCGCCCGCTCACGCGGCGTCAGCGACAGCGGGTTGCTGCTGCGTTATACGCTGTGGGCCAGCCTGATCGCCGGCGTCGGCCTGACGCTGGTCTATATCTGCATGTTCAAACTCGGCGCCGGCAGCGGTAGCCTGATCGAGAACGGCGCTCAGGATGGCGCGGCAATCCTGCACGCCTATGTACAGCACACCTTCGGCGATCTGGGCAGCGTCTTTATGGCGGTGCTGATGTTCATCGCCTGCCTGGTGACGGCGGTCGGCATGACCTGCGCCTGCGCGGACTTCTTCTCCCGCTACCTGCCGCTCTCTTACCGCACGCTGGTGGTCATCCTCGCCCTCTTCGCCATGCTGGTCTCCAACATGGGGCTGGCCAATCTGATCCGCGTCTCGCTGCCGGTGCTGACGGCGATCTACCCGCCCTGCATCGCGCTGGTGTTGCTCAGCTTCAGCCAGAACCGCTGGCGCAGCGCCAGGCGCGTCTTCGCGCCGGTGATCGCCACCAGCCTGGTGTTTGGCCTGGCCGACGGCCTGAAGGCTTCCAGCTTCAGCGGCCTGCTGCCCGCCTGGTTCGATAAGCTGCCGCTGGCCGAACAGGGGCTGGTCTGGCTGCAGCCTACGCTGCTGGTGCTGTTGCTGGCGGCGGCTTACGACCGGTTGCGCGGCGTCGAAAGCGCCAATGCCGCGTCGTAAGCGCGATTTCCGCCCATAAAAAAAGCCGGTCATGATGACCGGCTTTTTTATCGGCTTGCGCCAGGCCGCTTACTTCAGCAGCGCCTGCGCCTTCGCCACCACGTTGTCCACGGTGAAGCCGAACTCGGCGAACAGCTGCTCCGCCGGCGCCGACTCACCGAAGGTGGTCATGCCCA
>NZ_JBJNMV010000005.1:0-255342 GCF_052168435.1 Serratia sp. CY56464 | reverse complement strand
ACCTTCCTGATGTTCGTGGAATACGCCCGCAACGCGGTGCGCATGGCGGCGCTGATGAAGCTGCGCAACGTGTTCGTCTACACCCACGACTCCATCGGTCTGGGCGAAGACGGCCCGACCCACCAGCCGGTGGAGCAGCTGGCGAGCCTGCGCGTGACCCCGAACATGAGCACCTGGCGCCCGTGTGACCAGGTGGAATCGGCGGTGGCGTGGCAGTACGGCATCGAGCGCAACGACGGCCCGACCACCCTGGTGTTCTCGCGCCAGAACCTGACCCAGCAGCCGCGCACCGCAGAGCAGCTGGCGAACGTGTACCGCGGCGGCTACGTGCTGAAAGACTGCGCGGGCACGCCGGACGTCATCCTGATCGCCACCGGCTCTGAAGTGGGCATCACGGTGGAAGCGGCGGACAAGCTGACCGCGGCGGGCCGCAAGGTGCGGGTGGTGTCAATGCCGTCGACCGACGCGTTCGACAAGCAGGATGCGGCGTACCGCGAGTCGGTGCTGCCGGCGGCGGTGACGGCGCGTGTGGCGGTGGAAGCGGGTATCGCGGACTACTGGTACAAGTACGTGGGGCTGAACGGCGCCATCGTGGGCATGACCACCTTCGGTGAGTCGGCGCCGGCGGAGCAGCTGTTCGCCGAGTTCGGCTTCACCGTGGACAACGTGGTGGCGAAGGCGCAGGCGCTGCTGAAGTAAGCGGCCTGGCGCCAGCCGATAAAAAAGCCGGTCATCATGACCGGCTTTTTTTATTCCATCACCCGATGAATCTGCAAATACTGCAGCAGCATGATGGTCTTGCCGTCTTTAATGCGGCCATCGGCAATCATCGCCACCGCGTCGCTGAACGGCAGTTCGATCACTTCGATATCTTCATCTTCAATGCCGCCGCCGGCCGCGCGCCGCTCATCGTCATGGTATTCGGCGATAAAGAAGTGCACGATCTCGGTCACGCCGCCCGGCGACATGTAGGCTTCGAAGATTTTCTTGACCTCGCCCACCTGAAAACCGGTCTCTTCCACCGCTTCGCGGCGCGCGCACTGCTCCGGCGAATCGGCGTCCAGCAGACCGGCGCAGGCCTCAAGCAGCATGCCGCTTTCGTTGCCGTTGACGTAGGTCGGCATGCGGAACTGGTTGGTCAGCACCACCGTGCCCTTGGCGCGGTTGTACAGCAAAATGGTGGCGCCGTTGCCGCGATCGTAAACCTCGCGCATCTGTTGCACCGAACCGCCGTTTTTGCGTTTCAGATCGAACGTGTACTTGTGCAGCACATACCAGTTGTCCGACAACAGCTCTTTCTTCACATTCTCAATTTTCGACGACATGACCCTTTTTCCTTGAGTTGCAACGTGAAAATCATACCGCGATTACGCTGCGCCGCAGCAGACGATTTGCAACAAAAATCACAACGCCTCTCCGGGCAAACCAGGATTAAAAAGACATCGTGGGCAGACGCATAATCTGACAGACGAATCGCATCCGCAAAGACAAATCCTCAGTGGAAACCGGGCGGCGGCTGAACATCGGCGGGCATTTCGCTATTCATTTGATTACACGACGACAATTGTTCCCGTTTTGTTGACAACTTGATACAAATCGCGGTGCAATTTAGTTGCAAAAGTTATAGTTTTGCTTTCGAATGAAACTGGCGCAGCCCTCACCTGAGAGAAAAGGATTCCGTGATTGCTTGTTAAACGTTCCGTGACCGGCAGCCTGGCCAGGGCGCTGTTCGGCATCGTGATACTGTCGGTGCTCGCCACCGGGTTGGCGTTGACGACCGTCGCCGGCAGCCAGAGCGATGCCGAGGCGATCAACATCGCCGGTTCGCTGCGCATGCAAAGCTACCGCCTGGCCTTTGATCTCGATCGACAGAGCCCGGAGCTGGAGCTGCACCTGCAGCAGTATCGGCAATCTTTGCAGGCGCCGGCGCTGCAAAAGCTGGCGCGCTTTTACGTCCCGGCCGAGGTGCGCAACCACTATCTGGCGCTGCAACGAACATGGCAAGCGATGGAGCGGCAGATCCGCGACGGGCAGGCCGCCGCCTACCGGGCGGAGGTCGCCGGCTACGTCAACCGCGTCGATCATTTTGTTTCCGCTCTGCAGCGTTATTCCGAGTTGAAACTCACCCTGGTGGCCGCCGTCAGCGTACTGGGCTACGCCGCCATCATCGGCCTGGTGCTGTTCTGCATCCGCTTTATGCGCCGCCAGGTGGTCACGCCGCTGCAGCACCTGGTCGACGCCAGCCAGCGCGTGCAACAGCGCGACTTTCGCCACCCGCAGCTGGACGTGGCGCTGCCGAACGAGCTCGGCGTGCTGTCGCAAACCTTCAGCGCCATGTCGGACGAGCTGGCCCGGCTCTATCAGTCGCTGGAGCTGAAAGTGCAGGAAAAAACCCAGCGCCTGCAGCAGGCCAACGAAACGCTGGAGGTGCTGTATCGCTGTTCACAGGCGCTGAGCGTGCGCCAGATCGATCAGCAGGCATTCGAGAATGTGCTGCGCATCGTGCGCCAAAGCGAACGACTGCGCTGCATCCGGTTGAACGTGGCGGACGATCATGGCCAGTGGCAACTGAACGAAGGAGAGCCGGCGCCGGCGCAAACCTGGAGCGCGCTGCCGATCACCCAAGGCGATAAACTGTTGGGTGAATTGCGATGGCAGCCCGAAGCGCAGCCGCCGCATCCTCACCTGATGCAGAGCCTGGCCAACATGCTGGGGCGCGGCGTCTACTTCAACCGGGCGCAAAAGCAGCACCAATATCTGCTGTTGATGGAAGAGCGTGGGACCATCGCCCGCGAGCTGCACGATTCGCTGGCGCAGACGCTGTCGTTCCTGCGCATCCAGTTGACGCTGCTCCGGCGCGCCGCCGACGATCCGGCGGCGCAGACGATTATCGACGATTTCGATCGCACGCTGGCCGATGCCTATCGCCAGCTGAGAGAATTGCTGGCCACCTTCCGCCTCAACATTCAGGAGGCGGATCTGAATGCCGCGCTGGAGCAACTGTTGCAGCCATTAAAGGCGCTAACCCCCGCGCGGATTCAGTTACACTGTCGGCTGCCCTCGCAGGCGCTCAACGCCCAGCAGCAGGTGCACGCGCTGCAGATCGTGCGCGAGGCGGTGCTCAATGCCGTCAAGCACGCAGGAGCGAGCGAGATCGCGGTGTGTTGCGAGGTCAACGCCGCAGGCGACAACGTATTCAGCATTACCGACGACGGTTGCGGCATCGCCAGTCTGGAAGAACCGGAAGGGCATTACGGCTTGACCATCATGAGCGAACGCGCGGCGCGACTGGGAGGAACGCTGCGCATCCGGCGCAGAAGCCGCGGCGGCACGGCGGTCTGCCTGACATTCTCGCCCTGACCTTGCGGCTGTTCACTCTGCGTTACGGTTGCCGCCGGGCAGAAGGCCGCCCGGAGAGGTTTGCGGTGCAGAATGCCGCTATTTTTGAAGAGACAGTCCCACTGTGAAGCACGCCTCCGGGCGCGTTTGAGTGGCTTTACTTGCTACAGGGAGCATTTTTCATGGTGATGAAGCAATACCGAGTCATGATCGTTGACGATCATCCGTTGATGCGGCGCGGCATCAAACAACTGCTGGGACTGGATGCGCGATTTGGCGTGGTGGCGGAGGCCGGCAACGGCAGCGAGGCGGTTGCGCTGGCGCTGCAGCACGCGCCCGACGTGATCTTGTTGGATCTGAACATGAAGGGCATGTCCGGGCTGGATACGCTGCGGGCTCTGCGCGACGAAGGCGTAGACGCGCGCATCATCGTGCTGACGGTCTCCGACGCGCGCAGCGATCTGTATGCGCTGATCGACGCCGGCGCCGACGGCTATCTGCTGAAAGACAGTGAACCGGAGCAGCTGCTGGAACACATCAGCGCCGCCGCCGAGGGGCAAAACGTGATCAGCGACGCCATGGCCGACTATTTGCTGGCGCGCAGCGAGCAGCGCGATCCCTTCACCGCCTTGACCGAACGCGAACTGGACGTCTTGCAAGAGGTGGCGCGCGGCCTGTCCAACAAACAGGTGGCGGCGCAGTTGCATATCTCTGAAGAAACCGTGAAGGTGCACATCCGCAACATACTGCGCAAGCTGGACGTGCGTTCTCGCGTGGCGGCGACGGTGATGTACCTGGAGTACAAAAGCCACTGATCGCCCCGCCCCGGCCAATACGCCGGGGCCGCCTACTCGATGGCGCCGAGCAGCGCCTGATGATGCTGATGCACCCAGCTCTTGTTGAACGGCCCCCAGCTTTCCAACTGATAAAAACCGTCGTTGTTGCGCACGCCCTGCTGCACGAACTGCAGCTCGACGCCCATGCCGGGCAGCGCCTTCAGCACATCCTGCAACGTGCGGCGCGGCCAACCGGTCAGCGCCATCAACCGCGGCACATTGGGCCGTTCACTGTGGCTGATCAGCCAGCATAAATAAAGCCGACGGGCAAATACCGGGTTAATTCCCATGCCAAGCTCCTGCTGTAAGGTGAATCCAGTTTTTACTTTCGGTTGCCTGCGGCGAAGAGATGCGCAAGGCCTTTGATAGTAATAAAAATGTCTTAATAGCGTCCAATTATCGGCGTCGGTGCATCCGCGCCGTTTTCCGCTACCGTTATTTACACTATCTCCTTTTTTTCTCCACGCTTTCCTCGACTATCCCGAGTAAAGTGCAATAGCGCCGGAATCCTTCCCTGCCGCTGAAATGCATATTTCCGATGCGTTTTAAAGATAGAACAAGTCATAACGAGGTTCGCGCTGCATGGCCAATTTTTTTATTGATCGCCCGATTTTCGCCTGGGTGCTGGCAATTATTCTTTGCCTGACCGGGGCATTGGCGATTTTTTCTTTACCGGTAGAACAATACCCGAATTTGGCGCCGCCGAACGTGCGCATCAGCGCAACTTACCCAGGCGCTTCGGCGCAAACGCTGGAAAACACCGTCACCCAAATCATTGAGCAAAATATGACCGGCCTCGACAACATGATGTATATGTCGTCGCAGAGCACCAATACCGGCCAGGCGACCGTCACGCTGACATTCGAAGCCGGCACCGATCCCAACGAGGCGATGCAGCAGGTGCAAAACCAGCTGCAGGCGGCGATCAAACGTTTGCCGCAGGCGGTGCAGAATCAGGGGGTCACGGTCTCGAAATCCGGCGACACCACGCTGATGATGGTGGCGTTCGTCTCCACCGACAACAGCATGGACAAGCAGGACATCGCCGATTACATCGTCTCCAACCTGCAGGATCCGCTCAGCCGCATCAACGGCGTCGGCAGCATGGACGTGTATGGCTCGCAATACGCCATGCGCATCTGGCTCGATCCCAACAAGCTCAACAGCTACCAGCTCACGACCCAGGACGTGGTCAAGGCCATTCAATCCCAGAACGCCCAGGTGGCGGTCGGCCAGTTGGGCGGCACGCCATCGGTCGATAAACAGGCGTTGAACGCCACCATCAACGCCCAGTCGCAGCTCCAGACGCCGGAACAGTTCCGCCAGATCACCTTGCGGGTCAATCAGGACGGCTCGCTGGTGACGCTGGGCAACGTCGCCACCGTCGAACTGGGCGGCGAGAACTACAACTACCTCAGCCGCTACAACGGCATGCAGGCCGCGGGCATGAACATCAAGCTGGCCTCCGGCGCCAACGAACTGCAAACCGACCAGTTGGTGAAGGACAAGATCGCCGAGCTGTCGCAATACTTCCCGCACGGGCTGGAGGCCAAAGTGGCCTATGAAACCACCCCGTTCGTCAAAGCCTCGATCAAGGACGTGGTGAAAACGCTGCTGGAAGCCATCCTGCTGGTGTTCCTGGTGATGTATCTGTTCCTGCAGAACTTCCGCGCCACGCTGATCCCCACCATCGCCGTGCCGGTGGTGCTGATGGGCACCTTCGCCATCCTTTCCGCCTGCGGCTTCAGCATCAACACCCTCACCATGTTCGCCATGGTGCTGGCGATCGGCCTGCTGGTGGACGACGCCATCGTGGTGGTGGAGAACGTCGAACGCGTGATGAGCGAGGAAGGCCTGCCGCCGCGTGAAGCCACGCGCAAATCCATGGGGCAGATCCAGAGCGCGCTGGTCGGCATCGCCCTGGTGCTGTCGGCGGTGTTCGTGCCGATGGCGTTCTTCGGCGGCACCACCGGCGCCATCTATCGCCAGTTCTCCATCACCATCGTCTCCGCCATGGTGCTGTCGGTGCTGGTGGCGATGATCCTGACCCCGGCCCTGTGCGCCACGCTGCTCAAACCGATCGCCAAAGGGCACCATCACGGCAAGCGCGGCTTCTTCGGCTGGTTCAACCGCATGTTCAACCGCAACGCCGAACGCTATGAGCGCGGTGTGGGGCGCATTCTGCACGCCAGCGGCCGCTACATGGTGATTTATCTGCTGTTGCTCGGCGGCATGGCGCTGCTGTTCATCAAGCTGCCGACCTCGTTCCTGCCGCAGGAAGACCGCGGCATCTTCACCGTGCAGGTGCAACTGCCGGCGGGCTCGACCCTGCAGCAAACCTCCAAAGTGGTGGAAAAGGTCGAGCGGTACTTCCTCACCGAAGAGAAACAGGACGTATTGTCGGTGTTCGCCATCATCGGCTCCGGGCCCGGCGGCAACGGCCAAAACGTGGCACGCCTGTTCGTGCGGCTGAAAGACTGGGACCTGCGCACCTCGGGCGCCAACAGCTCGTTCGACATCATCGATCGCGCCACGCTGGCATTCAACAAGATTAACGAAGCCCGGGTGATCGCCAGCAGCCCGCCGGCGATCACCGGTCTCGGCAACTCCTCCGGCTTCGACATGGAGTTGGAAGACCACGCCGGGCTCGGCCACGCCAAACTGATGGCGGCGCGCGATCAATTGCTGCAGCTGGCCGGGCAAAATCCGCTGCTGTCGCGCGTGCGCCACAACGGCCTGGACGACAGCCCGCAGCTGCAAATCGATATCGATCAGCGCAAGGCTCAGGCGCTGGGCGTATCGATCGACGACATCAACAATACCCTCTCCACCGCCTGGGGCTCGACCTACGTCAACGACTTCGTCGACCGCGGGCGGGTGAAAAAAGTCTACGTGCAGGCCGCGGCGCCGTTCCGCATGCTGCCGGATGACATCAATAAATGGTATGTGCGCAACAGCGCGGGCGGCATGGTGCCGTTCTCGGCCTTCGCCACCTCGCACTGGGAGTACGGCTCGCCGCGGCTGGAGCGCTATAACGGCAGCTCGGCGCTGGAGATCGTCGGCGAGGCGGCCAACGGCGTCAGCACCGGCACCGCCATGGCGGAAATGGAAAAACTGGTCAGCCAACTGCCGACCGGTTTCGGGCTGGAATGGACGGCGATGTCCTATCAGGAACGGCTGTCCGGCTCGCAGGCGCCGGCGCTGTACGCCATTTCGCTGCTGGTGGTGTTCCTGTGCCTGGCGGCGCTGTACGAGAGCTGGTCGATACCGTTCTCGGTGATGCTGGTGGTGCCGCTGGGGGTGATCGGCGCGGTCGCCGCCACCTGGCTGCGCGGTCTGGAGAACGACGTCTATTTCCAGGTTGGCCTGTTGACCATCATTGGGCTGTCGGCGAAAAACGCCATTCTGATCGTCGAGTTCGCCAATGAGCTGAACCATAAAGGCCAAGATCTGATGTCGGCGACGCTCGACGCGTCCCGCATGCGCCTGCGGCCGATCCTGATGACCTCGCTGGCGTTCATCTTCGGCGTGCTGCCGATGGCCACCAGCAGCGGCGCCGGTTCCGGCAGCCAGCATGCGGTCGGCACCGGGGTGATGGGCGGCATGATCTCCGCCACCCTGCTGGCGATTTTCTTCGTGCCGCTGTTCTTCGTGCTGGTACGGCGCCGCTTCCCGGGTAAAGCGCATCCGGCAGGCAATACGCCGGCCAGCGGGGACTGATCCGCGGGATATAAAAAAAGCAGCGTCGGGTTACCGATGCTGCTTTATTTCGAACGAAAATCTCGTTCCCAAGGCGTTTCAGTGACGTTCCAATGACTCAACCTTGCCATCTGCTTCAACGCTGTGTCAGTTGCCCAACATCTCATCAATGAAGTCTTTCCAGTTTCCTAATTCACGATCAACCATAATACTTTACAACCTCAATTATTTGACGAAGCGGATTCTACGCCTGTTTTTTGACCATGTGAAGGGAAACGGGAACGATGCCGGGCCCGGAAACCGGGCTTAGCGCACATTTTCGTATTTATCTGATCAATGTTTAGTGCCGCTATTCCCTTGTGATATCAATTTCTCCGCGGTAGCGTGTAAAAGGTATAAAAATACGCCAATGGAGCGTCGATCATGTCCAGCTCTTTGTCTCTCTCGCAGTTGAAAACGCAGGGCCGCTATCAGGAGGCGACCGCGCTGGCGCTAAGGCAGCTGACGGCAGAGCCGGAAGCGGCGATGTTGCACTTTCAGCTGGCCTGCCTGTATGACGTACAGGGCCTGGAGCAACAGGCCATTCCCTGCTACCTCGCGGCGTTGGCTCGCGATTTGCCGCCCGCCCAGCGCCGCGAGGCCTGGCTGGGTCTCGGCAGCACCTACCGCGCCCTGGGAGAATATTCGGCGTCGCTACGGGCTTTCGACGACGGCCTGGCCGAGTTCCCGCAGGCCAACGAGCTGATGCTGTTTCGCGCCATGGCGCTGTACAACCTGGGTGAAAATAAACGGGCCGTGACCGATCTGTTGCTGCTGCTGGCGGACACCTCGTCAGACCCCGACATCCGCGGTTATCAACGCGCCATTCGGCACTATGCCGCCGATCTCAGTCTTATCGGTTAGAGGAAAACGATGGAAATTATCACCGATCCGAGCCGCCGCGCCATCGACTGGCAGCGGCTGTGTGAATTGCTGGAGGCCGCCGGGCTGGGCAAGCGCGATCCGCACACCTTGCGGCGCGTTTACCAACACAGCCAGTTTTGCTATTGGGGTTTTATCGGCGACGAGTTGATCGCCACTGCACATGCCATCAGCGATCTGACATCGGTCGCCTACCTGGCGGACGTGGCGATCGATCCGCGCTTTCAGGGACAAGGGCTGGGGCGCAGGTTGATGGATCGGGTGATGCAAGATCTGGCGCCGCTCGGCAAGATTTTCATCTATTCGGTGCCGGAAAAGCTGGCCTTCTATAAAAAGTACGGCTTTCACGATTTGACCACCGGCATGGTGTATGCGGACGGCGCTGCGCTGCAGCGCCTGCAACAAGGAGGCTACGTGCGTTAAACGCGCATCACAAGGTTTTGCTCATAAAGATACGGCGAGTTCCCGGCGGCAAGCAAGGCACTTCACCCATACGCTGCCAGCCATGCCGTTGATAAAAATCCGGCGCCTGAAAGCTTATGGTGTACAACACGGCGGAAAGGCAACCGCGCCGGCGGCCTTCCTGCTCGAAACGGCGCAACAGTTCGCTGCCCAACCCCGCGCCGCGCAGCGCTTCCGGCAGATAAAAGAGCTCGAGAAACAGCAGCCCTAACGATGAGCGTCCGGTAATCCCCCCCAGAACTTCCCCACTGTCGGGATCTCTTACCACCACCGCCAGCGGCAGACGATCGCCGTAGCCGATATGTTGATCATTAAAACGATCCAATCCCTCCGCGATACAGGACGTTATTTCCTGCGTTACCCGCTCGGAAATTTCGATATGACATTTTTTCACGTCGGCTCTCCGTATCAATCATCCACGTTCACACTCTGATTACAGCTTAAAACATCGCAGTTTCTTTGTTTAGAATTATCTTTCTCTCAATTTCAACGTTAATATTTTCATGACTTCAGCGCCGACTTTAGTGACGTTCAAAATAAGGCCACCCATCGTGACAGAACCAAGAAAAATCTTAATTATTAATCCGTTAAGCTAAAACAACCACCACTAGATGATCGTCAAAACCGATCGTTTATCCAATTTTGATAGTCTTAATCTATGTTAATTCCTTTTAATTACCGCGGTATTAATAGAAGATGTCTATTCTATTAACCTTACCTTGCTTAAAAATTCGGTTGAAAAAAAGATTTACTCTTTATAAATCATGCTAGTATATAACCTTCCCTTCAAAGCTGGCGCCCAGATAACGCTCATTCGTTTGCGACGCAAGAAAAGTTCAACATGAAATTATTTAGATTATTTCTTTTTTTATGTTTTAAGATAGCCATCCTCACCGGGAAATAAAAAGTAAAGGATTATAATAAAATGGAAATTGATATTTTCAGCGAGTGCGCCTATACCACCGTCGGCATCCGACAACTCATTAACCAAACCTGGGCGGAAAAACGCGCGCCGGCCGGCTTTAGCCGCAAAAGGGTCTGCTTTATCGATGTCACCATTGCCAACTTTGAAGCGTGTTACCGCGATGAATATGCCAACCCCAATACCTACAAAATAATCATTATCACCGACTGCCTGCATGAGATGGTGATTGTCGACAATAAGACCATTATATTATCAAACCTTATATCATTGAGCCGTTTCAGCCACCTGATCGGCGACTTATATAAGCGTTACAGTCACTATACCGAGCCGCCGCAACTCTCTCAGCGCGAATCGCATTTTCTCTCGGAGTGGTCGACGGGAAAATCGCTGGCCGACATCAGCAATGCCATGAATATCAGAAATAAAACCGCCAATCATTACAAATCACAAATCATGAAAAAACTCGGCGCCAGCAGGATAAAACCGCTGTTGCATATTACCCGCGTGCGTTGCTTGACCGAGCGTTTAAACATAAGAATCAATAAAGAATAGTTCTCCCTCCCCGCTCCGCATTGGCGGCAGAACGCGTTCGCCGGCGTCTTTTAAGCGCACCGCCGGCGAAGGTCGCCGTTTCATCAGTTTGCCAACCTCTCACCCTGGCGCCCAATCGTGTCTCGCGCGCATCGTTGTCTGGATCTCGCCGCCGCTTTACTGGCATTATCTCTGCTATCGCCGGGCGGCGAGAAGGCCTAAGACCGCGCCCGCCGCTCAGTATCGACTCGACGAGACAGGTAGCTTTACGCCATGGCAAACAAACCGCAACAAACAACGCTGACGATGTACGGCATCAAAAACTGCGACACCATCAAAAAAGCCCGCCGCTGGCTGGAAGATCGGGGCGTGGCCTATCATTTTCACGACTACCGCGCCGACGGCCTGACCGAACAGCAACTGCGCGGTTTCGTCGCGCAACTGGGTTGGGAGCCGCTGCTCAATACCCGCGGCACCACCTGGCGCAAGCTGGATGAAGCGCAGCGCAACGCCTGTGATAATGCCGACGCCGCCATCGCGCTGATGCTGGCGCAGCCGGCGATCATTAAACGTCCGCTGCTGGACGACGGCAATGGCCACGCCCTGCTCGGTTTTAACGCCGACGCTTACCAACAATTTATCGCCGAGGTTGCCGTATGACTTGCCCGGTTATCGAACTGGCCCAGCAGTTGATCAAGCGCCCTTCCCTCAGCCCGAATGACGAAGGCTGCCAGCAGCTGATGATCGACCGTCTGCAGGCGATCGGCTTCACCGTCGAAGCAATGGACTTCGAAGACACCCAAAACTTCTGGGCCTGGCGCGGCGAAGGGCAAACCCTGGCGTTTGCCGGGCACACCGACGTGGTGCCGACCGGCGATGAAACACGCTGGGAAAACCCGCCGTTTGAACCGGCGATCCGCGACGGCATGCTGTATGGCCGTGGCGCGGCGGACATGAAAGGCTCATTGGCCGCGATGGTGGTGGCCGCGGAGCGCTTTGTCGCCGCCAACCCGAATCACCGGGGCCGCCTGGCATTTCTGATCACTTCAGATGAAGAAGCCAGCGCCACTCACGGCACGGTTAAAGTGGTCGAAGCGCTGATGGCGCGCAACGAGCGGCTGGATTACTGCCTGGTCGGCGAGCCGTCCAGCACCGAACGCGTCGGCGACGTGGTGAAAAACGGCCGTCGCGGCTCCATCACCGCCAACCTGCATATCCACGGCGTACAGGGGCACGTCGCCTATCCGCATTTGGCGGACAACCCAGTGCACCGCGCCATGCCGGCGCTGAATGAACTGGTAGCGATCGAATGGGATCGCGGCAACGAGTTCTTCCCGCCGACCAGCATGCAGATCGCCAACGTGCAGGCCGGCACCGGCAGCAACAACGTGATCCCGGGCGATCTCTACGTGCAGTTCAACTTCCGGTTCAGCACCGAACTGACTGACGCGATGATCAAGCAGCGCGTGGAAGAGCTGCTGGAACGCCATCAGTTGAATTACAGCATCGAATGGCGGCTGTCCGGTCAACCGTTCCTCACCTCGCGCGGCGCGCTGGTGGATGCGGTGGTCAACGCCGTCGAGCACTATTCTGAATTGACGCCGCAGCTGCTGACCACCGGCGGCACCTCCGACGGCCGCTTCATCGCGCAGATGGGCGCGCAGGTGGTGGAACTGGGGCCGGTTAACGCCACCATCCACAAGGTCAACGAATGTGTCAACGCCGCGGATCTGCAGCTGCTGAGCCGCATGTATCAACGCATCATGGAGCAATTGGTCGCATGATCAACGCAGAGATGCTCACCGGCCGCTCAACCGAACACCTGGCGCCGCTGAGCGGCAACCACCGCCTGCAGCCGCAGGCGGTCAACGCCTTCCTGGCGATGCAGCAGGCGGCGCGTGAGGCGGGATTCGATCTCCAGCCCGCCAGTACCTTCCGCGATTTCGACCGTCAGTTGGCGATTTGGAATGGCAAATTCTGCGGCCAGCGGCCAGTATTAGATAAGGACAGCCAACCGATCGACGTCGCGCCGCTGTCCGCCGCCGAGCGCTGTGAGGCGATCCTGCGCTGGTCAGCCTTGCCTGGCGCCAGCCGCCATCACTGGGGCAGCGATTTGGACGTGTACGATCCGTCGCTGTTGCCGGAAGGGCAAAAGCTGCAGCTGGAGCCGTGGGAATATGAAGAAGGCGGGTACTTTGCGCCACTCAACCAGTGGCTGACGGCGCATATGGCCGAGTTCGGTTTCTATCGCCCCTTTACCGAAGACAGCGGCGGCGTGGCGGTGGAGCCGTGGCATCTGAGCTACCGGCCGCTGGCGCAAGAGGCCGAACATTTGCTGACCCCGGCGCTGTTGCTGGCGGCCTGGCATGATAAGGAGGTCGCCGGTGCCGAATGGCTCGAACGCCATCTGCCCTCGATTTTTTCGCGTTTTATACGCAGTGAAGGAAAGGAGTAGCTATGCAATGGTTAGCTGATTACTGGTGGATTATCCTGCTGGTTCTGGTGGGGATGGTCGTCAGCGGCATCAAGGAACTGCGCCGCGTCGACGTGAAAAGCTATCTGGCCAACAAGCCGGAGATACCGCCGCACCGCGACAACAACGCCCAGTGGGATGACGAAGACGACTGGCCGAAAAAGAAATGACATCAGGGCGCTCATCGGCGCCCTGAGTTTTCAGCGAAAGGCGATCAGCTCGCCGCGCTTGCCGGACAATGCCTCGTCCCAGTAGCGCTGCGGCACGTAATAATGCAGCCTTTCCAGCGCGGCGTTCATCATGCCCTGGTTGATTGCGTGCCCGACGTTTTCCTCCACGTCCAGCGTGAAATCGGCGCCGCCGGCCCGTAACGCTTCCGCCGCCGCATGAGCGTGCTGCACCGCGATCACCGCGTCCTCTTCACCGTGGATCAAATGCACCACGCTGTCGCCGAAAGCCTGCTCAGGCAACTGGGCGAAACGCCCGCTGAACGCGACCACGCGCCCGGCCAGTCGGGTTTCCGCTTTTAACGCTTCCAGCGCCATGATCGCCCCCTGCGAGAACCCCACCAGCGCCGTGCCGGCATAGCCTACGCCGCTCAACTGCTGCCAATGGCGCACCACCGCCACAAACTGCGGCATCACGGCTGCGATGCGGGCCGCGCGGTTCTCTTCGGTCACGTCCTGCACCGAAAACCACTGGCGCCCGGCGCCGTTGCCAAACGCTTCGGGGCCACCGATGCTCACCACCTGGGCCTGAGGAAACTCTTTGGCGAAGTAACTGCCGATCTCCCCCATCGCCACCGGGTTGTCGCCGACACCGTGAAACAGCAAGATCAGCTGCGCCGCCGGGGTCGCCGGGCTTTGGACAACGAAATGCTCATGTTTCATCGATGACTCCTTAGTTGTAACCAGACCTGGTGCGGCGACAGTCGCCGCCGCACCGCTGACAGTGACTATACGCCGTTGAGAAATCGGGAAAATCGGGTTTTATTGAGCGAGTTATTCAATTTATTGCAACGACTGCGCCCAGTCGCGCCAGTAGCGGCAGTGCTGCGCATTCAGCTGTTCCAGCGCCTGCGCCGTTTCGTGCCGCCAGTAGCGCAGCAAGGCTTTCTGGCCGCTTACGCCCGCCTGCTCCACGCAGGCCGCCGGGGATTGCCGCCGCTGCAGATGGCCGCGCAGCGCGGACAGCGGCAGACTGCTGGCCAACAGCAAACGCTGCAATGCCCCCAGGCTGGCCTCCAGCGGCCGATGGGCGAAAGCGAACCCGGCCAGCTCGCGCCAGTCCTCTTCGCCGAGCGACGTATCGCCGTCGTCGCCCGGGATCGCCAGCGTAAGCTCGATACGCTGCCGCAGCCAGGGCCAGTCACGCGCCAGGTGCTTGTGCGCCGCATGCCGCAGCGCCTCCCCTTGCTCGCTCAGGGGCAAGATAGCCATCGCGGTATAGCAGCCGCTGCTGGCCTCCGGCTTGCTGCCGATGCGCACCAGCTCGAAACCGCAGGATTGCCAAAAGCGCCACAGCGGCTCGGTATAGCCGAAGCTGACCGACAGGAAGTCCAGACCCTGCGCCTGGCAGCGTTGCCGCTCGACCAGCTGACGCGCGATACCCTGCCGCCGCAGCGTCGGCAGCGTCGCGATGCGGGTAATGCGCCGTGACCGCAGCGTCGGCGCCCACCACTGGCCGCCATGCGCCGCCAGCGACTGCGCCACCAGGTTGCCGCGCGGCCGGCGGCGGCCGGCCCACACGTCGTGCGCCAACTCGGCGCTCAAGCCGCCTTCTTCCGCCAGCCACACGGCGCCGACCACTTCCTGTCCGGCCTGCGCCAGCCCGAAATGCATGCCTGGCGCATCCATCAGCCGGCGTAAGTCCAGCGGCGAGGTGCGGTAATGCGCGCTGCTCAGCAGAGCATAGAAACGCGCCAGCCGCTGCGGATCGGCGCACAGTTCACGCTGCTCCGCCTGGCTGTAATCGATCGCCTGGCCGTCCGCCGGCCAGGCGGGCAGCTCGTTGAACAACAGCGCATTGTCCGTTATCCGTTCCAGCGCATCCCCCTGCGCCCAGCGCATCGGCTGTTGCAGGCTCAACGCCTGATAGGACGGCAGCCCGGCGCAAAACTTCAGCAGAAAACCGCGGCCGGTGCCTTCATAGCCCTGCACCGTGGTGGTCAATAGCACACGAGGAAAATAACCGATCAACTGCTGCAACAGCGGCGCGGGGATCGCCGCCGCCTCATCCACCAGCAGCCAGCCCACCTCACTGACGTCGCCTTCCCGGCACTGCGCCAGCAAGGCATCGGGCGCCCAAAACTGCGCGCGCCCCTGCGCCCATTCCCCGGCCACCTCAGTGGCGGCGCGGCTCGGCCCGGTGATCCAGCAGGTCAGCGGCGACTGCGCCACCAGCATGCCGGCCAGCGTCGATTTGCCGCGGCCACGGGCGGCGGTCAGCACCCACACGCCGGACTCGGCCTGCAGCAGCGCCGTCAAGATCGCCTGTTGTTCCTCGGTCGGGCGGCCATCCGGCGGCTGCCACCCCTCACGCGCCGGCAGCGCGGCCAGCGTCAGGGGCTCATCCTGCCGCCAGACCGTCACTTCGCTGTCATCGGCCAGATGCTGCTGCAGATGATGAATGAAATGCGGCGTGGTGATCGGCTGCGGACAATCGCTCCAGCGCAGACTGTCGCCGTCCGGTAACTGAGGCCATTGCCGCCAGGGCGGCGTCAACAGCAGCAGCCAACTGCCGGCGCGCAATGCGCCGCACAACGCCGCCAACGCCTCCACGTCCAGCGACTGACCGGCGTCGAACACTGCGTGCAGCCGCTCCTGCCCCAGCAATTGGCGCACCGCGCGGCTCGGCAAAGCCGTCAGGCCGGGCGGCGGGTTTTCCCCCACCCACGGCCAGTCGCCCGGCAGCGTCGCCGCCAGCCGCTGCGCCTGTTCGCGGCACCAGTCAGGTTCACCGCTGAGCACCAGCAGGCGCCGGATGCCCTGCCGCCGCATGAGTTGTTGCGCTGCCTGTAACATAAGGCTGTATCTCAATCCGAAAAAAATGCCGGAGTCAGGCTCCGGCACTTGAGGCGTTAACGGGATGCAAAGGTGTTGCAGGTATTGGGATCGCCGCTGTCGAAGCCTTGTTTAAACCAGGTGTAGCGCTGCTGCGAGGTGCCGTGAGTGAAGCTGTCCGGCACAACGCGGCCCTGGCTCTGCTGCTGCAACCGATCGTCGCCAATCGCCTGCGCGGCGTTCAGCGCCGCCTGCAGGTCGCCCTCTTCCAGCATCTGCTGCTTCTCGGCGTATTTACCCCACACGCCGGCGAAGCAGTCCGCCTGCAGCTCCATTTTCACCGACAGGCGGTTCACTTCCGCCTGGCTGGCGCCTTGCTGCATCTGGCGCACCTTCGGCTCGATGCCCAACAGGTTCTGCACGTGGTGGCCGACTTCGTGCGCCACCACATAGGCCTGAGCGAAATCACCGCCGGCGCCCAGTTTGGTCTTCATGTCCTGATAGAAAGACAGATCGATATACACCGTTCTGTCGCCCGGGCAGTAGAACGGCCCCATCGCCGACTGACCGGTGCCGCAGCTGGTGCGCGTCACGCCGCGATACATCACCAGCTTCGGCGGTTGATAGGTTTTGCCCATGCGCTGGAAAATCTCTTTCCAGTTGTCCTCGGTCGAAGCCAGCACCACCGAGGTGAATTTGGCCAGCTCATCGTCTTTCGGACTGATGCTGGCGCTCTGTTGTTGACCCTGCGGCGCGACGTTACCGCCGTTCAACAGCGGCGACAGATCGATGCCGTAATAACCGGCCACCAGCACCACCACCAGAATGACGATGCCGCCCTTGCCGCCCACCGGCACGCGGAAACCGCCGCCGCCGCCGCCCAAACCTGAAGACTGCCCGCGACGATCCTCAACATTGTCACTTTCCCGACGCCCTTGCCAACGCATAAATACACTCCAGATATTTCCCCTGCTCGTTGAAGTTGCGCCGCGATCGTAAGCGCAAAGGCAGCTTCAAGCCTGAGTGGGATAGGTTTTAGTCATCTCGCATCCATCATTATAAATGGTCTGCCGCGGAGGAAATGTAGAAATTTTCTGGAAAAACGCAGAATAGCGGGACGATCCGGCCGGATCGCCCCGAATGGCGGTGCCGACGCTTAGTCGAGTTTCACGCCGATGCGGCGCGCCACTTCTTCGTAGGCTTCGATCAGGCCGCCCAGGCTTTGACGGAAACGGTCTTTGTCCATCTTGTCCAGGGTGTTTTTGTCCCACAGGCGGCTGCCGTCCGGCGAGAACTCATCGCCCAGCACCACTTCGCCGTTGAACAGACCGAACTCCAGTTTGAAGTCGACCAGGATCAGGCCGGCGTCGTCGAACAGCTGGGTCAACACGTCGTTGGCGCGGTAGCTCAGCTCGCGCATGCGTGCCAGATGCTCTTTGCTCACCCAGCCAAAGGTTTCGCAGTAGGATTCGTTCACCATCGGATCGTGCATGGCGTCGTTTTTCAGGAACAGATCGAACAGCGGCGGGTTCAGCACCAGGCCTTCTTCGATGCCCAGACGCTTCACCAGCGAACCGGCGGCGCGGTTGCGGATCACGCACTCCACCGGCACCATGTCCAGCTTCTTCACCAGCACTTCGTTGTCGGACAGCAGACGCTCCATCTGGGTCGGGATGCCGGCTTCTTCCAGTTTGCTCATGATGAAATGGTTAAACTTGTTGTTCACCATGCCTTTGCGATCGAACTGCTCAATGCGCTGACCATCCAGTGCTGACGTATCGTTGCGGAACTCCAACACCAACAGATCGGGATTCTCGGTGGTGTAAACGGTTTTTGCCTTTCCGCGATACAGCTCAGCTAGCTTTTGCATCTTACTTACTCCAGTGATGTATCCCCGTTGTCTCCCGAGCGCGGCCCGAAATTAGGGGGTATAGAATTGACCTAATGAATTCTTTGGCGTGCCGGACACTATTGTGCCAAACCTGCGACGCAAACGATACCGTATAGACAAAACAAAAAGGGGCCGAAGCCCCTTTTTGATTAGTTAACGCTGGTTTTGCTGAAGGCTGACTGGAATGCCGCCACCAGTGCGTCGTTTTTCGACTGGGTGAGCGGTTTGCCTTTCGGATCGATGAATTGCAGGCTGGTGCGGTTGTTGAGATCGCCGACCTGCAGTTTGTAATCGCCTTCCGTCAGTTCAGGATCCTTGACGCCCAACGCATCCCAATCGCTGCTGCTCAGGGACTTGTAGGTCACGGCGACGGTGCCCTGCGGACGGCTGCGGTCACCCACTTTCATCCCCAGTTTTTCGAGCGCCGGCGGCAGGCGATCCCACACTACGGTGTACGGGCCGCGCACCACCAGCATCGGCAGGCCGGTGTCATCGGCGCCGCTCTGCACGTCCAGCGCGCCGAAGCGGCTGGCCGTCTGGCTGCTCGCCAGGTTATCCTGCTTGTCCAGGCCTTCGATCAGGGTGTTGATCATCATGCCGTTGTAGCGCTGGATCTCAGACTGATCGGTCACCTGCTCGGTCTTGCCCTGCTGCTGCAGGCCAACGCTTTTCACCACCAGCGCCTGCTGGTAGCCCTGCTGCTGCACGCTGATCTGATAACGGCCTTCGTACTGGTTGTCTTCGTCCAGACGGTTCCACTTCACCCAGTCGGTGGTCAGGGTCTGACCGGCGTCCTGGCGGGAAGCGATCGCGATGTTCTTCGCCTGCAGCAGGCTGACCACGCGCGACCACAGGTTCTGGTTCTGCGGGCTGTTTTCCAGCAGCAGCGTGCCGCTGTCGCCGGCGTATTGCGCACGCGAACCGCTCAGCAGCGCCAACGGCTGCACCGGCGGACGAATGTCCAGCTGCTTGCCGACGTTGCCTTGCACCGTTGTGGCCGGCACGTCATAGTTGCCGCTCTGCACCGGCAGGATCATGCCGGACGGCGCGTTCAGCGCCTTGAGCGGAGCCGCGTCGAGGTAGGCCTCGTCGCCGCTGACCTGGCGCTTGTAGCGCTGATCGCTGCTGCAGGCTGCCAGCATCATCACCAATGAGATGCCCACTACTTTTGCTACCGTCGACTTTTGCAATGAATAAGCCATCAAATTTCCCTTAGAGTTACAGCAAACCGACGCTTTTCAGCGCGCGCTCCACCACCGGGCGGGCGGCTTCGCTCAACGGCGTCATCGGCAGACGCAGCGTATCGGTTGCCATCAATCCCAACGCCTTACAGGCCCACTTCACCGGAATTGGGTTTGCTTCTACAAATAGATCCTGATGCAATGGCATCAAGCGCTGATTTAAGCGGCGCGCTTCGGCAAATTTGCCCTGCGCCGCCAGCGCGCAAAGTTCCGCCATCTCGCGCGCGGCCACGTTGGCCGTCACGGAAATCACCCCTTTGCCGCCCAGTTGCATGAAGTCCAGCCCGCTGGCGTCGTCGCCGCTCAGCAAAATGAAATCTTCATCGTCAACCAGCACTTGGATCTGACTAACGCGACTTAAGTTCCCCGTCGCTTCTTTTACAGCAACAATATTCTTGATTTTCGCCAGCCGAGCGATGGTCGGCGGCAGCATGTCGCAGCCGGTGCGCGAAGGCACGTTATACAGGATCTGCGGCAGTTCGGTGCTCTCGGCGATCGCCTTGAAGTGCTGATACAGCCCTTCCTGCGTCGGCTTATTGTAGTACGGCGTCACCGTCAGGCAGCCCACCACGCCGGTGTTGGCGAAGCGGGTGGTGAGCGCGATGGCTTCGGCGGTGGCGTTGGCGCCGGTGCCGGCGATCACCGGAATGCGGCCGTCGGCCAACTCCAGCGTCTGCAGCACCACGTCAACGTGCTCGTCATGGGCAAGCGTTGCGGACTCGCCGGTGGTCCCTACGGAAACGATCGCCGCGGTGCCACTGGCTACATGATAATCGATCAATTTTTTCAGGCTCGCGCGATCGACAGCACCTTTGTCGTCCATCGGCGTAACCAGTGCAACAATACTTCCCGTAAACATTGGCCGTCCCCTCCACAAACAAGTCACTCATGGTACTTTTGCTGCCTATCCAAAAGCAAGCGCACAACCGCGTTGTAAGCGCTTGGCAGGCGGTTTTTTTTATGTTTACCATGGTAACCCCATTGAGCACGACAGGAAGCGCTATTTTGCCTCAGTCAGACGAACACTATCTCGTGATTACCGCGCTCGGCGCCGACCGCCCCGGAATCGTCAATACCATCACCCGCCACGTCAGCAGTTGCGGATGCAATATCGAAGATAGCCGTCTGGCCATGCTGGGAGAGGAGTTCACGTTCATCATGCTGCTGTCCGGCAGCTGGAACGCCATCACCCTGATCGAATCCACCCTGCCGCAAAAAGGCGCGGAGCTGGATCTGCTGATCGTGATGAAGCGCACAAACTCGCACGAAAGGCCGCCGATGCCGGCCACGGTGTGGGTGCAGGTGGAAGTGAAGGACTCGCCGCACATCATCGAACGCTTTACCGATTTGTTCGACTCCAGCCAGATGAATATCGCCGAACTGGTCTCGCGCACGCAGCCGGCGGACGGCGACCTGCCGCCGCAGCTGTATATCCAAATCACCGCCCACAGCTCCGGCGATCGGGACGCCTCAAATATTGAGCAAGCCTTCCATCGCCTATGTACAGAATTGAACGCGCAAGGCAGTATTAGCGTGGTGAACTATCCACAGCATGACGAGAAAGATGGAGAGTAGTGATGAGCCCATTGAAAGCCGGTGACACAGCGCCGAAATTTAGTTTGCCTGACCAGGACGGTGAGGAAATTAATTTGGCCGACTTCCAGGGACAGCGAGTATTGGTCTATTTTTATCCGAAGGCGATGACGCCGGGCTGCACCGTGCAAGCCTGCGGCCTGCGGGACAACATGGACGAATTGAAAAAGGTCGGCGTCGAAGTGCTGGGCATCAGCACCGACAAACCGGAAAAACTGTCGCGCTTCGCCGAAAAGGAGCTGCTCAACTTCACGCTGTTGTCTGATGAAGATCATCAGGTGTCACAACAGTTTGGCGTGTGGGGCGAGAAAACCTTCATGGGCAAGACCTACGACGGCATTCACCGCATCAGTTTCCTGATCGATGCCAACGGCAAGATTGAAAAAGTGTTTGATGATTTCAAAACCACCAATCACCACGACATCGTTCTGAACTACCTGCAGCAGTAATTCTCACGAAGCGCAGCGGCCTGCTGCGCTTCGTTTCTTCCCAGTCAGTCGGCCTTGTCTTCCACCTCGACCCGCAGTTCATCCGGCCAGGCATGGATCACCGCCTTCACCAGCGTCGCCAGCGGTATGGCGAAAAACACGCCCCAAAAGCCCCACATCCCGCCGAACACGATCACCGACAGGATAATCACCAGCGGATGCAGGTTGACCGCTTCGGAGAACAAAATGGGCACCAACAGGTTGCCGTCCAGCCCCTGCACCACCAGATAGGCGACGATCAGCGTCCAAAAATCGGCGCCGACGCCCCACTGGAACAGCGCCACCACCACTACCGGTATGGTGACCAGCACCGCGCCGATGTAGGGGATCAACACCGAGAACCCCACCAGCACCGCCAGCAGCAGCGAGTAGCGCATGTCCAGCACGGCGAACACCAGGTAGGTCGCCACGCCGACAATCACCATCTCCAGCACTTTGCCGCGAATGTAGTTGGTGATCTGCTGATTCATCTCGTTCCAGACCTGCCCCGCCAGGCCGCGATTGCGCGGCAGCACGCGGCGCACCGCGTTCAGCAGCTGCTCTTTGTCCTTCAGCAGGAAGAACATCATCATCGGCACCAGGATCAGGTAGATAGCCAACGTCAGCAGGCCGACCAGCGACGCCAGCGAGAATTTCACCACCGATTCGCCCATGCCGGACAACCGGCTGCGCAGGTTTTCCGCCATCATGTCGATGATGCCGGCATCCACCAGCGCCGGATAACGCTTCGGCAGCGTCGCGGCGAAGTTATAGAACTGGTTGAGCATGCCCGGCAGATCGCTCATCAGATTGATGCCCTGCTGCCAGGCGGTCGGCGCGACGACGAACACCAGCAGCATGGCGACGCCCGCGAACACCAGCAGCATGACGCTCGCCGCCCAGGTGCGCGAACAGCCGATGCGCTGCAGGCGCGCGGTCGGCCACTCCAGCAGATACGCCAGCACGATGGCGACCAGCAACGGGGTCAGAATGCCATGCAAAAAATAGAGAATAAGGAACCCGGCAACCAGGATCACCAGCAGCGCGATGGCCTGAGGATCGGTGAAGCGGCGGCGGTACCACTGTAATAACATCTCCAGCATCAGAGCGGGCTCCTTGAGATTTGGCGGGCGGGCATGGCGATTCCTGTGATAGGCCTGATTAAAGCATAGATAGAATGGGCGCACGCGGGATGTGCAAAGCACTCAGAGTACTCAAAGTTCGCCATACATCAACAGCGAACTGGCTGATTTTATCGCGCGGGCAGGCGATCGACGCAAAAATCCGCAGACGCGGCGACTGGCGCGATGAGCGGCCCCGAACGGGGCCGCGGAAGATTACAGCGAAGTAACGATAGAAAGGGGCGAACCGACCGCCAATGCGAACAACAACACACAGCCAATCGCGATCGCCGCCGCCAGATCATTTTTCATTGTCCCGTCCCCTGATGCTTAAACTGGTTATCGTCACGAACTCTGTCGGTTCTACGTTCACGGCCTTTTCTGATGCACGTCATTAAAAACCCCCGCCGCGGCGGGGGAGAAAACGTTCTGGTGCATCAAGTGTTACAAGGAGGTCATGAGGGATTGCCAACCCTAAATGACTATTTCAAGCTAGGATTATTCTCAGAGCATGGCAAGCGATCGCGTCGAGGTTATCCGCACTTTGAGATAAACCTCATAAAAAAATCCCGCACGGCAGCGGGATGAAGGGATGATAACGTCATGAATTTTTTATGCGGACAATGAGGCGGTATTGTCGTCATTTGGCGACAATACCGCGCCGGCACGGTGGTCACAAGGGAAATTTGGCCACGGTGAGGAAATCAGAATTTCGCCAATGCCCGCGCTCGTGCGCCCGTCAGCATCAACGAAAAAATGGGATTTTCGTCAGACAGCCACCGGGCAAAAACCGGTAGCATGGCCGATATAATCCCAAATGCCGTAGGGGGAAAAATGAACAGCAAACCGTGTGAATTTGATGAAGCCATCTGTCTGGCGATCGGGCGTGGCGTTTGCGAAGTCGTAAAGATAGGAGATGAAATCAGCGTCTTCTCCCTGTTGGAAGCTATCGAGTGCTTCATCGAACGGCAGGCGCTCAGCGAAAGCGAAATCGCGGCGGCGGACGACGCGCTGGATTTGATCAGCGGTTTGGTCCGCCGCCAGTGCTGACGCCTGTTACGAGGCGCAGCCGATGAGCCGTTGCTCTACCGTGACGCCGGGCATCATTTGCCGTAAACCGGCAATCAATTCGTCGCCCGCCTCGTGCAGCGCCGCCAACGGCATCGCCGGCAGGCTCTCCAGGATGAACCACATCCGCTCGGCCTCGGCGCTCAACCGGGTTCTGACCCCCTGGCGCCAATTCCAGCGGCGGCAGGTCACGCCGCGATCGTCGCGCCAAACCACCTCCCCCGCCTCCGGCGATTCATGGATCAGCGCCCCCTCTTTGACGGTATCAAACAGTTCGCTGCCATCCGCGACGATCAGCCGCGGCTCGCCGACATAGGCCGCGATATTCTCGCCCCCCACCGGCACTGCATAACGAATGCTGACGGCGTTATAGAGATCGACGACCGGATCGATGCTGGGCATCGTGCCGTCGCGCAGCGCGCGCTTGCGCAGGGCGTCGGCGGAACAGGGCGTACGCTTGGGTTTGGCGCCAAACTGCATGAACACCTCGCGCCAGGCCGTGAGATGCGCCTCTGCCCAGGGTGCGTCTTCCTCGCCGAGGGCGCGACAGGCTTGCGCCAACGCCAATGCCCCCACGTCCGGATGGGTTATGGGAGCCGCAACCGCGGTAATGCTTAACGCCCGGAAACCGGGTGCCAGCGCAGCGACGGCCGGATCGATTGACGGATCGACTAAAATCATTGAATAATCCTATATTGACCATTTTATTTCATAATATTGACCGATGAACGCCAAAGTCAACAGACCGACCGAGTTCGGCGCCGACGTGCAAACCGTCAGCGAAGCGGTGTCGCACCGCATCAAGCAACAAAGAAAAAGCCAAAAGCTATCGCTGGATGAGCTGTCGCGCCGGGCGGGCGTCAGCAAAGGCATGCTGGTGGAGATCGAGAAAGGCGCCGCCAATCCCAGCATCGCCATCCTGTGCAAGCTCGCGGCGGCGCTGGGTCTGTCGGTGGCGGACATCGTCAACGTCACCCGCGCGCCCGCCGCCTACCTGATTGAAAACCAAGATATTCCCACGCTGTGGCATGGCGATCGCGGCGGCTCGGCCCGCTTGCTCGCGGGCACCCAAGGCCCGAACATGATAGAACTGTGGCGGTGGGAAATGGCGCCGGGGGAAGCCTATGCATCGGGCGGCCACCCGACGGGCACCTTCGAGCTGCTGCACGTTGAGCAAGGCGTCTTGAGCCTGGCCGTCGAACAGACCGAGCTCATGATTGCGCCGGGCTGTTCGGCGGTCGCCAAAACGGACGGCCCGCACCGGTACGCCAACGAAGGCGAAGACACGCTGATTTTCACCATGACGGTCGCCGAATTGCACGCCTGAACGGCGGCCCTGACCTGAACGCTTGCACAGGAGAAGAACCATCATGACAACCCCTGCCCCACGGGAGTGGCGGCGTGCGGACTATCTCGTCAGCACCGATCCCGTTCTGCTGGATCTCGATGCCATCCACGCTTTTCTGACCCGTTCGTCATGGGCGGAGGGAATCGATAAAGAGACCGTCCGCCAGTCGCTCGCCCACAGCCTGTGCTTCGGTTTGTATCACGAGGCCAGACAGATCGGTTTCGCCCGGCTGGTCACCGATTACGCCACTTTCGGCTATCTGTGCGACGTGTACGTGCTGGAAACGTACCAAAAGAGCGGGCTGGGCCTATGGCTGGCAGAATGCTGCCAGGCCCATCCGCTGATGGCGACGCTGCGGCGAGTCATGCTGGTCACGAGCACCGCCCCCTGGCTCTACGAAAAAGTGGGCTATAGCGCCATCAACCGCCCCGACTTTGTCTGGCAGATCGCCCGGCCGGACATTTACCGACGGTAGCGCTATTTCAGCGCCTGCTCGGCCAGCAGCCCGAGGGCGATGACGATCATCGCCGCGCCGGAAATGCGCCCCACTACCTTCGCGGCCTGCGGGCGCGTGCGTAGCACCGACTGCGAACCAAACCCCACCAGCAGATACACCAGGCCGCAGCTGATCAAATGCACGACGCCCAACGCCAGCATCTGCATCGGCACCGACCATTCGGCTCGGGCGTCGGTAAACTGCGGCAGCAGCGCCAGAAACAGCAGAAACACCTTGGGGTTCAAGCCGCTGACGCACACGCCCTTGCCGGCCCAGCGCAGCCAGGAATCGGAACGCTGATCTTCACCGGCGCCGGGCACCGGCGGGTGCAGCAGCATGTTGAAACCGATCCACAACAGATAAGCCGCCCCCAGCAAGGTGAGCGCCGTCAGCGCCAGCGGGTTGCCGACCAGCAGCGCGCCGACGCCCGCCACCACGATCGCAATCATCAGCAGGTGGCCAAACAGCAAGCCGGCGACGGCGGGCACCACCACCCGGCCGCGAATGCCCGCCGAGATCACATAGGCCCAATCCATACCTGGCGTGATCACCAACAAAATCGACACCCCCCAAAACGCGGCGAAAAGAGCGAGCGTCATGCCAGCGCCCTCTCAAACGCGCCGCGCCACATCGAACAGAGAACCATTGCGCTTTCCTCGTGGAAGAAGAACGGCCTCCGCCTGCCGCGGCGGCCGTAAAACCGTTCAACAGATGGCAAGAATATCCTCATGACGTTAAAATGTGCTTTCAATTACTTGCCTGAAATCGGCATAAACGGGGAAATTTTTCCAAATGGATAAGATTGATCGCAAGATTCTTGCTGAACTGCAGGCCGACGGCCGTTTGTCGGTGACCGAGCTGGCCGAGCGGATCGGTTTGAGCGTGTCCCCCTGCCACCGCCGGGTGCGGGCATTAGAGGAGTCCGGGGTGATCAGGGGTTACCGCGCCCAGCTCGATCCCGGCAGCCTGGGCTATAACTTTTCCGCCCTGGTGTTCGTCACCATGCGCGAAGGCGATCGCCGCGCCGTTGAAACCTTCGAAAACGCCATGGTGGACATTCCGCAGGTGGTGCAGGCACAGCGGCTGTTTGGCGACCCCGACTATCTGTTGCACGTGATCGCTCGCGATCTGCCCGCCTTTCAGCAGCTTTATGACGAGAAACTCTCCGCCCTGCCGGGCGTGCAACGCCTGAGCTCCACGCTGGTGATGAAAACCGTGGTGCCGGAGCGTTCATTCCTGCCGTTGGGAAAATGACGACGGGAACGTTGCCGCTCCCGTTTTGACGACCTTAAGGCACAATCACGAAATCCGGATTGGCGATGGCGAACAGCGCCTCGCGATCCGCCGCCGGTGGATAAATCCACTGCGTGTTGATCTCCTGCTTAATCTTTTTGCCTGCCTGACGGGTAAAGCGCACCTGGCGCTCCCAGCCTTCGGTATACAGCGCCCCCCAGGGGCCCAGATCCAGACAGGTCACATACTTCGGCTGGCTGTACGGGTGCGTCGGCAACCCCGCCAGCTCCGCCGCCGCATTGTGGCCGGCCACGCGGCCAAGGCTCAGCGCATGCTGGCAGGTCATCAGGTTGTGGTTACCGAGATCGTCGGTCGCCGCCTTCACCGTATCGCCGGTCACGAAAATGCCCGCCGCCGCCGGCGCGCGCAGGAAGGCGTCGCCGATCACCCGGCCGCTGCCGTCGCGCTCGCCAGGGATTTGTTCGGTCAGCGGATGCGCCCGCACGCCCGCCGCCAGGATCACCGTGTTGGCGGCGATGCGCTCACCGTTCGACAGCATCACTCCCTCAGCGTCGATGGCCGAGACGCGCAGGCCGGCCCGCGCTTCCACGCCGCACTCCGCCAGCGCCTGGCGAATCACCGCCCCCGGCTCCGCGCCCATTCCGGCGCCCACTTCCGGGGCGCTATCGACGATCACCACGCGCACATTCTCGTCTTTGCCCAGCGCATCACGCAGCCGTTGCGGCATCTCTGCTGCACTCTCCAGGCCGGTCAGCCCCGCCCCCACCACCACGGCGGTGTTGCGCGCCGGCGTCGACGGTTTGGCCGCCAGCGCTTTAATATGGGCATCCAAACGCTGCGCGCTTTCCAGCGTATCGACGTTGAAACCGTATTCGGCAAAGCCCGGCACCGCAGGCACGGACAGCCGACTGCCGGTGGCCCACACCAAACGATCGTAGGCCAACTCCAGGGGTTCCCCCGCCGCCGGCGCCACCGTGAGCGTTTTAGCAGCGGCATCGATACGCTCTACCGTCCCGGCCAGGTGGCGCACACCGACGACGGCGAGCTGCGCGGAAATGTCCGGGTTCATGTTTTCCAACACGGCTTCATACAGGCGCGGCCGGATGGTAACGGTTGGCGTCGGTGAAACCATGAGCACCTCGATATCGTCATGCTTACCGGCAAGGGTAATGGCGCGCATGGCGGACACGGCGGCCCAAAAACCGGCAAAACCGGAACCGGCAATCACTATTTTCTGCGTCATGGGATGACTCCTTCATACAGGGTTAACCGGGCGACAAGGCTGCCCGCAGTTTTTTCGGATGAACGATGCCGTTCCGCTCCCGTAACAGGGTGCAGAAGACCCGCCCGCCCCTTCCGAAGAGGCGGGAAAAAGTGTGTTTCGCTTTAAGGAAAGGCGGCGATTAGGTCTTGGCGCGCGCCGTTTTGCCACTGCGCGCGGTGCGTTCCGTCATGCGCTCGTCGAGCCAGAGGTTGACCTCGCCGAAAAAGCCCTGCGGCGCTTTGCGGCCAAAACGGGCGGCGACGGCGCCGAGGGTCTGCGCCGCCAGCGCATCGCGCATCGCCTTCTCCGCCTGCAGCATCACCGCATGGATAGCGCATTTGCCGGAGACCGCCCAATCCGGCGGGGAATCATCGAACACCGCACAGCGCCCGCGCACCTCTTGGCAATCGAACAGCGGCTTGTGCCCCTCGATGGCGTCGATAATTTCCAGAAAACTGATCTCATCCGCCGGACGGGCCAGCCGGTAACCGCCGCGCACCCCTTCGCTGGCGGCGACGATCCCCGCCTTTTCCAGCTTGGGAAAAATCTTGGCGAGAAAGCTGGGGGAGATGCCTTGCAGCTCGGCGAGTTCGCGGCTGCTGAGCGCGCGCTGGTTATCGCCGACCAGCCACAGCAGGCAGTGAATGCCATATTCAACGCTGGTTGTGATGTACGCCATATGTCCGTTTTCGACCGTCAGTGAATCTTCAATAACGCAGACTATATGAGTCTGCGTTTATCTTGTCAATAAAACACAGACTAAGTTTGTCTGTGTTTTATTAAAAATGCATGTCGCCAGCGACAAAAAAGCGCCCTTCAAAATGAAAAATAAAACTTTTTTGCTCGATTCGCGCTTGGCTAACGTTTCCTTGTCGCCTGCGGCTGACTATGATGTGATGGGTGCCGCCGCCGCGGTTTGTGAGCCGCCGCACTTTCGCGCGGATTGCGCCGCGGGAATAAAGAACTCTTGTCTGCTGCTGACGTCTTAGAAATGATTATTTAAGGGAAACGCCTGACTATGACCAACCGGTTGACCAAAACCGCGTTAGCGGTGCTGCTGCTCAGCACGCTGAACGCCACCGCCCTGGCGCCAGCACAGGCGGAAAGCCAGGACCAGTTGCCGGATATGGGCACCTCCGCCGGCGGCACCCTGAGCATCGGACAAGAACTGGCGATGGGCGATTTCTATGTGCGCCAACTGCGCGCCAGCGCCCCGCTGATCAACGATCCGCTGCTGAGCCAGTACATCAATCAGCTGGGCAACCGGCTGGTGGCCAGCGCCTATTCGGTGCGCACGCCGTTCCATTTCTATCTGGTGCGCAACGACGAAATCAACGCCTTCGCCTTCTTCGGCGGCAACGTGGTGCTGCACTCCGCGCTGTTCCGCGTCAGCGACAATGAAAGCCAGCTGGCTTCGGTGCTGGCGCACGAAATCTCGCACGTCACCCAGCGCCACCTGGCGCGCGCAATGGAAGATCAACAGCGCAACGCCCCGCTGACCTGGGTGGGCGCGCTCGGTTCCATTCTGCTGGCGATGGCCAACCCGACCATGGGCATGGCGGCGCTGAGCGGCACCATGGCCGGCACCCAGCAGGGCATGATCAGCTTTACCCAATCGAATGAACAGGAAGCCGACCGCATCGGCATTCAGGTGCTGCAACGCGCCGGTTTCGATCCGGAAGCCATGCCCGACTTCCTGCAGAAACTCTCGGATCAGTCGCGCTACGCCTCCAAGCCGCCGGAAATGCTGCTGACGCACCCGTTGCCGGACAGCCGCCTCTCAGACGCGCGCAACCGCGCCAACCAGATGCCGAAACACATCGTGCAGTCTTCGCAGGATTACCTGATGGCCAAGGTGCGCGCACTGGGCATGTACAGTTCGGAAGGTTATGGCCTGAACGAAGAGCTGCTCGGCTCGCTCAGCAAGGGCAACGTGCGCGAACAGGCGGCCGCCAAATACGGCCGCGCCATTCTGTTCTATGAAGCAAAAAAATACGACGACGCGCGCAACATCATTCAGCCGATGCTGGCGCAGGATGCGAAAAACGTCTGGCTGATCGACCTGATGACCGACATCGATCTCGGCCAGAAACGCGCGCCGCAGGCGATCGCACGCCTGCAGGCGGCCAATGCCGCCCAGAACAACAACCCGGTGCTGCAGCTCAACCTGGCCAACGCCTATGTCGAAGGCAACCAACCGGCGCAGGCGTCGAAGATCCTGAACCGCTACACCTTTGCCCATCCGGACGATCCGAACGGCTGGGATCTGCTGGCGCAAGCCAGCGCCGCTCAGGGGCTGCGCGATGAAGAGCTGTCGGCCCGCGCCGAAAGCCTGGCGCTGACCGGCCGGCTCGATCAGGCCATCGGCCTGCTCAGCAATGCCAGCTCGCTGCAAAAACTCGGCAGCCTGAAACAGGCGCGTTACGATGCGCGCATCGACCAGCTGCGCCAACTGCAACAGCGCTTCCGCCAATACCAGCGCAGCTGATTCAACAAGGAATGAACGCCATGAAAAACGTCACGATTTACCACAACCCACGCTGCTCCAAGAGCCGTGAAACCCTGGCGCTGCTGGAACAGCACGGCGTCGATCCGAAGGTGGTGCTGTACCTCGATACGCCCCCTACGGTCGATGAGCTGAAAAAGCTGTTGAAGGAACTGGGCTTCACATCGGCGCGCGATCTGATGCGCAAAAAAGAAGATCTGTATAAGGAATTGAAGCTGGCGGACGACAGCCTGAGCGAAGAGCAACTGTTGGCGGCGATGACGGCGAACCCGAAACTGATCGAACGCCCCATCGTGGTGAAAGGCAGCAAGGCGCGCATCGGCCGGCCGCCGGAGCAGGTGCTGGAGATTTTGTAAATTCGAATTCGGGCGCGGACTATTGCGCCCTTTCTTTTACGGTAGCGGCTACAGCCCCAGAATTTCTTTAACGAACGGAATGGTGAGCTTGCGTTGGGCAGTGATCGAGGCGCGATCGAGCTGATCGAGAGTCATAAACAGCGTGCGCATCTCGCGATCCAGCCGTTTCAGCAGGAAGCGGCCCACGTCTTCCGGCAGCTCGAAGCCGCGCAGTTTGCCACGCAGCTGCAGCGCCAGCAGCTTCTCTTCGTCCGACAGCGGCTGCAGCTTGTAGATCTGCCCCCAATCCAGACGCGAAGCCAGATCCGGCAAACGCAGGTTCAGCTGACGCGGCGGGCGATCCCCGGTGATGAACAAACGGGTGCGGCCGGTTTCCAGGATGCGGTTGTAAAGGTTGAAGATCGCCATCTCCCACTCTTCGTCGCCGGCGATGCATTCGATATTGTCGATGCAGACCAGCGCCAGCTGTTCCATGCCGTCCAACACTTCAGGCACGAAGTAAGCGCGCTTGTCGAGCGGCACATAGCCCACCGCTTCCCCCTTCTGCGAAAGCTCGGCGCAGGCCGCATGCAGCAAATGGCTGCGCCCGCCGCCTTCACGCGACCAAAAATAGATATAGCTGCCATGTTCCTGACGGACGGCGGATTGGATCGCGGCTAATAGGGATGGGTTCTCGCCCGGATAAAAACTGGCGAAAGTTTCATCATCGGGAAGATAAAGTGGCAGTGAAAGCTGTGCCGGCGTATTCAGAGAAGCACCTCAACCAAAACTGGCAGAAAAACGTGGGCAGTTTAACACAGAAAACGGGCGCTGTTGAACCGGCTGGATCTTATGCCGCAATAGTGAACAATGCCTAAGCGCCGCTTGATTGGCTGCGGCCCCCGCCAAGGCAAGAATTATCCGAGTTAATTCCCTAACCCCATGCCTGCGCAGGTTAAATTTGTCATTTAAGCCAAATCTGGCCTAGTATAGGTAGGCTAAACGCAATCACCATCAACAAGGTTTCTGCAAGGATATAGACGATGAAAGTATGGAATAAAGTGCTGTTGGCCTCCTTTATCGGGTTGTTGGTTGCCGGCTGTGATGACTCGTCCAAGGTTGACGCCAACCTGGATAAAGCCAAAGACAGCGCCGAGCAGATGAAAGACGCCGCCCAGAAAAAAGCGGACGATCTGACGGACAAGGCGAAAGCGACGGCGGATGAAATCAAAAAAGAGGCCGCCACTCAGGCGGATCAGCTGAAAGACAAAGCTTCGGCGATTAAAGAAGACGCCGCCAAGCAGGCGGACGCCATCACCAACGACGCCAAGGCCAAGGCCGCCGCGATCAAAGACGACGCAGGCAAACAGAGCCAGCAGTTGGTGGATCAGGCCAAGGCCATCAAAAACGACGCCATCAACGGCGCCAACGATCTGACCGAGCAGGCCAAGGCGAAGACCGAAGCCATCAAGAACAGCGCCGAAAACAAAGCGCAAGAGTTGAAACAAGAAACCGATGCGGCGGTGAACGGCAATACTCAGCCGGCCACCCAGCAGTAAGCTATTCTCAGCCACAAAAGAAAGGAGCAGTAAATGGGGATTATTTCCTGGATTATCTTCGGCCTGATCGCCGGTATTTTGGCTAAGTGGATCATGCCCGGCAAAGACGGCGGCGGCTTTATTCTGACCGTCGTGCTGGGGATCATCGGCGCCGTGGTCGGCGGCTATATCAGCACCTTCTTCGGCTACGGCAAGGTTGACGGCTTCAACTTCGGCAGCTTCGTGGTGGCGGTTATCGGCGCCATCGTGGTGCTGTTCGTGTACCGCAAAATTCGCAGTTAAGGCGAATGCCATAAGTCAAAAGGGCAGCCCAAGGGCTGCCCTTTTCGTTACTTCTGCTCCGCCGGTTCGTCCGGCGCGTCGAGCACCTCTTCTTCCTTGCGGAACAGGCTGATGACCTTGAACAGCAGGCTCAAGCCAATGCCGACGATGGTCGCCAGCGCCATGCCTTTCAGCTCCGCCGCGCCGATATGCACCTTGGCGCCGCTCACGCCGATAATCAGGATCACCGAGGTTAAAATCAGGTTTTGCGCTTTGTTGTAATCCACTTTGGATTCGATCAGCACGCGAATGCCCGAGGCGCCGATCACGCCGTACAGCAGCAGGGAAACGCCGCCCATCACCGGCACCGGCACCGCCTGGATCGCCGCCGCCAGCTTGCCGATGCAGGACAGCAGGATCGCCAGCACCGCCGCGCCGCCGATCACCCAGGTGCTGTAGACCTTGGTGATGGCCATCACGCCGATGTTCTCGCCGTAGGTAGTGTTCGGCGTGGAGCCGAAGAAGCCCGAGAATACCGTCGAGATGCCGTTGGCGAACATCGAGCGGTGCAGGCCCGGATCGCGGATCAGGTCTTTCTTCACGATGTTGGCGGTCACCACCAGGTGGCCGACGTGCTCGGCGATCACCACCAGCGCCGCCGGCAGAATGGTGAAGATGGCGAACCACTCAAAGCGCGGGGTGTAAAAGGTCGGCAGCGCGAACCAGTGCGCCTCGCGGATCGGAGTCAAATCCACCACGCCCATGAAGAACGACAGCGCATAGCCCACCAGCACGCCGATCAGGATCGGGATAATCGCCAGGAAGCCGCGGAACAGCACCGAGCCGAGCACCGTGACCGCCAGCGTCACCAGCGAAATGGTGATGGTGGTCGAGTCGGCGCTGGCGCCTTCCGCCGGCAGCAGGCCCGCCATGTTGGCCGCCACGCCCGCCAGCTCCAGGCCGATGACGGCGACGATCGCCCCCATCGCCGCCGGCGGGAACATCACGTCCAGCCAACCGGTGCCGGCCTTTTTCACGATCAGCGCCACCAGGCAGAACAGCACGCCGCACATGATGAAACCGCCCAACGCCACTTCGTAACCGAGCGGCAACAGCAGCAACACCGGCGAGATAAACGCGAAACTGGAACCGAGGTAGGCCGGGATCTTGCCTTTACAGATGAACAGATACAGCAGCGTGCCGATGCCGTTGAACAACAGCACGGTCGCCGGGTTGATCTTGAACAGGATAGGCACCAGCACGGTGGCGCCGAACATGGCGAACAGGTGCTGGAAGCTGAGCGGAATGGTCTGGAGCAGCGGCGGGCGCTCGCTGACGCCGATGGCGCGACGGGTCATGTGTGCTTTTCCTCTGAGTCATTAATCGTTATGCAAGCTGAATTGTCTATGCTCAATGGATTTCAAGTTACAGCCAGGCGGCCAGGGCAATAATCCCCAGGAGCTTATATCAAATAAGTGACTGGGGTTATTGCCTGCAGCCAACAACGCTGTAGCTTGAAAGACGAAGAGCATAAAAAAGCCGACTCGTTAAGTCGGCTCAAATGTTTACTTGGTACCAAATATCTTGTCGCCCGCATCGCCCAGGCCCGGCACGATGTAGCCCTTGTCGTTCAGACACTGATCGATGGAGGCAGTGTACAGCTCAACGTCCGGATGCGCTTTCTCCAGCGCGGCGATGCCTTCCGGCGCCGCGACCAGAACCAGCACCTTGATGCTGTGGCAGCCGGCTTTCTTCAGCAGATCGATAGTGGCGATCATCGAACCGCCGGTGGCCAGCATCGGGTCGACGACCAGCGCCATGCGCTCTTCGATGTTGGAAACCAGTTTCTGGAAGTACGGCACCGGCTCCAGGGTTTCTTCGTCGCGGTATACGCCCACCACGCTGATGCGCGCGCTCGGCACGTGCTCCAGCACCCCTTCCATCATGCCCAGACCTGCGCGCAGGATTGGCACTACGGTAATCTTTTTCCCTTTGATCTGATCCACTTCAACTGGCCCGCACCAGCCTTCGATGGTGACTTTTTCCGTCTCCAGATCGGCGGTCGCTTCATAGGTCAGTAAACTACCCACTTCTGAGGCCAGCTCACGGAAGCGTTTGGTGCTGATGTCATTTTCGCGCATCAGGCCAAGCTTGTGTTTTACCAGCGGGTGTTTCACCTCAACGATCTTCATCATTTTTCTCCTATTAAGGTGGTTGCGGCCAAAAAAATCGCGGGATTATACCTCCTTTTTTTCGCCGCGCCACCCACAATAGCCCGATCGGGATCAACAAAAGTTTGAATATCAGTATAGATGACGAAAAAGCGGAGCCGGTTCACAAGCCGCTCGCAAACGTTTGCCTGCGCTGTTAGAATTGCCGCGCCTTATTCCGGAATCAACATCGGAAGCACAGTTTTCAAACCGCAAACCGTCGTGGGGAATCGCGCAGTGACCGACAAAACCTCTCTCAGCTATAAAGACGCAGGTGTCGATATCGATGCAGGCAACGCATTGGTAGATCGCATCAAAGGTGTAGTTAAACAGACCCGTCGCCCGGAAGTGATGGGCGGTCTGGGCGGGTTTGGCGCCCTGTGTGCGTTGCCGCAGAAATACCGCGAGCCGGTGCTGGTTTCCGGTACCGACGGCGTGGGCACCAAGCTGCGTCTGGCGATGGATCTGAAACGCCACGACACCATCGGCATCGATCTGGTGGCGATGTGCGTCAACGATCTGGTGGTTCAGGGCGCCGAGCCGCTGTTCTTCCTCGACTACTACGCGACCGGCAAGCTGGATGTGGACACCGCGGCCAGCGTGATCACCGGCATCGCCGAGGGCTGCAAACAGTCCGGCTGTGCGCTGGTGGGCGGCGAAACCGCTGAAATGCCGGGCATGTACCACGGCGAAGACTACGACGTGGCCGGTTTCTGCGTCGGCGTGGTCGAAAAATCCGAGATCATCGACGGCAGCAAAGTGCAGTCCGGCGATGCGCTGATCGCCCTGGGCGCTTCCGGCCCGCACTCCAACGGCTACTCGCTGGTGCGCAAGATCCTGGAAGTGAGCAACACCGATCCGACCGCCACTCAGCTGGAAGGCAAGCCGCTGGCCGACCACCTGCTGGCGCCGACCAAAATTTACGTGAAGTCCGTGCTGGAGCTGATCGAGAAGGTTGACGTACACGCCATCGCTCACCTCACCGGCGGCGGCTTCTGGGAAAACATTCCGCGCGTGCTGCCGGAAGGCATGCAGGCGGTGATCGACGAAGCCAGCTGGCAGTGGCCGGCGGTGTTCACCTGGCTGCAGCAGGCCGGCAACGTCAGCCGTCATGAAATGTACCGCACCTTCAACTGCGGCGTAGGCATGGTCATCGCCCTGCCGGAAGCCGAAGTGGAAGCGGCCATCGCGCTGCTGACCGCGGCAGGTGAAAAAGCGTGGAAAATCGGTAAACTGACCGCCTCTTCCGACGAACAACAAGTGGTCATCAACTGATGAAAAAGATCGTGGTGTTGGTCTCCGGCCAGGGGAGCAATCTCCAGGCGCTGATTGACGCCTGCCAGCAGGGCCGCATCGCCGCCGAAATCGTGGCGGTGTTCAGCAACAAGGCGCAGGCTTATGGCCTGCAACGCGCCGAAGCGGCGGGCATCGCCGCCCAAGCGCTGGATGCCAAGGCCTACGCCGATCGCACGGCGTTCGACGCCGCGTTGGCGGACGCCATCGACCAGTACCAGCCCGATCTGGTGGTGCTGGCCGGCTACATGCGCATCCTCAGCCCGCAGTTCGTGCAGCGCTATGCCGGCCGCATGCTGAACATCCACCCTTCCCTGCTGCCGAAATACCCGGGGCTGCATACCCACCGTCAGGCCATTGACAACGGCGACAGCGAACACGGCACCTCGGTGCACTTCGTGACCGAACAGCTCGACGGCGGCCCGGTGATCTTGCAGGCCAAGGTGCCGATTTTCGCTGACGACGAAGAGGATGACGTGGTTGAACGGGTGCAAACCCAGGAACACACGATCTATCCGCTGGTGGTGAGCTGGTTCGTCGACGGCCGCCTGGCGATGCGCGACGGCGCCGCCTGGCTGGACGGCGAACGCCTGCCTGAACAGGGTCACGCCGCCGACTGATGCGCGCAGCCTGAACCTTGCCTAAACGGCGCCCGCGCGGCGCCGTTTTTTTTCGCCTTCATCCATTCTGTGAAGTTATACTTTGCACAATTTCACGGCACAGAGGAGCCCACATGTCCAGCACTGCCAGCGTCAGGTTACGCCCATTGGAACGGGACGATCTGTCGTTCGTCCACCAGATGGACAACAACGCCAGCGTCATGCGCTATTGGTTTGAAGAACCCTACGAAGCCTTTGTCGAGCTTTCCGATCTCTACGACAAACACATCCACGATCAGAGCGAGCGCCGCTTTATCATCGAGCACGAAGGCGCCAAGGTCGGCCTGGTAGAGCTGGTGGAGATCGATCACATCCACCGCCGCGCTGAGTTCCAGATCATCATCGATCCCGCCCACCAGGGCAAAGGCTATGCCAGCACCGCCGCCCGCCTGGCGATGGACTACGGTTTCTCGGTGCTGAACCTGTACAAGCTGTACCTGATCGTCGATAAGGAGAACCCGAAGGCGATCCACATCTACAGCAAGCTGGGCTTCAACGTGGAAGGCGAGCTGATCGACGAGTTCTTCGTCAACGGCGAATACCGCACCGTGCTGCGCATGTGCATCTTCCAGCCGCAATATCTGGCGAAGTTCAAAACGCCAAGCGATAAGCCGCTGGTGAAGTGACAATTCGCGAGAAAAAAGAGAAAACCCGCCCAGGCGGGTTTTTTATTGGAAAATAAGCGACTAGTATTAATAGATGCTATTTTATCGTCAGGAAATAGCCTGATGAATGCGGAAATAAATAATATTTAACCGAAATAATTAATCGAAAAATAATTAATAGTAAGAATTACCCTCTGCCTCTACAAAGGAAAAATGCCATGACGACCGTCTCAAACCTGCTGCTTTTTATCGGCCTGGCGATGCTCGCCATCGCCGCCGGCCTGAATACCTATAGCGGCTACGCGCCTGCAGATCCCAATAGCACCCCGCTGTTTTCCCCGCTCTGGTGGACGCGCTGGTTCCCACTCTATGCCTCGGGCGCTGCGTTGCTGCTGGTGGGGTTGGTGCTGCGGGTTTCGGCTAAAGGCCGCGCGCATTAAGGATTACCATTTCAGCACCGCCGAGCCCGCCACAGCCATTATCGACATGAACAATTATATTGATCATCACCGACAACATAATTGTGGTTGATAATAAATTGCAGAGAATGGATTGAATTCCACATGATGAAAAATGAATAAAACAAACTCGCCGGCAATCAGACTTATGCCATGCCTTAATTCATGCCGGCTTAATGCGCGGGTAAAATAAAACAGCAGACGCAGGCCGACTGCAACGGCCATTGCCGGCGACGGAGCGAAAACCTCCGTCGCTCATCCCTCACCCATATCGCCCGGTAATATAATCCTCGGTGCGGCGCTGGCGCGGCGAGGTGAAAATGGCGTCGGTGTCGTTGTACTCCACCAGCCGGCCCTGATGAATAAAGGCGGTGTAGTCGGAGACCCGCGCCGCCTGCTGCATGTTGTGCGTCACCAGCACCACGCTATAGCGCTGCTTGAGTGCGGAAATCAGCTCTTCGATGGTCAGCGTGGAGATCGGATCGAGCGCCGAGGTCGGCTCGTCGAGCAGCAATACTTCCGGCTCGATGGCGATGGCGCGCGCGATCACCAGGCGCTGCTGCTGGCCGCTGGACAAGCGGAACGCATTTTCGCGCAGCCGGTCCTTCACCTCATGCCACAGCGCGGCGGCGCGCAGCGAACGCTCCACCGCTTCATCCAGCAAGCGCCGGTCGCGCACGCCCTGCAGCCGCAGGCCGTACACCACGTTTTCATAGATCGATTTCGGGAACGGGTTCGGCCGCTGGAACACCATGCCCACCCGCCGCCGCAGCGCCGCCACGTCGATCTGCGCGCCGGAGATCGCCGCGCCGTTCAGCTGCAGATCGCCCTCGATGCGGCAGTTGTCCACCAGATCGTTCATGCGGTTGAAACAGCGCAGCAGCGTCGATTTGCCGCAGCCCGAGGGACCAATCAAAGCCGTCACCCGGTGCTTCGGGATACGTAACGAGATATCGTGCAACACCTGCTTGTCACCATAAAACAGGTTCAGGCCGTTGACCGCCAGCGCGGTCTGTTCATCGTCGAGATGCTGGACATCCAGCCGGGGCAAACTGCCTGGCGTCATCAAACCCATTACGCACTCCCCAAAAATAGCGTCATTGTTACTGCGACCATGCTCGGTACCGCTCCCTCAACGAATGGCGGATACCCATCGCCGCCAGATTCAAACTCACCACGATCGTCACCAGCAGGAAGGCGGTGGCGAACACCAGCGGCCGCGCCGCCTCTACGCTCGGGCTCTGGAATGCCATATCGTAGATCTGGAAGCTCAAATGCATGAACTTCCGCTCCAGGTGCAAATACGGGAAAATCTCGTCCACCGGCAGCACCGGCACCGATTTCACGACCCCCACCAACATCAGCGGCGCGGTCTCCCCGGCGGCGCGCGCCACTGCCAGGATCAGGCCGGTCATCATCGCCGGCGCCGCCATCGGCAGCACGATGCGCCACAACGTCTCGGCCCGGCTGGCGCCCAACGCCATCGAGCCCTGCCGCAGCGAGGTGGGAATGCGCGACAGCCCTTCCTCGGTGGCGACGATCACCACCGGCAGCGTCAGCAGCGCCAGCGTCAGCGCCGCCCACAGCACGCCGGGCGTGCCGAAAGTCGGGTTGGGCAAGGATTCAGGATAGAACAGCTGATCGAGCGTGCCGCCGATCATATAAACGAAGAAGCCGAGGCCGAAGACGCCGTAGACGATCGAGGGCACGCCGGCCAGGTTGACCACCGCGATGCGGATCACCCGCGTCAGCAGATTGTTGCCGGCATACTCGTGCAGATATACCGCCGCGATCACGCCAAACGGCATCACCACGATCGACATCAGGATCACCATCAACACCGTGCCGAAAATGGCCGGGAACACCCCGCCTTCTGTATTCGCTTCGCGCGGGCTGTCGGTGAGGAACTTCTTCACCTGCTCGCCCCAGTGCGCCAGCTTCTCGGCGGTGTTCATGGCGTTCGGGTACCAGGCATCGCGCACCTGACTGAGCGGAATGGTCAACGTCTGCCCGTGCATGTCGCGCAGCAGCAGCGCGTCGCGCTGGCGATCGCGGTTCAGCCCCGCCAGACGTTCGGACAGCAGCTGATACTGCCGCTGCAGCTCCAGCCGTTCGGCCTTGATGGCGTCCTGCGCGCGGGCGTCCAGCTTATCGTCGCGCTGCAGGCGCTTTTCCCGCAACCGCAGCGCGTCAAACTGCTGATTGATGCGCGCCATGTCGCGGAATTGAATGTCGTGCGCCTGGCGCGAGAGCGCGGCGATTTGCGGCAGCCGCTGCTGCAGCGCCTGCCCCAGATTGCGGCCGGTCAGCGGTTGCCCATCCTCCAGCAGCCCTGCCAGATAGCCGTAGGCGGTGCCGTGGCTATCACGCTCCAGCACCAGCAGGCTGCGCGGCGTGCTTTGGCTGCGGATGTCTCTGGCCAGCAGCGTGCGGAAATCCTGCCCCTCGCGCTCGCGGTTGCCGACCTTAATCAGATAGCGTTCGACGCTCTGCGCCTCGCCCGGCGGCGTGACGCCCGCCTCGGCCAGTTGGCGCCGGGAAATGCTTTGTTGCTGGTACAACTCGCCGATCACCGTCACCGGCCCGGCGCCGTTCTGATTCAGTTCGAACTGATAAACCGGGCTCGGCCAGAAATAGCGCATCCCCTGCCCGGCCAGCAGCAACAGAATGCCGATCAGCGCCAGCAGGCTGACGGCCACCGAACCGGCGGTCAGCCATATCCACGGCGACCCGCTCTTCACCCAGCTCTTCATGGCGCCTCCTGATTCGGCGTGTAACGCTTGCGCAACCGCAGGCGCACCGCCTCCGCCAGCGTGTTGAACACGAAGGTGAAGACAAACAGCACCAGCGCGGTCAGGAACAGCACGCGGTAATGGCTGCTGCCGGAGACCGCCTCCGGCATTTCAATGGCGATGTTGGCCGCCAGCGCGCGCAGCCCCTGGAACAGGCTGCCATCGATAATCGGCGTGTTGCCGGTGGCCATCAGCACGATCATGGTTTCCCCCACCGCGCGGCCAAAGCCGATCATCAGCGCGGAGAAAATGCCGGCGCTGGCGGATGGCAGCACCACCTTGATCACCGTCTGCCACTGGGTGGCGCCCAGCGCCAAAGAGCCCTGGCTCAGGGTCGCCGGCACGCTGAACAGCGCGTCCTCCGCCAGAGAGAAGATGATCGGCACCAGCGCGAAGCCCATCGCCACGCCCACCACCAGCGCATTGCGCTGATCATAATTATCCCCCAGCCAGAAATGCAGCGGCTCACCGAACAACGCCACCTCCAGCCGCGGCCCCAGGCTGAGCGCCAGCCACACCGTCAACGCCAGCAGCGGTAATAGCAACAGCAGATCGACGCCCGGCCGGCAGCGCGGCATAAAGCGATGGGTCAACGCGCCGCACAGCAACACCGCCGCCGCCAACAGCAGCGGCAACGCCAGCACCGCCAACAGATACTGCTCGATGATCGGCGCCAGCCAAATGCCGGCCACCAGCCCGATCACCACCGTCGGCAGCGCGCCCATCACTTCGATAGCCGGTTTGATCACCCGCCGCAGCCCCGGCGTCATAAAGTAAGCGGTATAGATGGCGCCGGCCAAGGCCAGCGGGATGGCGAACAGCATCGCGTAAGCCGCCGCCTTAAAGGTGCCGAAGATCACCGGCATCAGGCTGAATTTAGGTTGGTAACTGTCTTCGCCGGAGGTGGACTGCCAGACATAGGCCGGCTGCGGGTAGTTCTCATACCACACCTTGCCCCACAACGAACGCCAGGTGACGTCCGGATACGGGTTGTCGAGCGCATAGCGCTGCCAGCCCTGCGCGCTCTCCAACAGCAGGCCATCGCCGCGCGGCGCGAACGCCATCTGCCGCACCTCGGCGCCCAAACGGGTATTCAGCAGCGGCTGCGGTTGAATGGCGGAGAACAGCGAGAAGCCGCCATCGGGCCGCAGGGTGGCGAACACCCGGCGATAAGGTTCAGCCACCGTCAGCTCCTGCCCGTCGGCGCCGTGGTCGAAATGCTGCACCGGCGTCAGGCGCCAGCGCCGATCTTTTTCCACCTCGAACCACTCGCGCAGGTTGCCGTCGGCGCCCTTGATCAGAAGCGCGCTGCCGCCGGGCAGCGCCGTCATCTGATACGGTGCATGTTCGCCAAGGGTACGCGTTTCACGCAGCTGCACCTGTGCGCCGTCGATCTGATAACGCGCCAGCCGGTTGCCGGTCAGCAGATAAAGCTGGCGGCCATCCGGCGTCAGCACCAGCTGCTCCCCGTCGTGCTCCAGCGGCCGCTCGCTAAACTGTGGCGGCCGGTCGGGGCTGAAGCGGCCGAACACCAGCCGCCGATCGTCGGTCACTCCGGCCAGCAGATACTGCCCGCGATGCGCATCCGCCAGCGACAGCAGTTTCAGCGGCTTGCGCTGTGGATCCAGCGCCAATGGCTGCTGCCCGAGCGGGAACTGCCACTGCGGCCGGCCGTTTTCCGCCGTGGCGAAATCCGCGCGCGCCACCACCAACCGGCCGTCAGCCTGCGCCAACGCAAACAGATCGCGCTCGCCGGCGGCCTGCGCGAGCAGCGTCGGTTTGGCCAACAGCGTCTGCTGCGCCAGCGGCGTCTGAGCCTGGCCGCTCGGCGCCGGCGTCAGGCGATAAAATTGCCCCGAGCCCTGCGCGTCGATGCGATAACCGACGCGCTGCTGCACGTCCATGCCCAGCGCCAGCGCCGGGGCCGATACCGTGAGCGGCAGCGGCTGCGCCTGGCCGAGCGAGGCCGGTTTGAACAACGGCAGCACCGCAAACAGCAGATAAACGAAGATCAGCATCAACGTCATCAGCACCATCAGCCCGCTGGCGGTCACTGCCGCCTGCACGCCGCGGTCGATGCGCCCGCGCATGCGATCTCGGGGATGTTGATTGGCCGTCGTCTGTATCATGTGTCTCGCTGTCGCTGATGTAATCGGGCTTGCGCCGTAAGATAACCGGGCATCTTATGTCAGTTTTATGACGTTTGCATGACAAAGTTACCCACCATAACCCAGGTTTTTTACACTGCAAAAAGACAATATGGCTTTGATATATTGCTGAAAAATGAACGTAAACACGCTTAATATCACCAAGAATAAGTCTGCTAATCGTCATTTCCTGCTGTTCATTTCGCCACCTGGCGCCCCACCTCTGAGAAAATTTATTGCCGCCGAAAAACGCCGCGCGCCAACGCAATGGATATGTTGGACTTTCCTGTCAATCTCTCGCAATAATGATGAAGGACACTAGAGCGGCATCCGGGCGCTGCGTCCCGGATCCTATTCTAAATTTGAACTGGAGTGGCAATGGGTCAGGAAAAGCTCTACATCGAAAAAGAACTAAGCTGGTTATCCTTTAATGAGCGCGTGTTGCAGGAAGCCGCAGATAAGAGCAATCCCCTGATTGAACGTATGCGTTTTCTGGGCATTTACTCCAACAACCTCGACGAGTTCTATAAAGTCCGCTTCGCCGATCTCAAACGGCGCATCCTGATCAGCGAAGAGCAAGGCTCCGCCGGTTCTTCACGCCATCTGCTGAAAAAGATCCAGGCCAAGGTGCTGAAAACCGATCAGGAGTTCGACGGTCTGTACAACGATCTGCTGCTGGAAATGGCGCGCAACCAGATCTTCCTGATCAACGAACGCCAGGTGTCCGAGAACCAGCAAATCTGGCTGCGGCAATATTTCAAACAGCACCTGCGCCAGCACATCACGCCGATCCTGATCAACCACGACACCAACCTGGTGCAGTTCCTGAAAGACGATTACACCTATCTGGCGGTGGAGATTATCCGCGGCGCGCGCACCGACTATGCGCTGCTGGAGATCCCGTCGGACAAGGTGCCGCGCTTCGTCAATCTGCCACCGGAAGCGCCGCGCCGCCGCAAGCCGATGATCCTGCTCGACAACATCCTGCGCTACTGCCTGGACGATATCTTCAAGGGCTTCTTCGACTACGACGCGCTCAACGCCTATTCGATGAAGATGACCCGTGACGCCGAGTACGATCTGGTGACCGAAATGGAATCCAGCCTGCTGGAACTGATGTCCTCCAGCCTGAAACAGCGCCTCACCGCCGAGCCGGTGCGCTTCGTTTATCAGCGCGACATGCCGAACGAAATGGTGGAGCTGCTGCGCGGCAAGCTGGGCATCTCCAACTACGATTCGGTGATCGCCGGCGGCCGCTACCACAACTTTAAAGATTTCATCAGCTTCCCGAACGTCGGCAAAGCCAACCTGGTCAACAAGCCGCTGCCGCGCCTGCGCCACATCTGGTTCGACGGTTTCCGCAACGGCTTCGACGCCATTCGCGAAAAGGACGTGCTGCTCTACTACCCGTACCACACCTTTGAGCACGTGCTGGAGCTGCTGCGCCAGGCGTCGTTCGATCCGAGCGTGCTGGCGATCAAAATCAACATCTACCGGGTGGCGAAAGATTCGCGCATCATCGAATCGATGATCCACGCCGCGCACAACGGCAAGAAAGTCACGGTGGTGGTCGAACTGCAGGCGCGCTTCGACGAAGAGGCCAACATTCACTGGGCGAAGCGCCTGACCGAGGCCGGCGTACACGTGATCTTCTCCGCGCCGGGGCTGAAAATCCACGCCAAACTGTTCCTGATTTCGCGCCGTGAAGGCGATGAAATTGTGCGCTATGCTCATATCGGCACCGGCAACTTTAACGAAAAAACCGCGCGCATCTACACCGACTATTCGCTGTTGACCGCCGACTCGCGCATCACCAACGAGGTGCGCCGGGTGTTCAACTTTATCGAGAACCCCTACCGGCCGGTCACCTTCGACAACCTGATGGTGTCGCCGCAGAACTCGCGCCTGAAGTTGTATGAGCTGATTGACAACGAAATCGCCAACGCCCAGGCCGGGGAACAGGCCGGCATTATGTTGAAAATAAATAATCTGGTGGATAAAGGGCTGGTAGATCGGTTATATACCGCGTCCGGCGCTGGCGTGAAGATCCGTCTGCTGGTGCGGGGCATGTGTTCCCTGATTCCCAACCTGCCGGGGATCAGCGACAATATTCAGGTGATCAGCATCGTCGATCGCTTTTTGGAACACGATCGGGTTTACGTTTTCGACAACAAAGGTGACAAACGGGTGTATCTGTCCTCCGCCGACTGGATGACCCGCAACATAGATTACCGTATCGAAGTGGCGGTATCGCTGCTGGATCCGGCGCTGAAACAGCGCGTTCTGGACATTCTGGAGATCCTGTTCAGCGATACGGTCAAGGCCCGTTATGTGGATAAAGAACTGAGCAACCAGTACGTTCCGCGCGGCAACCGCCGCAAAGTGCGCGCCCAGGTGGCTATTTACGAGTATTTAAAAGCTCTGGAACAACCAGGACAGTAGGCCAGCAACTATGCCGCTAAAAAACACTGCAACGAACAAACCGCAGGAAATCGCCGCCATCGACCTCGGGTCGAACAGTTTCCACATGGTGATCGCCCGCGTCGTCAACGGCGCCTTACAGGTATTGGGCCGTTTAAAACAGCGGGTGCATCTCGCCGACGGATTGGACAGCAACAACGTACTCAGTGAAGAGGCGATAGAACGCGGCCTGGCCTGCCTGGCGCTGTTTGCCGAACGGCTGCAGGGCTTCCCGGCGGATAACGTCACCATCGTCGGGACCCACACCCTGCGTCAGGCGGTGAACGCTGAAGTGTTCCTCAAGCGCGCCGCCAAAGTGATCCCCTACCCGATCGAAATCATCGCCGGCCAGGAAGAGGCGCGTCTGATCTTCATGGGCGTGGAACACACCCAACCGGAGAAGGGCCGCAAGCTGGTGATCGACATCGGCGGCGGCTCCACCGAGCTGGTGATCGGCGAAGACTTCGAGCCGCTGCTGGCGGAAAGCCGCCGCATGGGCTGCGTCAGCTTCGCCCAGCTGTTCTTCCCGGGCGGCGAGATCAGCAAAAACAACTTCCGCCGCGCGCGGCTGGCGGCGGCGCAGAAGCTGGAAACGCTGGCCTGGCAGTACCGCATTCAGGGCTGGCAGTACGCGCTGGGCGCCTCGGGCACCATCAAGGCCGCCCACGAAGTGCTGGTGGCGATGGGCGAAAAAGACGGTCTCATCACCCTGGATCGTCTGGAAATGCTCGCCGAACAGGTGCTGCAGTTCAAAAGCTTCGGCTCGTTGAGCCTGCCGGGGCTGTCGGAGGATCGCCAATCGGTGTTCGTGCCGGGGCTGGCTATCCTGTGCGGCGTGTTCGACGCGCTGGCGATCCGCGATCTGCGCCTGTCCGACGGCGCGCTGCGCGAAGGCGTGCTGTATGAAATGGAAGGCCGCTTCCGCCACCAGGACATCCGCAGCCGCACCGCCAAAAGTCTGGCCGATCACTACAACATCGACCGCGAACAGGCCAAGCGGGTGCTGGAAACCACCGAGCTGCTCTACTCGCAGTGGATGGCGCAAAACACCAAGCTGGTGCATCCGCAGCTGGAGGCCCTGCTGAAATGGGCCGCCATGCTGCACGAGGTGGGGCTGAGCATCAACCACAGCGGCATGCACCGCCATTCGGCCTACATTCTGCAAAACTCCAACCTGCCCGGCTTCAACCAGGAACAGCAGCTGCTGCTGGCGGCGCTGGTGCGTTTCCACCGCAAAGCGATCAAGCTGGAAGAGCTGCCGCGCCTCAATCTGTTCAAGAAGAAACACTACCTGCCGCTGATCCAGCTGCTGCGTCTGAGCACCCTGCTCAACAACCAGCGGCAGTCGACCACCACGCCGGAAACGCTGCGCCTGACCACCGACGACAACCACTGGACGCTGCGCTTCCCGGCCGGCTACCTGGCGCAGAACAACCTGGTGCAGCTGGACTTCGAGCGCGAGCAGGCCTACTGGAACGACGTCGTCGGCTGGAAGCTGCTGATCGACGAAGAAGGCTCGCAAGACGAACAGCGCTCCGCCTGATCCCCGCCCCCTGCCAGCCAGGGGGTTTTTCTTTCCGCCCCGCCCCGTCAACCTAAACGAAACCCTAATACGCCGCGCCGCACGCCGGAAAAAAATGGACAACTTTTGTCATCAGCGCCTAAAATCCGGTTACAAATTCTCGAGCGAATAACACAGGATACCGGCATACCGGGTGATATATGCGCAAGAAAACCACCGGACAGATGACGAAGATAGTGTTGTTTATCAGCTTTATCATTTTAGTCGGCCGACTGCTGTACGCCGCCGTGGTGGCGGTGCCTCATCATCAGGAAAAAAAGCAGGCCGCTGCGCAAAACGCCGCCGAAGTCAGCGCCCCGCAACAGGACGCCTCCTCTGAATAACCGCCGCGCCCCGTCCGTTTCATAAAAATGACGCCGGCACTCGCTATGCTCTATCTTTTAATGAGCCTGCGTCAGGAAGGCCGAGCGCCCGTTAAGGAACACCATGTCAGCCGCAACCCATAACGTCAAAAAAGTCGCTGAACACCGCCAGCGCATTCTCACTCTGCTGTTGAACAATAAGGAATTGGTCGACGGCATTCTCGGCCGGCCAGGGGATGAACACGCCCTCAGCCAAAGCGAACTGCTGAACCAGACGGCGGAAATCACCGGCCTGCTGGACGACATGCACGCCGCCGACCTTGCGGACCTGCTGGAGGCGCTGCCGCAGGACGAACGTATGGCGCTGTGGCGGCTGGTGGGCAACAGCAAGCGCGGCCAGACGCTGGTGGAAGTCGCCGAACCGGTCTGGGATAGCCTGATCGAGGAAATGAGCGACAAAGACCTGCTCAAAGCGATCAAAACGCTGGACGTCGACGAACAGGCCTACCTGGCGCAATACCTGCCGCGCAACCTGATGGGCCGGTTGCTGACCTCGCTGGAGCCGGAACAGCGCGCCCAGGTGCGCGAGATGAGCCAGTACGCCAAAGACAGCGTCGGCTGGATGATGGATTTCGAACTGGTGACGGTGCGGCCGGACGTCACGCTCGGCGCGGTGCACCGCTTTTTGCGCATGCGCAAAACCATTCCCGACGCCACCGATAAACTGTTCGTCACCGACCGCAAAAACACCCTGCTGGGCGAACTGCCGCTGACCGCAGTGCTGCTGAACGACCCGGAGATCCCGGTGCGCGAGGTGATGGACAGCGATCCCGCCACCTTCCAGCCCGAAGACAAGGCCGATGAAGCGGCCGGCGCGTTCGAACGTTACGACCTGATCAGCGCCCCGGTGGTTGACGCCAAGGGCAAACTGATGGGCCGCCTGACCATCGAAGAGATCGTCGACGCCGTCAACGAAGAGAGCGACACCAACCTGCGCCGCATGGGCGGTTTGAGCCCGGAAGAAGACGTGTTTGCCCCGGTCAGCAAGGCGGTCAAGACCCGCTGGGCCTGGCTGGCGATCAACCTCTGCACCGCGTTCGTCGCCTCGCGCGTGATCGGTCTGTTCGAACACACCATTTCCCAGTTGGTGGCGCTGGCGGCGTTGATGCCGATCGTCGCCGGTATCGGCGGCAACACAGGCAACCAGACCATCACCATGATCGTGCGCGCGCTGGCGCTACACCAGATCGAAGTCGGCAACATCTCGCGCCTGATGCTCAGGGAGCTGGGCGTCGCCATCATCAACGGCGTGGTGTGGGGCGGCATCATGGGCGTGGTCACCTGGCTGCTTTACGGCGACGCGGCGATGGGCGGCGTAATGACGCTGGCGATGCTGCTCAACCTGCTGCTGGCGGCGCTGATGGGCGTGGTGATCCCGATGACCATGCTCAAACTGGGCCGCGATCCGGCGGTCGGCTCCAGCGTGCTCATCACCGCGCTGACCGATACCGGCGGCTTTTTCATCTTCCTCGGCCTCGCCACTCTGTTCCTACTGTAATACGCCAAAAGCCGGCCCTGTGCCGGCCCTTTCCACCGGATGACATCGTTGAAAACGTGCCCTGATGATTCGCCAGAATAACAGAGCCCCCGCCGCCATTTGCCGCGTTCAAACCACGCCGTATTCCCTCATCCGTCACATTATGTTAACCAAGACAAGATTAGTGATATAAATAACACCTGAGGCTTAAACGATTAAGTAAGATGAAGCGCCCATGCGAGTATCAGCGTATCCGTTGGTTTTCCTCGACATGTGATGGCTCAGGGATAAGGGACTATGGAAAAGAAATGGTTTTCCGCCAGGGAACTGATGGGTAAGGCGGGCTTGCCTTCAACTCCGCAAGGGGTCAATTTGATGGCCCGGCGTGAAGGCTGGGTCAGCCGCCGCCGCAGCGGCGTACAGGGCAAAGCGCTGGAATACCATATCGATAGCCTGCCGTTCGGCGCGCGCAGCCTGTCGGCCTTGCGCGAGGCCGATCATCCGGACTACGACGTCAAACGTCAGGATCCGATACGGGTCTGGATCGAGCATTACTACCACCTGACGCCGGCCGAGCGGGAAAAGCTGCTGGCGTTCCTGATGCGCGAGGGCATGAGCCGCCTGCTGCAGCTGATCGACGCCCCTCGCTAGCTCTGCGTTCAACTCTCCCCTTCCGGCGCCCAGCCGTCGTTGTGCCACAGATGCAGCGTGGCGTAAGAACGCCACGGGCGCCAACGTTCGGCGTAGCGTTCTATCTGGCGCGGCGTCATGCCGGGAAAACGCTGTTTGATCAGATAATCGCCGGCCAGGAACACGTCCGGCCACGACCAGGCGCGCATCGCGATATAGCTGGCGGTCCAGCTGCCGATGCCCGGCAGCGCGGTCAGCGCCTTGATGCCCCGCTCGATATCCAGCACGTTGTCGAGCTGCAGCCGCCCTTCGCCCAGCGCGCGGGCGATCTCGATCAGCGCCGCCGCGCGCTTCAGCTGCACCCCGAGCGGGCGCAGTTCTTCGGGCTGCAGCCGCGCCACCCGTTCTGCGGTGGGGAAGACATGGGTGATGCCCTCATGCGGCGTCGCCAGGGCTTCCCCCCAGCGTTCGGCCATCCGCCCGGCGAAGGTCGCCGCCATTTTTACGCTGACCAACTGGCCCAGCACCGCCCGCGCCGCCTGCTCGAAACTGTTCACGCAGCCCGGCAGGCGCAGCCCCGGCGCATCGGCCGCCAGCGAGCCCAGCGCCTCATTGATGCGATCCGGCGCGGCGTCCAGATCAAACAGCAGGCGCACCCGGCGCAACACCTCCGTCGTCACCAGACTGAGCGCAGGCGCGATCTCGACCCGAACCCGATTGCGCGCCTCTTCCGGCTGCACGCTGACCCAGCCGCAGTGTTCCGTGCCGCCCTGGCTGACGGCGATCGAGCGCAGGTAACGGCGTCCGTCGACCCGTTCCACGCCCTGCACGGCGCGCGCCTGCAAGAAATTCAGCATGCGCTCCCAGTCATAGGGCGGCCGATAGCCCAGGTGAAACACCAGCCCGCTGGCGGCGGCCCGTTCACCGCGCGCGCCGCCGCTGCGCAGCGCTGACGGGATCAGGCGGTAGCGCGCCTTGAACAGCTCGTTGAAACGCCGCAGGCTGCCGAAGCCGGCGGCGAACGCCACCTCGCTGAGCGGCAGATCGGTATCCGCCAGCAGGCGCTTGGCTTGCAGCAGCCGGTGCGACTGCGCGTAATCGATCGGCGAAGCGCCAAACTGTTCGGCGAAGATGCGCCGCAGATGGCGATCGGAAATGCCCAGCCGCGCCGCCAGCGCTTCGCAGCTGTGTTCGGACAGATATCCCTGCTCGATGAGCTGCACCGCCACCTGCGCATAACGGTTGCCCAGATCGATCAGCGCCAGACCGGGCGCCAGCTCCGGCCGGCATTTGAGGCAGGGGCGAAACCCCGCCAGTTCAGCCGCCGCCGCGCTCGGATAAAAGGTGCAATTTTCCCGCTTCGGCGTGCGGGCGCTGCACACCGGACGGCAATAGATACCGGTTGAAGAGACGCCGACGAAAAAGCGTCCGTCGAATTTGCGGTCACGCGCGCGCAGCGCGTCGTACAACGCTTGCTGTTGAGTATTCATGGCAACGCTCGGGGTCGGTTTTTTCGGCATTATGGGGCTCGGCTGGCGCGCTGACGTGCGGAATTCGGACATTAAGTTACGCGCCTTCCCGCCGTCCAGATTAGCGATTGTCTTTAATGATTATGCGTCTTAACAGCGTTCAGACGCACCATTTTTACCGCCACCGACATAAAGCCCCGCAGCCCGACGATTTATTGCCCCTGGCGCGGTACCCCCAATGCCCGACGCATCAGCCCATCGAAGGCGCGATCGGACAACAAGCGCCGCAGAAAAATCAACGGTTTCGCGCCAAACCCCACCGCATAGCGCGTTTTCGGACGATGGGCGGCGACGGCTTTGGCGATCGTATCGGCAATCACGCTCGGCGGCGATTGCCGTTTCTTGCTGGCGTCGCTGACCATGGCGTGGGCGACAGCATGAGCCTGAGCGGCGTACTCGCTCTGGCCGGAAACGCCGATCAGTTTTTCCGCGGCGATATCCGCCCATTCACTCTGGATGCCGCCGGGTTCGATCACCACGACGTCGATGCCGAAAGGTTGCACCTCCATGCGCAGACAGTCGCTGATGGCCTCCAAGGCGAATTTGGTGCCGTGATACCAACCGCCCAGCGGCGTATGTATTTTTCCGCCCATCGACGTAATATTGATGACGGTGCCGGAGCGCTGCGCTCGCATGTGCGGCAAAATCAGCTGCGTCAGCCGAACCGCACCGAACACATTCACATCAAATTGAGCGCGAGCCTCATCCGCAGAAACGTCTTCAATAGCGCCATAGGAGCCGTAGCCGGCGTTATTGACCAGCACATCGATACGCCCCGTTTCGGCGATGATGGTCTTTACCGCCTGCGCCATGGAAGCATCGTCGGTGACGTCCAACGGCAAAACGCGAATGCCAGCGGCAACCAGAGCCTGCATGCGCTCAACCCGGCGGGCGGCCGCATAAACGGTGTGCCCGCGCTGCTTTAACGTGACGGCGGTGGCTTCACCAATACCGGACGAAGCGCCGGTCACCAGGATCACTTTGGACTTCATACTGACTGCTCCTTATTAGGATGATTGCGTTGGCGACTGCCTGCGCAGTCTGTATGTTGTCCACTTTAAGCGACGGGCCCTGCCGCAACCATGTCGAACCGCGCCAATCAACTCGCAGAATGCGCCAACGTGAACAGCGCCTCTCGGCTAATTCAGCCGCATCGCCTGGCGAGCCGCTTCCGGCGTTTGCCCTGTCCATTCGTGAAAGGCGCGGAAGAAAGAGTTCGGCTCTTCAAAACCGAGCAAAAAGGCAATCTCTCCGCTGGTAAGGGTCGAATGCTTAAGATAGTGGCGCGCCAATTTTTCCCGGGTGCCGTTGCTCAGCGAACGAAAATTCTCGCCCTCATCTTCCAGACGCCGCTGCAGCGTCCGGCGGCTCATGCCCAATCTTGCCGCCACCGCATCGATGCCGGCGGTATTGCTGGGAATCAACTCCAGCAGCACCGCACAAACGCGCTCTCCGGTGGTTGCCGTGGCGTCCAGTTCACTGAGGCGACGACGCAGCTCGGGTTCGAAAACGCGCCACATGCCCTCATTCACTGTCAAAAAGGGACGCAAGGCATCTGCGGAGGAGAAAGTAATGCCCGGCCCTGCCCCAGGCGTTACCGCGCAGCCGAAGAAGGCTGCCAAGGGGCGTGAAAGCGCTGCAGGCGGCAGTTCAGGCAAGGTGATACGGCGCGCTTTTACCGGTTCGCGCGTGGCAAGCTGCGCCAGCCGAACATAAAATGCCAGCTCAGCCACCAGCAAAGACGCCGGTACTGCCTCCTCCGCCAACAGCCAGCGGGGTGAAATCGTCATTTCGCCTTCAGGGCCGATGGCGAGCTCCAGGCTCATCGGCGCCGTAAGTTGCTTGTATTTCGCTAACCGCTGGACAGCTTGCGCCAGATTGGCGCTGCACAGGGCGGCGAATATCGGAGGGTCAAACGATTCCGTTGACATCAGCGCAACGATTTTCAACGGAAACAACGGGTCGCCCGTTCCTTCCTCCATCGCGCGCCAGAAGCGGAAATATTCTTCCGTTGTGATCCCTTCAGCGGTGCGTGACAACAGATCTTCAGGCAATGCAGCCCGGCGTAAAACATCCGTCGGCTGGAGTCCCAGATCTTTCAGCAGGGTTCGCCAGCCGATATTCATGAGAAAGGTAGAGTTGCGCGTCATGGAATCCTCATCGCAGAGTCATAGGGAAAGGCATTCCCCGCTCGGAATACCTGTTGAGTATAAAGAAATGGCGTGCGTCTTGATGGGCGAAGCACGCCATTTTCATAGCCGACTGTGCCATTGCTGCGGCTTGAGCGTTATTCACACTGAGAAAGTTCGCGCACGCTAAATTTTTCGACACTCGCGCATTGGCGCATTGCCCGCCGGCCCCGTCTCGGGTAAAGTCGCCCCCCTTCATTGGCATGGGGACAAAAAAGAGATGTTTATTGGATTCGACTACGGGACAGCCAACTGTTCCGTTGCAGTGATGCGCGACCACGGCCCCGAGCTGTTGACGCTGGAAAACAACGCGCCCTATCTGCCTTCGATGCTGTGCGCGCCGACCCGCGAAGCGGTGAGCGAATGCCTGCACCGCCATTGGCAGATCCCGACCGGCAGCGAAGAAAACCAGCAGTTGCTGCGCCGCGCCATCAGTTACAACCGCGAAGAAGACATTCCGGTCAACGGCGACAGCGTGCTGTTCGGTCTGCAGGCGCTGGCGCACTACATGGAAGATCCGGAAGAGGTGTACTTCGTGCGCTCGCCGAAATCCTTCCTCGGGGCCAACGGCCTGAAACCGCAGCAGATCGCGCTGTTCGAAGACCTGGTGTGCGCCATGATGTTCCACATCAAACGCCAGGCGGAAAACGTGCTGCAGACCGGCATCGATCAGGCGGTGATCGGCCGGCCGATCAACTTCCAGGGCATCGGCGGCGACGAAGCCAACCGGCAGGCGCAGGGCATTTTGCAGCGCGCCGCCGAACGCGCCGGTTTCAAGGACATTGAATTCCAGTTCGAGCCGGTGGCGGCGGGGCTGGACTTCGAAGCGACGCTGAGCGAAGAGCAAACCGTGCTGGTGGTGGACATCGGCGGCGGCACCACCGACTGCTCGGTGCTGCTGATGGGGCCGCAGTGGCGCGACCGCGCCGATCGCCAGCAGAGCCTGCTGGGCCACAGCGGCTGCCGGGTCGGCGGTAACGATCTGGACATCATGCTGGCCTTCAAACAGCTGATGCCGCTGTTCGGCCTGGGCGGCGAAACCGCGAAAGGCATCGCCCTGCCGGCGCTGCCTTACTGGAATGCGGTGGCGACCAACGACGTGCCGGCGCAAAACGATTTCTACAGCGCCGCCAATGGCCGCGTGCTGCGCGATCTGATCCTCGACGCGGCGGAGCCGGAAAAGGTCAAGCGCCTGCTGAAAGTGTACCAGCAGCGCCTGAGCTACCGATTGGTGCGGGCGGCAGAAGAGAGTAAGATCGCCCTGTCCGGCCAAACGGCCATCAGCGCGCCGCTCAATTTCGTGCAGGCCGATCTGGCGGAGAACATCAGCCAGGCTCAGCTCGCCGACGCCATCTCGCAGCCGTTGATGCGCATTCAGGAGCAGGTCAGCGCCGCGCTGGCCAGCAGCCAGACCGCGCCGCAGGTGATCTACCTGACCGGCGGCAGCGCGCGCTCACCCCTGCTGCGCGCCGCGCTGCAACAGCAGCTGCCGGGCATTCCGATCGTCGGCGGCAACGACTTCGGCTCGGTCACCGCCGGGCTGGCGCGCTGGGCGCAAACGCTGTTCCGTTGACTGCCCACGGGCGCGGCTCGCCGCGCCCTTGTTCATTGGAGGCTATGCATCATGTCGACCATCCTTACCCTCGACAGCGCCAGGCTGCGGCTGCGCCCCTGGCGTGATGACGATCTGCCGGCCTTCGCCGCGCTCAACGCCGATCCGCAGGTGATGCGCTATTTCCCGGCGCCGATGACGGCCGAGGGAAGCCGCGCGCAGGCCGAACGCATCCGCGCCTTCATGCAACAACACGGCTGGGGGCTGTGGGCGGTGGAAGTGAAAGGCGGCGCGCCCTTTATCGGTTTTGTCGGGCTGGCGCGGCCGGGCGACGACCTGCCTTGCGCCCCCTGCGTGGAGATTGGCTGGCGGCTGGCGGCGGCCCACTGGGGCAACGGCTACGCCGCAGAGGCGGCGCGCGCCGCGCTGGCGTGCGCCTTCGACACGCTGCACTTGCCGGAAGTGGTGTCCTTCACCGCCGAAGATAACCAGCCGTCGCGCCGGGTGATGACGCGCATCGGCATGCGCTTCGACGGCGAAACCTTCCTGCACCCGCGTCTGCCGGCGGGCCATCCGCTGCAACAGCACGTCTTGTACCGGCTGAACCGGCAAACGTGGCGCGAACGCCACGGCGATTAATACAGCGTATCCTTCAGCCGCTGCGGCAGCGCGCTGTCGTACTCCTCACCGTCGAAGCGCGTTTGGCTCACCGCGGCCAAAATATGGCCGGGGCTGGGCAGCGCCGAACGTTCGAGGCGGCTGCCCTCTTCCCACAATCCCGAACGCAAGATCGCCCGGCTGCACTGGAAGAACACCGCCTCCACCCGAATGCGCAGCACCGAACGCGGCAACTGGTTGCGGTGAGCGAAGCGCTGCAGCACCGCCGGCGCCACCACGATCTCCGCCCGCCCGTTAATCCGCAGCGTTTCGCCGATGCCGGGGATCAGCAACAGCAGCGCCACCCGGTTATCGTGCAGGATATTGCGCAGGCTATCGATGCGATTATTGCCGCGCCGGTCCGGCAGCAGCAGGGTTTTCTCGTCTTCGATCTGGATAAAACCGGCCGGATCGCCGCGCGGGGAGACATCCATGCCGTCCGGCCCGACGGTCGAGAGGGCGGCAAACGGCGCCGCCTCGATAAACGGACGGTACGCCGGGTGGATATAGCTGACTTCTTTAAAAACCGAGGGCGCGGCGGGTTTGCCGTAAAGCTGTTCCAGCGCCGCGAGGTCGTTGATGATATCGCCAGACATTGCAGTTTCCTGAATAAGTCATATTGACCCCTTCAGCATAGAGCAAAATCGCCGGCGGCTTTTACTCAGCGCTGGCGTGGTTCAGCGTCTGAATGTCGTCCGCATCCAGCGTCAGGCGGGTGGCGCTGACCAACTCATCCAACTGCGGCAACGAGGTGGCGCTGACGATCGGCGCGGTGATGCTCGGGCGCGCAATCAGCCAGGCCAGCGAGACCTGCGCCGGGGAGCTGCCGTGTTTGCCCGCCACCTGATCCAGCGCCGCCAGAATGCGGAAACCGCGCGGGTTCAGGTAGCGTTCGACGATGCGATCGCCGCGCTGGCTTTTGCCCTCGTCCGCTTTGCTGCGGTATTTGCCGGTCAGAAAACCACTGGCCAGCGCGAAGAAATTGATCACCCCTAGCCCGTGGCGCTGCGCCACGCCTTCCAGCTCGGCTTCATACCCTTTGCGCGCATACAGATTGTACTCCGGCTGCAGGGTTTCGTAGCGCGCCAATCCGTTGTTCTCGCTCACCCGCAGCGCTTCTTCCAGGCGATCCGCCTGATAGTTGGAGGCGCCGATCGCCCGCACCTTGCCGGCTTTGATCAGCGCATCGAACGCCGTCAGCGTCTCTTCCAGCGGCGTATCGCGGTCATCGTCGTGCGACTGGTAGAGATCGATATAATCGGTTTGCAGACGGCGCAGCGAATCTTCCACCGCCTGCTGAATATAGCGCGGCGACAGCCCCTGTTTGCCTTCGCCCATCGGTTTGCCCACCTTGGTGGCGATGATCACCTGGTCGCGCTTGCCGCTCTTCTTCAGCCATTCGCCGATGACGGTTTCCGATTCGCCGCCCCGGTTGCCCGGCGCCCAGCTGGAATAGACGTCGGCGGTATCGATAAAGTTGAGCTGATTGTCCACCAGCGCATCCAGCAGACTGAACGAGGTCGCTTGATCCGCCGTCCAGCCGAACACGTTGCCGCCAAAGGTCAACGCCGGCACCTGAATGCCCGAACGGCCCAGTTGTTTCTTGCTCATCACAAAGGCTCCATGGGTTAAATGATTTGCCTGTTAATTATTAGCGCCAAATGCAGGAAATCGTTAAAACGTATTGGCTATAAGCCGGAATAAATCACTTATAAACATAGCACGCGCAAATCACCCACTTATTAAGACAATGCTGACGGTTCCTCCATATTTCCTTCATTTTTATGCCGTCTTCGCTGGCTAAACTAGTATCCTGTAAGGAGTGTCATTTTTGTGGCAATGAGTGCCCGCGCCCCTGCCTTTTGGAGAGAATTTTCACCACCATGAATGCAAAACCCCAACGTCGTTCCCTGCTGCTGCGCCTGCTGGCTGCGGCGATTGCGATCATCGTCGCCGTTCTGGCCTGGCGCCATTTCAGCGCCGTTCAACCGACCGCCGGGACGACGCCGGGCGCGCACCAGGCCGCCGGTAAAACGGGAGCGGACCGCGCGGCGGGCGGCAGACGCGGCGCGCCGATGTCGCCGGTGCAGGCGGCGACAGCCACGCAACAAACCGTGCCGCGCTATCTTTCCGGCTTGGGCACCGCCACCGCCGCCAATACCGTGACCGTCACCAGCCGGGTCGATGGCCAACTGATGGCGATCCACTTTACCGAAGGCCAGCAGGTCAAAGCCGGCGATCTGCTGGCGGAGATCGATCCCCGGCCGTTCCAGGTGCAGCTGACCCAGGCTCAGGGGCAGTTGGCAAAAGATCAGGCCACGCTGGCCAACGCCCGGCGCGATCTGGCGCGCTATCAGCAGTTGGTGAAAACCAATCTGGTTTCCCGTCAGGAGCTGGATACGCAGGCCTCGCTGGTGCAGCAGACCGAAGGCGCGATCAAGGCCGATCAGGGCGCGGTCGACAGCGCCAAACTGCAGATCACCTACAGCCGCATCACTGCGCCAATCGACGGCCGCGTCGGCCTGAAACTGGTCGACGTCGGCAACTATGTCACCAGCGGCAGCACCACCGGTCTGGTGGTGATCACGCAGACGCACCCGATCGACGTAGTGTTCACGCTGCCTGAAGGCAACATCGCCGATCTGCTCAAGGCGCAAAAAGCCGGGCCGGTGAGCGTCGAAGCCTGGGATCGCACCAACCAGAACAAGCTGACGACCGGTTCGCTGCTGAGCCTGGACAACCAAATTGATACCGCCACCGGCACCATCAAGCTGAAAGCGCGTTTCGCCAACGAAGATGACGCGCTGTTCCCCAACCAGTTCGTCAACGCGCGGCTGCAGGTGGATACCCTGCACGACGCGGTGGTGATCCCGACCGCCGCGCTGCAGATGGGCAACGAGGGCAACTTCGTCTGGACGCTCGGCGAAGACAACAAGGTCAGCAAACATCGGGTCACCGCCGGCGTGCAGGACAGCCGGCAGGTGGTGATCAGCGCCGGCCTCAACGCCGGCGATCGGGTGGTGACCGACGGCATTGATCGCCTGACCGAAGGCATGCAGGTGGAAGTGCTGGCGCCGAACGACGCGCCTGCGGCGTCAAAAGCCAAGCGCGAACCTGACGTTCAGAGGAAGTCCTGATGCAGGTGATGCCACCGACCCGCGGCGGCGGCCCTTCCCGCCTGTTTATCCTGCGCCCGGTCGCCACCACCCTGCTGATGGTGGCGATACTGCTGGCGGGGATCATCGGCTATCGCGCGCTGCCGGTGTCCGCCCTGCCGGAGGTGGATTACCCCACCATCCAGGTGGTGACGCTATACCCCGGCGCCAGCCCGGACGTGGTGACCTCCGCCATTACCGCGCCGCTGGAACGCCAGTTCGGCCAGATGTCCGGCCTGAAGCAAATGGCGTCGCAAAGCGCCGGCGGCGCCTCGGTGGTGACGCTGCAGTTCCAGCTGGCGCTGCCGCTCGACGTCGCGGAGCAGGAAGTGCAGGCGGCGATCAACGCCGCCACCAACCTGCTGCCGAACGATCTGCCCTACCCGCCGATCTACAGCAAGGTTAACCCCGCCGATCCGCCCATCCTGACGCTGGCCGTGACCTCCACCGCCATGCCGATGACGCAGGTGGAAGACATGGTGGAAACCCGCGTGGCGCAAAAAATTTCTCAGGTGACCGGCGTCGGCTTGGTGACCCTGGCCGGCGGCCAACGCCCGGCGGTGCGCGTAAAATTGAACGCCGCGGCGGTCGCCGCCTATGGCCTGGACAGTGAAACCATCCGCGCCGCCATCAGCAACGCCAACGTCAACTCGGCGAAAGGCAGCCTTGACGGCCCGACCCGATCGGTCACCTTGTCCGCCAACGACCAAATGAAATCTGCCGACGACTATCGCCAGCTGATCGTCGCCTATCAGAACGGCGCGGCGATCCGCCTGCAGGATATCGCCACCATCGAACAAGGGGCGGAAAACACCCGGCTGGCGGCCTGGGCCAACAAGCAGCAGGCGATCGTGCTGAACATCCAACGCCAGCCCGGCGTCAACGTCATCACCACCGCCGACAGCATCCGCGAAATGCTGCCGACTCTGATTAAAAGCCTGCCCAAGTCGGTCGACGTCAAGGTGCTGACCGATCGCACCACCACCATCCGCGCCTCGGTCAGCGACGTGCAGTTCGAGCTGCTGCTGGCGATCGCGCTGGTGGTGATGGTGATCTACGTGTTCCTGCGCAACGTGCCGGCGACCATTATCCCCAGCGTGGCGGTGCCGCTGTCGCTGGTGGGCACCTTCGCCGCCATGTACTTCCTCGGCTTCTCCATCAACAACCTGACGCTGATGGCGCTGACCATCGCCACCGGCTTCGTGGTGGACGACGCCATCGTGGTGATCGAGAACATCTCGCGCTACATCGAGAAAGGGGAAAAACCGCTCGACGCCGCGCTGAAAGGGGCCGGCGAGATCGGCTTCACCATCATCTCGCTGACCTTCTCGCTGGTGGCGGTGCTGATCCCGCTGCTGTTCATGGGCGACATCGTCGGCCGCCTGTTCCGCGAGTTCGCCGTCACGCTGGCGGTGGCGATTTTGATCTCCGCCGTGGTGTCGCTGACGCTGACGCCAATGATGTGCGCGCGCATGCTCAGCCACGAATCGCTGCGCAAGCAGAACCGTTTTTCCGCCGCCTCCGAACGCTTTTTCGAGCGGGTGATCGCGCGATACGGCCAGTGGCTGAAAACGGTGCTTAACCATCCCTGGCTGACGCTCGGCGTGGCCGTGGGCACCCTGGCGCTGACGGTATTGCTGTATCTGCTGATCCCGAAAGGTTTCTTCCCGGTGCAGGACAACGGCATCATTCAGGGCACGCTGGAAGCGCCGCAGAGCGTCTCGTTCAGCAACATGGCCGAGCGCCAGCAGCAGGTCGCAGCGCAGATCCTCAAGGATCCGGCGGTGGAAAGCCTGACCTCGTTCGTCGGCGTCGACGGCAGCAACGCCACGCTCAACAGCGGCCGGTTGCAGATCAACCTGAAGCCGCTGAGCGAACGCAGCGACCGCATTCCGGCGATCATCAGCCGCCTGCAGCAGCAAACGGCGCAGTTTCCCGGCGTGAAGCTGTACCTGCAGCCGGTGCAGGATCTGACCATCGATACCCAGGTCAGCCGCACCCAGTACCAGTTCACCCTGCAGGCGATGTCGCTGGACGATCTCAGCCTGTGGGTGCCGCAGCTGATGGATGAGCTGAAACAAACCCCGCAGTTGGCGGACGTCACCAGCGACTGGCAGGATCAGGGGTTGGTGGCCTACGTCAACGTCGATCGCGATTCGGCCTCCCGCCTCGGCGTCACCATGAGCGACGTGGACAATGCGCTGTACAACGCGTTCGGCCAGCGCCTGATCTCCACCATCTACACCCAGGCCAACCAATACCGCGTGGTGCTGGAGCACGACGTCAGCGCGACACCGGGGTTGGCGGCGCTCAATGAGATCCGTCTGAGCGGCAACGATGGCGCCGTGGTGCCGCTGAGCGCCATCGCCAAAATCGAAGAGCGCTTCGGCCCGCTGTCGGTCAACCATCTCGACCAGTTCCCGTCGGCCACCGTTTCGTTCAACGTCGCCGACGGCTACTCGCTCGGCGAGGCGGTGGACGCGGTCACCCAGGCGGAAAAAAATCTCAACATGCCAAGGGACATCACTACCCAATTCCAGGGGGCGACCCTGGCCTTCCAGGCGGCGCTCGGCAGCACGCTGTGGCTGATTTTGGCGGCGGTGGTGGCGATGTACATCGTGCTGGGCGTGCTGTATGAAAGCTTCATTCATCCGGTCACCATCCTCTCCACCCTGCCGACCGCCGGGGTCGGCGCGCTGCTCGCGCTGATGATGGCCGGCAGCGAGCTGGACGTGATCGCCATCATCGGCATCATCCTGCTGATCGGCATCGTGAAGAAGAACGCCATCATGATGATCGACTTCGCGCTGGCGGCGGAACGCGAGCAGGGCTTATCGCCGCGCGACGCCATCTATCAGGCCTGCCTGCTGCGTTTCCGGCCGATCCTGATGACCACGCTGGCGGCCCTGCTCGGCGCGCTGCCGCTGATGCTGAGCACCGGCGTCGGCGCGGAGCTGCGGCATCCGCTCGGCGTCTGTATGGTCGGCGGTTTGATCATGAGCCAGATCCTGACGCTGTTCACCACGCCGGTGATCTACCTGCTGTTTGACAAACTGGCGCGCAACACGCATCGCCAGCCGGATACGCAGGAGTTGCCGTGAGATTCTTCGCCCTGTTCATTCACCGGCCGGTGGCCACCACCCTGCTGACGCTGGCCATCGCCATCAGCGGCGCGATCGGCTTTCGCCTGTTGCCGGTATCGCCACTGCCGCAGGTGGATTTTCCGGTGATTTCGATCAGCGCGTCGCTGCCGGGCGCCTCGCCGGAAACCATGGCGTCTTCGGTGGCGACGCCGCTGGAGCGCGCGCTGGGCCGCATCGCCGGGGTTAACGAAATGACGTCGATGAGCTCGCTCGGCAGTACCCGGGTCATTTTGCAGTTCGATCTCGATCGCGACATCAACGGCGCCGCGCGCGACGTGCAGGCGGCGATTAACGCCGCGCAAAGCCTGCTGCCGACCGGCATGCCGAGCCGCCCCAGCTACCGCAAGGTCAACCCTTCCGACGCGCCGATCATGATCCTGACGCTGACCTCGGACACCTACAGCCAGGGGCAGCTTTACGATTTCGCCTCCACCCAGCTGGCGCAGAAGATCAGCCAGACTGAGGGCGTCGGCGACGTTTCCGTAGGCGGCAGCTCGCTGCCGGCGGTGCGGGTGGAGCTGAACCCTTCGGCGCTGTTCAATCAGGGCGTGTCGCTGGACACCGTACGGCAGGCCATCGCCAACGCCAACGTGCGCCGCCCGCAGGGCGCCGTGGAAAACCCGCAGCAGCGCTGGCAGATCCAGGCCAATGACGCGCTGAAAACCGCCGACGCCTACCGCCCGCTGATCGTTCATTACAACAACGGCTCGGCGGTGCGTTTAGCCGACGTGGCCGAGGTCAAAGACTCGGTGCAAGACGTGCGCAACGCCGGGATGACCGACGCCAAACCGGCGATCATTCTGGCCATCAGCCGCGCGCCGGACGCCAACATCATCGAAACCGTCGATCGCATTCGCGCCGAGCTGCCCGCCCTGCAGGAGAATATCCCGGCCTCGATTCAACTCAACGTCGCGCAGGATCGTTCGCCGACCATCCGCGCGTCGCTGGCCGAGGTGGAACAGTCGCTGGCGATCGCCATCGGGCTGGTGATCCTGGTGGTATTCATCTTCCTGCGCTCCGGGCGCGCCACGCTGATCCCGGCGGTCGCCGTACCGGTGTCGCTGATCGGCTCGTTCGCCGCCATGTATCTGTGCGGGTTCAGCCTCAACAACCTGTCGCTGATGGCGCTGACCATCGCCACCGGCTTTGTGGTGGACGACGCCATCGTAGTGCTGGAAAACATTTCCCGCCACGTCGAGGCCGGCATGAAACCGATCAACGCCGCGCTGCTGGGCGCGCGGGAGGTCGGTTTCACCGTGCTGTCGATGAGCGTTTCGCTGGTGGCGGTGTTTATCCCGCTGCTGCTGATGGAAGGCCTGCCCGGCCGGCTATTCCGCGAGTTCGCCGTCACCCTGTCGGTGTCGATCGGGCTGTCGCTGATCGTCTCGCTGACGCTCACGCCGATGATGTGCGCCTACCTGTTGCGCCACCAGCCGCCGCGTTCGCAGCGGCGGGCGCGCGGCTTCGGCAAAATGCTGCTGGCGCTGCAGCAGGGCTACGGGCGCTCGCTGAACTGGGTGCTCGGCCACTCTCGCTGGGTGCTGGCGGTGTTCCTCGCCACCGTTGCGCTCAACGTCTGGCTGTATATCAGCATCCCGAAAACCTTCTTCCCGGAACAGGATACCGGGCGTCTGATGGGCTTTATTCAGGCCGACCAAAGCATTTCGTTCCAGGCAATGCGCGGCAAACTGGAAGACTTCATGAAAATCGTGCGCGAAGATCCGGACGTGGAAAACGTCACCGGTTTTACCGGCGGTTCGCGCACCAACAGCGGTTCGATGTTCATCTCACTGAAACCCCTGTCGGTACGCAGCGACGACGCGCAGAAAGTGATGGCCCGCCTGCGCGCCCGCCTGGCCAAAGAACCGGGCGCCAGCCTGTTTTTGATGGCGGTGCAGGATATCCGCGTCGGCGGCCGGCAGGCCAACGCCAGCTACCAATATACGTTGCTGGCGGACGATCTCGCCGCGCTGCGCGAATGGGAGCCGAAGATCCGCACCGCGCTGGCCGCATTGCCCGAGCTGGCGGACGTCAACTCGGATCAGCAGGATAAAGGCTCGGAGATGGATCTGGTCTACGATCGCGAAACCATGGCGCGCCTCGGCATTTCGGTGTCCGACGCCAACAACCTGTTGAACAACGCCTTCGGCCAGCGACAGATTTCGACCATCTACCAACCGCTCAACCAATACAAAGTCGTGATGGAAGTGGCGCCGCCCTACACCCAGGACGTGAGCTCGCTGAACAAAATGTTCATCATCAACAACGAAGGCAAAGCGATACCGCTCTCCTACTTCGCCAGTTGGCGGCCGGCCAACGCGCCGCTGTCGGTCAACCATCAGGGGCTGTCCGCCGCCTCGACCGTCTCCTTTAACCTGCCGGACGGCGGCAGCCTGTCGGACGCCACCGCGGCGATAGAGCGCACCATGACTCAGCTCGGCGTGCCGTCCACGGTGCGCGGCGCGTTCGCCGGCACCGCCCAGGTGTTCCAGGACACCCTGAAGTCGCAGCTGATCCTGATCCTGGCGGCGATCGCCACGGTGTATATCGTGCTCGGCGTGCTGTATGAGAGCTATATCCATCCGCTGACCATCCTTTCCACGCTGCCTTCCGCCGGCGTGGGGGCGCTGCTGGCGCTCGAGCTGTTCGGCGCGCCGTTCAGCCTGATCGCGCTGATCGGCATCATGCTGTTGATCGGCATCGTGAAGAAAAACGCCATCATGATGGTCGACTTCGCGCTCGAAGCGCAGCGCAACGGCGGCATCAGCGCCCGCGAGGCGATTTTCCAGGCCAGCCTGCTGCGTTTCCGGCCGATCATGATGACCACGCTGGCGGCGTTGTTCGGCGCGCTGCCGTTGGTGCTGACCAGCGGCGACGGCGCGGAGCTGCGCCAGCCGCTCGGCATCACCATCGCCGGCGGCCTGGTGATGAGCCAGTTGCTGACGCTGTACACCACCCCGGTGGTCTACCTTTACTTCGACCGGCTGCAGGCGAAGTTCCGCCGCAACAAGCAACTGGCTCCGCTGCCCCATTAATGGCCGACTGATGCTGATGAAACACGCCGCCACGGTACGCTGGCAACTCTGGATAGTGGCATTCGGCTTCTTTATGCAGACGCTGGATACCACTATCGTCAACACCGCCCTGCCCTCAATGGCCGCCAGCCTGGGGGAGAACCCGCTGCGCATGCAGTCGGTGATCGTCTCCTATGTGCTGACGGTGGCGGTGACGCTGCCGGCCAGCGGCTGGCTGGCGGACAAAGTCGGCGTACAGCGGGTGTTTTTCAGCGCCATCGTGCTGTTCACCCTCGGCTCCCTCCTCTGCGCCCGTTCGGAAACCCTGAACGAGCTGATCGCCTCGCGCGTGCTTCAGGGCGTCGGCGGCGCGATGATGGTGCCGGTCGGGCGCCTGACGGTGATGAAGATCGTGCCGCGCGAGCAGTACATGGCGGCGATGACCTTCGTGACGCTGCCGGGCCAGATCGGCCCGCTGATGGGGCCGGCGCTGGGCGGTTTCCTGGTGCAATACGCCAGCTGGCACTGGATTTTCCTGATCAATATTCCGGTGGGCATCGTGGGCGCCATCGCCACACTGCTGCTGATGCCCAACTACCAAATGCAGACCCGCCGCTTCGATCTCAGCGGCTTTATCCTGCTGGCGATCGGCATGGCGTCGCTGACGCTGGCGCTCGACGGCCATAAAGGCATGGGGCTGTCCGGCGGCGCCATCGCCGGCCTGGTGGCGCTGGGCGCAGCGGCGCTGTTGGGGTATGTTTGGCATGCCTACGGCAATAGCCGCGCCCTGTTCTCGCTGCGGCTGCTTCGCACCCCAACCTACAAAATCGGGCTGCTGGCCAGCCTGCTGGGGCGCATCGGCAGCGGCATGCTGCCGTTCATGACGCCGCTGTTCCTGCAGGTGGGCATGGGTTTCACGCCGTTCCACGCCGGGCTGATGATGATCCCGATGATCATCGGCAGCATGGGCATGAAGCGCATCGTGGTGCAGGTAGTCAACCGCTTTGGCTACCGCAACGTGCTGGTGGCCGCCACGCTGCTGCTGGCGCTGGTCAGCCTGAGCTTCCTGCTGGCGGCGATGCTCGGCTGGCTGTGGCTGCTGCCGGTGGTGCTGTTCTTCCAGGGGATGATCAACTCACTGCGCTTCTCGGCGATGAACACTCTGACGCTGAAAGATCTGCCGGACCGGCTGGCCAGCAGCGGCAACAGCCTGCTGTCGATGGTCATGCAGCTGTCGATGAGCCTCGGCGTCAGCGTCGCCGGCATCTTGATCGGCAGCTTCGCCCATCACCAGGTGGTGGCCGATAGCCCGGCCATCCACAGCGCATTCATTTACAGCTACTGCTGTATGGCGTTGATTATCGCTCTGCCCGCGCTCGCCTTCGCGCGCGTGCCGGCCGATAGCGCGCCCAACCGCACGCTGACCAAAGAGCCGGGTACCGGCTCAACGAGGTTGCAATGAGGATAGGCATTACCGGAAAACTGTTCCTGGCCATTTTCGCTACCTGCATGCTGGTGTTGATCACCATGCATTGGGGGGTGCGTGTCAGCTTTGAGCGCGGCTTTATCGATTACATCAAGAGCAGCAACGAGCAGCGCATCAACATGCTGAGCGAAGCGCTGGAGGAACAGTACAGCCATCATGGCAACTGGATATTCCTGCGCAACAACGATCAGGTGGTCTACCAAATCATGCGTTCGTTCGAGCAGAATAGCGACAGCAGCCACAATCTGCCGCCCAAGGGGTGGCGCACCCAGTTTTGGGTGGTGGACAGCCAGTTCAATCGGCTGGTCGGGCATTCCGGCCCGTTGCCGAAGGAAGGGCCTCGCCACCCGATCCGCTACAACAACGAGATCGTCGGCTGGGTGCTCACCACCCCGGTCGAGCGCCTGACGCGCAATACCGACATCAACTTCGATCGCCAGCAGCGGCGCACCAGCTGGATTATCGTCGCGCTCTCCACCCTGTTGGCGGCGGCGGTGACCTGGCTGCTGTCGCGCGGCATGCTGGCCCCGGTCAAGCGCCTGGTGGCGGGCACCCACCGCCTGGCGGCCGGCGATTTCACCACCCGCGTGGCGGTCAGCAGCCAGGATGAACTGGGCAGGCTGGCGCACGACTTCAATCAGTTGGCCACCTCGCTGGAAAAAAACGAGCAGATGCGTCGCGCCTTTATGGCCGACGTGTCGCACGAGCTGCGCACGCCGCTGGCGGTGCTGCGCGGCGAGCTGGAGGCGCTGCAGGACGGCGTGCGCCAGCCGACGCCGGCGTCGCTCAGCTCGCTGCAGGCCGAGGTATCCACCCTGACCAAACTGGTCGACGATCTGCACCAGCTGTCGCTCTCCGATCTCGGCGCGCTGGCCTATCGCAAGGCGTCGGTGGACTGCGTGCACCTGGTGCAGATCGCCGTCGCCGCCTTCCGCGAACGCTTCCGCGCCAAAGGGCTGGAGATCGTCACCCATCTGCCGGCGCAAGCGCCGCTGTTCGGCGATCCCGATCGCCTGAACCAACTGTTCAATAACCTGCTGGAAAACAGCCTGCGTTACACCGACGCCGGCGGCCGATTGGAGATCGGCGTCGAGCAGCAGCCGGGGCGGCTGCTCCTTTACTGGCAGGACAGCGCGCCGGGCATCAGCGATCAGCAACTGACGCGCATTTTCGAACGTTTCTACCGGGCGGAAGGTTCACGCAACCGCGCCAGCGGCGGTTCCGGGCTGGGGTTGGCGATCTGCCACAACATCGTGGAAGCGCACGACGGGAAAATCCGCGCCGAGCATTCGCCTTTAGGCGGCGTGCGCATTACAGTAGAATTTGCTACCCCGATAAAAAATAAGGCGCCCTGATGGACATTCAGAATCAACCCGTGCAGATCATGATTGTTGAAGATGAGCCCAAGCTGGGCCAACTGCTGGTGGATTATCTCCAGGCGGCGGGCTACGCCACCCGCTGGCTGACCAACGGCAATGAGGTGGTGCCGACCGTGCACCAGCATCCGCCGGCGCTGATCTTGCTCGACCTGATGTTGCCGGGGGCCGACGGCCTGACGGTGTGCCGCGAGCTGCGCCGCTTCAGCGACGTGCCCATCGTGATGGTGACGGCGAAAATTGAAGAGATTGACCGCCTGTTGGGGCTGGAGATCGGCGCCGACGATTACATCTGCAAACCCTACAGCCCGCGCGAAGTGGTGGCGCGGGTGAAAACCATCCTGCGCCGCAGCTATCGGCCGCAGGAGAACGCGCGGGAAGATGACCTGCTGCACATCGATGAACCGCGCTTCCAGGCCAGCTATCAGGGGCAGTTATTGGATCTGACGCCGGCGGAGTTCCGCCTGCTGAAAACGCTGGCCAGCCAGCCGGGCAACGTGTTTTCACGCGAGCAGCTGCTGAACAACCTGTACGACGACTACCGGGTGGTCACCGACCGCACCATCGACAGCCACATCAAAAACCTGCGCCGCAAACTGGAACTGATCGACGGGGAAAAATCCTTCATCCGCTCGGTATACGGCGTGGGCTACCGCTGGGAAGCCGAGCCCTGCCGGCTGATGAATGGGGTTTAGGGGAAATCAGCGCGTCCAGTCTTCAACCGCCAACCCGGGCACCATGGCGAATGCGCGATCGTTGGTCACCAGCGTCGCGCCACGGCTCTGCGCGTGAGCGGCGATCAGTTGATCCATCGCGCCCATGATTTTGCCCTTTCTCTCCATGGTTGCCCGCATTTCACCGTAGCAACGGGCGGCCTCGCTATCCCATGCATAGACCGTCACTGCAGCAAGAAAGGCCTCGACCATGCTTTGCAACGCCTTGTTCCGCCGTTTAGCCACACCGTAAAGCAGTTCCGCCTCCGTGACGCTGGAAATACATACGGCAGAAGGCGGGAGCTTTTCCATGACGTTAAGCACCTGCGGATGCTGCCGAAACAAGTGGCTGACGGTGTTGGTATCAAACATGTACATCGCCTACTCTTCCTCTGAGAACGGATCGCGGTCTGCCACCCCTTGCTGACGATCTTCCGCGCCAAGAAATTCTTGCGGCACCGGCGTTTGGGCGATAATGCTCAGCAGCGGTGCCCAGCTGTCCGGCTTTGCCGGATATTTGGATAAAATCACGTTGCCCTCCCGATCGCGACGGATATAGACACGATCCGTATCAAATTCAAATTCCACCGGTAACCTCACCGCCTGATTTCTGCCGTTTTTAAACAGCTTTGCGATTCTTTCCATCTTGACACCTCCACAGCAGGCATAGGCCAAAGCATATGCCTGTAGCGTTTCGATGCCAAGATATATCGCTCATTTTTCATCCACATTGACGAAACGGCCAAACAGTAACGCACAATCTCACGGGGTGAAACCCTGTTCCCCTTGTTATGCGGCGCACTGCGCAATCGCCGCCCGCTCCCTTAGCTTCCCGTGCGGCGCTGTGCTTCTCGGACGAAAACTCCGCGCCGGCGCAAAAAAACTGCGCATTTTTTCGACTAAGCTGCTGTGAGGTTTAGCCGCCGATTTTCAAGCGATTGGCTACACTTACATCACGAATCGGAACCTACAGGAGAAGAACCATGGCAATCGGTCATTACGAGCTGAAAAAAGCAAAGAACGGACAGTACCACTTCAACCTGAAAGCCAGTAACGGCGAGATCATTCTGGCCAGCGAGATGTATGCCAGCAAAGCCTCGGCGGAGAACGGCATCGCCTCGGTGCAGACCAATTCACCGCACGAAGCGCAGTACGAACTGAAGCACAGCGCCAGCAATCAGCCCTATTTTGTGCTGAAGGCCAAGAACCATCAGGTGATCGGCGTCAGCGAAATGTACAGCTCCGAAAGCGCGGCCAAAAACGGTATCCAGTCGGTGACGAAAAACGGCCCGACCACCGACATCCGCGATTTGAGCGCCTGATCCCCCGTTTCGCCCGCGCGGTGGCCGCCACCGCGCGTTTTCCGTTTGACCGGGATCAATCTCCCTTGAATAAATCCGGTTAACTGCTGATTTCTTGCCGCGCTGCGGCTACAATCCCCCGCTTTTACTGCGCCATCAGGTGGCGTGGTGCTGACCTGAAATCAGACCGAGACACACTATGTTTACACCGGAACTTCTCTCCCCGGCCGGCACGCTGAAAAATATGCGTTACGCCTTCGCCTACGGCGCCGATGCGGTTTACGCCGGCCAGCCGCGCTACAGCCTTCGGGTGCGCAACAACGAGTTCAACCATGAGAATCTGGCGCAGGGCATCAACGAAGCGCATGCGCTGGGCAAAAAATTCTACGTGGTGGTCAACATCGCCCCGCACAACGCCAAGTTGAAGACTTTCCTGCGCGATCTGAAGCCGGTTATCGATATGGGCCCGGATGCGCTGATCATGTCCGATCCTGGCCTGATCATGATGGTGCGCGAAGCCTTCCCGCAGATGGACATCCACCTGTCGGTGCAGGCCAACGCCGTTAACTGGGCGACGGTGAAGTTCTGGAAGCAAATGGGCCTGACCCGCGTGATCCTGTCGCGCGAACTGTCGCTGGAAGAGATCGCCGAGATCCGCGCCGAAGTGCCGGACATGGAGCTGGAAATCTTCGTCCACGGCGCGCTGTGCATGGCCTACTCCGGCCGCTGCCTGCTGTCCGGCTACATCAACAAGCGCGATCCCAATCAGGGCACCTGCACCAATGCCTGCCGCTGGCAGTACAAAGCGGAAGAAGGCAAAGAGGACGACACCGGCAATATCGTGCACCTGCACGAACCGATCCCGGTGCAAACCGTCGAGCCGACGCTGGGCATCGGCGCGCCCACCGACAAGGTGTTCATGCTGTCTGAAGCGCAAAAGCCAGGCGAATATATGAGCGCCTTCGAGGACGAACACGGCACCTATATCATGAACTCCAAGGATCTGCGCGCCATCCAGCACGTGGAGCGTCTGACGCAGCTCGGCGTGCATTCGCTGAAGATCGAAGGGCGCACCAAGTCCTTCTACTACTGCGCCCGCACCGCTCAGGTCTATCGCCGCGCCATCGACGACGCGGCCGCCGGCAAACCGTTCGATCCGACCCTGCTCACCACGCTGGAAGGCCTGGCGCACCGCGGCTATACCGAAGGCTTCCTGCGCCGCCACGTGCACGAAGCGCAGCAGAATTACGACTACGGCTCCTCGCTCTCCGAGCGCCAGCAGTTCGTCGGCGAATTCACCGGCGTGCGCCGTGATGGCTGGGCGGAAGTCGACGTGAAGAATAAGTTCGCGCTCGGCGACAGCGTCGAAATGATGACACCGGGCGGCAACGTGGTGTTCACCCTCGAGAGCATGAAAAATAAGAAAGGCGAATCGATTGAGGTGGCGCCGGGCAACGGCCATATCGTTTATTTGCCGATCCCGCAGGATATCGATCTCAATTATGCGTTGCTGATCCGCAATTTGGCGGAAGAAAATAGCGCCGGGGCATAAAAATGAATCGCCGTCATTCGGCGGCGATTTTTAGCAAATATTAGAATTGGATCACATCAATGTGCGCGCAGCTTGGTTACTATCACGCTGCTTAAAACGAACAACGAAAATATTTGCATAGCAATACTAGGAACCACCTCCTTAGCCGGCCCAATCTCCCTTGGGCTGGCTTTTTCTTTATGGGTGCGCCTATTTTTTTCCACCACGCCTATTTCCATAACTTATTCCCATTATCCGTTTTAATAATAATAATCACGCCGCTTCGATATATAAATAACGCTACAGCGATTAATCCTCGCTTCTTTAACACTTTGCTTATTTCCGCGTAAAATTCAGATAAATTCGCATTGCTTCATATTCACTGAGCGCCGGGAAATAACCGGAATTAGCTGAATATTCTGATGGCCTGGTGGCGGCAGCTGGTTTATCTTGAGGCATTCTTGGTTTTCCGCCGGAGGATATCGGCAATGCCTCAACACTCACATGCGTCCGCCCTGCTTATCATCAACGGCAAAGGCGCCGGTAACGAAGAGCTGCGTCAGGCGGTCAACCGGCTGCGCGAAGAACAGATAACGTTGCACGTGCGCGTCACCTGGGAGCACGGCGATGCCGCGCGCTATGTCGCGGAAGCCGCGCAGCTCGGCGTCGGCACCGTCGTCGCCGGCGGCGGTGACGGCACCATCAACGAAGTGGCCGCCGCGCTGGTGCAGCTGCCGGCGCACAACCGGCCGGCGCTGGGCATCCTGCCGCTCGGCACCGCCAACGACTTCGCCATGGCGTGCAATATCCCTCCGTCCCCCGAACTGGCGCTGCAGCTGGCGATCAAGGGCCGTTCAGTGCCGATCGATCTGGCGAAGGTCAACGGCGAGCGCTACTTCATCAACATGGCCACCGGCGGCTTCGGCACCCGCATCACCACCGAAACGCCGGAGAAGCTGAAGGCGGCGCTGGGCGGCGTGTCCTACTTTGTGCACGGCCTGCTGCGCATGGATACGCTGCAGGCCGACCGCTGTGAAATCCGCGGGCCGGACTTCCGCTGGGCCGGCGAGGCGCTGGTGATCGGCATCGGCAACGGCAAACAGGCCGGCGGCGGCCAGGAACTGTGCCCCAGCGCGCTGATCAACGACGGCCTGCTGCAGCTGCGCCTGCTGATCGCCGATGAACTGCTGCCGGCGCTGGTCGCCGCCCTGTTCAACGACGAAGAGAGCAACAGCATCCTCAGCGCGGCGCTGCCGTGGCTCGAGATCGACGCGCCGCATGAGATGACTTTCAACCTCGACGGCGAACCGCTCAAAGGCCGCCATTTTCGCATCGAAGTGTTGCCACAGGCCATCGAATGCCGCCTGCCGCCTAACTGCGCCCTGCTGGGCTGACCTTGTCGGGCGCAGCCGCTGCGCCCCGCTTCTTCCCCTCCGCTCATCCGCTTACACTCGCGATCAAATGTGATCCTCTCCGGCAAATTCATTAATTCATACTTGTATGGTAGTTAGTTCATGGCGTATTTTCGCGCTATCTCTCCGCAGCTACAGGATGTGAAGGTTATGAAAATCGTCAACGCCGAGGTGTTCGTCACCTGCCCGGGGCGCAACTTTGTCACGCTGAAAATCACCACCGATGACGGCATCATCGGCCTCGGTGACGCCACGCTGAACGGGCGCGAATTGCCGGTGGCCTCTTACCTGAAAGATCACCTCTGCCCGCAGTTGATCGGCCGCGACGCGCAGCGGATCGAAGACCTCTGGCAATTCTTCTACAAAGGCGCTTACTGGCGGCGCGGCCCGGTGACCATGTCAGCCATTTCCGCCGTCGACATGGCGCTATGGGACATCAAGGCCAAGGCCGCCAATATGCCGCTGTATCAGCTGTTGGGCGGCGCCTCGCGCTCGGGAGTGATGGTGTATTGCCACACCACCGGCCACTCGATCGACGAGGTGCTCGACGACTACGCCAAACATAAAGAGCAAGGCTTCAAGGCGATCCGCGTTCAATGCGGCGTGCCGGGCATGAAAACCACTTACGGCATGGCCAAGGGCAAAGGCCAGGCTTATGAGCCGGCCACCAAGGGCGACTGGCCGGAAGAGCAGCTGTGGTCGACGGAAAAATACCTCGATTTCACCCCCAAACTGTTCGACGCGGTGCGCACCAAGTTCGGTTTCAACGAGCACCTGCTGCACGACATGCACCACCGCCTGACGCCGATCGAAGCGGCGCGCTTCGGTAAAAGCGCCGAGCCGTATCGCCTGTTCTGGATGGAAGATCCGACGCCGGCGGAAAATCAGGCCTGCTTCCGCCTCATCCGCCAGCATACCGTCACGCCGATCGCCGTCGGCGAGGTGTTCAACAGCATCTGGGACTGCAAACAGCTGATCGAAGAACAGCTGATCGACTACATCCGCACCACCCTGACGCACGCGGGCGGCATTACCGGCATGCGGCGCATCGCCGACTTCGCCTCACTGTATCAGGTGCGTACCGGTTCACATGGCCCTTCCGATCTGTCGCCGATCTGCATGGCGGCGGCGCTGCACTTCGATCTGTGGGTGCCAAACTTCGGCGTGCAGGAATACATGGGCTATTCCGAGCAAATGCTCGAAGTGTTCCCGCACAGCTGGACGTTCGACGACGGCTATATGCATCCGGGCGACAAGCCGGGCATCGGCATCGAGTTCGATGAGAAGCTGGCGGCCCGTTACCCGTATGAACCGGCCTACCTGCCGGTCGCGCGTCTGGAGGATGGCACCTTATGGAACTGGTAAACACCATGCGCAGCGTCGTGATCGAACAGCCCGGGCGCCTGGCGATCCAGACGCGCGCGCTGCCGCTACCGGCGGCCGGCGAAGTGCGGGTCAAGGTGAAATTCGCCGGCATCTGCGGCTCCGACGTCCATATCTATCACGGCCATAACCCGTTCGCCCGCTACCCGCGGGTGATCGGCCACGAGTTCTTCGGCCTGATCGATGCACTGGGCGAAGGCGTCGATCCGGCGCGCCTCGGCGAACGCGTCTCGGTAGACCCGGTGGTGAGCTGCGGCCACTGCTATCCCTGTTCGGTCGGCCGCCCCAACGTCTGCACCTCGCTGCAGGTGATCGGCGTGCACTGCGACGGCGGCTTCAGCGACTACGCCTGCGTACCGGCGCGCAATGCCTACCCGGTTCCGCCGGCCATCAGCGATCGCCACGCCGCGATGATCGAACCCTTCAGCATCGCCGCCAACATTACCGCCCATCTGCAACCGCGCCCCGACGACATCGCGCTGATCTACGGCGCCGGGCCGATGGGGCTCACGGTGATCCAGACGCTGAAAGGGGTGTATGGCGTCAAGCAGGTATGGGTCGTCGATCGCATCGCCGAGCGGCTGGACATGGCGCGCGCCAACGGCGCCGACGAAACATTCAACAACGCCGAGGCCGCATTGCCGCAGGCGCTGCAGCAGCGCGGCGTTCAGCCGACGCTGATCGTCGATGCCGCTTGCCACCCCGCCATTTTACCGGAGGCGATCGCGCTGGCTTCGCCGGCGGCGCGCATCGGCATCATGGGCTTTTCCGGCGACGCCTGCACCCTGACCCAGCAGAGCATCACCAGCAAGGAGCTGTCGATCTTCTCTTCGCGCCTGAACAGCGCGCGCTTCCCGCAGGTGATCGCCTGGATGGCGGACGGCAAGCTGGACCCGCAGCGGCTGCTCACCCACTGCGTGCCCGCCGACGACGTCGAACGGGCGATGCAGATGTTCGAGCGGGATCAGCGCACCTGCTGCAAGGTGCTGCTGCAGTTCGAGTAACGCCAAGGCGGCATCGGGGCATGGGGCGGCGCCCGCCGCCCGTGCAAACAACGAAGCATCACGATTAAAACGACACCCAGTGGAGTGCTTTATGTTTAAAAACCTGCGTTGGACCATCGTGTTCCTGCTGTTCATGGTCTACATGATCAACTACCTCGATCGCGTGGCGCTGTCGATCACCGTGCCGATGATCGAACAGGATCTGATGCTGAACGCCGAACAGTTCGGTCTGATCTTCGGCAGCTTCTTCTTCGGCTACGCCATTTTCAACTTCGTCGGTGGGCTGGCGGTCGACCGCTTCGGCCCGACGCTGGTGCTGGGCGTGGCGGTCGGCCTGTGGTCCATCTTCTGCGGCATGACGGCGATCGCCACCGGTTTTTACTCAATGCTGATCCTGCGCGTCCTGTTCGGCATGGCCGAAGGGCCGATCTGCGCCTCGGCCAACAAGATGATTAACGGCTGGTTCCCGAAGAAACAGGCGGCGACCGCCGTGGGCCTGCTCAGCGCCGGTTCGCCCTTGGGCGGCGCGGTGGCCGGGCCGATCGTCGGCTATCTGGCGCTGGCGTTCGGCTGGCGGCCGGCGTTTATGATCATCTGCGCCATCGGCATCGTCTGGATGCTGGTGTGGTTTTTCGTGGTGGCGGATAACCCGGCGAAAAGCCAACGCGTCAGCAACGAAGAACGGGCGCTGATCGCACGGTTGAAACAGGAAAATCTCGGCGAGGAAAGCGCCTTGAGCGACGCTCCGCACGGGCTGGGTTACTACCTGAAGCAGCCGATCATTCTGGTCACCGCCTTCGCCTTCTTCTGCTACAACTACATCCTGTTCTTCTTCCTGAGCTGGTTCCCCTCGTATCTGGTGCAGGCGCACAACCTGAACATCAAAGAGATGAGCCTGACCACGATGATCCCGTGGATCGTCGGCTTCGTCGGGCTGGCGCTCGGCGGCTATATTTCCGACAAGATCTTCAACATCACCGGAAAATTGCTGCTGTCACGCAAGATCGTGCTGGTCACCAGCCTGCTGGCGGCGGCGGTGTGCGTGGCGTTGGCGGGCACCGTCAGCAGCGTGGTGCCGGCGGTGATGCTGATGTCGGTGTCGATCTTCTTCCTCTACATTACCGGCGCTCTCTACTGGGCGATCATCCAGGACGTGGTGCATAAATCCCGGGTCGGCGGCGCCAGCGGGTTCATTCATTTGATCGGCAGCGTCTCCGGCATCATCGGGCCGATCGCCACCGGCTACATCGTGCAGAACACCGGCAAATTCGACAGCGCCTTTATGCTGGCGGGCGGCGTCGCCGCGCTGGGCGCGCTGCTGGTGCTGCTGGTGATCAAGGCGCCGCGCGCAACGGCGGGCGTGCAAATCTTAAAACCCTAACGCCAGACGGGGCGGCTTCGCCCCTTTGCTTACCTCTCCAGGGACATTGAACATGAGACTTTCCGACCACAGCGCGCTGCCGGCCGCCGTTATCCGGCCCGGCTACGCACGTGAGCGCGTGAAACCGCGCATGGCGCATATCGGCTTCGGCGCGTTTCACCGCGCGCACCAGGCGATGTACGCCGACAGGCTGGCCAGCGAGCACGGCAGTGACTGGGGCTACTGCGAAATCAGCATGCAGCACGGCCAGCAAAAGATCGCCGATCTACGGCAACAGGACCTGCTGTTCTCGGTGGCGGAGATGGACGACGACGGCTGGCGGGGCCGGGTCATCGGCGTGGTGCGCCAGGCGCTGCACCTGCAAACCGACGGGTTAGCGGCGGTGCTGGCGGCCCTGACGCAGCCCGAGATCGCCATCGTCTCGCTGACCATCAGCGAAAAGGGCTATTGCCACCACCCCGCCAGCGGCCGGCTGATGGCGGAACACCCGGCGATCGCGCATGATATCGCCCACCCGGCACAGCCGCAGTCGGCGCCGGGGCTGCTGCTGGCGGCGCTGCGCCTGCGCCGTGAACGCGGGCTGCCGCCGTTCGCCGTGATGTCCTGCGATAACATGCCGGCCAACGGCCGGGTCACGCGCCAGGTGCTGGTCGAACTGGCGCAGCGGCAGGATCCGGCGCTGGCCGACTGGGTGCGTCAAGAGGTCGCCTTCCCTTCCACCATGGTGGATCGCATCGTGCCGGCGGTAACGCCGGAGGCCCGCCGGCAGTTGCGCACCTGGCTGGGCGGCGTCGAAGATGAGGTCGGCGCAGCCTGCGAGCCGTTCAGCCAGTGGGTCATTGAGGACCGATTTCCCCAGGGGCGCCCGGCCTGGGAAAAGGTCGGCGCCGAACTGGTGAGCGACGTGCTGCCGTACGAGGAGATGAAGCTGCGCATGCTGAACGGCAGCCATTCGTTTCTCGCCTACCTCGGCTACCTGGCCGGTTATCAGCACGTCGGCGATTGCATGCAGGATGCGGATTTTGTCCGCGCCGCCCGTCACCTGATGCTGGCGGAACAGGCGCCGACCCTGCAGGTGCCGAACGTCGATTTGGCGCAGTATGCCGACTCGCTGCTGCAGCGTTACCGCAACCGCGCGTTGAAGCACCGCACCGCGCAGATCGCCATGGACGGCACGCAGAAGTTGCCGCAACGGCTGCTGGACGCGATCCGCTGGCATCTGGCGCGCGGCAGCCGCTTTGACTGCCTGGCGCTGGGCGTCGCCGGCTGGATGCGCTACGTCGGCGGCCGCGATGAACAAGACGAGCCGATCGCCATCAGCGATCCGCTGCGCGAACGCCTCGCCGCGTTGGTCGCCGACAGCGAGGAAGGCCGGCCCCGCGTCCTGGCGTTGCTGCAACTCGACAGCGTCTTCGGCCGCGATCTGCCCGATTCGCCTGACTTCGTCCACGCCGTCAGCCACGCTTATCACCAATTGCTGAGCCGGGGGGCCAAAGCCGCCGTCGCCGCTCTGCCGCTTACCGACCGGGAGGTTTCCGATGACCGTCACCACGCATAACGCCGTCAATACCGGCAATCAACCGCTGCTGCGGCGCGTCGCCAGCGCTTCGGCCATCGGCACCGCCGCCGAATACTATGATTTCTTCGCCTACGGCACCGCCGCGGTGCTGTTCTTCGGCCAGCTGTTTTTCCCCAGCGCCGATCCGCTGATCAGCACGCTGGCGGCCTTCGCCACCTACGCGGTCGGTTTCCTGGCGCGCCCGCTGGGCGGCATCGTGTTCGGCCATATCGGCGACAAGGTCGGCCGCAAGAAGGCGCTGGTGATCACCATCCTGATCGTCGGCCTCGGCACCTTTTGCATCGGCCTGCTGCCCACCTATGAGCAGATCGGCATCTGGGCGCCGATCGCGTTGATCTTTATCCGCGTGCTGCAGGGCTTCGGCGTCGGCGGCGAACAGGCCGGCGCGGTGCTGATGACCGCCGAATATGCGCCGCCGCCGCGGCGCGGCTTCTACGCCAGCTGGGTGCAGATCGGCGCGCCTGCCGGTTTCTTGCTGCCGTCCGGGCTGTTCGCGCTGCTGACCGCCGTGCTGTCGCCGGCGCAGATGCTGGACTGGGGCTGGCGCATTCCGTTCCTGCTCAGCCTGCTGCTGGTGCTGGTCGGGCTGTTTATTCGCCTGAAGATCGACGAATCGCCGGTGTTTACCCAGATCCGCGCCACCAAAGCGGTGGAGAGCCGGCCGGTGGTGGAAGTGGCCCGCCGCTATCCCGGCCTTATCGCCAAAGGAGTGTGCGCCAAGCTGATCGAAGCCTGCGCCTTCGCCATGTTCACGGTGATCGTGCTGGCCTACGGTAAGGCCAACCACCTCAACGAAAGCATTCTGCTGGAGGCGATGATCGTGGCGGTGCTGCTGGAGATTTTCGCCATTCCGCTGATGGGCCGCCTCTCCGATCGGCTGGGGCGCAAACCGGTTTACATCGCCGGCGCGCTGCTGCAGGTGGTGTGCATCGTGCCGTTCTTTATGGCGATCAACATCGATAATTTCTGGGTGACGCAGATCGCCATGATTGTAGTGCTGACCTTCGGCCACAGCATGTGCTACGCGCCGCAGGCTTCCTACTTCCCGGAACTGTTCCCCACCCGCGTGCGCTGCAGCGGCATCGCGCTGATCTGGCAGATCGGCTCGCTGATCGGCAGCGGCATTCTCGGGCTGCTGGCGGTGAAGATCCTGCAGGTGACCGGCGGCCATTACTACGGGCTGGCCGGCTACATGATGGTGCTGGGCGTGGTGTCGGCCCTCGGCCTGAGCCTGATGCCGGAAACCGCGCCAGAGCGGCGCAAGCAGGAGTATCAGGATTGGCATCACTGAGTTACCCTGCCCGGCGGGTGGATTTATCCCCCCGCCCTCAACCAATAATCTGCTAGTATGGTGGCATTCGAATTCCAGCCAGATGCCTGATTGTCGCCATGTCTGAAACGTACAGTCTCACCAACAACGTCCCGGTCAACCAGCAGATCTATCGCTTCCTGCGCAAAGATATCGTCGACTGCACCATCCCCCCCGGCACCCTGCTGTCCGAGAAAGAGATCTCCACCCGCTTTTGCGTTTCGCGCCAGCCGGTGCGCGAAGCCTTCATCAAGCTGGCGGAGGCCGGTCTGGTGCAGATCCTGCCGCAGCGCGGCACCTTCGTGATGAAGATTTCCGCCAAGCGCGTGGCCGACGGGCGCTTTATCCGTCAAGCGGTGGAATGCGCCATCGTGCGCCGCGCGGCTGAGCGCGCCACTCCGGCGCAGCTGATGACGCTGGAGCATAACCTGCACCGTCAAGAGCTGGCGGCGCAGAACGGGCAAACGCGCGAATTTTTGGCGCTGGACGACGAGTTCCACCAGCTGCTGACCCAGTTTGCCGACTGCCCGCTGGCGTGGGAGACCATCGAAACCATCAAGGCCACCATGGATCGGGTGCGTTTCCTCAGCCTGAGCGAAGTCTCGCCGCCGGAGAGCCTGATCAAGCAGCACTACCGCATCTACGAAGCGCTGAAAGCGCGCGATGCCGAGGCGGCGGAGCGCGCCATCCACGATCATCTGCAGGAGATGATCTACTCCATCACCCCGATCGCCCTGCAGAACACCGAGTGGTTCGAGATCGAATAATCAACCGCTTAGCAAGCCGGGGGCGATCGCCCCCGCGTATTTGGCCACGCCAATGGCATTTCCTCTCAATCGCATCTATTGTTTGTCCTTGCCGGATCAAGTTCGGTAGCATCGCTTTACAGCTTCAATCACCGCTTTTTTACTACGCCGGTGGTCAAAAACCCTTGCATTGCCGGTGTATGAAGAAGCTTAATCGGGAGTGAATCATGACTGATATTGTGCAGTTGCTAGGAAAGGAAGCGGAAGATCTGCTGCAACACCGCTGTACCACTATCCCCGCCGAGAATCTCTACCTGCCGGGCGCCGACTTCGTCGACCGCGTAATGATCGATAACAACCGCCCCAACAGCGTGCTGCGTTCGATGCAAACCCTGTTCAACCACGGCCGCCTGGGCGGCACCGGTTATCTGTCTATCCTGCCGGTCGATCAGGGCATCGAGCACTCCGCCGCCGCCTCGTTCGCCGCCAACCCACTGTATTTCGATCCGAAGAACATCGTCGAGCTGGCGATTGAAGCCGGCTGTAACTGCGTCGCTTCCACCTACGGCGTGCTGGCGTCGGTATCGCGCCGCTACGCGCATAAGATCCCGTTCCTGGTCAAACTCAACCACAACGAAACGCTGAGCTACCCGACCCAGTACGACCAGACCCTGTACGCCAGCGTCGAGCAGGCGTTCAACATGGGGGCAGTGGCGGTCGGCGCCACCATTTACTTCGGCTCCGAACAGTCGCGCCGCCAGATCGAAGAGATCTCGATCGCCTTCGAGCGCGCGCATGAGCTGGGCATGGTCACGGTGCTGTGGGCCTATCTGCGTAACCCGGCGTTCAACAAGGACGGCGTGGACTACCACTCCAGCGCCGATCTGACCGGCCAGGCCAACCACATCGCCGCCACCATCGGCGCCGACATCGTCAAACAGAAAATGGCCGAAAACAACGGCGGTTACCGCGCAGTGAAATTCGGCTACACCGACGATCGCGTCTACACCAAGCTGACCACCGATCACCCGATCGATCTGGTGCGCTACCAGCTGGCCAACTGCTACATGGGTCGCGCCGGGCTGATCAACTCCGGCGGCGCCGCCGGTGAGAACGATCTGCAGGAATCGGTGCGCACCGCAGTGATCAACAAACGCGCCGGCGGCATGGGCCTGATCCTGGGGCGCAAGGCGTTTAAGAAATCGATGAAAGACGGCGTGGCGCTGATCAACGCCGTGCAAGACGCCTACCTGGACAAGAAGGTCACCATCGCCTGATGTGACGGACCGTCTGTCCCAAAGCCCGGTTCGCCGGGCTTTTTTGTTCCCGTTATCCCGCCTCACGCGCCGTTCACCTTCTCTTTCTTTCACTTTAAACTTTCAAAATAAAATATTTATCTTTCAAATTGTGATCTATTTAAAACAAATAGCCCAACAAAGTGACTACTGTAAGGCCCATGGCGACAGAGCCGCCGTTCGCTCCAGGCCATATCAGTCCATTACAGGAGAACATAATGATTGAGCTAATCACCCACGGCGCCGAGTGGTTTATCGGCCTGTTTCAGAAAGGCGGTGAAGTGTTTGTCGGCATGGTGACCGGCATTTTGCCCTTGTTGATCAGCCTGTTGGTTATCATGAACGCGCTGATCAAATTTGTTGGCCAGGAACGTATCGAACGATTGGCGCAGCGCTGCGCGGGCAACCCCGTTTCGCGTTATCTGCTGCTGCCGCTGATCGGCACCTTTGTCTTCTGCAACCCGATGACCCTCAGCCTGGGGCGCTTCATGCCGGAAAAATACAAGCCGAGTTACTACGCCGCGGCCTCCTACAGCTGCCACTCGATGAACGGCCTGTTTCCGCACATCAACCCCGGCGAACTGTTCGTTTACCTCGGCATCGCCAGCGGCCTGACCACCCTCGGCCTGCCGCTCGGCCCGTTGGCGGTGAGCTATTTCCTGGTGGGGCTGTTCACCAACTTCTTCCGCGGCTGGGTCACCGATCTCACCACCAGTCTGTTTGAACGCAAGATGGGCATCCGTCTGGATCGCCAGGTGCAACTTTAATTCGTGGAGTGCAGCATGAGTGCTTATATCCGTATTGAAAAAGGCGCCAGCGGCTGGGGCGGCCCCCTGGAGCTGCCGATAGAGCCCGGCAAAAAAGTGGTGTACATCACCGCCGGCACCCGGCCTTCCATCGTCGATCGCCTCAGCGAATTGACCGGCTGGCCCGCCGTCGACGGTTTCAAAGAGGGCGAACCGCCGGCGGAAGAGATCGGCGTGGCGGTGATCGACTGCGGCGGTACCCTGCGCTGCGGCCTGTACCCGAAACGCCGCATTCCGACGGTCAACATCCATGCCACCGGCCAGTCCGGCCCGCTGGCGCAGTTTATCCTCGAAGACATCTATGTCTCCGGCGTGCGTGACCACAACATCAGCCGAATCGACGCGACGGAGAACCCACCCGCCGCCGCGGTTGCAGCGCCGCCCAAGGCGCGCGACTACGACACCAGCAAGAAGATCACCGAACAAAGCGACGGGCTGCTGGCGAAGGTCGGCATGGGCATGGGATCGGTGGTGGCGGTGTTCTTCCAGGCCGGACGCGACACCATCGACACCGTGCTGAAGACCATTCTGCCGTTTATGGCGTTCGTCTCGGCCTTGATCGGCATCATCATGGCCTCCGGCCTCGGAGACTTTATCGCTCACGGCCTGACGCCGCTCGCCAACAGCCCGATCGGCCTGGTGACGCTGGCGCTGATCTGCTCATTCCCGCTGCTGTCGCCATTCCTCGGCCCCGGCGCGGTCATCGCCCAAGTGATCGGCGTGCTGGTCGGGGTACAGATCGGCCTCGGCCATATTCCGCCGCAGCTGGCGCTGCCCGCGCTGTTCGCCATCAACGCGCAGGCCGCCTGCGACTTCATTCCGGTCGGCCTGTCGCTGGCGGAAGCCAAACAGGACACCGTGCGGGTCGGCGTGCCTTCAGTGCTGGTCGGCCGCTTCCTGACCGGCGCGCCGACGGTGTTAATCGCCTGGGCCGCCTCGGCCTTCATTTATCAATAATGTGATCCCCAGGGAGACGTTTATGCACACCATTTTTCACACCACCATCACGCAGATCGGCGGCTGCGCCCGCGACGCGTTGCTGGACAACATGCTGATCACCTTCCGTGAAGGCGCCCCGGCGGATATCGAAGAGTTCTGCTTCATCCACCGCCACGGCGCAACCGCCGGCGAGCTGCAGGTCGGCGGCGTGATGGAACTGGCGCAGCAGCGCTACGCCATCACCGCCGTCGGCAGCGTCGCCACGCAGAATCTGCGCGAGCTGGGCCACATCACCGTGCGCTTCGACGGCGAAGCCGAAGCCGAATTCCCCGGCTCGATCCACGTTTCCGGCCCGACGCCGACTGATATCCCGTTGGGCAGCACGCTGTCATTTATCGCATAAGGAGTAGACCATGTCTGAAGTAGCTGTAGTGATTGGCGGCGGCCAAACGTTAGGCGCCTTTTTGTCCCACGGGCTGGCGCAGGCCGGTTATCGGGTGGCGGTGGCCGATCTGAACGCCGACAACGCCAATCGGGTGGCACAGCAGATCAACGAAGAGTACGGCACAGGCAGCGCCTGCGGTTTTCAAGCCGACGCCACCGACGAGCAGAGCGTGATCGCGCTGGCGACGGCGGTTGACCGGGCGTTCGGCCAGGCCAACCTGCTGGTGTACAGCGCCGGCATCGCCAAGGCGGCGCCAATCACCGATTTCCCGCTGGGCGACTTCGACCGCTCGCTGCAGGTGAACCTGGTGGGCTATTTCCTCTGCGCCCGCGAATTCTCGCGCCTGATGATCCGCGACGGCATCGCCGGGCGCATCATCCAGATCAACTCCAAGTCCGGCAAGGTCGGCAGCAAGCACAACTCCGGCTACAGCGCCGCCAAGTTCGGCGGCGTGGGGCTGACGCAGTCGCTGGCGCTCGATCTGGCGGAATACGGCATTACCGTGCATTCGCTGATGCTCGGCAACCTGCTGAAATCGCCGATGTTCCAGTCGCTGCTGCCGCAGTACGCGCAAAAACTGGGCATCGCACCGGACCAGGTGGAGCAGTACTACATCGACAAGGTGCCGCTGAAGCGCGGTTGCGACTATCAGGACGTACTGAACACCCTGCTGTTCTACGCCAGCGATAAGGCCTCTTACTGCACCGGCCAATCGATCAACATCACCGGCGGCCAGGTGATGTTCTGACGCCATCGACGCCTCCTTCCACGGAAGGGGGCCTAAGGAGAACCCCATGACACAAGCTTTGATCGCCTTCGCGCTGCTGGCCTGGCTGCTGCAAATCGCCTTCGGCTGGTGGCAACTGCAACGTTTCAACCGCGCCTTCGACGGTTTATGCCGGCTGGGCGCCGTGGGCGTCGGCCGTTCCGGCGGCCGTTTTCGCCCACGGGTGGTGCTGGCGCTGGCCTTCGACGACGATCGGCGGGTATGCGGCAGCCTGTTGCTGCGCGGCCTGACCGTCTTCGCCCGGCCCCGCCCGCTGCCTCATTTACACGGATTGCATCAGCGGGATTTGCGCCCGGATGTGATCTTCCCCGAGGATCGCGCATGCCAGTCTGCACTATCGTTAGCGATTGACCCCAAATCGTGATATTTTCACATTAAAAGACATTACCTTTCATAGTGAATTATTCAGCGAGGGGAAATGCCCAACTCTTGTGAACGGGAATCGCGATGAAACCAAAGCAGCGGCAGGCCGCTATCCTTGAATATCTGCAGCGGCATGGCAAAACGGCGGTGGACGCCCTGGCCGAGCATTTCTCCACCACCGGCACCACCATCCGCAAGGATCTCACCCTGCTGGAAGAAGAAGGCGAGGTGATCCGCACCTACGGCGGCGTGGTGCTCAGCCGCGACGACGGCGATCAGCCAATCGACCGTAAAACCCATATCAACACCGAGAAAAAGCGCCGCATCGCCAGCGCCGCCGTGGCGCTGATCGCCGACGGCGACTCGCTGATCTTCGACGCCGGCAGCACGGTGCTGCAGATGGTGCCGCACCTGGCGCAGTTCAATAACATCACGGTGATGACCAACAGCCTGACCATCGTCAACGCGCTGGTGGAACTGGACAACGATCAGACCATCCTGATGCCCGGCGGCACCTACCGCAAAAAATCGGCCTCGTTCCACGGCAGCCTGGCGGAATCGGCGTTCCAGCAATTCAGCTTCGACAAGCTGTTTATCGGCGCGGACGGCGTCGATCTCAACGCCGGCGTCACCACCTTCAACGAAGTGCACAACGTCAGCAAAGCGATGTGCGAAGCCGCCGGCCGCATTATTCTGTTGGTTGACTCCTCGAAATTCGGCCGCAAGAGCCCGAACGTGGTGTGCGAACTCAGCGCCGTCGACACGCTGATCACCGACCGAGACATCAACCCCGATTACCTCGCCGCCCTGCAGGCGAAAGGCATCAATATCATTCTGGTAGGAGACCCCGATGAGTAACGCCAACGCCCTGCTCGCCTTCGCCCGCGAAACGCTGGAGATCGAGTTGACCGAAGCGCAGCGCCTGCTGGCGCGCCTGGATGACAACTTCGTCTGCGCCTGCGAGCTGCTGCTGAACTGCCGCGGCAAAGCGGTGATTTCCGGCATCGGCAAGTCCGGCCATATCGGCAAAAAAATCGCCGCGTCGCTGGCCAGCACCGGCACGCCGTCATTCTTCGTGCATCCGGCGGAGGCGCTGCACGGCGATCTCGGCATGATCGGCGCCGACGACGTGGTGGTGTTCATCTCCTACTCCGGCCGCGCCAAAGAGTTGGATCTGATCCTGCCGCTGCTGGCGGAGAACGGCATTCCGGTGATCGCCGTTACCGGCGGCAAAGAGTCGCCGCTGGCGCAGGCCGCGGCCTGCGTGCTGGATATCGGCGTCGAGCGCGAAGCCTGCCCGATGGGGCTGGCGCCCACCTCCAGCGCGGTCAACACCCTGATGATGGGCGACGCCCTGGCGATGGCGCTGATGCGCCAGCGCGGCTTCAACGCGGAAGACTTCGCCCGATCGCACCCGGGCGGCAGCCTGGGCGCGCGTCTGCTGAACCGCGTGCATCACCTGATGCGCACCGGCGATCGCCTGCCGCGCGTGAGCGAAAGCGCCAACGTGATGGAGGCGATGCTGGAACTGAGCCGCACCGGGCTGGGGTTGGTGGCGGTCTGCGACGCGCAGCAGCGGGTGGTGGGCGTATTTACCGACGGCGACCTGCGCCGCTGGCTGGTGAAGGGCAACAGCCTGCAGGATCCGCTCAGCCCGGCGATCACCCGCCCCGGCTATCGGCTGCCAGAGCAGTGGCGCGCCGGGGAGGCGCTGGAAGCGCTGCACGAACAACACATCAGCGCGGCTCCGGTGGTCGATATGGACGGCGTGCTGGTGGGGGCGCTCAACCTGCACGATCTGCATCAGGCCGGCATCGGCTGATCAACGCCGGGGGCGCCATCACCGGCGCCCCCCGGTCAGATCATTTCCAATCGGGATTGTTCTCGAACTGCTGCTTCAGCAGCGCTTTCATGTCGTCATTCGGCTTGCCGAGCCACTGGTACTTGGCATACTTCTTCGGATGATCGACGGCTTCCGGCCGATCTTCCACTTCCACCCGCACGCCCCAGGCCTGGGATTTGTCCGCGCTGAACGCCACGATCAAAAAGTTATTGCCGCAGTCGTGGGGCTTGCACAGGTTGCCGACCAGATACTCTTTGCCCTTCCAGTTCAGATTCTGCGCCGGCGTAGAGGTGCCGACGCCCTTGCGCGCCCAGCCCGGCATCCGCGCCTGGCCTTTCACCATGTTTTGCCAGCTGGCCTGATACCCCGGCAGCTGAATCAAATCCGATGTGGTGACGATTTGTTGGGCAAAGCTGCCCGCGCTGAAGCTGAGCAGTGCGCCAAAGAGGGCGCAACGCAGCGCCTGGTGTCCCGTCATAGTCCTTCTCCCTAGGTTAAATCAGGTTTCGCCCATAAAACCGGGCCTGAACTAGTCAGACCACGATTGCGGCAAAAAGTTGACTCACCACCAGGCGTGAAAATGATGCACCGGCCCGATGCCGTGCCCCACTTCCAGCGTATCCGCCTGCTGCAGCGCTTGTTGCAGGTAGCCCTTGGCGGCGGCCACCGTGGCCGCCCAGTCGGCATGGCGCGGACGCAGCGCCGCCAGCGCGGCCGAGAGCGTGCAACCGGTGCCGTGGGTATGGCGGGTGGCGACGCGCGGCGCGGTAAAACGCTGCTCGCCTTCGGCGGTAAACAGCCAGTCCGGGCTCTCGCTTTCGCTCAGGTGGCCGCCCTTCATCAGCACCGCCCGGCAGCCCATCGCCAGCAGCGCCCGCCCCTGCTCGCGCATCTGCGCTTCATCTTCCGCCGGCGCGCACGCCAGCAGCGCCGCCGCTTCCGGCAGGTTTGGCGTAATGATCGACACCAGCGGCAACAGCTCGCGCCGAATAGACTCTACCGCCTCCGGGGCCAGCAACGGATCGCCGCTTTTCGCCAGCATCACGGTGTCCAGCACCACGAATTCCGGCCGGTAATGGCGCAGCCGTTCGGCCACCGCCTGCACGATATCGGCGTTGGCCAGCATGCCGATCTTGACGCTGTCGATGCGCACGTCGCTGAACACCGAGTCCAGCTGCGCGGCGACAAACGCCGGATCGATGTAATACACCGACTGCACGCCGCGGGTATTCTGCGCCACCAGCGCGGTGATCACCGAGGTGCCGTAGGCGCCAAGCGCCGAGAAGGCCTTCAGATCGGCCTGAATGCCGGCGCCCCCGCTGGGATCGGTGCCGGCGATGGTCAGCGCGTTAATGCGTTTCATCACAGATCCTCCCCGCGCAGCTGATACAGGGCGTCGAGGAACGCCGGCGTAAAGCTGCCCGGCCCGGCGGCCTGCCTGGCCGCGAGGCCGCCGCAGTGGGACATCACCCGGCAGGCGGCCGCCACGTTGTCCAGGCGATCGCCCGGCAGGGCGCAAAACGCCGCCGCCACCGCCGACAGCGCGCAGCCGGTGCCCACCACCCGCGTCATCAGCGGGGAGCCGCCTTCGATCGCCCAATCGCGTTGGCCGTCGGTGACGTAATCCACCGCGCCGGTGACCGCGACTACCGCGCCGCTGCGCTGCGCCAGCTCACGCGCGGCGGGCAATGCCGCCAAGGAATCGTCGCCGCTGTCCACGCCGCGGCCGCTGGCCAGCAACCCGCTGAGCGCCATGATTTCCGAGGCGTTGCCGCGTATCGCCGCCGGTTTCTCGTCCAGCAGCTGTTTGGCGAAGGCGGTGCGGTAGGAGAGCGCGCCGACCGCCACCGGATCCAGCGTCCAGGGCTTGCCGGCCCGATTGGCGGCGGCCACCGCCGCGCGCATCGATTCGGCGCGCAGCGCGTTGAGGGTGCCGACGTTGATCAGCAGGCCGTCGGCCAGCGCGCTGAACTGCGCCGCCTCTTGCGGCTCCACCACCATCGCCGGGGAGGCGCCGAGCGCCAGCAGCACGTTGGCAGTCAGCGATTGCACCACTTCGTTGGTCAGGCAGTGGATCAGCGGAGGCCGCTGTTGGAATTGAGTCAGGCAGGCCGCGGCGCGAGCGCCGGGTAGTGCATCAGGTCGAGCGATCATATTCCTCCCAACCGGCGTTCAAGAAGGCGGCGCCGGTTGGGCGGCCGTGACTTCCCTACGCTGGCATTATCCAGATCAGGTAATACGGGTATTTCTCAGCCTTCACGCAGAAGGGCACCCCGAGTCATGAAAATCAATAGGTTGTGATCAACGTTGCGTTAATCCCTGAGCGGGATCATGCCAGCGGCGGCGCGGACAAACAAGCGAATAAATTCGCTCGCGCCTAAGCGATGTTGCCCTCTTTTCCCGCCAGATACAGGCTCAGCACGCCGGGCAGCTCCGCCAACGTAAACGCCACGCTCTGCGGCGCCGTTTTGAAGATGTGATGCAAGGTGCCGGCCACCAGGCTTTGCAACAGCCGGGTTTGCTGCAGGATCTCCGCTTCGACGGTCTCGGGGCGGCGCAGCTGCAGCACTCGGGCAATCAGCGCCAGGAAGCTGGACTTTTCGTCCGGCAGATTCATTTCCCGCATCACCGGCAGGTAGTCGGCGTGCTCGCGCAGGTACTGCGCATAGGGTGAAAACAGCCGCTGGATCACCGCTTCAGCGGAGAGGCGCCGCCACTCGTCGTCGCTGGCCAACGCCATGTCGCGCACCAGCGCCTCGATCGATTCAGTGTGCCGATCCGCCAGCGCCTTGATCACCGCGTGGCGATCGGGGAAAAAGTGATACATCGAGCCGATGGAGGTTTTGGCGTGTTTGGCCAGCCGCTGCATGCTGAGCGCCGCCAGGCCATCCTGCGCCACGATCGCCGCCGCTGAATCCAGAATGGTTTGTACGCGTTGCCGCCCTCTTTCCTGCTGCGGCTCTCGCCCGGTGATGTGTTCGTCGATTTGCATATTCGTTTCTGCCCGCTGTCATCAACGCATTATACCCATTTGCCGCCGCGAAGGCAGGGTGACACAAAAAACTAGATTAACTCCTCTAGTTTAGAGTAGAGTATTTATTCTAGTTTACCCTTGCGCAAGCATGAGGGTGACAAACAGTGACCTCACTCACTGAAAAAGAGTCATTTCATTCGGCCCGTCGACCAAGCCAATCGCCAGAGAACGCCCTATGCCCGACAAAAAACTGCTTATCACCTGCCTGACCGCGCTGTTGCTCACCGGGTGCTCGCCGGCACCGTCCATGGTGGTGTTCGGCGCTTCGTTCCCCGACTGGCTGTTTTGCCTGTGCGGCGGCGTGGCGGGCATGGTGGCGATCCACCTGCTGCTGCGCACCCCGGAAAAACGCGCCTGGCTGGCGCCGCAGCTGCTGACGTATCCGGCGCTGACCGCGCTGATCGCCATGCTGACCTGGTTACTGGTTTTCCCCCACTGAGACTGACGCCATGACCCAACCACAAACCTCCAACAAGCGCAGACTGCTGGTGCTTACCATCCTGGCGTTGACGCTCATCGTGGCCGCCGTCGTCGTCTGGCGGGTGGAAAACGCCCCCACTACCGACGATGCCTACGCCTATGCCGACACCATCGACGTAGTGCCGGAGGTGAACGGCCGCATCATCGAGATGCCGATCCGCGACAACCAGGAAGTGCGGCAAGGCGATCTGCTGTTCCGCATCGATCCGCGCCCTTACCAGGACGCGCTGGCGGCCAGCGAAGCGCGCCTGATCACGCTGAATGAACAGATCAAGCTGACGCAGCGTTCGGTCAACGCGCAGCAGTACAACGCCGAATCGATGAACGCCATCGTCAAACGCTCGCAGGCGCTGGTGGCGCAGGCGACCGACACCCTCAACCGCCGGCAGAAGCTGCTCGGCAAGAACTACGTTTCGGCGGAAGAAGTGGAAACCGCCCGCACCTCCCAGCGCTCGGCGCAGGCGGAACTGCAGGCCGCATTGCTGCAGGCGAAACAGGCGGAAGCCGCCGTCAGCGGCGTCGAAGCCCTGGTCGCGCAGCGTGCCGAAGTGCAGGCCGACATCGCCATCGCCAAACTGAACCTGGAGTTCACCGAGGTGAGAGCGCCGTTCGACGGCCGCATCGCCTCCCTGAAAACCACCGTCGGCCAATATGCCTCCAGCGCCAAACCGGTGTTCACGCTGATCGACACCCGCCACTGGTACGTGGTCGCCAACTTCCGCGAAACCGACCTGAAAGGCGTGCATCCCGGCGTGCCGGCCACGCTGTATTTAATGAGCGACGCCGGCCAGACCTTCAGCGGCAAGGTGGAATCGATCAGCTACGGCGTGCAGCCTGACGACGGCGGCACAGTGCTGGGCGGGCTGCCCAACGTGTCGCGCAACATCAACTGGGTGCACGTTTCGCAGCGCTTCCCGGTCAAGATCGCGGTAGAGGCCCCCAACCCGGCGCTGTTCCGCGTGGGCGCTTCGGCGGTGGCCAAGCTGAACCTGCGCCATGAAGAATAAAACGATGTCTCACGGCTGGCTGTCCCAGTTGATCGACGAGCTGCGCCCTTCGGACAGCCGCATCAACCTGGTGATCCGCGCCCTGCTCTCCAGCGCGATCGCCATCGTGATCTCGCAGACGCTGCAGGTGCCGTGGCTGGCGCTGTCACTGATCGCTGTCTTCTTTATCACACAGTCCAATATCGTGATCACCCGCGCAATCGGCATCCTGTTTTTCGTCAGCTCCACGCTGGCGATCGGCGCCGCTATCCTGGTGCTGAAATTCACCTACGACTACCCGATGCTGCGCATCCTGCTCTCCAGCGCGCTGTTTTTCCTCAGCGTGTTCCTGATGCGGGTGACCAAGGTTGGGGTGCTGTTCTTCCTGATGGCGCTGGTGGTGATCTACACGCAAAGCTTTGTCGATCTCACTCCGCAGGCGGAAGTGGTGATACGGCTGGTGCTGTGGGTATGGGTGGCGATCAACTACGCCATCCTGCTCACCCTGATCGTCAATACCCTGCTGCTGCCGGCTGAACCGCTGAAACAGCTAAAGGGCCGGATGAACGCGGTGTTGGACGAAACCCGCGCTATGTTGGCCAGCGGCGGCGAGACGCGCGATCTGAGCGCCATCTCGCAGCACGCCACCGAGCTGCACAAGCTGCTGCGCTTTTCGGTGATGCGCAGCGATCGCTGCCGCGCCAACGAGCCCGGTTATCTGGCGCTGATCACCTTGGTGTTGCAGCTCAATATTCTGGCCTACCAGCTGCCGCCAGCTTTCGGCGCGGCCGCGCGTCAATTGGCGCAAGAGATAGACGCCGCCTGCCGCGCGCTGCAAACCGCGATCAGCCACGACAGCGCGCTGCGATTTTCCGTCGCGATCGCCGGCAGCGACGATCCGCAGGTGCCGGCGCCGCTCAATGAAATGGCCGGCCTCCTGCAGGTCTACGCCAACCGCAGCGACTACGCCGACGCCCTGCAGGCCGCGCCGCCGCCAAAAGTGCCCTTCTTTACCCCTGATGCCCTGACCAACCCGGTTTACATCCAGTTTTCGTTGAAAACGCTGCTGACCGTGCTGGTCGCCTACGTGTTTTATACCGCCGTCGATTGGTCCGGCATTCATACCATCATGCTGAGCTGCCTGATCGTGGCGCAGCCCAGCCTCGGCGCCACACAGCGGCGGGCGCGGCTGCGTCTCGGCGGCGCGGCGATCGGCAGCCTGCTGGCGCTGATCTCGGTGGTGTGGATCATGCCTCACCTCGACAGCCTCGTCGGCTTGCTGCTGCTGACGCTGCCGGTGATCGCCCTCTCCGCCTGGATCGCCGCCGGCTCCGAGAAAATAAGCTATGCCGGGGTACAGATCCTGTTCACCTTTTCCCTGGCGCTGCTGGAAAGCTTCGGCCCGGTCACCGAGCTGACCGAGATCCGCGATCGCCTGATCGGCATCGTGCTGGGGGTAGGGTTCGCCACCTTCATTCACGCCACGCTGTGGCCGGAATACGAAGGGGAGTCACTGCGGCAGCAGGTTGCCAACGTGCTGCGGGAACTGTCGCGCTTCCTCGGCGGCGAGAACACAAACGCCATCGGCATCTGGCAAAAGATCGAGGGCTGCGAAGCGGTGGTGGCCCGGGTGACGCTGGAGCCCACCTGGCAGCTGGCGGACGATAATCATGAAAGCTTCACCCGGCATATCCAACTGATCTTTAACCAGACGCGCAGCCTGTTGCTGACCAGCGAAAAGCTCAACACCTATCTGGCAGGCGGCGGTGCGGCGCTGTCCGCGCAGGAACGCCAGGCGCTGATCGAGGTGCAACGTCAGGGCGGGCGCGTTCTCGCCGAGTATGCGGCGCAGCTTTCCCGCGCGCCGCAAGCGTTGCGGGCGCCCGACTTTCATCCACCGTCGGCCGCCCTGCACGCCGACACCGTGCGCCATCTTGCTCAGGAGCTGAGCGACGGAGTCAATCGCCTGCCCGCCTGGGGCGACGCCTAGCATTTTCCGTTTGTGGCCATGCACGCCCGGCGCCATGCGCTATAGTGAGCACAAACCACCGGGAGATGTCATGCAAATAAGACCTTACCAAGAGGCCGATCGCCCCTTCCTGCGCACGCTGTACCTGGCGTCGCGCAAGGCGGCGTTCGGTTGGCGCAATACCTCAAACTACCAGTTGGAAGATTTCGACCGCGCGACGCTGGGCGAAGCGATTTGGGTGGCGGAAGACGGCGGCGTGCTGCTGGGATTCGTCTCCATCTACCGCGAAGACAACTTCATTCATAACCTGTATGTCGATCCCCATCAGCCGCCGCGCGGCGTCGGCAGTGCGCTGCTGCAAGCGGCGCAAGCCACCTTCACCGCCACCGGCTCGCTGAAATGCCTGGTGAAGAATGAAAAGGCGCTGACGTTCTACCGCAAACACGGTTGGCGTATTATCTCTACCGGCAACGACGGCGAAGAAGATTATTACCTGATGCATTCGCCGGCCCGCTAGCTATTACCCTAGGCATCCGGCATCCCGCGCAGCGTCAGCCGCCAAAACAGCAGCGCGCTCAGGCTGACGCCCGCCCCCAGCCAGCAGACGCCGCTCCACCCCGCCCAGACGTACATATGGGTGCCGGCAAAGGCGCCCAGCCCGCTGCCGACGGCGTAAAACAGCATGTAGCAGCCCACCAGCCGGCTATGCGACTGCGGGTGCGCGCGGAAGATCATGCTCTGGTTCAGCACGTGGATCGCCTGGCCCGCCAGATCCAGCAGCACGATGCCCGCCACCAGCCAAACCAGGCCGCTGCCGAGCAAACCGAGCGGCAGCCAGGCCAGTGTCAACAGCAGCAGACACGCGCCGCTGGCCGCCTGCCCCAGCCCGCGATCCGCCAGATGCCCGGCGCGCACCGCCGCCAGCGCGCCCACCGCGCCGACCAGGCCGAACGCTCCCACCGCGGCATGGGTGAAGTTGAACGGCGCCTGGCTCAGCGGCAACACCAGCGAACTCCAAAAGAGGCTGAAAGCGCCGAACATCAGAAGCGCCAGCATGCCGCGAATTTGCAGCGTGCGGTCATGCAGCAACAGGCTCAACATTGAGCCCAGCAGCGCGGGATAACTCAGCGTGCTGGGAACGGTGCGTGGCGCTGGCAGCAGGCGCGACAGGATCGGCAGCAATACCAACGTCACTCCGGCGGAGAAGAAGTACACCGTGCGCCAGCCGCCAACGTCCGCCAGCGCGCCGGAGAGAGTGCGCGCCAGCAGCAACCCCAGCACCACCCCGCCCTGCGCCGCGCCGACTACCCGCCCGCGCTCCTGCGGCGGCGCCAGGGCGGCGGCGAACGCGATCAGGCCCTGCGTCATGGCGGTGCCCAGTAGCCCCACCAACATCATCCCCACCAGCAGCCAGGCCGCACTGGGCGCCCAGCCCACCAGCAGCAGCGCAGCGATCAGCCCCAGCTGTTGCCCCGCCAGCAATCGATGCCGGTTCAACCGATCCCCCAGCGGCACCACCAACAGCAACGCCAGCGCGCAGCCCAACTGAGTCACGGTGATCACCATGCCGACCGCCGCCAGGCTGATGGAAAAATCGCGGGCGATGGCGTCCAGCAGCGGCTGCGCATAGTAAACGTTGGCCACGCTAAAGGCGCTGGCGGCGGCCAACAGCAGCACCAGGGCTGCCGGCAGACGCCCCAGCGCCGCACAGGGAGGATCCAGCAGTTTGTCGCTCATCGCACACCTCAATCTGGTTTCATAATTAAACCCAATGAACTTTAGATGTAGAGGTTTTATAATGCAACCATAATATGTCGTTGGAGATAAACGCCGTGAAACGTAAAAGCCTGGAAGACGCGCCGTGCCCGGTGGCGCGCACGCTGGATGTGATTGGCGACTGGTGGTCGCTGCTGATCGTGCGCGACGCCTTCGACGGCGTCACCCGTTTCAGCGAGTTTCAAAAAGGGCTGGGGATGGCGAAGAATATCCTCGCCACCCGGCTGCGCGCCCTGGTGACGCACGGCGTGCTGGAGATCGTGCCCGCCGCGGACGGCAGCGCCTATCAGGAGTATGTGCTGACCGAGAAAGGCCGCGCATTGTTTCCGGTGCTCGTCGGCCTGCGCCAGTGGGGGGAAGATCATTTGTTCGCCGAGGGAGAGGCGCATTCGACGCTGGTGGAAAGCGACAGCGGCCGCCCCGTGCCGCGCCTGACGCCGATCGGCAGCGCCGGGCAGACGCTCACCCCGCTTAACACCCGGGTGGTGAAGGTGGGGGAACGGTTTGAGCCATCTTTTAACAATCGCCAATTAGCTATAAAAGAAACACTTCCAGCCGAAATCGCCGCACAGATCGACGCCGCATACAATGTGCTGACAGAGCAACTCGGCGAGACACTCTTGGGCATCCATCTGTATGGATCTGCGGTCGATGGCGGTCTTAAACCCAACAGCGATATCGACATCTTGGTCGTCATCAGCAAGCCGCTGATGTCAACCACTCGGGCCGCCCTCATGAAAGCTTTGCTGACCGTGTCGGCTCCGCCAGATGCCGACAGTATTTTTCGCCCGCTGGAAGTCACCGTGCTGGTACAGACCGACATCAAACCTTGGCGCTATCCGCCACGACGTGAGTTACAGTTTGGCGAATGGCTGCGTGAAGAGTTGCTGGTGGGAATTGTCTCCCCCGCCACCTTGGATCCTGATGTGGCGATCCTGCTTACCAAAGCCCGGCAGCATCATCGACATCTGTTCGGCGCCTCCTTTGAACTCCTGTATGACAGCGTCCCTCGCAGTGACTTCATCGCCGCGCTCACCGATACCCTGAGTCAATGGAACGAACCTGATGACTGGCATGGCGACGAATGCAACATTGTGCTTGCGCTGGCGCGCATCTGGTTCAGCGCGGCAACCGGTCGGATCGCCCCCAAAGATGTGGCCGCCGAATGGCTGCTGGAACGCTTGCCATCTGAACACCAGCCGGTACTTAGCACCGCGCGGCGAGTTTATCTCGGACAAGCGATAGATGACCTGTCTCAGCATCAGCAGCCGTTGGCGGCATTCATCGGCTATGCCAAAACGACGATCGCAAGTCTATTGACGACAACAGCATCGCAATAAGACGCAGGCCTGTCGACACCACTTATCGTCTGCACTTTTTGATGCAGGGACGGATTTTGTTCATAGCCGCCGCCCCCTGCATGATTCGCTTCGCAGCGCCATCCGGGTAATGTATAGTCCGCGTTTTACGGAGATCCCATGCTGACCAACTCATCCATTCGTTTGAACAAATACATTAGCGAGAGCGGCATCTGCTCACGCCGCGACGCCGATCGATACATCGAACAGGGCAACGTTTTCATCAACGGTAAACGCGCCACCGTTGGCGCCCAGGTATTTGCCGGCGATGTCGTGAAGGTTAACGGTCAGCTGATCGAACCGCGCAATGAAGAAGATCTGGTGCTGATCGCGCTGAACAAGCCGGTCGGCATCGTCACCACTACCGAAGACGGCGAGCGCGACAACATCGCCGACTTCGTCAACCACAGCAAGCGCATCTTCCCGATCGGCCGCCTGGACAAGGATTCGCAGGGGCTGATCTTTCTGACCAACCACGGTGACCTGGTCAACAAGATCCTGCGCGCCGGCAACAATCACGAGAAAGAGTATCTGGTGACGGTCAACAAGCCGGTGACCGACGAGTTTATTCGCGGCATGGGCGCCGGCGTGCCGATGCTGGGCACGGTGACCAAAAAGTGCAAGGTGAAGAAAGAAGCGCCGTTCGTGTTCCGCATCACGCTGGTGCAGGGGCTGAACCGCCAGATCCGCCGCATGTGCGAACACTTCGGCTATGAGGTCACCAAGCTGGAACGCACGCGCATCATGAACGTCAGCCTGAAAGGCTTGCCGCTGGGCGAATGGCGCGATCTGACCGATGACGAGCTGATTGAGCTGTTCAAGCTGATTGAAGGCTCTTCGTCCGAGGCCAAGCCGACGAAGAAAACCCCGGCCAAATCTGCCCCGGCGAAAAAGCCGAGCGCCGGCGGGCCGAAAAGCGCCGATAAAACTGCTGCGCCGGCCGGCCGCAAGCGCTTTACCCAGCCGGGGCGCAAGAAAAAAGGGCGTTAAACGCCTTCCCCCGCTCAGCCCGCCGTTGCGCGGGCTTTTTTATCATAAAAGTCAGTCGCAGGCCGCCACTGAGTTCTCACCATAAAAAAGGCCCGCATCAAGCGGGCCAGTCGGTACCAGAGAAGTCTAGAGGGAAAATCAGAACGACCAGCGCAGGTTGGCGTTGACCGAATTAACGCGGGTATCGGCGCCGAATTGCCCCTGATAGCCGACATCCAGCGTCGCGGCGCGCGACAGTTTCACGCTCACGCCGATATCGCCCACCATCACGTTGTCATCCACGGCCTGGCCCTGCGTGACGAACGCGTCGCTGCCGGCAAACGCCATGCGCGATGAGGTGTTCTTATCGCCGTAAGCATGTTGCCATCCGAGCGAGCCGTAGAGGCTGACGTTCTTCGGCAGTTCGGTCACGCCGCGCACCCCGAGCGTGGAGTAGAAGGTATTCATCGTTTCATTGCGCACGCTCAACGCCGCCGCGCCGCCCGACTCCTGGAAGCTGTCGGTATGCAGGCGGATATAGCTCAGGTTAATGAACGGTTCGACGTTCATCTCCGGCTGGCCGAAACGGTAACCCGCTTCGGTGAACGCCAGCAGCGAGTTCGCGTCGTAATCTGACTTCAGCCGATCCGAGAAGCCGCTGAAATCGACGTTGCGCTTGCCTTCAATCTTGTGCCAGGTGTAACCCAGCGCGCCGCGCAGTGAGAACGCATCCTGCTGCCCGGCCGCATACAGACCGAGGTGGTAGTTGTCGGTATCGGCCTTGGAGCGGCGGCTGTCAACGTCGTAGTCGCCGCGGCTGTAACCGAAGTAACCGCCGATGCGCACGTTATGGTCCGCCAGTTTGCGATCAGCCCCCAACAGGAAGCCGGTGGTATTGCCATCCAGCTTGCCCACGTTGCCGTTGCCGCTGTTTCTGCCCCAGGAACTGAAGGTCTGCCCCCAGACGCCGCTGTTTTGCGCCTGCGCCGATTGCACCAACGACATCGCCAACGGCGGTACCGGCAGGCTGTCGTTGTCGAACAGGCGCAGCATGCGCTGGTTCAGCACGTTGAACAGCTGGGTGCTGCCGGCGATCAGGTTAGACTGCATCGACGGATAGACTTCGCCGGACAGCTGATTGAACGCCTCGCGCGCTTCCGGCGCGCTCAGCAGCAGCAGCGAGTTGTACAGCGCCAGCGAAGGGCCGCTCTGCGTCAGCGTCGAGAGCGCGCCGGCGGTATTCCACTGGTTGCCGCTTTCGGCCACCGTTTGGAAAATGCCCGGCTTGCCGCTGCCTGGGTTCTCGCCCCCCGGGTTTTCCCCGCCCGGGTTCTCGCCCCCAGGATTCTCACCGCCCGGGTTTTCTCCGCCCGGATTCTCACCGCCCGGATTCTCACCGCCCGGGTTTTCCCCGCCCGGATTCTCGCCGCCAGGGTTTTCCCCCCCCGTGTCTTTCTGCGCGATGGTCAGATCCACGGCGTTGGCGCTGTGCTTCAACGCCACATCGAGGAAGGCAGACTTGGAGACCGCCGCCGCGAACTGGCCTTCAATGCCGCCGTCCGAGGTCAGAATGCGGTAGCTTTGGCCAGTTTTATAGCTGGTTTGCGGATCCAGCGCCGTCACCTGCACTTTGGCCTGATCGCTGATGGTGGTTTTGCCCGCCACCAGCAGTTGATCGCTGCGTCCGTCGCCGGCGATATCGACGTCATAGAAGGATTCGCCGATAAAGTTCAGGTAGCGTTTCAGCGTCAGCGTGCCGATATTGCCGTCGCCGGGCGAGATATGGCCGCCGGACAGGATCTCGGTCTGGCCCAGCGTGCCGTTGCCGCCCAGCATGCCGCCGGCCTTGATCGACGCTGCGCTGCTGTAGCCCTGCCCATTATTGACATCGGCGCCCGCCGTCGCGTTGAGGATCAGCGTGCCGCCGTTCTCGGCGCTGAGGGTTTGGATCTCAAAGATGTCGTCTTCTTTCTGGGTGTTGATGTCGCTGGCGATGATGAGCTTGCCGCCGCGCGCGGTGACGTTCGCCTGCAGGCCAGTGAGATCGCCATTCAGCGTCGTATGCCCGGCGGTGTTGATCACCTCGCCTTCGCCGCTCATCTTGTTGCTGAAGACGTAATTGCCGTCGGTATGGTTGAAGTACACATAGCTGCGGAACAATCCGCCCCGCAGGGCGATCGCCGTCTGGGCATCGATAGTGCCTGCAGCGCCCGCCGCGCCGAGCGTCGGCTCGGTCAACCCGGTGCCGGTATCCATGTTGCCGCGGCTGCCGATAATCAGCGCGCCGCGGTTAGAACCGGAACCGGCCTTGCCCAGCACCACTTCGTTGCCGCCGGCGGAGAATGTCCCGCCGTCCATGACCGCCAACACGCCATTGCCGTAATCGCCGACGTTGACGCTGCTGCCGCTGGTAAACCGTGAGCCGTTGCCGGCGATCGTCAGCTCGGCGGTTTTACGCGCGCCCGAGACGCCCGCCACCTGAATATTACCGACGTTGACCGCGCCGCCGTTCAGCACGTCCAGATCGCCGTAAAGCGTGAGCGCGCGGCCGACGTTCCATTGGGAATTGGCCCCCGTGACCGTGGCTTTCGGGCTCAGCGTATCGGTCTCGCCCGGCCCGCTGCCATTGCCGATGCGCGCGTCAAAGGCGGTGTTCAGCACCGCGCCGTCTTCAATCGCCAGCGTGGATCGCGCCCCTAAGTCGGTGCCGACGCTGAGAAAATTGCTGGTGACTCGAGAACCGGCGCCGGTGGCGATAAGGTGGCTGTCGTAGCCGCGGGTGGTGCCGACCACGATCTCTTTCGCGCTGGCCAGCGCGCCGTCTTCAACCCGCAAAGTGCCCCGCCCCAGATTCAGGCCGCCGCGCAGCACGAACTGATCGTTCACCGCGTTCAGCTCGGCGTTCGGCCCACGGACCGTGACCAGGCTGTCATGAATTTGGCCGTTGAACATCCGGCCGATATTGATGTTATAGGCGCTGATCTTGCCATTCTCGATCAGCAGGTTACCGCTTTGATTACGGCCGACGTAAACGTCCCCGGTGTAGGCCAATGATTCGGTAATTTTTGAGTCACCGTCAAAAATGGCATCGTCTGCGCGAGCGATATCGGCAGGCGCCAGCATCAACAACGGCGCGGAAAATAGAGCGAGGTAAAGTTTGGAAAGCGGTGTTCTAACCGCTAAAGGGTGCGATGTCTTGTCATTCACGGGCTATCTCCGTACTCGTTAGCGTGATGTCGCGAAATTTATTGTTATAGGGAACTCAATACACTAGAGGAGGTGTGAGGCGTTATTTCGCGCACGCCGGTTTAGTGATCGTCGAAGCAAAAGCTTATTGCCCCCCGGCGCTGACGCTCCGACGATGAAAAACCAGGAAGCGGTAATACCGCCCCCCAAAGCGAATTATTTATGCGTGACCACCGGCGTACAGGTCGGCGCGCTCAGCGACGGCGATGAACCTAAAATTCCCGGCATCATCAGCGACGAGCAATCGAAAATGCGGCCTTTTTCCGTGGTGGCGCGATAAGAAAGTTTTTGGCCGCCCAGCGCATCCGGCTGCGCGCCATTGACGTTGGTCACGGTAATTTCGTCCGACGATCCCAGCCCCAGCATTTTGGCGGTTTCCGCCTGCAGCAATGGAATGGCCTGATCGGTTTTCAGGGTGGAACAACCGGCTAGCATCATCGTAACGGTTAAAGCGATAAGTGGTTTCTTCATAAATTATCCTTTATAACCAATCAGTTAAAATTACCGATTGGCTTTATGTTTTCTCTTATCCAAATCCTCGAATAATATATTTCCCTTTCCTAAACGAAAAAACCCTCCTAAAGTAGGGAGGGTTGATAATAATTCATCAGACCTATCTGATATTTGAAGGCGAAAGGAGAATCCTTTGGGGCAGGATTATGCGTTGGTCGTTGATGACCATCCATTGGTAGCAAGCGGCATCGCCAATTTTCTCAGCACGCATTGCCGATTCAAACAGGCGCATGTGGTGACCAATGAAGAAAGTTGCTACCGCCATATTAGGGAAAATGGCCCACCGCGTTTACTGGTGATCGATTTTTGGCTCTCTTCCGGTACCGCGTTGAAATTACTCAAAGAAGTAAAACAACGTTATCCGCAGGTGCGGATTTTGGTGGTCAGCGGCGACGAGAATAACGATATCTGGCAGAAAGTTAACAATGCCGGCGGGCATGGATTCGTGTTAAAAAACGAACCACCGGAATTATTCGCCAGGGCGGTTTTTGCGCTGAATAATAATCATGAATGGTTCCCTGACGGTAATGAAGCCACCGTTAAAAGCCACCATGAACACTTAAATAAATTCAATTTAACGCCGAGGCAAATCGACGTATTAACTATGATGCTGCGCGGCCTACCAAATAAAAGAATTGCGACGCAACTGTCTATTTCCGAACCCACCGTCAAAGAACATATCAGCAATATATTGAAAAAGATCGGCGTCAACAGCCGGGTGGAAGCCATCACGCTGTTGCACGGCAAACGGGATCCGTCGTCATGAGGTTTTTCCAGCATTTACAAAATGATGGCATCTCCCCGCGCGCGCAGATCCGCCTGCTGGACAACACCTTCATGCGGCTGGTGTTCAGCTTCACCGCCGTGCCTTTTGTCGGCATCCCTTTCGCCATCTGGATTTATTTGCTGGGCGACAAGCTCGGCCCAACCATTGCCTGGATCATCGTTTACCTGCTATGCGCCGTGGCGATCCGAATAGGGCATCGGCGCTACCAGCGCGAAGCCAAAGAAAATGATGAAGACGCCGTGCTGCGCCGCTGGCTGCCGCGTATTAATAAGGTGGCCTTTATTCACGGGTTGGGGATCTCATCACTCTATTTAATTACGCCGCAGACCCATAACTTTGACTTTTTCCTGCTGCTCAATATCAGCATCGCCGCGATCGTCGCCGCCAACGCAACGCACCTGACGCCCGTCATCAGCACCTTTACCCGCTTTTTCTTCGCCTCCTGGGGGCTGCTGAACCTCGGCATCATCTGGCGGCTGGAAGACGTGATGTTCATCGTGCTGATGCTGAACTTGTTGTACGGCTTCGCCATTTACCGCCACGCATTAACCTCGCATGCGTTCTTTATTCAGCAGGCGCTGCTCGAAGAGCAAAGCTCGCGCCTGGCGGAGCAGTTCCGCCAGGCTAAAGAAGAGGCGGAACAGGCGCTGTTGGACAAGAACCAGTTCCTGACCACCGCCAGCCACGATCTGCGCCAGCCGGTGCACGCCATGGGCTTTCTGATCGAGGCCATCATCCACAAAAACCGCGACGACAGCCTGACGCCGCAGTTGCTGGATCTGCAGCAGAGCGTGCGTTCGGTGCATTTGATGTTCAATTCGCTGCTCGATCTCAGCAAAATCGAATCCGGCAACGTGCGCACCGCCGCCACCCATGTGGATATCGGCGCCCTGCTCGACTCGGTGGTCACCCTGTTCCGCGAAGAGGCCAACAGCCGCGCCCTGACGCTGCGCACCTGGCGCCCCAGACGGCGTATCAGCGTGATGGGCGATCCGCTGCTGGTGCGGCAATCGCTGATCAACCTGATCCAGAACGCCCTGCGCTACACGCAACGGGGCGGCGTGCTGATCGCCATCCGCCCGCGCGGCGCCGAGTGCCTGGTGGAAGTGTGGGACACCGGCGTGGGCATCGCCGACGAAGAGAAAAGCAAAATCTTCTCCCCTTACTACCGCCCCGAGCTGGCGTGGAAAATCGACAGCGCCGGCCACGGGCTGGGGCTGGCGGTGGTGGCGCGCTGCGCCAAGCTGATGAAGGTGAAGTACGGCATGCACTCCGTCGAAGGCAAAGGATCGCGTTTCTGGATGCGCTTCACGCAATACATCGGCGAAGACAAAGCGCCGGAAACCGCGGCCGCCTACGACAACACCGCCGCGCCTACCCGCTATGCACCACTGCGCGGCGCCTGCCTGGTGGTGGACGACGATCCCTTGGTGACCTCCGCCTGGGAAAGCCTGATGAGTACCTGGGGCATCACCGTGCGCTGCGCGGCCTCCGCCGAGGAAGCCTTCGCCATCGTCGACGACGGTTTTACGCCGTTCGCCGTGCTGTGCGACCAGCGCCTGCGTTCCGGCGAGAGCGGTTTTGACATCCTGAAAGCGCTGTTCGAACGCCTGCCGGACGTGAGCGGCGCGATGGTCAGCGGCGAGTTCAATTCGCAAATATTGCAAGAGGCCGAGCAGGAAGGCTATCTGGTGCTGCGCAAGCCGCTGGAACCGGCCAGGCTGCATGCGCTGCTGACCCAGTGGGGGGCAAGTTAACTGCGTCGATGGCGCACGTTATCCGCCAGCAATAAGGCAGGCTTAATGAATAAAACATTAAGCCTGCCGCATATTACGCTGCGTTATCTAAATACGATTAATCGCATTTAGGCGGTTTTGGTTTGCAGACCGGCGGCTCAGGTTTACATACCGGCGGTTTTGGTGTGCAACCGCCCCAGGCATTATTCCACGCGTTTCCCCAGCTGTTAACAACCTTGCCGATGATAGCCAAACCCAGGCCAATCGTTGCGCCGTTCACCTGCTGAACTTCTGTTGAGTTTAATTCTCTCATTTTTCATCTCCATTCACTAAAAAGAATCAATTAAAAAAGACTGCCTTTTATGAACCGTCGGTTCACGTTTTAGGTATAAGACGCTCAATAAATTAACTCAATAACGAAAATCTTAATTAAAGATGAAATAAATATAAAATTTTATATTTCATCAAACAATTATGTCATTGTATTTACAGGTTGCAATGTAATTACCCGATCTGCCGATGCAATCGTCGATGGCCGATGAGCAATGATAACGCGGGTCATTTTCAACGAGGATATGGCTTCGTTCACCCTTTTTTCATTGTCCAGATCCAAATGACTAGTCGCTTCGTCCATAAACAGAATACTGGGCCTTCGATATAACGCGCGGGCGATAAGAACCCGCTGTTTTTGCCCGCCGGAAAGGCTCCCCCCCAATTCGCCCACCAACGTTTCATATCCCATCGGCATTTTCATAATATCGTCGTGAATATTGCAATGCTTGGCGCATTCAACGATAAATTCCGTATCGGGATGAGCATCAAAACTGCATATGTTCTCGGCAATTGAACCAGCAAGCAGTTTATCTTCTTGCAATACACACGCGATGCACTCCCGATAATTATTAATGCCGATATCATGAATGTTAATGCCGTTGATAAACAAGCGCCCTTCCGTCGGTTCCAACAGCCCACACATCAGCTTCATCAACGTGGTTTTGCCGACGCCTGAAGGCCCGACGATCGCCACGCTTTCTCCCGCCGCGATCTGCAGGCTGAGCCCGGGGATCACTGGGCGCGAAAGGCTGTCATATTGATAAAGCAGATCGCGCACTTCAAAAGTCACCGCCTCGTTGGGATTGCATATCTTGCGATAGGGCTTCTCTTCCTCTGTCGTAGAAAGCACGATGTCCGCCAGCCTTTCATTATGCAAATTCAGCATTCGCAGCCGAATTACCATATCGATAAGATTTGACGCGCGATCGGAGAATTGCCCCCGATAGGCATTAAAGGCGACAAACATGCCTAATGTCATTTGACTGTCGATCACTAAAGACGCGCCTAACCACAAGATAACGATTTGATCGCAGGCCGCAAGAAACGCATTCACGCCGCCAAAGAACATATCGAGCTTCGTCACCCGAATATTGGCGTTTGCCGTATCGATATTTAAATTTAGCCAGAACTGCGAACGCGTTCCCGCCAACCCCAACGACTTCAGCGTCGCGATGCTGTACAACGTCTCCATAAAATGTGAGCTGGCTTTCGCCGACTTCACCAATTGCTCCTCGGACGCTTGCCGATAATAGCGATAGGTCGAAAGGCGCAGCAGAATATATAAGACCGTAAAGCCGGAGGCTACCCACACCAGCCAGCCGCCGTACATGAACATCATGATAAATACGCCGACCGACATGATGCCATCAATGATGCTGGAAACGATACTGGTGGTAAACGTGGTGCGAATGGCGTCCAGCGAGCCAAAGCGCGATTGAATATCACCCAGCTTGCGCTTTTCAAAATAGGCAAGCGGGAGCTTCATCAAATGATCAAACAGCCCTGATTTCCACTGTATATCGATCAGCGCGCCCATCACGATGGAGATCCACGAGCGAAACATCGAAACGCAGGTGCGGAACAAGATAAAAAACAGTAAACCGACGCAAATAATGACCAATAAATTATGGTCGCCGGCCTGAATGACGTGGTCCATCACCAACTGAGTCCCGACGGGCATCAGCAGGTTGACGGCCTCAATGACCAGCGACAGAGCGAAAATTTTTACCAGCGCGCTTTTAAGACCGGTGACATTGTTGAGCAGTTTTCTAAAGTGCAGGCGGTTTTTCTGCACTACAGGCGTGAATTCACTGCTGGGCCATACCTCTAAAGCTATTCCGGTAAAATGAAGGGAAAACTCCTGCAGGCCGATAACCCGGCGGCCAAATGCCGGATCGTGCAGGGTTATCCGTCCACCGCGAATGTTGACCAGGACCACAAAGTGATTCATATCCCAGTGCAATATGCAGGGCCTTTTCACCTGGTGAATCTCATCCAGGCTCAAGGATAAAGCCCGCGTTTTCAAATTGAGATTCTCGGCGATCGCGATCAGCGAGCTCAGGGTGGCGCCGCGGGCCGAGATATCAAACTTCTGGCGCATCGACAGCATATCGATGTGCATGCCGTAATAGCCGCACACCATCGCTAAACTGGCCAGCCCGCATTCGGCGGCCTCCGTTTGCAAGACCTGCGGCACTTTTCTTCTGAGCGACAGGTTTAGCTTGCCAACGATATTCTCATAAACTTTATTCACGAAGTGGCCCCGACACACTGTTTTTCATGTCATAAAATGGCGCGAACATCCATTGGTAGATGGGTCTTTTCTCCAGGAAAAGCGTAGCTTGCGCCTTCATGCCGCTTGAAAGGTTCAGCTGCTTTCCCTGATAGCCGAACTGCGTGTTATCGATAGCCACCAGCACTTTGTAGTACGACTCAACCAGTTCAGCCGATTGTCGAGTTGGCGAACTGCTGTAAGTGGACATTTCCTGAATCGATGCGGGAACATAAGCGATGCTTTCGATCACGCCGGGAAACTGACCAAATTTTTCATACGGAAAGGCGTCATAACGAACGTTGATATGATCGCCTCGGCTCACGTAAGGCACGCTGCTGTTGGGCAACCATAAAACCAAATAATAGATGGCATGATTACTGGGGATTAATTGCGCCAGGCTGTCCCCCGTATTGACCATTTGCCCAGGCGTCACGCTGAGCGATTCAACACGCCCGTCCGCCGGCGCATTGACAATCAATGAGCCGCTGGCGTCCGCTTCGGCCAGCTGCCTCAGGAGATCATTGCGCTGAAATTGATATTGCGAGATTTGATTATCGAAATCGGACGCTCTTGTCGCGAGATCGCTATTCAGATTAGTTATCTGCAAAGACTCTTGAATGCTTTGGTTATAGAGACTGTGGAACGTGCTCTGCTGCTGATAGTAGAGGTAAACCTGGTTATTCAGCTGATCCCGATTAATGAGCCCCTTACTGCGATACTCATCGTAATTTTTCATGGTTTCGCGCATAAAGTTAACGCCGTTGCGTGAATTTTCGACCATCTGTTTGGACTGGCTGTGCGCCAGTTTATATTGGTCAATCTGCGCTTGCAGATTGACCAAGGTCGTTTTCTTGTTCGCCTCCAATTTGGCGATAATGCTATCGACCTGCGCCAGTTGATTTTCTATCGCCTGCCGCGTGCTTGCGCTGACGGTGCCGGAATCCGTCACCCTGCTGACGTCTATCTGATAAAGATGCTGCCCTTTTTTTACCTGATCGCCCACATTGACAAAGCGTTGTGCAATGAATCCCTGCTGAGTAGCAAATATGTTGACCGATCTTGGCAGCGTCGTGACCTCTCCGCCCACGCTGATACGCCGGGTATAACCGCCATAGGTCACGAAAATGATCAGCACAGAAACGAATGAAAGTGAAATGCCCGCGATGACCCAGGCCGGCAACCCTGCAATTAACAATGCTTTTCCTGCCCATTTAGAACGACTATGCGATAAGGCCTCTTCCCTAAACAAATTCTGACCTCTCCATATATAGCGACACCGTTCATTTTTATCTTATCCATGGCCCAACACGGCGCTTATTTAGATTTAGTCCTTGTTGGCAAAACCCACAAGTAATAATAATCTTAAAAAATCATAAAACTGCTTAAACGTCACAAAAAGTGCGACCCTAATATTATCGTCGGCGTTATGAGTTGCATATTGCAACGCCGACCTCTTTAATCTAAGCGTATTCTCATCAAGCCGTCATTCACAGAGGCCGCGAGAATTAAGTGGCGAAACGCTTTACGTTTCGTTCCTGAGGCATAGGGATAAAGTTGAAAGGATTTACTATGAAAGAGCTAAATACTGCAGAGATCGAAATCGTTTCTGGTGCTGGGATTATTTCCGATACGGCAAGCTTTGTATCAGGATTTGCCGGCGATGTTGTCATTGATACCGTAAAATTGGCCAATGATGCGCTTAATACCCGATTGATCTCTTCCGTAGGCCAAGGGTTCAACGCGATCGGTTTTGGCTTGGGCGCCGTTCATAATGTCGCGGACTCGCTTGGCTATGCGGCATTTAAAAGCGTTGCAGCCGTAGGCTCCCTGCTGGGCGGGGATGCAAGCCGTATCGAATATCATTACGAGAAAGAATGGGGTGCTTGAAAACAAGCGACTCCCTCTGAAAGATTAATAATGCTAACCACCTGCCCAATCAGGTGGTTATTTCAATTACGCACTCACTAACTCTTCTGTTTGAAAACCGCTTTGGTCAATGGAGAGGAGAACACGTTGTGCGGATCATACTTATTCAGCACGTTGCAGGCATGATTCCAACTGTCATTTTTCCCTGCCCCGGCATTAAAGCTGCGCGGAATGTTTTCTTCGAGTACGGTTTTATCCTGCCACGCTGCCTGTGAAGTATAACCCCAGCCTTTACTCCACTCTACGCGAACCGTCGCATAGTCGCCCGCATAGTGGCTAAAAATCCATTTTTCCATTTCACTGTAGAATTTATTGGCATCCGGCGTATCGGGCATGGTCAGAATATCCAACCAGATCGCGACATCCCATTCCGGATGGGATTCAACGGGGCGAATGGCCGAAAGATCGGGAACAATGGCATTGGCCACCGCGCTCTCTTTTGCACTGTCCAACCCGGTGACGCGAATTTCAATTGGGCCATTCATCGGAAATGAATTTTTGCGCTGGTAATCGGCCACCATTTCTTCATATTTTTTCGTGAAATCGTGCAATACATTCTGAATATTGCTCCGTTTCGTGATTATCGCGTAACCATTGGCCGTCACGCGCAGCGTTGTCGGCTTCACATACAACAGCAGATCCTTGCTCCACCCCCACAGATCCGCCGACACGGTGGCCCCTAAACCAATGCTGACCAACTCCATCTGCGCCTTGCCGAGTGTCGGAGTCAGCTCCGGGTGGCCATTATTGATTTTTTTAATGATATCTGAAATTTTAACCGGCAAATTATCCGAGAACGGATAGTTAAATGGACCATTAACCGGTTTTGACACTTTTGGGAAGCTATCTTCTTGCTTCCACACTTTCAGCCATGGTTTTTCCGTGAACGGGAACCAGATGACTTCAACGCGCCCGCACAGATCCAAGAAATGGCTGAAGGTATTTTTTGTCGTGCTTGCAGTGGAAAAAAGATCCGTCGCGGTGACATTAACATAACTTTGACAGCGTAAACGCCTGTTGCGCGGCACCTGCAGCGTCACTTCGCTGATAAAAGCCCGGCCGACATGCACCAGGAATGCCGAGCTCTCCGCATTATCACGCGTAAACTCCTTTAATTCATACTTCGACCGTGCCTGATCCCAAACGACAGCTTTTAGCGACACCACGCTATTGCTCACGGAACCAAAGCTGGCAAACTCAGCCAGACGCTCATCTTTTGCCGGGATGCAGGTTCCATGGCCGCCGATGGCGAGCACGCCCCCCAGGGTCAGATCACCAGGCGCCGGCGTCGCATAAAAGCCGAGTTTCTTTTTTTCTAATTCAGTGAGCAAAGCCTGCATTGTCACCCCCGTTTGCGCGGTGACGTATCCATGCTCTTCCACTTTATTGATTGAGATGTTTTTGAATTTCCTGGTGAGGTCGATCAGCACGACATTGCTGTTATCCTCCCCGTTTGCAATAACGAGCGGTGACCAGTTGTGCTTGATGCCAACCGGACGCACGCAATATTTATTCTCATGCGCCCAGTTAATCACGGCCAAGAGCTCATCCGTATTTTGTGGATAGCAGGTCAGAATATGATTGCCGGATATTTCTTTTGACCAATTAACAAAGTTGACATACTCATAACCCACAGGGAACGTGTTCAAACTAGAACTAGTCATAACTGACTTCCTTTTAAAATTAAAATCGATAGAGATAAAAACGGCAACAGCCCGAGCGCTAATTAATCACCCTGATAAGCACCTCCTTTTCCTTGGGATACCCCCCTCTGTTTTACTGCCCGAATAGCGTCAAGACTTGCCAATATAAACCAACACCTTGACGTTAAGTTCTGCGTATTGAAAATTCTTTTCTTTATGCAATTCAATTAAAAAGCCGTTTCTTATTCGCACGCCAAGCAAAGGAAGATAGGCGTCATAGATGCTGTCAAAAAAAACCAGGTATTCGTTCAACCTGCCGTTAAACTCGAACAACAAATACTGCCCTCTTATCAACGTCAGATTGCGTGTCTCGTAGTACCCTTTGCTGAGCGTTACCTCCCAACCGGATGATGCCAACTTTACCGTGCGCATTGACGTATCGGTGTTTTTCCCTGTGCGGCTGCTGTATTTCTGTCGTTCCTCTCCTCCAGAGCTGGAAGCACTCATCGAATGATAGAGAAAAAACTTATATCCCTTAAGCAGGTATATGTTCTTGGGCATTTCGACAAAATGATATGCTGACGGATTTTGTATTAAAAAAGGAGGGAGGTGCTTGGAAAAGTCCCATTCCTGGCTCGTTCTAAAGTCCTTTGGGCTCTCACCGAAAAAGCGTTGAAAGGCGCGGCTAAAAGCCTGCTGCGAGCTAAAGCCGATAGCAGTAGCCACTTCCAATACTTTTAAATCAGACTGTTTGAGCATAACGGCGGACTTGCTCAGGCGCCTATTTCTGATATACGTCGCTATTTTCATTCCCGTATAACGCTGAAACATTCTTTGCAAGTGCCATTTCGAATAACCAGACAAATCCGATAACTTTTCTATCGAGAGATCATGCTGTATATTCATCTCGATCAAATTAACTAGCTCGACCACGATACTATGCTGGTAACTCATAATGACATCCATGCCCTAACAAAACCCACCCTCAGACAACCTGTTCATTGGGCTTTTATCCATTAAAATGAAAAACAAAGCGCTGCCGCAATCATGCAATTAGGATTATAATGTGAAAAACGATGAACCTTTCATAGTTGATTGACAGAGAGATACTTCTTTTGGGGTAGACGTCCTCCGCGTGACGTTATTGGTATAATTCTTATAAAGCTTTTCCCTAGTGAAGGCTTTTCCTGTCTCTTTCATCTCGACCAATATCCATCCTGATGTTGTGCAACTAAACAGTCAAAAGAAAGCATGTCCTGGCATCCATTGATAAATCACTTGCCTCCCTCTCGGCGGTACATTTTAATACCCTTACATTTAGAGTAGCCTATGTAGATAGCTTAGAAAATATCAAATGCCAGATAATTATACAGTTCGCACTTTATGTTACGACGATAATTAAAAGATAAGAAAAATCATACAATTATAATTTCAACTCCAAGAAACGAATGCTGATAAAACTTAGAATCCGCCCTTGAGAAGCGTTATTAAATACAATGAAACCGCTGATTTCCCCAATAAAAACAGAAGGAAAGATTTATAAAATAAGAAATAGACTAATTCACCATATCCTTCTGATATATTTATTCGTCAGACCAAGTATTTCAGAAAAATCCCATAAAAAGACTTGCAGAGTCCTTTAATTTTCGCAGAGGATTAATTAGCTACGCTATAGCCCGATGCCGATGAGTCGACGCGCCTCAATACGGCAATTCATTTTAATGCCGCGGCCCGGCGGGTACGGTGAATAAAGACCCGTTATCCGACGATATCGTCGCGCCGACGAAGTGCGCGTGGTTGCAGAATACCGTGCTGCGGATAGGCGCAAAGCCGAGATGGAAAACGCCGCGTCTCAGGAAATGAGCCGTAAGCAAAGCGTGGGCTGCTCCGTGCGGACTGTCTTCTCCGTTCGCCCCTCTCCTCCTTTCGGCTCGGAGGCCGTCTACGGCTTAGGGCGCCAAACATCGGGCATAAAAAAACCCGCCGTTAAGCGGGTTTGGTTCTCATGTGTGGTTCACTGACGCCAGCCTACGCCGGACGCGGGATTACTCCCACTCAATCGTCGCCGGCGGCTTGCCGCTGATGTCGTACACCACGCGGGAGATGCCGTCCACTTCGTTGATGATGCGGTTGGAGACGCGGCCGAGGAAGTCATACGGCAGGTGCGCCCAGTGCGCGGTCATGAAGTCGATGGTTTCCACCGCACGCAGGGAGACGACCCAGTCGTATTTGCGGCCGTCGCCCATCACGCCGACCGAACGCACCGGCAGGAACACGGTGAACGCCTGGCTGACTTTGTTGTACAGGTCGGCTTTGTGCAGCTCTTCGATGAAGATGGCGTCGGCGCGGCGCAGCAGATCGCAGTACTCTTTCTTCACTTCGCCCAGCACGCGCACGCCCAGACCTGGGCCCGGGAACGGGTGACGGTACAGCATGTCGTACGGCAGGCCCAGTTCCAGGCCGATCTTGCGCACTTCGTCTTTGAACAGCTCTTTCAGCGGCTCGACCAGGCCCAGCTTCATCTCTTTCGGCAGGCCGCCCACGTTGTGGTGCGACTTGATCACGTGCGCTTTGCCGGTGGCGGAAGCGGCGGATTCGATCACGTCCGGATAGATGGTGCCCTGCGCCAGCCATTTCACCTGCTCTTGCTTGCAGGCTTCTTCGTCGAACACTTCAACGAACACGCGGCCGATGATTTTACGCTTGGCTTCCGGTTCGTCCACGCCCGCCAGTGCGGTCAGGAAGCGGTTTTCCGCCTCAACGTGCACGATGTTCAGACCGAAGTGGTCGCCGAACATTTCCATCACCTGCTTGGCTTCGTTCAGGCGCAGCAGGCCGTTGTCGACAAACACGCAGGTCAGGCGCTTGCCGATGGCGCGGTGCAGCAGCATCGCGGTGACGGAGGAGTCAACGCCGCCGGACAGGCCGAGGATCACGTGGTCTTCACCCACCTGCTCGCGGATGCGCTCGACCGCATCTTCGATAATGGTGGCCGGCGTCCACAGGGCTTCACATTGGCAGATGTCCAGTACGAAGCGCTCCAGCATGCGCTGGCCCTGACGGGTGTGGGTCACTTCCGGGTGGAACTGCACGCCGTAGAAGCGTTTTTCTTCGTTGGCCATAATGGCGAACGGGCAGGTGTCGGTGCTGGCGACGGTCACGAAGTCGGACGGGATCGCGGTCACTTTGTCACCGTGGCTCATCCACACGTCCAGCAGCGGTTTGCCGGCCGGGCTGATGGCGTCTTCGATGTCGCGCAGCAGCGCGCTCTCGTTGACGATTTCCACCTGCGCGTAGCCGAACTCGCGTTCGTTGGAGCCCTGCACATGGCCACCCAGCTGCATCGCCATGGTCTGCATGCCGTAGCACACGCCCAGCACCGGCACGCCGGCGTTGAACACGTAGTCAGGGGCGCGCGGGCTGCCGGCTTCGGTGGTGCTTTCCGGGCCGCCGGACAGGATGATGCCGCTTGGGTTGAATTCGCGGATCTGCGCTTCGCTAACGTCCCAGGCCCACAGTTCGCAGTAAACGCCGATTTCGCGCACGCGGCGGGCGACCAGTTGGGTGTATTGCGAACCGAAGTCCAGTATGAGGATGCGATGCTTATGGATATTTTGTGTCATGTGAGGCGAATTCCAGCAACAAGAGAAAAAGAGCGAAAATGTATGTTTTCGGGATGGGGCTTGGCGCCCCACCCCGGCCTCTCACTCAGGAGAGGTTAAGGCATCAGCCCATGCGGTAGTTCGGCGACTCTTTGGTGATGGTCACGTCGTGCACGTGGCTTTCCTGAATGCCGGCGCCGCTGATGCGCACGAACTCCGCCTTGGTGCGCAGATCGTCGATGGTGGCGCAGCCGGTCAGGCCCATGCAGGAGCGCAGGCCGCCCATCTGCTGGTGCACGATGGCTTTCAGCATGCCTTTATAGGCCACGCGGCCTTCGATACCTTCCGGCACCAGTTTGTCGGCGGCGTTATCGGTTTGGAAGTAACGGTCGGAAGAGCCTTTGGACATCGCGCCCAGCGAGCCCATGCCGCGGTAAGATTTGAACGAACGGCCCTGATACAGCTCGATTTCGCCCGGAGATTCTTCGGTGCCCGCCAGCATGGAGCCGACCATCACGCAAGAGGCGCCCGCGGCGATCGCTTTGGCGATATCGCCGGAGAAGCGGATGCCGCCGTCGGCGATAACCGGAATACCGGTGCCTTCCAGCGCTTCCACCGCGTCGGCGATGGCGGTGATCTGCGGCACACCCACGCCGGTCACGATGCGGGTGGTACAGATGGAGCCAGGGCCGATACCCACTTTCACCGCGCTCACGCCGGCTTCAGCCAGCGCTTTGGCGCCCGCCGCGGTCGCGACGTTGCCGCCGACGATCTGCAGATCCGGGTATTTGGCGCGGGTTTCGCGGATGCGCTGCAACACGCCTTCGGAGTGGCCGTGCGAGGAGTCGATCAGCAGGACGTCAACGCCTGCCGCCACCAGCGCATCAACGCGCTCTTCGTTGCCGGCACCGGCGCCGACCGCCGCGCCCACGCGCAGGCGGCCGTGCTCGTCTTTACAGGCGTTAGGTTTACGTTCCGCTTTCTGGAAGTCTTTAACAGTGATCATGCCCAGCAGGTGGAAGCTGTCGTCCACCACCAGCGCTTTTTCTACGCGCTTTTCGTGCATCTTCTGCAGCACCACGTCGCGCGCTTCACCTTCTTTCACGGTGACCAGGCGATCTTTCGGCGTCATCACCGCGGTGACCGGCTGGGTCAGATCGGTCACGAAGCGCACGTCGCGGCCGGTGATGATGCCGACCAGCTCGTTGTCTTCGGTAACGACCGGGTAACCGGCGAAGCCGTTGCGCGCGGTCAGCTCTTTCACTTCCTGCAGCGTGGTGGCCGGAGTAACGGTCTGCGGGTCGGTGACTACGCCGCTTTCATGTTTCTTCACGCGGCTGACTTCTTCAGCCTGGCGCTCGATGGACATGTTTTTGTGGATGAAGCCCAGGCCGCCTTCCTGCGCCAGCGCGATGGCCAGGCCGGATTCGGTAACGGTATCCATGGCTGCGGACAGCATAGGGATGTTCAGGCGGATGGTTTTGGTCAGTTGAGTGCCGAGCTCTGCAGTGTTAGGCAGAACCGTGGAGTGGGCTGGAACCAGGAGGACGTCGTCAAACGTCAGAGCTTCTTTAGCGATACGTAGCATGGGCAATATCTCACCAGGGTGGGCTGTGAAAAAGATAAAATATTGCCGCGGCATTATACAGAGCGGAATCGGTTGCCTCCAGCACTTTCTTACAAAAAGTCTTGATTACCTTTTTCAGCCATGTAGTATCGACCAATTAAGTGATTGTTTTGAAATTTGATCTGGGTCACATGACGCTACCTGTTTCGCCTTCCATTTTTACCGTAAGCCGCCTGAATCAGACGGTTCGCCAACTGCTGGAAAGGGAAATGGGGCAGATTTGGCTCTCCGCCGAGATCTCCAACCTCTCCCAGCCCGCCTCCGGCCACTGGTATTTCACGCTGAAAGACGATCGCGCCCAGGTGCGCTGCGCGATGTTTCGCAACAGCAACCGCCGCGTCACCTTCCGGCCGCAAAACGGCCAGCAGGTCTTGGTGCGCGCCAGCATCACGCTGTATGAACCGCGCGGCGACTACCAGCTGATCGCCGAAAGCATGCAGCCCGCCGGCGACGGCCTGCTGCAGCAACAGTTCGAGCAGTTGAAACAGCGCCTGAGCGCCGTAGGGCTGTTCGATCAGCAGTTCAAGCAGCCGCTGCCCGCGCCGGCCAAACGCGTCGGGGTGATCACCTCCGCCAGCGGCGCGGCGCTGCACGATATCCTGCAGGTGTTGCAGCGGCGCGATCCGTCGCTGCCGATCGTCATCTACCCCACCTCGGTGCAGGGCGCGGAAGCGCCGATGCAGATCGTGCGCGCCATCGAGGCCGCCAACCGCCGCGACGAATGCGATGTGCTGATCGTCGGCCGCGGCGGCGGTTCGCTGGAGGACCTGTGGAGCTTCAACGACGAACGCGTGGCGCGGGCGATCTTCGCCAGCCGCATTCCGATCGTCAGCGCCGTCGGCCATGAAACCGACGTCACCATCGCCGACTTCGTCGCCGACCTGCGCGCGCCGACCCCTTCCGCCGCCGCCGAACTGGTCAGCCGCAATCAGCTTGAGCTGTTGCGCCAGCTGCAGTCGCAGCAGCAGCGGCTGGAGATGGCGATGGATTACTACCTGGCACAGCGCCAGCAGCAGTTCACCCGCATTCACCACCGTTTACAGCAGCAGCATCCGCATCTGCGCCTGGCGCGCCAGCAGACGCTGCTGTTCAAGCTGCAACGCCGGATGGAAGACGGCATGCAGCAGCAGCTGCGCCAAGCCGCCCGCCGCAGCGAACGCGCCCAGCAGCGGCTGGCGCAGGTGCAGCCGCAGGGCCGCATTCACCGCTACCAGCAGCGCGTGCAGCAGCAGGAATACCGTCTGCAGCAGGCGATGGAGCGGCAGCTCAACGCCTACCGCCAGCGCTTCGGCGTGGCCTGCAGCCAACTGGAAACCGTCAGCCCGTTGGCGACGCTGGCGCGCGGCTACAGCGTGACGCAAACTCCGCGCGGCGAGCTGCTGAAAACCACCAAGCAGGCGCAGGTCGGCGAACTGCTGAAAACCCGCCTGCAGGACGGCTGGGTGGAAAGTGAGGTGAAAACCATCACCGTCGCCAAAAAGCCGCGCAAGAAACGCGCGGCCGAGTAAGCCTTACTCCAGCGTAAAACGCTCGCCCGGTTCGCCGTTCACCCACAGCGCGCGCGTTTCGCCTTCCGGCAGACTGAGTAGCAGCGTGCGCCAGGCCGGGCGGAAACGCCCTTCCGTCGTGATATCCAGCATGATGCGCTGAGGGTCGCAGCGCATTTCCCAGCGCAGCCACAGCGCATCGCCCTGCCGCCAGCCTTCGCTTTCACCGTCGTCCTCAAACAACAGCCCGCTGCTTGCGCCGCAGCCCTTGAGCGGAAACAGCCGCAGCTCGCGCCGATCGTCGGCGGCCACGTCCACATGCGCCAGCCGCTGCGACAGCGGTAGCGCCGCCCCGGCGCGCACCAGCAGCGGCAGACGCTCCAGCGGCGCCGCCAGCGTCACCGTCTGGCCGCCGCCGAACCACTGGCCGCTGTAGAAGCAGTACCAGCCTTCGCCGTTATCCGGCAGATACACCGAACGGCGACGTTGCCCCGGTTCCACCACGCTGGCCACCAGCAGATCGCGGCCGATCAGAAAATCGTCGTTCTCGCCGAAGGTGCGCGCATCCTGTTCGTGATCGAGGAAGGTCGGGCGCAGCATCGGCTCATCGTCGGCGCAGGCCTGCCACAGCAAGGTGTAGAAATACGGCAATAGCCGGTAACGCAGGTTGATCGCCTCGCGCACCGCCGGGGTGGCGCCCGGGTACATCCAGGGCTCGTTGACCGTAGCATCGTCGTTCCAGGAGTGGATGGTGAAACGCGGGTGCATCACGCCGTTTTGCACCCAGCGCACCAGCAGCTCCGCGTCCGGTTTGTGGCCGGAGAAGCCGCCGACGTCGTGGCCGAGGTTATACAGCCCGGACAGGCTCATGCCCAGCCCCATGCGGATGTTGTAGCGCAGCGTCTGCCAACTGGTGCGGTTGTCGCCGCTCCAGGTCTGCACGTAGCGCTGCATGCCGGCGCAGCCGGAGCGCGAGATCAGGTACGGCCGCCGCTGCGGCGCGAAGCGCTGCTGGGCCTCCATCGAGGCGCGCATCATCAGCAATGGCATCACCGGTCGGATATGCTTGATGGCGATCGGGCGCCCGAAGCCGTGGCAGCGCGCTTCGCCGTCCCACACTTCGTATTCGTTGTTGTCATTCCAGGTGGAATCGATGCCCATCTCCAGCAGCTGCTGCGTGACACCCTGCTGCCACCAGCGCACCGTCGCCGGATTGGTGAAGTCGAGGTGCGATCCTTCGTCGTCCCAGAAGCTGGAGCGTTCCGGCGCGTCGCTTTGCGAATCGCGGATAAACAGCCCCTGCGCCGCCACCGCCTGATACTGCGGGTGATCCTGCAGCAGGCACGGCTTGATGTTGGCCGCCAGCCTGAGGCCGGCGTCGTGAAACGCCTGGCTGAGCAGCCTGGGCTGCGGCACCTTGTCGTAGTTCCAGTTGAACACGTAGCGCTTGTTGTTGATCGAGGTGTAGCCCGACGACAGCTGGAAAGAGTCGCAGGGAATGGCGTGCTGGCGGCACAGCGCAATGAACTGTTGCAGCTGCTGCTGGGCGTCCGGCGCGTCGGTGTAGTGCATGGTCGAGCCGCTGTAGCCCAGGCTCCACTTCGGCCCGAAGTGGGTGCGGCCGGTCAGGCGCACGAACGCCTTGGTGACGTCCAATACCTTCGGCCCGAGGAACAGGTAGTAATCCAGATCGCCCGCTTCGGCCTGATAGCGGCGATAGGCCGTATGGTAGTTGTCTATCTCGTTGCCCAGATCCAGCCAGCAGCTGCTCAGGTTATCGTAGAACAGGCCAAAGCTCGCCTCCGGCCCACGGGTGATGGTGAACGGAATGTGTTTGTACAGCGGATCGGTGCTGGCCGCGTTGTACCCCATGGCGTCCAGATTGCGCATCTCGAAGCGGCGGCCGGTGCGCTCCAGATCGCCGGTTTTCTCCCCCAGGCCGTAATAGCGCTCATCGGCGAAGCGGCGTTGGTAGTGCGCCACGCCGTCGCCGTGCGCATTGAGCAGGTAGGCGCTGGTTGGCCGATCCGCCGCCAGCGGCCGCCACTCGCCAGCGGCATTGCAATGCTCCCATTCCAACCACAGCGGCTGATGCACCGTCACCCGCAGCAGCGGCGTGCTGACCACCAGCCGACCGCTCTCCTGGCGCAGCTGATAGCCCGGCAGGCTGAAGCCGGCGACGCTGAGCCGTTCGCGCCCTTCCCAAGGCACATCCTCCTGCGGCGCGATGCTCCAGGTGCGATCCAGCGCCAGCTCGCCGTTGCGCTTGATCAACACGCGGAACAAACCGTCTTCCAACACGTACAGACAGAAACGGTGACGTTCATCGACCAGCAGCTCGACATGGTCGGCATGCTGCGCCGCCAGCGTCCAATTTTTCAAGGTTTTCATAAATATCCCACTTAGCTGTGTGAAGGGGTTTTCTTACCGCCGCGCTCGGCGATCAGGGCAATCAGGAACACAGCGCCGATCAGATCGAAGAAGCCCATGGCGATAAACAGCGGGTTGAAGCCGATGGTGTCGGACACCGCGCCGATCAGCAGCGTGAACAGGAAGCTGGCGATCCAGGCGCTGGAGCCGCGCATGCCGTTGACCGTCGCCATCTGGTTTTTATCGAACGACTCCACCACCAGCGCGCTGAGCATGCAGGAGATCACCTGGTGGCCGAAGCCGCCGATCGAGATCAGCGCGATCGCCACATAGGGATTTTGGGTGATCGCGACGAACGCCAGCGACACCATCAGGAAAGCGCCGGTCACCGAGCTGGCGACCACGGAGTTGACGCGGCTGCAGCCGAACCATTTGCGATACAGGGTGGTGAGATAGCCGCTGGCGACGCTGCCGATATCTGCCGCCAGGAACGGCAGCCAGGCGAACATCGCGATCTGTTTCAGATCCATGCCGCGTTCGGTGGCCAGGTACAGCGGCACCCAGAAACTGAATACCGCCCAGGCCGGCTCGGCGAGAAAGGCCGGGATGGCAATGCCGTAAAACTTCTTGTTCTTGCACAGGCTGGCCAGCGAAGTGAAGAACGGCAGCTTCGGCAACACCGGCTCGTTGTCTTCGCGGATCAGATCCAACTCCTGCTGGCTAAGGTTCGGGTGCTGCTGCGGCGAGTGGTAGAACAGCCACCACAGCACTACCCAGATCAGCGCCAACCCGCCGGAGAACAGGAATGCCCCCTGCCAGCCGAAGGAGACGTGAGCGATGACAATGATCGGCGGCGCCAGCATGGCGCCGATGGAGAAACCGACGCCCGCCCAGCCGGCGGCGATCGGCCGCTCCTTTTTCGGGAACCAGTCGGAGATCGCCTTGGCGTTGGCCGGGGTGGCCGCCGCCTCCGCGCCCCCCATGAAGAAGCGCAGAATGGCCAATTGCAGCCAGCTGCCGGCGCCGGCGTGCAGCATGCATACCACCGCCCAAATGCCGGCGCAGATCAGAAAGCCCATCTTCAGGCCGATAACGTCGATCAGCCAGCCGCAGATCGGCTGGAACACTGTGTAGGCCAGCTGGAACGACGCCACTACCCAGGCATATTGCTCGGTGCTCATGTTCAGGCTGGATTTCAGCTCCGGCGCCAGAATGCCCAGCGAGTTGCGGGTGATGTAGTTGACCGTCACGCCCAGCAAGAACAGCGCCAGCATCCACCAGCGCAGCGATTTGAACTTGCGCCGGCCGCTCTGCGCGACCGCCTGATTGATCTCCACACTCATCGGTTCTCTCCCCGCGGCGGCCGGCTACGGCGACGCGCGTTTTGGTAGGGTACGTTGTGCTATCAAACACGGGACGGTGAAAACGGATCGGCGCCGTATCATTTGCCGACAGACAATCACAACCCCATGATTTATTTTTTGTTTTCTTTTTCGCACACCGTTAAAATTGGACTGACAGGTCGTTAAAATTGGTGTACCAATGCAGACTACTCAGCGATAGCGCACAGCGAAACGGGGTTTTTTGCAAAGATTTTCACTGGCGGGTGAAAAAATAGCCATAATGACCGTTAAATCCGGTCAAGACGCTGAAAATGCGCAGTGAAAATATTCTCATGGACGAATTTGAAGGAGATCACAAAATGAACGGAAAGCTGAAAATCCAGGAGATCGCCCGCCAAACCGGGCTGTCGATCAGCACCGTTTCCCGCGTGCTGGCCGGCAAGGCCAACACCAGCGCCGAGGCGCGCCGCAAGGTGTTGGACTGTGCGCAACAAAATGGCATTCTGCAGGGCATTTCCAGCGGCCGGCTGATGCTGAACAACGTGATGGTGTTCGCGCCGCAGCGCGCGTTCGACGTGCGCACCGACATCTTCTACTACAAGGTCATTCAGGGCATTGCCGCCGCGCTGATGGAGCACGAGGTGCGCATCCGCTACTGCGGGCTGGAAGAGCAACACAGCGACGGCGCGCTGTTTCTGGAAAAGATGAGCGATCCGCACACCGAAGCGGCGCTGATCATCGGCATCGATGACGAGCATATCCACACCCTGGCCGCCGATCTGCACAAGCCCTGCGTGCTGATCAACTGCAGCGATCGGCAGATGCGGCTGGACAGCGTCTCGCCGGATCATCAGCTGATCGGCGATTACTCCGCCAGCTACCTGTTCCAGCAGGGGCACAGCCATATTCTCAACCTGCAGTGTCTGCGCCGCCACACCATGGAGCTGCGGCTGGCGGGCATCCGGCAGGCCTACGCCCGGCATCATCTGCCGTTCGACGACGGCCGCCATCTGATCACCACCTCCGGCTTCGGCGGCGAAGAGGCCGAGCAGGCGCTGACCACCTATCTCAACGGCATCCACGGTCACGCCCCGCTGCCGACGGCGATCCTGGCCGGCGGCGACTACATGGCGGTCGGGGCGGTCAAGGCGCTCAACAAGCGGGGGCTGAACGTGCCGGGCGACGTGTCGGTGATGAGCACCGACGGCTTCAACCTGGCGGAAATCCATGACGTGCCGCTGACCTCGGTGCAGGTGCCGCGCGACGAACTGGGTTACGAAGCGATCCAACTGCTGCAGCGGCGCATGCTGCGCGCCGACGCGCCGCCGTGCAATCTGCTGCTGCACGGCCGGCTGGCGGTGCGCGCCTCGGTGCGGCGCATCAGCCCGCACAAGACCGCGCCGGCGGTGAGCACGCATGACCACAGGCTTTATGACGAGTAGGCTACACTTAGGCACAGTGCATTCATTCGATGAGGTAAAATTTTTTGCCTAAGGAGAGCCACTATGCCAGCCCAGCGCATGCGTTCCGTCATTCCTCCCTACATGCTGCGCCGCATCATTGAACACGGCAACGCCCCGCAGCGCGACTGCGCGCTGCACACCCTGAACCACGTGCAAAGCCTGCTCGGCAACAAGCCGCTGCGTTCGCCGACCGAGAAAAACGCCCGAGCCGGCGAAGCGCTCCGCGATATCTACGACGCCCAGAACGGCACCCAACTGCCTGGCAAACCGGTGCGCAAAGAGGGCCAGCCCAGCAACCACGATGTGGCGGTGGACGAAGCCTACGACTACCTCGGCGTCACCTACGATTTCTTCTGGCAGGCCTACCGCCGCAACTCACTGGATAACCAGGGGCTGCCGCTGGTCGGCAGCGTACACTACGGCAAGGAGTACCAGAATGCCTTCTGGAACGGCCAACAAATGGTGTTCGGCGACGGCGACGGCGAGATTTTCAACCGTTTCACCATCGCCATCGACGTGGTCGGCCACGAGCTGGCGCACGGCGTGACCGAGAGTGAAGCCGGGCTGATCTACTACCAGCAGTCCGGGGCGCTCAATGAATCGCTGTCCGACGTATTCGGCTCGTTGGTCAAACAGTTCCACCTGCAGCAAACCGCCGATAAAGCCGACTGGCTGATCGGCGCCGGGCTGCTCGCCAAGGGCATTAAAGGCAAAGGGCTGCGCTCGATGTCGGCCCCCGGCACCGCCTACGATGACCCGCTGCTGGGCAAAGATCCGCAGCCCGCCAGCATGAAGGATTACATCCAGACCAAGGAAGACAACGGCGGCGTGCACCTCAACTCCGGCATTCCCAACCGCGCCTTCTACCTGGCGGCGACGGCGCTCGGCGGCTTCGCCTGGGAGAAAGCCGGCTACGTCTGGTATGACACGGTGTGCGACAAAGCGCTGCCGCAAAATGCCGACTTCGCCACCTTCGCCCGCGCCACGGTGAAACATGCGCAAGCGCGTTTCGACCAGAGCGTGGCGGACAAGGTGCAGCAAGCCTGGCATCAGGTGGGGGTGGAATAATGAAACCGCTGCCGACGCTCAATCAGGATACGGTCATTGAGCTGGCGCGCGAGGGAGGCTTCGCCTACATTCCCAAACTGGCGGGCCAGCGCCGCATCGCGCTGGCCGATATCACGCCGGAACAGCGGCAGCGCCTGAATCAGTTGCTGAACCAGACGCTGCCCTATGCGCAGGAAGAAGGCCAGCCCAACTCCCCCGGCTGCGGTGACCAGCGCTACTACCGCGTACAGATCAACTACACCAGCCCCACCCTGAGCACCGAGATCGTGCTGTTAATCCCGGAAAGCAGCGCGCCGCAAGCGCTGGTGGATCTGTGGAAAACCGGCCAGGTGGATGAGTGAGGGCTTACAGCGGCTGATAGCTGAAATTCACCCGTTTTTTGGAGATCAGCCCGTGCCCGTTCTGGCACAGGTAATCCACCGCCCCGCAGGCCTTCAACTCTTGCAGCGGCTGCCCGCACTCCGGGCAGCTCGCCTGCTGCCGATAATCACGCTGACAGGCGGCACAATGGTAGTGACCCGCTACCCAATTCATGGTCTGACGACAATGCGGACAATGCGCATCCATAACGGCTCCCAGGTTAAATCGCGCCCCATGAGCGCAAGAAATAGATCCCCAACGCGGTGGTGAAGAACGACCCGACGGTGGTGATAGCGATAATGTTAGCCGCCAGCGTGGCGTTGCCGCCCATGGCGCGCGTCATCACATAGCTGCCCGAAGCGGTCGGCGTGGCGGAAAACAGGAAGATGATGCCCAACGCCGCGCCGTGAAACCCGCACAACCAGCCGGCCAGCGTCATCAGGAACGGCACCAGAAACAGCTTGGCCGCCGACGACAGCGCCGCCACGTTGGACGAGCGGAACATGGCGCGGAAATCCAGGCTGGCGCCGGTGCACAGCAGCGCCAACGGCAGCGACAGCGCGGAGATATAGCTGCCGGTCTGGCGGATCACGGTCGGAATGCCCAGCCCGGTTTGCGCATACAGCAGCCCGCACACCAGGCCGATGATCAGCGGATTGGTGACGATGCTGCGCAGCAGCGACAGGTGGCTGATTTTCTTGCCCTGCCCGCCCTGCAGGCTGCGCGTGAGGGTGATGACCGACAGTATGTTGAACAGGATCACCGTCACGGTCAGGTACAGCGAGGCGAGCGCAATGCCTTCGCTGCCGTAGGCGGTCATGGCGTAGGCCAGACCGACGATGGCGGTGTTGGCGCGAAAGCCGCCCTGTACGAACACCCCGCGCTCACGCGGTTCTTTCACCAGCCACTTGGCCGCCAGCTCCAAGAGCAGGAAGGTCGCCAGCGTGCCGACTGCGCCGAACAGCACCAGCGGCAGATTGCCAAGCAGTTGCGGATGGTTGGTGGCGATGCTGAAAAACAGCAGGCACGGCAGCGCCAAATTGAACACCAGGCGGGTCGCGCCGTCGACGAAACGGTCATCCATCAGGCGCCAATGGCGCAGCAGGATCCCCAGCAGCATCATCAGCAGATTCGGCACGGTGACGTTAAACGCAAAACTCCAGGTTTCCCAGGACATGGTGTTCCTTCAGGCAGGCGAGGTAATCCTCAGATAATAAAACGATTTCGGGCCAATAAAAAAGGGCGCGGCATCACTGCCGCGCCCCTCATGAGCGATTACTTGCTCTTTTTCAGGTGGCTCATCAGGCGCTTGCGCTTACGCATCTGGGTTGGCGTCAGCAGATTGCGTTTACCGGCGAACGGGTTGTCACCCTCTTTGAACTGGATGCGGATCGGCGTCCCCATCACGTTCAGCGAACGGCGGAAGTAGTTCATCAGGTAGCGCTTGTACGAATCGGACAGATCGCTGACCTGGTTGCCGTGGATTACCACGATCGGCGGGTTGTAACCGCCGGCATGGGCGTATTTCAGCTTCACGCGGCGGCCGCGCACCAACGGCGGCTGGTGATCGTCCACCGCCATCTGCATGATTTTGGTCAGCATCGAGGTGTTTACGCGGCGGGTTGCGCACTCGTAGGCTTCCTGTACCGATTCGAACAGGTTGCCGACGCCGCTGCCGTGCAGGGCGGAAATGAAGTGCACGCGCGCGAAGTCGACGAAGCCCAGACGCAGATCGAGCATTTCTTTCACATGCTCGCGATCTTCTTCACTCATGCCGTCCCATTTGTTGACCGCAATCACCAGTGAGCGCCCACTATTGAGGATAAAGCCGAGCAGCGAGAGATCCTGATCGGAGATGCCTTCACGCGCGTCGATCACCAGCAGCACCACGTTGGCGTCTTCAATCGCCTGCAGGGTCTTGATCACCGAGAATTTCTCGACGGTTTCGGTCACCTTGCCGCGTTTGCGCACCCCGGCGGTGTCGATCAGCACGTATTCGCGTTCGTCGCGCACCATTGGAATGTAGATGCTGTCGCGGGTGGTGCCCGGCATGTCATACACCACCACGCGCTCCTCGCCCAGGATGCGGTTAGTGAGCGTAGACTTACCGACGTTCGGGCGGCCGACGATCGCCAGCTTGATCGGCAGATCCTGCGGGTTGAACGCTTCTTCCGGCTCTTCGTCTTCTTCGCCTTCCAGCGTTTCACCGTTTTGCTCAGCCCAGTAAGCGGCGTTGGCCTCTTCCTCGGTCAGTTCTACGTCCTCCGGTTTTTCCGGCACGAACGGCACCAGCACGTGTTCGATCAGCTGGGTCACGCCGCGGCCGTGAGAAGCGGCGATAGCGAACACTTCCCCCAGGCCGAGCGAGTAGAAATCGGCGGTGGCGGTGTCCGGATCCAGGCCGTCGGTCTTGTTGGCCACCAGGAAGGTCGCCTTCTGGCGGCTGCGCAGGTGCTGGGCGATGCCCTGATCCGCCGGCATCAGCCCGGCGCGGGCGTCGACCATGAACAGCACGATATCCGCTTCTTCGATCGCCAGCAGCGACTGGCCGGCCATGCGCGTTTCGACGCCGTCTTCGGTGCCGTCGATGCCACCGGTATCGACGATGATGAATTCATTGCCTTCGATTTCAGCACGACCATACTTGCGGTCACGCGTCAGCCCCGGGAAATCCGCCACCAGCGCATCACGCGTATGGGTTAAACGGTTGAACAAGGTGGATTTACCCACATTCGGGCGCCCGACCAGCGCGACGACAGGTATCATTGTTGAAGCCTCATTACTTAATAATCAATGCGTTACTGCACTGTGGGTAGACACCAGCGGTGCAGCTTATAAAATACGAAACGGCCCCTGAACATTCAGGAGCCGTTTTCCCCTTCATCTTTCGCGCCACAGCGGCGTTGTCTGCGCACCTTCGCCTCGGTCACTTAGCTCACTAAGCTCCCGAGGACTCATGCGCTTGCCGCCTGGCTGCAACCCGAAATCTTTCGGGCGCAAGAAGGATCGCGACGAGCGGCGTTAGCGGGTGAAAGCGTAAACTTTCCCGCCGCGAGCCTGGATGACCAGCTTGTCGCTGGCCACCATCGGCGCAGACAGGAAGCCGGAGCTGTCCACTTCCTGCTGGGCGACAAAACGACCATCGGTGGTGTTGATCCAATGCAGATAGCCTTCGGCGTCACCGGTCACCAGATAACCATTATACATCACCGGCGGCGTCAGGTTACGGTGCAGCAGATCGCTCTGCGTCCACACGGTCACGCCGCCTTCGGTGCTGAGCGCCACCACGCGATCGTTCTGGTCGATCAGGTAGATGCGGCCCGCGTCGACGATGAAATCATTCACCGAACCCAGTTCGCGTTTCCAGATGATCTGGCCGGAACGCAGATCCAGCGCCGTCAGGTTGCCGTTGTAACCCAGCGCGTAGACCACGCCGTCAACGATCACCGGCGTGGTGTCCACGTCGTTCAGGCGATCGATTTCGGTCGCGCCACTCGGCTGAGAAATGCGCTGTTGCCAGATAATCTGGCCCTGCTGCATCAGCACGGCGCTGACGCGGCCGTTGTCACCGCCGACGATGGCGGCGCCAAAGGCGACGGCCGGCGCGGATTCACCGCGCAGCGACAGCGAAGGCATATCCAGGTTAACCGTCCACTTCACCGCGCCGTCGGCTTCATTCAGCGCCTGCAGCATGCCGTTGGAGGTGTGCACCAACACCATACCGTCGCTGACAACCGGACGGGAGATCGCTTCGCCGGCCACTTTGGTCTGCCAGGCGATGGCGCCATCGGCGGTGTTCAATGCGTAAACCACCGCTTTTTCGCTGCCGACGTAAACCTTGTCGCCCGCGACCGTCAGGCCGCCCGACAGCAGCGCAGACAGGTTGCTGGAGAAGAAGCCGGTCTTCTCGGAGAGATTGACCTTCCACTTCTCGTTGCCGCTGTCGGCATCCATCGCTTTCACGATGCCGAAGCGATCGGCGGCGTAAATGGTGCTGTCCTGATAGGCCGGACGCAGGTGGGAGTAATACTCACCGATGCCGTCGCCCACCGAGGTGCTCCACGCCTTGCTCGGCGTAAACTGATTTTCAACTTTCGGCAACGGCGACATGGTAACCACGTCTTCTTCGCTGTTAAACAGCGAGCAACCACTCAGCAAGGCAGCGGAAACCAGTCCGACCAAGAGTGTTTTACGCAATTGCATGGGAATTCCCCTTAGCTGGACAAGTTATTCAATTTCATGCGCAGCAGAACCTGCAGCGCCTGAGAAGCATTGGACTCAATGCCTTTGCTGTAAGCTTCGCGCGCGCCCTTGGCGTCGCCCTTGGCCAGCAATACATCGCCGCGCACATCCTGCATCATCGCCGCCCAGCCTTCGCCTTTCACGCCATCCAACGTTTTCAGCGCTTCATCCAGCTTTTTCTCCTGCAGCTGGACGCGCGCCAGACGCAGGTCGATCATCGCCAACAGGTTGTCGTCTTTGGTCTGGCCCTGCGCCAACGTCAGCTGCTGTTCCGCCTTGGCGAAATCATTCTGTTCGACAAAGTGCTTGGCCAACTGCAGCGCGGCCAGTACGCCGTAGCTGTTGCCGTTGGCCTGGACAAATTTCTCCGCGGCAGCCACGTCATCCGGCTTGCCGGCCGCCAGACGATCGCTGGCTTCCTGATAGGATTGCGATGCCGCCATCATGTTGGAGTTTTCATGGCTCTGCCAGTAACGCCAGCCAACCAGGGCACCAATTCCGAGCACCACGCCCACCGCCAGCGCTTTGCCGTTCTCGGCAAAGAACCGACGCAGTGCGTCGACTTGTTCGTTTTCAGTGGTATAGACTTCCACGGTGTCCTTCTCCTTAACCTAACATCAAAGCCAGACGCGCAGCGACTTCGCTTTGCGCCAGCGTTTCTTGTTCACCACTGCGCAGGTCTTTCACCACCACCTGCTGCGCCGCCACTTCGCTCTCACCCAGGATCAGCGCGATGCGCGCGCCCCATTTGTCCGCACGGGTGATCTGCTTCTTGAAGTTGCCGCCGCCGTAATTGGTCATCAGCTTCAGCTGCGGCGCCGCGTCGCGCACCTGCTCAGCCAGCCGCATCGCCGCGCTCTGGGTGCCCGCGCCGGAAGAGATGACGTACACGTCGATAGCCGACGGCGCCTTGAATTCCGGGTTGACCGCCTGCACCAGCAGCACCAGACGCTCCAGGCCCATGGCGAAACCGACCGCCGGGGTGGAGCGGCCGCCCAGTTGCTCGACCAGACCGTCGTAACGGCCGCCCGCGCAGACGGTGCCCTGCGCGCCCAGGCTGGTGGTCACCCACTCAAACACGGTGCGGTTGTAGTAATCCAGACCGCGCACCAGGCGCTCGTTAACGGTATATGGGATACCTGCCTGCGCCAAAAGTTCACACAGACCGGCGAAGTGAGCACGGGATTCTTCATCCAGGTACTCGGACAGGCGCGGCGCGTCATTCAGCAGCGCCTGCACCTCAGGATTCTTGGAGTCCAGCACGCGCAGCGGGTTGCTGTACATACGGCGTTTGCAGTCTTCGTCCAGCACCTCGACGTGCTGCTCCAGGAACGCCACCAGCGCGTCGCGGTAGTTGGCGCGCGCCTCCAGCGAGCCGATGGAGTTCAGCTCCAGCTTGACGTGCTCGGCGATGCCCAGCGCTTTCCACCAGCGGGCGGTCAGCAGGATCAGCTCGGCGTCGATATCCGGGCCTTGCAGGCCGAACACTTCCGCGCCCAGCTGATGGAACTGACGGTAACGCCCCTTCTGCGGGCGCTCGTAGCGGAACATCGGGCCGATGTACCACAGACGCTGTTCCTGATTGTACAGCAGACCATGTTCGATGCCGGCGCGCACGCAGCCAGCCGTCCCTTCCGGACGCAGCGTCAGGCTTTCGCCGTTGCGGTCTTCGAAGGTATACATCTCTTTTTCCACGACGTCGGTCACTTCGCCGATCGCGCGTTTGAATAACGGGGTCTGCTCTACAATCGGCAACCGGATTTCGCTGTAACCGTAGCCGCCCAGCACCTGTTTGAGGGTGCCTTCAATACGCTGCCATAATGCCGTTTCTTCCGGCAGGTAGTCGTTCATGCCGCGAATGGCTTGAATGTTCTTTGCCACGTGAGTTCTCTGTCCGTTGTCTGTAAAAATGAACCCGATTATAGGGACTTTGCCGCCCGGTATTCAACGCGGATGCGGTTTTCCGCCCTTCAGGTACATAAACAAGCGGGCCAACAGGCCCGCCGTGTAGCGATAACGCTTATTTTTCCAGCAGATTGACCGTGATGCGGTTGCTTTCGTCCATCATCGCGGCCTTGGCGCGAATTTTCGCTTCCAGCTGGTCGATCATCTGTTCGTTGTCGAAACGCTCTTTCTGGCGCACGCCGTCTTCATAGAAGCCGCTCTTCTTGTGGCCGCCGGTTACGCCCATGGTGGACACCAGCGCTTCGCCCGGGCCGTTCACCACGCAGCCGATGATCGAAACGTCCATCGGCGTGATGATGTCTTCCAGGCGCTGCTCCAGCGCGTTCACCGTGCCGATCACGTCGAACTCCTGACGCGAGCAGGTCGGGCAGGCGATGAAGTTGATGCCGCGCGCGCGGATGCGCAGCGACTTCAGGATGTCGAAACCGACCTTCACCTCTTCGACCGGATCCGCCGCCAGCGAGATGCGCAGGGTATCGCCGATGCCTTCAGACAGCAGCATGCCCAGGCCGATGGCCGATTTGACCGACCCGCTGCGCGCGCCGCCGGCTTCGGTGATGCCCAGGTGCAGCGGCTGATCGATGCGCGACGCCAGCAAGCGGTAGGATTGCACCGCCAGGAACACGTCCGACGCCTTGACGCTGACCTTAAACTGGTCGAAGTTGAGGCGATCGAGGATGTCCACATGGCGCATGGCGGATTCCAGCAGCGCTTCCGGCGTAGGTTCGCCGTACTTCTCCTGCAGGTCTTTCTCCAGCGAGCCGCCGTTGACGCCGATGCGAATCGGGATGTTCTTGTCGCGGGCGCAGTCCACCACCGATCGAATGCGCGATTCGTTACCGATGTTGCCCGGGTTGATGCGCAGGCAGTCTACGCCATATTCGGCCACCTGCAGCGCGATGCGATAATCGAAGTGGATATCGGCGACCAGCGGCACGTTGACCTGCTGCTTGATCAGTTTGAACGCCTCGGCGGCGTCCATGGTAGGAACCGAAACGCGGACGATGTCGACGCCCACGCGCTCCAGCGCTTTGATCTGATTAACCGTTGCTTCAACATCGGTGGTACGGGTGTTGGTCATCGACTGCACGGCAATCGGCGCGCCATCACCAATAGGCACCTTGCCGACGTAAATGCGTGTAGATTTTCGACGGTTGATGGGCGCTTGGTTATGCATTACTTACTCTCCATTGCTGCTCTGACATCACGACCAGCCGCGCGATTACTGCGCGGCGACGGTCAGGCGAGCAACACGGTTTGACTTAACGAACCGGCTTAAATCAACCGGTTTACCCTGATACTGGATCTGAACTGCCGCCGGCGCACCGATGGTCAGTTTATACGGCGCAGTGCCGGTCAGGTTCAGCTTGCCGCCTTGCTTCTGGGTGCCGCTGAACAGCGTTTTACCGCTCGCGTCGGTCACCTGCAGCCAGCAGTCGGCGGAGAAATCCATCACCAGCGCGTTCGGATCGGCCGCTGGCGCAGCCACGCCCGCATCGGCGGTCGGCAACGGCGCTTGTGCCGCCGGCGCGGTTTCCGGCAGGGTGGTCTGGCTTGGCGACACCACGGCAGGCTGCTGCTGGGCCGCGCTCGGCGCCTGGGCGGTCGCCACCGGCGCCTGAGTCGCTGCGCCGGTATCAGCCGGCGCGGCGCTGTTGTCGGTCAACGGCACGTTGGTGCCGGCGTCGGCATTGCCGTCGGTCAGCGGCACGGACTGCCCTTCGTTATTCTGTGAAAGCTGTGCCGAGGATTGATCGGCCATGGTGGCGATCTCTTCCTGCTGCGCCTTGTGGTTTTGCCACCACCAGGCGCCGGTCAGGCCGATCACCACGAACACGATAAGCCAGGTGAAGCTCATCAGCCAGCCGTCGCGTTTCTTGCGACGCTTGCCCAGCGAGAAACTTTGCATCGGCGCCACTTTCGCCATCTTCAACGGCGCCTGCTTGGCCAACATCGGCAGCAGTTCGTCTTCCGGCAGATGCACCAGCTTGGCGTAGGAACGGATGTAGCCGCGCACGAAGGTGGACGCGAGGTCAGCGGACACGCTGTCTTCCTCGATATCGCGCACGGTGGACATTTTGAGACACAGGCGTTCTGCAACGGTCTGTTGGCTCAGCCCGAGTTGCTCACGGGCCTGACGCAGGCGCTGGCCCGTCGTCATGGATACGGTTTTATCTTGGGAGGCTTCAGTATTCATTAGCTAAGAACTGCTGGTACTGTTTGGATTGTGGAAAACTTCGCGCTAGCTGCTTGCCATAGCGTTGAACGCTATCCTGGCGGCCGGCTAACGCGGCGAAACGAATCTGTAACCATAAGCTGCTGGCGCTGGCCGGCAGAACATGCTGATAAACATCCAATAAAAGTTGCGACTGGGCGCGCTTCCCTTCTCCAAATTGCTTTTCGGCCTCCGCCAGCAGCGGAGCGCCTTTGTCCGGATCGACTTTCAGCGCGCGGCTCAACAGCGTGCGCGCTTCATCGTTTTGTCCGGCCTTGAGAAAACAGTAACCTGCGTTTTCCAGGCTGTCGGCGACCTGGCCATAATCGGGCGCCAGCGCCGCAGCGCTAAACTGCTGTTGCGCCGGTACATACTGCCCTAAACCGCAAAGAAACGCACCGTAATTATTCAAGACGGTGCCATTGCCCGGCGCAAGTTTGAGCGCTTGCCGATAACGCTGTTCGGCCGCGGCGTTTTCACCGTTCCGCTGCGCGTAGAGCGCCATGCCCAACTGCGTGCGGTAATCCTGCGGGGCCGCGTCCAGCGCCTTTTCCAGGTTCTGGCGCGCGGCGTCCATGTCGCCTTGCTGCAGGTACTCCAGGCCCAGCTGCAACCGCGTCTGGCCCGCCTCAGAGACTTGCGCTTCCTTTTCCGGCGCTGAACCGGAACACCCGGCCAACAGTCCGGCCGCCAGCCACACACCCCACAGTTTCAGCTTCATGCCCGCATTCATTTCCTTATCGGCCGCCAGCTAACGCCCATTAGCGTGAATATTTCACATAACAGGCTGTTAGATAACAAAAAAAATGGTGCTATAGGATTCAGACCGCCCGTACGTTGATAGGTTCCCCGGCCATTTTCTTTTTCAGGGTACGCTTGGTACGGTCGATCACTTCACCCGCCAGTTGCCCGCAGGCGGCGTCGATATCGTCACCGCGGGTTTTACGAACAATAGTCGTAAAGCCGTATTCCATCAACACCTTGGAGAAACGATCCACCCGGCTGTTGGAGCTGCGGCCGTACGGAGCGCCCGGGAACGGGTTCCATGGGATCAGGTTGATCTTGCACGGCGTGTCTTTCAGCACTTCCGCCAGCTGATGCGCGTCGTCGGTGCTGTCGTTGATATGATCCAGCATCACATACTCGACGGTGACGCGGCCCTGGTTGGCGTTGGATTTCTCCAGGTAGCGACGCACCGCGGACAGGAAGGTTTCGATGTTGTACTTGCGGTTGATCGGCACGATCTCATCACGGATGGTGTCGTTCGGCGCGTGCAGCGAAATAGCCAGCGCCACGTCGATCATGTCACCCAGCTTGTCCAGCGCCGGCACCACGCCAGAGGTAGATAGAGTCACGCGGCGTTTGGACAGGCCAAAGCCGAAGTCGTCCAGCATGATTTCCATCGCCGGCACCACGTTGTTCAGGTTGAGCAGCGGCTCGCCCATGCCCATCATCACCACGTTGGTGATCGGGCGTTGGCCTGTCACCTTCAGCGCGCCGATGATCTTCGCCGCGCGCCACACCTGGCCGATGATTTCCGACACGCGCAGGTTGCGGTTGAAGCCCTGCTGCGCCGTCGAACAGAATTTGCACTCCAGCGCGCAGCCTACCTGCGAGGAGACGCACAGCGTCGCGCGGTCGGCTTCCGGGATGTATACGGTTTCGACCTGCTGATCGCCCACCTTGATCGCCCACTTGATGGTGCCGTCGGCCGAACGCTGTTCTTCCGCCACTTCCGGCGCGCGGATTTCCGCCACGCGCTGCAGCTTGCCGCGCAGGACTTTGTTGATGTCGGTCATCTGCTCGAAATCGTCGCAGCAGTAGTGGTAAATCCACTTCATCACCTGATCGGCGCGGAACGGTTTTTCGCCCATTTCGGCGAAGAACTCGCGCATTTGCTGGCGGTTCAGATCCAGCAGGTTGATTTTGGCCGCAGCCGGTTGCTCCACGTTAACGGAGGGGGTAGTCAGCGAATTATTTTCAGACACGGTGTGCTCGGACGTGATGGGTTCTAACATAATGATCTCTGGCCTCGTTATTACACGTTATGGCGCTAAAGAATGGACAGTAAGTTGTGCATTTCAGCCCGCATGATTCGGGTGGCGGCACTAAAAACACGCCCCTGACAAGTCGTCTTATCAGGGGCGCGGCATTGTACAAATTTTAGTAGCGGGTTTCTATGGCTGAAAGGCATTCAGGGCATTTTTATTGTTTCAGCCGGTGAATGCCTGGCTATCAGCTCAGAAACGGCACGATTAACGTGCGCAGATTTCGCTTTCGTTGAAGAAGTAAGCGATTTCACGCTGTGCGGATTCAACGGAGTCGGAACCGTGAACGGCGTTAGCGGTGAAGCTGTCCGCGTAGTCGGCGCGCAGGGTGCCGGCCAGTGCGTTGTCCGGGTTGGTTGCGCCCATGATGTCGCGGTTGCGCTGCACGGCGTTTTCAGATTCCAGAACCTGCACCATGATTGGGCCAGAGGTCATGAACTCAACCAGACCGTCGAAGAATGGGCGGCCTTTGTGCTCAGCGTAGAAGCCTTCAGCTTGTTCGCGAGTCAGACGCAGCATTTTAGCGGCGATGATTTTGAAACCGGCGCGCTCGAAACGCGCGTAGATAGCGCCGATGTCGTTGTTGGCTACAGCGTTTGGTTTAACGATGGAAAAGGTACGTTCTACGGTCATGATGGCCTCTGTATGACTTCCAAAACAGGCCGGTCTGCAATGTTGCCGGCCTTCTCAAGTGGCGCAGATTATATGTGCGCCGTTAACGCTTGCCTACGGGAAAATCAACATTTCATTAAAAAAATATGATCTTCCTGCGGCATTTCCGACCACGCGCCGCGTTACTGGGTTTTGTCGGTGGACGGGATCAAATTGCGCAGCCAGCTGCCCCAGCGGCGCTGATAAAACGGCTGCGTATGGGCGATCAGGTAGTGGCTGATGCCGCGCTCTTTCTCCGACACCAGACAGAAATCCACCGGCTCGTCATTCGGCGCCGTTTCGCTGGCGACGCTGCCGGCCTCGTTGATCAACGCCTCGATCTCCGCCGGCTCGGCGTCTACTTCCAGCCCGATCAGCAGATTCGGCTTCTCGTCCGCCGCCTGGTCGTGCATCAGCGCCAGAAACGCGCGGCGCACCGGCTTGCGCTGGCTGAACAGCGTGGTCAGCGCATCCACCATCGCCGACGGGTACTCTTCGGGCTGCCCCAACAGGATTTGGGTTTCTTTGTCGACGTAATGCTCCACCGGTTTGACGACGCCGCCGGTCGCCAGCAGCATCGCCACCTCTTCCGGATAGAACTCTTTGCCGTACTCCGCCTTCGGGTTGAGGAACAGATCCGCGCCCTGGGTGATTTCGAACAGCACCCGCGCCGGCATGGCGATGAACGGCTGTTCGTCCTCAACGGCCTTCTGCAACGCTTCCAGCGAGGTGAAGAACGGAATGATGCTGCCGCCGTCCTGCTTTTCCCAATGCTGGATATTGACCGGCGTATCCGCGTTCAGCGTGATGTCGCCGTCCTGCTGCACCTGTTCGCTGTCGCCGAGGATCAACACCGTGGCATCGAGCAGTTCACGGAAGAACGCCGGGCGGTGGGCCGGCTCCGTCACCGCCAGCTTCAGCAGGCGTTCAAGTTCGTTCTCGCTCGGGGCGGCATCGTGATGATGGGCACTCATGGCAAACTCCAGGATCAAATAGCGAGGCCCAGCATGCTGGGCCCCGAAGATAATGCGTATTCTAGCGCCCGACGCAGCGGGCGTTCAATTATTTGGCTTTGCTCAGCAGCAGATTGGCCAGGGTGCGCACGCCCAAACCGGTCGCGCCGGCCGACCACTGATCCACCGCGCCTTTGCGGTAGGTGGCGGAGCAGTCGATGTGCAGCCAGCCCTGTTGGTAATTCTTGACGAAGTGCGACAGGAAAGCCGCCGCGGTGCTGGCGCCGGCGGTGTAGGCCGGGCCGGCCACGTTGTTCAGCTCGGCGAAGTTGGACGGCAGCTGGCTGCGGTGGAACTCGGCCAACGGCAGACGCCAGAATGGCTCTTGCTCGGCGGCGGCGCTGCTCAGCAGCTCCTGCGCCAGCGCATCGTCGAAGCTGAACAGGGCGTGGTAGTCGTTGCCCACCGCGGTTTTGGCCGCGCCGGTCAGGGTGGCGCAGTCGATAATCAGTTGCGGATTCTGCTCAGAAGCGTCGATCAGGCCGTCGGCCAGCACCAGGCGCCCTTCCGCATCGGTGTTCATCACCTCAACGGTTTTGCCGTTGCGGTAGCGAATGATATCGCCCAGTTTGAAAGCGTTGCCGCTGACCATGTTGTCGGCGCAGCACAGGTACAGCTTCACGCGCTGCTTCAGGCCGCGCGCCGCCGCCAGCGCCAGCGCGCCGGTGATGGTCGCTGCGCCGCCCATGTCAGCCTTCATCGAATCCATAAAGGCGCTCTGTTTCAGGCTATAACCGCCGGTATCGAAGGTGATGCCCTTGCCGACCAGGCATGCGAACACCGGCGCATCCGGGTTGCCGGTCGGGTTGAAGTCCAGAGCCAGCAGCACCGGCGGGCGTTCGGAACCGCGGCCGACGGTGTGGATGCCGGCATAGTTCTGCTCGCGCAGATCTTCGCCCTTGGTGATGCGGTAGCTGACGGCATCGCAGCCGACGTCGCACATCAGATCGACGGCGCGGGTCGCCAGTTGCTCCGGCCCCAGCTCTTCCGCCGGCATATTGATGGTGTCGCGCACCCAGTCAACGATCTTCAGGCGCTTATCCAGCTCCTGACGCGCGGCTTCCGGCAGCTCGGCCCATTCGACGTTGCGCTGCCCTTTCGGCCCGCGGTAGCCCTGCCAAAACGCCCAGCTGTTTTCCAAATCCCAACCGTCGCCGGCCAGCTTGACGTTTTTGATGCCCTGGCCGTCAATTTTGCGGCCCGCGCGCTGGATCGCGCCCAGTTTGTCGGCGCCGGTCAGGTGGATGGTCATCCCTTCGCCGTTGGTGCTCAGCAGCGCTTTCTCGCCCCAGCGGGCGTCGGCAGGTTGTTGCGACAGCGTGACCTGCATGAATTCTGTTGTCATAGCCTTCTTACTCCGGATTATTCTTTTATTAATCTTGTCGGATACAAAATAAACGGGCCGCCCATGGCAGCCCGTTACGCTATTTACTCCGCTTCATCTAACCAGACCAGCAGGATCGCTTCCAGTATTTTTTCGTTGGAAGCCTGCGGATCGTCATCGAACTCTTCCAGATCGCAGATCCACTGATGCATGTCGGTAAAACGCACGGTTTTCGGATCGGTGTCCGGGTATTGGTCGTACAGGGCTTCGCCGATTTCACGGCTGTCGGTCCACTTCAGTCCCATTATGATCTCCTGGTTGGCGCCGCGGCTAACAATTAATGCTCACGCGCGTGGTTGACGGTGTAACGCGGCATTTCGACCACCAGATCTTCGTCGGCGACCAGCGCCTGGCAGCTCAGACGGCTTTCCGGCTCCAGCCCCCACGCTTTGTCCAGCATGTCGTCTTCCAGCTCGCTGCTCTCTTCCAGCGAATCGAAGCCTTCACGCACGATGCAGTGGCAGGTGGTGCAGGCGCAGGATTTCTCGCAGGCGTGCTCGATTTCAATGCCGTTGCGCAGCGCAACGTTGAGGATCGACTCCCCTTTTTCGGCTTCCAGAACCGCCCCTTCCGGGCACAGATCTTGATGGGGCAGGAAAACAATTTTAGGCATGGTTAAACCTCATCCACAGAATGGCCAGCCAGCGCGCGGCGAATGGAAGCGTCCATGCGGCGCGCGGCAAAATCTTGCGTTTGTGCATCTAATGTTTTGATGGCGTCTTCGATAGCGGCGGGGTCTTCACCCTGCGCCGCCTGCTGCAACGCCTGGGTCGCGGCGGCGATCGCCTGGCTTTCCGCCTCGCTCAGCAGCGCGGCGTCGGTGGCCAGCGCGCCCTGCAGGCTTTCCAGCACCCGCGCGGCTTCCACGCGTTGCTCCGCCAGCTTGCGCGCGCCCACGTCGCTTTGCGCGTTGGCCATCGAATCCTTGATCATGCCGGCGATTTCGCTGTCCGACAGACCGTACGACGGCTTGACCTGGATCGAGGCTTCCACGCCGGTGGATTTCTCCATCGCGGTGACGCTCAACAGGCCGTCGGCATCCACCTGGAAGGTGACGCGAATATGCGCCCCCCCGGCAGGCAATGGCGGCAGGCCGCGCAGCGTGAAGCGCGCCAGCGAACGGCAATCCTGCACCAGCTCGCGCTCGCCCTGCAGCACGTGGATCATCATCGCGCTCTGGCCGTCTTTAAAGGTGGTGAACTCCTGCGCGCGCGCCACCGGAATGGTGGTGTTGCGCGGGATCACTTTCTCCACCAGGCCGCCCATGGTTTCGAGGCCCAGCGACAGCGGGATCACGTCAAGCAGCAGCATGTCGCTGTCCGGCTTGTTGCCCACCAGAATGTCGGCCTGGATCGCGGCGCCGATGGCGACCACTTTATCCGGATCGATCGACGTCAGCGGCGTGCGGCCGAAGAAGGCCCCCACCTGCTCACGCACCAACGGCACGCGAGTGGAACCGCCGACCATCACCGCTTCCAGCACCTCGTCGGCGGCGACGCCGGCGTCTTTCAGCGCGCGGCGGCAAGCCATCAGCGTACGTTTCACCAGCGGGGCGATCAGCGCTTCAAACTGGGCGCGGGTCACTTCGCCCTGCCAACCGGCCACCTCAACGCGCACGCTGTCGGCATCGCTTAATGCGATTTTGGCGGCGATGGCGGCATCCAGCAGTTGGCGCTGCACGCCGTGATCGCTGCGATCGGCCACGCCGGCCTGCTCGCGCAGCCAGTCGGCCAACAGATGATCGAAGTCGTCGCCGCCCAGCGCGGAATCGCCGCCGGTGGCCAGCACTTCGAACACGCCGCGGCTGAGGCGCAGAATGGAGATATCAAAGGTGCCGCCGCCCAGATCGTAAACCGCGATCACCCCTTCCTGGCCGGAATCCAGCCCGTAGGCGATCGCCGCAGCGGTCGGTTCGTTCAGCAGGCGCAGGACATGCAAGCCGGCCAGACGCGCCGCGTCTTTAGTGCCCTGGCGCTGCGCGTCGTCGAAGTAAGCGGGAACGGTGATCACGACGCCATCCAGCTCGCCTTCCAGCGCCGCTTGCGCGCGCGCGGACAGAGCCCGCAGGATGTCGGCGGAGACGCCGACCGGATTAACCGGGCCGGCGGCGGTGACGATCAGCGGCAGGCCGTTGTCGCTGGCCTGAAATTGATACGGCAGGTTCGGGTAACGTTGCTGCACGTCCGCCAACGAACGGCCCATCATGCGTTTGATGGAGCTGACGGTATTGGCCGGATCCTGCGCCGCCTGTTGGCGCGCATCCCAGCCGACGCGCTGCGCGTCCGCCTGATAATGCACCACCGAAGGCAGCAAATGGCGCCCCTGATCGTCGGCCAGCGTTTCCGCTTGCCCGCTGCGCACCGTGGCGACCAGCGAGTTGGTGGTGCCTAAGTCGATGCCGGCGGCCAGACGTCGCTGGTGCGGCGCGGCGCTGAGGCCAGGCTCACTAATTTGTAATAAGGCCATGTTGAAGCTTCCACAATCAGAATCAGAAGGTGTTACTCAAAACCCAGCAGTTTTTCTTCGAGTTGTTCAACCTGTTGCTGGAGTTTGTCCAAAAAGCGCAGCTTGCGCACGGTGTCGGCGGCATCCGCCCACTGTTCACTGTCCAACTGCTGCAGCATCAGCGCGCTGCGCTGCTTGATGGAGGTGGCCAGCCGCGCGCCGAAATCGGCCAGCAGGCTTTCCGCATCCGGCTTGCGCTCAATGGCGTCGAGCTCTTCACGCAGCTCCAGCTGTTCCATCAGAAACGCGGTGTCGCGCATCGTATGCTGTTCGTTGCCCAGATCGAAGCCGTGCAAAGATAGCATATACTCCGCGCGTTTTAACGGGTGCTTCAGCGCCTGGTAGGCTTCGTTGATGGTCGCCGCTTGCTGCAACGCCATCAGGCGTTCGCGCTCCGGCTGGTTGGCGAAACGATCGGGGTGAAATTGGCGCTGCAGATCCTGGAAGCGGGACGCAAGCAGGCTGCCGTCCACGGTGTAGCGAACTGGCAGCCCGAATAAAGTAAAGTAATCCATAGCGTGCTCTGGGCGTTAGCGGATGAAGTTCCCCCGCCGAAACGGGGGAGCACGATGGACTGTCAGACGTTGAAACTCTCGCCGCAGCCGCACTCGCTTGAGACGTTCGGGTTGTTGAACTTGAAGCCTTCGTTCAGGCCTTCCTTAACGAAATCAAGCTCGGTGCCGTCAAGGTAGACCAGGCTCTTGCCGTCGATGATCACCTTGATGCCTTTGTCTTCAAATACGATGTCGTCATCGTTGGCTTCGTCAACAAATTCCAGCACGTACGCCATCCCGGAACAACCGGAAGTTCGCACTCCCAGACGCAGACCGAGACCCTTGCCGCGGTTCGTCAAAAACGCCTGAACACGCTGCGCAGCGCTGTCGCTCATGGTAATAGACATCACAACCTCACACTTCACATCAAAGCCCGGCGCGGCCGGGCCGACTCAGACAAATTACTTGGCGCTATGCTTGCTCTTATAGTCGGCAATCGCTGCTTTGATGGCGTCTTCAGCCAGGATCGAGCAGTGAATTTTGACCGGCGGCAATTCCAGCTCTTCGGCGATCTGGGTGTTTTTGATCGCTTCAGCCTGATCGAGCGACTTGCCTTTCATCCATTCGGTCACCAGCGAGCTGGAGGCGATGGCGGAACCGCAGCCGTAAGTTTTAAAGCGCGCGTCTTCGATGATGCCTTCATCGTTAACCTTGATTTGCAGCTTCATGACGTCGCCACAAGCCGGCGCCCCTACCATGCCGCTGCCGACGGTAGGATCTTCGTTGTCGAAAGAACCCACGTTGCGCGGGTTTTCATAATGATCGATTACTTTTTCGCTGTAAGCCATGACCTTGCTCCTGAAACCTGAGAATTAATGATGCGCCCATTCGATGCTGTTGATGTCCACGCCCTGCTTGAACATCTCCCACAGTGGGGACAGATCGCGCAGACGGCCGATGGATTTACGCACCAGTTGAATGGTGTAGTCGATCTCTTCTTCCGTGGTGAAACGCCCCAGGGAGAAACGGATCGAGCTGTGCGCCAATTCATCGCTCATGCCCAGCGCGCGCAGCACGTAGGACGGCTCGAGGCTGGCGGAGGTACAGGCTGAACCGGAAGAAACGGCCAGGTCTTTCAGCGCCATGATCAGCGACTCGCCTTCAACGTAGTTGAAGCTGACGTTCAGGATGTTCGGTGCGCCGTGCTCCAGATCGCCGTTCAGATACACTTCTTCCATATCTTTCACGCCGTTCCACAGACGGTCACGCAGGGTGCGCAGACGCGCCATCTCTTCGGTCATCTCTTCTTTGGCGATGCGATAAGCTTCGCCCATGCCGACGATCTGGTGGACAGGCAGGGTGCCGGAACGCATGCCGCGCTCGTGACCGCCGCCGTGTACCTGCGCTTCGATGCGGATGCGCGGCTTGCGACGCACGTACAGCGCGCCGATGCCTTTCGGGCCATAGATTTTGTGGCCGGAGAACGACATCAGGTCGACTTTCAGCTTGCTCAGATCGATAGGCAGTTTGCCCACGCTCTGGGTGGCGTCAACGTGGTAGATGATACCGCGCGCACGGCACATTTCGCCGATCGCTTCGATGTCCTGCACCACGCCGATTTCGTTGTTGACGTGCATGATGGAGACCAGGATGGTGTCATCGCGCAGCGCCGCTTCGAGATCCTGCAGGCTGATGATGCCGTTGCTCTGCGGCGCCAGGTAGGTGACTTCAAACCCTTCGCGCTCCAGCTGACGGCAGGTGTCGAGCACGGCTTTGTGTTCGGTTTTGCTGGTGATGATGTGCTTGCCTTTTTTCTGGTAGAAATTGGCAGCGCCTTTGATCGCCAGGTTGTCGGATTCGGTCGCCCCGGAGGTGAAGACGATTTCGCGCGGGTCGGCGCCCACCAGTTCGGCGATTTGGTTACGGGCGATGTCTACCGCCTCTTCCGCCTGCCAACCGAAACGGTGGGAACGGGAAGCCGGGTTGCCGAAAGTGCCGTCCAGGGTCAAAAACTGCATCATCTTCTCAGCAACGCGCGGGTCAACCGGCGTCGTTGCTGAGTAATCCAGATAAATCGGTAATTTCATTGCTCTTGTGCTCCGTACATCACTTCCAAAAACTAAAATAATTTCGCCAGCTGCTTATGCGCGCAGATTAACGTTGATAGTTTCTTGCGGACGGCCGTTGGCCGTGCGGCGCGTATCGTTGTTTTGACGATCCGCCACCACCAGCACTTCCTGGTTGTTGACCAGTTCTGCCAGCGTAATGTTGTTCAGGAACCCGCTGATGCGCTCGCTCAGATCGCGCCACAGGGCGTGGGTCAAGCAGCGATCGCCGCCCTGACAGCCTTCTTTGCCCTGGCAACGGGTTGCATCTACCGATTCATCGACGGCAGTGATGACAGCGCCAACGGCGATCTCACCCGCGTCTTTACCCAGCAGATAACCACCGCCCGGGCCGCGCACGCTGGCCACCAGGCCATTCTTGCGCAGACGGGAGAATAATTGTTCCAGATAAGAGAGCGAAATACCCTGGCGTTCGGAAATGTCCGCCAGTGGCACCGGCCCTTCCTGGGAATGCAGCGCTACGTCGAGCATAGCGGTTACGGCATAACGGCCTTTGGATGTCAGTCTCATAGCTCAATGGTTACCTGTTGGTCAAATATGGCCGAAAGTCTGACATTCCTGAGTAAAACAGTCAACTATTTAACCCAGTAATTAACTCAAGTATTAGCACGTTTTGAACTTAGCAAGAACAAAGGTATATAAAATACATGTTATAACCTTTGGATAACTAATACTATTGTCACCCACCGTTATGCCACATCAATTAATTACCTTGATGTTTATCCTGTTTCTCGATCGACGTCAGCATGCCGCGCAGGATATTCAGCTCCTGCCCTTCCGGGCGCGCGCGGGTGAACAGCCGACGCAGGCGGTTCATCACCTGGCCCGGATGCGACGGGCGAATGAAACCGGTGCGCTGCAGCGTCTGCTCCAGATGCTGATAGAAACGCTCGAGGTCGTCCACCAGCGGATACGGCGTCTCTTCCAACTGCGGCGCGCCCGCCTGTTGGCGATCGAGGTAAGCCACGCGCACTTCGTACGCCAGGATCTGCACCGCCATCGCCAGGTTCAGCGAGCTGTAGTCCGGGTTGGCCGGAATGGCGACGTGGTAGTGGCACTTTTGCAATTCATCGTTGGTCAGCCCGACGCGTTCGCGGCCGAACACCAGCGCCACCGGCGCGTGCTCGCCCTCGTGCACCGCGCGCACGCCGCATTCGCGCGGCTCCAGCATCGGCCACGGCAAGGTGCGAGAACGTGCGCTGGTGCCCACCACCAGGCTGCAGCCGGCGATGGCGTCATCGAGGGTATCGACGATAGTGGCGTTGCCGATCACGTCGCTGGCGCCGGCGGCCAGGGCGATGGCCTGAGAATCGGGTTTGATCAGCGGATTAACCAGATAAAGGTTGGTTAAACCCATGGTTTTCATGGCTCTGGCGGTCGAGCCCATGTTGCCGGTATGTGAAGTCTCTACCAGAACAATGCGGATATTGTGCAGCATACAAACTCTGAGCGTGGCGGAAAATCGCAGCATCTTAACACAGCCGTAGGCAATTTGCCGAACAGCTGCTATACTTCGCGCCGTTTCCTGTTCTTTAACATCCTAGTTGGAAGATACCCATGCATCCGATGCTGACTATCGCCGTGCGCGCTGCGCGCAAGGCCGGTAACCTGATTGCCAAAAACTACGAAACCCCGGACGCTGTAGAAGCGAGCCAGAAAGGGACCAATGACTTCGTCACCAACGTCGATCGCGATGCAGAGCATCTGATCATCGACGTCATCCGCAAGTCTTATCCGCAACACAGTATCGTGAGCGAAGAACGCGGTGAGCTGATCGGCGAAGATCGCGATGTGCAATGGGTGATCGATCCACTGGATGGCACTGCAAACTTCATCAAACGTTTCCCTCATTTCTCCGTTTCCATCGCCGTACGCATCAAAGGCCGTACCGAAGTGGCCGTGGTTTACGATCCGATGCGCAACGAACTGTTCACCGCCACGCGCGGCCAGGGCGCACAGCTCAACGGTTACCGTCTGCGCGGCACCAACGCCAAAGATCTGGATGGCACCATCCTGGCGACCGGCTTCCCGTTTAAAGTCAAACAGCACGCCACGCCTTACATCAATATCGTCGGCAAGCTGTTCACCCAGTGCGCGGACTTCCGCCGCACCGGTTCCGCTGCGCTGGATCTGGCCTATGTCGCCGCCGGCCGCGTGGACGGTTTCTTCGAAATCGGCCTGAAGCCGTGGGACTTCGCCGCAGGCGAACTGCTGGTGCGTGAAGCCGGCGGCCTGGTCACCGACTTCGTCGGCGGCCACAATCACTTCAGCTCCGGCAACGTGGTCGCAGGCAACCCGCGCGTGGTGAAAGCCATGCTGGCCACCATGCGTGAAGAACTGAGCGAAGCGCTGAAGCGTTAATCGCCAGAAGCGAATCGAAAAAAAGCGCTGCCGATGCAGCGCTTTTTTTATGCCCGTTAGCGGGAGAAGGGGCGGATGCCGCCGCCGAATTCCGGCTGCGCGCTGACGTACAGCAACAGCCCGGCGGCCAACAGGATCAGACCGCCGGCCAGCGCCAGCGCCCCCCAGGCCACCGCGCTCCAGGCGGCGGGCGCGCGCGAACGGCTGAGGCGCACCGCCAGCCGGCGGCTGTAATGCACCAGCAGCGCCAGCATGGAGATGGTCAACGAGGTGCCGAACGCCATCGCCAGCGCGGAGATCACTCCCCAGCCGAACACGCCGATCACCTTGGAAAACAGCAACACCAAAATCGCTCCCGAACAGGGACGCATGCCCATCGCCAGCACGATGGCGGCCTGAGTGCGCCAATCGCTTCCCGCCTGCAGCTCGCTGTCGCTCGGCAGATGCCGGTGGCCGCAGCCGCAATTGGCGCTGTGCACATGATCCGCCGCCAGCGGCGTCAGGCTGTTGATGCGCAGCGCCGGCGCCGGGCGCATCGCCTTGATCGCCGCAAACAGGCGTTTCAGCGCGCGCCAACTCAGCAGCACGCCAAGCAGCATCACCAGGATAAAGCTGCCCTTCTCCAGCCAGAAACTGCTTTGATGCAGCTGGCGCGAAGAGAGCTGTAACACCACCAGCATCAACGTGACCAGCGCGATCGCCACCCCGCCCTGCACCAGCGAAGCGGCGAAGGTCAGCTTCAGGCTGCTTTTCAGCCGCGCCGGATGGGTGGCCAGATAGGTGGCGATCACCACTTTGCCGTGGCCGGGGCCGAGCGCATGCAAGACGCCATAGCCGAGGCTGAACAGCATCAGCGCCAGCCCGGCCTGCTGCGGCGCGGCCTTCACCTGCTGCAATAGCCCCGCCATCTGCTGGTGCAGCGCTTTTTGCCATACCACGCTCTGCATCAGCAGCTGCGGCCAATAGTGCCACGCCAGCAGCGCGGCGGCCGCCAGCGCCAGCGTAAACGGCAGCAGCGGCCACAGGCCGAAGGCCCAGTGGCGCCGGCTCGTCGTCGGTTGCGAGAGATTCAGCGACATTGCAGCGTCACCCGCTGGGCGAACTGCTGCCCCAGCGCCAGGTCTTCACCGGGCGAGTCGTTCTTGTCGAGCGACAGCGCATAGGCCTGCAGCGACGCATTCGGCTGCGGCGTCATCAGCTTGTAGCTGCACTGCTGCGCCATCTCCGGCGGCAAATGCAGCGCATTTTGATCTTTATAGGTCATATCCACGAAATAAGTCGGATCGTAAGTAGAAAGTTCGAACGGCTTGCCCGCCAGCGGCTGCGGTTCGGCCAACGGCAGCACGAACTCCAGCACCGCCTGGTTGCCCTGGCGCGACAGGTGATATTCGCTGGGCAAGTTCAGGTATTTCACCGGCTTGCCGTCGCGGTAAAGATCGGTGAAATAGTGCTGCCCCAGCACATTGGCCATCACTTCCGCCGCCAGCTTTTTCCATACTTCCGAATCGCTCTTGGCGTTTTTCGCATCGTAGAGCAGATCCGCCGAGGTGATTTCATCCATCACCCACACCATTTTCAGGCCGACCAGCCGCTGGTCCTTGGCGACAAAGGTGGTGTTCATGTCGATAAAGCTGTGTGGATGCGCGATCGCACCGGCGCTGAACACGGCGCCGAAAGCAGCCAAAAGACGACGTAACTTCATCATTATCCTGTCTTACCTGCATTTGTTATAACGTAACACAAATAACTGCCGAACGGCCCGCCTCTCCCGGCGATATTTGTGACGAAAGTTGTAAGCCGAAGTAAAAGCCGCGCTGTCATCCTGACGTTGCAAAGCCTTTTGCTATGCTTAGGCATAATCGCAACCTTTTATGCCGGAAGGTGATAATGAGCCTGGACACCTCTCCCGTGCCCGCGCTCTCCGGACAACAACGGCGCTGCCATCTGCTGCTGATGCTGTACACGCCGGAGCCCGAGTTACAACTGGAGACCCTAAGCCGAATCAACGGCGTCGCCCCCCCGATAACCCGGCAAGATATAGCCGAGGTAGCCAGTGAAATCCAGCGTTTCCATCACCTGGAGATCGCCGTCGATCCCGACCATGGCTACCAACTGCGGGGCAGCGCGCTTGACCAACGCCTGTGCCTGATCCATTGGCTGCGGCGGGCGCTGCGCTGCAGCCCGCTGTTTGTCGAAAGCGACTTCGCCCCGCGCCTGAGGCAAGCGCTGGCGGCCTATGCCGTCCCGACGTCTGCGCTGGCGGAGGCGATCGACGCCTGCGGGCCGCTGCTTAACCGCCACTTCGACGCGCGCGACCGCCAATTTCTGCAGCATTACCTGCTCTACTGCGCCTGGCAAAATCGCCTGCAGCAGCATCCGCGTTTCGACGCCGTTCAACGCGACTGGCTGCGGCAAAAGCCGGAGCAGCAAGCCGCCGCCTGGCTGCATCAGGCCTGCAACCGGCTGTTTAACCAGCCGCCGCAGGCAGACGAGCGCGATTTTTTGGCGCTGACCTTCACCCTGTTGAAAAATCACAGCTACCACAGCAATGACTCGGCGCAAGAGCAGCGGTTGATGACGGCGATCGACAGCATGGTCGAGCGTTTCCAGCAGCTTTCCGACATGGCCTTCAGCAACAAGGCGGAGCTGGTCAGCCAGCTGTTCGCCCACCTGGCGCCGGCGCTGGAGCGCTGCCGTTTCGCCATCGGCATCGACAATATGCTGCTGGAAGACGTGGTGCGCAAATACCCGCGGCTGATGCGCACCACGCAGGAAGCGCTGAAACCGCTGGAACAGGAGTACGGCGTGCATTTTTCCAACGAGGAGGCGGGCCTGGTGGCCATCAGCTTCGGCGCCTGGCTGATGCAGGACAACGCGCTGCAGGAAAAACAGGTGCTGTTGCTGACGCTGGACAACCCGCAGCTGGAAGAGGAGGTGGAATATCAGATCCGCGAGCTCACGCTGCTGCCGCTGAACATCAAATATCTGCCGCTGAGCGACTATCTGTGCGGCGGAGCGCCGCAGGGCGTCACGCTGGTGATCACCCCCTACGCGGCGGTGCACAGCGCTCCGCACCCGCCGCTGATCTATACCGAACTGCCGCTGGAAAACCGCCAGCGCCAGGCCATCCGCGCGCTGCTGGAAGCCCCTTAATCACCGGCTGACGCTGACCGCCGGCGGCCGGATGAACAAGGCCGGCACCGCGACCGCCGCCATCACCCAGAACACCCCGCCCTGCCAATGTTCGAACAGGAACCCGGCAATGACCGTCATGACGGCGATGCCGCCGCCCATCGCCAGCGCCGAATACACCGCCTGCAGTTGGATCACCTCTTGCCCCTGGCGCGCGGCGATAAAGCGCATCGCCGCCAGATGGCAGACGGTGAAGGTGCCGCAGTGCAGGATTTGGATCAGCAGCAGCCAACCCAGCTCGGTGCTGTAGGCCATCAGGCTCCAGCGCAACACGCCGCAACAGGCGGAAAGCAGCAGCAGGTTGCGCGCATTCCAGCGGCGGAACAGCACGTTGCTGCTGGCGAAAATAATCACTTCCGCCACCACGCCCAGCGACCACAGATAACCGATGGTCGAGGCCGAATAGCCCGCCTCCTGCCAGTAAATGGAGCCGAAGCTGTAGTAGCCGGCGTGCGCGCCCTGCAGCAGCGTGACGCACAGCAGGAAGCGCCACACCGGCCCCTCTTTCAGCAGCGCCCACAGCGAACGCTCGGCCCCGCCGTGCGTGCGCGCTTCGCCCTGCGGCATCACGCTCGGCTTCAGCAGCATGCCCAGCAGCATCGCCAGCACGCTGAGGATCAGGCTGTAGAGAATGGCGTTATGGCCCCACACCGCCACCAGTTGCCCGGTCAGCGCCGAGCCGATGACGAACGCCAGCGAGCCCCACAGCCGCACCCGGCCGTAGTCCATGCGGATCTGCTTTTGCCAGGTGGCGGCCAGCGCGTCGGTCAGCGGCACCAGCGGCGAGAAGAACAGGTTGAACCCCGCTATCACCAGCATCAGCCAGCCCCAACCGTTGCCGAAACAGAAGCCAACCGCGAAAGCCAGGGTCAGCAGCGCCAGCAGGCGCAGGGCGGCGACCAGATGAGAGGGATCTTTAACGCGGGGAGCAATCAGTAAACTGCCGAGGAAGCGGGCCACCAAACCGGCGCCGAGCAATATGCCGATGGTTTCGGGCGCGATGCCCTCGCCTTTCAGCCACACGCCCCAGAACGGTAAGAAGATGCCGTAGGAAAAAAAGTAGGTGAAATAACTGAGCGCGAGCCAACGCGTGGATTGCAGAACCATGATCCCTCCGGTGTGAGGGCAATACTTTGACAGAGCTCACACCGACCCGCAATCTTCATTCCACTTCAATGCGTTAGAGTGCCAGACAGCTCACAGTTTGCCGCAAGCGGCCATAAAAAAACCCGCCGCAGCGGGTTTTGTCAGGCGAAAGCGGGATTAGGCGTAAACCGGCAGGCGGGCGCAGATATCCAGCACTTTCTTCTTGGTGCGTTCGATGGTGGCTTCATCGTTGATGTTGTCCAGCACATCACAGATCCAACCGGCCAGTTCGCGCACGTCGGCTTCTTTGAAGCCGCGACGGGTGACGGCCGGGGTGCCGATACGCACGCCGGAGGTAACGAACGGGCTCTTCGGATCGTTCGGCACGCTGTTTTTGTTGACGGTGATGTTGGCGCGGCCCAGGGCGGCGTCAGCTTCTTTACCGGTCAGGTTTTTGTCGACCAGATCCAGCAGGAACAGGTGGTTATGGGTGCCGCCGGAGACCACTTTGTAGCCGCGCTGCAGGAACACTTCCACCATCGCCTTGGCGTTGACCGCCACTTGCTGCTGGTAAACCTTGAACTCAGGCTCCATCGCTTCTTTCAGCGCCACCGCCTTGCCGGCGATCACGTGCATCAGCGGGCCGCCCTGGCCGCCAGGGAACACGGCGGAGTTCAGCTTCTTGTACAGCTCTTCGTCGCCGCCCTTCGCCAGGATCAGGCCGCCGCGCGGGCCCGCCAGGGTTTTGTGGGTGGTGGTGGTGACGATGTGCGCGTGCGGCACCGGGTTCGGGTACACGCCGGCGGCGATCAGGCCGGCCACGTGCGCCATGTCGACGAACAGGTAAGCGCCGATGCTGTCGGCGATTTCGCGCATTTTGGCCCAGTCAACCACGCCAGAGTAGGCGGAGAAGCCGCCGATGATCATTTTCGGCTTGTGGGTTTGCGCCTGTTTGGCCAGATCGTCATAGTCGATTTGACCTTTGTCGTCGATGCCGTAAGGCACCACGTTATACAGTTTGCCGGACAGGTTAACCGGGGAACCGTGGGTCAGGTGGCCGCCGTGCGCCAGGTTCATGCCCAGAATGGTGTCGCCCGGCTGCAGCAGCGCGGTGTAAACGGCGAAGTTAGCCTGGGAGCCGGAGTGCGGCTGCACGTTGGCGTAATCGGCGCCGAACAACTCTTTGGCGCGGTCGATAGCCAACTGCTCAACGATATCCACGTATTCGCAGCCGCCGTAGTAACGCTTGCCCGGATAGCCTTCAGCGTATTTGTTGGTCAGCTGGGAACCCTGAGCCTGCATTACGCGCGGGCTGGTGTAGTTCTCAGACGCGATCAGCTCGATGTGCTCTTCCTGACGCACCACTTCCTGCTCCATGGCACGCCACAGTTCCGCATCGTAATCGGCAATGTTCATTTCACGCTTTAACATCCGGCATCTCCTGACTTAAATCAGCTAACTAAAAAATCACCAAATAACTACCCGTTTGGGTTCTGGGTCACAGTGTAAACCGTTTCGCCCTACCGAAGATAGGTCTTGACAGAGGTTTTTACGCAAACGATTGGCTTAAGGCGGCGCAAGGCTTTGATCCGCGAAACGCTCCCGTTTATCAACGGACATTTCCTCATGCGAACAATGCGCTTTTTTCATGTTCTGTGAGCGCGATCGACGCCCGAAGAACACCGCAACGAAAACAAGGGTATTTACAAGCGGCGCGGAACCCAATAAGATGCATTTAAAATACATCATTACAATTGTCGTCAAGATCCCAACCCAAGGAGCGCCCCCATGCTGGATAGCCAAACCATCGCCACCGTGAAATCCACCATTCCCCTGCTGGCAGCAACCGGGCCGAAGCTGACCGCCCACTTTTACGATCGCATGTTCGCCCACAACCCGGAATTGAAAGACATTTTCAATATGAGCAATCAGCGCAACGGCGATCAGCGTCAGGCGCTGTTCGACGCCATCTGCGCCTATGCCGCCAACATCGAGAACCTGGCGGCGCTGCTGCCGGCGGTGGAGCGTATCGCGCAGAAGCACACCAGCTTCAATATCCAGCCGGAGCAGTACCAAATCGTCGGCGGTCACCTGCTGGCGACGCTGGACGAAATGTTCAGCCCGGGCCAGGAAGTCTTGGACGCCTGGGGCAAAGCCTACGGCGTGCTGGCCAACGTATTTATCCAGCGTGAAGAGCAGATTTATCAGCAGAGCGAAACCGACAACGGCGGCTGGCGCGATCTGCGCGCATTCCGCATCCTGAAGAAACAGCCGCAGAGCGACGTGATCTGCAGCTTCGTGCTGGCACCGGTGGACGGCGGCCGGGTGGCGGACTTCAAACCGGGGCAATACCTGGCGGTTTACATCAAGCACGACAGCCTGGAGCATCAGGAAATTCGCCAGTACTCGCTGACCACCTCGCCGAACGGCGAGTTCTACCGCATCGCGGTGAAGCGTGAAGATCAGGGTAAAGTGTCCAACTACCTGCACCAGCAGGCGCAGGAAGGCGACGTGATCTACATCGCCCCGCCGCACGGCGACTTCTTCCTCGACGTGAAGCCGACTACGCCGGTGGCGCTGATCTCCGCCGGCGTTGGCCAAACCCCAATGCTCGGCATGCTCAACACCCTGCACGACAGCCAACATCAGGCGCAGGTCCACTGGCTGCACGCGGCGGAAAACGGCAGCGTGCACGCCTTTGCCGATGAAGTGGCGGATATTGCCGGGCGCATGCCGAATCTGAGCCGCCATGTGTGGTACCGCGAGCCGGGTGCCGATGACGTGGAAGGCCGCGACTACCACAGCCGCGGATTGATGGATTTGAGCGCGCTGCAAGGCAGCCTGGCCGATCCGCAGATGCACTATTACTTCTGCGGCCCGGTGGCCTTCATGCAGTTCGTGGGCAAACAGCTGCTGGAGATGGGGGTAGAGGCCGAGCGCATCCACTACGAATGCTTCGGCCCGCATAAAGTGCTGTAATGCGTGCGGAGCGCGGCCGTCAGACCGCGCTCCCTCTTCATTTCGCCTGCAGTTGGCGCGCGTCCTGGACCTGCTGCACCGTCACCGGCGCCGCCTGGTTGCCCCAGCTTCCCCGCAGATAGCTCATCAGATCCGCCGCTTGACGATCGTTCAACGCCCAGCCGTAAGCCGGCATGTCGAACGCCATCGCCTGCTGCGTGATCGGCGTATGCGCCCCTTCCAGCACCACCCGCAGCGCGGTCAGCGGATTGTCCGCCGTTACCGTGGCGTTGCCCGCCAGCGCCGGAATGGCGAAGTCGGTGCCTTCACCTTTATTGCCGTGGCAGGTCGAGCAGTACATCGCATAGGTCGCCTTGCCGCCCGAATTATCCGCCTGCACGACAGGCGCAGCGGCTTTGGCGGCGGTGTCCGGCGCCAGGCTGCGCAGGTACACCGCGATGGCGTTCAGATCGCCGTCGCTGAGGTACTGCGTGCTGTGGGTCACCACCTCGCTCATCGGCCCGGCGACCGCCGCATGGCGGCTGCGGCCGGTCTTCAGCAGCGCCGTCACCTCTTCCGGCGGCAGCCCGCGCAGATTGGAGGCGTACCAGCCGTCCAGCTCGGCGCCGCTCAGGAACACCGGTTCCTTGCCGTCCAGCCCCTTCTCCTGCATCGCCCAGCCGCGCGGCGTATGGCAGCTGCCGCAGTGGCCCGCGCCCTGCACCAGATAAGCGCCGCGGTTCCACTCGGCGCTTTGCTGCGGATCCGCCTGATACGGCTGGTCGTCGTGGAACAGCTGATTCCACACCGCCAGCGGCCAGCGCATCGACAGCGGCCAGCTGATGTCGCTGTCCCGGTTGGCGACGTTCTGCGCCGGCACCTCATTCATCAGATAGTCATACAGCGCGCGCATGTCTTCCGCGCTCATTTTGGCGTACGAGGTGTACGGCATCGCCGGGTAGAGCCGGTGGCCGTCTTTGGCCACCCCCTGACGCATGGCGCGATCGAACTCCTCGAACGAATAGGCGCCGATGCCGTGCAGCTTGTCCGGCGTGATGTTGGTGGCGTAGATAGCCCCGAGCGGCGTCGGAAACTTCATGCCGCCCGCCAATTCTGCGCCGCCCGGCGCGGTATGGCAGGCGGTGCAGTCACCGGCTTTGGCGACGTATTCCCCGGCCGACATCGCCTGGGCAGAACCGCCGGCGGCCAGCAGGCTCAACAGGTACAGCGAGCGCAGACTCATGCTCCCTCCTTGGCGGCAATCTTGCCGTAGGCCAGTTCATTCACCGCACGCCACGCCTGATCGATCGCCGAGTTGGCGTACGGGCTCCAGTCGGCATCGGAGTTGGCGATAGCGATCTTGCCGATCGGCTGCCGCGCCGTTTCGATGATTTTCTTGGCTTCGTCTTCGTCATCAAACAGCCCGTTAAGGAAGTAGGAGTAACCGTGTGACCAGCGGTTGACAGTGATCGCCTGAATGTCGCGCTGATGATCGAAACCGGCCTCGCCCAGCATGCCCTGCAGCTGTTCGCGGATCATCTGTTCGTGCACTTCGAACGGCGTGCCCAGCAGCAGCGCGCGCCCTTTGCGCGACTGTTCGCGCGTGCTGAGGCCGCTGCCCGGCAGCGTCGGCACATACACCATATGCAAGCCGATCGGCCGATCCGGATCGCGCGGGTGCTGATAGCCGCCCATGCTCACCGGATAATCCAGCTTCACGCGGCTGTACGGCGCGGCCGGCGAATAGACCTCGTGCACGCCCAGCTTGATGAACGGCTGCCAGTTGCGGATCACCACCTTGCTGTACACCAGGGGCGCCTTGACGTTCTGCTTCAGCGCCTCCTGCTGCTCGTGCGCCATCTCCGGCACCAGATACGGGATCATCATGTTGTAGCCGGCCATCACCACCTGTCCGGCGCGCACTTTGGTCATCTTCTCGCCGGTCATGTAGGTGACTTCCACCTTGTCGCCGACGTTGGCCGCGTGCAGCCCGGTGCTGTTCAAACGCAGCTTCACCGGCGATTCCGGCCGATCGAGCTGGCTGTAGTCGAATTTAGCCAGCACCACGTCGTTCATGTCCTTGCCGGCCGGCGCCACCGCCGGGATCAGTTGGCGCACCATCAGGCGCGCCAGCGTGGCGTTGCCGTCCGGGAAGTGGAACACGTAAGGATCGTCGAGATCCGCCTGCGACTCTTCGTCCAGCGGCGGCAGATTCATGCCGTTCAGGCCCGGCAGATCGCAAATGCGCGCATCGCTGCACGACGTGCCGTCGATGCCCACCGCCTGGAAATCGTTGGTGGTCTGCTGGAAATAACGGATCGCCAGTTCGCTCAGGCCCACCTTCTCGCGCAGGAACTGGGTGTAGCTGTGGCTGTCGAGCCAGTCGACCTTCTGCTCCAGCGTCATCTCCGGCAGATAGTCTTTCTCCACCGTGTGCAGCGCGATCAGCGCCTGGCGATCGCTTTCCGGCAGCGGGAAATCGCCGATGAACGCTTCATAAGAGCGGCCGTTGAGGCGATCGCGCGGAATGTCGTCCGCCACCGTGCGGCCCGGATCGCCGCTCACCACCTTGTCGACGCCGAAGTTCTTGCGATCGAAGTAAACCCCGCGGCTCAAATTCAAATCCGGGTAGAAGGTGGTGTCGAAAGCCTGCTCCAGTTGGTCGATATCGACGCCGAGCTTGCGCAGCAGCCCCATAGCCACCGGGCTGAAGTTGGAGCGCGGCGACTGCAGCGATTCGCTGCCGCCGTAGCCGAGCAGCATGCCGTCGTCGCTGTTGAACTCGTTGCGCTTGGCGTGGCCGCCGAAGTCGTCGTGGTTGTCGATCAAAAGAATGCGCTGCTGCTCGCCTTTCAGCTGCTGCCAGAAACAGGCGGCCGCCAGCCCGCTGATGCCGGCGCCCACCACCACCAGATCGAACTCTTCAACGGCGGGCACGCTGCCGAAATCAAAGGTTTTGCCGTCGCGCCCCAGCTGGTGCGCATGCTCGAACGAGCCCGGATGATTGCCCCGCAGCCCGGTCAGCGCCGGCGGATAGTACAGGGTTTGATTGGCGGTTTGCGGCGACGCGCGCAAGATTTGCAGCGGCGTCAACCCGGCGGCGATGGTGATCGCCACTCCGTTGAGAAAATCTCGTCTGGTGATACCCATATAGGCTTCCTTTCAATTTTTATTATCATCAGCCGGCCGGAGCCGGCTCGAAGGCCGCGCTATTGTGCGGATAATTACTGTAAAATCAATGTTTGAACATGACATGACGAATAGCCGTGTAATCCTCCAGCCCGTACATCGACATATCCTTGCCGTAGCCGGACAATTTCTGGCCGCCGTGCGGCATTTCGCTCACCAGCATGAAGTGGGTGTTCACCCAGGTGCAGCCGTATTGCAGGCGGGCGCTTAAGCGATGCGCGCGGCCCACGTCGCGGGTCCACACGGACGACGCCAGGCCGTAGTTGGATTCGTTCGCCCAGGCCAGCACCTGCTCTTCGTCGTCGAACGGCGTCACCGTCACCACCGGGCCGAACACTTCGCGCTGCACGATCTCATCGTCCTGGCGCGCGCCGGCCAGCAGCGTCGGCTGGAAATAGTAGCCCGGCCCCTTCACCTTCTCGCCGCCGGTCACCACCTGCACGTGCGGCAACGCTTTGGCTCGCTCGACAAAACCGGCCACCCGCTCCAGATGCTGGGCGGTAATCAACGGCCCCAGCTCGGTGCTCTCGTCGTCCGGCGCGCCGATCTTCAGGCTGGCCACCGCCTCGCCCAGCCGCTTGACCAGCTCGGGATAAATGTTTTTCTGCGCGTAGATGCGGCAGGCGGCGGTGCAATCCTGCCCGGCGTTGTAGAAACCGAAGCCGCGAATGCCGTCCACCACCTGCTGCAGATCGGCGTCGTCAAACACCAGCACCGGCGCCTTGCCGCCCAGCTCCATATGGGTGCGCTTAATGCCGGCGGCGGTGTGGGCGATGATGTGCTCGCCGGTGGCGATCGAGCCGGTCAGCGACACCATGCGCACCTTGTCATGCCCGGTCAACCGATCGCCCACGCTGGCGCCGCGCCCGAACAGTACGTTGAGCACGCCCGGCGGGAACAGCCCGGCGGCCAGTTCGGCCAGTTTGAAGGTGGTCAGCGGCGTCTGCTCCGACGGCTTGATCACCACGCAGTTGCCCGCCGCCAGCGCCGGCGCCAGTTTCCAGGCCGCCATCATCAGCGGGTAGTTCCACGGCGCGATCGAGGCCACCACGCCGAGCGGATCGCGGCGGATCATCGAGGTATGCCCGGCCAGATACTCGCCGGCGGCCATGCCGGTCAGGCAGCGGCTGGCCCCGGCGAAGAAGCGAAACACGTCGGCCACCGCCGGCAGTTCGTCATTCAATACGCAGTGATAAGGCTTGCCGCAGTTGAGCGACTCCAGCCTGGCGAAGGTCTCGGCATGCTCGTCGATCAGATCCGCCAGTTTGAGCAGATGCTCGGCGCGCTCCTTCGGCGTGGTTTGCCCCCAGGCGGCGAACGCGGCGTCCGCCGCCAGCACCGCGCGATCGACCTGCTCCGGGCTGGCCTCCGCCACCTGCGCGATCACTTCGCCGGTCGCCGGGTTATACACCGGCTGGGTGGCGCCCTGGCCATTCACCAGTTGGCCGTCAATCAACAGTTGGCTTTGCATAGGGTTATCCTTTTATCAGAGGTCGGGTAAGGAAATTATTTGCCGCTGCCGGCGACGCTTTCTCCACCTTTGGTCAGGTAGTAAGCGCCGAGGATCGGCAGCATGGTCAACAGCATCACCGACAGCGCCACCACGTTGGTGATCGGCACGTCGCGCGGGCGGCCGAGCTGGTTCAGCAGCCACAGCGGCAGCGTGCGCTCGTGGCCGGCGGTAAAGGTGGTCACGATGATTTCATCGAACGACAGCGCAAACGCCAGCATGCCGCCGGCCAGCAGCGCCGAGCCGAGATTCGGCAGGATCACATAGCGGAAGGTTTGCCAGCCGTCGGCGCCGAGATCCATCGACGCTTCGATCAGGCTGTACGAGGTGCGGCGGAATCGGGCGATAACGTTGTTGAACACGATCACCACGCAGAACGTCGCATGGCCGACGACGATGGTCAGGATGCCGGGCTCGATGTTCAGCGCCTTGAACGCCGCCAGCAGCGCCAGGCCGGTGACGATCCCCGGCAGCGCGATCGGCAGCAGCAACAGCAGCGAAATGCTGTCTTTGCCGAAGAAATCGCGCCGATACAGCGCCGCCGCCGCCAGGGTGCCGAGCACCAGCGCGATGGCGGTCGCCAGGCAGGCTATCTGCGCCGACAGCAGCACCGCATCGATAATGTCCTGCCGCCCGGCGGCGACGTTAAACCAGTGCAGCGTGAAGCCCTTCGGCGGGAAGCTGAAGGCCGCGTCCTCGGTGTTGAAGGCGTAGATGGCGATGATCGCCAACGGGAAATGCAGGAAGACAAGTCCGCCCCAGGCGGCCAGCTTCAGCCCTAAGGGCGCGCGTTCAGAGTGCATCGAAAGCCCCCAGACGTTTGACGATGGAAAGATAGATGGCGATCAGGACGATCGGCACCAGCGTAAAGGCCGCGGCCATCGGCATATTGCCGATCGCGCCCTGCTGGGCGTACACCATGCTGCCGATGAAATAGCCCGGCGGCCCCACCAGCTGCGGCACGATAAAGTCGCCCAGCGTCAGCGAAAAGGTGAAGATCGATCCGGCGGCGATGCCCGGCACCGCCAGCGGCAAAATGACGTGGCGGAAGGTCTGCGCCGGCCGGGCGCCCAGATCCGCCGAGGCGTGCAGCAGCGAGGGCGGCAGGCGCTCCAGCGCCGCCTGGATAGGCAGGATCATGAACGGCAGCCAGATATAAACGAACACCAGAAAACGCCCCAGCCCCGAGGTCGACAGCGTGTTGCCACCGACGCCGGGCACCGTCAGCAGCGACGCCAACAGCGGCTCCAGCCCCAGGTGCTGCAGGAACCACTGCGCCACGCCATCTTTCGCCAGCAGCAAAGTCCAGGCATAGGCTTTGACGATATAGCTGGCCCACATCGGCATCATCACGGCGATGTAAAAGAACGCCTTGACGCGGCCGCTGGTGTAACGCGCCATATAATAGGCGATGGGGAACGCCAGCGCCGCGCTGGCCAGCGACACCAGCACCGCCATGGTCAGCGTGCGCAGGATGATGTCGTAGTTGGCCGGGTTGAACAGCGCCGCCAGGTTGGCGAAGGTCAGATCCGGCGTCACCGCCATGGTGAAATCGTCGAAGGTGTAAAACCCTTGCCACAGCAGCGTCAGCAGCGAACCGAGGTACACCGCGCCGAACCACAGCAGCGGCGGCACCAGCAGTAACAGCAGATACAGCGTCGGCCGGCGATAGAGCCAGGTCGACAGCGCGCGCACGGTACCGCCGCGCGCCGGGGGGGAATCGATGCTCATGTCCATCTCACCTCTCCTCCAGCAGCGGCACCATCGCCGCGCGCGGCCAGCAGGCGACGATCGGCTGGCCGATCTGCCGCTGTTGCCCATCGGCGATCCACTGCGGATTGGCCTGGCTGACCAGCAGCTTTTCGCCGCCGTTCAGCGCGATTTCATAGCGCGTGGCCGCGCCCTGGTAATGGATTTCCTGCAGCGTGCCCTGCACCTGGATCTCGTCCTGCGCCGCGCCGCCTTGCTCCAGCAGGCGGATATGTTCCGGCCGGATCGAGAAGGTTCGGCTTTCGCCGAGCAGGCGCTGCGCCAGCTCGCTGCGCACCACGTTGGAGGTGCCGACGAACTCGGCGACGAACGGCGTCTTCGGCCGCATGTAAAGCTCGCGCGGCGTATCCACCTGTTCGATGCGGCCGTTATTGAACACCGCCACCCGATCGGACATCGACAGCGCTTCGCTTTGATCGTGGGTGACGAAGATAAAGGTGATGCCCAGCTGGCGCTGCAGCTTCTTCAGCTCGCCCTGCATCTGCTCGCGCAGCTTGAGATCCAGCGCGCCGAGCGGTTCGTCCAGCAGCAGCACCCGCGGCCGATTGACCAGCGCGCGTGCCAGCGCCACGCGCTGCCGCTGGCCGCCAGACAGGTGCGCCGGCTTGCGTTCGGCGACGAAACCGAGCGCCACGCTCTCCAGCGCCTCTTGCGCCCGCGCCAGCCGCTCGCGTTTGGCGACGCCCTTCACCATCAGGCCGTAGGCGACGTTTTCCAGCACCGACATGTGCGGAAACAGCGCGTAATCCTGAAACACGGTGTTCACGTCGCGCTGGTACGGCGGCAGGTTGGCGGCTTCCTGGCCGTGGATGCGAATCGAGCCGGAAGTGAGCTGTTCAAAGCCGGCGATCAGGCGCAGGCAGGTGGTTTTGCCCGAGCCGGACGGCCCGAGCATGGAGAAGAATTCCCCGTCCTGAATGTCGATGGATACCCGATCCACGGCGCGAACATCGCCGAAAGTCCGCGAAACATCGATGAATTGCACGGCAATGGTCATTTTCTGTGCTCCATTCTGATGTAATTCGGGCGCAGCGGGCTGCGCCCCGCGGCTTAGCGGCCGCCCATGATGGCGATGTAATCCTGGGTCCAGCGGCTGTATGGCACAAACTTGCCGCCCTGCGCCTGCGGCGTTTTCCAGAAGGCGATTTTATCGAACTGGTTAAAGCCGTTGGTTTCGCAGCCCTTCTCACCCAGCAGCGCGCTGGCCTTACAGCCCGCCGGCGAAGCCGGCACCGACCCGAACCAGGCCGCCACATCACCCTGCACCTTCGGCTCCAGCGACCAGTTCATCCACTGGTAGGCGCAGCTCGGGTGTTTGGCGTCGCTGTGCAACATGGTGGTATCCGCCCAGCCGGTCACGCCCTCTTTCGGGAACACGGTGGCGATCGGCTGCCCCTCGCCCTTCAGGGCGTTGGCCTGATACGGCCAGGCGCTGGAGGCCACCACGCCTTCGTTTTTAAAGTCGCTCATCTGCACCGAGGTGTCGTGCCAGTAGCGGTGGATCAGCGCGTGCTGGCTGCGCAGCAGCTTCAGCGCCGCCTGATACTGCTCTTCGTTGAGCTGATAAGGATCGCTGATGCCGAGCTGCGGCTGGGTGGCCTTCAGGAACAACGCCGCGTCGGCGATGTAGATCGGGCCGTCATAAGCCTGCACCCGGCCCTGGTTGCTCTTGCCGTCCGGCAGGTTCTGCTGCTGGAAGATCACCGCCCAGCTGTCCGGCGGCGTCGGGAAGGTTTTGGTGTTGTACATCAGCAGGTTCGGCCCCCACTGGTACGGGGTGCCGTAGGTTTTGCCGTCCACGGTGTACCAGGCGCCGTTCAACAGGCGCGGATCGATGTTCTTCCAGTTCGGGATCAGCGCGGTATTGATCGGCTGCACCCGCTTGCCGAAGATCAGGCGCAGCGAGGCGTCGCCGGAGGCGGTCACCAGATCGTAGCCGCCCTTGGCCATCAGGCTGACCATTTCATCGGAGGTGGCGGCGGTCTTCACGTTCACCGCACAGCCGGTTTGCTTCTCAAACTGGGTGACCCAGTCGTAGTTTTTGTCGGACTGGCCGCGTTCGATGTAGCCGGGCCAGGCGATGATGTCCAGCCGGCCTTCACCTTTGCCCAGCGACTGCGGCAGGTCGGCCGCCTGGGCCAAGCCGCACAGCACGGTGAGACAGAGCGCGGAGACGGTGGTGGTGACTGCGGTAGTTTTTGCCATCGTAATTACCCCTGTGTTGCTTATCGGTATGCGGCAGGGAACGGCTGCCGCCTGATTTTTCTTGATATAACCGTTAGAAGCCGGCTTTGAACTTCGCCATTACGTGCCTGACAACGCTGTAATCCTGCAGCGAATCGCTGGACAGATCCTTGCCGTAGCCGGAGCGTTTCAGGCCGCCGTGCGGCATTTCGCTCGCCAAGGTGAAATGGGTGTTGATCCAGGTGCTGCCGTACTGCAGATGAGCGGCGATGTGCAGCGCCCGATCGATATTTTGCGTCCACACCGACGAGGCCAGGCCGTATTCCGAGTCGTTGGCCCACGCGACCGCCTGCTCCAGGTGTTCGAAGCGCGTGACGCTGACCACCGGGCCAAACACCTCGCGCTGCACGATCTCGTCGCTTTGCAGGCAGCCCGCCAGCAGGGTCGGCTGATAGTAGAATCCCGGCCCGGAGTGCGCCGCGGCGCCGGTGATCAATTCGATATGCGGTTGGCTGAGCGCCCGCTCGACAAAGCTGGCGACGCGATCGCGCTGGCGGCTGCTGATCAAGGGGCCGATCTCGTTGTCCTGATCGCGCTTGCGGGCGAAACGCAGGCTGGCGACCGCTTCGCCCAGCGCGTCCACCAGTTTGGGATAGATGCCCGCCTGCGCGTAGATGCGGCAGGCGGCGGTGCAGTCCTGGCCGGCGTTGTAATAGCCGTAGGTGCGAATGCCGTTGACCACCTCGTCGAGATCGGCGTCGTCGCAGACGATCACCGGCGCTTTGCCCCCCAGCTCCAGATGAGTGCGCTTGACGCTTTTGGCCGCCGCCTGGAGAATTTTTTGCCCGGTGACGATATCGCCGGTGACCGACACCAGCCGCACCTGCGGGTGCCCCACCAGCTGGCTGCCGACCCCTTCCCCGCCGCCGTAGACGATATTCAGCACGCCCGGCGGCAGGATCTCCTGCAGCGCCGGCACCAGCGCCAAAATGGTCAGCGGCGTGTGCTCGGACGGTTTGAACACCACGGTATTGCCCGCCGCCAACGCCGGCGCAATCTTCCACGCCGCCATCATCAGCGGATAGTTCCAGGGGGCGATCGAGGCCACCACGCCGATCGGATCGCGGCGGATCATCGAGGTGTGGCCCGGCACATACTCACCGGCCAGTTGCCCTTGCTGCGTACGCACCGCGCCGGCGAAGAAGCGGAACACGTCGACCGCCGCCGGCAGATCGTCATTGAGCGCCTGATGCAGCGGTTTGCCGCAGTTGAGGGCTTCCAGCTGCGCCAGCTGCGGCGCCTGCCGCTCGATGGCGTCGGCGATGCGCAGCAACAGCGTGGCACGCTGGGCCGGCGTAGTGCGCGACCAATGGCCAAACGCCTGCTGCGCGGCTTTCACCGCGCTGCCGACCTGCGCCGAAGAGGCTTCGGTAAGGGCGATCAGCGTCTCGCCGTTGGCCGGATTGACGATGCACTCCTGCTGGCCTTCGCCGTCGATAAGCTGACCGTTAATGAACTGCTGACAGGACAAACCTGAGAGAACCTGCACATCCGCCATCGCCTGACGCCCCTAAGTGACAAAAACGTTAACCAAATGTGAATAAGTTAGTTTTAATCAGCCTAAGCGAGCCTCTGGCGGGCAACAAATTCTAAATACTGAACGACGCGTTCGATTAAATCGAATGCTTAAGCCCGGCGGCGTGTTTGCTGCCGTTCTCGCGCGCGATGGTGAGGAACGGCGTCACCAGCTCCGGCCGCGCGCTGCCGCGCCGCCATGCCAACCCGATATCCAGCGGCTCCAGCAAATCGTCCAGCTTGCGCGCCTCGATCATGTTGCCCTCCAGCGACCAGGCGCGGTACGCCATGTCCGGTTGGATGGAGACGCCCATCCCCGCCGCCACCAGGCTGCGCACCGCCTCGGTCGAGGCGGTCTTCATGGCGATCTCCGGCTTCAGCCCGGCGCGCGCCCAGATGCGCCGCGCGTGCACGTCCATTTCATCGGCGTTGAGCTGGATCAGCGGCTGTTTGGCCACGTCTGCCAGGCTGATGCTCTCGTGCTCCAGCAGCGGGTGCAGCGGCGGCAGCCACAGACGATACGGCGAGTGCATCAGCACCTCGGTCTGCAACGCGTCGCGGTCTTCGATATTCGACAAGATCAGCACGCCGATATCGATCTCGCCGCTGACCAGCAGATGCTCGATGTACGGACGTTCGTCTTCAACCACCTGCACGGTGACGTTGGGATAAGCCGATTTAAAGCGCGTGAGCAACTCCACCAGGAAGTAACCGGCCACCAGGCTGGTGACGCCGATAGTCAGCTTGCCGGTCAGGCTTTCGGTGCCGATCTGCAGGCTGCGCTTGGCGTTGTCCACCGTCGCCAGGATCAGATACGACTGGCGCAAAAATTGGTGCCCCTGATGGGTCAGCGTCATGCCCTTGGCGTGGCGATCGAACAGCCGCACGCCGATCTCGGTTTCCAGCTGCTGGATCGCCAGCGTCAGTGAAGACTGGGAAACAAACACCGCCTGGGCGCCGGCGGAGATCGACCCGGTTTCCGCCACGGCGATGAAGTGGCGGATTTGGCGTAATGTCATCATCCCCATCGCCTTTCAAGCCGCTGCGTTGTTGTCTGCGTGCTATTACGTGGCCCATCCGTAGGCCACGCCCTAACGGGCCGCTGCGAGCAGCGTTCAAATCTGCTCCCGGCAGATTTGTCCCCCCAGTCACTTACTTGAGTAAGCTCCTGGGGATGCACGCCCTTGCCGCCTAGCCGCAACTTGAAATTCATTGGGGATCACCTTAATCAAAATAGTTACGTTGATTGTAGATCTCGCGAGAGAAGCGATCGGGAAAAGTATCAAAAACGCGATAGCGTTCGCTTTTTTAGAATGCCGACAGGCAAAAATGGGGGGAACAATGAGGCGAAGAAGTGCGATGTGCGGGGGACAGAAATGACAAGGGCGCAGCACGCTGCGCCCTGATGGCCGATGATCCTGCGGAGGATCAGATCGCTTCTTCGTCCTGCTCGCCGGTACGGATGCGCACCACGCGCGCCACGTCGAAGACGAAGATTTTGCCGTCGCCGATCTTGCCGGTCTGCGCCGTCTGCATGATGGTTTCCACGCAGGTGTCGACGATGTCGTCGGCAACCACAATCTCGATCTTCACCTTAGGCAGAAAGTCGACCATGTATTCGGCGCCGCGGTACAGCTCGGTGTGGCCCTTCTGGCGGCCGAAGCCTTTCACTTCGGTGACCGTCATGCCGGTGATGCCCACTTCGGCCAGCGCTTCGCGGACGTCATCCAGTTTGAACGGCTTGATAATCGCGTCGATCTTTTTCATCTTCTTTCCTTTTACCAATTTTTGCGGCCAAAACCGGATGTGATGGGGTAGCGGCGGTCTTTGCCGAAGTTACGGGCGGTGATGCGCGGCCCGACGGCGGCCTGACGCCGCTTGTATTCGTTGATGTCCACCAGGCGGATCACCTTACGCACGATCGCTTCGTCGAACCCTTCGGCCACCAGATCGGCGACCGACTTGTCGCGCTCAACGTAGCCTTCCAGGATCGCATCCAGGATATCGTACGGCGGCAGGCTGTCCTGATCGACCTGATCCGGCGCCAGCTCGGCGGACGGCGGACGATCGATCACCCGCTGCGGGATCACGTAGGAGACGGTGTTACGGTATTCGGACAGCTTGAACACCAGCGTTTTCGGCACGTCTTTCAACACGTCGAAACCGCCGGCCATATCGCCGTACAGCGTGGCGTAACCGACCGCCATTTCGCTCTTGTTGCCGGTGGTCAGCACGATGCTGCGGCGTTTGTTGGACAGCGCCATCAGCACCACCCCGCGGCAACGCGCCTGCAGGTTTTCTTCGGTGGTGTCGCGCTCGGTGCCGGCGAACATCGGCGACAGCTGGCCCATAAAGGCGTCGAACATCGGTTCGATGGAGACGATATCGAACTCCACGCCGAGGATTTCCGCCTCTTCCTTGGCGTCGGCGATGCTGATATCCGCGGTGTAGCGGAATGGCATCATCAGCGCCTGCACCTTGTCTTTGCCCAACGCATCCACGGCGATCGCCAGCGTCAGCGCCGAGTCGATGCCGCCGGACAGCCCCAGCACCGCGCCTTTAAAGCCGTTTTTGGTCACGTAGTCGCGCACCGCCAGCACCAGCGCCTGATACACCTGCGCCAGCTGCGGCAGTTCGGCGGCCGGATCGGCCATCGGCACCACATCCAGCTCGTTGAATTCCAGGCGGGTCACCTGCTCGTCGAAAGCCGCCAGACGGTGTGTCATGGTGCCGGCGGCGTCGAAGACCTTGGAGCAGCCGTCGAAGATCAGCTCATCCTGGCCGCCGACCTGGTTGAGGTACACCAGCGGCAGCTGGGTGCGCTGGCAGTGGCCGGCCATCAGCGTTCTGCGGATATACGGTTTTTCGCGGTTATACGGCGAGGCGTTGATCGACAGGATAATCTCCGCGCCGGCCGCCTTGGCGGCGTCGATCGGCTCAGGGAACCACAGATCTTCGCAAATCAGCAGCCCCAGACGGTAGCCTTTCAGCGCCACCACGCAGGTGTCGTTGCCGGCGTGGAAATAGCGCTTCTCATCGAACACGCCGTAGTTCGGCAGCTGCTGCTTGAAGTAGCGGGTCAGCAGGCGGCCTTCGGCGAACAGCGACAGCGCGTTATACAGCTTGTCGCCTTCGCGCCACGGGTGGCCGACCAGGATCGCCGTCTCGGCGGAAGCCTGCTGCAGGCGCAGCAGCTGCGCATCACAGCGCTCATAGAAATCATTGCGATACAGCAGATCTTCCGGCGGGTAGCCGGACAGCGCCAGTTCGCTGAACATGACCAGATCGGCTCCCGCCTTCTGCTGCTCCTGCACGATTTGCAACATGCGTTCGGTGTTGCCTTCAATGTCGCCGACCAGCAGGTTCAGCTGGGCCAGGGCGATGGAAAGTGATCTGCTCATTTGTGTACGATCCCGCTTAATACGTTCCATGGTGCTCTACGCCGGGGCGCGCCGCGGCAAAGAGAACGGAGTGTAAATCATTCCGCCGGATTTGTTGAGAACCTGCGTGGCAGGCGCCGGCGGGAAACTGTCATTCTTTAAAATCGTTGGCGTCCAGCTCGTGGCGCGACAGCAATTTGTAAAACTCGGTGCGGTTGCGGCCCGCCATGCGCGCGGCCTGGGTCACGTTGCCCTTGGTGATCTGCAGCAGCTTGCGCAGGTAATGCAACTCGAACTGGTTGCGCGCTTCGGCGAAAGTCGGCAGTGCGGTGTTTTCCCCTTCCAGCGCCTGCTCCACCAACGCTTCGCTAATCACCGGCGCCGAGGTCAGCGCCACGCACTGCTCGATGACGTTGACCAGCTGACGCACGTTGCCCGGCCAACTGGCGGTCATCAGCCGCTTCATGGCGTCGGTCGAGAAGCTGCGCACGAACGGCTTGTGCCGCTGCGCCGCTTCGCGCAACAGGTGATTGGCCAGCAGCGGGATATCTTCGGCGCGCTCGTTGAGCGCCGGGATCTTCAGGTTCACCACGTTGAGGCGGTAGTAGAGATCCTCGCGAAACTCGTTCTTCGCCATCGCCTTTTGCAGATCGCGGTGGGTGGCGGAGATGATGCGCACGTCAATGTCCAGATCGCGATTGCTGCCGAGCGGCCGCACCTTGCGTTCCTGCAGCACGCGCAGCAGCTTCACCTGCAGCGACAGCGGCATATCGCCGATCTCGTCGAGGAACAGCGTGCCGCCCGCCGCCGCCTGGAACAGCCCTTCGCGGCTGCTGACCGCGCCGGTGAAGGCGCCCTTGGCGTGGCCGAACAGTTCGGACTCCAGCAGTTGCTCCGGCAGCGCGCCGCAGTTGATGGCGATGAACGCCTTGCTGGCGCGCGGGCTGGCCGCGTGGATCGCCTGCGCCACCACCTCTTTACCGGTGCCGCTCTGGCCGTTGATCAACACGCTGACGTCTGACTGGGCCACCATTTTCACCTGCTCCAGCAGGCGCAGCATCAACGGGCTGCGGGTAACGATGTCTTCCCGCCAGGCATCGTCGCCGGCCGGGCTGGCCGACAGCGCGAGCGCCTCGTCGATGGCCTTGTACAGCGCATCGCGATCCACCGGTTTGGTGAGAAAGCTGAACACCCCCTGCTGGGTGGCGGCCACCGCATCGGGAATCGAACCGTGCGCGGTGAGAATGATCACCGGCATGCCCGGCTGATGTTTTTGGATCTCGGCGAACAGCGCCATGCCGTCCATCTCATCCATGCGCAGATCGCTGATCACCAGATCGATCTGTTCGCGCGCCAGCAGGCGCAGCGCTTCCTGGCCGCTTTCGGCGGTGGTGACGTGAAAACCTTCGCTGGTCAGGCGCATACCCAGCAGCTTCAGCAGGCTGGGATCGTCGTCAACCAATAACAGGTTGGCCGGTTTGCGTGCGGTCATTGCGCGTGGGACTCCTTATTGGCGGGGTGCGGCGTATAGGTGTCTTCCGGTTCAACCGGCAGCGCAGTGCCCTTTTCTGGTTCGTCCTGCGGCTCAGCCCCTTTGGCGGCCGCGCCGTTTTTACCGGCGGCGTCGCCCTTTTGCGAGCCCGCGCCGTTGTCCGGTATTTCCCCTTGCAACTGCTTGCGCGATGAGAGCTGGCGCTCGATGTCGGTCAGGTTTTCCAGCTTGCGCGAGGTGTCCTGCAGCTGCGATTGCAAGCGCGCCTGGCTCTGGCGCAGCGAATCGATCTGGCTGTCGCTGCTCTCCTGCAGATGCTGATAACGCGCTTTCTCATCGAACAGCGTGATCTGCAGCATCTGCTGCTGGCGCCACAGCTGCGTCAGTGGACGCAGCGAGCCTGGGAACTCCATCCGGTAACTGTTGATCCTGTCGATCATCTGGCGGCGTTCGCCGGAGGTCGGCTGTGCGCTCCCCAGCAGGATGCTCTGTTTGAAAACGCCGGACCAGCTGTCGCCAGGCACCGTTTTCGCCAGCGCGCGCGCCTGGGTTGAGCCGATGCGATCGGCGCAGTCCATCGCGCGCAGCCAGTAGAGCGCGTTATCCAGCGCGTCCTTGTCGTCCAACTGCCACAGGGTATCGCAAGCCGCGGTGCGGTAATCGATCACCTTGGTATCCGGGATCGCCTCTTGTTGCTGAGCGCTCAGGCCGCCGCTGACGGCGCGATCGACGCAGCCCGCCAGCAACAGCGGCATAAAGAAAACGGCGCCCAACCAGCTGATCGGGCGTTTGCCGAGCGGCGCTCTGTGCGTGGCACGCGGTGAACGTTCGGTCTGTGAAAGACGAAGGCGCTTAGACCATGTGTACATTATTTATTCATTCTCGGCGGTTAACGGCAGTTCAATGCGGAAGCAGACGTCTGCACCGGCGACCGTCGCCAGTTGCAGCTCACCGCGCATGCGACGGATACAGTCCTGAGCGATGCTCAACCCCAGTCCGCTTCCTTTTACCGCCCCTTTTCGCTGGTGACTACCCTGGAAAAAAGGCTCGAAAATCATGGCTCTTTCAGCCTCGGGGATCGGCGTGCCAGTATTGGCGACGTCGATTTGCACCCGTTGTCCAACCTGACGGCTGCGGATCCAAATGTTACCGGATTCCTTGCCGTAGTGCACCGCATTGGAGTAGAGATTATCCAGCACGCGCATTAATAGCGTAGGCTCTGCCCAGCAGATTTCCGCCTCCAGCGCGATTTCGGTGGAAATCATCTTCGCCCGCGCCGGCAAACTGTGCGCGGCGACCACCAAATCGACCATCTCGCGCAGCTCGACGTTCTCGTGTTCCGCCGGGCCATCGGCCAGTTTGCGGTTATAATCCAGCAGCTGTTCAATCAGCTGCTGCAGGTGGCGACTGCTGTTGTCGAGGATCGCCACCACCTCTTTCTGATCGGAAGTCAGCGGCCCCGCCACCTCGTCGGCCAGCAGCTCGGTGCCTTCGCGCATGCTGGCCAGCGGCGTTTTCAACTCGTGCGAGATATGGCGCAAAAATTCGTGGCGCTGCGATTCCAGCCACGCCAACCGCTCGCTCAGCCAAATGATGCGCTGCGCCAGCGAACGCAGCTCGCGCGGCCCTTTGAACGATGCGGTGCTGCCCAGCGCACGCCCCTCCCCCAGGCGGTTGATCATCCGTTCCACGGCCTTGACCGGCCCGATGATCATGCGGGTAAACAGCACCACCAGCAGCACGCTGACCAGGAACAACAGCAGCGCCTGCCAGCCGAAGAACTGGCCGCGCTCGGCGATGGCTTGCTGCAGCTGCTGGCCGCGCGAGAACACCACCGCACGCGTGGCCTGCACCATTTCGGCGTTGGAACGGGAGAACGATTCGAGCAAGGCCGAAGCCTCTTGGTCCGGCCCGCTGTTATGGCATTTGATCGCCGCCAGCTGGGTCAGCAACTGACGCAGCGTTTGGTAGTAGCGCTCGTCCGGCAGAATCGGCGCATGGGCGTCCAGCATCTGCGAATACTGTTTGCGCTGGTTCTGGTACAGCTTCTGCAGCGTAGGATCGACCAGCACGCAGTACTGACGATAGCTGCGCTCCATCTCCAGCGCCACGCTGGTCATCGCCTCGCTGCGCCGCGCGTCCACCAGCGTGGTGCGGTTAATGTCCGCCGCCTGCGCGCTGAGGTGATCCAGGCTCTGGTAGGCTTGATAGGCCAGCACCAACAGCGGTAGCAGCACCAACAGGAAGGCCAGCAGCACCAATTGCCGCAGCGAACGGGGGAATAAACGCCATTTTTTCAACGAAATCATCTCATTCTCTCAGCTCTGTCACGATGCTAACTGACTCGCCGGAAAGAGAAAAGCCCGGCAGGGGAGAATCCTGAACGCACAAGGAAAAAGCGGCAGAATCGGCGAACCGCGCCCATAGGCCTGGCCTGCCGACGGCATGCGGCCCCGGTAACATCAACCGGTGCGAAAACGAGCGTGTGGGGATAGCGTCTGCGTTCGAGGACATAGGCAACGAAAGGGGCATAAGCGCAGCGTTGAGAATTGACATCGGGGCAAGAAACTTGCCCCAACGCAAGGAAAGTGTGGATGCCCTTAAACCTCGTCCCCAGGGTGATGTAGCACAGCGGCTGGCATCGAACAGGACGAATAGCATCCGTAAGTATCCAGGATTGATGAACCCTTCATCACAGTTGGATACAGGCGGTGCCTCACTCCACGTGTCGCCCGATGCTTGATAAAGCCGCTTGCACGGTCTGTTATCGGTTTGGTTGGACGATAGGCACCATTTCTTTGGCATCATTCGGAGGCTTATGAGGCGATTTGCCGTCTAATTACGGCGCCGTCATAAAAAGGTGAATGAGCAGCCGCCGAGAATAATGCACGTAGCGTGCCAATTTTGCAATAAAAATCATAACACAATGATTCCATTTGAAAATAAAACAAAACAAGCAAATTCCATCGTCCATTACACGGTGATGAATGATGAAAAAAACGCCGTGCTGTCGCCAAATGCAGACAACTAAAGTCAAACCTGATTACCGCCAATAAAATCAAACAGTTAAATGTCTCCATTTAGCGACACGAAAAATAGCGCCTGTCGCAAAATGCAGACACTGCCGCCAGACGGCGAACACCGGCCATAAAAAAGGGCGCAATTGCTTGCGCCCTCTGTACGGTGGTGGCCGTTTTTAACCCAGTTGCTTACGGGCGTTGCGGAACATGCGCATCCACGGGCTGTCCTCGCCCCACTCTTCCGGGTGCCAGGAGTTGCTGACGGTGCGGAACACGCGTTCCGGGTGCGGCATCATCACCGTGGCGCGCCCGTTGGCGCTGGTCACGGCGGTAATGCCGTTCGGCGAACCGTTCGGGTTAGCCGGGTAAGCCTCCGTGACCTGACCGGCGTTGTTGACGAAACGCAGCGCCACCAGGCCATGGCTTTCCAGCGCCGCCAGATGCGCCGCATCGCGCACTTCAACGTGCCCTTCACCGTGGGAAACGGCGATCGGCATGCGCGAACCGGTCATACCTTGCATGAACAGCGACGGGCTGGCCGCCACTTCCACCAGGCTGAAGCGCGCCTCGAAGCGATCCGACAGGTTACGCACGAAGCGCGGCCAGTGTTCGGCGCCCGGGATCAGCTCGCGCAGGTTGGACATCATCTGGCAACCGTTGCATACGCCCAGCGCCAGCGTCTGCGGACGGTGGAAGAACGCTTCAAACTCGTCGCGCACCCGCTCGTTGAACAGGATAGACTTCGCCCAGCCTTCGCCGGCGCCCAGAACGTCGCCGTAAGAGAAGCCGCCGCAGGCCACCAGCGTGTGGAAGTCCTGCAGATCGCGGCGCCCGGTCAGCAGATCGCTCATGTGCACGTCCACGGCGTCAAAGCCGGCGCGGTGGAACGCCGCCGCCATTTCAACGTGGGAGTTCACCCCCTGCTCGCGCAGCACCGCCACTTTCGGGCGAGCGCCCTTGGCGATGTACGGCGCGGCGATGTCTTCCTGCGGCGCAAAGGTCAGTTTCACGTTCAGGCCGGGATCTTGTTCATCCTGCTTGGCCTGATGTTCCTGATCGGCGCACGCCGGGTTGTCGCGCAGACGCTGCATCTGCCAGGTGGTTTCCGCCCACCAGGTGCGTAGCGTATTGCGGCTTTCGCTGTACAGCGCCTTGCCGTGTTGGTTGATGACGAAACGATCGCCGGCCTGCGCGCTGCCGATGTGATGCACGTTGTCGGTCAGCCCGTGCTGCGCGAACGCCCGCTTCACGTCGTCAAGACGTTCGGCGCTCACCTGGATCACCGCGCCCAACTCTTCGTTGAACAGCACCGCCAGCGCATCGTCGCCGAGGCCATCGAGGTTAACCTCTACGCCGCAGTGACCGGCGAAGGCCATCTCCGCCAGCGTCACCAGCAGGCCGCCGTCGGCGCGATCGTGGTAAGCCAGCAGGGCGCGATCGGCCACCAACTGCTGCATGGCGTTGAAGAAGCCCGCCAGCTGCGCGACGTTGCGCACGTCGGCAGGTTTATCGCCCAGTTGGCGATAAACCTGCGCCAGCGCGGTGGCGCCCAGCGCGTTATGCCCGTTGCCCAGGTCGATCAACAGCAGCGCGCTGTCGCCCTTATCGGTGCGCAATTGCGGCGTCACGGTATGGCGCACGTCTTCCACACGGGCGAAGGCGGTGATGACCAGCGACAGCGGCGAGGTCATTTCACGTTGCTCATTGCCTTCCTGCCAGCGGGTTTTCATCGACATGGAGTCTTTACCCACCGGAATGGTGATGCCCAGCGCCGGGCACAGTTCTTCACCCACCGCTTTTACCGCCTCGTACAGGCCGGCGTCTTCACCCGGGTGGCCTGCGGCGGCCATCCAGTTGGCGGACAGCTTCACGCGCTTCAGGCTGCCGATTTCCGTAGCGGCCAGGTTGGTCAGCGCTTCCCCGACCGCCAGGCGGCCGGAAGCGGCGAAGTCCAACAGCGCCACCGGCGCGCGTTCGCCGAGCGACATCGCCTCGCCGTAATAACTGTCCAGGCTGGCGGTGGTGACCGCGCAGTCGGCCACCGGGATCTGCCACGGGCCGACCATTTGGTCGCGCGCCACCATGCCGGTGACGGTGCGGTCGCCGATGGTGATCAGGAAGGTTTTCTCCGCGACGGCCGGCAGATGCAGCACGCGTTTCACCGCGTCGGCCAGCGTGATGTTCTCACGCTGCACCGCCTGGCCCTGCGCCTGCAGACGGGTCACGTCGCGGGTCATCTTCGGCGTTTTGCCGAGCAGCACGTCCAGCGGCATGTCGATCGGTTGGTTGTCGAAGTGGCGGTCGTTCAGCGTCAGGTGCTGTTCTTCGGTCGCTTCGCCGATCACCGCGTAAGGCGCGCGCTCGCGGCGGCAGATCTCATCGAACTGCGCCATCTGCGCCGGGGCGATCGCCATCACGTAACGTTCCTGCGATTCGTTGCACCACACTTCCAGCGGGCTCATGCCCGGCTCGTCGTTGAGGATGTCGCGCAGCTCGAAGCGGCCGCCGCGGCCGCCGTCGCTCACCAGTTCCGGCATGGCGTTGGACAGGCCGCCGGCGCCGACGTCATGGATAAACAGGATCGGGTTCTGGTCGCCCAGCTGCCAGCAGCGGTCGATCACTTCCTGACAGCGGCGTTCCATTTCCGGGTTGTCGCGCTGCACCGACGCGAAGTCCAGATCGGCATCGGACTGGCCTGACGCCATCGATGACGCCGCGCCGCCGCCCAGGCCGATATTCATCGCCGGGCCGCCCAGCACCACCAGCTTGGCGCCGACGGTGATTTCCCCTTTCTGGACGTGATCGGCGCGGATGTTGCCGATGCCGCCCGCCAGCATGATCGGTTTGTGGTAGCCGCGCAGCTCGACGCCGTTATGGCTGTTGACGCGCTCTTCATAGGTGCGGAAGTAGCCCAGCAGCGCCGGACGGCCGAATTCGTTGTTGAACGCCGCGCCGCCCAGCGGGCCTTCGGTCATGATATCCAGCGCGGTGACGATGCGTTCCGGTTTGCCGAAGTCCTGCTCCCACGGCTGTTCAAAGCCGGGAATACGCAGGTTGGACACCGAGAAGCCCACCAGGCCGGCCTTCGGCTTGGCGCCGCGGCCGGTGGCGCCCTCGTCGCGGATCTCGCCGCCGGAGCCGGTCGCGGCGCCCGGCCACGGCGAGATCGCCGTCGGGTGGTTGTGAGTTTCCACCTTCATCAGGATGTGCGCGTCTTCCTGATGGTAATCGTACGTGCCGTTGTCCGGCGCGGCGAAGAAGCGGCCGACCTGCGAGCCTTCCATCACGGCGGCGTTGTCTTTATACGCCGACAGCACGTAGTCCGGCGTCTGCTCATAGGTGTTCTTGATCATTTTGAACAGCGATTTAGGTTGCTGTTCGCCGTCGATGATCCAGTCGGCGTTGAAAATCTTGTGGCGGCAATGCTCGGAGTTGGCCTGCGCGAACATATAGAGTTCGATATCCGTCGGGTTGCGCCCCAAACCGGTAAAGGCATTCAGCAGGTAGTCGATCTCGTCCTGCGCCAGCGCCAGGCCGAGCCGGACGTTGGCCTGCTCCAGCGCAGCGCGCCCTGCGCCCAGCACGTCGACCGACTGATACGTCACCGGCTGATGGTGCGCGAACAGCTGTTCGGCCTGTTGCAGCTCGCTGAAGACGGTTTCCATCATGCGATCGTGCAACAGCGCGGCGAGTTGGCGCCATTGGGTTTCCGTCAGCTCGGGCGCCTTGACGTAGAACGCCAGGCCGCGCTCCAACCGCAGCACCTGCTGCAAACCGCAGTTGTGGGCGATGTCGGTGGCTTTGGAAGACCAGGGAGAAATGGTGCCCGGGCGCGGCGTAACCAGCAGCAGCCGGCCTTCGGGAGCGTGTTCGGCGAGAGAAGGACCGTACTTGAGCAGACGCTGAAGCTTGGCGTGTTCTTCGGCACTTAGCGGTGCGCTGACATCGGCAAAGTGGACGTACTCGGCGTAGATATCACTGACGGGCAGGTGAGCGTCCTGGCAGCGGGACAGCAGTTTGGTAATGCGAAAAGCCGATAAAGCGGGCGAACCACGCAGAATTTCCATAATCAAAGTTCTCTCGTCTTCGAAGCGACGGATAAGACGCTTCATTGGGCGCAACAGGGGAAAACGCGCGTCATTATAGAGAATCCTCGCCGCCGACGAAACCGTTTGCGTAGGGATTATTGATAAAAGCATGCCGCACCGTCGAATTGTCATAACGTGTCAATAAAGTTGCACACTGGCGTTTTGTTGCGCAAAATGCCCCCCGCACTGGTGATTTAACCATGAGAAAAGTCGCGGTTGTCGTCGCCGGTGTACCTGTGCCACCACTGGATAACTATTTGAAACGTCTTAAAATAAACTACATCCTCATCGGCGTTGTCACCCTGCTTCTGGCTCTCGCGCTGTGGCCCAATATCACCTGGCGCAGCGGCCAGGGCGGGCAACTCCAGGAGATCATTTCCCGCGGCGAGTTGCGCATCAGCACGCTGAATTCACCGCTGACCTATTTCAACACCAAGCAAGGGCCGGGTGGGCTCGACTACGAACTGGCCAAGCGCTTCGCCAACTACCTCGGGGTGAAGCTGGTGGTGATCCCCCATCAGAACATCAATGACCTGTTCGACGATCTGGACGACGACGACGCCGACCTGCTGGCGGCGGGCCTTATCTACAACCAGGAACGCCTCAGCCGTGCGCGCACCGGCCCGGCCTACTATTCTGTTTCCCAACAGCTGGTGTACCGGCTGGGAACCCCGCGGCCGAAAAGCTTCGCCGACATCAAAGGCAAGCTGGCGGTCGCCTCCGGTTCCGCGCACGTCAGCACGCTAAAACAGCTCAAGCAGGATAAATACCCGGATCTCGCCTGGGAGTCCTCCAGCGATCTCACCTCCAAAGAGCTGCTGGAACGGGTGGCCGACGGCAAGCTGGACTACACCCTCGGCGATTCGGTGACCATCGCGCTGCTGCAGCGCATCCATCCGCAGCTGGCGGTGGCATTCGACGTCACCGACGAAGAGCCGGTCACCTGGTATCTGAAACGCGACGGCGACGACAGTCTGTACGCGGCGATGCTGGATTTCTACAGCCAGATGGTGGACGACGGCACCCTGGCGCGGCTGGAAGAGAAGTACCTCGGCCACGTCGGCAGTTTCGACTATGTGGACACCAAAACCTTCCTGTCGGCCATCGACTCGGTGCTGCCCAACTTCCGCCCGCTGTTCGAGAAGCACGCCAACGAGATCGACTGGAAGCTGCTGGCGGCCATCGCCTATCAGGAATCGCACTGGAATCCGCAGGCCACCTCCCCCACCGGCGTGCGCGGCCTGATGATGCTGACCCGCGCCACCGCCGACGGCCTGGGGGTCAACGACCGCCTCGATCCGGAAGAGAGCATTCAGGGCGGCGCGCTCTACCTGCAGCGGCTGATGGCCAAGGTGCCGGACAGCGTGCCGGAAGACGAGCGTATCTGGTTCTCGCTGGCGGCCTACAACATGGGCTGGGGCCACATGCTGGACGCGCGCAAGCTGACCAAGACGCAAAAAGGCAACCCGGACAGCTGGGTCGACGTCAAACAACGCCTGCCGATGCTCAGCCAAAAGCGCTACTACCCGCAGTTGACCTACGGCTATGCGCGCGGGCGTGAAGCCTACAACTATGTAGAAAATATCCGCCGCTATCAGGTCAGCCTGGTGGGCTATCTGCAGGAAAAAGAGAGAAAGGCGGCGCAAGCGGCCGCCGAGCAGGAGGCGTTGGGGAAAGGCTATCCGACGGTGATGCCGGAACTGGCGCTCAACTACTGATTATTCCGGCTTATCCGCCGCCCGCTGCGCCAGCCTGAGCGCTTTTTTTTGTTCGCGGCGCAGGCGGAAGAAATTGCTCAGGGTGGCGGCGCATTCGTCCGCCAGCACGCCCGAGACGATCTCCACCTGATGGTTCATGCCCGGATGGCGCAGAATGTCCACCAGCGAACCGGCCGCGCCGGTTTTCTCGTCGGCGGCGCCATACACCAACCGGCGGATACGGCTGTGCACCATCGCGCCGGCGCACATCACGCAGGGCTCCAGCGTGACGTACAGCGTGGCGTTCAACAAGCGGTAGTTTTGCAGCACCGCGCCGCCCTGGCGCAGCGCCATGATCTCGGCGTGCGCGGTAGGATCGTGTCGGCCGATCGGGCGGTTCCAGCCCTCGCCGATGACCTGATTGTCCAGCACCAGCAGCGCACCCACCGGCACCTCGCCCTCTTCCTGCGCGCGCAGGGCCAGCTGCAATGCCTGACGCATCCAGTACTCATCGTTATATTCAGTCATCGCATAATTCCTCGTGCGCTTTTGCGGCGGGCATTATACACACTAGCCTCCCTTTGTCGTAGCCGCCCGCCAATGGCTATACTGGCCGAATCAGCATGTGATTCAGGGACAAGAAGCATGAAACTCAGTAAAAAGAACGCCGTCGTGGTGCGCAAGGCGCTGGACGGCTGGGTTGGGGAAGGCGCCATGACGCCCGAACAACGGCAGCAGTTGCTGCTGCATGTGGACGTACAACTTTTCGACTGGCGGCGGCTGGCGCGCTATGCGTTTCTCGCCGCGCTGGCCTCGCTGCTGATCGCCGTCACCAGCCTGTTCGCCGACAGCGCACTGCTTGCATGGCTGAGCGAACTGTTCCGCTTCGACGCGCCGGTACGCATGGCGATCGCCGGGGTGTTGGCGGCGCTGGCCTACGTCTGGGCGCTGCGCCGCCGCCAACGGCACCCGGAAAAACGCTACGGCAACGAGGCGGCATTGTTTGTCGCCGTGTTGCTTACCGCCTGCGCCTTATGGCAGTTGGGGGTCTGGCTGGATAACGGCAGCGGCCGGGTTTCCGTACTGCTGCTGGTCGCCGCGCTGCTGTACGGCGCGATCGGCTGGTTCAGCCGCTCCGGGCTGGTGTGGTGGTTCGCCCTGCTGTCGCTCGGCAATGCCTTCGGCGCAGAGACCGGCTACCTGTCCGGCTGGGGCGCCTACTGGCTCGGCATGAGCTACCCGATTCGCTTTATCGCCTTCGGCGCGGTGCTGATCGCCGCCGCATTGCTGCTGCGGCCGCTATTGGCGCAGCGCGGCCTGCAGCGGGTGTCGCTGGCGATGGGCCTGCTGTACCTGTTCATCGCGCTGTGGCTGCTGTCCATCTTCGGCAACTACGGCGATCTCGACAGCTGGTACCGCGCGCGCCAGATTGAGCTGTTCCACTGGAGCCTGCTGTTCGGGCTGGCCGCCTTCGCCGCCATCTGGCTGGGGTTGAAGCATGACGACGCCATGCTGCGCGGTTTCGGGCTGACCTTCCTCGGCATCAACCTGTACACCCGCCTGTTCGAGTTTTTCTGGGACAGCATGCCGAAGACGATTTTCTTCGCGCTGCTCGGCCTGAGCCTGTGGGCGCTGGGGCATTATGCGGAGAAGATTTGGCAGCTCGGACGCAAACCGCACGACGTGACCGACGACTGATCGCGGCAGCGATAACAGCAAAGGGCGGAATTCTCCGCCCTTTGTTTATTCCAGCTGCTGCAGCTCGCCCTGCTTGCTTACCCGCCAGCGGTGTTCGCAGAAAAACAGCAGCGGATTGTCCTGCTTGCTGTCGCTGTAACCGCTGTAAAGCTTCAGCGGCGCGCCGAGCCGCTGTTCCAACTGCACCACTTTTTGTACGCCCAGACAGCGCAAGGTCAGCACCCAACCGCCGCAGCGTCGCGTGATGCGGCTGCCGATCAACCGCACCCGCGGCAGAAACGCCGAATCCCGATACACCTGCGCCACCAGTTGCTCCGGCGAGCCGGTAATCAGCCACACCTCGGCATCGTGTTCATCCAAATACTGCCGCAGCCGCATTTGCACCACCGGAAACGCGGTCACCTTCTGGCGGAAAGCCTCGATAAACTGCCGCTCCAGCGCCTTCAGCGTCGCTTCGGAGCGCCCGAAAGTGATCGCCCACAGCAGCAGGCTCATCGGCCAACGCGCGGCGCGCCCCAGCAGCAGCAGCGCCAACCCGATCGGCAGCAGCAGCGGTATCACCAGCAACAGGTTCAGCGGTAAGCGGCGCAGCAGAAAGCGCAAGAAACTGCCGAACATATCCTCCTGATGCAGGGTGCCGTCCAGATCGAAAAAGACCACGCGGCGCCCCTCTGCGGCCGGTTGTTGCTGCTTGTCGCTCAAACGCTACTCCTCGGGATCGTTGAACCCCATCATCCAGGTGAAGAGAAAACCGGCGATAATCGTAATCAACATCCCCGCCAGATACAGCATCACCTTACCTGAGACGATGGTCAACGCCAAAGGCAGCCCCGAAATGCCGAAGGTGATGACCGTCGCCACCTTCCAGTAGCTGATTAACGCGCCGCCGACCGCGCCGCCGAGGCAGGCGCCGATAAACGGCCGGCCCAGCGGCAGCGTCACCCCGAAGATCAGCGGCTCGCCGATGCCGAGAATGCCGACCGGCAATGCCCCTTTGATCACCTGCTTCAGCCGCGCGTTGCGGGTTTTCAACAGCACCGCCAACGCCGCCCCCACCTGCCCGACGCCGGCCATCGCCAGGATCGGCAACAGCGGGTTGGAACCGTGCGCCTGCACCAGCTCGACGTGGATCGGCACCAGCCCCTGATGCAGGCCGGAGAGCACCAGCGGCAGGAACAGCCCCGAGAGCAGCGCCCCCACCAGCAGCCCGCCCTTGTCGATCGCCAGATTGGCGCCGTGGGCAATGGCATCGGAAATATAACCCCCGATCGGCTGCAGGATCAGGATCGCCAATGAAGCGGTGACCAGCGTGGTCAGCAGCGGGTTAAGGATCAGCTCGACCGACTCCGGCAACAGCGTGCGCAGGCGTTTCTCCACCCAGCACATCAACGCCACCACCAGCAGCACGGCGATTACCCCGCCGCGCCCCGGCTGCAGCGCCTCCCCGAACAACGTGATCTGCGCCAGCGCCGGGCTGGAGAGAATGCCGGCCATCACGCCGCCCATCGCCTGCGAGCCGCCGAATACCCGCGCGGCGTTGACCCCGACCAGAATGTTCATGATGGCGAACACCGCGCTGCCGAAGATCGCCAGCAGCCCCAGCGCGTTCGGGTAGTCCACGGCCAGCTGACCGGCGATGTCGGGCCGTTTCAGCAGGTTGATGATGCCGGTGATCAGGCCCGAGGCGATAAACGCCGGGATCAGCGGAATAAAAACGTCGGCCAGCTTTTTCAGCGCGCCGCTCATCGGCGCAGCGTATTTTTGCTTGGCCTGCACCTTGGTGCGGGCGGCGTCACCAACGGCGGGCTGCGCGCTGCCGCTCAACAGCCCGCGCATGGCGTCCACCACCTTGGCGGCGGCGCCCGGGCCGACGATAAACTGATGCTGCTCACCCTGTTTGATATAGCCCTTCACGCCGGGCAACTGCTTGAGAGCGGCCAGATCCAGACGCTGCTCGTCGCTGACTTCGACGCGCACCCGCGTCATGCAGTTCTCCAGTTTGAGGATATTGCCCTCGCCCCCCACGCCCGCCAGGATCTGTGTCGCCAATGCCGTTGTCTTGTCCATCGCCGCCCCCACCGTGAATTAACGCGCCAGCGCCGCGCGCAGGTAGCCGTCGTGCCGCTGCAGCCGCTGCTGCGCCTCTTCGGCGCTGACGCCGGCCAAAAGCATCAGGATCGCCGGTTTAACCTCAAAGCCGGTCTGCGCCAGCGCCGCCTCCGCCTGAGCGCGTTCGGCGCCGGTGGCCTCTACCACGATGCGGCAGGCGCGATCCACCAGTTTGACGTTGGTGGCCTTCACGTCCACCATCAGGTTCTGGTAGACCTTGCCCAGTTTGACCATCGCGCCGGTCGACAGCATGTTGAGCACCAGTTTCTGCGCAGTGCCGGATTTCAGGCGCGTCGAACCGGTCAGCGCCTCCGGCCCCACCACCGGCGAAATCGCCACCTGCGCTTCGTGCGCAATCGGCGAATCCGGGTTGCAGGAGATGGCCGCCGTCGGGCAACCCAGCCCGCGCGCATAGCGCAGCGCGCCGATCACGTAAGGCGTGCGCCCCGAGGCCGCCAACCCCACCACCATATCGACGGCGGTCAGGTTCAGCGCCCGGAGATCGGCCTCGCCCAGGGTCTCGTCATCTTCCGCCCCCTCCACCGCTTTGAGCAGCGCACCCGGCCCGCCGGCGATTAGCCCCACCACCACACCGTGCGGCACGCCGAAAGTCGGCGGGCACTCGGAGGCATCCAATACGCCCAGGCGGCCGCTGGTGCCGGCGCCCAAATAAATCAACCGGCCGCCGGCCTTCAACGCCGCCGCGGCCAAATCGACCGCCTGCGCAATCGCCGGCAGCACCTGTTCAATCGCCTCCGGCACCTTGCGATCTTCCTGGTTAAAGCAACGGACCATGTCCAGCGTCGACATTTCATCCAGCCCCATGGTGGCCGGGTTGCGGGTTTCCGATACCAGTGCGCCTAAGTTCATCTGTTCACCTTTGAATTTTTAATTCACAAAACTTAATCAATATTTGAATATTTTATTCAACAAAGCGAGCGCTATTTGCTATTTTAACGGTGAGCTCACAAAAATTTTCACCGCGCGTTTTCGCCCTCTGCATGGCAAAATGGCCGCTGGTTTCCAGGGAAAGAACAATGAGTACCCTTCTGCGCATTCGCCAGATGTATCCGACACTGGCGCAAAACGACCGCAAGCTGGCGGACTTTCTGCTGAATAACGCCGAGCAGGCGCGCCATCTCAGCTCGCAAAAGCTGGCCCAGTTGGCCGGCATCAGCCAGTCGAGCGTGGTGAAGTTCGCCCAAAAACTGGGCTATAAAGGTTTCCCGGCGCTGAAGCTGGCGCTGAGCGAGACGCTGGCTCAGCCACAGGTTGAACCGGTAGTGACCGTTCACAACCACATCCTCAGCAGCGACACGCTGAAAACCGTCGGTGAAAAGCTGCTGGCGGAAAAGCAGGCGGCGCTGCGCGCGACGCTGGACATCAACAGCGAAGAACGGCTGCATCAGGCGCTGGACATGCTGCGCCAGGCGCGCCGGGTGATGCTGATCGGCATCGGCGCCTCCGGGCTGGTGGCCAAGGATTTTTCCTTCAAGCTGCTGAAAATCGGCGTGATGGCGGTGGCCGAAGCGGACATGCACGTCCAGTTGGCGGCGGTGCAGGCGCTGGACAAGCGCGATCTGCTGCTGGCTATCTCCTTTAGCGGCGAACGGCGTGAAATCAATCTGGCGGCGGAAGAGGCGCGCCAGGCCGGCGCCAGGGTGCTGGCGCTGACCAGCTTCTCGCCCAATGGTCTGCAGCAGCGCGCGGACCACTGCCTCTATACCATCGCCGAAGAGCCCCATACCCGCAGCGCGGCCATCTCCTCCAGCACGGCCCAGTTCGCCCTCACCGACCTGTTGTTTATGGCCCTGATCCAGCACGATCTCGATCATGCCCGCGATCGCATCAAGCACAGCGAACAGTTAATGAAAAAGTTGGTTTGACCGGTATAATGCCGCTGCGACAAATACCCCTGTTAATAATGAGAGATACGTCATGGCCCTGCTAGACACATCCCATGAGTAACACAAGTAGCGTGTATTTCCTCTTCGTAATCTTTATTCTTGATAACATAACAAAAATATATCAGAGGTTGTAATGACCAAAAATGAAACAAAAGAGAGATGCAGAGAGCTCTATCTAGCTTGGGAAGGTCGTCAAGAAAAAGGGCCTGCAAAGGGATTACTGTTCCAAGCGCATATACGTAAACAGAATGATTTTTCCTCTTATACTTATGGTGTTGCCAGCATGCATCAGGTCGTGCAAGGTTGGGTAGAGGAATGGGAACAATTATACGGTCAGTAGAATGCGCTTGACTTAGGGTTGCCACCTTCTAAAAATGCTCCCCTACCGATGCTCAAGCAGGCTGAACAAAACGAGGTAGCAAATTTTAGATAGGGTAAGCGTTCACATTTTCAATAGCTGCGGTTTGCTCTTCAACGTCAGGCGCTGGCATTTTCAAGAGAAGATCAATCCAGCGGCCCCTCCGGGATACCTATTAACTCCCCTAAGAACTGATATCTGCTCCAACCACCAGTCCAGCAATAGTGATACTGCCAATCATGTAAGTCTCTGCGGCGGTACTGGTTACCGGTTCGGGCATGAGTTATCTCCTGTGTTAGCTCAGCCGATGCCGGGCGTTAGAACTGAACCACATTCCTTGAGCATTCTCAGAATATTAATAATGTGGTTAAATACCGTACTTTTACCTTTTAAAGAGTTGAGGCATGCCTGCTAACGATAACCCTGGGAAACTGATCTGGCACGTTGCATGTGACGAATCAGGCATTGATGGTCAGCGTTTTTATGGATTCGGTAGCCTTTGGATGAAATACCAAAGGAGGGGTGATTTCGCTCGTATAATCCGTGAACTCAGAGAGAAACATGGTTATTTCGAAGAAATTAAATGGACAAAAACCAACTCTAAAAAATTTGCAAATTTCCACATCGAGTTGATTGAAACCTTCTTTAAGCATAAATGGCTAGCTTTCCACTGCATCATTGTTGAAAAGTCCATCGTGGATAAAAGCTATCACGGTGGTGATTATGATCTTGCAATGAGAAAGCACTTTACAAAGCTCATGACTACCAAAATCGGGAATGTTATACGTGCTCACCCTGAGCGTGATTGCGTTTTCCGAGTCGAGGTAGATCCCCTTCCGTCCAGATATAAAAAGGCGGACGAGGCATTTCATATTATTGCTAATAATATGATATGCAAATCATTCGGAATTAAAGACATTATTTCATCTGTCGTAACGAAAGACTCGAAATCTTCTGAGCACATTCAGATATCAGACTTTTTCTTAGGGGCTGTAATGAGCGCTTTTCAGGGAAAAATCGAATCTGAAGTCAAAAAGAACTTGGCGAGTAACGTTGCAAAACACCTGGGATGGGACTCTCTTAAGCACGACACATGGCCTTCAGAGAGAAAATTCAATATCTGGTTCTTCTATGATAAGACGAAGGGGCCACGCGATATTGAAACAAAGCCAACAGAACTACTATATCCATTGTCTTGAAGCAAGGAGCCGACCTCTCAGCCGGCGCGGTTGGAGTCCCAGTCGATGCGACGAAGTTACCAACTTGGCGGTTTACTTTTGGGAGCCGCCTCTTCATTCCCAAAACCGAATGTGCCCACGATAGCTAAATAAACCTCGTATTGCAATCCATTGGTTTAAATGACCTCTGTATCATCCTTCAAACAACTGTTCTTAGCGCAACCAAAGGGATGCAATGACCTTTGACATGAGCACCTGGCGGACGGGGTGTTATCTCACCCTCTCCGCCACCCACTTCACAAACATTAGTCTGGAAATAAAAAAGCCCCGGAGGTTATCCGAGGCTTTGAAGTCGTCACCCGATTAGCTTCAAATCAGCTTTTCGGTGGGTCTTTTGGTCTTGGTAGAAGTTTTCATGAGACCCCACACTAAGTAGGTAGAGCTCCAATTTATCTTCCACCCAACTGTAACCCAGAAGGGTTAAGCGATTGTTAAGCTGAAATTTGTGGACACGAAGGAATGATAAATCTCCCTTCTTTAATTCACCAATCTCAGGATTTGCAATTATCGCATCGATTTCATCTTCAACGATTTCTTGCAACGCTTCAGGCAGTTTATCAAGAGCTTTCTCAAAGCGGCGGCTCTGATAAACATCAACCTCGTTTTCTTGCTGTTCTTCTGACATAGCGAGTTACCTTGTTGTTCTTGATTTCACTTTGTGCAAGCAAGGCTTCGCTGATGAAACTGAATGGCAAATCAGGGTTATCTTCGGCTATACGGCCGATTCTAGCCCAGTGCTCAATCTGCTTCGGTATGCTCCTGCTGGAGGCGTCAGCGTAAACCTTAACATCGCTTACAAAGTCATCGTCTAAGCGGATGCTGGTTGCCATTTTATATCCTCGGGTTCAGGTTTTCGGGTTTTCGGGTTTTCGGGTTTTCGGGTTTTCGGGTTTTCGGGTTTTCGGGTTTTCGGGTTTTCGGGTTTTCGGGTTTTCGGGTTTTCGGGTTTTCGGGTTTTCGGGTTTTCGTCCTGAGGCCCGCTGAAGATAATGCGACACTTTGTCGCAAAAAGCAATCCTATGTAGCAAAAATAACCAGAATTCGCACTCCTCCTCGGCATCACCAGTAGTAATCAGCATCTCTCCAGCCAAGAGCTCATCATTTTTGGGGATATACTGCATCTGTGTTACAGTGCGCGGCATTGATATTTCCTTGTATCAGAGGCCACCAACACTAAGCTCACACATGGTGTTAAATCTGGGGGCTAAAAAAGCATGTGTTGCCATTCTGTGTTGCTGAACATGGGTTTTCAATGCTTCAAACACTGTATAAATACACACGCATTACGGAATCGTGCGCAATAACAAAATCCTATAATCGCATGATTTAAATAGATTAAACTCGTAAGTGAACGATATGGCATTATTAATAACAAAGCGGTGCATCAACTGCGACATGTGCGAGCCGGAATGCCCGAACCAGGCAATTTCGATGGGTGATGACATTTACCAAATCGATACCGATCGCTGCACCGAGTGCGTTGGTCATTACGATACGCCGACCTGTCAGCAGGTTTGCCCTATCGACAACACCATCATCACCGATCCGCAGCATCGCGAGACTAATGAGCAGCTGTGGGACAAGTTCGTGGTGTTGCACCACGCCGATCGCATTTAATCGCCGCAGGACTGACAAGGGCGCCACAGGCGCCCTTTCTCTTTTCAGCTTTCGACGATCACCGTCGCGCAGGCATAACGCCGTTCGTCGGCCAGCGAAACGTGGATCGCGGTGACCCCCATCTCCCCCGCCAGTTCGGCGGCGCGACCGTGCAAACGAATATTCGGCTTGCCCAGCGCATCGTTGAACACTTCGAACTGGTTGAACGCCAGGCCGTTGCGAATGCCGGTGCCGAACGCCTTGGCGGCGGCCTCTTTCACCGCGAAACGTTTGGCCAGAAAGCGGATCGGCTGCTGGTGCTGCTGATACAGCGCCCACTCGGCGTCGCTTAGCACCCGGCGCGCCAGACGATCGCCGCTGCGCTCCACCACCGCTTCGATACGCGCCATCTCGACGATGTCGGTACCCAGCCCGAGCACCGCCATTACCGGCGCGCTTCCCGCATCAACACTTTCATGTCGGCAACCGCGGCCGGCAGCCCGCTCATCACCGCCTGGCCGATAATCGCATGGCCGATGTTGAGCTCGTGCATTTCCGGCAGCGCGGCGATCGGCTGCACGTTATGGTAGGTCAGGCCGTGGCCGGCGTTGACCTTCAGCCCCTTCTCGGCCGCGTAGGCGGCGGCTACCGCGATGCGACGCAGCTCGGCCTGTACCGCCAGCTCGCCCTGCGCTTCCGCGTAGGCGCCGGTGTGGATTTCGATGTAAGGGGCGCCCACCGCCACCGCCGCGTCGATCTGGCGATGATCGGGATCGATGAACAGCGAAACCAGAATGCCCGCCTGCGCCAGGCGCTCAACCGCCACGCTCATTTTGTCCAGCTGGCCGGCGACGTCCAGGCCGCCTTCGGTGGTCACTTCCTCGCGTTTTTCCGGCACCAGGCAGCAGAAATGCGGCTGCAGCTCAATGGCGATGTCCAGCATCTCGTCGGTCACCGCCATCTCCAGGTTCATGCGCGTCTGGATGGTCTGGCGCAACAAGCGCACGTCGCGGTCGGTGATATGGCGGCGATCTTCGCGCAGATGCACGGTAATGCCGTCGGCCCCCGCCTGTTCGGCAATGAATGCCGCCTGAACCGGATCCGGGTATTGGGTTCCGCGCGCGTTACGTAACGTGGCGATGTGATCGATATTGACGCCCAGCAGCAAATCAGCCATGACAACCTCTAAATACGATTTTCAGTGCCAGCAGTTTACACGCGGGCGCAGGGCGGCAAAAGGGGAAAAGGTCAGGCGTCGTCGACCGGCGTATTCGGCTGTTTGCGCACGAATTGGCGGAACAGTTCGCGGCTCTTCAACGGCTTGCCGCCGAGGTAGGGCTTCAGCGCCATGCGGGTGAAGCGCTTGGCGGCGCGCAGCGTCTCGGCATCGGGAAACTGCCGTTCCGCCAGCGCGCGCAGTTCGCGCCCGGTGAAGCTGTAATGATCCACCACCAGGCTGGCGATAAAGCCTTTCTCTTCGCGGTAGCGGTAGGTCATGGCGTCATCCACCGGCAGGCCGCTGCCGGCGCAGTGCAGAAAATCGAGGCCGTAGCCGAGATGATGCAACAAAGCCAGCTCGAACTGGCGCAGCGCCTGTTCCGGCGAACTGTCTTCCGCCGCCAGCGCCTGCAGGCATTGCAAGTAGTCGAAGAACAGCACCGAGTAGTTGGTTTCCTGCTCCAGCACGCGCGCCAGCAGTTCGTTCACGTACAGGCCGCTGTAAAGCATCATGCCGCTGAGGGGTAAACCGAGAGAGACCGCTTCGGCGTTGCGCAGCGTTTTCACTTCGCCGCGGCCGCCCCAGCGCACTAACAGGGGGGTAAAGGGTTGCAGGCAACCCTTCAGATTGGAGCGGCGGCTGCGCGCGCCTTTCGCCAGCAAACGCACCCGCCCATGACCTTCGGTAAACAGATCCAGCATCAGACTGGTTTCACTGTACGGCCGCCCATGCAGGACGAAAGCGCGCTCCCAGCCGTCCACGGATCGTTACTTCAGATCGTCAACATAGCCCAGGCTGCGCAGCGCACGTTCGTCGTCCGCCCAACCGGATTTCACTTTCACCCACAGCTCGAGATGCACTTTGGCGTCGAACATCTGTTCCATGTCCTGGCGCGCTTCGATGCCGATGGTTTTGATCTTGGCGCCCTTGTTGCCGATGACCATTTTCTTCTGGCCTTCGCGCTCGACCAGGATCAGGCCGTGCACATCGTAGCCGCCGCGATCGTTGGCCACGAACTGTTCGATTTCTACCGTCACCGAGTACGGCAGCTCTTCGCCCAGGAAACGCATCAACTTCTCGCGGATGATCTCAGACGCCATAAAGCGCTGGGAACGATCGGTGATGTAATCTTCCGGGAAGTGGTGTTCCGCTTCCGGCAGCAGCTTGCGCACGATGCCGGCGATGGTGTCGACGTTCATCCCTTTCTCGGCGGAGATAGGCACCACGTCGAGGAAATTCATCTGCTGGCTGAGGAACGCGATATGCGGCAACAGCTTGGATTTGTCGGTAACGTTATCGACCTTGTTGATCGCCAGCAGTACCGGGCAACGCAGGCTGCGCAGCTTGTTGACCACCATTTCGTCGTCGGCGGTCCAGTTGGTGCCTTCGACCACGAAGATCACCAGCTCAACGTCGCCGATCGAGCTGCTGGCCGCGCGGTTCATCAAACGGTTGATGGCGCGTTTTTCTTCGATGTGCAGCCCTGGGGTATCGACGTAGATCGCCTGATAGGCGCCATCGGTGTCGATGCCCATGATGCGGTGACGGGTCGTCTGCGGCTTACGCGACGTAATGGAAACCTTCTGCCCCAGCAGTTGGTTCAGCAACGTCGATTTGCCCACGTTCGGGCGGCCGACGATGGCGATAAACCCGCAGTGTTGTTTTACTTCGCTCATTCAAGCTCCAGCTTTTTCAGCGCTTGTTCCGCTGCCGCCTGCTCGGCTTTACGGCGGCTCGAGCCGGTGCCCACCACGGGCTCGCTCAAACCACTCACCTGGCAGTGGATGGTAAACTCCTGGTCGTGCGCTTCTCCGCGAACCTGCACCACCAAATAAGAAGGCAACGGCAGATGACGCCCCTGCAAAAATTCCTGCAAACGGGTTTTCGGGTCTTTCTGCTTATCGCCGGGGCTGATTTCGTCCAACCGGCTGCGATACCAGTCCAAAATCAGGCGCTCGACGGTCTGGATGTCGCTGTCCAGGAACACGCCGCCGATCAATGCCTCCACCGTATCCGCCAGGATTGACTCGCGGCGGAACCCACCACTTTTCAATTCGCCCGGCCCAAGCCGCAGACATTCGCCCAGGTCAAACTCGCGCGCCATCTCCGCCAGCGTGTTGCCGCGCACCAGCGTGGCGCGCATGCGGCTCATGTCGCCCTCGTCTACGCGAGGAAAACGGTGATAGAGCGCATTGGCGATGACAAAGCTCAGAATCGAGTCACCCAGAAACTCAAGACGTTCATTGTGTTTACTGCTGGCGCTGCGGTGAGTCAAAGCCTGCAGTAAAAGCTCCTGCTGTTGAAAAGTGTAGCCCAGCTTCCGCTGCAGCCTGTTTATTACGATGGGGTTCATGAGTTACCAATAGATCAAGAATGCGTCAAAAACTTGCAGCACACGGAACAGGCCTGCTTCGCCGAAAGCCGATCCAAAGCTGTTTCGTTTGCAGTGGCTCCCAGCAGGAGCCAACTTTTATCGCTCGAGAAAGTATTCTACAACGAGTGGAAACATAATGCTGTGTTTATATCCCCTTAATCTTTCACGCCGCAGTAGGCTGCGGCGTGAAATTGACAGGGAATAAATCAGCGATTAATGAATGCCGCCGATCCGGCTGAAACGCACGCCGGTAGGCCACTCGCCTTCCTGTTTTTCAAAGCTCATCCAGATGGCTGTGGCTTTGCCCACCAGATTCTTCTCCGGCACAAAGCCCCAGTAACGGCTGTCCGCGCTGTTGTCACGGTTGTCGCCCATCATGAAGTAATGCCCGGCCGGCACCACCCACTCCGCCAACGGTTTGCCCGGCTGTTGATAGTAAGCGCCCACCCGATCCTGCGCGTCCGGCACGGTCAGGATACGATGCGTAACGTTGCCGAGGCTTTCCTGGCGCTCACGCATGCGAATGCCGCCCGACGGCACGTTATCGTTCAGCGGGATCTGATAGAAGCCGTTGCTGGCCTCGCCCATGCCGCTGCGGCTGAACAGCTGCACGAAGTCGCTCGGCTGCGCATCGGCGTAGGTCACGGCCAGCGCGGTATCGCAGGACTGCCCGCTGTTGCAGGACGGCTGCACCGTGACGCGCTTATTCACCGGATCGTAAGTAATACGGTCGCCCGGCAGGCCAATCACGCGCTTGATATAATCCAGCTTCGGATCCAGCGGATATTTAAATACCGCAATATCGCCACGCTTCGGATGGCCGGTTTCAATGAGCGTCGTCTGGGTAATCGGATCTTTAATGCCGTAGGCATATTTCTCCACCAGAATGAAATCGCCAATCAACAGCGTCGGCATCATTGATCCGGACGGGATCTGGAACGGTTCGTAAATAAACGAACGCACCACAAAGACCAGCAGCAACACCGGGAACACCGATGCGCCAGTCTCTACCCAACCAGGCTGCTTCGCCACTTTCGCCAGCGTTTTATCGTCGACGGCGCCCGCGGTCTGTTCGTTGACCGCCGCGATCTTCGCGCGGCGGGCCGGCGCCCATTTAAAGCGCTCGAAGCACCAGATGATCCCGGTGACCAGAGTGGCCAACGCCAGGACCAGGGCAAACATATTCGCCATGCAAACTCCCTCGTTTCGCGAACTCGTCGCGGTTACTTGCCGTCTTTACCGACGTGCAGAATGGCCAGGAACGCTTCCTGCGGCAGCTCGACGTTGCCGACCTGCTTCATGCGTTTCTTACCGTCTTTCTGTTTCTGCAGCAGCTTTTTCTTACGACTGACGTCACCGCCGTAGCATTTCGCCAGCACGTTTTTACGCAGCTGCTTCACGGTGGAGCGCGCGATGATATGCGTGCCGATCGCCGCCTGAATCGCGATGTCGAACTGCTGACGCGGGATCAGATCTTTCATCTTCTCCACCAGTTCACGGCCGCGGTACTGCGAGTTGTCGCGGTGGGTGATCAGCGCCAGCGCATCCACGCGCTCGTTGTTGATCAGCACGTCCACGCGCACCATGTCGGAGGCCTGGAAGCGCTTGAAGTTGTAATCCAGCGACGCATAACCGCGCGACGTGGACTTCAGGCGGTCGAAGAAGTCGAGCACCACTTCCGCCATCGGGATTTCATAAGTCAGCGCCACCTGGTTGCCGTGGTAGACCATGTTGGTCTGCACGCCGCGCTTCTCAACGCACAGGGTGATGACGTTGCCCAGGTATTCCTGCGGCATCAGCATGTGACATTCGGCGATCGGCTCGCGCAGTTCCTGGATGTTGTTCAGCGGCGGCAGCTTGGACGGGCTGTCGACGTAGATCACTTCTTTGCCGGTGGTTTCCACTTCGTAGACTACCGTCGGCGCGGTGGTGATCAGATCCAGATCGTATTCACGCTCCAGACGCTCCTGAATGATCTCCATGTGCAGCAGACCGAGGAAGCCGCAGCGGAAGCCGAAGCCCAACGCGGTGGAGCTTTCCGGCTCGTAGAACAGGGAAGCGTCGTTAAGGCTCAACTTGCCCAGCGCATCACGGAAAGATTCATAGTCGTCGGAGCTGATTGGGAACAGACCGGCGTACACCTGCGGCTTCACTTTCTTGAAGCCCGGCAGCGCTTTATCCGCCGGCTGACGCGCCTGCGTCAGGGTATCGCCCACCGGCGCGCCGAGGATGTCTTTGATCGCGCAGACCAGCCAACCCACTTCGCCGCAGTTCAGCACGTCGCGATCGACCTGCTTCGGCGTGAAGATGCCCAAACGATCGGCGTTATACACCTGACCGGTGCTCATGACCTTGATCTTGTCGCCCTTGCGCAGGGTGCCGTTCTTGACGCGCACCAGAGACACGACGCCCAGGTAGTTATCGAACCAGGAGTCGATGATCAGTGCCTGCAGCGGCGCATCCGGATCGCCCTGCGGCGGCGGGATGTCGCGCACCAGGCGCTCCAGCACGTCGGGCACGCCGACGCCGGTTTTGGCCGAGCAGCGCACGGCATCGGTGGCGTCGATGCCGACGATGTCTTCGATTTCCTGCGCGGCGCGATCCGGATCGGCGGCCGGCAGGTCGATTTTGTTCAACACCGGCACCACTTCCAGATCCATTTCGATCGCGGTGTAGCAGTTGGCCAGCGTCTGGGCTTCTACGCCCTGGCCGGCGTCCACCACCAGCAGCGCGCCTTCGCAGGCCGCCAGCGAGCGGGAAACTTCATAGGAGAAGTCAACGTGGCCGGGAGTGTCGATAAAGTTAAGCTGATAGGTCTGCCCATCCTGCGCTTTATAATCCAGCGTCACGCTCTGCGCCTTGATGGTGATGCCGCGCTCACGCTCCAGATCCATGGAATCGAGCACCTGCGCAGCCATTTCACGGTCGGTCAAGCCACCGCAGATTTGGATAATGCGGTCAGACAGCGTCGACTTACCGTGGTCAATATGGGCAATAATGGAGAAATTTCGTATATGCTTCATTATAAAAGTTTTTCTGCCTTGGTATTTCTGAATTACTCGCCTATAGAAACCCGCATGGACCTAAAGCGACAGTGAATGGGTGAGGCCGTCTTGCACCTGAATCGCTGCATTCTACATGCCACACCACTGAAAACCTAGCGATCGGTGCAGTGAAGGCATTCTATTATGCGCCGCTAAATGTTACAGGGCGCCCCGGCGGGTGAAAACAGATGTTAACGCGGACGATGCGGCCTGAACCCAAGGCTTGCCGGTGCTTCGTGGCCGTCAAACTCCGGCACTAATACATAACCGGCCACGGCGCAATAAACCCTCTCCGAAATTATAAAAAAAGAATATTTGGATCAACCTCTTAGAATTCCATTTTGCCCCACTTCCTTTAGGAAAAACCCCATATACGCCACCACCGTCCCTCGGATAGAAAGGGCATGAGCTCCGCGACAAAACATTATTCAGGGCACTACATCGGCAGCCCACCGGGGTTCACCAGCATATCTGCGTACGTTGATTGGAAGGTGCATTATGATCGATAAAGGGCAAATGCTGAGCCGGCACGATTTTTCAAAGGTCAACTGGGGCATACTGGCGGCGGCGGCGCTGCTGTTTAGTGTGGGGGCGGCGCTGTTGGTGCTGCCGCTGCTGAGCAGCATTGACGAGAGCCAGGTCATCACGCTGTTGCAGGCCGGCGCGGGCACGATTTTACTCGGCTGTACGCTGCTGGCGCTGCGGCATTATCTGCGTCCGGCGCTGACTTATCGTCTGTACGAGCACGGCGTGCGGGTCTTTGACAGCCACCATCACAAAGAGCGTTTCATCCCGTTTGAGAAGATCAGCGACATCTATCGCTTTCGCGGCGGCCAGGCTTTTGGCGGGCTGTTTGACGTTACGGCGTTCCGCGCCGGTGCGGATCAGCCCTGGTGCACGGTTTTCAGCAACGTCGCCCACTCGTGGCGATTGGCGGACGTAATCGTCGACCAACAGCTGCAGCAGCGCGGGCCGCTGGCGCTGAATGCGCTCTATCAGGGGGGGACGGTGTCGTTTCACACCATAGAGGGCGACGCGCGCTGGCTGTGGCAGTTGCTGCTCGGCAAGCGGCAAGGCACGCCGGCCGAAACGCTGCGGCTGAGCGCCACCCTGCTGACGACGGAACGGGGAAACGTGCCTATCGAACAGATCCGCACGTTGGAAAATCATCCGCAGCGCGGCATCCGCTTATTCGATGGCCAGGGAAATGTGCTGTTCGCGATTAACTACGATTCGCTGCTCAGCGCCGATCTGTTCATCGCGCTGTTGGAGCATATGATCCACAACCGCATCCCCGCCTATCACAACCCGGCGATGACGCGGCCATCGGTTTAAATCAGCGGGGAGTTTTCCGCCTGCATGCGCATCGCGGTAGGCGGCAACCCAATCTGCAGCACCACCGGCTGGTAATCGGCCTGCTCACCCAGACGTCGAGCCAAGCGGCGAGCCAGCATAAAGGCCGCACCACCGCCCAATACGGCGCCGACTGCCGCCGAGGCGTCGCTGCCGAAACAATATTGCAGCAATGTGCCGCCCAACATCATGCCCAGCAGCGGCGTCAGGTAAACCAGCATGGCGGAGCGCAGCAGGCTGCCTTCCGCGATGCCGACCTCGACGCGCTGCCCCGGTTCGAGCGGCTGATCGATATGTACCTGCAGCTGATGCTCGGTTTCCGGCACCAGCTCGTTCAGCGCACGCGCGCCACAGCCGGAGCGCGCGGTGCAGCTGCCGCAGCCGGCCTTGGGTTCACAGCGCAGCAGCGCTACGCCCTGTTGCCACGATACCACCGTGGCCCACTCTTTCATCATTACGGCGATACCTTGAAAGAAATGCTGTCGGCGATGCGCTTGGCCGTCGCCGGCGGCAATTCGCCCACAATCGTGATTTCGTTGCCCGCGCGCACTTCGGTCTGAATGGTGCGGCGCCCCTGACGGTAGTACTGCTGCCCGGCGCCGCTGCCCGCCGGGCTGACGTTGACCGAGAAGCTGAACAGACCGTCGCTGTAGAGCCGGGACTCCACCGGCACGGCGACGTTCGGCAATTTGCGGCGATTGCGCGCCACCTCGTCCACGCCGGCCGGCAGCCAGCCGGTGCTCCAGCTGAGCTGGACGTTTTCCACCGCCGGCAGCGACAGCAGCGGCGGCAAATTGGCTTTGAGCAGCCCCTGCATCGCGCCCTGCACGTCGGCGCCGACCGCGAAGGAGATCACCCGATATTGCTCCAGCGTTTCGCCGTCGCGATCGAGCAGATCCACCCGCAGCGGCAGCTTGGTGTCTTCGTCCATCCAAACGATGTAGCTGTAGCGGGAACCGTCGCGCGCCACCACGCGCAGCACTTCACACGGCCGATCGGCGATGCGGGTGCTGCCCACGGAGATGAAGTCGTAATACTTCGCCAGACGAGTGAAATCAGCATAGACGATCGCCGGCAGCGCATCGACGATGTGATCGCCGGTGAGCGTGAACGGTTCCAGACCGGGTTCGAAGTAGCTGATCCCGCCGCCGCGCTGCAACACTTCGCGGCGCGGGCCGTCCATATGCAGCAGCTGGCCGAGCGGCACGTTGCCGATCACCGCATGGCGATAGCGCAACGACTCGATTCCCTGCTTGCTGACGCTGATGTAGGCGAGCTCGTAATTGAGAGAACGGCTGGCGCTGCTCATCTGTTGCAATAACGCCCCGGACGCAGTTGGCTGCGCCGGGGCGATGCTGGAATAGAGCAGGCTGCCCGTCAATAAACAAACGGAGAACCAGATTTGCTTCATTACTGCTGTTGCATTCCTAAAGACTGAGTTCCGGGAACCTGAATGGCAGCCTGTTGCGGGTTGCCTTGCTCAAGCTGCAGCTGATCCGAATGCAGGCGACGTTGCAGTTCATAGTCCTGCAGCATGGCGTTGATACGCTTGCGCTGTTCCTGCACCTGCTGCTGTTGGCCGCTGCCGGTGGAGAAACTGTCGGCAGGTACGCCCAGGCTGACCGGCGAGGCCTGGCCCATGATCGGCAGCGTGGTGAAGGCCGGCGATTCGGACGCGTTCGATGGCGCAGAAGGCTGGTTGTACTGCTGCACGCCGACGATCACCGCCAGCGACACGCAGGCCGCCATGCCGATTTGCGTAATCTGGCTCGCCCAAGGACGCACTTTGTCCCAGAACGGCATTTTCTGCCAGGTGTGAGGCTGCGGCTGAGATTCCTGAACGGCGGAAGGCACCAGCCGGGCGGGTTCTTTCTCAAGTGCAGCGGCGACGCGATCGGCGATGTCGAGATGCATCACTTGCCCGACATCACCTCGCAGTGTGTCACGTATCAGGTGATAGCTCTGCCAGCTTTGTTGAAGCGTTCGATCTTGCGACAGAGAACTCAACAGCTCGCTGTCGAACGATTCACCATCCATCAGAGCGGAAAGCTTTTCTTTCTGCATGCCTAAGTACCCTTCCTGTGCCCGCCATTGCTAACGCTGGATCAGCGGTTGAACTTTATTATCGATAGCTTCCCGGGCGCGGAAAATACGCGAACGTACGGTTCCGACCGGGCAATCCATGATGGCGGCTATCTCTTCGTAGCTTAGACCATCCAACTCCCGCAGGGTAATCGCCATGCGAAGATCCTCAGGGAGCGACTCAATGGTACGGAAAACTATCTGTCTCAGCTCTTCTGACAACATTAAGTTCTCAGGGTTCGAAATTTCTTTCAGTGCGCCCGCACTTTCGTAATTTTCCGCATCGTTGGCGTCCACATCACTGGATGGCGGACGGCGCCCCTGAGCAACCAGATAATTCTTTGCCGTGTTCACGGCGATTCGATACAACCAGGTATAAAAAGCGCTGTCGCCACGGAACGATTCCAGTGCGCGATAGGCCTTGATAAACGACTCCTGCACCACATCGGGCACATCGCCCTGCGGCACATAGCGGGAAACGAGACTCGCCACCTTATGCTGATAGCGCACTACCAGTAGGTTAAACGACTTCTGGTCGCCCTTTTGGACCCGCTCGACCAGAACTTGATCCGTTAACTGCTCGCTCATCCGAGGTAAACTCTCCCCAAATCCGTCTCCACGCGTAAAATTGTACTGCCAGCCATACATTATTTTCCTGAGCAAGCACTCGCTTGGAGTTCATATAGAACACGAAGTTCCATATCGCCATTGTTTTTTCTGTTGATGTCACCCTATCCGTGGCTTTTGCCCGGACAGTTAGGCTAACATGAAATTCACTCTTCTTCTGCACACATCATACGTTATGCAACCATCATCTGAACATGTTAGCGATGTCCTGATCGTCGGCAGCGGCGCTGCGGGCCTGTCACTGGCGCTGCGCCTGGCGCAGCATTGCAAGGTTACCGTCCTCAGCAAGGGGCCGCTCAGCGAGGGCGCCACCTTTTACGCCCAGGGCGGGATCGCCGCGGTGTTCGATGAGACGGACAGCATTGCCTCACACGTTGATGACACTTTGATTGCCGGCGCCGGCCTGTGCGACAAAGAGGCCGTCGAATTCATCGCCGGCAACGCGCGCCACTGCGTGCAGTGGCTGATCGATCAGGGCGTGCTGTTCGACACCGAGGTCAACGCGCAGGGCGAGGCGCATTATCACCTCACGCGCGAAGGCGGCCACAGCCATCGCCGCATCCTGCACGCCGCGGACGCTACCGGTAAGGAAGTAGAGACCACGCTGGTGGGGAAAGCAAGCGCTCACCCCAATATTTGCGTGATGGAACGCCGCAACGCGGTTGACCTTATCACCTCGAACAAAATCGGCCTGCCGGGCACCCGCCGAGTGGTGGGCGCTTACGTCTGGAACCGCGAGCTGGAACGGGTGGAAACCTACCGAGCCAAAACGGTGGTGCTGGCCACCGGCGGCGCGGCCAAGGTGTACCAATACACCACCAACCCGGACATCTCCTCCGGCGACGGCATCGCCATGGCCTGGCGCGCCGGCTGCCGGGTCGCCAACCTGGAATTCAACCAGTTCCACCCGACCTGCCTGTTCCATCCGCAGGCGCGCAACTTTCTGCTGACCGAAGCGCTGCGCGGCGAAGGGGCTTACCTGAAGCGCCCGGACGGCAGCCGCTTTATGCCGGATTTCGATCCGCGTGGCGAACTGGCCCCGCGCGATATCGTCGCCCGCGCCATCGACCATGAAATGAAGCGCCTGGGCGCCGACTGCATGTACCTGGACATCAGCCACAAGCCGGCGGAATTCATCACTCAGCACTTCCCGATGATCCACGAAAAGCTGCTGACGCTGGGCTTCGATCTGACCCGGCAACCGATCCCCATCGTTCCGGCGGCGCACTACACCTGCGGCGGCGTGATGGTCGATCAGCATGGCCGCACCGATCTCGACGGGCTGTACGCCATCGGCGAGGTCAGCTACACCGGCCTGCACGGCGCCAACCGCATGGCGTCGAATTCGCTGCTGGAGTGCCTGGTTTACGGTTGGTCGGCGGCGGAAGACATTCTGCAGCGCCTGCCGTTCATCCAGCAGGCCAAACAGGTGCCGCACTGGGATGAGAGCCGGGTGGATGATGCGGACGAACGGGTGGTGATCCAGCACAACTGGCACGAGCTGCGGCTGTTCATGTGGGATTACGTCGGCATCGTGCGCACCACCAAGCGGCTGGAGCGCGCCCTGCGCCGCATCAACACGCTGCAGGCGGAAATCGACGAGTACTACGCGCACTTCCGCATCTCCAACAACCTGCTGGAGCTGCGCAATCTGGTGCAGGTGGCCGAGCTTATCGTGCGCAGCGCCATGGCGCGCAAAGAGAGCCGCGGCCTGCACTACACGCTGGACTACCCGGATTTGCTGCCGGAAGCGCTGCCGACCATTTTGCAGCCTTAAACTCTGCGACAGGGCGCCTTATCGGCGCCCTTTTCTTTTCAGTAGAACAGATAGAAGTCAGTGATCAACCGGCGGAAATCGTCGGTATAGCTGCCGTCGGCCTGTTTGATCGCCAGCGCCTGCTCCCGCAGCGGCGTTTCCCGCCGCGTCAGCGCCAGCAACACCCGGTGCAGCGGCGTATCGGCCCGATCGCTGACGTTCACTTTCGCCGCCGTGTGCCAACCGCTTTGCTGCGCCAGGCGTTCGAATTCGGCGCCGATGTCGTGCGGCAGCACCACGCAAAACGTCCCCTGCGCGGCCAGCAGCTCCGCCGCGCAGGCCAACAGCGCGTCGTGCGTCAGGGTTTCGGTGTAGCGCGCGTTGTGGCGTGCCTGGTCGCGGCAGGCCACCGCCGGCTCGAAATACGGCGGATTGCTGACGATCAGATCATACTCAGCGGCATGCTGCTGCGCATAATGGTGAATATCCTGCGCATGCACGCGGATGCGCTGCGGCCACGGCGATTCCGCCGCGTTTTCGCGCGCCTGGCCGGCGGCGGCTTCATCCAGCTCCACCGCGTCGATGGTCACTTCGTCGCCGCTGCGCTGCGCCAGCATCAGCGCGATCAGCCCGCTGCCGCTGCCGATGTCCAGCACCCGGCGCGCCTGCCCCAGCGGCGCCCAGGCGCCGAGCAGCACCCCGTCGGTGCCCACTTTCATGGCGCAACGATCGTGGGCGACAAAGAATTGTTTAAAGGTAAAACCCCCGCGGCGCGGGGTAAAATCGGCTTTCGATCGCTTGCTCACACTCACCACCCGGCTATAAAACTGGCGTAGCATAAGGCAATCTGATCGGCGGGAAAAGAGCGGCTTTCCGCTTAAATAGGTGAAGATCGCGGCCAACCCGTCTATAATCGGCGCCCCAAGTAGAGGTAGACCATGACAGCAACCACTTTTTCCGAACTCGAACTCGATGATCGCCTGATCGACGCGCTGCGCGACAAAGGCTACGATCGCCCCACCGCCATTCAGGCCGCTGCGATCCCGCCGGCGATGGACGGGCGCGACGTCTTAGGTTCGGCTCCGACCGGCACCGGCAAAACCGCCGCCTTCCTGCTGCCCGTGTTGCAGCACCTGCTGGACTTTCCACGCAAGAAATCCGGCCCGCCGCGCGTGCTGATCCTGACGCCAACGCGCGAGCTGGCGATGCAGGTCGCCGACCAGGCGCGTGAATTGGCTGCTCATACCTCGCTGGATATCGCCACCATCACCGGCGGCGTCGCTTACATGAACCACGCGGAAGTGTTCAGCGAAAACCAGGACGTGGTGGTCGCCACCACCGGCCGCTTGCTGCAATACATTAAAGAAGAGAACTTCGACTGCCGCGCGGTGGAAACCCTGATCCTCGACGAAGCCGACCGCATGCTCGACATGGGCTTCGCGCAGGACATCGAAACCATCTCCGCCGAAACCCGCTGGCGCAACCAGACGCTGCTGTTCTCCGCCACGCTGGAAGGCGAAGCGATCCGCGAATTCGCCGAACGCATCCTGAAAGAGCCGGTGGAAGTGGAAGCCGATCCGTCGCGCCGCGAACGCAAGAAGATCCTGCAGTGGTACTACCGCGCCGATGACGTGCAGCACAAAACCGCGCTGCTGATCCACCTGCTGAAACAGCCGGACGTGCAGAAATCTGTGATTTTCGTGCGCAAGCGCGAGCGCGTGCATGAGCTGGCCACCTGGCTGCGCGAAGCGGGCATCAACACCTGCTATCTCGAAGGCGAGATGGTGCAGGCCAAACGCAACGAAGCGGTCAAACGCATGATGGATGGCCGGGTTAACGTGCTGGTGGCCACCGACGTTGCCGCGCGCGGCCTGGATATCCTCGATATCACCCACGTGTTCAACTTCGACATGCCGCGCACTGCGGATACCTACCTGCACCGCATCGGGCGTACCGGCCGTGCCGGGCGCAAAGGCACCGCCATTTCGCTGGTGGAAGCGCACGACCATCTGCTGCTGGGCAAAGTGGGCCGTTACCTGAACGAGCCGCTGAAAGCGCGCGTGATCGACGAACTGCGGCCGAAAACCAAGGTGCCGAACGAGAAGAGCAACGGCAAGCCATCGAAGAAAGTGCTGGCCAAACGCGCGGAAGATAAAGCGAAGAACAAAGAGAAGGCCAAGGTGAAAGTGCGCCATCGCGACGCCAAAAACGTCGGCAAACGCCGTCAGGCGAAGGCCAAACCGGCCGGCGACGCAGAATAACCACCGCTGCCTAAGAAAAAACCGCCTGTACAGGCGGTTTTTTTATGGGCGTTTACTGCTGCGCGTAATGCGTGGCCAGGCGGCGCCCCTGCAGCCATTTATCCAGCTCGCGGAACTGCGCCTTCAGCTCGTCATTCTGCAAATGCGCCGGCGTTTGCGAGAAATAAAACTGGAACGCATAACCCTGCTGATTGCGCGCCTGGGCATCGGCCCCGGCCTGCAACAGCAACAGCGCCAGATGCGGCGCGTTGATCTTCGCCGCCAGATGCAGCGGGGTATCCCCCAGCCGATCGCTCAGGGTGGTGTCCGCCCCGGCCGCCAGCAACAACCGCAGTTGCTCCTCGCGCCCGGCCAGCACCGCCGCCGCAAGCGGCGTGGCGCCGGTAACGGCATTGCGCACGTTCACCTGCGCCCCTTCAGCCAGCAGCAACCGCAGATACTGCGCGTCTTGCAGTATCGCCGCGGTGTGCAGCGCGCTGTTGCCGTCCAGCCCCGCTATCGACGGGTCGGCCCCGAGATCCAGCAACGCCTGCACGCTGGCCGGCTGCTGCGAAAGCACCGCCCACTGCAACAGCGTGACCTGCCGATCGCCCCGTTCGCGCAAGCGATCCTGCGTAGCCTGCGCATGGATGCCCTGCGCATCGCCGCGCGCCACCGCCTGAGCCAGCGCCAGGTTGCCGCGGCCGTCAAACGGTGAAATCTCCTGCCCCATCTGTTGCTCCTTAGCCATCATCAGTAAACCGGTCACCGCGACCAGCGCCAGTAAGGCTATCGCCAGCGCTCGCCGCAAGCGACGCCCTTCAGGCATTGGCCTTCGCCTCCCACGGCTTTTGTTCCGCCATCGAGCTTATCACCTTGTCGATGCCGTGCGCCGTCAGGCTACGATCCAGATGCTTGCTCGGCCGCCAGTCATCGATACCGGTCAGGGTATCGTTGTTGGCCAGGGTGATGTTGTGGCCAATGGCGTCCGGGATCAGCGAAGTCGACTCCTGGGTGCTGGTCAGCATGTCATATTGTTCGCTGTAACGACGGATGCCGCCGGCTTCGGCGTCTTTCTTCGCCGCCGCCGGATCGATACCCAGGCGATTCAGCGTGTAATCTGACACCCCGGCCGCATTGAAGGTGACCGCGACGGTGCCGGTCGCCAGCGCCGCCGTGGCCGCCAGACCGCCGCCGAGCGAATGACCGGCGATCACCAGCGCATCGCCGAAGGCCGCCTTGGCGCTTTTGGCGGCGGCAACCGCCTGATTGTACTGCACATCATCATAGCCCGTCGCTTGCCGCACGTTGCTCAGCCAGTCGCGCCAGTCGTTGGTGCCGGCAAACGCCAACACATACTGCTTGTCGTTGCTGTAAACCCCGGCCTGGAAACCGCTGCCTGCGTCGTGCAGGCTGGCGGGATCGATGCCGAAACCGAGCAGCGCGCTGTCGCTCAAGCGGTTGAACCCAGCGGCGCCCTGACCGTTCAGTGAATAAACGTCCTTGGCCAACAGCGCCAACGCATAATCACCCTCCTGCGATTGCTGCCCCCGGGTCACGCCCGGCGCTGCCGCCGCCGTCGGCGCCGCCGCGGAGATATCGCCGACCAGCGTATTCAACATGGCCTGCGCATTGAGCGAGTTCTGAGAGGGAGTGGCCACCGGCGCCGGATTTGCCGGCGCTGCCGCGGGCTGCGCCGCCGTCACCGTCTCGGCAACGGCGCGAGGTGTAGGGATCGCGGCCACCGGGGATACTGCAGAGGTAAAACTTAAAGGCATACTCATGCCGACTCCTTGTCGATAGACTTTTTATTGAGCACCTGAATAGGTGCTGATTTAGCTATCGGCAGGTCGGATGAGTTCTGTATTAGAAATGCTTATCTTTGTACAGAATGTGATCCGCATTCCGTTTTCGGCCGTCAAACGCAAGAAAGGGAGCCGAAGCTCCCTGATTGACAGCGCCGCAAATTACAGGCTTTCGGTAAAGGTGCGGGCGATAACGTCGCGCTGCTGTTCCGGCGTCAGGGAATTGAAGCGCACCGCATAACCGGACACGCGGATAGTCAGCTGCGGGTATTTTTCCGGGTGCTTGACCGCGTCTTCCAGGGTTTCGCGACGCAGCACGTTGACGTTCAGGTGCTGACCGCCTTCCACACGCACGGTCGGCTGCATTTCCAGCGGCACTTCACGGTATTCGATCTGGCCCAGGTCGCTCACTGCGACAACCTGATCTTCCGCGTAGTTGGCCTTGGCGCACACGCAGCGGGCTTCCGCTTTTTCATCGTCCAGCAGCCAGAAAGAATTCACCAGCGCCTGGTCGTTCGCTTTGGTAATTTGAATACCGGTAATCATTATGTTGCCTCCGTACAAGGGCGTAAAAATTCACGTCGTGAGAAAACCCAATCCTGGTTTCGGCCATTTGGTAAAACCATTGTTGTCTTGTTGTTCTGTATACCAGCCTGACCGGGCCAGTTCCTTGATTAAAGTCAATTTTTACCGGGTAGGTGCAGGGCATGAAGGGGCAAATTTATGTTTTATATCAATTTTCCCACCGCGACAAAAACCAATTATTTTTGTAAATTTTCAAAAATAATTGCATGGCGCGCGGAGGCGAGAAATGAAAAGCGGGTTTCGCTGCGCGAGCCGACACGGTAAGCTATAGCCCATGAATTGCTAAAGAAAACAAAGGAGAGCGTTTATGGCCACCTCCCTCACCTGGCATGACGTGATCGGCAAAGAGAAAGAGCAGCCCTATTTTGTTGAAACGCTCGCCTTTGTTGCCGCTGAACGTCAGGCTGGTAAGACCATTTATCCACCGCAGAAAGACGTGTTCAACGCGTTCCGCTTTACCGAACTGGCGGACGTCAAGGTCGTCATCCTCGGCCAGGATCCGTATCACGGGCCCAATCAGGCGCATGGCCTCTCTTTCTCGGTGCGCCCCGGCGTGCCGGCGCCGCCGTCGCTGGTGAATATGTATAAAGAGCTGGCGACCGACATTCCCGGTTTCGAACGCCCGGATCACGGCTACCTGCAAAGCTGGGCCGAACAGGGGGTGCTGCTGCTCAACACCGTGCTGACGGTAGAGGGCGGCCGCGCGCACTCGCACGCCAATCTGGGCTGGGAAACCTTTACCGATAAGGTGATCGCCGCCCTGAACGAGAACCGCGAAGGCGTGGTGTTCCTGCTGTGGGGCTCGCACGCGCAGAAGAAAGGCAACTTTATCGACCGCAACCGCCACCACGTGCTGAAAGCGCCGCACCCATCGCCGCTTTCCGCCCACCGCGGTTTCCTCGGCTGCCGCCACTTCTCGCAGGCCAATCAGCTGCTGGAGCAGCAAGGGCTCACGCCGATCGACTGGATGCCGCGCCTGCCGCAGGCGTAGCCCAGAGACAAAAAAGGCACCCTTGGGTGCCTTTCTTTATATCGTTGCCGGAGCGATTACGCCTTGGCCTTGGAGACCGCGACCATCGCAGGGCGCAGCAGGCGGCCGTTCAGCGTATAGCCTTTCTGCATCACCATCATCACGTGGTTCGGCTGGTGATCGGCGGATTCCATCATGCTCATCGCCTGATGCACTTCCGGGTTGAACGGCACGTTGACGTCGCCGACGATTTCGATGCCGTACTTGCGCACCACGTCCAGCAGCGATTTCAACGTCAGCTCGATGCCTTCAATCATTGCGGCCAGTTCCGGATTGTTTTTATCCGCCAGATCCAGCGCGCGCTCCAGGTTGTCGATCACCGGCAGCAGATCGCCGGAGAATTTCTCCAGGGCGAACTTGTGCGCTTTCTCGACGTCCAGTTCGGCGCGGCGACGGATGTTTTCCGCTTCCGCTTTGGCGCGCAGCAGGCTGTCGCGCTCTTGCTGCTGAGCTTCCGCCAGTTGGGCTTCCAGTTCGGCGATACGCGCATCGCGCAGATCGACGCCTTCCGCCGCTTCCGGCAGCGTATCCTCGTGATGAGCGTGTTGTTCCATTTCTTCCGAGACTTGCTCGTTTGGCGTCTTCTGTTCTTTACTACTCATGAATATCTCCGCGTTTTAGCATTAATCTCGCAACTTGGCTTATTATGGGGATCAAAACCGGGGTTTCAAGTCAACCGGTCACAATGTGGGGCATAAACGGGTCCCGGTGAGGAAAATCACAGCAAATGAATAAAAAATTCGCCTGTATTGGCATTGTTGGCCACCCGCGTCACCCTTCAGCGCTGGCAACCCACGAGATGCTGTTCCACTGGCTGGTCGCCCGCGGCTATTCGGTGATGGTCGAACGCCAAATCGCCCATGATTTGGGGCTGAAAGACGCCGTGACCGGCAGCCTGGCGGATATCGGCCAGCGCGCCGACCTGGCAGTGGTGGTCGGCGGCGACGGCAACATGCTCGGCGCCGCGCGCGTGCTGGCGCGCTATGACATCAAGGTGATCGGAGTCAACCGCGGCAACCTCGGCTTCCTCACCGATCTCGATCCCGACAACGCTCTGCAGCAGCTGGCGGACGTGCTGGAAGGCGAGTACATCGACGAACAGCGTTTCCTGTTGGAAACCATCGTGCATAAAGAGCACCAGCAGTGCCGCATCAGCACCGCCATCAACGAGGTGGTGCTGCACCCCGGCAAAGTGGCGCACATGATCGAATTCGAGGTGTACATCGACGATCGTTTCGCCTTCTCGCAGCGCTCCGACGGCCTGATCATCGCCACCCCGACCGGCTCCACCGCCTACTCGCTCTCCGCCGGCGGGCCGATCCTCACCCCGTCGCTGGAGGCGATCGCGCTGGTGCCGATGTTCCCGCACACCCTTTCCGCCCGGCCGCTGGTGATCAACGGCGACAGCACCATCCGCCTGAAGTTTTCGCAGATCGGCAGCGATCTGGAGATTAGCTGCGATAGCCAGATCGCGCTGCCGATCCAGGAAGGCGAAGAAGTGCTGATCCGCCGCAGCAACTTCCATCTGAACCTGATTCACCCGAAGGACTACAGCTATTTCAACACGTTAAGCACCAAGTTGGGCTGGTCTAAAAAATTGTTCTAAAATCTGCGCCGGCCACTTTACTGTATATAAAACCAGTTTATACTGTATGAAACTACAGTTATGTGTTTATACACAGGAAGGTTCCCATGCTGGCGCAATTAACCATCAGCAACTTTGCTATCGTTCGTGAGTTGGAAATCGATTTTCAACCGGGCATGACGGCGATCACCGGTGAAACCGGCGCCGGCAAATCCATCGCTATCGATGCGCTCGGGCTGTGCCTCGGCAACCGCGCCGACGGCAACGTGGTGCGCCTGGGAGCCGCCCGCGCCGACATCTGCGCCCGCTTCTCGCTGGCGGACACCCCGTCCGCGCGCGAATGGCTGGAGCAGAACCAGCTGGACGACAGCAACGAATGCCTGCTGCGGCGGGTGATCAACGCCGACGGCCGTTCGCGCGGTTTTATCAACGGCACCGCCGTGCCGCTGTCGCAGCTGCGCGAGTTAGGGCAACGCCTGATTCAAATCCACGGTCAACACGCCCATCAGCTGCTGCTCAAGCCGGAGCACCAAAAAGCGCTGCTCGACGCCTACGCCGACGAACCCGCCCTGCTGGCGGCGATGAGCCAGGCCTACCAGCGCTGGCACCAGAGCTGCCGCGAACTGGCGCACCATCAGCAGCAGTCCATCGAACGCGAAGCGCGCAAGCAACTGCTGCAATACCAATTGAAAGAGCTGAACGAATTCGCGCCGCAGGCCGGCGAGTTCGAGCAGACCGACGCCGAGTACAAGCGCCTGGCCAACAGCGGCCAACTGCTGACCCTCAGCCAGCAAGCGTTGCAGCTGCTGGCCGACAGCGACGAGAACAACATGCTCAGCCAGCTTTACAGCGCCAAACACCTGCTGCTTGAGCTGGCCGGGCTGGACGATAAGCTCAGCGGCCTACTGGACATGCTGGAAGAGGCCTCTATCCAGATCAGCGAAGCCAGCGACGAGCTGCGCCATTACGCCGATCGCATGGATCTCGATCCCAATCGCCTGCACGAGCTGGAGCAACGCCTGTCGCGCCAAATCAGCCTGGCGCGCAAACACCAGGTCGCGCCGGAAGAGCTGCCGCAGCTGCATCAGCAGTTGCTGGATGAACAGCAGCTGCTGTCTCAGCAGGAAAGCGACCATGAGCATCTGAACGAGGCGGTCACCCTGCATCATCAGCAGGCGCTGGCGCTGGCGGAGCAGCTGCATCAGAAACGCCTGCACTACGCCGCCGAGCTGACCACGCTCATCACCGACAGCATGCAGGCGCTCTCCATGCCGCACGGCAAGTTCAACATCGACGTGCGCTTCGAACCGCAGCACCTGAGCGCCGAAGGGGCCAGCCGCACCGAGTTCTGCGTCTCCACCAACCCGGGGCAGCCGCTGCAGCCGCTGGCGAAGGTCGCCTCCGGCGGTGAGCTGTCGCGCATCGCGCTGGCCATTCAGGTGATCACCGCCCGCAAGATGGAAACCCCGGCGCTGATCTTCGATGAGGTGGACGTGGGCATCAGCGGCCCGACCGCCGCCATCGTCGGCCGTTTGCTGCGCCAGCTCGGCGAATCCACCCAGGTGATGTGCGTGACTCACCTGCCGCAGGTGGCCGGATGCGGGCATCAGCACCTGTTCGTCAGCAAGCAGACCGACGGCACGGTCACCGAAACCCGAATGGCGCCGCTGGATAAACGCGCCCGGCTGCAGGAGCTGGCGCGCCTGCTCGGCGGCAGCGAAGTCACCCGCAATACGTTGGCGAACGCCAAAGAACTGCTGGCGGCATAAAAAAGCTCAACTTTTTCACTTTCCTGCGGTCTGACAGTGACGCTGTTGGCCCGAGAAATATCTAAAGTGCGGCGCGGCGGTGATCCAAAGCCATCTCAACAGCCTGAAAAAGGCCAAGCGCTTGAGGTGCTAAAGGAAAGCCAATGCGTCGCAACGTGAAAGATGAAGGGTATAAAGGTTTCCAACTGCCGCAAGGTCTATTATCATCGGCATCCTATGCCCTAAAGGAATGTGATTACTATGCGCTGTAAAACGCTGACTGCCGCCGCTGTAGTTCTTGTGATGCTGACTGCAGGCTGTTCTACTTTTGAAAAGGTGGTTTATCGTCCTGACATCAACCAGGGGAACTACCTGACGTCGACCGACGTGGCGAAAATTCAGAAAGGGATGACCCAACAACAGGTCGCTTACACATTGGGCACCCCAATGCTGCAAGACCCGTTTGGAACGCAAACGTGGTTCTATGTATTCCGTCAGCAGCCTGGCCATGAAGATATCACCCAGCAGACGCTGACGCTGACCTTCGACAGCGCAGGCGTGTTGACCGATATCCAGAACAAACCGGCGCTGACCAAGTAATCGGCGTCGCCCGCTCTTCCGGCCCATGGGGGGGCATGGTGTTCCTCATGACAGTCGCAGGCTGCAACGCGGAAGAGAAAATCAATTTCAGATAAAAAAATAAGGCGCTATAAGCGCCTTATTTTTTTGCCTTTTCTGCCCGTTGCCGGCGCAGCTCTTTCGGATCGGCGATCAGCGGCCGGTAAATCTCCACCCGGTCGCCGTCGTTCAGCGTATCGCCCAGCTTGGCCGGGCGGCTGTAGATGCCGATTTTGTTGTTCTTGAGATCGATATCCTGGCGCAGCTCCAGCAGGCCCGAAGCCTGGATCGCCTGCTCAACGCTGCTGCCCTCGGCCAGCTTCACCTTGCGCAGGTACTGCCGCTCCGGCAAGGCGTACACCACCTCGACCTGGATGTCAGACACTGTAGACCTCTTTCGCCCGCTGGGTGAATGCCTGCACCATGCTGCCCGCCAGCTCTTTGAACACCTTGCCGAACGCCAGCTCAATCAGTTTGTTGGTGAACTCGAAGTCCAGGTGCAGCTCCACCTTGCAGGCCTCTTCGCTCAGCGGTGTGAACTGCCAACCGCCCATCAGCTTGCGGAACGGGCCATCGACCAGCTGCATATTGATGCTCTGGTTATCCAGCAGCGTATTGCGCGTGGTGAAGGTCTTGCTGATACCGGCCTTGGCAACGTCCACCGCGGCGGTCATCTCGTTGGAGGTAGCGTTAAGCACCCGGCTGCCAGTGCAGCCTGGCAGAAAATCGGGATAAGAATGAACATCGTTAACCAACTGATACATCTGCTCGGCGCTGAACGGCACTAATGCAGACCGACTGATCTGGGGCATATCATTTCCTGTAAGACATAAAACGTACAGATAATATCATTTATCTGGCGGCAAACAAAAAATCTGCTACGGGATGAGGGCACCAAAAATGCGAAAAATTGCGCAGGTGCTGAACGGGAAAGGATTTCTTTCGCTGAAGCATCCAGTATAATGAACGCACTATGACAAAGAAAAAAGCACACAAACCCGGTTCCGCCACCATTGCCCAAAACAAGCGCGCGCGTTTCGAATACTTCATTGAAGAAGAATTCGAGGCGGGCCTGTCGCTGCAAGGGTGGGAAGTTAAATCGCTGCGTGCCGGCAAAGCCAACCTCAGCGACAGCTACGTGACGTTCCGTGACGGTGAAGCCTATCTGTTTGGCGCCACCATCACCCCGCTCAACGTGGCTTCGTCGCATGTGGTGTGCGATCCGACGCGTACCCGTAAACTGCTGCTGAACCGACGCGAGCTGGACACCCTGCTCGGCCGCGTCAACCGCGAAGGTTACACCGTGGTGGCCTTGTCCCTGTATTGGAAAAATGCCTGGAGCAAGATCAAGATCGGCGTAGCCAAAGGCAAGAAAGAGCACGACAAACGCGATGACATCAAAGATCGCGAATGGCAGACGGCGAAAGCCCGTATCATGAAGCACGCCAATCGTTAAGCCGCTGGCTTATCGAGGTAAACTTCTGGTATACTGCACAAAGTTACTTGGGGCTGATTCTGGATTCGACGGGATTTGCGAAGCCCTAGGAGCATGCCGAGGGGCGGTTGGCCTCGTAAAAAGCCGCAAAAAAATAGTCGCAAACGACGAAAACTACGCTTTAGCAGCTTAATACCCTGCTTAGAGCCCTCTCTCCCTAGCCTCCGCTCTTAGGACGGGGATCAAGAGAGGTCAAACCCAAAAGAGATCGCGTGGATGTCCTGCCTGGGGCTGAAGCGTTAAACTCAATCAGGCTAGTCTGTCAGTAGCGTGTCCATCCGCAGCTGGCCGGCGAATGTAAAGATTGGACTAAGCATGTAGTGCCGACGGTGTAGTAATTTCGGACGGGGGTTCAAATCCCCCCAGCTCCACCAAATACGTCGCCAGTGAACCAGATAGACCCGGCGATAATAGCGAAAAAGCCCACAACTTCGGTTGCGGGCTTTTTTGTGTCTGTTCATCACCAACGTGTCAAAGATCGTTCCAGTCCGGCAACCTGTTCGCCTTTTTTCGCCAATAGTGGAAAAGCGCCATAAAAAAGCCAAACAGCAGGCCGGCGGCGAGGCTTAATATCAGGGCCTCGTCACCAGTATGTCCCTGATTTTTCCATACCATGAACCACATCAGCACGCCCCACAGCGGGCCAAACCAAATGCCGAAGAACAGCATATTCAGCCAGAAAGGCGCAAACGGCGGCGGTGGCATATTCACGTCCATTCGCCACAGCAAGCGCAAGATTGGCGGCGCATAGTTACTCCGCCACATCTTCTTTTCCTCCATCAGCGCTATCGCCTTATCCCTTTGTTGTTTAAACGTCATCGTTCGCTTCCTTTCAGTGGAAATTACCCTTTGGTGAGATGATACGCGCTTAAGCCCCATTCCCAAATATCCGGCATGCCCGCAGGCATGCCGGCCCCCCTCTCACCGCCCCTCTTTTTCCCCCAGGAAGAAATACCACAGCGGAATGGAAAGCAGCAGGGTGAACACCAGCGTATACAGCAACACCATCAGGCTCTGCATGATCACCATCTGGGCGCTCCAGTCGCCGATCGGCAGCTGAAACTGTTCGACGGTGCCGCCGAGGATCGCCCGGCCCATCACGCAACCGACCGCTACCGCCACCGTCGCCACCGCCGCGCGGAACTTGCGCACCTCGGCGCGGCGGGCGGCCGCTTCCGGCGTTTCGTCCCACTGGCCTTGCCGCTGGCCGCGCCAGCGCCATACGTCCACCAGCAGCAACGCCGCGAGGCTCACCCCCATTACCGGCAGGCAATAACCCAGCGCCGCTGCTACCAGCAGCGTGCCGGCGCGCGCAGGCAGGGAAAGCGCCAGCCAGGCGGCAACCAGCGTATGCACCGGATGCTGCGCACCCGCCGCCGGGCGGCGACTCCACCACATGCGGTAACCCAGCACAATCATCAGGCACAGCCCGAGGCCGAACGCCGCCAGCAGCAGCTGATTCGGCAAGCCGAACAGAATGCCCATGTGGGCGTCGATGCCCCAACGGGTCAGCTTGGCGATGAGCGGGAAGGTCTCGAACCGCACCTGATCGACGACAGTGAAGCTTTGCGGCGCGATGGCGACCGCGTCCACCTGCGTCGGCCAGCTGCGATCTACTTCGGTCACCGTCCAGGCTTTGCCCTCGCCTTTCGGCTGGCGCAGCTCGACCTTAGCGGCGTCTATTCCGGCGGCGCGCGCGGCGTGCAGCGCCCGATCCCAGTCGCCATTCAGCGCATTGGTCTGTTCGGCAGGGTTCATCTTCATGCCCGGCATCATACCGCGGTGCTCGGCGTGCGGATCGGCCGGCGTCTGCGGCGCATCGGCCTGCAGGCTGGCGTTGACCTGCGGCGTCAGCCAGCCCAGGTTGGCCCGCAGCGTGTCGATGTTGCCGCCGGCCCACTGCGACCAGGTCAGCCCGGTGGCCGAGAAGAACAGCAGCCCGGCCAGCAGCGCCACGCCCAGCGTGATATGCCAATGGCGGCTGGCGGCAAAGCCCCCTTTCGCCCTTTTCAGCTTGCGCTTCGGCCGCGTCGCCAGCCACAGCGCCACGCCGCCCAGGGCGGCCACCCACAGCCAAGAGGCCGCCAGCTCGCTGTAGTTGCGCCCCAGATCGCCAAGCAGCAGGCTGCTGTGCAGTTTGTCCAGCCAGGTGCGCAGCGGCAGCACGCCAGAGGTGCCGTACACCGTCATATCACCCTTGATCGCCAGGGTGTAAGGATCGACAAACAGCGCGCGCGACTCGGAAGCGCCCAGATCGGCACTCGCGAACTGTACGCGCGTGGTGTCCATTGCGCCGGGCGCCGGACGCACGGCGTAAATGCGCGCCTCGTCACCCGCCACACGGCGGGCGGCGGCGATCTGGTCGGCCAGCGGTCTCGCGTGCCCGTGCGGATCGGTAGACAGCGCATCGCGATACAGCGCCTCTTCAAGCTGCGGGGTCAGCACATACAGCGTGCCGGTCAGTGCGGCGACCAGAATAAAAGGGGCGACCAGCAGGCCGATATAAAAATGCAGCCGTCTGATCAGGTTCAGCATCGCGCCTCTCGGCGATGCGGCAGGTGGAGTTTTGGTTATCGAAGACATGGCCTTTCTCGTTTTTCAAACTGTGCGCGCAGGCAAACCGTCCGCAGCGATACGAACGGCGTTACCCATGATCAAGCAATAAGGAAAAACGGCAGGCCGGGCGGCCCGCGCGGGCTTGGCCGCAGAGCAAGGCGCCGAATGGGCGGGGGGACGATGCGCGGCGCGCAAGGCAGGCGCGCGATGCGCGTCATCAGCCACAGCAGCGGGACGAATACCCACAACAGCAGCGGCACGTGGATCAGCAGCTCGCAGTAGCCGCAGAAAATCATCTCCGCCGAGTCCATGCCGTGGTGGCCGGCATACTCGGCGGCGGGCATCGCCATCCCGTGCATGTCGTGCGGCATGGCGGCGTCCGTTTGCATCATGCCGCCCATCATCTGATGGTGCATCAGCGATTTCGACACCACCGGAGCCACAAACAGCAACAGCACCGCCATAATGGCGATGCAGGCGGTGAAGCGTTGCGGTAGCTGGCGTGGCACTCTCATCGCGGCGGCGAATTAACCCGGTCGGTGGCGAACAAGCGGCCAGTGTAACCCGCGAGGCGCGATAAGGTGAATGAAAAGTCAGGTTTGTCTTACACGGCGGCGGCGATCACAGCACCCGCGAATAGACCCGCGAGGCCTCGCCCCAGGGGTGATAGCCGAGCCCGTTATAAACGAAACCGCTGCGCTCGTAGTACCCTTCCAGATCGGTGCACAGGTGCAGCTGCGGGAAGCCCAGCCGGCGGGTTTCCGCCACTACATGCTCAATCAGTTTGGCGCCGTAGCCTCGGCCGCGCTGCGTCTCTTCTACGTAGAGCGCGCACAGCCAGGGATACAACTCCCCACGGCTGATAAAGTCGTTGGTGATGAGCCCCGCGCAGCCGAGGATCTGGTCATTTTCCATCAGCAGGTACCACTGCGGCAGCGGGTTGGCAGCGCCGAGGCTGCGGTTGATGGCGTCTTCATACATCATCAGCGTCTCTGCCGTGGCCCAGTGCCGCTGAAAATACGCAATGGCGCGCGGCGCCAGCTCGGGCGCTTGCCGCACCGAAATCATGTCCATCGTCATTCCCGTTATTCATGTTGTCAGCGTAGAATTATGCAGCAATATGCAGGGTATGGCAGCGGCATTCCGCCGCCGTCATTCACCCCAAGGAGTCATCATGACGCAAAATATCTATGACAATCAGGCTTTCTTCGACGGCTATGCGCAGCTCAGCCGCTCGCAGCACGGTCTGGACGGCGCGCCGGAATGGCCCGCCATCCGCCGCATCCTGCCGGATTTGCAGGGAAAAAGTGTGGTCGATCTCGGCTGCGGCTACGGCTGGTTCTGCCGCAGCGCGCGCGAACAGGGCGCAGCCAGCGTGCTGGGGCTGGACGTTTCGGAAAAAATGCTGGCCAAGGCGCGGGAGATGACCGCCGACGCGGGCATCGAGTATCGTCGGCAGGATTTGGCGCAGCTGCAGCTGCCTGTGAACCGTTACGATCTGGTCTACAGCTCGCTGACGCTGCACTACCTCGAGGATTTGTCCGCGCTGTTCGCCACGGTGTACGCCGCGCTGAAACCTGGCGGGCAGTTCATCTTCACCGCCGAGCACCCGATCTACACCGCCCCGGCGCAGCAGGGCTGGCTGACCGACGGCAACGGGCAGAAATCCTGGCCGGTCAACGGCTACCAGCGAGAAGGCCAGCGCGTTTCCAACTGGCTGGCGGAAGGCGTCATCAAGCAGCACCGCACGCTTGGCGGCTATATCAACCCGCTGGCGCAGCAAGGGTTTATCATCCAGCATTTGAACGAATGGGGCCCCAGCGCGCAGCAAATCGCCGCTAACCCGGCGCTGGACGAAGAGCAGGAGCGCCCGATGATCTTCATTCTCGCCGCCCGCAAACCCGCCTGATCCTGACCTGATTCACCCGCAGTAAACCGATCACACCACCACAGTTGGGGAGGCCGCCTCCCCCCAATGACGGTTACGCCGGCAGCGCCGCCCCGTGCGCCGCGAAGTACGTCAGCGCCTCGCCCTCCATACGATAACGCACCCACTCGCCCTGCGGCTGCGCGCCGATGCTGAGATAGAAATCGATGGCCGGTTGGTTCCAGTCCAGCACGCTCCACTCCAGGCGGCCGCACTGCCGTTCGCACGCCAGCCGGGCGATGTGCCGCAGCAGCGTTTTACCGGCGCCCGCGCCGCGATGCTTCGGCGCCACGTACAGGTCTTCCAGATAGATGCCGTTTTTACCCAGCCAGGTGGAGTAACTCATAAAGAACACCGCATAACCCGCCGGCTCGCCGTTCACCGTACAAATCAGCGCTTCGGAACAGGCGCCCGGCCCAAACAAGCTGCGTTCGATGTCTTCCACGCTGGCCAGCACCTGCTCGCGCGCCTTTTCGTACACCGCCAGCTCAATAATCATATCCAGAATCAGTTTGGCGTCGCTTTTTTGCGCCGGGTAAATCTCAATGGTCATGGTAAATCCTGGGCGTGTTGATGACTGTGCTTGCCAGCATACCGCGCCTCTCATGCTGCATGAACGGCATTTTCATCAACAGGTAATGAATATCATGCATCTGGATCTGAAACGCCGCGATCTCAACCTGCCGCAGGTGTTCGAAGCGGCGTTATAGCGCGGGTTCGCCGATTGGCAGATACCCCTGCCACAGCGGCCGGGCCGGTTTCCCGTGCGGGTTGGCCCGCAGATGCACGTGGTAGCCTTGCAGCGCCTGCAGCAGCAGACAGTCGTCCACCTCGGCCAGGTCATCCTTGTGCTGCTGCGCGCTGTCAGTCAGCAGCGCCCGTTTGGCTTTGTCTTTCGCCTCGTCGGCGGAGCGCGCCACGAACAGGCCGAACTGGTGCAATTCCGCCAGCTCATCGCTGCGGTAACCGCCCACGTTAACGAAAAACAGCTTCTCTTCACCGGCGAACGGCGCAGACTCTAGGCTCACGTCGTAACCGTCCGCCCAGTCGATGCGCGCATAACCGTCGACATGCACCTTGCGCTTATCGCCGAACCACTTTTCGCGCAGCAGCGGATACGCCTCTTCCGGCCGATCCGCCGCCGCAAACTGCACGTCGTGCAACTCAATATTGGCGCCCGGCGCCGTACCGCCCACATAAAACATCAATAATCCCGGCATGTTAGTCTGCTCTCCTTGGTGATAATCGCTATATAATCTAATGCATAACGAAACACCTGCCAACGGCGGCGCCATTCTGTGTTATCAATAGATGAGGTTTAATCTGTTGTGGAGGAACGCATGGCATTCAATATCGGTGATTTTGTACAACGCACCACCGGCGGCCCGAAGATGACCGTGGTGGCGATCGACGGCGAAACCCTGGTTTGCAGCTGGAATGAACTGGGTAAAGAGCAGCGTACGGAGGTGCAGGCCAACGAGGTGGCGCTGTACCACGAAGACGGCGATTTCGGCGTCTGCTGAATGATCGGGGCGCGCCGCGCCCCGTTATCGCCTCAGGCGCGAATGTCCTGATAGGCTGGGGTGGTATCGAACTCATGCTTGGCGAACGGGCATAGCGGAATGATTTTACGCTGCTCCGCGCGCATTTTCTCCACCACCAGCGCCACCAGCTTTTTGCCGACGCCCTGCCCCTTCAATGACTCATCCACCCAGGTGTGATCGATAATGGTCAGCTTGTCGCCGCTCGGCACGAAAGAGATCTCGGCGATCAGCTTGCCATGCTCGTCATTGATATAAAAACGCTTCTCGTCTGCCAGTATTTTATGTTCCATATTATTTCTCCCTATATTTCAGTGCGCCGCTGGGGCAAGTGTCGATAACGCGTTTCACTTCGGCCGCGTCGGCATTGTCCGGCATAATCCACGGCCGGCGGTTCAGGGTAAAAATAGCCGCGTTGCCACGCACGCAGTTGGCGGAATGGCGGCATATCGCGCTGTTAAAATAAACGTCAATCTTGTCGCCGGAATAACGGCGGTAACCGTCGGCGGTCAATTCCTCATCCATCTTGGCCTCACATTGCCTGTTTTATTGTTTTTGCTCCAGGCTCAAGTATAGGCAATGCCGTCGGCTTCACCACGCGTCTCACCCAACGAAAAAAGTGGCGCAACCGCCCGTCGCCGCTAGAAAAAAACGTAAATTGTTCTAATCTTTAATCAGCAAGACAACATAATTCCGACAGTGGCTAAGGAGTTCGAAATGGGTGATAGCTCAAAAGACGGCGTAATTCTGCTGTCCCGTATTCTACTGATGGTTCTGTTTATCATTTTCGGCTGGATGAAACTGGTCAACTTCGGTGCGACCGTCACGGCGATGGAAGGCTATGGCACGCCGATGCCTTATTTGGCGGCGATCGTTGCCGTGGTGGTGGAGTTTATTTTCGGCATCGCGCTTATTCTCGGCCTGTTTACTCGCCCTATCGCGGTCATTTTCGCCCTGTATGTGTTGGGCACCGCGTTTATCGGCCATCCGTTCTGGAAAATGACCGGCATGGAAATGATGGGCAACGAAATTAACTTCTTTAAAAACATCAGCATCATTGGTGGTTTGCTGTTGCTGGCGGTAACCGGCGCCGGCCGTTATTCGCTGGACTATAAAATATTTAATAAATAATTCATCGATGGCCGGCGATATTCGCCGGCCATTTTATTTCGCCTATCCTTTCACCGGCTGCGCTTGGCGTGGCGCTCAAAGTTTTCTGCCTTGGCCTGCGCCGATTTACGCAACGTGACATAACAAGCGCCCTCGCCGCCGTCGCGCGGTAAGGCGCGGCAAAACGCCTGCACCTGCTCAAACTGCGCCAGCCATTTGGCGACGTAACTGCGCACGATATTCGGATGGCTTTCGTTCTGCCGCCCGCGGCCGTGCACGATCAGCAGCGAACGCAGATTTTGCGCCTCCGCCTGCATAATGAAACGGAACAGCGCCTGCCGGCTGGTTTCAACCGGCTGACGCAGCAGGTTCAGCGACGCCTGCGGCGGGTAACGCCCGTTGCGCAGTTTGTCCAGCACGCCCTGCTGAATGCCTTCCCCTTTGAACTCCAGCGGCTGTTCGCAGGGGATCACCTCGAGAAAATCGGTGCTGAGGAAGTTTTCCTGCATCAGCCGCTGCGCTTCGCGCCGCGCGCTTTTGTCCACCGCCGCCTGCGGCTTGAGGTACAGCGTCTGCCGCCCGCTCTCCAGCGGCACCACGTCCGCCATCGCCTGTTCAAAAAAGTCTTTTTCCTGCTCGCTCATGTTCCACCTCTCTTGAACGGCAGCCTTTACGGCCGGGAATGGGGTCGATTGTAAGACGCCTTGCCACGGTTGCAAGCCGGGAATTGTCAGCGGCATGTGTCTCATTTGTCGTCAACGGGTGAGCTTGCGAACAGTTTTCGCTATACTGCTAAGCCATCATTGAGTGCCGCAAAGGATCGAGCCCATGACAATGCGCGAGCTGGAAATCCAGTTTCAAAATGCGATGAATGAGTTGCAGAGCAGCTTCGAACGGCAACACCGCGAATGGCAGCAGAGCTACCAGGCGCTGCAGCAACTGCTGGAAGAAGCCAAACAGCGCGAAGCCGCGCTGCGGGCGCAGAATGAACAACTGGCGCGCAAACTGAGCACCGCCAGTTCGGTGCCGGAACAGCATGCGCTGGTCAAGCAGATCAAAATGCTCGGCGCCCATCTGGACGCGCTGGCCAAAGACGCGGCCACCTTCAATCACCACCTGCGCCAACAGAGCGCGGTCGGTAATTTCAGCGGCGAACAGCATTGATAGCGGGCGCTGTCGCACAGCGCCTCCCGCCCCTCTTCTGGCGTATTGAGAGTGTAATAAAGCCTAAATGACCTGGATCATCCTCGCCGCCCTGATCGTCGTATTCATTATCGGTTACCGCATCTTGACGTCCGACACCCGCAAAGCCATCGATTCGCTGGCCCATCTGCTGAGGGTCAAGCCGATGCTGATCGAATCGATGATCCAGGAAATGGGCGGCCGCCAAAGCCAGACCTTTATCCGCATGCTGAACAACGGCTACACCGAAGAGATGCACCAGGCGGCTTATCTGCTGTTCATCTACCTGACGTTCATCAAACAGGCGGACGACGAACAGATTGCCCTGTGGCGCGACGTGCTGCTGCGCGCCGGGCTGTCGCCGGAGCTGCATGCCGAGCACACCGAAGCGGCGCTGTTTTACTTCGCCGAGCTGGATATCGATGCGTTTGAACTGGCGCAGTTCCGCCGCGCCTACAACGAGCGTTTCAACCGCGAAGCGTTGGCGCACGGCTGATCGCGTCCCCCGGGCGGGGGACCGATTACAGGAACATGCTGTAGAGGTAGCGCGACAGCGCTTCGCGCGAGCTGAAGCCGTGTGCGATGCCGTAGCGCTGGTTCGGGGCGTCGCTGCTTAAATCCAGGGGAAACTCCAGATACTGCTCGCTGGTGCGCACCGGGGAGGTCGGCGTGGCGAAATGCACGCTTCTCTCTTTCAGCGCCGGGTGGATCACCAACGCGGTTCTGCCCATCCGCGCTTCGCGATTCACATACACATAATGCGTACCCTTGCGGTAACCATAGGCCTGATCGGTGACATAATCACGCTCAAAGCCGGTATTCTCCAACACTTTAGCCACTTCATCCGGCCGTAAATACATCGATTCCTCCTCTCATTCTGGACCGCTGAGCGACCTTACCGTAATCATTCACCGAAACAATGATTTTCTGGGGAGGAATCCGGGTTTCGGACTATTCCTGAATCAGGCCCGGCGACGCTGCAGCAGGCGCAGGGTGAGCAGCACCCCGAGCGCCACCAGCAGCGCCGCCGCCAGATAAATCGACGGCACGCCCGCTTGTCCAATAAGCAGCCCGGCCAGCGGGCCGGTGATGCCCAACGCCAGGTCGAGGAACGCCGAATAGGTGCCGAGCGCCGTGCCCTGATTCTGCGGCGGCACCTGTTTCACCGCCTCAACGCCCAGCGCCGGGAACACCAGCGAAAAACCGGCGCCGGCCAGCAACGCGCCGGTTTGCACCATCCAGGGCTCGCCGGCCAGCCAGATCAACAGCAGCCCGACGATCTCGACCAGAAACGACGCCAGCGTCACCTTCAACCCGCCGTGGCGGTTAATGACGTTGCTGAAGATCAGGCGGATGCCGACGAAGGCGCAGCTGAACAGCGTCAGCGAAAACGCCGCGCCGCTCCAGCCTTTGTCGGCGTAGTAAAGGGTGATGAACGTGGCGATCACGCCGAAGCCGACGGTGCCCATCGCCAGCCCGAGACCATAGGCCCAGATGCGGCCGAACACCGCGCGGAAGGCGATGCGCTGCCCAGCCGCGATCGAGACGTCCGGCTTGCCGCTCGCCAACAGCAGCGCCACCGCGACCGCCAGCACAATCAGCGCCGCCACCCCGGCCAATCCCCACTGCTGGTTCAGATACACGCCGAGCGGCGCGCCGGCCGCCATCGCGCCGTAGGTGGCGACGCCGTTCCAGGAGATCACCCGCGCAGTGTGCATCGCCCCAACCCGGCCGATGCCCCACAGTGTGGAACCGGTGCTGGCGAAGCTTTCGCCGACGCCGAGAAACACCCGCCCCACGCACAGCAACAGCAGGCTGAGCCACGGGTAACCGTCAACGCCGAACGCCAGCGCGTAAAACAGGCCGCTGGCGCCGCAGCACGCCAAGCCGAACAGCACCACTTTCTTCGGCCCCAGCTGATCGGCGTAACGCCCGGCGTGCGGGCGGCTGAACAGCGTGGCGAAGTATTGCGCGCTGATGATAAGGCCCGCCAACACCGAGTTGTAGCCCAGGTGGTCATGCACAAATCCCGGCAACACCGCCAGCGGCAGGCCGATGGTCAGGTAGCAGACGAAGGTGAACATCACCACGGACAAAATACGTCGGTTCAGTTGGAAGTTATTTTCTGCGGTCATCGAAGGTGGCTCGCATCGGACGAGGTAGACGAAGCGTTCCAGCATACCCCGATGAGATTTGATGATAAATGAGAGAGTTATAACGAATTATTATTTCGCTAACGATTTTGCCGCCACCCGCGCGCGCAGAAAATCGATAAACGCCCGCACCTTTTCCGGCACGTGACGGGTATTCGGGTAGAGCGCATAGATGCTCTGCTCGGGGAAACGGTGATCCGGCAGCAACCGCTGCAACCTGCCGGCATCGATGTCGGGCTGCGCCAGCCACGCCGGCAGCAGCGCCACCCCGGCGCCATGCAGGGCGAACGCCAGCAATGCCGCGGCGCTGTCGCCGGTAAGCGTGGCGGCGTCCGCGACCTTGAACAGCACCGCTTCGCGCTGCGGCGTGACCACCTGCCAACTGAGCGGCGAACTGAGCCGGCTGTGGGCAATCCACTGCGCCTGCGCCAGATCCGTCAGCGAATGAATCGGCTGCTCGGCCAGATAATCCGGCGACGCCACCGGAAAAATGGCGAAGCTGTCAATTAGCGCCGCGCGGTGGCTGGAATCCGCCAGCTGGCCCAAGCGGATCGCCACGTCGAAGCGCTCCGAAATCAGATCGGCATGATAGGAAGAAGACACATGCTGGATACGCAGGCGCGGATGCTGGCGCGAAAACGCCGCCAGCGCCGGCGCCACCACCTGCGCGCCGTACTCCGGCGTGCTGGTGATGCGCAGCACGCCGCTCAGCCCGTGATGATCGCGTCGCACGTCGTCCAGCACGTTTTCCGCCTCCTGCAACAATTGCTGGCTGCGCTGATAGAAGCGTTCGCCGGCATCGGTCAGCGACAATCGTCGGGTGCTGCGCGCCAGCAGTGACACCCCCAGCTCATTCTCCAGTTGCTTGACGTTAAAGCTCACCACCGCCTTGGTTTGCCCCAGCGCCGCCGCCGCCGCGGTAAAGCTGCCCGCTTCCACCACCGCCGCGAAGATCGCCAGACGCTGCAAATTCAGCATTTCGCCGCCCTTATTGTCAAAATCATTTTGACAGTGTAATCGCCCGCCGCCGATTTATCCGCACTTTTCCCCCCGATACACTGCTCGCCTTCAACCGGAGGCACCATGTCTTATCGCAGCAAAGTGGCAATCGTCTATCTGCTCGGCTTTTTCGTCGATCTGATCAATATGTTTATCGCCAATGTCGCCTACCCCGCCATCGGCCAGGCGATGCGAGCATCGGTCAGCCAACTGGCGTGGGTCAGCAACGGCTATATTCTCGGCCTGACGCTGGTGATCCCGCTCAGCGCCTGGCTGGCGCAGCGCATCGGCGGACGGCGAGTATTTCTGCTGTCGCTGGCGCTGTTCATGCTGGCCACCCTCGGCGCAGGCAACGCCGACAGCATCGGCGCGCTGATCGGCTGGCGCACCCTGCAGGGCATGGGCGGCGGCTTGCTGATCCCCATCGGCCAGACGCTGACCTATCAGCTGTACCGCAGCCATGAACGCGCCGGGCTGTCGGCGGCCATCATGTTGGTGGGGCTGCTGGCGCCGGCGCTGTCACCGGCGCTGGGCGGCTGGCTCGTCGATCGGTTGGACTGGCGCTGGGTGTTTTTCGCCAACCTGCCGCTGGCGGCCCTGGCCCTGGCGCTGGCGGCGCTGTGGCTGCGAGCGGAAGCGCCGACGGCGGCGCGCAAACCGCTCGACGCGACAGGATTACTGAGCGCCTGCGCAGCGCTGACGCTGCTGCTGCTCGGCCTGACCCGGCTGAGCGAAGCCGGCCATCAGGTTTCCGGTGCGGCGCTGCTGGCTGCCGGCCTGCTGGTGCTGGCCTCTTATCTGCGCCATAGCCTGCGTACCCCGCAGCCGCTGCTGAACCTGCGGCTGGTCGCCGACCCGCTGCTGCGCAACGCCATGGCGGTTTATTTGTGTATTCCCGGCCTGTTCATCGGCGTCAGCCTGGTGGCGATGCTGTATCTGCAAAACCAGCTGGGCATGCCCGCCGCACAGGTCGGCGGCCTGATGCTGCCCTGGGCGCTGGCGTCGTTCCTGGCCATCACGCTGACCGGCAAAACCTTTAACCGCCTCGGCCCGCGGCCGCTGCTGATCGTCGGCTGTCTGTTGCAAGGCGTCGGCATGCTGACGCTGGCGCAGATCGATCAGGCCGGGCAGCACGCGTTGCAGATCGCCGCCTTTGCCCTGATGGGGTTCGGCGGCAGCCTATGCAGCAGCACCGCGCAGAGCAGCGCGTTCCTGCAGATCCCCGACGCTCAGCTGGCGGACGCCAGCGCGCTGTGGAATATCAACCGCCAACTCAGTTTTTGCCTCGGCGTGGCGCTGCTCAGCCTGCTGCTGAATCTGCTGCTGGCCGTGTTGCCGCCCGCGACGGCTTACCGCACCTGCTTCATTCTGGCGGGCGCCAGCGTACTCATCCCGCTGCTGCTGTGCCTGCGCCTCGCCAACCGCGCCATCGTGCGCCAACTCAACGCTCAACAGGATGCTTTATGAACCCGTATTTTACCGAAGTGATCGACGCCCACATCGCCATTGAACGCTGGCTGGGCAAAGGGACCGGAGAAGAGCAGGCGCTGCTGGCGCGCTTTACGCCGGATTTCAGCATGATCGCGCTGAACGGCGCTCCGCTGGATTTCACCGCGCTGTGCGCTTTTTTCCACGCGCATCGCGCCGCCAAACCGGGTTTGGAAATCGAGATAGAAGAGATGAAGCTGGTGGCCGAATGGCCGACGGGCGCGGTAGTCAGCTACCGGGAAAAACAGAGTCTGCCGGGACAAAGCGCTACGCTGCGCTACTCCACGGTGGTATTTGAACGTCAGCCCAACGCGCTCGGCTGGCGGCATTTGCACGAAACCGCCGCGGCGCAATGATCACAGGAAGCTGCCGGCCAAAAACAGTTCCCAACCGACGATCACCCCGCACAGGGTTACCGCGCTGAAAATAACTTCAAACAGATAGCGATTGATCATCGTGCGTCGCCTCAAAAGAAGACACCCGGAAGAACCGGGTGTCTGGAGTACGGACTGGAGCGTGCGGAACCTTCCGGTTCCGCAAACATCACTTAATTAAGCTTTTTTACCGGCTTTTTTGTGGTGTTTTTTAGCGGCCTGAGCTTTCTGCACTGGCGCTTTTTTGTGGTGTTTTTTAGCAGCCTGGGCTTTCTGAGCTGGCGCTTTTTTGTGGTGCTTTTTAGCGGCCTGAGCTTTCTGGGCTGGCGCTTTTTTGTGGTGCTTGGCTTTCTTGTGGTGCGTTGCTTTAGCTGGCGCTTTTTCAGCAGCAGCCGCTGGCGCAGCGGTGGTGGTGGTCGCAGCTGGTGCGGTGGTGGTAGCCGGAGCAGTAGCTGCGGTATCAGCAGCGAAAGCAACAGAAGACAGACCCATAGTGGCAGCAACGATCAGCGCTAATACTTTTTTCATCTTTAAATCCTCAGAGTGTTGTTTCGGTAAGCTCCGGTGGAGCCGTTGAAACAGATACTAGTGGAATCAAACCGCCGCTTCCGTGAGTGATTGGTTTCGCCGAGTAACCAAATGTACAAAGCCCAGGCGCCGGCAAACACCTGCGTGACGGCGGTTTTTTTCCGTGATCGGCCACGCAAATCTCGGCATGGTCTACACTTGAAAGACATGTGTCGAAATGGAGAGCTGAATGTTTAAGAAAGCGGAAAGAACAGAACGCGATATCGATCAGGACGTCACTCTGTTGGCCGATACGCTGGATGAAGTGTTGCGCGAGTCCGGTGACAAGACCAAAGAGGAACTGAAAGAGCTGCACAGCAAGGCGAAAGGCGTGCTGCGCGACGCCCGGGCGCGGTTCAATGGCTCCACCAGTCTGACACAGCATGCGCGCGACGCGGTCGATCAAGCCGACAGCTATGTGCGTGACAAACCTTGGCAGGGCGTAGGGATCGGTGCCGCCGTCGGCATCGTGCTCGGCGTGCTGCTGGCCCGGCGTTAACACCCCTGCAGTCATAAAGATAAAACAGATGTGCGTCTGGCCCGCGGAAATCGCGGGCCGTTTAATTTGTGCGAAACAGCTGCGCCAGCCCCTGTACCGCCCGCTCCGCCTCCTCTCGCCGGCTGAAATTGGCGCCCCCCGACAGTAACCCCCGCCCCGCCGGATGGTCGATGCGCTAATCAGAGAGCGCCTTCAATCGTCTGGCCGTCAGCATGCGTCAGAATGCGCTCGACTCCCCCTCTTCACTGAGAGAGGAGAATTTCTCACCCGAAAAAATTTTTCCCTCGCCTTTTCCAGCCCCGACGCGGTCTACGTACCCAACCCCACAAAACACCATATATAGCGTGGTTGATAAATTAAATATCTACATATAGTATTTTATCTATCAGCCGCAGGGACCGTTGTTCGGTTGATAACGCCGTCAGAAACGCCAGGAACGATGCTCCGTTATCTGACTTGTCCGCCTTTCCTTCAGCCTAAAGGTAAATGCGAATCATGAGCATTATTATTTACAGTAAGCCGGACTGTGTCCAGTGCAACGCCACCTATCGCGCATTTGATAAACAGGGGATTGATTATCAGGTGATCGACCTCACCCAGGATCAGCAGGCGCTGAACCACGTTAAATCCTTAGGTTATCAGCAAGTTCCGGTGATTATCGCCGGTGACGATCACTGGTCCGGTTTCCGGCCGGACAAAATCGGCGCGCTGGCGCTCACCTGCTGAGGCTCGGCGATGAATCCGCTGGTCTATTTCTCCAGCAGTTCGGAGAACACCCACCGATTCGTTGAGAAACTGGGCCTGCCGGCGATCCGCATTCCGATCGCCGGCGCCCGCAGCAAATTGCTGATGGAACAACCCTATATCTTGATCGTACCCAGCTATGGCGGGGGCAGCGCCGTCGGCGCGGTGCCGATCCAGGTGATCCGCTTTCTCAACGTTCCGCAAAACCGTTCATACCTGCGCGGCGTCATCGCCGCCGGGAACACCAACTTCGGCGCAGCGTACGGCATCGCCGGCGACATCATCGCCAAAAAATGCCAGGTGCCTTTTTTGTACCGCTTCGAGCTGCTCGGCACTACGCAAGACGTTGAAAACGTTAGACAGGGAGTAACCGCATTTTGGCAACGACAGAATTGACCAGGCCCGAGACGGGCGCGCTGGATTACCATTCGCTCAACGCGATGCTCAATCTTTACGATGCGGAAGGCCGGATCCAGTTCGATAAAGATCGGCTGGCGGCGCGGCACTACTTCCTGCAGCACGTCAACCAAAACACCGTGTTCTTCCATAACCTGGAGGAAAAGCTGCGCTATCTGGTGGAAGAAGGCTACTACGAGCCGCAGGTGCTGGCGCAGTACGAATTCCCGTTTATCAAGCAGCTGTTCCAACAGGCCTACGCCAAGAAATTCCGCTTCGAGACCTTCCTCGGCGCCTTCAAGTACTACACCAGCTATACGCTCAAAACCTTCGACGGCAAGCGCTATCTGGAACGCTACGAAGACCGGGTGTGCATGGTGGCGCTGACGCTGGCGGCGGGCGACACCGCCCTGGCGCAGGATCTGGTGGAAGAGATGATTTCCGGCCGCTTCCAGCCGGCCACGCCGACCTTCCTCAACTGCGGCAAACGCCAGCGCGGTGAGCTGGTCTCCTGCTTCCTGCTGCGCATCGAAGACAATATGGAATCGATCGGCCGGGCGGTGAACTCCGCGCTGCAGCTGTCGAAACGCGGCGGCGGCGTGGCCTTCATGCTGAGCAATATTCGCGAGGTGGGCGCGCCGATCAAGCGCATCGAGAACCAGTCCTCCGGCGTCATTCCGATCATGAAAATGCTCGAAGACGCCTTCTCCTACGCCAACCAGCTCGGCGCGCGCCAGGGGGCCGGCGCGGTGTATCTCAACGCCCACCACCCGGATATCCTGCGTTTTCTCGATACCAAGCGGGAAAACGCCGACGAGAAGATCCGCATCAAAACGCTGTCGCTGGGGGTGGTGATCCCGGATATCACCTTCGAGCTGGCGAAGAACAACGAAGAAATGTACCTGTTCTCGCCCTACGACGTCGAACGGGTGTATGGCGTGCCGTTTTCGGAGATTGCCGTCAGCGAGAAGTACCGCGAGATGGTGGACGACAAGCGCATCCGCAAGTCGCGCATCAACGCGCGCGAGTTCTTCCAGGTGCTGGCGGAGATCCAGTTCGAATCCGGCTACCCCTACGTGATGTTCGAGGACACGGTCAACCGGGAGAACCCGATCGCCGGGCGCATCAACATGAGCAACCTGTGTTCGGAGATCCTGCAGGTCAACCGCGCCAGCACCTATCACGAGGATCTGAGCTACGATCGCATCGGCAAGGATATCTCCTGCAACCTCGGCTCGCTGAACATCGCCAAAACCATGGACGCGCCGGACTTCGGCAAGGCGATCGAGACCGCGATCCGCGCGCTGACCGCGGTGGCCGACATGAGCGATATCCGCTCGGTGCCGTCGATCGCCGAAGGCAACCGCAGCGCCCGCGCCATCGGTCTGGGCCAGATGAACCTGCACGGTTACCTGGCGCGCGAGCGCATCTTCTACGGCTCGGAAGAAGGCATCGACTTCACCAATCTCTATTTCTATACCGTGGCCTATCACGCCATCCGCGCCTCTAACCGGCTGGCGATCGAGCGCGGCGGCGCCTTTGATGGCTTTGAGCACTCTCGCTATGCCAGCGGCGAGTACTTCGACAAGTACACCGAGCGCGACTGGCTGCCGCAGACCGAGCGGGTGCGCGAGCTGTTCGCCGCCGCCGGCATCGCCATTCCGGGCCGCGACGACTGGCGCGCGCTGCGTCAGTCGGTGATGATGCACGGGCTGTACAATCAGAATCTGCAGGCGGTGCCGCCGACCGGCTCCATCTCGTACATCAACAACGCCACCTCCAGCATCCATCCGATCGTCTCGCGCATCGAGATCCGCAAGGAAGGCAAGATCGGCCGCGTTTACTACCCGGCGCCGTACATGACCAACGACAACCTGGCGTATTACCAGGATGCCTACGAGATTGGCCCGGAAAAAATCATCGATACCTATGCCGCCGCGACGCAACACGTCGATCAGGGGCTGTCGCTGACGTTGTTCTTCCGCGATACCGCCACCACCCGCGACATCAACCGCGCGCAGATCTACGCCTGGCGCAAAGGCATCAAGACCATTTACTACATCCGCCTGCGCCAGATGGCGCTGGAAGGCACCGAGGTGCAGGGCTGCGTGTCCTGCGCGCTGTGAGGCAACTTATGACGACCGTAACATCGGCGCCGCTGGTGCGCGCCATCAACTGGAACATCATCGAAGACGACAAGGATCTGGAGGTATGGAACCGCCTGACCTCCAACTTCTGGCTGCCGGAAAAGGTGCCGCTGTCCAACGATATCCCCTCCTGGGCCACGCTGACGCCGAAGGAGCAGCAGCTGACCATTCGGGTATTTACCGGGCTGACGCTGTTGGACACCATCCAGAACACCGTCGGCGCGCCGGCCCTGATCGCCGATGCGCTGACGCCGCACGAAGAGGCGGTGTACTCCAACATCAGCTTTATGGAGGCGGTGCACGCCCGCTCTTACAGCTCAATCTTCTCCACCCTGTGCCAAACGCCGGACGTGGACGACGCCTATCGCTGGAGCGAGGAAAACCGCGCGCTGCAGAAGAAAGCCGGCATCATTCTGGCGCACTACCGCAGCGACGATCCGCTGCTGAAAAAGGTCGCCAGCGTGTTCCTAGAGTCGTTCCTGTTCTATTCGGGCTTTTATCTGCCGATGTACTGGTCCAGCCGCGCCAAGCTGACCAACACCGCCGATCTGATCCGCCTGATCATTCGCGACGAGGCGGTGCACGGCTACTATATCGGCTATAAGTTCCAGAAAGGGCTGGAGAAAGTGGACGCCGCGCGGCGCCAGCAGGTGAAAAACTTTGCCTTCGACCTGATGCAGGATCTGTACGACAACGAGGTGCGTTACACCGAGGAGCTGTACGACGGCGTCGGCTGGACGGAAGACGTGAAGACCTTCCTGCACTACAACGCCAACAAGGCGCTGATGAACCTGGGGTATGAAGCGCTGTTCCCGCCGGCGATGGCGGAGGTCAACCCGGCGATCCTGTCGGCGCTGTCGCCGAACGCCGACGAAAACCACGACTTCTTCTCCGGTTCAGGCTCGTCTTACGTCATCGGCAAGGCGGTCAACACCGAGGATGAGGACTGGGATTTCTGAGGACATGACAGCGATGCCGGTCTTTCAGGCCGGTATCGTGCATTCAATACCCTTGTTCTTTCTGACTGCGGATCGCCAGAACAAACGCCGTATCGATATCAGGAATGTATTTGTAGAGCGCCAAATAACCGCGAGCTTGCTGCCCAATAATCAATTCACGCAGCCCTGCGCCAAGGGACCGTCCGATCAATGGATTATGTTCCAATACCGCAATTGCATGGATGATTTCCTGAATGCGCCGCCCTGAATCCGCAGCGCCATACTGAGCTAAATGAGCGAGAACACGTTCGATATCATCCCTGACCTCTGGCGCCAACTCGACATTTGCCATCAGCGTCCCAGTTTTTTAACAGGAGGTTTGACAGCGGCAGTATCACCCGCTGCGTAATTTTCCAAATAACCGCGCATCTCTTTCCAAGAGACCGTCTCTCCCGTCGCAATTATCTTGGCATAGCGTTTTTCCGCTTCATTCTCAAAGTCACGGCGCAACTCTTCTTGCTGCGTTTTCTCCGCTATTGCCTGCAAAATAAAGCTGTGAGACGTGACGCCTACCTGCTCGGCGACGACAGCGACTCGGGCTTTAAGCTCATCTGGAATACGAATGGTCGTCGTCGACATAATCGCTCCTAACGTCGGTCAATCACATGTAGCTCAATTGTGCTACATGAAGTCTGACAGCGCAATAATGCAGAGGATTATTTCACCGATTGACGCAGCTCAAGCCGCCGCCAAATAGCGCGTTTCTCCGCGTCGCTGGCGGTCGGCCAGGCGGCGATCTCCGCCCGCGTGCGCCGGCATCCGCGGCACTGCTGGGTTTCGTCGTCGATCCGGCACAGGCTGACGCAGGGCGATCTGACGCCAGGATGGGATTGCTGAGTGTGGCCCGCCATACGTTGCCCTTGATGTGACATGTTCCGCCACAGGATACCCGATCCTGCGGCGGCGCGTCGCCAATCAGATGATGCCGCCGTTGGCGCGCAGGGTTTGGCCATTGATCCAGCCGCCGTCTGCCCCGGCGAGGAAAGCCACCGCCGCGGCGATATCGTCCGGCGTGCCCAGACGTTCCAACGGCGCCATCTTCGCCAGCCGCTCGATAAGCTCCGGGGTTTTGCCGTCGAGGAACAAGCCGGTGGCGGTCGGCCCCGGCGCGACGGCGTTCACCGTGATATTGCGGCCGCGCAGCTCTTTCGCCAGCACGCTGGTCAGCGCTTCGATCGCCGCCTTGCTGGCGGCATACATGCCGTACCCCGGCTGCAGCAACCCCACCACGCTGGAGGAGAAGTTGATGATGCGGCCGTTGTCGCGCAGGCGCTTCGCCGCCTCGCGCATCGCATTGAAGCTGCCTTTCAGGTTGATGTCGAGCAGGCGATCCGCATCTTCATCACGCATGTCCGCCACCGGCGCCAGCGCGATCACCCCGGCGTTATTGACCAGCACGTCGACGCCGCCAAACGCCCGTTCGGCGCTGTCGAACAGTTGGGCGACCGCAGCCGCATCGCTGACGTCGGCCTTGACACTCAAGGCGCGGCCGCCGCGCTGTTCTATCTTGCCCACCAGCTCATCGGCCGGCGCCGGATTGCCCGAATAGTTGATGATGACGGTAAAGCCATCGGCGGCCAGACGCTCGGCGATGGCCGCGCCGATGCCGCGGGATGCGCCGGTGACGATGGCGACGCGTTGAGTCGCGTGATTCATGGATATCTCCTCATCGGGTTAATGTACAGTCATCATGCACCTTTCGGCATGGCGAATAATCCCCTATTCTTCGTTATCACTATCCGAAATAAACGAACAATTATGGACAGAATCGACGCCATGCGCCTGTTCACCCGCGTGGTAGAACAACGCAGCTTCACCCAGGCGGCGCAGGATCTGAACCTGCCGCGATCCACCGTGACCGACGCCATCAAACAGCTCGAAGCCCGGCTGCAGGTCAGGCTGCTGCAACGCACCACCCGCCACGTCAGCCCGACGCTGGACGGCGAAGCCTACTATCAGCGTTGTCTGAGCATTCTGGCGGACATCGAAGAAGCGGAGATGGCGTTCGCCGGCGCCAAACCGCGCGGATTGCTGCGCATCGACGTGCACGGCACGCTGGCGCGCCATTTTCTGTTGCCCGATTTGCCGGATTTTTTGGCGCAATACCCGGATATCGAGCTTTATATGAGCGAAGGCGATCGGCTGGTGGACGCGCTGCGGGAAGGCATCGACTGCGTGGTGCGCGTCGGCAAACTGCGGGACAGCGACATGGTGGCGCGCCGCCTGGGCGAGCTGGAAGAGGTGACCTGCGCCGCCCCGGCCTACCTGCAGCGCTTCGGCACGCCGCAAAGCCTGGACGATCTGCGCCATCACCGCATGGTGGGCTTTCGCTCTTCGGCGACCGGCGCGCTGATGCCGCTGGCGTTCACGGTGGCGGGACAAGCGCAACCCGTCACGCTGCCGGCGACGGTGTCGGTCACCGCGGCGGAGAGCCTGGTCGCCGCCGCCCGCGCCGGACTGGGCATCATTCAGGTGCCGCGCTATCACCTGCGCGGCGATCTGGCCGACGGCAGCCTGTTGCCGCTGCTGTCGGATTGGCCTTCTCCTCCGATGCCGGTCTCGCTGCTTTATCCGCGCAACCGCCAGCTGTCGCCGCGGGTGCGCGTGTTTCTCGACTGGTTCAGCCGGGTGTTCGCCGAGCGGAACCGATAACGAGAGCGGGCGTTACAGCGCGCCGTAGTTCAACGGCACCCAGGTGTAACCGTCGCCCTGGCGGTTCAGATACCCCAACCCCGGGAACGACAGGTGTGCGCCGCCGACCAGTTCGCTCTGCCGCGCGCTGTCGCCAAATATCCGCAGCCGCTGAGCGACAGCCGCCTTGGCGTCGCTGTCAAAGCTGATAGCCACCTTCGGATGCGGCAACTGCACCGCCGCCACGTGGATCAGATCCCCCAACAGCAACAGCTTCTTGCCCTGGCTGGTCACCTGATACACGCTGTGCCCCGGCGTATGGCCGTGGGCGGCGAAGGCGGCAATGCCCGGCGACAGTTCACCGTCGCCGCTGAACGGCTTAAAGTGGCCCATCGCCTGGTATGGCTTGATCGCCGCCTGGGCCCGTTCGAAGTTGCTTTTACTGCCTGCGCTGGCCTGTTTCAGTTGGTCCGCGCTCAGCCAGAAGTCCGCGTCCTGGCTGGCGGCGCGCACCACCGCATTGGGGAATACCGCCTTGCCGTCGTGCGTCAGGCCGCCGAGGTGGTCCGGGTGCATGTGGGTCAGGTAGATCTCATCCACCTGCTCCGGCTGGTAGCCCGCCGCGCGCAGGTTATCCACCAGCTTGCCCAGGCCGTCGCCCAGCAGTTGGCCGGCGCCGCTGTCGATCATCACCAGCTTGTCACCGGTATTGATCAGATAGGCATTGACCGAGGTGACCACCGGCAGGCTTTGATGCCGCTCGGCCAACCAGGCGGCGATCTGCTGCGGCGTGGTGTTCAGCAACAGTTTGTCCGCCGGCAGGCGAATGATGCCGTCGGATAACGCGGTCACTTCAAAACTGCCCAGCATGATGCGGTAAAATCCCGGCGTCGGGGTTTTGGCCTGCGGCGCGGCGGCCCCAGCCTGTAATGACATAACGGCCAGCGCCGCGCCCAGCAGACAACGTTTCCAGAACATGATGACTCCTTGCGAGAATTGAACAGCGCTAAGTATTGACGCAAAAAGCCCGATGCGCCTGTTTAATAAATGCCTTTGATAAATATATAAACAATATATTTATTATGAATAATTTTGTTTGCCGACTCACACAACCCTAATCAATATTTTCCGGTTCACGACTTCGTTATTTTTCTTACTCCCTAAACCAAGAGTGAGGAAATATCATGAGCTATCAATTCGAAAACCTGGTCTTTGAAGGCGGCGGCGTAAAAGGCATCGCCTATGGCGGCGCGCTGGAACTGCTGGAGGCCAAAGGCATCATGCCACAGATCAAGCAAACCTCCGGCGCCTCAGCGGGCGCCATCGCCGCGCTGCTGGTCGGGCTGGGCTGCAGCTCGGCGGACGTCACCAAAATTCTGTCGGCGATGGATTTTAAAAAATTCCTCGATTATAACGGCGGCTTTTTCGGTACGATCCAGGACGCCTATCGCCTGTTCAATCAATACGGCATCGCGCCCGGCGATTATTTCTATCAATGGTCGCGTGATATTATCAAGCAATATACCGGCAACCCGGATATCACCTTCGAGCAGTTCGAAGCGATGAAGGCGGCGAAAGGGTTCAAGTCGATTTACTTTATCGGCGCTAACCTCAACAGCGGCCAACGCGAAGTTTATTCGCACCGCACTACGCCGCGCATGAAAGTAGCGGACGGCCTGCGCATTTCGATGTCGTTCCCGTTCGCCTTCGTGGCGAAGAACAATACCCTGGGCGACCTGTGCATCGATGGCGGCATGATCGACAACTACCCGGTGCGGCTATTCGACTATGACTTCTCCGCCACGCCGCCTTACATCGACGTCTCCAGCCAGCGCATCAACACCCGCACCCTGGGCCTTCGCCTGGACTCCGCCGGTGAAATCGCCCAGGCCGCCGGTCAGGCCGGCCCGCGCACGCCGGTCAACAACCTGTTTGATTTCACCCTGGCGGTGGCCAACGTGATGCTGGACATCCAAACCAAGGTGCATCTGGACAGCGACGACTGGAAGCGCACCGTGTATGTCGACACGCTCGACGTCGGCACGCTGGAGTTCGGCATCAGCGAGGAGAAAAAACGCGCGCTGATCGAATCCGGCCGCCGCGGCGTAGAGCGCTACTTCGCCTGGTACGACGCCGCCATGAAACAGGCGGCATAACCGGCGTTCCCCTTGTCCGCGCGTCTGGCCGGCGCGCGGGCAAAAAAAATCCCCGCGGGGGCGGGGAAAGGCAAAGTAACGCTAAGGATTTATAGGAGTTATACGAAGAACTTGGCCAACACCAGCAGCGACAGCGAGACGTTGATAGCGCCCCCGATACGCGTAGCGATCTGGGCGAACGGCATCAACGACATGCGGTTGCCGGCGGTGAGGATCGCGACGTCGCCGGTGCCGCCCTGCCCGCTCTGGCAACAGGAGACAATCGCCACGTCGATAGGGTGCATGCCGATTTTCTTGCCGACGAAGAAACCGGTCGCCACCAGCGCGCTGACGGTCGTGACGATCACGATCAGATTCTGGACGGTGAACGCATCCACCAGCTCCTGCCACGGCGTGATGGCCACCCCGACCGCGAACAGGATCGGATAAGTCACGGCGGTGCGGAAGAATTTGTACACCACCTGCGAGCCTTCCTGAATGCGCGGCGATACCCCGTGCGCCAGCTTCACCGCCACGGCGGCGAACAGCATGCCCACCGGCGCCGGCAGGCCAATCAGGCGATGCAGCAGCATGCCCACCATATACAGCAGAATAGCCAGCAACGCGCCGCAGGCGATGGTGCTGACGTCCACCTTGCCGCTGATTTTTTCCACCGCGTTCATGCCGCTGTCGCCCTGCTTGCTCGGCATCAGGCTGCCTTCGCCGGTCAGGTGCGGATAACGCTTGCCCAGTTGGTTGAGCAGGCCGGCGATGACGATGGCGGTCAGGCTGCCGAGCATCACGATCGGCAGAATGCGCCCCAACGCCACGCCCTGCTCCATGTGCAGGATCGCCGCGTAGCCCATCGACAGCGGGATCGCCCCTTCACCCACGCCGCCGGCCATGATCGGCAGGATCAGGAAGAAGAAGATCTGGAACGGCTCCAGGCCCAGCGCCATGCCGACGCCCATCCCCACCAGCATGCCGACGATCTCGCCGCACAGCATCGGAATGAAGATGCGCAGGAAGCCCTGGATCAGCACCTGGCGGTTCATGCTCATGATGCTGCCGACGATGATGCAGCAAATGTAGAGATAAAGAATGTTGGTCGATTTGTAGAACTTGGTGGTCGACTCCACCACCACGTCCGGCAACAGGCCATAGTGCACCAGCGCGGAAGGAATGAAGGTGGCGCAGATCGCCGCCGCGCCCATTTTGCCGATCAACGGCAGCCGTTTGCCGAATTCGCCGCAGGCGAAACCGAAGAACGCCAGGGTGGCCACCATCACCACGATATCGCTCGGCAATTTGCCTTCCAGGCAGTCGAGCAGAATCAATACGCCGGCCAGAATAAAGAACGGTAACGGAATAATCCCTACTTTATAATTGTCCAGTATCCGCCACCATTTCTCACGCAGAGGAATATCGGCGGTCTTGTCTTTGGCTACGAGGTAAGAATCATCTGTTGTGCTCATAATCTGGCCTCTTATTAGTTTGTTCAGCCATCATAGAGAAGCGCACGGATTATCTGCTGTGATTATGTTCAAAGTTAAAAAGGGTTTTTAATGGTGGTTATGGTTTCTATGGGGTTAATTAAGATTATGTAAAAACCGACGTGGTTTTAATGGTGTTAATACCGTTTTTATTTTAAAGCTTATCAATTTTATCGCAGGCGAACAATTCTCGTCCGGTTCACTCTAATCCCGTGTGAGGGATCACAAGTTGATCGGGCGCAATATTACAGACCCCGCTTCTCGTGATAGGGTAAGGCTTCAGGATCTCTTTACGGTGAAGCTCCGCCATGCGCCTCAAACTCTCATTTCAAATCAAACTGTTTCTGTGCCTGGTGGCCTTCTCCTGCCTGCTGCTGACCTGTATCGGCGCCTACACCTATTACCAGCTGGATGCGCAACTGCACCGCGATCTCGGCGCCCGCGCCCAGGTGCAGGCGCGGGAAATCGCCCTTATCCCTTCGCTGGTGGACGCGGTGGAAAAACACGACGCCGCCAGAATTGCCGCGCTGATGAAAAAAATCCGCGCCAGCAGCGACGCCAGTTATATCGTCATCGGCGATAATCATGCCCGCCATCTTTATCATTCCGAATACGAAGGCCGCTTGGGCACGCCGATGATCGGCGGCGATAATAAAGAGGTGCTGGAAGGGAAAAGCATTATTTCTATTCGCAAGGGCGGCATTGGCGTTTCATTGCGCAGCAAGGCGCCGATCCTGGATGAAAATAATCACGTGATCGGTATCGTTTCCGTCGGCTATTTGAAATCGCACATCGATAATTCAAATGCCAGGACGTTGACGCAAATTATCGGCTCCATCGTTCTGCTGCTGATCGCCCTGTTCGTTTTTTCCTGGCTGCTGTCGAAAAATCTCAAGCGCCAGATGTTCTGGCTGGAACCGAAAGAGATCGCGCTGCTGGTGCGCCAGCAAAAAGCGCTGCTGGAAGCCATTTATGAGGGCGTGATCGCCATCGATCCGCAATTGCGGATCATCACCATCAACCATGCGGCGCGCGAGCTATTGGATCTGCACCAGCCCGCCGCCAGCTTGCTGGGCCGGCCGATCGGCGACGTGATCCAGGCGCAGCCGGACTTCTTCGCCGCCGCGCAACTGGGCCAGGATACGCACGACGAGGTGTGCCGCTTCAACCACGTGCGGGTGATCGCCAGCCGGGTGCGCATCATGCAGGAGCAGGAGCTGCAAGGCTGGGTGATCAGCTTCCGCGACAAGAACGATATCAATACGCTGAGCAGCCAGCTCAGCCAGGTGAAACGCTATGCCGACAATCTGCGCATCATGCGCCACGAGCAGCTGAACTGGACCGCCACGCTGGCCGGGCTGCTGCATATGCAGCGCTACGACGAGGCCATCCGCTATGTGGAAGCCCAGTCGGAGGGCGCGCAGGAGATCCTCGATTTCATCTCGCAGCGCTTCAGTTCGGCGGCGCTGTGCGGCCTGCTGCTGGGCAAATATTCCAGCGCCAGAGAAAAAGGCATCGAGCTGCGCTTCGATCCGGCCTGCCAGCTGCGGCAGATCCCGGCGGCGCTGAATGAGATCGAACTGATGTCGATCGTCGGCAATCTGCTGGATAATGCGGTGGAAGCGACGCTGCACTGCCCGGCGCCGCACGACGCGATCGAACTCTATATCAGCGACGGCAGCGACGAGCTGGTGATCGAGGTGGCGGATCGCGGCACCGGCATCGCCGAGGAGATTCGTGATACGCTGTTTGAACAGGGCGTCACCACCAAAGCGGATAAAAGCGACCACGGCATCGGCCTGCATCTGGTCGCCAGCCATGTGGCGCAGGCGCACGGCAGCATAGAAGTGTCGGACAATGAGCCGCACGGCGCGATATTCTCTATATTTATCCCTAAATAAAACCCATAACCCGATTTTTTGAGCACCCGATTATGTCACACCTAACACTGGACGTTCTGATCGTGGAAGACGAGCCGCAACTGGCGACGCTGCACGCAGAGTTCATCGAGAAAAATTTCAACCTGCGGGTGGTGGCCTACGCCGCCACGCTGGCCGAAGCGCGGGCCAAAGCCAACGCGCATCAGCCGCGGCTGATCCTGCTGGATAACTTTCTGCCGGACGGCCAGGGCATCGAGCTGATGGAAGAACCGGCGGTGAAGAACCCCGCCTGTTCGGTGATTTTCATCACCGCCGCCAGCGACATGCATACCTGCAGCCAGGCGATCCGCAACGGCGCTTTCGATTACATCATCAAGCCGGTGTCCTATAAGCGACTGCGCAATTCGCTCGAACGCTTCATGCAGTTCGTGCAGACCCAGCGCACCTTCAAGATCATCGATCAGGACAACGTCGATGCGCTGTACAACCTGCAGTCGAAGCAGTTCTCCAGCGAGCCGAGCGCCAAAGGCATCGAAACCAATACCCTCGAGCTGGTGCAGGCGCTGTTTATCGCCCAGCCGGCGGTGGCGCATGCGGTGGAAGACGTGGTTGAGCAAGTCGGCATCAGCAAGACCACCGCCCGCCGTTATCTGGAATATTGCGTCGCCACCCAGTTCGTGCGGGTGGAGATGCTGTACGGAAATATCGGCCATCCGCGGCGGCTGTACCGCAAGGCCTGAGGCTGCCATCTGGCTGTCATACTAAGGCGATAACATGACGCTCGACGATATCCCCCTCGATATCGGCACCTGTCGTTAAAACTGATGAAATACTGATGACTTTTGCCCGGCCTCTGGTCGGGTTTTTTATTATCCGAACGGCAGGCGCGGCGCCAAAATATCTCTCTGCGCCACACCGTATTATTTTCCCAAAAACCAAACCATTATGCCGAATAATGGCCATCAATTTTGAGTCACGGGCCAAATTACCATAACTAATTAAAACCTTGATGTAAACCACTAATATCCCATTTAAATGACATTGAGGGTTGTCTCAGATATTCACTGTGTTAGGGTAAAAAGCTCTTTTATTTTGCTAAGGACAGCCCATAACGCGTTAATTAAACCAGAGGAAACAGCAAATTGCATGGCAATTAAACTCGAAGTAAAGAACCTGTATAAGATATTTGGCGAACACCCGGAACGCGCATTCAAACTGCTGGATAAAGGTCTGACAAAAGATCGGCTGTTTGAAAAAACCGGCTTATCGCTCGGCGTAAAAGACGCCACTCTGGCCATTGAAGAAGGCGAGATATTTGTCATCATGGGGCTCTCCGGTTCCGGCAAGTCCACCCTGGTACGCCTTCTCAATCGTCTGATAGAACCCACCCGCGGTCAGGTGCTGATCGACGGTGAGGACATCGCCAAAATATCCGACACCGCGCTGCGCACCGTGCGGCGAAATAAGATCAGCATGGTATTCCAGTCATTCGCGCTGATGCCGCACATGAATGTCCTGAATAATACCGCCTTTGGCATGGAATTAGCCGGCATGCCGCTGCAGGAACGCCAGGAAAAAGCGCTGGACGCCCTGCGTCAGGTCGGGCTGGAGAATTATGCGCTGTCTTATCCGGATGAATTATCCGGCGGCATGCGTCAGCGCGTAGGATTAGCCCGCGCCATGGCCAATAACCCGGATATATTATTGATGGACGAAGCCTTCTCGGCGCTCGATCCGTTAATTCGCACCGAAATGCAGGATGAGCTGGTGAAATTACAGGCCCAGCATCAACGCACCATCGTGTTTATCTCCCACGATCTGGACGAGGCGATGCGCATCGGCGATCGCATCGCCATCATGCAGGGCGGTGAGGTGATCCAGGTCGGCACGCCGGACGAGATCCTGAACAACCCGGCCAACGACTATGTGCGCACCTTCTTCCGCGGCGTGGACATCAGTCATGTGTTCAGCGCCAAGGATATCGCCCAACGGCGCCCGGTGACGCTGATCCGCAAAACCCCCGGTTTTGGCCCTCGCTCGGCGCTGCAGCTGCTGCGCGATGAGGACCGTGATTATGGTTATGTTGTTGAACGCGGGAAGAAATTTATCGGCGTGGTGTCGATAGAGTCGCTGAAAAAAGCGCTGTCCGCCAATCAAACGCTGGACGATGCCCTGCTCGAGGCCCCCGCCGCCGTGCCGGCCGACACGCCGCTCAGCGATCTGATTTCCCTGGTCGCCCAGGCGCCGTGCGCGGTGCCGGTGGTGAGCGAAGAACATAACTATCTCGGCATCATCTCCAAGGCCATGCTGCTGCAGGCGTTGGACAAGGAGGGCTCAACCAATGAGTGATACCACGCAAACCCAAGATCCCTGGGCTACCGCAGCGGCCGATACCGGCTCCGCACCTGCCAGCGATGCCGCCGCCAACGCCGGCGACGCCTGGTCCAGCGCGCCGCCGCCGGCCGCTCATGACGCCGCCGGGCAAAGCGCCGATTGGCTCAGCGGCGCCCCGGCGCAGCCGGAGCACTTCAGCCTGCTCGATCCGTTCCACAAAGCCTGGGTGCCGTTCGACACCTGGGTCACGCAAGGCATCGACTGGCTGGTGCTGCACTTCCGCCCGCTGTTCCAGGGCATCCGCGTGCCGGTGGACATGATCCTGAGCGGCTTCCAGCAATTGCTGCTGGGCATGCCGGCGCCGATCGCCATTCTGGTGTTCTCGCTGCTCGCCTGGCAGGTCTCGGGCCTCGGCATGGGCGCCGCGACGCTGCTCTCCCTGATCGCCATCGGCGCCATTGGCGCCTGGTCGCAGGCGATGGTCACGCTGGCGCTGGTGCTGACCGCGCTGTTCTTCTGCATCCTTATCGGCCTGCCGCTCGGCATCTGGCTGGCGCGCAGCAAGCACGCCGCCAAGGTGATTAGACCGCTGCTCGACGCGATGCAAACCACCCCGGCCTTCGTCTACCTGGTGCCGATCGTCATGCTGTTCGGCATCGGCAACGTGCCGGGCGTGGTGGTCACCATCATCTTCGCGCTGCCGCCGATCGTGCGTCTGACCATTCTGGGCATCAAACAGGTGCCGGAGGATCTGATCGAGGCCGCCGAATCCTTCGGCGCCAGCCCGCGCCAGCTGCTGTTCAAGGTGCAGTTGCCGCTGGCGATGCCGACCATCATGGCCGGCGTGAATCAGACGCTGATGCTGGCGCTGTCGATGGTGGTCATCGCCTCGATGATCGCCGTCGGCGGTTTGGGCCAGATGGTGCTGCGCGGCATCGGTCGGCTGGACATGGGCCTGGCCGCCGTCGGCGGGGTCGGCATCGTGATCCTGGCGATCATTCTCGATCGCCTCACCCAATCGCTGGGGCGCGATCGCCGCAGTAAAGGCATCGGCCGCTGGTATCGCCGCGGCCCCATCGGGCTGCTGACTCGCCCGTTCATCAAGCAAGCCTGACGCTTTTCCCGCCGGCGGCTGCGGCCCCGGCGGGCTATGACACCACCACATCGAAAGAGGGGAAACACTATGCGCACCACGGGCATCTGGGCTCTCGCCCTGACGACGCTGATTGGCTCACAGAGCGTGAGCGCCGCAGATTTACCCGGCAAGGGGATCGCGGTACAGCCGGTGCAAAGCACCATATCCGAAGAGACGTTCCAGACGCTGCTGGTCAGCAAAGCGCTGGAAAAATTGGGTTATGACGTGAAAGAACCGCGTGAAGTGGATTACAACGTCGCCTACACCTCGATCGCCTCCGGCGATGCGACCTTTATCGCGGTCAACTGGGATCCGCTGCACGCCGATCAGTACAAGGCCGCCGGCGGCGACGCCAAGTTCTACCGCGAAGGCGTCTACGTCAACGGCGCCGCGCAGGGCTACCTGATCGACAAGAAAACCGCCGAGCAATACCACATCACCAACGTCGAGCAGCTCAAGGATCCCAAGATCGCCAAGCTGTTCGACACCAACGGCGACGGCAAGGCCGATCTGACCGGCTGCACCCCGGGCTGGGGCTGCGAAGCGGTGATCAACCACCACATCAAGGCCTACGGCCTGAGCAACACCGTCGAACACAACCAGGGCAACTACGCGGCGATGATCGCCGACACCATTACCCGCTACAAAGAGGGCAAACCGGTGCTGTATTACACCTGGACGCCGTACTGGGTCAGCGATGTGATGGTGCCGGGCCGCGACGTGGTCTGGCTGCAGGTACCGTTCTCTTCCTTGCCGGGCGAGCAGAAGAACGTCGATACCAAGCTGCCTAACGGCGCCAACTACGGCTTCCCGGTCAACACCATGCGCATCGCCGCCAACAAGCAGTGGGCCGAAGCCAACCCGGCGGCCGCCAAGCTGTTCGCCATCATGAAGCTGCCGATCGCCGACATCAACGCGCAAAACCTGCGCATGCATGAAGGCCAGGCTTCGGAAGCCGATATCCAGAACCACGTTAACGGCTGGATCAAGGCGCACCAGGCGACCTTCGACGGCTGGGTGAAAACCGCCGCCGCAGCGGCGAAGTCGTAACCGTTCAGGGGCGCCGCCTTTGCCGCGCCCCTACCCCGCCATATCGATGCCGCTGAACTGTAAAAAACGTGCGGCGGCGTTCGACAAGGGCTGCGGCCAGATGCAATACACCTGGCGCCGCGGCCCGTCTTCAATCGGAATCGACACCAGCGCGCTTAAGCGTTGCGCGGTCGAGACAGGTACGATGCCCGCCGCCAATCCGCGCCGCACCAAATTCTCCAGCCATTCGATATGATCTATCTCAAAACTGACGTGTCGGCGGATGCCCGCCGCCAGGAAGGCGCGATCGGTTTGGCGCCGCGCGCCGGTGCCGCTGTAGAAATCCACCAGCGGTACTTCCGCCAGCGCTTGCAGGTTTACCCGCTCGCGGTTGGCCAGCGGGTGCTGCGGCGCCACCAGCGCCACCAGTGGCTCATCGGTCAACTGCCGGTGCGACATCGGCAGTAAATCGACATCGCCGGGCCAAATGCCGACGAACGCCATATCGCACTTCTGCTGACGCACATCCTCCAGCAGGGCTTCGCTCATGCCAACGTACAGGCGGATGTTCACCGCCGGATAGTGGCGATGAAACTTGTCGAGCTTTTCGGTCAGATCAATCGCGTTTATGGTTGAAATCGTGCCGATGGTCAGGGTGCCGGACACCGCATCGCCGGCGGCGGTCACCTCTTCCACCAGCGCCTGCTGCGCCGCCAACAGTCGCTGCGCCGACGGAATGAAAGCCTGGCCGGCGGGGGTCAACCGCACCCGGCGCGAGGTGCGTTCAAACAGCGTACAGCCCAGCTCTTCTTCCAGTTTGGCGATCTGGTGGCTGAGCGCCGACTGCACCGTATGGCAGCGCTGCGCCGCCCGGGTGAAACTCTGTTCTTCCGCCACCGCCAGCGCGTAGCGGATCTGTTTCAGGTTCATGGCATCTATCTTGAAATGAGATAAATCAAATGAAAATTATACATTGGTTTCCGCAGACGCGTTGCCGGATACTGCGCGCTATCTTCTTCCCGTGATGAAAAAATCATGAACCCACAAAACGCCCATCCGGGCCTCAGCCCGGCGCTGACCGTGCTGATTGCCATCGCCACCGGCCTGGCGGTCGCCAGCAACTACTACGCGCAACCGCTGCTGGAAACCATCGCCACCAGTTTCAACCTGTCGGTCAACCAGGCCGGCTTTATCGTCACCGCCGCGCAACTCGGTTACGCCACCGGCCTGCTGCTGCTGGTGCCGCTCGGCGACATGTTCGAACGCCGCAGCCTGATCGTCTTCATGACGCTGCTGGCCGCCGGCGGCATGCTGATCACCGCCACCTCCGCCACGCTGCCGATGATGATCCTCGGCACCGCGCTCACCGGGCTGTTCTCGGTAGTGGCGCAGATCTTGGTGCCCCTGGCCGCCACGCTGGCCCACCCGGAAAAGCGCGGCAAGACCGTCGGCATCATCATGAGCGGCCTGCTGCTCGGCATCCTGCTGGCGCGAACCGTCGCGGGCGCACTGGCGTCGTTCGGCGGCTGGCGCACCATCTACTGGGTCGCCAGCGTGCTGATGCTCCTGATGGCGCTGATCCTGTGGCGCGCGCTGCCGCGCTATAAGCAACACTCCGGGCTGAACTACCCGCAGCTGCTGGCCTCGATCTTCAGCCTGTTCTGCCGCACGCCGCTGCTGCGCACCCGCGCCATCCTCGGCGCCCTGTCGTTCGCCAACTTCAGCGTGCTCTGGACCTCAATGGCCTTTCTGCTCGCCGCGCCGCCGTTCAACTATTCCGAGGGAGTGATCGGGCTGTTCGGCCTGGTGGGCGCCGCCGGGGCGCTGGCCGCTTCGCGCGCCGGGCATCTGGCGGACAAAGGCAAGGCCGGGCTGACCACCACCGTCGGCCTGGTGTTGCTGCTGCTGTCCTGGATCCCTATCGCGTTCGCCAAACAATCGCTGTGGGCGCTGATCGCCGGCATCCTGATCCTCGATCTGGCGGTGCAGGCGGTGCACGTCACCAACCAGAGCGTGATGTACCGCATCATGCCGGACGCGCGCAACCGCCTGACCGCCGGCTACATGACCAGCTACTTTATCGGCGGCGCTCTCGGTTCACTGCTCTCCGCCTCGGCCTATCAACATGCCGGTTGGTACGGCGTGGCCGCCGCCGGCGGGGTGTTATGCCTGCTCAACCTGCTGACCTGGTGGCTCGGCAAGCACCACGATCCGCAGGGGCCCGCGCCAATCTGATTATCGTGCAAATAGTCACTAAAGAAATTTATTAGCGGTACAGGGTATAAACATTACTTACTCTCTGGTAATGTTCTGGGCATAAACTATTGAAGTCCTATCTACCCTGCGATCCACAACCATGCAAAGCCAAGCTGCAGACAGCCTCAATCCGCCCGCCGTCAGCGCCACCTTCGCCAACGGCGTCGTCGACAGTTTGCCGATCGTCATCGGGTATGTCCCGGTGGCGTTCGCCTTCGGCCTCAGCGCCGTCAAACTGGGTTTTTCCCCGCTGGAAAGCATTTTCTTCTCCTGCATCATCTACGCCGGCGCCAGCCAGTTCGTGATCACCGCCCTGCTGAGCGCCGGGATGTCGCTGTGGGTCTCCGCATTGACGGTGATGGCGATGGACGTGCGCCACCTGCTGTACGGCCCGGCGCTGCGTCATCGTATCGTTTCGCGCATGTCGCCCGGTAAAACGGCGATGTGGGCCTTTGGTCTGACCGATGAGGTCTTCGCCGCCGCCACCGCCAGGCTGATGCGCAATAACCGCAGCTGGAGCGAAAACTGGATGCTGGGCATCGCGCTCTGTTCCTGGCTCTCCTGGGTGGCCGGCACCGCGCTCGGCGCGCTGTTCGGCAACGGCCCGCTGGAGCAGTTCCCGGTGATCGAGGCCTCGCTGGCCTTCATGCTGCCGGCGCTGTTTCTCAGCTTCCTGTTGGCCGCCTTCCGGCGTCCGCAGAGCCTGACCATCGCTGCCTCATTGGCCGGCGCGCTGCTCGGCGTGGTGCTGTTCTCCATCCCGGTCGCCATTTTGGCCGGCATCGGCGCCGGTTGCGTCGCCGCTCTGTTCCAACCTGCCCCTGCGGAGGCCAGCCATGAACACTGATGTGCTGGTGATCGGCCTGGTGGTGGGCTGCGCCAATTACCTGTTCCGTTATCTGCCGCTGCGGCTGGCGCCGGCGCGCGCCCAGCCCGGCCTCAAACGCGGTAAAGCCGCCCTGCTGCTCGACAGCATCGGCATCGCCTCGATCTGCGCCCTGCTGGTGGTCTCCAGCACGCCGGTGGTGATGCGCGAGCCGGACAAACTGCTGCCGACGTTGGTGGGGTTCGCCGCGCTGGCGCTGTGCTTCTACCGCAGCAAAAGCATCATTCTGTCGACGCTGCTCGGCGCAACGGCCTTTGGCGTCACATTAAAGCTGTTAATGATTTTCGGCGCGGGCTGACGCCGCTCCCGATCGTTTGGCTTCACACTGGCGTTTTCAGGCGCCACATCTTTACAAACACTGACAAATGACACGAATTGCTAAATTATCCGCACGGCTGAACATTTACATTATTTGTCACCGTCGTTACTATCTCGAACGAAATTAATGAGGCCCTAAATTATGGAAAGCTCGTTTGCCCCCATAGAACAAATGCTGAATTTCCGCGCCACGCGGCAGAAAGATTTCCCTTATCAGGAAATCCTGCTGACCCGCCTGTGCATGCACATGCAAGGCAAGCTGCTGGAAAACCGCAATAAGATGCTCAAAGCGCAGGGGATTAACGAAACACTGTTTATGGCGCTGATTACCCTGGATGCGCAGGAAAGCCACAGCATCCAACCTTCTGAGCTAAGCTCTGCCTTAGGCTCCTCGCGCACCAATGCGACCCGCATCGCCGACGAGCTGGAAAAACGCGGCTGGATCGAGCGCCGGGAAAGCGACAACGATCGCCGCTGCCTGCATCTGCACCTGACGCCGCAGGGGGAAGAATTTCTCAGTCAACTGCTGCCGCCGCAGCATCAATGTCTGCATTTCCTGTGGTCCACATTGACCGACGATGAGCAAAAACAGCTGGAACAGCTGACGCGCAAATTGCTGGCACGTCTGGATCAAATGGAAATCACAGAACAGTTACCCTAATTCACAATTTCTGTTCAGGTACCTACTTATGCGATCCCCATTTCACTGGAGATTCACCCCGCTGTTCGCCGTGTTACTGCTGGCCGGGTGTGCTTCGACCGATAATATTGCCCCGCAATCCACGCTGATGGATCCGCAGAGCCTGCAGTTGGCTCAGCCGAAAGTCAGTTCGCTGGCCGTCAGCCCGCAGTGGTGGCGCGCCCTCAAGGATCCGCAGTTGGATACCCTGATGACGCAGACGCTGCAAAGCTCGCCGACCCTGCGTCAAGCCGCCGCCCGCGTGCGCGAAGCGCAGAGCGTGGTGGGTGAAGCCAGCGCCGCCAACGGGCCGAACCTGGATCTGAACGCCAGCACCCAGCGCCAGCGCGTGCCGCAAAACGTCAATATGGGGCTGGGGTATCCGCATAAGCCGATCTACGAAAGCTCCAACTCGCTGGGGTTGAACCTGGCGTACGAGTTCGACTGGTGGGGCAAATACCGCAACCAGGTGAACGCCGCCAAGGCGCAGGTCAACGCCGCGCGCGCCGAGCAGGAACAGGCGGCGCTGACGCTGACCAGCTCGGTGGCGTCCGCCTACTACCAGCTGCAGAGCAATCTGGCGCTCGAGAAGCTGCTGCAGCAGGAAGTAAACAACAATGAGCGCCTGACCGCGCTGCGCCAACAGCGCTATCAGGCCGGGCTGACCGGCGTCGATGTGCCGCAACAGACCCAGGCGCAGTCCGACGTCGCCAAGCAGCAGATCCTGCAGCTGCAGTCGCAAATCGAACAGCTCAGACACCAGCTTGCCGCGTTGGCGGGCCAGGGGCCGAACGCCATGCAGCACCTGCGTCAGGTGCCGTTGCCCGCAGACAACCTGATGGCGCCGCAGGGCGAGCTGACGGCGGATCTGCTGGGTAAACGCCCGGACATCGCCGCGCAACGCCAGCTGGTGGAATCTTACAGCCAGCGCGTCAGCGCCGCGCGTAAAGAGTTTTATCCCAGCCTGACCATTTCAGCCTTCGCCGGCCTGATGACCACCAATACCAGTGGCACCAGCCCGAATCTGTTTGAAGCGGCCAGCCAGGCCTGGAACGTGATGCCGGCGATCTCGCTGCCGATCTTCCACGCCGGGGCGCTGCGCAGCAAGCTGGGCGAGGAATCCGCGCTGTATGACGAAGCGGTGGAATCCTACAACCAAACCATCCTGAATGCGGTACAGGAAACCGCTGACGCCATCACCATCCAGCAGAGTTCTGCGCAACAGCAGCTGCAGGCGGCGTCCGCGGCCCAGTCGATGCAACAGGTGTACCAGGTCGCCAACGCCCGTTACCAGGCAGGGATTATCGGGCGCGACGATCTGTTGACCAGCCAAACGCAGCTATTACAGCAGCAACAGGCGGAGTTGAATGCCAGCAGCAATTTACTGCAGGCGAAGATAGGACTGATCCGCGCGCTGGGCGGTGGCTATCAGGCCCCGGCCGCAGCGGATTCGAAAGCATAATAATATAAGGCTTGGAGAACACCATGAGCGCAAGCGCGGAAACTCAAAACCCGCAGCAGCCGAGCGGCAAAAAGAAGCAGCGCAAATTTTGGCTGCTGTTGCTGACGGTTATTTTCATTGTTATAGGGGTGGCTTACTTAGTGTATTGGTTCCTGGTGCTGCGTCATCATCAGGAAACCGACGACGCCTACGTCTCCGGCAACCAGGTGCAGATCATGGCCCAGGTGTCCGGCAGCGTGAACAGCGTCAATTTCGACAACACCGACTACGTCAAGCAGGGCGACGTGCTGCTGACGCTCGACCCGACCGATGCCGAGCAGGCGTTTGAACGCGCCAAGACCGGCCTGGCCAACAGCGTGCGTCAGACCCACCAGCTGATCATCAACAGCAAGCAATATCAGGCCAACATCGCCCTGCGCAAGACCGATCTGAGCAAGGCCGAGAACGATCTGAAACGCCGCGTGGTGCTGGGCAGCGTCGACGCCATCGGCCGCGAAGAACTGCAACACGCGCGCGATGCGGTCGACAGCGCCAAGGCCGCCCTGGAAGTGGCGGTGCAGCAATACAACGCCAATCAGGCGATGGTGCTGAATACCCCGCTGGAACAGCAGCCGGCGATCCAACAGGCCGCCGCGCAGATGCGCGACGCCTGGCTGGCGCTGCAGCGTACCAAGGTGATCAGCCCGATTACCGGTTATGTCTCGCGCCGCAGCGTGCAGGTCGGCGCGCAGATCGCCGCCGGTTCGCCGCTGATGGCGGTGGTGCCGGCCGATCACATCTGGGTTGACGCCAACTTCAAGGAAACCCAGATCGCCAACATGCGCATCGGCCAGCCGGCGACGGTGGTCAGCGACGTCTACGGCGATGACGTGGTGTATCAAGGCAAAGTGGTCGGTATCGACATGGGCACCGGCAGCGCCTTCTCGCTGCTGCCGGCCCAGAACGCGACCGGCAACTGGATCAAGGTGGTGCAACGTCTGCCGGTGCGTATTGAGCTCGACGCCAAGCAGGTGGCCGATCATCCGCTGCGCATCGGTCTTTCGACGCTGGTGACCGTCGACACCGCCAACCTGGACGGCCGCGTGTTGTCTGACGTGGTGCGCGACAAACCGCTGTACCAGAGCGACGCGCTGGCGTTGAATCTGGCGCCGGTTAACCAGCTGATCGCCGACGTGATCCATGCGAACGCCGGCTAAGCGCGCGGGAGGCCATCTTGCCACAGAAACCGCTTGAAGGCGCCCAGCTCGCCTGGATGACGGTCGCGCTCGCCATGGCGACCTTCATGCAGGTGCTGGACTCCACCATCGCCAACGTGGCGATCCCCACCATTGCCGGTAACCTCGGGTCTTCCAACTCGCAGGGGACCTGGGTGATCACCTCGTTCGGCGTGGCGAACGCCATCTCGATCCCGATCACCGGCTGGCTGGCGAAGCGCATCGGCGAAGTGCGGCTGTTCCTCTGGTCCACCGCGCTGTTCGTCCTCGCTTCCTGGCTGTGCGGCATCTCCAACAGCCTCGGCATGCTGATCTTCTTCCGCGTGATCCAGGGCGTGGTGGCCGGGCCGCTGATCCCGCTGTCGCAGAGCCTGTTGCTGAATAACTACCCGCCCGCCAAGCGAGCGATGGCCCTGGCGCTCTGGTCGATGACCGTTATCGTCGCGCCGATATTCGGGCCGATCCTCGGCGGTTACATCAGCGACAACTACCATTGGGGTTGGATCTTCTTCATCAACATCCCGATCGGCGCCTTCGTTATCATGGCGGCGATGGCGACGCTGAAGGGGCGAGAAACCAAAACCGAGATCAAACCGATCGACACGGTTGGACTGGTGCTGCTGATCGTCGGCATCGGTTCGCTGCAGGTGATGCTCGATCAGGGCAAGGAGCTGGACTGGTTCAACTCGACCGAGATCATCACCCTGACCGTCGTGGCGGTGGTGGCGCTGTTGTTCCTGGTGGTCTGGGAGCTGACGGACGATCATCCGGTGGTGGATTTGTCGCTGTTCAAGTCGCGCAACTTTACCATCGGCTGCCTGTGCATCAGCCTGGCGTACATGCTGTATTTCGGCGCCATCGTTCTGCTGCCGCAGCTGTTGCAAGAGGTGTACGGCTATACCGCCACCTGGGCGGGGCTGGCGTCGGCGCCGGTCGGGCTGATCCCGGTGCTGCTGTCGCCGATCATCGGTAAGTTCGGCAACCGGCTCGACATGCGCCGGCTGGTGACCTTCAGCTTCATCATGTATGCCGTGTGCTTCTACTGGCGCGCCTATACGTTTGAACCGGGCATGGACTTCGGCGCTTCCGCCTGGCCGCAGTTCGTCCAGGGCTTCGCCATCGCCTGCTTCTTCATGCCGTTGACCACCATCACGCTGTCCGGCCTGCCGCCGGAGCGTATGGCGGCGGCATCGAGCCTGTCGAACTTCACGCGAACGCTGGCGGGTTCGATCGGTACCTCGATCACCACCACCCTGTGGACGCAGCGCGAATCGCAGCACCATTCGCAGCTGACGGAGTTCGTCAACCCGTACAACCCGCAGTCGCAGGAGATGTACCACCAGCTGGAGCAGCTCGGCATGAGCAAGCAGCAGGCGTCGGCGTACATCGCCAACGAGATCACCGCGCAGGGCCTGATCATCTCCGCCAACGAAATCTTCTGGCTGTCGGCCGGGGTGTTCCTGGTGCTGCTGGTGCTGGTGTGGGTGGCGAAACCGCCGTTCAGCTCCGGCGGCGGTGGGGGCGGCGGCGCGCACTAAGCTGCAATAAACGAAACGGGCGCCCTGGGGCGCCCGTTTTTTTATCCGACGTAGAAAAGATTACGCCTGATTCTGACGCCACCAGTCCGCCAGCAGAATGCCGGTCGCCACGGAAACGTTCAGGCTTTCCACCTTGCCGGTGCCGCCGATAGACACGTTCATGTCACCCTGCTGCCAGGCGCTGTCGCTCAGACCGTCGCGTTCCTGGCCCAGCACCAGCACCATCTTGGCCGGCAGCTTGGCCTGCGCCAGCGCGGTGCCTTTGTGGCTCGAGGTCGTGACGATGGTGTAACCCGCCTTGCGGAAGGTATCCAGCACCGACAGGAAATCGTCAGCGTTGATCGCCTTGATATGCTCCGCCCCGCCTTCTGCGGTGCGCACCGCCGCGCCGGATTCCAGCAGCGCCGGATCCTGCAGCAGCACGCCGTTGACGCCGAAGTGGGCGCACGAACGGACGATGGCGCCCAGGTTGTGCGGGTTGCCCACTTCCTCCAGCGCCAGCACGCAGTCGGTCGCCGGTGCGGTTTTCAGGTAGGTCTGCGCATCCAGGCCCTGACGTTTTTTGATCAGGAAGCAAACGCCGCCGTGGTGCTCGGTGCCGGAAGCCTTGGCCAGTTCTTCTTCATCCACCACGTGGTAAGCTTTGCGGTTAGCCGCCATCCAGCGCAGCGCTTCGCGGAAGCGCGGGGTGACCGACTGCACGAACCAGGCGCGCACAATCGCTTCCGGACGGCTGGCGAACAGCGCCTGACAGGCGTTTTCACCGTAAACGCGGGTTTCTTCCGCGCGCTGGCGGCGCAGTTGCTCAGGATCGATGAAGCTTTTGCCGCTGATGCCGCCATGATCGAACGCCGGCTCTTCATTCGGCGCGCGCGAGACGGTTCTCCACGGCGACTCATTGCCACCGCGATCTTCAGAGCGCGCCGGACGGCGAGGACGATCGCTTTCACTGCGGCGGGAGTCGGCGCCGCGGCGATCGTTGCCGCCGCGCGCCTTGTCTTGACCGGTGCGGCCCGATCGCGCACCGTCAGCCGGACGGCCTTTGCCGGCCGGACGTTTATTCTTGTTACGGTCGTCGCCGTTGTCGTCGTCACTGCGGACGTACATCACTTTGACTTTACCGTTCTTGCCACTAAATGAATCGTTCATTGTCTTCTCCACCAACGCGCAGGGCGCGAAGATTACCTGATGTTGGTGCACGAAGCCACCAACTTGCGCTAAAAGCTCCCAACTATCACATCCATTGAACAAACCTCATTGTTCACGCGCCGGGTTTTGCCGATAATTGTCAGCATTAAAGAAACATCTCCGCAACCGCGTTGCGGGGACCATGCTTTCTCTGTACCCGAGGTCAACATGAATACAGTTTGTGCAGCTTGCAATGCCACCAACCGCGTGCCGGAAGAACGTCTGGCGGACAACGCGAAATGCGGCCGCTGCGGCCATGAGCTCTTCGACGGTGAAGTGATCAACGCCACCGCCGCCACGCTGGACCAGTTGCTGCAGGACGATCTGCCGGTCGTGGTCGATTTCTGGGCGCCGTGGTGCGGCCCGTGCCGCAGCTTTGCGCCGATCTTTGAAGACGTGGCCGAAGAGCGCGCCGGCAAAGTGCGCTTCGTGAAAGTGAACACCGAAGCCGAGCCGGAGCTGAGCGCCCGTTTCCGCATCCGCAGCATCCCGACCATCATGGTGTTCCGTCAGGGCAAAATGGTCGACATGCTCAACGGCGCGATGCCGAAAGCGCCGTTTGAGAACTGGCTCAACGAGTTAGTGTGATTCGGCAAGTATAGGCCGTATCCCGCCATTGCGCGCGAACGCGCCCCGATCGAGCCCGCCCCTCCCGGCGGGCTTTTTTCTGCGTTACAATAACGGTTTTTCCCCAGGATCGTTATGACCGACAACGCCGTACTTCGCCTGCGCCAATTCCGTTTAGACCGCGCCACCCGCCCTTTTTTGGCACGCGGTTGCCGGGTGGCACGTTGTCAGGGTTGCCTGCTGCCGCATAAGAACTGCCTGTGCGACACCATTCGCCCACAGCAGGCCGGCAGCCGTTTCTGCCTGATCATGTTCGGCGCCGAGCCGCTCAAGCCCAGCAACACCGGCCGCCTGATCGCCGATATCCTGCCGGACACCCAGGCGTTCCTCTGGTCGCGTACCGAGGTCGATCCCGCCCTGCTGGCGGCCATCAACGATCCCACCCGGCAGCCTTATGTGGTGTTCCCCGCGTCCTACGCCGACGCCGAACGGCCGGTGTTCAGCGCGCTGCCCGTCGGCGGCAAACCGCCGCTGTTCATCATGCTGGATGGCACCTGGGCGGAGGCGCGCAAAATGTTCCGTAAAAGCCCGTATCTCAATCAATTCCCGGTGTTTTCCCTCAACGTCGACGCCGCATCGGACTACCAACTGCGCGAAGCCAGCCGCGCCGAGCAACACTGCACGGCGGAAGTGGCCGCCGCCCTGCTGCAACAGGCGGGCGATCTGCCGGCCGCCGAAGGGTTGAATCAGCATTTTCGCTATTTCCGCCAACAGTATCTGGCGGGAAAACCGACCCGGCCGGAGGCATCGGTCACAGCAATGCAGCCATAAAGCGCCTAAAATCAGGCGTAACGTTGCCAAAAGGAGCCGTGCATGAGCCAGCGAGGGTTAGAAGCGCTACTACGTCCCAAATCGATCGCCGTTCTGGGCGCTTCGCAGCAGCCGGGCCGCGCCGGCAACCTGATGATGAGCAACCTGCTGGCCGGCGGTTTCGGCGGCCCCATCTTGCCGGTGACGCCGCGCTACAAGGCGGTATGCGGCGTCATGGCCTACCCCGACGTCGCCAGCCTGCCGTTGACGCCGGATCTGGCGATCATCTGCACTCACGCCAAGCGTAATCTGGCGCTGCTCGACGCGCTGGGGCAGCGCGGCTGCAAAACCGCCATCGTGCTCTCTTCACCGCCAGAACAGTTCGCCGAGCTGAAAGCCTGCGCGCAGCGCTACGCCATGCGGCTGTTGGGCCCCAACAGTCTGGGATTACTGGCGCCGTGGCAAGGCATCAACGCCAGCTTCTCGCCGGTGCCGATCCAAAAAGGCAAGCTGGCGTTTATCTCGCAGTCCGCCGCCGTCGCCAACACCATTCTCGACTGGGCGCAGCAGCGCGAAGTCGGCTTCTCTTACTTCATCGCGCTGGGCGACAGCCTGGATATCGACGTCGACGACCTGCTCGACTTTTTGGCGCGCGACAGCAAAACCAGCGCCATCCTGCTGTATCTGGAAAACATCAGCGACGCACGGCGCTTTCTCTCCGCCTCGCGCAGCGCCTCACGCAACAAGCCCATTCTGGTGATCAAAAGCGGCCGCAGCCAACAGGCGCAATTACTGCTCAACAGCCAGCAGGGGCTGGACGCCGCCTACGACGCCGCCATCCAGCGAGCCGGCCTGCTGCGCGTGCAGGATACCCATGAGCTGTTCTCCGCGGTGGAAACCCTCAGCCATATGCATCCGCTGCGCGGCGAGCGGCTGATGATCGTCAGCAACGGGGCGGCGCCGGCGGCAATGGCGCTGGACGAGCTGCTCGGGCGCAACGGCAAGCTGGCGACGCTGAACGATGAGAGCCTGGCGAAGCTGAGCGATGCGCTGCCGGATTTCATTCGCGCCGGCAACCCGCTCGATCTGCGCGACGACGCCACGCCGCAGCGCTACCTGGCGGCTCTCGAAGCGCTGCTCGACAGCCACGACTATGACGCGCTGCTGCTGATCCATGCGCCGAGCGCGGCGGCGCCGGGCACCGCCACGGCGCAGCGGCTGATCGACGCGCTGCACCGCCATGCGCGCGGCAAACGCATCACCTTGCTGACCAACTGGTGCGGCGAATACTCTTCGCAAGAGGCGCGCCGGCTGTTTACCGAGGCCGCCATTCCCACCTACCGCACGCCGGAAGGCGCTGTGACCGCTTTTATGCATATGGTGGAATACCGCCGCAACCAGAAGCAGCTGAAAGAGACCCCGGCGCTGCCGGTCGGCCTGACCGCCAATACCGCCGACGCTCACCGCCTGATCCATCAGGCGCTGGCCGAAGGCGCCACCCAGTTGGATACCCACGAGGTGCAATCCATTCTGCAGGCTTATGACCTGAGCACCCTGCCGACCTGGATCGCCGAAGACAGCGCCGAAGCGGTACATATCGCCGAACAGATCGGCTACCCGGTAGCGCTGAAGCTCCGTTCGCCGGATATCCCGCACAAGTCGGAAGTTCAGGGCGTCATGCTCTACCTGCGCACCGCGACCGAAGTGCAGCGCGCGGCGGAGGCGATCCTCGACCGCGTGAAGCGCACCTACCCTCAGGCGCGCATCCACGGCTTGCTGGTGCAGAGCATGGCCAACCGCGCCGGCGCCCAGGAGCTGCGCATCGCGGTGGAGCAGGATGCGATTTTCGGCCCGCTGATCATGCTGGGTGAAGGCGGTGTGGAATGGCGCCAGGAAAATCAGGTGGCGGTCGCGCTGCCGCCGCTGAACATGGCGCTGGCGCGTTATCTGGTGCTGCAGGCGGTGAAAGGCGGCAAGATCCGCGGGCGCAGCGCGCTGCGGCCTTTAGATATCCCTGGACTAAGCCGCTTGCTGGTGCAGGTCTCCAACCTGATCCTCGACTGCCCGGAGATCGCCCGGCTGGATATTCACCCGGTGTTGGCCTCCGGCAGCGAATTCACTCTGCTGGACGTTTCGATGCAGCTCGCGCCGTTCAGCGGCGATCCGCAGGCGCGGCTGGCGATCCGCCCTTATCCGCATGAGCTGGAAGAGACCATCGCGTTGAAAGACGGCAGCCAATGCCTGTTCCGCCCGATCCTGCCGGAAGACGAGCCAGCGCTGAAGCATTTCATCGACCGGGTGACCAAGGAAGACCTCTATTATCGCTACTTCAGCGAGATCAATGAGTTTACCCATGACGATTTGGCCAACATGACGCAGATCGACTACGATCGAGAAATGGCCTTTGTGGCGGTGCGCGCAGACGAGATCATCGGCGTGACCCGCGCGCTGTCCGATCCGGACAACACCGACGCCGAATTCGCCGTGCTGGTGCGTTCCGACCTCAAAGGACTGGGCCTGGGCCGTCAGTTGCTGGAGAAAATGATCGCCTATGCGCGCGCTCATGGCCTGACCCGTCTGAGCGGCATCACCATGCCGAATAACCGCGGCATGATCGCACTGGCGCAGCGGCTGGGCTTTGGCATTGAGGTGCAGCTTGAGGACGGCATCGTCAATCTGACGCTGCCGCTGCAGGCCGCCGACGCGCAGTGACCTGCGTCGCAATGCGCTACGAATCCATCACTTAACGCCAAAACATACGCACAATCGGGGCAACTAATGGTATTATCGCCCGATTATTCGGTTTATTGTTTTTATGCCTGTGGCGTTCTGGCCATCAATCATGAGAGAAGAAACGCACTGTGATGTTGTCAAAATTTAAACGTAGCAAACATCAACAACACCTTGCACAACTGCCCAAACTCCCCCAGACGGTTGCTGATGTTCGTACGTTGTACGCGCCGTCCGATTTTCGCACCACGCTGCTGAGCGCCATCGCCAACGCCACCCAACGCATCTATCTGGTGGCTCTGTATCTGGAGCATGACGACGCCGGGCGCGAGATCCTCAACGCGCTGTATCAAGCCAAACAGCGGCGGCCCGAGCTGGAAATCTGCGTACTGGTCGACTGGCACCGCGCACAGCGTGGGCGCATCGGCGCCGCCGCCGCCAATACCAACGCCGACTGGTACTGCGCCATGGCCAGCCAACATCCGGAACAGTCGGTGCCGATCTACGGCGTGCCGGTCAATACCCGCGAAGCGTTAGGCGTACTGCACCTGAAAGGCTTTGTGGTCGACGATACCGCGATCTACAGCGGCGCCAGCATCAACGACGTTTATCTGCATCAGCATGAGAAATACCGTTACGATCGCTATCAGCTGATCACCAACGGCGTGCTGGCCGATACCTTGATCGATTACATCAAGCAGCATCTGCTCACCGCCGGCGCCGTACAGCGCCTCGATCGCAGCGATCGGCCGAAAAGCCCGGAGATCAAAAACGAGACCCGTCTGTTCCGTTTCGCCCTGCGCCGCGCCGGTTACCACTTCCGCGGCAAGGCCGGCAACGATGAGCTGGCGGTGACGCCGCTGGTTGGGCTTGGCAAGCAAAGCGTGCTGAATAAAACCATTCATCACCTGATGTCGTGCGCCGACCAGAAACTGACGCTCTGTACCCCCTACTTCAACCTGCCGGCGCTGCTGGTGCGCAACATCATTTATCTGCTGCGCCAGGGCAAACAGGTGGAGATCATTGTCGGCGACAAGACCGCCAACGATTTCTATATTCCGGAAGACCAGCCGTTCAAAATCATCGGCGCGCTGCCCTACCTGTACGAGATCAACCTGCGCCGCTTCCTGAGCCGCTTGCAGCGTTATATCGATACCGGGCAGCTGATCGTGCGTCTGTGGAAGGATGGCGATAACAGCTATCACCTGAAAGGCATGTGGGTAGACGAAGAGTGGCAGCTGATTACCGGCAATAATCTCAACCCGCGCGCCTGGCGGCTGGATCTGGAAAACGCTATTCTGATCCACGATCCCAAACAAGAGATGCGCGAACAGCGGCAAAAAGAGCTGGAGTGCATCCGCACCCACACCACCGTGGTCGGCCACTATCAGGAGCTGCAAAGCATTCAGCAGTATCCGATCAAGGTGCGCAAGCTGATTCGCCGTCTGCGGCGTATCCGCATCGATCGGCTGATTAGCCGTATCCTGTAAGCGATACTCTGACCCCGGCCAAGGCCGGGGTTTTTATTACAGCTGTATCTCCTTCCCTTTGCGATGCAACCGAAGCGAAACCAGCAACGCCAGCAGGCACATGCCGGAAACGTACCAGAAGAAGGCATTCTCCACGCCGAATGATTTAAGCGACAACGCGACATATTCTGCCGAACCGCCGAACAGGGCGTTCGCCACCGCATAAGACAAGCCTACCCCTAACGCGCGTACCTCCGGCGGGAACATCTCGGCTTTAAGCAGCCCGCTGATCGCGGTGTAAAAGCTGACAACGAACAACGCCAACACGATCAGACCGAACGCCATAAAGGGGTTGGTCACCTCTTTCAAGGCAAACAGGATCGGCACCGTCAACACCGTGGCGAAGGCTGAGAAGATCAGCATCGAGCTGCGACGGCCGATTTTGTCCGAAAACGCGCCTACCGCCGGCTGCAGCAGCATAAAGACGAATAGCGCAACGGTCATGATGGCGCTGGCCAGCTTGGCGTCCATACCGGCGGTGTTCACCAGGTATTTCTGCATGTAGGTGGTAAAGGTGTAGAAGGTCAGTGAACCGGCGGCGGTAAAGCCCAGCACCATCAGGAACGCCTTGCGATTTTTCCACAGCCCCGTCAGCGAACCGGCATCTTTGTGGTTACGCGTCTTCGCATCGGAGGTTTCATTCAGCGAGCGGCGCAGGTAAAGCGCCACCACCGCCAACACGGCCCCCAGGGCAAACGGAATACGCCATCCCCAGGCTTTCAGCTCTTCGGCGGGCAATATCTGCTGTAAGATCACCAAGACCAGCAGCGCCAACAGTTGCCCGCCAATCAGCGTCACGTACTGGAACGATGCGTAGAAGCCACGCCGCCCCTTGATTGCCACCTCGCTCATGTAGGTGGCGCTGGTGCCATACTCGCCACCCACCGACAACCCCTGGAACAACCGAGCGATCAGCAGCAGCGCCGGGGCCCAACTGCCGATCGATTCATACGTCGGCAGGCAGGCGATCACCAGCGATCCGGCGCACATCATGCAGACTGAAAGCAGCATTGAGTTTTTTCGTCCATGCTTGTCGGCAATATAGCCGAACAGCCAACCGCCGATAGGTCGCATAAAGAAGCCGGCGGCGAAAACACCGGCGGTTTGCAGCAGCTGCGTGGTGCTGTTGCCCGCTGGAAAGAACGAGGCGGCAAAATAAATGGAACAGAAGGAGTAAACGTAAAAATCAAACCACTCCACCAGATTGCCTGATGAAGCCCCGACGATAGCGAAAATGCGTTTCTTGTTATCCAGCGCCTCCTGTTCGACGCCGTGCTCATCCCCAAGAGCCGAGGTTGTTTCTGTCATGATATTTTCTCCGAGCCATAGCAATGATGAAATTCGGCGTCCTGCCGCCCTGGTTGTTACTTTATTGTTATTTATAAGTTAACAGCCAAACTTAATAGCGGACGAAGAATATCTGACATTCAGAGAAACAATGCGTTGGTTTTGTGATGAATATTAAACAGTACGATGAAAATTGAAGCGGATTACAACGGGGATTTTCCTTTTTACGCATAGCAAAAAGCCCTGAACGTCAGTTCAGGGCTTTCGGCTTTGTTTGATGCCTGGCAGTGTCCTACTCTCGCATGGGGAGACCCCACACTACCATCGGCGCTACGGCGTTTCACTTCTGAGTTCGGCATGGGGTCAGGTGGGACCACCGCGCTATTGCCGCC
>NZ_JBJNMV010000004.1:0-286429 GCF_052168435.1 Serratia sp. CY56464 | reverse complement strand
CGTATACTACGCTTTTCGCCCGGAGAGTCAAGCGTTTATTTCGCTTTCTTCTCGCTGACCCGGCGGCTTGTCAGTCGTTGTTCCCGGTCAGTGGAGGCGCATTATAGGGAGTTCTCGGCGGGCCGCAACCCCTAAATGCAAAAAACTTTTCAAGCGCGGATTTTTTCAGCAAAACGCTGACCAAACCCGCATTTTTGTCACTTTTCGTACTGGATCTGGCTAAATTCCTGGGCGAAACGATCGACCTGCTGCCAATCGGTGTACTCCACTTCCTTACTGGTATCCGTTTCACCGCCCGTCATACGCATAATAAATTGAATCATGATGCGGTCGAACCAGCGATAGCGCGGATAACGCAATGCGCCGGCAAACACCGCACACTGTTTTGGCTGCCACGGCGAGGCCAGCAGGAACTTGCGGGTATAGGCGTTGGTTTGCGGCGAGCGCTTTTCCGGTTTACGCGCGGTCAGGTTCACGGCAAAGAACGCGCTCGGCATTCGATTCAGTTGTTCGGCATGACGTTTGACGAATTTATCCAGCGCCGGGTTAAAGTGCCCGTAACGGATAGAAGCGCCGATCATCACCTGCTGGTACTGGCTAAGGTCGACCTGTTCCGCCTGCAGCAGATCGATCACCTCACATCGCTGCGTGTCCTGCAGCTTGCTTGCTATATAAGAAGCGATAGCACGTGTTTGCCCGTCACGGCTCGAATAAAGTATCAATGCCTTCATGGCGTACTCCTTATATCAGACTTACTCACGCCAAAAAGTTGGCGTGAACAGCACCAGCAATGTAAACACTTCCAGGCGTCCGAACAGCATCGTCACCACCAGGATCCACTTGGCCGCCGCCGGCATCGTGGTGAAGTTATCCGCCACCACGCCCAGGCCGGGGCCAAGGTTATTGAGTGTTGCCGTCACTGCTGCGAACGCGGAAAAATCGTCAACGCCGGTGGCAATGATCGCCAGCATGCTGACGATAAACACCAGCGCATAGGCGGAGAAGAATCCCCACACCGCTTCCAGAATACGTTCCGGCAGTGCGCGATTGCCCAATTTGATGGTATAGACCGCGTTGGGGTGCACCAGCCTTTTCAACTCTCGCGAACCCTGCAGGTACAGAAGCAGGATACGGATCACCTTCAGGCCGCCGCCGGTCGAGCCGGCACAACCGCCGATGAACGCTGAGCACAGCAACAACATCGGCAGGAACAGCGGCCACTTGGCGATGCTGTCGGTCGTAAAACCAGCCGTGGTCGCCATCGATACCACCTGGAAGAACGCCTGATTGAGCGTTTCCATACCGCTCTTATAGACGCCATGTCCCCAGAGCACCAACGTGCATACCACCACCAGCGTCAACTGAACGAAGATGAACATGCGGAATTCAGGATCACGCCCGTACACCTTCAGACTGCGGCCGCTTAGCAAAGCGAAGTGCAGGCCGTAGTTACAGCCGGAAATCAGCAGGAACACGGCAATGATGGTGTTGATGGTCGGGCTGGCGTAATAACCGATACTGGCATCGTGGGTAGAAAACCCGCCGATGGCGATGGTCGAGAAACTGTGGCCGATGGCGTCGAACACCGACATCCCGGCCCCCCAGAGCGCCAGCGCACAGGCAACGGTCAGCAACACATAGATTAGCCACAGGGTTTTGGCGGTTTCGGCAATGCGCGGACGCATCTTGTTATCTTTCAATGGCCCGGGCATTTCCGCCCGATACAGCTGCATGCCGCCGACGCCAAGTATCGGCAGTATCGCCACCGCCAACACGATGATCCCCATGCCGCCCATCCATTGCAGCATTTGGCGATAGAACAGGATGGCCTTCGGCAACGAGTCCAGCCCCACCAGCGTCGTTGCGCCGGTGGTCGTCAATCCCGAGAAGGATTCAAAGAAGGCGTCGGTCAGCGACAAATTAGGCCGTTCCGAAAACAGGAATGGCAATGCCCCCACGCTGCCCAGCACGGTCCAGAACAACACGACAATCAGGAAGCCTTCACGGGGCTTCAACTCGTGTTTCTGTTTGCGGTTCGGCCACCACAGCATCAGACCGATGGTCAGCGCCACGAAGAAGGTTTGGCTGAACGCGCGCCCCGCCCCATCGCGGTAAATCAATGCCACCAGGCCGGGAATAAACATCGTCCCGGAGAACAGGATGACCAGCAGACCAACGATACGGGTTATGGCGCGAAAATGCATTTCAGCACGATCCTTAGCAATTCAATTGGGAGGAATTATTGCGAAATGGGGGTTAATTGCAAATTACCGCGACTGAGATCACGCAATTTATTCCCAAACAGTTCGACCTCGGTTGCCGGCAACGCCAGATGCAGCACGACGGCGGCGCCGTATTCGCCCTGCAGGATCCGACCTGCGGTTTGCTGCAGCAAGTTCTCCACCAACGCCAACTGCGCATAGTCGCACTGCAAGATATATTCGGCTTCCGGCACCTTTTGTGCCAACGCCAACTGCTTCAACGCCTGTTGAACACCGTTGCCATAGGCTTTCACCAGCCCGCCGGTGCCCAGCTTGACGCCGCCATAGTAACGAACGACCACGGCGGCCACTTCACCGATACCGCTACCCATCAGCTGCGCGAGGATCGGTTTGCCGGCGGTGCCCGACGGTTCTCCGTCGTCTGAGAACCCCAGTTGCTGCGAGTCATCGGGGCTGCCGGCGACGAATGCCCAACAATGGTGTCGCGCCGCCGGATGCTCATCCCGCACCTGCTGAATAAACGCCTTTGCCGCTTCTACCCCGCTGGTCGGCGCCAGCAGGGTGATAAAACGGCTCTTCTTTATTTCTTCGGTAAAGCGGGTTGCTTCCGCCGGTATCGGGTAAGGCCGCATCAGGCCAGGTTCAGATCGCGCGTCATGTTCTCGATGCGCTTTTCGTGGATCACGATGTTGTCTTCGATACGGATGCCGCCATACGGCTTCAGCGCATCGATGCGATCCCAGGCGAAGTGCTGCTTGAATTCACCGCTGCGCCACGGCGCCAACAGAGATTCGATGAAGTACAGACCTGGCTCGATGGTCAACACCATGCCCGGCTGCAACACGCGGGTGCAACGCAGGAACGGATACTTGGACGGCGCCGGCAGATGGGTGCCTTGTTCGTCCTGCATAAAGCCGGCGGCGTCGTGCACCTGAAGGCCCAGCGGATGGCCCAGCCCGTGCGGCAGGAACGGCGTGGTAATACCCGTTTCAACCATCGCCTCTTCGCTGAGGCCGTTCACCAACTTGTGATTCTTGAGCAGCTTGGCGATGCGCTGATGCATTTGCACATGGTAGTCGGTATAGCGCACGCCGGGCTTGATGGTGTCGATCAGCGCCAGCTGTTCACCATTGAGATCTTTCACCAGGTGGGCGAACTCGCTGCCGCTTTGCGCCGCGTAGGTGCGGGTCAGATCGGCGGCATAGCCGTTATATTCCGCGCCGGCGTCGATAAGGAAACTCAGGGACTCGGCCGGCGGCTGATGGTCCAGCTTGGTGTAGTGCAGTACCGAAGCGTGTTCGTTCAGCGCTACGATGTTGTCGTAAGGCACGTCGGTATCACGGTGGCCTGTCGCCGTCAGGTAGGCCAGGTTGATGTCGAACTCGCTCATGCCGGAGAGGAACGCCTCATGCGCCGCACGATGGCCGGTTACCGCCGTCTTCTGCGCTTCGCGCATGCAGGCCAGCTCGTAGCCGGTTTTGATCGAACGGTGGAAATCCAGGTAGTTCAGCACCGCTTTCGGGTTGATGTTCTCAGAAGGAATGCCGAGATCGCGGGCGCGCTGTTGCGCATAACCGATATAGCCGACGCGCTCACGCTGCGGCGGAAGCTGCTGGGCGATGGCGTCGGCGTTGGCCAGCGGCATCAATTCAAGGGATTTGGTCCAGAAACTGTCCGGCAGCGGTTCTACGCTGTGCCAGTAGTCGACCGGGGAGTAGAACCACAGCTTCGGCTTGTTGACACCGTCGATCCACAACCAGCAGTTCGGCACCGACGTCACCGGCACCCAAGCTTTGAAATGCGCATTCACTTTGAACGGATAGCTATGGTCGTCCAAAAATACCTTTTGCAGTTCCCCGGAGTGAATCAGCAGCGCATCCAACTTGTTGCGCTCCAGCACTTCGCGCGCGCGTTTTTGCAGCTCTGCCAAGTGGTCGTTATACAAAGAAGCCAGCGTTTCCATCACAGTACCCTTATGCCTTAGCACGAAAGAAGTCATCTTAACACAGCGCTCCGGCGCACCAACCTTATCGCGTTGGGCATGCGGAGCAGCTCGCAATTCCCTGCAAATGCCGTTACATCCGCAGTTTAACCATTAGCCAGCCGGCCAGGCCGAGCAACGCTATCGCCAGCGCCCATAGGCCGTGGTGCTCCAATAACACCGCGCCGGCCGCGGCAATGCCCGCCAGACACTGCTGCAGAAAGCCACACAGCGCCATCGCATAGGCACCGTGCTCTTCGGCGTCGCTAACCGCCATCGCCATGCTGTTGGGAAACAACACCGCCTGGCCAAAAATGGTCAGGCAATACAGCGCGATGAACAGCGCCATACCGGAAAGGCCGGCCAGAATGCCGCTCCACCACAACAGCAGGATCGCTACCGTCGCCAGAGCGACGATGCCGCTGCCGGTTTGCATCAGTTTTTTCCCGCCGACACGCGCCACCGTGCGGTTCACCGTCAACGCGCCGCTAAAGTAGGCGATACCTATCACCAACCCCAGCGCGCCGAACGCCGTAACGTTGAGGCCAAAACCCTGCTGCATGACGAACGGGCTCACCTCCTGCAATGTCACCGTGGTGGCGAAGCCCAATCCGCCGACGCAGGCCGGCCAGAAGAACCCCGGCCGCCGCAGGATGGCAAAGTAGGTGGCCGCCATCGCCGGGCGCACGCCCCCTGCCCGTCCCGCCTCCAGCGGCAGCGTCGCCATCAGCGCCAGAATGATCAAACCGGTGGCGCCCATCAGGACGAAGCCCATCTGCCAGTGCGAATATTGGCTGAGCAGGCCGCCGACAAACTGACCACCGCCCAGCGCGGTGATAAAAGCGATGGAGAGCACCGATAACCGACGCGCCAACTCGTCACCGCTCCAGTTATCCCGCACGATGATACGCGCAATGATCGCCGCACCGCCGGCGCCCACACCCTGCAGCGCACGCAGCGCCAGCAGCTGGGCGCCGTTGCTGCACAGCGCCAACAGCCCGCTGCAGCCAATGAAAAGAAACAAAGACAGCGTCAGGGGCGCACGGCGGCCAAAGCGATCGGCGGCCGCGCCCCAGAACAGCACCGGCAAAGCGGCGCCGATGACGAAGATCGAAATGGACAGCTCGGTGGCGCGTCGGCTCATCGCCAGCTCCCGCATCACCGTCGGCAGCGAAGGCAAATACACGGTCGTCGCCATCTGTGCCATAAACACCAACAGACATGCCAGCGTCATGGTTCTGGCCGGAATGCTCCATAAGCCGCTGCGTTTGACACAAGCCGCCTTAGTCATGCGTAACCTCGTCTGAATGTTCATTCGCTGCGAGCAAGTGTATGAGTGCCGACACACTCCAGCAAATGCCGATAGCACATAAAATATAACTTCGTTTCAAATCAAAAAACTAACTTGGCGACATGTGATCCGACCAGCAAATATGCAATCTCTCATTTGCATATTTTTAACATAAAAACCACACTCCTCTTCATCTGGTCATACCAGATCATACGCTGATTCAGGAGATAGACATGCTCTACCAAGGCGAAACATTACAACTGCACTGGCTCGATAACGGCATCGCCGAGCTGGTGTTCAACGCACCGGGCTCGGTCAACAAGCTGGACACCCGCACCGTCGCCAGCCTGGGCGAAGCGCTCACCGTGCTGGAAAACCAGCCTGAGCTCAAGGGGTTGCTGCTGCGCTCCTCCAAAGCCGCGTTTATCGTCGGCGCCGATATCACCGAATTCCTTTCTCTGTTCGCCGCACCGGCTGAAAAGCTGCACGAGTGGCTGGTATTCGCCAACAACGTCTTTAACCGGCTGGAAGATTTGCCGGTACCGACCATTTCGGCCATTAACGGCTATGCGCTCGGCGGCGGTTGCGAATGCATTCTGGCGACCGATTTCCGCGTCGCCTCGCCGGACGCGCGCATCGGCCTGCCGGAAACCAAATTGGGCATCATGCCGGGCTTCGGCGGTTCCGTCCGTCTGCCGCGCCTGCTGGGTAACGACAGCGCGCTGGAAATCATCGCCGCCGGCAAAGACGTCAGCGCCAAAGACGCGTTGAAAGTCGGCCTGGTGGATGCGGTGGTGACACCGGAAAAACTGGCCGAAGCGGCGCTCAACATGCTGCAACAGGCGATCGACGGCAAGCTGGACTGGCGCGCCGCGCGTCAACCTAAGCTGGAGCCGCTGAAACTCAGCCCGATTGAAGCGGCGATGAGTTTCACCACCGCCAAAGGCATGGTGCTGCAGACCGCCGGTAAACATTACCCGGCGCCGATGACCGCGGTGAAGACCATTGAAGCCGCCGCCAAGCTGGGCCGCGATGAAGCGCTGAAACTGGAAACCGCCAGCTTCGTGCCGTTGGCCCGCTCCAACGAAGCGCGCGCGCTGGTCGGCATCTTCCTTAACGATCAGTTCGTGAAGGGCCAGGCGAAAAAGCTGGCCAAGAATGTGGATGCGCCGAAACAGGCGGCGGTGCTGGGCGCCGGCATCATGGGCGGCGGTATCGCCTACCAATCGGCGCTGAAAGGCGTGCCGGTGATCATGAAAGACATCAGCGACAAGTCGCTGACGCTGGGCATGAGCGAAGCGGCCAAGCTGCTCAATAAGCAACTGGAGCGCGGCAAGCTGGATGGCCTGAAAATGGCGCAGGTGCTGTCGACCATTCAGCCGACGCTGGACTATGCCGGCATCGAGCGCGCGCAGGTGATCGTTGAGGCGGTCGTCGAGAATCCGAAAGTCAAAGCCGCCGTGCTGTCGGAAGTGGAAAACCTGATCGGTGAGGACACCGTTCTGGCGTCGAACACCTCGACCATTCCGATTAATCACCTGGCAAAATCGCTGAAGCGCCCGCAAAACTTCTGCGGCATGCACTTCTTTAACCCGGTGCACCGTATGCCGCTGGTGGAAATCATCCGCGGCGAACAGACCAGCGACGAGACCATTGCCAAAGTGGTGGCCTACGCCAGCCGCATGGGCAAAACGCCGATCGTGGTGAACGACTGCCCGGGCTTCTTCGTCAACCGCGTGCTGTTCCCGTACTTCGCCGGCTTCAGCCTGCTGCTGCGCGACGGCGCCGACTTCCGTCAAATCGATAAAGTGATGGAGAAACAGTTCGGCTGGCCGATGGGCCCGGCCTACCTGCTCGACGTCGTGGGCATCGACACCGCGCACCACGCGCAGGCGGTAATGGCCGCCGGCTTCCCGGATCGCATGAGCAAAGACTATCGCGACGCCATTGACGTGATGTTCGACAACCAGCGCTTCGGTCAGAAAAATCAGCTGGGCTTCTACCGCTACAGCCAGGATAGCAAAGGCAAACCGCGCAAGGACAACGACGAGCAGACCGATGCGCTGCTGGCCGAAGTGAGCCAACCGCGCCAGACCATCAGCGACGAAGAAATCATCGCGCGCATGATGATCCCGATGATCAACGAAGTGGTGCGTTGCCTGGAAGAAAAGATCGTCGCCAGCCCGGCCGAAGCCGATATGGCGCTGGTCTACGGCATCGGTTTCCCTCCGTTCCACGGCGGCGTGTTCCGCTACCTGGATACGCTCGGCACCGCCAACTACGTTGAGCTGGCCCAGCGTTACGCACACCTCGGCGCCCTGTACCAGGTGCCGGCCGGTCTGCGCGCCAAGGCCGAACGCAATGAAAGCTACTACCCGGTGGCAACACCGCTGTCCGACGTCGCTACCCGCCAACCGGCATGAGGTCATAAAGATGGAAAACGTAGTTATTGTTGATGCCGTACGCACGCCGATGGGCCGCTCCAAGGGCGGCGCCTTCCGCCAGGTGCGCGCCGAAGATCTCTCCGCTCACCTGATGCGTGAAGTGCTGAGCCGCAACCCGGCGCTGGACGCCGCCGAGATTGATGACATTTACTGGGGCTGCGTGCAGCAAACGCTGGAACAAGGCTTCAACATCGCCCGCAACGCCGCGCTGCTGGCCGAGATCCCGCACCGCGTGCCGGCGGTGACCGTCAACCGCCTGTGCGGCTCTTCGATGCAGGCGCTGCACGACGCGGCGCGCGCCATCATGGTTGGCGACGCGCACATCAGCCTGATCGGCGGCGTGGAACACATGGGCCATGTGCCGATGAATCACGGCGTGGATTTCCATCCGGGCCTGAGCCGCAGCGTGGCCAAAGCCGCCGGGATGATGGGGCTGACCGCCGAAATGCTGGCCAAGATGCACAACATCAGTCGCCAGATGCAGGATGAGTTTGCCGCCCGCTCCCACCAGCGCGCACATGCGGCGACGCTGGCAGGTTACTTCAAAAACGAGATCATACCGACCAACGGTCACGACGCCGACGGCGTGCTGACCCGTTACGATTTCGACGAAGTCATTCGCCCGGAAACCACCGTCGAAAGTCTGTCGGCCCTGCGTCCGGCGTTCGATCCGGTCAACGGCACCGTCACCGCCGGCAGCTCCTCCGCCCTGTCGGACGGCGCTTCCGCCATGCTGCTGATGAGCGAATCGCGCGCCAAAGCGCTCGGTTTGAAGGCCCGCGCCCGCATCCGCTCGATGGCGGTGGTCGGCTGCGATCCTTCCATCATGGGCTACGGCCCGGTGCCGGCCAGCAAGCTGGCGCTGAAACGCGCCGGTCTGGGCGTGCAGGACATCGATCTGTTCGAGCTGAACGAAGCGTTCGCCGCCCAGTCGCTGCCGTGCATCAAGGATCTGGGGCTGATGGACAGCATCGACGACAAGATTAACCTGAACGGCGGCGCCATCGCGCTCGGCCACCCGCTGGGCTGTTCTGGCTCCCGCATCTCGACCACCCTGTTGAACAACATGGAACGTCGCGACGCGCAGTTCGGCCTGGCGACCATGTGCATCGGCCTGGGCCAGGGCATCGCCACCGTCTTTGAACGCGTTTAGCTGTGTCTATCTTGGGATGACCGCGTCACTACTTCAAATCGCGGCATCCCGCCAAGTTTAGTTGCCGTTCTTCCCGCCTGTCAGGGGCGGGTTTTTTATGCCTGAAGTTTGCCGACGCCCAAATAAAAACGGGGCGACCCTCGGCCACCCCGTTCACCGCGCATCGCATCGGTCAGATAAACGAAAACGCGTCGCCAAACATATGCGCTTCCAGCGCGCCGCGCTCGGCGCAGAAACGCTCGCGGGCGATTTTCGCCATCTCGAAACGCCCGGCGATGTAAATATCATGCTCCGCCAGCGTGCCGAAATCCTGCAGCACCGCGCTGAGCACGGTGCCACTGCGGCCGCGCCATTCGGCTTCCGGCTGCTCGACCACCGGGATCACCTTCAGATTCGGATGCTGCAACGACAGCGCTTCCAGCTCGCTCAAATCGTACAGGTGCTTCAGCTCACGCCCGCCCCAGTAGATTGAAATGTCGCGATCCGGCTGCTGCTCCAGCGCGGTCAACAAGATTGAACGCGCGTAAGAGAAACCGGTGCCGCCGGCGATCAGCACCAGCGGACGGCTGCCCTCTTCCCGCAGCCAGGCGTCGCCGTGCGGCACGTCAACGGTGATCGCCTGCTCTTTCAGGATGCGATCCATCACCGCCATGGCATACAGATTCAGTTCCGAAGCGCCAATGTGCAGCTCGATATAATCTTGCTGCGTCGGGGTTGATGCCAGTGAGAACGGACGCTTGTCGCGCTCATCCATCACCACCATCAGATATTGCCCTGCCTTGAAAGAAAACGGCTGCTCGGGCACCAGACGTACCCGATAAACCGTATCGGTAATGGCCTCTACCGAGGTCACTTTACAGCTCAATATTGTCATGCGTTCCCTCTGTCGGGTCATCAATGCAAAGCTGAGAACAGAGCCTGACGCTATAACGTCGGTTCCCTGTCACTGAAGATTGCGAGCTCATCCCAGATTTCGTCGACGCGCGCACGTACCTTTTCATCCATCTGAATCGGACGGCCCCATTCGCGATCGGTTTCACCCGGCCATTTATTGGTGGCGTCCAGCCCCATCTTCGAACCCAGGCCGGAAACCGGCGAGGCGAAGTCCAGATAGTCGATCGGCGTATTCTCCACCAGAACGGTATCCCTTGCCGGATCCATTCGTGTGGTGATCGCCCAAATCACATCGTTCCAGTCGCGCGCATTGACGTCATCGTCACAGACGATAACAAATTTGGTGTACATAAACTGCCGCAGGAACGACCAGACGCCCATCATCACGCGTTTCGCGTGGCCGGCGTACTGTTTTTTCATGGTCACTACCGCCAGGCGGTAAGAGCACCCTTCCGGCGGCAGATAGAAATCGACGATTTCCGGGAACTGCTTTTGCAGGATCGGTACGAACACTTCATTCAGCGCCACGCCCAGGATCGCCGGCTCATCCGGCGGGCGACCGGTGTAGGTCGAGTGGTAGATCGCGTTGCGGCGCTGGGTGATGTGAGTAACGGTGAACACCGGGAACTGGTCGATTTCATTGTAGTAACCGGTGTGGTCGCCGTAGGGGCCTTCCGGCGCCATTTCACCCGGCTCGATATAGCCTTCAAGCACGATTTCGGCGCTGGCGGGCACTTCCAGATCGTTGGAAAGGCACTTCACGACTTCGGTTTTGTTGCCGCGCAGCAACCCGGCAAAGGCGTATTCGGACAAGGTATCAGGCACCGGCGTGACCGCACCGAGGATGGTAGCGGGATCGGCGCCCAGCGCCACCGCAACCGGGAAACGCTCGCCCGGGTGCGCCTGGCACCACTCCTGATAATCCAGCGCGCCGCCGCGATGCGACAGCCAGCGCATGATCACTTTATTCTTGCCCAGCACCTGCTGGCGATAGATGCCGAGGTTTTGCCGTTCCTTATGCGGGCCGCGGGTCACGGTCAGCCCCCAGGTGATCAGCGGCGCGGCGTCTTCCGGCCAGCAGTGCATCACCGGAATACGGCTGAGATCGACATCGTCACCCTGCCATACCTGCTCCTGACAAGGCGCGGATCCCAGCACCTTGGTCGGCATGTTCAGCACCTGCTTGAACTTCGGCATTTTGTCGAACAGATCGCGGAAGCCTTTCGGCGGCTCCGGTTCTTTGAGGAACGCCAGCAGTTTGCCGACTTCGCGCAGCGCGCTGATGTCTTCCTGCCCCATGCCCATCGCCACGCGATTGGCGGTGCCGAACAGGTTGCACAGCACCGGCATGTCATACCCTTTCGGGTTTTCAAACAGCAGTGCCGGACCGCCCGCTCGCAGGGTGCGATCGGCAATCTCCGTCATTTCCAGGTAAGGATCGATCGGCTGGCTGATGCGTTTTAGTTCCCCTCTCTTCTCCAGCAACGAGAGGAAATCGCGTAAGTCACGGTATTTCATGCTGATCATTATAACGGCCAGTGGGGAGGGCATTATAAGCCCTCTTCACGGTTGTTGCTGCAATTTTGTTAACGCCGCCCGCCGCCGGGTGGCCCTCAGCCGCAGTTGAACGGCACCAGCGCAGCCAGCGCGCGCGTATCCTGATATTCACGCGTCTCCTCACCGTGGCGGAACACCTTGAAGCCCTGCCCGTTAGCGCTGAAGTAACGCAGCGCATTGCCTTCAACGTGCAGCAGGCTACCTTCACGCAGCGCCACCACCGATTCGCTTGGGTTGATCGCGCAGAACTCCGCCAGGCGCTCGTCACGGGTTTCGCCCATGTGGCCGCTGATATGCGCGTCGATGTAGTGCGGGTTGATCTGCACCGGGAACAGCCCCAGCGCCGGCAGCACCACGCTGCAGCGCACCGGCATGTCATTGGTGGTGCGAATGCTCGGCGTGGCCACGTTGCAACCGGCGCTCCAGCCGACGTAAGGCACTTCACGCTCGCGCACCGCGCGCTGGATGGGCACGATCAGGCCTTGCTCGTGCAGCATTTGGTTCAGCAACCAGGTATTGCCGCCGCTGACCAAAATGCACTCCGCCTGCGCGATCGCCGCCGCCGGTGAAGCGGCATGGTGGATGCTGGTGACTTCAATGCCCAGCGTTTGCGCCAGTTCCTGCGCACGCTGGTCGTAGTCGTAACGAATCAGGGCGTAAGGGATAAAGACGGCGGATTTGATGCCGCGACGCGCAATCATCGCCAGCAACTGGCTTTTAGCGTACCCCAGCAGCTCGGCTTCGCCAGACAGCTTGCCGTTGCTCAACAGAAACAGCTCCATTTCTTTCCCCCTCGGTCGAAAACGATGAATAGCGTCACAGCCGGCGGCGCTACGCCTGTCATACTGTGACGGTAACAAATTTTTAGCCCTCTGTTATACCAGCGCCGTATCGATAAGTGTGTGACCCCTCGCTAATAGCCGCAGATTCATAGAGATAGGTGATGTTACACGCTGAAACTTGCATCACTATGTATCCGGAATAGCTTTTGATATGCTTACCGGCTGGCAGAAAGGCATGTGAAACTATGGAATCCTGGTATCTACTTTATTGCAAACGCGGTCAGTTGTTGCGGGCGCAGGAACATCTGGAACGGCAGCAGGTAAACTGCCTCAGCCCGATCATCACGCTGGAAAAGATCGTGCGTGGTAAGCGCATCGCGGTCAGCGAACCCCTGTTTCCCAACTATCTGTTTGTGGAGTTCGACCCGGAGCGCATTCACACCACCACCATCAGCGCCACCCGTGGCGTCAGCCACTTCGTGCGTTTCGGCGCGTTGCCGAGCGTCATCCCGAGCAAGGTGATCGATGAACTGCGCACGCACGCCTGCGAAACCTATGTCGATCCGGAAACCCCACAGCCGGGGGATACCGTTCTGATCGTCGACGGCGTGTTCGAAGGGCTGCAGGCGATCTACACCGAGCCGGACGGCGAAGCGCGTTCCATGTTGTTGCTGAACCTGATCAACAAGCAGGTCAGCCAAAGCATCGACAACCGACAGTTCCAGAAGATGTAATGCAAAAGGCGCCCTCAGGCGCCTTTTTGTTGGCTCATTTTACGCTTAGCGGCGCATCGCGTCGTCGTGCAGCCACTGGGCGACACGCTTGGCGAAGTAGGTCAGCACGCCGTCGGCGCCGGCGCGTTTAAAGCACATCAACGATTCCATCACCGCAGGTTGCTCCTGCAGCCAGCCGTTCTGAATCGCCGCCATATGCATCGCGTACTCGCCGGACACCTGATAAGCGAAGGTTGGCACACCGAAGGTATCCTTCACGCGGCGCACAACGTCGAGGTACGGCATGCCCGGTTTCACCATCACCATATCCGCACCTTCCTGCAGATCCTGCGCAATCTCCTGCAGCGCTTCGTCGCTGTTGGCCGGATCCATCTGATAGGTCTTCTTGTTGCCGCCCTTCAGATTGCCGCTGGAGCCCAACGCATCGCGGAACGGGCCGTAGTAGCAGGAAGCATACTTGGCGGAGTAGGCCATGATCTGGGTATTCACCAGGCCCTGCAATTCCAGACGATCGCGGATCGCCCCGATGCGGCCGTCCATCATGTCGCTCGGCGCCACGATTTCCGCGCCCGCTTCAGCATGGGACAGCGCCTGACGCACCAGAATGTCTTTGGTCACGTCGTTAATCACATAACCCTGCTCATCGATCACCCCGTCCTGCCCATGCGTGGTGTAGGGATCGAGCGCCACGTCGGTCAGAATGCCCAGTTCAGGCACCGCGTCTTTCAGCGCGCGCACCGTGCGCTGTACCAACCCTTCAGGATTATAGGCTTCTTCCGCATGCAGCGATTTCAGGCTCGGTTCGATCACCGGGAACAGGGAAATCACCGGCACGCCAAGTTTGGCGATGGTTTCCGCTTCCTTGACCAGCAGATCGATCGTCATGCGCGATACGCCCGGCATCGAGGCCACTTCTTCCTGGCGGTTGCTGCCTTCCATGACAAACACCGGATAAATCAGGTCGTTGACCGTCAGTTGATTCTCGGCCACCAGGCGGCGGCTGAAGTCGTGACGGCGCACGCGGCGCATACGGCGACCAGGGAAGGTGCCCGGAAATGCATAGCTCATAGTTTTCTCCTAGCTCAAACCAGCCGGAATAGCCGGCGGGCGTTCTCATCGGTTTTTTGCCCCAGCCATTGCGGCTCTTCCCGCCGCCAGACGGCGACCTGCTGCACGATGTGGGGCAGGAAACAGGGTTCGTTGCGGCGAGATGCGGGTTTAGGCTGTAAATCCCGGGGCAACAGATAAGGGGCGTCAGTTTCCAGCAGCAGACGCTCGGCTGGGATCTGCGGCAACAGTGCGCGCAGTTCCAGGCCGCGCCGCTCGTCGCAGACCCAACCGGTAATCCCGATCGACAAACCCAGCGACAGGCAGCTTGTTAATTCTTCGGCGGTGCCGGTGAAGCAGTGCACCACGGCCGCGGGCAGTTTATCCAACCACGGCGTCAGTAGCTCGGCAAAACGTGCGTGTGCGTCGCGGCAATGCAGAAACACCGGCAGCGCCAACTCCGCCGCCAGCGCCAGCTGCGCGGTGAACGCCGCTTCCTGCTGCGCGGGCGTCGAGAAGTTGCGATTGAAATCCAGGCCGCATTCGCCGATCGCCGCCACGTCAGGGCGTGCGGCTAACGCATAAATCTGCTCGGCGGCGTGTTCATCCCAACCACTGGCGTAGTGCGGATGCACACCGGCGGTAGACCAACAGTAACCCGCATGTTGCTGCGCCAGTTCCGCCGCTTCGCGGCTCTCTGCCAGATCGGTGCCGATAATCAACATCCCGGTAACGCCCGCCGCGCGGGCGCGCTCCACCACCGCCTGGCGATCTTTGGCGAATTGGCTGCTGGTCAGATTAACGCCGATATCAAACATGATTTTTTCCAAAGCAAAAGCCGCCCAATGGGCGGCTTCGCAATCAATGTGGATCAGGAGGCTGGGGGTTCGTCACCCTCGTCTTCTTCTTCCGCTTGCGGACGACGTTTGCCGGTATAGAAGCGAGCGAAGAACACCCCCACTTCAAACAGCAGATACATCGGTATTGCCAACAAGGTTTGCGAGAACACGTCTGGCGGCGTCAACAGCATGCCGACCACAAACGCGCCAACCAACACATACGGCCGTTTCTTCTTCAGATCTTCCGGCGAGGTGACGCCACTCCAGCACAGCAGAATGATGGCGACCGGCACTTCGAAGGCAACGCCGAACGCCATAAACAGCGCCATGACGAAATCGAGGTAGTTTTTAATGTCGGTCGCAATGGTCACCCCCATCGGCGCGGTCTTGGCGAAGAAGCCGAAGGCCAGCGGGAACACGATGAAGTAGGCGAAAGCCATGCCGAGGTAGAACAGCAGGCTGCTGGACACCAGCAGCGGCATCATCAGGCGGCGTTCATGCTTGTACAGCGCCGGCGCGATGAATGCCCACACCTGATACAAAATCATCGGCGCGGAGACGAACACCGAGACGATCATGGTCAATTTGATCGGGGTAAAGAACGGTGACGCCACGTCAGTGGCGATCATGCTCGCCCCGGCCGGCAACTGCTTCAGCAGCGGCGCAGACACCAGTTGGTAGATGTCGTTGGCGAAAAACACCAGCACCACGAACACCGCCAGCACGCAAATAATCGAGTTCAACAGCCGCTTGCGCAGCTCTATCAGATGACTGATAAGGGGTTGGGTATCTTCAACAGCCATGTATTAACGATCGCCACTAGGTTGGTGAGACGCTGGGGTTTTATCCGCAACAGGTTCGACAGGTGCCGACGCGGTTTCCACCGGCGCTTTAGCCGGTTGCGCCGCCACCGGCGCGACGGCTTCAGGTTCCGTGGCCGGTTTTGGCACGGCGGCGGGCGCGTTGGCGCGGGTTGCCGCTTCCGCCGGCGTCACGCCGTCGTGCAAGGCTTCCGGATCGGTAATCTGCGGGTTATGAATGGTGTTCGCCAGCTCTTCTTTCTCGCCCTGGTAGGTGCGTTTCAATGATTCCGCCGCGTCTTTCAGCTCATCCATCGACGCCTTCAGTTCCGGCGTCAGGTTCTGCAAGCCAGCCTGTTCCGCTTTTTTCAGGCTGTCCTGCAGTTCCTGCAGCTTCAGTTCCTGAGACAGTTCGTGCTGCACCGAGGCCGCCAGCGAGCGCAGCGCGCGGATCCAGCCCGATACCGTTCTGACCGCGACCGGCAAGCGTTCCGGCCCCAGAACAACCAGGCCGATCACCAGCACCAGCAGCAGCTCACTAAACCCAATGTCAAACACGGTTTATACCTGCTCTTTGTTCTTCGACTCTTCCGGTTTCACTTCCGGCTGCTTTTCGGTAATAGGCTTGGCCGAGAAGTCAGCGTCATCCAGGCTGCTTTTCTCAGCCGTGTTGGGGGTCGACGGCGTATCGTCGCCGATCGCCTTCTTGAAGCCCTTGATCGAGGCGCCGAGATCGGAGCCCAGCGTGCGCAGTTTTTTGGTACCGAACAACAGCACCACGATCACTGCGATGATCAACAATTGCGTAATACTAATACCGCCCATTTTAATTACCTCTAATTTTAAAGGGTCTTTTAAAGCCAGCCCGCATTATAGGGCCGACTTTACCAGAGTGACGAATTAAATCAGGTGGTTCGCTTCCAGCCAATCACCCAGCATACGATGCCGGCGGCCATCATCCAGGCGGGAAACACCTCGATTTGCCCCAGCAGCAGCAGCGTGCCGCTTACCAACAGTGTAGCGCCAACGCCGAACAAATAACGTGACTGCCCCTGACGAACCCGCTGAGCCTGCATCTGGTTGGTCAGCTTATCAACGCTTTGTTGCAACAGTTTATGCTGCTGCAGGCTGTCGTAAAACAGCTCGGGCAGTTCCGGCAGCTTCTCCGCCCAGAACGGCGCTTTCTCTTTCAGCGCACGCACCACGGCAGGAATGCCGACCTGATCGCGCAGCCAGCTCTCGAGGAACGGCTTGGCGGTAGTCCACAGATCCAGCTGCGGGTAGAGCTGACGCCCCAGACCTTCAACATACAGCAAGGTCTTCTGCAATAACACCAGCTGCGGCTGCACTTCCATATTGAAGCGTCGTGCAGTGTTGAACAGGTTCAGCAGCACGTTGCCGAAGGAAATCTCCGCCAGCGGCTTCTCGAAAATCGGCTCGCACACGGTGCGGATGGCGAATTCGAAGTCTTCCACGTTGGTGTCGCGCGGCACCCACCCGGAGTCGACGTGCAGTTCCGCCACCTTGCGGTAATCGCGATTGAAGAAGGCGATGAAGTTTTCCGCCAGGTAGCGTTTATCATCCTTGTTCAGCGAACCGACGATGCCGCAGTCGATACCTATGTAGCAAGGATCTTCCGGATGTTCGTAGCTGACGAAAATATTACCGGGATGCATGTCCGCATGGAAGAAGCTGTCGCGGAAGACCTGGGTAAAGAACACCTGGACGCCGCGTTCCGCCAACAGTTTCATGTTGGTGCCCTGCTGTTCCAGCGTGGCGATGTCCGATACCGGAATGCCGTAAATGCGCTCCATCACCAATACGCTTTCGCGGCAGTAGTCGGAATAAACTTCCGGTACGTACAGCATGGGGCTGCCGTCGAAATTGCGGCGCAGCTGAATGGCGTTAGCCGCTTCGCGCAGCAGGTTCAACTCGTCCAGCAGGGTTTTCTCGTACTCGCGTACCACTTCGCGCGGGCGCAAACGGCGACCGTCCGGCAACAGCTTCGGCACCCAGCCTGCCAGCCGGTACATCAGACGCACGTCGGCCTTGATAATCGGCCCGATATCCGGCCGGATCACCTTCAGCACCACTTCCTGGCCGGTGGTTTTCAGCCGCGCGGTATGCACCTGCGCGATCGAGGCAGAGGCCAGCGGCTGCTGATCGAAGTCATCAAACCAGGTCTCCAGCGGGCCGCCCATCGCCAGCTCGATATGCTTACGCGCCAACGCGCCATCGAAAGGCGCCACCCGATCCTGCAGCAGCGTCAGCTGATCGGCAATGTGCGGCGGAAACAGATCGCGGCGGGTCGACATCATTTGGCCGAACTTGATCCAGACCGGCCCCAATTCCTGCAGCGCCAGCCGCAGACGTTCACCCAACGGTTTGTCCTTATGCCGATTCGGCATCCAGAACAGCAGCCGGCGGCCAAAGCGCAGCGGCAGCGTCAAACGCATTTTAGGGATCAGCTCGTCCAGCCCGTAGCTGAGAAAAACGCGGACGATAAAATACAAACGGCGCAGTTCGCCTGGGGTCATCGCTTGCCCTCCAACTTGTCCATGCGGGCAGACAGCGCCTCCGCGCTGCGGGCGAGTGCGTCAACTTCTTCGTTGAACCACACCACTTCCAGCGGCCCCGGCGCCAGGCGCCACTCTTCGGTCAACGCCTCCGCCATCCCCTGCTGCCGGCGCATAAAGCCAGCTTTCAGCAGCGAGGCGCCTTTACCCAGCGCCTGTGTAATGCCTTGGGCGGCAATATCGCCGATGTAGGGCGCCAGCCATTCCGCCGGATCCCACTCCGCCAGATCGAGCAGGCCAACCAACTGTTGCACCACCTGAATATCGCCTTCCACCGTCAATTCGCCGCTGCGCATCAGCACCGGCAGCTGCTGGCGATCGCGCAGCTTAAGTAAGGCGGGAATGCGGCTACGCACGGTGCAATCGGCGCTGTCTTCAGACTGCCCCAGCACATCCACGCGCAGTTCGCTGAACACCAGCACCAGCGGTGAAGCCAGCTCTTCCAGTTCGATGCGCAGCACCTTGCCCGCCAGGCGTTGGCGGGCGGCTTTCATGCTGCGATCGCGAAACAGCAGGTTATTCAGCGAGGTTTCCAACGCGCCGGTCAGCAGAGGGGTAAACAGCATCGGCATCTCCCTCTCAGAACTTGAAGCCGCGATGCAGGGCGACAATCCCACCGGTCAGGTTGAAATAGGTGACGTTTTCAAAACCGGCGTTGCCCATCATGCCCTTCAGGGTTTCCTGATCGGGGTGCATGCGGATCGATTCCGCCAGGTAACGGTAGCTGTCAGGATCTTTCACCACCAACTCGCCGATCTTCGGCAGCACGTGGAAAGAGTAGGCGTCATAGGCTTTGCTCAGCGGCGCCAGCAGCGGCTTGGAGAACTCCAGCACCAGCAGACGGCCGCCCGGTTTCAGCACGCGGAACATCGAGCGCAACGCTTTGTCTTTGTCGGTGACGTTACGCAGGCCAAAGGAGATGGTGATGCAATCGAAGTAATTGTCCGGGAACGGCAGCGCTTCGGCGTTGGCCTGCACGTAATTGATGTTGCCGACGATGCCGCGATCGCGCAGCTTCTCGCGCCCCATCTTGAGCATCGAATCGTTGATGTCCGCCAGCACCACCTGCCCCTGCTCGCCGACCATGCGGGAGAACTTGGCGGCCAGGTCGCCGGTACCGCCGGCCAGATCCAGCACGCGCTGCCCGCGGCGCACGCCGCTGCAGTCAATGGTGAAACGCTTCCAGATACGGTGAATACCGAACGACATCAGGTCGTTCATCACGTCATACTTTGCCGCTACCGAATGAAAAACGTCCGCCACCATGGCCTGTTTTTCGTCTCTAGCGACGGTGCGAAAACCGAAATCGGTGGTTTCCTGCGATTGATCTGCCATTGTCCTGCCTGCTATTCAGTCAATTTTGTGTGGATGAGTGTACCAGAAGCCCGGGAAATACCCCACCTCGCCACGGCCTCAGCCGTGCGAAACGAAGCCCGATTCCCCGGTGGTATCGTCATCGTCGTTCGTCTGCGGCAGCGCGGCGACATCATCGTCGTTCGCCTCTTCCGCTTCATCGTGTTGCGCGCCGGCTTGCTGCGCCAGCAGCGGGTTTATCGGCCGTTTGACTTCAACCCCCAACGCGCGGAAACCTTCAATTTGGCCGATAAGATTACCACGGCCTTCGCTCAGTTTGTTCATCGCCTGACGATAACTGCCCTGCGCCTTGTCCAGGCTCTGCCCCAGTGCGGACATATCGTCCACGAACAGCCGCATCTTGTCATACAGTTTCGCCGCGCGATCGGCGATGCGCTGGGCGTTCTGGCTCTGATGCTCATAGCGCCACAGGTTGGTGATGGTACGCAGCGCCACCAGCAACGTGGTCGGGCTGACCAGCATGATGTTGTGCTTAAGCGCTTCGCTGATCAGCTCCGGCTCGCGATCGATAGCCAGCAGGAAGGCGGGCTCGACCGGAATGAACATCAGCACATAGTCCAGAGAACGCAGCCCCGGCAGCTGCTGGTAGTCCTTGCGACCCAGCATGCGGATGTGGCCGCGCAGCGAGGCAATATGTTCGCTCAGCGCCGCTTCGCGCTCCGCCTCATCCTCGCCGTTGAAATAGCGCTCGTAGGCGATCAGCGACATCTTGGCATCGATCACCACATCCTTGCCCTGCGGCAGGCGTACGATCACATCAGGCTGCATGCGGCTCTGATGATCCACCCGCACGTTGACCTGCGTTTCATACTCATGCCCTTCGCGCAGACCGGAGGCCTCCAGCACCCGGCTCAGCACCACCTCGCCCCAGTTGCCCTGCGTTTTGTTGTCGCCTTTCAGCGCCTTGGTGAGGTTGATCGCCTCACGCGCCATCTGCGCGTTCAACTGCTGCAGATTGCGTATCTCATGCGTCAGCGTGTGGCGCTCCCGCGCTTCCTGGCCGAAGCTGTCCTGCACCTGACGGCGAAAACCGTCCAGCTGTTCGCGCAACGGCAGCAGTAAACGATCCAGGCTTTGCTTATTTTGCTCGTCAACCTTGCGGCCGCTGTGTTCAAAAATGCGGTTGGCGAGGTTTTCAAACTGGGTGGTGAGGCGCTGTTCGCTGTTGATCAGCAGACGCTGTTTCTCCTCCGCCGCCATGCGCGTCTCTTCCAGACGGATGGTGACTTCGCGCAGCTCAGCCTCCTGCGCGCTGTTAACCTCGCGCTGGGCGCGCAGCTCTTGGTTGAGCAGCTCGCATTCGTTGCGCCAATGGGTGAGCTGTTGCAGCTTCTCATGCCCGGCCGCCAGTTGGCTGTGCAGATTGCGCAGCTCCAGCTCGCTCTGGCGCAACTGCTGCTCGTGGCGCTGTAGCGTTTCCTGCCGCACGGCCGTTTCCTGCTGCGCCTGCTGCAACGCTTGCTCCAGCAACCGCAGTTCGGTTTCATGTTGCGCATGCGTCTGCTGCACCCGCAGACTGGCGATCAGCCACCCCAACAGCATGCCGATCGCGACGCCGCCAATCCCATAAATCAGACTGGTATCCACCCTGCCTCCTGTTGCACCTAGCCGTTGCGGCGTTTTGCTCGCCCATTGCCCGTCACGTTAAGGGGAGGCTGTATGGATGTCCAGCCTGATTTTGCCGGCCGCGCACAATATTGCGCGGCGCTGCGCAATTTAGCGAGAAATCAGCCCAGCCACTGGCTGAGCCACTTGATGCCGAATGCCCCCGGCGCCAGAATGCCAAACGCCCAGATCATCGCCGACGTGACGTTGGCCAGCTGGAAATAGCGCTGCGGCATGCCGCAAATGCCGCCCACCAGCGGCACCACGGCGCGCAGCGGGCCGAAGAAGCGGCCGATGAAAATGCCCAGCACGCCCCAGCGCTCGAAGAAGGCGTGGCCGCGCGCCAGCAGCTGCGGATTGCGCGACAGCGGCCACATATGGGCCACGCGATCCTGATAGTGATAGCCGATCCAGTAAGAGAGCCAGTCGCCGAAAAACGCCCCGGCGGCGGCGGCGGCCCAAATCGGCCAAAAGGCGATGCCGCTTTCGCCGATCAGCGCGCCCAACGCCAGCAGGATCACCGTGGCCGGCAGCAGCAGCGACAAAAACGCCAGCGACTCGCCGAACGCCAGGAAGAAAATGATGGGAATGGCCCAGCCTTCGTGCTGACGCACGACATCGCTGACCCAGTTGATAACGTCATTGAGGCTCAATACGGGGCTCCTGATACGCGATGGTTCGCCGCCTAGGATAAGCCGGGGCGAGTTAAACCCCGGCTAAACACGCGGCAATTTACTCGAGGTAGAATGCCTGCAGCGCTTCGCGCTGGGCCGCGCCCAGGCCGTATTCCGCTTCCAGCCAGCGGTCGGTGGAGCCGTATTGCCGGCGGATGCAGCCCAGCGCCGTCATCAGGAACTCCTCGCGCGCGCTGAGCACGTAGGCGAATTGCTCCAGCGCCGCCGCATTCAGCTTGATAGAGAGCTGATCCAGCATCTGTTCGCGGAAAGTGGCCAGCGTGGTTTCGGTCAGCAGATAGTCTTCCAGCACCGTCGCTTCGTCGGCCCCCAGCGCGAACAGCACCAACGCCGAACCGACCCCGGTGCGATCCTTGCCGACCGCGCAGTGTTGCACGATCGCGCCGCCGCCAGGGTTGCTCAACAGCTGCGCCAGCCGCTGATAGGCCGCATTGCCGAACGGCAGACGGCGATACAGCTCCAGCATGAACGCACGAGCGTCGAAAGCGGCCAGCGTTTCGTTGGTGAGCTTTTCCAGGTTGGCGTTGACTTCGCTGCTCAGCGGGTTGGCCGGCACATGGTGATAGTCGGCGCCATTCCACAGAATATCCGGTTTGGCCTGCACCTCGTCGGCATCGCGGTAGTCCAGCACCGAACGCACCGGCACTCCAGCGAGGAAAGTGCAGTCGTTTTCCGTCAGCCGCTCGAGAGAACCGGAGCGGAACAGCAGGCCGCGTTTGATGCGGCGCCCGTCGGCCACGCCGTTGCCGCCGAAGTCACGGAAGTTAATGCCGCCGTCGAGCGGCGCAAGCGAAGGATGAAGCAGGATCTGGGCGGTCATAAACGTCCTCGTTGTTTTTGTTATGACAACGCGCGGCAGCCATCGGCGCAGCGCTGAGGAGTATCACCGTAACAGATTAGCCGCGAATGGAAAAACGGGCCGCGTCGGCGGCCCGTTGAGGGGAGGCGATTACAGCAGACGGCGGGCGGCGTCCACCACGATCTGCACCGCTTTGCTTTCGGTGTTTTTCATGGTTTCGGCGTTCGGGATCTCTTGCTGGGTGCGGTTAACGATCACCCCAGCCACCATGCCGGCGCGCAGGCCTTGGCTGGCGCACATGGTCAGCAGCGTGGCGGATTCCATTTCATAGTTCATCACGCCCATCGCCTGCCACTCTTCCATCGAGCCTTTAAAACGGCTGACCACGCGGCCGGAGTAGGTGTCGTAACGTTCCTGGCCCGGGTAGAAAGTATCGGAAGAAGCGGTTACGCCAATGTGGGTGGTCGCGCCGCTGGCTTTGGCCGCTTCCACCAGCGCGGTGGTGCAGGCGAAGTCCGCGACCGCCGGAAACTCCATCGGCGCAAAGTGCAGGCTGGCGCCGTCGAGGCGTACCGCCGCCGTAGTCACCAGCACGTCACCGACGTTGATATTGGCCTGAATGGCGCCGGTGGTGCCGATGCGCAGGAAGGTGCGAATGCCCAGCTGCGCCAGCTCTTCCACCGCGATAGAGGTAGACGGGCCGCCGATACCGGTGGAGCAGACGATCACCGCCTTGCCGTCCAGCTCTGCGCGCCAGGTGGTGAATTCACGATGGGAGGCCAGATGCACCGGATTTTCCATCAGCTTGGCAATCTTCTCTACGCGCTGCGGATCGCCCGGCACGATGGCAAGCTGGGCCCCTTGTAAATCGTTCTTGGTGAGGCCGAGATGAAAAACGTCAGACTGAGACATACGAGACTCCTCATGGATCATGTTTATTGGGAGGAACAAAAAAGCACTCTACTGAAAATCGCCGCTTAATTTCGTGACGATGGTCACTATGAAAAGAGAAACAAATGACATGCTACATATTTTTTGTGAATTAAGTCACAAAAAACCCATTAATGAGCCGCCCTCAAACCGCTAAACCTCAGTCTAGCCGATAAACCTTGCCGCTCCCTGCCCGTTGGTTGCCGACTGAAACTATTTAGCGCATCAATTCGAAATACCCCCATCTTATCGGTTGCTTAGGGACAAAAAAGCCCTCTAACGCACCTTATGGCACTTACGCGGGCCAAAACGCGTAATAACATGATAAAAAGCGCTTAAAAATGCCGCAAAGCCAGATAATTAGCCGTTTTTTATCGACTTGTCCGAAAGTGCGCCACGCAGCGCCAATAATGGGTAATCTTTCCTATAGTTAATCTCAGCGCTTTTTTCTATTGCACGGAGACCGCAATGAAAACCGAACATGTGATGACATTAGAACAGGCTCAGGGGGGATTCGCCCCGGCCGCCGCGCCGTTGGCCACCTCCGCGATTATCACCGACGAACAGGGCATTCACGCCGGGCAAACGACCATCCCTTCTCAGGGCGACGCGCTGCCGGCCTACGTCGCCAAACCCGCCGACCATAACGGCCCCTTTCCCATCGTGCTGGTGGTGCAGGAAATCTTCGGCGTCCATGAACATATTCAGGATCTGTGCCGTCGCCTGGCCAAGCAGGGCTATCTGGCGATCGCGCCCGAGCTCTATTTCCGCCAGGGCGATGCCAACGACTACAGCGATATCGGCGAGCTGTTCCAGCAGTTGGTGACCAAGGTGCCGGATCGTCAGGTGTTGTCCGATCTGGATCACGCCGCGCACTGGGCTATTCGCCACGGCGGCGACGCCGGCAAGCTGGCGATCACCGGTTTCTGCTGGGGCGGCCGCATTACCTGGCTGTACGCGGCGCACAACCCGCAGTTGAAGGCGGCGGTCGCCTGGTACGGCAAACTGGTCGGCGAGAAAACGCTGAATTCACCGAAGCATCCGGTCGATGTCGCAACCCACCTGTCAACGCCGGTGCTGGGGCTGTATGGCGGGCAGGACAGCGGCATTCCGCTGGAGACGGTGGAAACCATGCGTCAGGCGATCCGCGCCGCCAACGCCGAGGCCGAAATCGTGGTATATCCTGGCGTCGGGCACGCATTCAACGCCGACTATCGCCCCAGCTACAACGCCGAAGCGGCGGAGGACGGCTGGCAGCGCATGCTGGCGTGGTTCGCCCAGCACGGCGTCAAATAATGTCCCTCGCATAAAAAAGGGCGCCGAAGCGCCCAATCATCACACCAGTAAATCTATAAGCGGCGGTTCATCCGCCGCACGGCATCACGCGTGCTCGCGCAGGCGCTGCGCCGCCAATACCATGTTGGCCAGCGACTGCCGGGTTTCCGGCCAGCCGCGAGTTTTCAGGCCGCAATCCGGATTGACCCACAGGCGTTCCGCCGGGATGTTCTGCGCCGCTTTACGCAGCAGCGCTTCGATCCATTCCACGCTCGGCACGTTCGGCGAGTGGATGTCGTAGACGCCCGGCCCGATTTCGTTCGGGTATTCGAACTCTTTGAAGGCTTCCAACAGATCCATATCGGAACGCGAGGTCTCGATGGTGATCACGTCGGCGTCCAGCGCGGCGATGGATTCCATGATGTCGTTGAACTCGCAGTAACACATGTGGGTGTGGATCTGGGTGTCATCCCGCGCCACGGCGGCATTCAGTTTGAAGGCGTCCACCGCCCAATTCAGGTAGGCGGCCCAGTCGGATTGGCGCAGCGGCAGCCCCTCGCGCAGCGCAGGTTCGTCGATCTGGATGATGCCGATGCCGGCTTTTTCCAGATCCTCCACCTCGTCGCGCAGCGCCAGCGCAATCTGCTTGGCGATCACTTCGCGGGTCACATCTTCACGCGGGAACGACCAGCACAGGATGGTCACCGGCCCGGTCAGCATGCCTTTCACCGGTTTGTCGGTCAGCGACTGGGCGAATTTGGCCCATTCGACGGTGATGGCTTCCGGGCGGCTGACGTCACCGATGATGACCGGCGGCTTCACGCAGCGGGAGCCGTAGCTCTGCACCCAGCCGTTCTGGGTAAACACGAAGCCGTCGAGGTTCTCGCCGAAATACTCCACCATGTCGTTGCGCTCGGCTTCACCGTGCACCAGCACGTCCAGCCCGAGACGTTCCTGCTCGACAATCGCCTGTTTGATGTGCTCACCGATGCTGGTGCGGTAGTTATTGCCGTCCAAACGGCCCTGTTTGAAGTCGAGACGCAGGCCGCGGATCTCGGTGGTCTGCGGGAACGAACCGATGGTGGTGGTCGGCCAGGCCGGCAGGTTGAAACGCTCGCGCTGCGCCCTGGCGCGCTCGGCGTAAGCGCTGTGGCGTTCACTGTCCTGCGCGGTGATCGCGGCCAGCCGGCGCTCAACCTGTGGGTTATGCACACGGCTCGACTGACGACGGGCGCGGATCGGCGCGCTGTAGGCGTCCAGTTCAGCCTGTTTCGCCGCGTCAGGCGCGTTCAGCGCAGAGCTCAACAGCGCCAGTTCGGCGCATTTTTGCAGCGCGAAGGCGAACCAGCTTTTCACTTCTTCGTCCAGACGGCTTTCCACACTCAGGTCGATCGGGCTGTGCAACAGTGAACAAGAGGAGCCAATCCACAGCGGGCGAGTACCCACCAGCGGCTGCAAGCGCTCAAACCAGCGGCTCAGATCGGCGCGCCAAACGTTGCGGCCGTTGATCACCCCCAGTGACAGCAGCCAGTCTTTCGGCAATGCGGCGCTCAGCGCGGCGATATCGTCATGACCGGCGACCAGATCGACGTGCAGCCCCTGCACTTGCAGCGTGCGAATGGTGTCGAGGTTATGGCCGACGCTGTCGAAATACGTGGTCAACAGCAGCTTCACCTGCCCCTGCAGCGCATCGTAAGCCGGTTTGAACGCGTCCAGCCAGGCTTGCGGCAGCTCCAGCACCAGCGCAGGCTCGTCAATTTGCACCCACTCAACGCCGCGCTTCGCCAGCTCGGCCAGCACCTGCTGGTAAACAGGCAGAATCTCTTTCAGCAGCGACAGGCGGTCGAACGGCTCACCCTTCACTTTCCCCAGCCACAGATAGGTCAGCGGCCCCAGCAGCACCGGCTTGATGCGATGGCCGAGCGCCAGCGCTTCATCCACTTCGTCCAACAGCTGAGTCCAGCCCAGCTTGAACTGCTGGCCTTGCTGGAATTCGGGCACCATGTAGTGGTAGTTGGTGTTGAACCATTTGGTCATTTCCGCCGCGGCCGCCGGCTCGCCGGTCGGTGCGCGGCCACGGCCGATGCGAAACAGCGTGTCCAGATCAATAGAGCCATCCGCATTCTGATGGCGCGCCGGCACATTCCCCAGCAGCAGGCTGGTGGTCAACACATGATCGTACCAGGCGAAATCGCCGACCGGCACCAAATCCACCCCGGCCTGTTGTTGCTGCTGCCAATGACGAGCGCGCAGCTCGCGGCCAACCGCCAACAGCTCTTCCTGCGTTGAGTTGCCGGCCCAGTAGCTTTCCTGAGCTTTTTTCAGCTCACGTCGTAGCCCAACGCGAGGAAAACCCAGTGTGTGATTCAAAATTGCCATCGTCATATTCCCCATTTAGCCGTCCAGATGTTTACACATCCATAATCAGCAGGTACTGTATTAACCACAAGCGCAATTTATTCACTGTCAATGTGAAGGACTCTCATGATCGAACTGAAACATTTACGGACGCTGCAGGCTCTGCGCAACAGCGGTTCGCTGGCGGGGGCGGCGGCCCAACTTCATCAGACGCAGTCTGCCCTGTCGCACCAGTTCAGCGATCTTGAGCAACGTCTGGGCTTCAAGCTGTTCGTCCGCAAGAGCCAACCGCTGCGCTTCACCGCCCAGGGCGAGATCCTGCTGCAGCTGGCGGAACAGGTGCTGCCGCAGATCCAACAGGCGCTGCAGGCCTGCCACGAGCCGCACCAGACCACGCTGCGCATCGCCATCGAATGCCACAGCTGCATTCAGTGGCTGACGCCGGCGCTGGACAACTTCCGCCAGCGTTTCCCGCAGGTGGTGATGGACTTCACTTCCGGCGTGACTTTCGATCCGCAGCCGGCCCTGCAACAGGGCGAGCTGGATCTGGTGATGACGTCGGATATTCTGCCGCGCAGCGGCCTGCACTATTCGCCGATGTTCGATTTCGAGGTGCGTCTGGTGCTGGCGCCGGATCATCCGCTGGCCGGCAAGCCGCACATCGAGCCAGAAGACTTGAGCGATGAAACGCTGTTGATTTACCCGGTGCAGCGCCAGCGGCTGGATATCTGGCGGCATTTCCTGCAGCCGGCGGGCGTTAACCCGGCATTGAAGAACGTCGATAACACACTGCTGCTGATCCAGATGGTATCGGCGCGGATGGGGATTGCGGCGCTGCCGCACTGGGTGGTGGAGAGTTTCGAACGGCAGGGGCTGGTGGTGACCAAAACCCTGGGTGACGGCCTGTGGAGCCGCCTGTACGCCGCCGTGCGCGACGGCGAACAGCGCCAGGCGGTGACCGAAGCCTTTATCCGCTCGGCCCGCCAGCACGCCTGCGATCATCTGCCGTTCGTGCGCGATGCGGCACGCCCCGGCGCGACCGGCGCCAAAGCGTTGGCGGCCGGCGTATAAACTGTCGGCCCCCCGTTTAGCCGAGCTGTTTCGGCGCCACCCAGCGGCGGTGCACCCACAGCGAAGTGACGATCACCGCCCCGCCGATGATAAAGCTCGGCCAGTGCGGCTGCTGCTGCCAGATAGCCAGGTTGACCAACAAGCCGGCCGGCACATGCATGTTGTTCATGATGCCGAGCGTGCCGGCATCCACCTGCGTCGCGCCGTAGTTCCACATGAAATAGCCCAGCCCCGACGCCACCACGCCCAGCCAGATCAGCACGCCCCACTGCAGGTTGGTGGTTGGCAGCTGCTGCGGATTGCCCCACAGGAACCAGGCCACTACCGCCACCGCCGCCGCCCCCAGGTAGAACCAGGAAAAGGCGGTGTGCTGCGGCAAGGGGTGCACTTCCATCAGGCGCTTATAGCCGACCATGCCGATGGCGAAGCTGATGTTCGCCGCCTGCACCAACAGCAGCCCCCACCAGAAGTGTTCGCTCAGTTGGTGATAGCGAATGATCGCCGCGCCCAGCACCGCCAGCAGCGCGCTGAACACATAGCCCCAGCGCAGACGGCGGCCGCTCAGTAAGTCGTAGATCAGCGTGATGTACAGCGGCGTCAACACGGTGAACAGCAGGAATTCGGGTACCGTCAGGTAGAGATAGGCGCGGAAGCTGAACAGATACATGATGCCCAGCTGGAAGGCGCCCACCAGCATATACAGCAGGATCACCCTGGGCTTGATATTGCGCCAGCGCAGGAACGGCAGGAACACCAGCGCCGCCAGCCCGATGCGCACCAGCGCCGAGAACCCGCTGTCGACATGGCCCGCCAGGTACTCGCCGATCAGGCTGAAAGAAAACGCCCACAGGATGGTGGTTATAACCAAAAGCAGCACGATGGGTTCACCCTAAAAAGACCGAAAGGGCGATTGTAACGGAAGATGGACGCATAAGGGGATGAAAGGCGGTTTACATCTGAACAAAAGACAAACTACCAGCAAAATTTCACCGCTGAGTTAGGCTTAATAAAAAGGCGAGGTAACCATCATGAAAACGTCTCACATTCTGTTCGCTCTGCTGTTACTGCCTGGGTTGGCGGCGGCGGCCAACGGCGTAACCGACCTGCGCTCACAGCAGCAGTTACTCAACCAAAACAGCCAGCAGGCGCAGCAACAGCGCTTGTTGAACAACCGGCAGATGGATCAACGCCGCCTGCAGCAGCAGCGACAGTTCGACAATCAACGGCAACAGCTGTTGCAAACCACGCCGAACGGCGGGCAACTGCTGCCTAACGGCAACCAGCCGCGCGATCCGTTCAATCGCACCGCGCCGGCGGTGCCGCAGGCGCCGCTGCCGGCTACGCCCGCACGCCCATAACGGTGAGGATCAGCGGCGTGGTGATCGCCGCCAGCACGGTGGACATCACCAGGCTGGTGGCGGCAGGGCCGGTGAGCGTATTGAACTGGCGCGACATCAGGTAGACGTTCACCCCCACCGCCATCGACCCAAGCAGCACCACAACCCGGGTCTCCATCGGCGGCAGATCCATCATCCAGGCCAGCAGCCAAATCACCAACGGCTGTACCAGCAACTTCAGCACGCAGATGGCGCTGCTCAGCTGCCAGCCTTCGCTGATGCGGTACTCGGCGAGCCCCATGCCAAGCACCACCAGCGACAGCGGCGCCGCCACCTGGCCGAGCATGCTGACCGGTCGATCGACGAAGTCCGGCAGCGGCAAGCCGGTCAGGCTAAACAGCGTGCCGGACAAAATGCCGACGATCAGCGGGTTGGTCAGCACGCTGCGCGCGGTTTTAGCAAAGCCCCCCAGCGTCGGCGAGCCGTTGCGCGCCCATTCGATCGACACCGTGACCAGCGTCCACAGGATCAGGCCGTTGAACACCAGCACCAGCGCCACCGACGGGATCGCCGCCTGCCCCAGCATTACGCTGGCGATCGGTAAACCGAGCATCACGTTATTGGAGAAAATACCGCCCAGCGCAAACACCGATCCGGCGACGCCATCCAGCCGGAAGAGGTGCCGGGCGACCAGGCGGCCAAGCACGAACACGATCAGGCAACTGCCGAAGAACGCGATCAACAGCCGGGCGTCGACCGCCGGGCGCTGCGAGAAGTCGCACATCATGCGAAACAGCATGGCGGGCAAGGCGAGGGAAAACACGAAACGCGTCAGGCCATCGGTGATGCTGGAGGGCCATTTCCCCCAGCGAATCAGCCCATAACCCAACGCGATCAGGGCGAACAGCGGTAAAGACAGCACGATCTGGTGCCACAGTGACATCATAAAGCCTGGCATCGCATTCCTTCCGTTGGCGCGGCGGCAAGGCTTGTCGTCGCGGGATTTATCGGCGCCGGATTAAAAATCCGAGCCAATCAAATCTATCCGGTCGGTGCAAATGCAGTCAACGCCCCAGTCGAGCAGCAGGCGCGCGCGATCCGGTTGGTTGACGGTATACACCAGAATGCGCAGCCCGGCGTCTTTCAACGCGTTCACCCGCTCGGCGGTCAGCGCTTTGTGGTCGATATGCAGCGAGACGCAGTCCAGACGCTCCGTCAGCTCGCGCCAGTTGTCGTCCCACTCCTCCAGCAGCAGGCCACGCGGCAAATCCGGCACGGTGCGCTGCGCCGCCGCCAACGCTTCCACCGAGAAGGAGGAGAGCAGCGGGTCGGTCTGCCCTTGCCACAGCAACCGCGCCGCCAGCGCCACCACCCGCCCGGTTTCATCGTCGCTGCCGGTGGTCGGTTTGATCTCGATATTGGCCATCAGGCCGTGTTCCCGGCAGCGTTCCGCCACCTCCGACAGCAGCGGCAGCCGCTCGCCCTTGAAGGCCGAACTGTACCAGTTGCCGGCGTCCAGCTGCACCAGTTTGTCCCACGGCAGTTCGCCCGCCACGCCCCAGCCGTTGCTGGTGCGATCCAGCGTATCGTCATGCAGCAGGAAAATTTGTCCGTCCTGCGCCAGTTTGGCGTCGAACTCGATCATCTTGTGGCCGTGGCGCGCGCCGACGTCGATCGCCGCCAGGGTGTTTTCCGGCGCCAGAGAACCGCCGCCGCGGTGGGCGACAATATGTGGGTAAGGCCAGGGTCTCGTCATCAATCCATCCGTAATCCGCTGTGGGTGTCAAAGAAGTGCAGCGCCTGAGCAGGCAGCTGCAAATATAGCGTACTGCCCGCCGCCGGCAAGGTTTCATGCGACAGCCGCGCGATCACCCCGTGACCGCCCCACTGGCCGTGCGCCAGATTATCGGCTCCCAGCAGTTCCAGCGTCTGCAGCTGCAGCGGCACGCCCTGGCCTTGCGCCACCAGCTGAATATGCTCCGGCCGAATGCCCAGCGTCAACGGCCGTCCCGCCCACTGCGGCTTGGCCGCCGGCAACGGCAGCGCCATGCCGTCCGCCAGCAGCAGCTGGCCGCCGTCGGCGCTCAGGGTGCCGGGCAGCAGGTTCATCGCCGGCGAGCCGATAAAGCCGGCGACGAACAGCGAAGCCGGCCGCTGATATACCTCGCTCGGGGTGCCGATCTGCTCCGCCACGCCCTTGTTCATCACGATCACCCGCTGCGCCAGCGTCATCGCCTCCACCTGATCGTGGGTCACGTACAGGCTGGTGGTTTTCAGGCGTCGGTGCAGCTGCTGCAGCTCCAGGCGCATCTGCACCCGCAGCTTGGCGTCCAGGTTGGACAAGGGTTCATCGAACAGGAACACCGCCGGTTCGCGCACGATGGCGCGCCCCATCGCCACCCGCTGGCGCTGGCCGCCGGAAAGTTCGCGCGGCTTGCGCTTGAGCAACGGCTCCAGCTCCAGAATGCGCGCCGCCTCCTCCACCCGCTGGCGGATATGATCCTTGCCGAAACCGCGGATCTTGAGGCCGTAGGCCATGTTGTCGTACACGCTCATGTGCGGATAGAGCGCGTAGTTCTGGAACACCATCGCGATGCCGCGATCCTTGGGCTCCAGATCGGTCACGCGCCGGGTATCGATATAAATATCGCCGCTGGTGGTGCGCTCCAGCCCGGCCACCATCCGCAGCAGCGTGGATTTGCCGCAGCCGGACGGGCCGACCATCACGATGAATTCACCGTCCGCCACGTCGAGGTCGATCTGTTTGATCACCGGCGTTTTACCGTCGTAAGACTTGGTGACCGCCTGTAGTTTTAATCCTGCCATCGTCGTTATTTCTCGCTATCAACCAGACCGCGCACAAACCAGCGCTGCATCAGAAGCACCACCGCCAGCGGTGGCAATAAAGTCAGAATCATCGCCGCCATCACCTGGTTCCACTGGGTCGGCGCGCCGGAAGTGGAGATCATGCTCTTGATGCCCGCCACCGCGGTGCCCATCGAGGCGTCGCTGGTGATCAGGATCGGCCACAGGTATTGGTTCCAGCCGTAGATAAAGGTGATGACGAACAGCGCCGCCAGATTGGTTTTCGACAGCGGCAGCACGATGTCCCAGAAGAAACGCATCGGCCCGGCGCCGTCGATGCGCGCCGCCTCCAGCAGCTCATCCGGCAGCGTCATGAAGAACTGGCGCAGCAGGAAGGTCGCGGTGGCCGAGGCCATCAACGGCAGCGTCAGGCCGGTGTAGCTGTCCAGCAGATTGAGGTTGGAGATCACCTCCACCGTCGGGAAAATGCGCACCTCCACCGGCAACATCAGGGTGAGGAAAATCAGCCAGAAAAACAGGCTGCGCAGCGGGAAACGGAAATACACGATGGCGTAAGCCGACAGCACCGACACCGCGATCTTGCCGCAGGTGATCGCCAGCGCCATGATCACGCTGTTGAGCAGCAGCAGCGAGAACGGCACCTTGAGATTGCCCACGCCGCCCTGCCAGATATTGCGAATGTTCTCCCACAGGTGGCCGCCGGGCACCAGCGTCATCGGCACCTGAAACACCTGTTTGTCGTCCAGCGTGGCGGCGACAAAGGCCACGTACAGCGGGAACAGCACCACCAGCACGCCGATAATCAGCATCACATGGCTGAAGATGTCCAGCCCGCGTCGATTCTCAATCATTGGTAGCGCACCTTACGTTCAACGAAGCGGAACTGGATCACCGTCAGGCCGATCACCAGCAACATCAGGATCACCGACTGCGCGGCGGAACTGGAGAGATCCAGCCCGGCGAAGCCTTCGCGGTAGATTTTGTAGATCAACGTGGTGGTGGACTGCACCGGCCCGCCGCCGGTGGCGGCGTCGATCACCGGGAAGGTATCGAAGAAGGCGTACACCAGATTGACCACCAGCAGGAAGAAGCTGACCGGCGCGATCAGCGGCAGCACCAGATGGAAGAAACGCCGCACCGGGCCGGCGCCGTCTATGGCCGCCGCTTCCACCAGCGAACGCGGAATAGACTGCAGCGCCGCGAGGAAAAACAGGAAGTTATAGCTTATCTGCTGCCATACCGAAGCCAGCACCACCAGGAACATCGCCTGGCCGCTGTTTTGCGCATGGTTCCAGTTATAGCCCAGACCGTTGAGGAAATGGGTGATCAACCCCAGACCGGGGTTGAACAGAAAGATCCACAGCACCGCCGCCACCGCCGGCGCCACCGCGTAGGGCAGGATCATCAGCGTGCGATAGAGGCGGCTGCCGCGCAGCACGTAGTCCACCAGCGCGGCGAAGAACAGCGAAACCGCCAGCCCGATGCCCGCCACCAGGAAGCTGAAGATCAGCGTGGTATAGAACGAGTCGAGGTAGTAAGGATCCTGGAACAGCTGTTTAAAGTTATCCAGCCCGACAAACTGGCTGGACAGGCCGAACGGATCGAGGCTCTGCACCGAATACCACAGCGCCTCGCCGGCGGGCCATAAAAAGAAGACGGCGGTAATCAGCAGCTGCGGCAGCACCAACGCATAGGGCAGCCAGCTGCAGCCGAAACCGGGACGGGAAGATGACATAGCAGTTAAACCATTAATCGGGTACGGGAGGATCGGCGTGAAGACGCGAGCCCGGTCTACCGGGCCCGCGACGCGGGGTTACTTGGTCGAAGCTTCGAAGCGGCGCAGCAGCACGTCACCGCGCTGCACGGCAGCGTCCAACGCCTGCTGAGGCGTTTTCTTGCCGGTCCACACGCCTTCCAGTTCCTCATCCACCACGCTGCGGATCTGCGGCATGTTGCCCAGGCGCAGGCCCTTGGTGAACGGCAACGGCGGCTTGTTCAGCATCTGGCGAGTGGCGACGTCGGCACCCGGGTTCTTGTCGTAGAAGCCCTGCTGCTTGGTCAGATCGTAAGCCGCGGTGGTGATCGGCAGATAGCCGGTCTTCTGGTGCCATTCGGCGGCGATTTCCGGCTGCGCCAGGTACTGCAGGAATTCGGCCACGCCCTTGTAGGTGGCGGCGTCTTTGCCGTTCATCACCCACAGGCTGGCCCCGCCGATGATGGCGTTTTGCGGCGCATTTTTCGCGTCGGCGTCGTACGGCATCATGCCGACGCCGTAGTTGAATTTGGCGTAGTGCTTGATGTCCGCCAACGAACCGGATGAGGCGGTGGTGATGGCGCAGTCGCCGTTATAAAACTTCTCGGTGGATTCGTCTTTGCGGCCGAAATAGGTGAAGTCGCCCTTCTTGTTCATCGCTTCGAGCAACGCGATATGCTTGACCTGCAGCGGTTGGTTGAACTCCAGCTTGGCGCTGGTGCCGCCAAAGCCGTTGTTTTCACTGGCGAACGGCACGCCGTGCCAGGCGCTGAAGTTCTCCAGTTGGATCCAGCCCTGCCAGCCGCTGGCGTAACCGCACTTCATGCCGGCTTCGCGCAGTTTGGCGGTATCCGCCGCCAGTTCCTGCCAGGTTTTCGGCGGTTGATCCGGGTTCAGGCCGGCCTTTTTGAAGGCGTCTTTGTTGTAGTACAGCACCGGCGTGGAGCTGTTGAACGGCTGCGACAGCAGATGGCCGCTCTTGTTGTCGGTGTAATAGCCGGCCACCGTCGGCACGAACACCGACTCGTCGAAGTTGATGCCGGCCTCTTTAAACACTTCATAGACCGGTTTGATGGCTTTGCTGGCCATCATGGTGGCGGTGCCCACCTCGTAAACCTGCAGGATCGCCGGCGCCTTGCCGGAGCGGTAAGCGGCGATGCCCGCCGCCAGGCTCTGTTCGTAGTTGCCTTTATAAACCGGCACAATCTTGACGTCGCTGTGCGACTGGTTGAAGCGATCCGCCAGGGAATCCACTTCCTTACCCAATTCGCCTTCCATCGAATGCCAGAACGGGATTTCTGTCGCCGCCAGCGCCTGGGCGCTGACCGCCAGGGTCAATGCGACGCACAGCGTGGTTTTGCGAATAGCGTAGGTGAGCATGCCTAACTCCTGAAAAGCTGGTGTAAAAGCGCGTGAGCGAAAAGAATCAATTCTTAATGAGGGAGTGCCCCTATAGCTTTCGAGTTGCAGCCAGGCGGCAACCTGCTGGCTCCCTGGAGCTTAGCTAACTAAGTGACAGGGGGGCAGCCGGGCAGCCAACAACGCTGCGGCTCGAAAGATGACGGGGGATAACATGCCATGCGCGGATGACAGAAAAATAACCGTTAGATGACAGCCACATGACGGCAAGGTGAAGTGAAGATGGCGGTTTGATGTCGGCGGCGGGCATAGGCTCCGCCGCCGCGAGGATTACAGCGAACGACGCAGGCGCGCGACCGCTTCTTGCATCTGCTGCTCGGTGGCGGTGGCGAACGACAGGCGGAAGGTCGAACGATCCGGGTTGTCGGAGAAGAAGTATTCCCCCGGCACGAACACCACGCCCTGCTGCAGCGTAGTGTTCAGCCATGCGGTGGCGTTGAACGGCTGGCGGAAACGCGCCCACAGGAACATGCCGCCCTTCGGCTTATCGAAGGTGATGTAGTCGCCCAGCTCCTGCTCCACCATACCGGCCAGGATCTCGCCCTTTTGCTTGTAGGCGGCGCGGATCTTGTCGATCTGCGCCGGCAGGCGATCCAGGCCGAGGTAGCATTCGACGATGCTCTGCGACAGGGCGCTGGCGTGCAGATCCGCCGCCTGTTTGATGATCGCCACTTTATGCAGCAGGAACGGCGGCAGGATCGCCCAGCCCAAGCGCAGGCCCGGCGCCAGGATCTTGGAGAAAGTCGAGGTATAGATGATGTGGTCGGTGTTGCCCAGCACCCGCTGCGACACCTGATGCAGCGTCGGGTGGCGCTCTTCGGTGAAACGCAGTTCGCCGTACGGATCGTCTTCGATGATCAGGAAGTTATGTTCGGCGGCCAGCTTCACCAGCAGTTCGCGGCGCGCGGCGCTGAGGGTAATGCCGCTGGGGTTGCCGAAGTTCGGCACCACGTACACGCCCTTGATGCGCTGGGTTTTCAGCAGTTCGGCCAGCTCTTCCACCACCATGCCGTCGCTGTCAGACGAGACCGACATGATGTTGGCCTCCGCCAGTTCCAGCGTTTGCAGCGCCGCCAGGTAGGTCGGGCGCTCCACCACAAACACGTCGCCCGGGTTGACGATGGCGCGCATCACCAAATCCAGTGCCTGCTGCGAGCCGGCGGTGACCATCACCTCTTCCGCGCCAGCGGTGACGCCGCGCTCGGCGCACAGCGCGCAAATGCGCTCGCGCAGCAGCGGGCTGCCCTCGGTCAAACCATACTGGAACGCGCTTTTCGGCTGTTCGGTGATCGCCTGCTGGGTGGCGATGCTCAATCCTTCGAAATCGAACAGCGCATCAGAGGGGATGCCGCCCGCCAGCGAAATGACGTGTTCCATCTTGCTGTGCTTAAGCAATTCACGGATGGCCGAACTTTTTACGTTAACGATGCGCTGCGCGAGTAACCCTTCTGTCTTCATTTCTTCTTCTCGTACCTGATTATTTTAATTCGTAGGGGGGCGGATTAACCGCCCAGATACGCCGACCTCACTGCTTCGTTGGCTAACAATGCAGCCCCCGTATCTTCCAACACCACGCGGCCGTTTTCCAGCACATAACCGCGGTCCGCCAATTTCAGCGCCTGATTGGCGTTTTGCTCCACCAGGAAGATGGTCATGCCCTCTTCCCGCAGCTGCTGAATGATGTCGAAAATCTGCTGGATGATGATGGGCGCCAGCCCAAGCGAAGGTTCGTCGAGCAGCAGCAGCTTCGGCTGGCTCATCAGCGCGCGGCCGATGGCCAACATCTGCTGTTCGCCGCCGGACATGGTGCCGGCACGCTGGCTTCGGCGCTCCTGCAGGCGCGGGAACAGCGTGAACACCCGTTCGATGCGCTGCTGATATTGGTGACGATCGGCGAAGAAGCCGCCCATCGCCAGATTTTCTTCCACCGTCATGCGCGAGAAGACGCGCCGCCCTTCCGGCACGATCGCCACCGCTTCGCGCATGATGCGCGAGGTTTGCCACTGGGTGATGTCCTGCCCCTGGAAGACGATGCTGCCTTCGCTGGCGCGCGGTTCGCCGCACAGGGTGCCGAGCAGCGTGGTTTTACCGGCGCCGTTGGCGCCGATTAACGTCACGATTTCGCCCTGACTTATCGTGAGACTGACCTGATGCAGCGCCTGAATTTTGCCGTAATGGGCGGATACCTGATTGAATGACAACATAAAGACTGCGCCCCGTCATTGTGCGTGAGCATCGCTGGTGATTATTTCGCTGCGCAGCAAGGCGCGAGCCGTGAGGTTTGGTGGGCCAAATAAACGGTGAGTAACGCAGCGGCGCGGCGAAATAGCCCCAGCCCTGCGGGTCGCGCCCCAAAAACCCGCTCTCTGCGTTGTCAGATTCGAACATAGTCCCGCTATGTTCTTCATCTTCCGCCTTGATAGCGGGTTTTTGGGTCTGCGACGATGGCACGAACAATGATGGGACACAGTCTTAAGCCTCGCCCAAATAAGCCCGGATCACGTCCGGGTTGTTGCGGATCTCCGCCGGTGTGCCCTGCGCCAGCGGCGTGCCCTGATTCACCACATAAATGCGGTCGGAAATGCCCATCACCAGCTTCATGTCGTGCTCGATCAGCAACACCGAGACCTTATGCCGCTCGCGCAGCTCGACGATCAGATGATCCAGCTCGTCGGTCTCTTTCGGGTTGAGGCCGGCGGCCGGTTCGTCCAGCATCAGCAGCTCCGGCCGGGTCACCATGCAGCGGGCGATCTCCAGCCGCCGCTGCTGCCCATAGGCCAGGTTGCCCGCCGAACGGTTGGCCATCTCCAGCAGGCCGACGCGCTCCAGCCACTCCGCCGCGCGCGCCAGCGCCTCGGCTTCGGCACGGCGGAAGGCCGGGGTTTTCAGCAGCCCGGCGAACACGCCGCTTTTCAGATGCTGATGCTGCGCCACCAGCAGGTTCTCAATCACCGTCATTTCACGGAACAGCCGCACATGCTGGAAGGTACGCACCACGCCCATACGGGCGATGGCCTGCCCCGCCAACCCTTCCAGGTGGCGATCGCGCAATTTGATGGTGCCGCCGGTCGGGCGGTAAAAACCGGTCAGGCAGTTGAATACCGTGGTTTTACCGGCGCCGTTGGGGCCGATCAGCGACACGATTTCGCCTTCGTTCAGCGTCAGCGCCACATTGTTGACCGCCAGCAGCCCGCCGAAACGCATCGACAGGCCTTCCACCTGCAGTAAAGGTTGAACGCTCATGCCTGTTCCCCCTTGCCCGCGTGAATGTCCGCCGCCTGCAGCTTCAACTGCGGCCGTTTCATCGGCAACAGCCCTTGCGGCCGCCAAATCATCATCAGCACCATCAGCGCACCCAGCAGCAACATGCTGTATTCATTCAGATCGCGCATCAGCTCGCGCGACACCACCAGCAGGATCGCCGCCAGAATGACCGCGAACTGCGAGCCCATGCCCCCCAGTACGACGATCGCCAACACGAAGGCAGACTCGACGAAGGTGAAAGATTCCGGGCTGACGAACCCCTGGCGCGCGGCGAACAGCGTGCCGGCAAACCCGGCGAATGCGGCGCTGATGGTAAAGGCGGTCAGCTTGATGCGCGTCGGGCTGAGGCCCAGCGAGCGGCAGGCGATCTCGTCTTCGCGCAGCGCTTCCCAGGCGCGCCCGAGCGGCATGCGCAGCAGGCGGTTGATGACGAACAGCGTCAGCACCACCAGCAGCAACGCCACCAGGTACAGGAATACGATGCGATCGCTCGGATCGTATTTCAGGCCGAAGACGTTATGGAAAGTATCCCAGCCGCCGTCGCGCACGCTGCGGTTGAACTCCAGGCCGAAGAAGGTCGGTTTCGGGATCTGGCTGATGCCGTTCGGCCCGCCGGTGATCTCGGTATTGTTCAGCAGCAGAATGCGCACGATCTCGCCGAAGCCGAGCGTCACGATCGCCAGATAGTCGCCGCGCAGCCGCAGCACCGGGAAACCGAGCAGGAAGCCGAAGGCGGCGGTGACGATGCCCGCCAGCGGCAGGCTCTCCCAAAAGCCGAAACCGTAATAGTGATTCAGCAGCGCGTAGGTGTAGGCGCCGATGGCGTAGAAACCGCCGTAGCCGAGCACCAGCAGACCGGACAAGCCCACCACCACGTTGAGGCCGAGGCCCAGCATCACGTAGATCAGCGTCAGGGTGGCGATATCCACCGTGCCGCGCGACACCAGGAACGGCCAGGCGACCGCCGCCACAAGCAGCAGAGCCGCCAGCAGCTTTTGCCGCGGCGTGGTGCCGTCGAAGCTCGGCAGCACGAACGCCGGGCCGGAGACTTTTTTCAATCCCTGTTGCAGCAGCGGGCGCAACAGCTGGAATAAAAAGACGATGACGCAGCCGATGCCGATCCACATCCAGCGCACTTCCGCCGCGCCGTGCACCACCAGTTTGGTGCCGTCCAGGCTGAGCTGCATGCCCATCAGGAACGACGCCATCACGAACAGCACCGCCGTGGCGATCAGCGCATTGAGCAGATTGAGTTTCATACTTTCTCAACCTCCGGACGCCCGAGAATGCCGGTCGGCATGATCAGCAGCACCACGATCAGCAACGCGAACGACACCACGTCTTTGTATTCGGTGCTCAGATAGGCGGAGGTCAGCGCTTCCGCCACGCCCAGCACCAGGCCGCCGATCATCGCGCCGGGAATGCTGCCGATGCCGCCCAGAACCGCGGCGGTAAAGGCTTTCATACCGGCCATAAAGCCGATGTAAGGGTTGATGACGCCGTAGAACTGGCCGAGCAACACCCCGGCCACCGCCGCCATCACCGCACCGATGACGAAGGTCAGCGAGATCACCCGGTCGGTGTTGATGCCCAGCAGGCTGGCCATCTTCAGATCTTCCGCACAGGCGCGGCAGGCGCGGCCCATGCGCGAATAGCGGATAAACAGCGTCAGCGCCAGCATCGCCAGGAAGGTCACGAGCCAGATGGTCAGCTGCATGGTGCTGATGGTGGCGGCGAAGCCGTTGCTTTCCCCCAGCACCCACTGGCCGGTGACCAGGCTGGGCAGCGCCAGATCGCGCGAGCCCTGCGTCAGGCTGACGTAGTTTTGCAGGAATATCGACATGCCGATGGCCGAGATCAGCGCAATCAGGCGCTTGGAGTTGCGCACCGGTTTGTAGGCCACCCGCTCGATGCTCCAGCCGTAGGCGCTGGCGATGACGATCGAGACCAGAAACGCGGCGCCGATCAGCAGCCAGCCGACGTCGATGCCGAGCATCATCAGGGCGGCGATAACGATAAAGGAGACATAGCTGCCGATCATGTACACCTCGCCGTGGGCGAAGTTGATCATGCCGATGATGCCGTAAACCATGGTGTAACCGATGGCGATCAATGCATAGGTGCTGCCCAACGTTAAGCCGTTGAACATCTGCTGCAGAAAATAGAGGAGCTGCTCTGACATACTCTGAACCCTTGGCTGCGAAACCCGCCGACGGAGAACCGGCGGGTAAAGGGAGACGGGGCCGGCAAGCCGACCCGCCGGGCACAGCAAACTGCGCCCCACCCTAATCATTATGGCTTATTTGATCGGTGTGGACGTGCCGTTGGCATGCCACTCGAACACGCCGAACTCGAAGCCTTTCAGGTCGCCCTTGTCATCCCAGCTCAGCGGCCCCATCACGGTGTCCACCGGCTTGCCGGTTTTCAGATCCTTGACGATGTCCGCCGGCTCCTGGCTGCCGCTGCGCTCCATCCCGGTGGTCAGCGACTGCAGCGCGGCATAGGTGGTCCAGACGAACGGGCCGGTCGGATCCAGCTTCTTGGCTTTCAACGCATCGACGATCGGCTGGTTGGCAGGCACCTGATCGTAGCGTTTCGGCAACGTCACCAACATGCCTTCCGAAGCGGCGCCGGCGATGTTGGACAGTGAGGAGTTGCCCACGCCTTCCGGCCCCATAAAGCGGGTCGTCAACCCGGCCTGTTTGGCCTGACGCAGGATCTGGCCCATTTCCGGGTAGTAACCGCCGAAGTATACGAAGTCGATATTCTCTTTCTTCAGGCGCGCCACCAGGGTGGAGAAGTCTTTGTCGCCGGCGGTGATGCCTTCAAACATCGCCACTTCAGTGCCCTGTTTTTTCAGGCTGTCGCGCACCGAGCGCGCCAAACCTTCGCCGTATTGCTGCTTATCGTGCACCACGGCGATGCGCTTCGGTTTGATGTCGCTGAGGATGTATTTGGCGGCGGTCGGGCCCTGATCCGAATCCAGGCCGGTGGTGCGCAGGATCATCTTGTAGCCGCGGGTGGTCAGATCGGCGTTGGTGGCCGCCGGGGTAATCATGATCACGCCTTCGTCTTCATAGATATCGGACGCCGGCTGGGTGGAAGAGGAACACAGGTGGCCAATCACGTAGCGAATGCCGTCGTTGATCACCTTGTTGGCGACCGCAACCGCCTGTTTCGGATCGCAGGCGTCGTCATATTCCACGCCGACCAGCTTGTCGCCCTTGATGCCGCCCTTGGCGTTGATGTCGGCAATCGCCTGGCGCGCGCCGGTAAACTCCATGTCGCCATACTGCGCGACTGGGCCGGACATCGCCCCGACGATCGCCACCTTGATGTCTTTCGCCATGGCCGCCTGGCTCATGGCCATCGCAATGCAACCCGCCAGCAGTGCCTTACCTGTTGTTAATTTCATCCGCAAATCCCCATCTGTCGTTGTGAACGTACCTGTTGTGTTTGCCTGCGCCCGATCGTTATTGACCGCTTTTGTTATAAGTAATAATGATTTAGGCGCCTTGCCGGCATTATTTTCTAATAAGACTTTATTTTTCATGCCATTAAACAGGAATTTTCTGCTGCAAATCAACTTCATCAGGCAGAAACAAGCGGTGTAAACAGGATAAAATTCGAATTAAATCTGCGCCGTTTACCTTGAGGCGTAGCGCGTTGTGCTGGTTAACAATCCCTTTACTAACTATTTACTCGGAAAATGCCCCGTGCAAAAAACATATTGCACAGTAATCGTACAGAAAAACTTACACAACGCTCTGCACAAGATCTATTACACTGTCGGCATCATTTAGCTGCGCGGAAATTCTGCATGAAACTGACCATCGAGCGCCTGACCGCGCTATCCCCGCAAGACCTTATCGACCTCGGTAAAATTTGGCCGCACCAGCAGCCGGAACAGTGGCAGCGCTGGCTAAGCGACGGCAGGGCGCTGTTCGCCGCCCGCTTCAACGAGCGTCTGCTGGGCGCGGTGAAAATTGCGCTGCAGGACGACCGCGCCGAACTGCAGGATCTGCTGGTGCGCGAAGTGACGCGCCGCCGCGGCGTCGGTCTTTACCTGGTGCAGGATGCGCAGCGTCAGCTGCCGCAGGTCGCCCACTGGCAGCTGTCGACCGCCGGTCTGACGCCGCGCGAACGCGGGGAAGTCGATAACTTCATGCGCGCCTGCGGCTTTGCACCGCAGGGCGATCTCTGGCAAAAATGAAACGCCGGTTGGCGGCGCTGGTTTTGATTGCGCTGGGGTTGGCGGCCTGGTTCGCCGGGCATCAGCAGGCGCTGCGCCTGGCCTCAGGCTGGGATCAGCAGGTTTATGTCTGGCAGCGGGTGTGGACGCCGCAGCACGCCGATGCGCTGGCGCACAGCCGCGATCTGTTCAGCGGGGTGCGAGTGCTGGCGCTGCAGGTGCATCCGCGTGAAGGCTGGCGGGAAATCCCGGCCGATCTCAGCCTGCTGAAGCAGGACGGCCGCCCGCTCTGGCTGGTGGCGCGCCTCGACGGCCAGCTGCCGCAGCTGGACCAGGCGGCCATTATCCAGCGCCTGCTGGCGCTCACCCAGCGCTGGCAGGCGGCCGGGCTGCCCGTCACCGGCGTCGAGATCGATCATGACGCCGCCACCGCCCGCCTGCCGGACTACCAACGCTTTCTGCAGCGGTTACGCCAACGGCTGCCCGCCGCTGTGCAGCTCGGCATCACCGCCCTGCCGGCCTGGATCGGCTCGCCCGACCTGCCCGGCGTACTGCAACAGGCCGACAGCTCCGTCCTGCAGGTGCATGCGGTGCTCTCGCCGCAGCAGGGGCTGTTTGACGGCCCCTTGGCGCTACGCTGGGTGCGGCAGTACGCCGCCGTCACACCGAAGCCGTTTCGCGTCGCGCTGCCGGCTTATGGCATGGCGCTGCTGGGGTTTGATGCGCAGGGTGCGCAGGTGGAGAGCGAATCCTCGCTGCGCGTGGCGGGCAACGGCCGTGAGCTGGCGGTCGCGCCGCAGCAGATCGCCGATTTTCTGCAAACGCTGGCGCAGCAAACGCCGCCCCGGCTGCGCGGCATTATCTGGTTCCGCTTGCCGCTGGCGGACGATCGGCGCGCCTGGTCGCTCGCCACGCTGCGAGCGGTGATCGAACGGCGGCCGCTGAATGTCGACTGGCAGGTAAAATTTAGGCCTCAGCCACAGCAAAACGGGCTGTATGATCTGATAATTCATAACAACGGGCCGGTGGACGCCCCGCTGCCGCAAGAAGTCATCATCCGCGCCGACGACTGCCTGGCGGCGGACGCGGTCGGCAACTACCGGCTGGAGTCCGCACCGCAACGGCAACGCTTTATTCGAATCAGCGGCGATCAGCTGCGCGCCGGACAATCCCGGCCGCTGGGCTGGCTGCGCTGCCAACAACTGACGCCAGGAGGCACCCTTGTCACACCTTGATACGCGCGCGGCACGGAACACCCGCCGCCTTCTTCCGCTGGCCATGCTGATCGGCGCCGCGCTGGCGCTGCCGCTGAACGGCTATGCCTGCGGCCCGGATTTTCCTAACCGGCTGCTGATCGACCGCAACGGCACCCTGCTGTATATGCCGGAGGGCAATTTCGCCTTCGAAGCCGGCCGGCTGGTGCCGATGGATAAACAGCTGCCGCACTGGCAAGCCCCGCCGCCGCCGATGCCGCCGAAACCGATGCCGCAATCGCCGGAAACGATCGCGATCGGCAAAATGCGCGCCGCCAAAACGGTGGAAGAGGCTGACGCCGTCAATACGCAGGGGTTGTCCAACGCCGCGCGTCTCTATCAACTGGGCGCCGTGGCTTTCGCCAGCCACGATCCGCGCGCCGCAGACTATTTCCAGCAGGTGCTGAAGCTACCGGCCGCCGAGCAGGGCGACTGGGGACTGCGGGCGCAGTATTCGCTGGGGCGGGTACTGATGGCGGACCACGGGACGCCGGTGAATGAATCTGGTGAAACCGCCCCCGCCGCCGAGCATCCGCCAAAAACCGCGCTTGAACAGGCGCTGGCGGCATTCCAGCAGGTGATCGATCGGGTGAAAAACGGCGTCGCCGATCCCGATCAGCTGGCGCTGAGCAGTCTTGGGCAACAGGCGCGCATTCACCTGTGGCTGGGTGACGTCGCCCCCGCCGCCCACCTGTACGCGCAACAGGCGGCGCAGGGCGATCCGAGCGGCGGGCAGTCGCTGCAGTACGTCTCCAGCCTCCTGGTCAATCCCGACCATTTGGACACGCTGAAGCAGGTTATCGGCGATCCGTTGATCCAGCAGCTGGTGACCATTGAGCTGTTCGCCCGCAGCGGCAACCTGCAAATGGCGGATACCGACGGCAACGGCCGCTCCGCGCAAATCATCAGCCAGATCCTGACGCTGCTGGACGGCTCAGTGAAAAGCGGCTTCGCCGGCAGCGATCGGCTGGCGGCGCTGGCTTACCGTTCGGGGCAATACCCGATGGCGGCGAGCCTGCTGAAAAACGCCGGCGACAGCGGCCTGGCGTGGTGGCTGCGCGCCAAAATGGCGCTGCGCGACGGCGACGTGAAAGCCGCCACCGCCGCCTACGCCAAGGCGGCAAGCGCGTTCCCCGCCGACGAAAGCTGGGGTGAACAGCGCAACGCCGACTTCGTCGCGGAAACCATCGTGCCCGAGTGCCGGGTGGCCGGCGAACAGGCCATCCTGGCGCTGAACCGCGGCGACTATCTGCAGGCGATGGATCTGCTGTATCGCGGCAAAGCGCTCTACTGGGCCGACGTGGCCGACGTGGCGGAGCGGGTGCTGACCGTCGATGAGTTGAAAGGCTTTGTCGATAAGCACGCCCCGGCGCCGACGACGCCGCTCAAGCCGGTAAACCCGGACGACTACGGCGGCCAGCAGATCACGCCGGAAGTGCAGCTGCGCGAACTGCTGGCGCGGCGGCTGATGCGCGTCGGACGCGCGCCGGAAGCGCTGGCCTATTTCGATATTCCCAACTACCGGCAAGCGGCGCAGCAGTATGCCGATGAGCTGAAGGCCGCCAAGGACAAATCCGCCGCGCCGCTGACGCGCGCGCAGGCTTACTATCGCGCCGCCAACCTGCTGCGCGCCCAGGGGCTGGAGTTTACCGGGTATGAGATGACGCCGGATTACGCCATCTATGGTGCCGGCTATTCCTATCTGGGGGATGCGTTCGATACTCGCGAGCTGAAGCATAAAAGCTGGATCGACAGCGCAGAAGCGGCGCGCGCCAAGGCGGCGCTACCGGAGGAAGACAACCGTTTCCTGCACTATCGCTGGCAGGCGGTAGGGCTGGCGCAACAGGCGGCCGATCTGCTGCCGCCGAAGAGCCAGGCCTATGCCGCCGTGCTGTGTAACGCCGCCAGCTGGGTTATCAAGCGCGACGCCAAAACCGGCCGCGCGCTTTATCAGCGCTATATCAACACCGGCACCCGTTATCCGTGGGCGGCGAAATTCGGCTACGACTGCCCGGCGCCGGACTTCGCCGCCGTGGCGCCATAACGCCGAATTTCAGGCACTAAAAAGCCCGGCTTGCCGGGCTTTTTTTATCGAATCTCGCATCGACTCAGGCTTCGATCGCCATTTTGAGTTTCTTCATGGCGTTCTTTTCCAGCTGGCGCACGCGTTCGGCGGAAACGCCGTACTGATCGGCCAGCTCCTGCAGCGTCGACTTGTTGTCGTCGTCCAGCCAACGAGCGCGAATGATATGCTGGCTGCGCTCGTCCAGACCTTCCAGCGCATAGGCCAGTTTGTCTGCGGCGTTGCTTTCCCAGTTATCTTCCTCGATGCCTTCGGCGAAGTCCGAGCTCTTGTCCTGCAGGTACAGCACCGGCGCCATCGACTGGCCATCGCGGGCCTCGTCGTCCGGAGTCGGATCGAACGTCATGTCCTGCGCCGCCATGCGCGATTCCATCTCGCGCACGTCTTTGCTGGTTACGCCCAGCTCGCGGGCCACCAGTTCCACTTCGTCCTGGTTGAACCAGCCCAAACGCTGTTTGGTTTTGCGCAGGTTAAAGAACAGCTTGCGCTGCGCTTTGGTGGTCGCCACTTTCACGATGCGCCAGTTGCGCAATACGTACTCGTGGATTTCCGCCTTAATCCAATGCACCGCAAAGGAAACCAGACGCACGCCGACTTCAGGGTTGAAGCGGCGAACGGCTTTCATCAGGCCGATGTTGCCTTCCTGAATCAGATCCGCCTGCGGCAGACCATAGCCTGAATAGTTGCGGGCAATATGAGCGACAAAGCGCAGGTGAGACAGGATGAGCTGCTTAGCGGCATCCAGATCGCCCTGATAATGCAGCCGTTCAGCCAGCTCCCGCTCTTCCTCTGCCGTCAGCATCGGATAGGCGTTGGCTGCCCGGATATAGGCTTCCAAGCTACCTTGGGGTACTAAGGCTAAAGTTTGCATTTCTTTGGTCATTCAAACCCTCTCTATGAGAATACAAAATCATGCAGGTGATTATTACAGCGGGGAAATGATTGATTCTACGGCAGTTGCTGAAGCAAAAGCGGTTCCACACGCCGGACACCTTAACATTTGCTGCAATTTTTGACCGTACTCCGCCCTAGAAGTTCACCCTTTTTTGCAAGCATTGTCGCTGACAATACGTGACGAGGGTGCAGGCCGATAGGGAATTTGTGCGCTAAGAAGAGAGGGATGGTGCTGACTTCGCTTGAGGTCACTCTTCTCCCGCAACGCGATCAAAAGCAGCAGGAGAAGAGTATACCAAAAAAATCTTACTGTGGTGTAAATCGGCGTAAATGTTGCACCGTCGCCAACCAGGCGGCGATCCAGCCGATCATCGCGGAGATGATCAGCAGCAACAGCGCCTCATCCCAGCCCAGCCCGTGCAAGGTGAAGGTGGTGCCGAACACTTTGGCCACGCCGGCGACCACCGACTCCAGCTGCCACACCAGCGCCCCGGACAGCACCAGCGACAGCAGCGCGCCGGCAAAGCCCAGCATCGCCCCGCCGTTGAGGAACGGCCGCAGGATAAAACCGTCGGTGGCGCCGATCAGTTTCATCACGTTGATGGTGTCGCGACGGCTGAAGATGCTCAGACGCACGCTGTTGCCGATCACCAGGAACACCGCCACAATCATCAGCACGCCGATGATCGCCGCAATCTGGCCCGCCAACCCGGTCAGCGCCGCCAGGCGGGCAAACCAGCTGTCATCCATACGCACTTCTTCGACGCCCTGCACCGCCGCCACGCGATCGCGCAGGGTGTTGAGGGTGTCCGAACTCTGGAAACTCAGCTTCGGCGTGACGATCGCCACCGCCGGCAACGGGTTCTCTTCCAGCATGTCCAGCGCGCCGCCAAAGCCCGACCAGTTGCGGAACTCGCCGCGCGCTTCTTCACGCGACAGGTAGTTCACCTTCTCCACGCCGGCTTCCGCCTTGATGGCGTCGAGCACTTTCAGCGCCGCGTCGTCATCGAGCGATTTATCCAGATAGACGGTCAGCTGCGGCGTCGGATACCACTGGCTGGCCGCGGTGCTGACGTTTTTCCACACGATATAGCACACGCTCGGCAGCGTCAGGGAAATGGCGATCACCATCACCGTCAGCAGCGTCGCCAACGGCTGACGCAGCATGTCTTTGATGGCATTCATCCAGGCGTAACGCCACTGTTCGCGCCAGCCGCCGCGCAGCGCCTTGCTCTTGGCGGTTTTTGCGTTATTGGCCATGGTGAGCGCCTCCTTGCATGCGGCCCTGGCTCAGCGTCAGGATGCGGTAATTGCGGCGGGCGATAAGCCCGGTGTCGTGCGTCGCCATCAGAACGGTCACGCCGACGCGATTGAATTCTTCAAACAGGCGCAGAATGCCTTCCGACAGCGCATCGTCCAGGTTACCGGTCGGTTCATCCGCCAGCAGCACCGCCGGCTTGTTCACCACCGCGCGGGCGATGCCCACGCGCTGCTGCTCACCGCCGGACAGCTGAATCGGGAAGTTCTTCGCTTTATCCAGCAAACCGACCTTGTCCAGCGCGGCGGAAACGCGGCGGCGGATATCTTCGGTGCTGGCGCCGGCGATGATCAGCGGCATCGCCACGTTGTCATACACCGTGCGATCCAGCAGCAAGTGGTGATCCTGGAAGATCATGCCGATCTGCCGACGCAGGAACGGCACCTCGCGGTTTTTCAAGCGGCTGATGTCGTGGCCGCCAAACCAGATGTGGCCGGCGCTGGGCCGTTCGATACCGCAAATCAGTTTCAGCAGGGTACTTTTCCCCGCGCCGGAATGGCCGGTCAGAAACGCCATCTCCGCCGGGCGCAGATGGAAATCGACCCCCTGCAGCGCTTGCCGTCCGCCCAGATAAGCTTTACTGACCTGTTCAAAGCGAATCATCCGTATTAATCCTCTCGGGCAAAAAGTGCCTCAATAAAATCGTCAGCCTTAAACGGCCGCAAATCTTCGATGCCTTCCCCGACGCCGATATAGCGGATCGGGATACCGAACTGATCGGCGATGGCGAAGATCACCCCGCCCTTGGCGGTACCGTCCAGTTTAGTCAGCGTGATGCCGGTTAAGCCCACGGCCTCATTAAATAATTTCGCCTGACTGACGGCATTTTGGCCGGTGCTGGCATCGAGCGTCAGCATAACCTCATGGGGGGCCTGGTCGTCCAGTTTTTTCATGACGCGGACGATCTTCTTCAGCTCTTCCATCAGGTGCGATTTGTTCTGCAGACGGCCGGCGGTATCGGCGATCAACACATCGATGCCGCGCGCCTTGGCGGCCTGCACCGCATCGAAGATCACCGAAGCGGAATCCGCGCCGGTATGCTGCGCCACCACCGGAATGCGGTTGCGTTCGCCCCACACCTGCAGCTGTTCCACCGCCGCGGCGCGGAAGGTGTCCCCCGCCGCCAGCATCACCGACTTGCCCTCCGCCTGGAACTGACGCGCCAGCTTGCCGATGGTGGTGGTTTTACCCACACCGTTCACGCCGACCATCAGGATGACATACGGGGTTTTCCCGCTGACATCCAGCGGCCGATCGACCTTGGCCAGAATTTCGGACATTTCCTCCTTCAGCTTGCCGTACAGCGCTTCGGCGTCTTTCAGCTGCTTGCGGCTGGCGTGCTGGGTCAGGGAGGTGATGATCTTGCGCGTGGTGTCCACGCCGACGTCGGCGATCAGCAGCTGTTCTTCCAGCTCGTCGAACAGGTCGTCGTCGATCTTTTTACCGCGGAACAGCCCCATAAAGCCGGAACCGAGGTTTTGCTTGGTCTTCAGCAGGCTGCGCTTCAGGCGCGCGAAGAAGCCCTCTTTGGTCGGGCGCTCCTGCTCTTGCGCAACGGCCGGCACAACAGGCTCCAGCGGCTCTTCTTCCGGCTCGGGCTCGACGACTGGCTCGGGTTCAACCACTGGCTCAGGTTCGACGACTGGCTCGGGTTCAACCACTGGCTCTGGCTCGACGACCGGCTCAGGTTCAACCACCGGCTCTGGCTCGACGACCGGCTCAGGTTCAACCACCGGCTCTGGCTCGACGACCGGCTCAGGTTCAACCACCGGCTCAGGCTCGACGACCGGCTCGGGTTCAACCACCGGCTCAGGCTCGACGACCGGCTCAGGTTCAACCACCGGCTCAGGCTCGACGACCGGCTCAGGTTCAACCACCGGCTCAGGCTCGACGACCGGCTCAGGTTCAACCACCGGCTCTGGCTCGACCACCGGTTGCTGCTGCGCCGCCACTTGCTCGGTGACGCTGACGATCTCTTCAGCTAACGCTTGCGGCGCCGCCGGATGTTCAGCCGCCGCCGGTAGGTTTTCCGCGATTTGTTCACCGGCCTGACCGTTATCCCACTCTCCCGGGGTGTCGACGGAGGCGGCAGGTTCAGATTCCTGGGCGGGGAGCTTGTCATCCAGCTTGGCGGCGGCCGGTTCAGCCGGCGTCTCCGCGGCCTGAGGTTCCGCCTGCTCTACCGACGGCTCAGGTTGCTGTTGCTCTTTTTCCTTTTCCTTCTGGCCAAAGCCCAGCCAGGAGAAAAACCCACGTTTCTTATCTTTTGCCATGTTATGACTCTACTCCGTACCGAAGGCTCGCTTACCCTCCATACCTGAAGGATATATGCTGACAATAATCCGCCGAGTCTATCACTTTCCCTCGCGCAGCAACACGCATCCGGCATGCTTTCCGGCGTGAAATCAGACAACAACGTTTTACCGTTCCCCCCGACGCCCGTCACCGGTAGAATAGGGACAACTTTTCGTTAACCTCGGCGGCCCCGCGCCGCGAAAGAAACCAAACAACGCTTATGACAAGACTCTCGCCACGGGCGGCGGCCAAAAAACCGCCCCAGGCCGCAGCCGGACAGATCCGCATCATCGGCGGCCAATGGCGCGGCCGCAAACTCCCGGTGCCGAACAGCCCGGGGCTGCGCCCCACCACCGATCGGGTGCGCGAAACCCTGTTCAACTGGCTGGCGCCGGTGATTCAGGGCGCGCGCTGTCTGGACTGCTTCGCCGGCAGCGGCGCATTGGGGCTGGAAGCGCTGTCGCGCTATGCCGGCAGCGCCACGCTGCTGGAATTCGAACGGCCGGTGGCGCAGCAGCTGGAAAGAAATCTGGCGCTGCTGCAGGGCAAAGGGGTGGTTATCAACACCAACGCGTTGAGCTGGCTGGCGGGTGACGGTCAACCGTTCGACGTGGTCTTCCTCGATCCGCCGTTTCGCAAAGGCCTGCTGGCGGAGACCGCCCTGTTGCTGGAACAGCGCGGCTGGCTGGCCGACGAGGCCTGGATCTATGTAGAAGCCGAGGCGGAAAGCGCCGCGGCGGACGTGCCTGCCAGTTGGCAGCTGCACCGGGAGAAGGTCGCCGGCCAGGTGGCCTATCGCCTTTATATTCGTTCGCAAGAGAAAACCGATCATGCTGATTAATCTGGGCCGCCTGCTGATGCTGTGCGTGTGGGGCTTCCTGCTCTCTAACCTGTTCCATCCATTTCCCAAGCCGCTGAAGTATTTCATCGACGTGGCGCTGTTCTTTATGGTGGTGATGCACGGCCTGCAGCTGGTGCTGTTGAAATCCACCCAGCCGAAGGATCAGCCGATCAGCTACTGGCAAGAGGCCAAGATCTTTATCTTTGGCGTGTTCGAGCTGCTGGCCTGGCAAAAGAAACAGCCGCCCATCAAGAAGAAGTGACCGCTACGGCTGAGCGGTGAACGAGACGAAGCGCGTGCCCTGCATGTTCAACGTGCCCTGCGCGCCTTTTTCAATCGGGTTGTACTGCCATTGCTTCAGCCGCAGCTGGATGTCTTCACCGCCCTGGTTCGGGCTGAACACCACCTCGTAATACATCGGCTCATTGACCAGCGGTTCGCGCTGCGGCGCACGGGTCTTGGCGACCGGCACCGCGCGTTTGTCGCTCACCGTCACCTGCAGACTGCGCATCGGCGCGCGATCGTTTTCCGCCTCCTGCTGGCGCTGTTTGAAGTAGCGTTGCGTGGCCAACACGGCGATCAACGCCATCACGGCGACAAAAAACAACGGTGGCTTACTCATCGGTTTCCCATTTCCTTCGCGGCTAAATCAGCGTAAACATAGCATTCTCAAGAAAGCATTGTCGATCGCCGGCAGGCTACCTACACTGAAATGAAGAAGTGACATGGGTGACAGTTTGGAGCCGGTTGTTGCGGCTCTCTCATACATAAGGAAGACATAAATGAGTTGGCCGTTCCTTGCCGTATTCTTTTCCGGTTGGCTGTTCGTCGACGCCTCTTACCGTGGGCCGCGCTGGCAGCGCTGGGTGTTCAAACCCGTCACGCTGCTGTTGCTGTTGCTGTTGGCCTGGCAGGCGCCGGTGCTCGGCGCGGCGGGTTATCTGATCGTACTCGGCCTGCTGGCGACGCTGATCGGCGACGCATTGCTCCTGTTGCCGCGCGAACGGGTGCTGTACGCCATCGGCGCCTTTTTCCTGTCCCACCTGCTGTACACCCTGAGTTTCGCCAGCCAGATGACGTTCAGCCTGTTCTGGCCGCTGCCGCTGGCGCTGCTGGCGATCGGCGCACTGCTGCTGGCCACCGTCTGGACCCGGCTGGAAGAGATGCGCTGGCCGATCGTTACCTACGTGGCGATGACGCTGCTGATGGTCTGGCTGGCGGGCGAACAATATTTCCTGCGCAGCACCGATTTCGGCTTCTCGCTGCTGATCGGCACCTCGCTGCTGCTGCTGGCCAACGTGGTTTGGCTGCTCAACCGCTACCGCTTCACCTTCCGCGCGGCGGACGCCATCGTGGCTTTCTGTTACTTCTCCGGCCACTTCCTGATCGTGCGTTCGCTCTACCTGTAGAGACCTGCCGCGGGTTCGGCGCGCCGAACCCGTTTCTTCATCAAGCCAGCGCTTTCAACGTCAAAGCCTCATCCGCACCCAGCTGATTGCGGTACAGATCGCCGTCGCGCGAGAAGAACGCCAGCGTGCTGCCATCCGCCCGCAGCAGGGCGATGCCGTCCGGCGCCGGGCGCCAGCCCACCACTTCCGCCGCAAACACGCTCTGCAAACAATGTTGCCGATCCACCAGCTGATAGCCGTTGGTCTCGCTTTGTTCATCCGCCAGAAACTCGATTTGGCATTGCCGTTCGCTGTCGGCCACCTGCCATTGTCCCGCCAGCGACTGCGCGGTCGGCAATGCCAAACTGCCGGCCATCACCGCGCTCGTCACCATCATGCCGCCCGCCGCCAAGGCGGTGCGCGCTAAAGTACCTTTCATACCGGGCTCCCGCATCACGCCCGGCCGAGACTGCGCCGGGCGTTCCGTTGCTGTGTTACACGATAAAGTCCGTGGCGACGTCTACCTGGCCGACGATTTTCACCAGGAAGTCCGGCGCCTGATGCCCACCGATGTTCACCGACAAATCGGTCACGTTGCTGGACGCGTTGTAGCTCAGCAGCGCCTCACCGGCCGTGCCGCTGAAGTGATCGACGAAGTGAATGAAATCGCTGCTCTGCGCTTCTTTATTGAAGAACGACAGGTCGATCTTGTCGATCCCCTTCTGGAAGTCGCGGATCCAGTCTGAAGCGCCCGGTGCGGAATCGCTGGCGGCAGAGAACACGAAGATGTCTTTGCCGGCACCGCCCCACAATTCATCCGCCCCGCCGCCGCCGAACAGCACGTCGTTACCCGCGCCGCCTTTCAGCACGTTGTTGGCCGCGTTGCCGACGATCACGTCGTTGCCGGAACCGCCAATGGCGTTCTCAATGGTCACACCGGCGGCGATCGAGACGTTGCCCTTCAGGCCGCCCACGTCGGAGAACGATTTCTCGTTCAGGTTGATGCGCTGGTTAGCGGTGTAACCGGAGAAGTCGAAGGTATCGTTGCCGCCCGCATCCCAGGCCGCAAAGATCACTTTCTGCGAGTTGCTGGTGGTGCTGAGGAAGTCACGACCGGTATTGGAGTTAAAGCCGTACACGGTGTCGCCGGTGCGGGTCGACAGGTTGGCGCCATACAGATGCTGAATGGCGGCAATGTCATCCAGCAGCGGAGCCGCGGCATAGTGACCGCCGTTGTCGCCACCGGTATTGGTTTCACTCCAGTAGCTCATCAGGCTGAACTGGCGGGTATCTTCCGCATAGGTGACATCTCTATAGGTCGGGTTGCCCTCACCGGCGTTGTAGTCGCCCGGGTGGCTCAGGCCCAGCGCATGGCCAATCTCATGGGTGAACGTCTGGCGGCCGTAGTCTTCGGTCGCCGGATGCTTCACGTTGGATTGGTTGACGTTGTACCAGGTCTGGCCGCCCAAATCCTGGCCCTGCCAAATGGTGTTCGGCAGGAAGGCGTAGGCCTGGGTGCCGTAATCATAGTGGCCGGGACGATCCTGGCTGTAATTGCCGAAGGTGATATTGGCCTTTTGACCGGCCGCCACTTCGGTGAAGGTGATATTGGCTACGTCGGCCCAGGACTGCAGCGACAGCTTAGCCTGCTGCTGCTGTTCCGCGCTGAACTTGCTCAGCCCGGTGTCGCCGGCGACGTTGGTGGAAGAGAACTTATAGTCCGGGAACGAGAAGGTTAATTTGACCGGCTGGCCAAATACCTTGTAACCGTTCCAGGTTTGGTTCTCACGGGTAATAAACAGCCCAGCTTGCTCGTTAGAAAATGAATCCTTGCCATTAATCTGAATCCCGTTACCCCGCTCATGATAATGCAGCAGGTCGTCTACAGCATCGTAACCGGTTGTCGCGGCAGCGAGGCTGGATTCAGTAATTTCAATTGCCTTTTTAGTAGATTGCATTGGTTCGATTCCACTCATTACCTGATTGATATCAATCAGACAGATAGACATAACCTCCCCGTAAGCCACGGTTAATGAACCTCAAGCTTGCTGGAAGGGGCTTATGCGCCGTTACCGGCAGTGTGTTAGGTAGAATTAATGCATATATATCAGCAAATAAGATCACCATTAAAAATGGTAATCGATTCCAATTATAGGCAGGACCGTAAAACTGCACATAAAATAATCAACCATTTATTATCGCTACGAAAGTTTGTTATGCTGCTTTTTAGGCTTCTTTACAAAGCAAATGAAACTTGATGAGGATAAGTTGGCACCAAACTTCAATAGCAATGCGGCCTGCAGACTCAAGCGAATCATGCTGGCTTTACTCGGGGTAAAAGGTAAATTTTGCTAAAGCGTTATAGATTAATAACTCTTTATTATTAGGTTGGGCGATTTTTTAGTTTCTATAGGAATATTATTTTCTTATTTAAACTAACGGCAGCGAGCCTTTTCGCCCAAATAGGGGATAAGAAAAACCGATATATTTAAATTCGCATTATTCATTATTGAATGATTCCCCCCTTTCTACGCTTGAACGTCGTTAGCAATAATTCTCATCCGGCGCTTGACTCTGGAGTGGACTCCAGGGTGTAGAGTCAGTTGAGCAAACCCGTTTAACAGCCCGAAGGGGGACGTTATGCACAATCAGCAAAACCATAATCATCAGGAACATCACCACGCCGAAGGCGGATGCGGCTGCAACCACAGCCACAGCAAAACTCAACATGGCTGCAGCAGCGAACCGAAAAACGCGGCCGCACAGGCCGAACACGCCCACCATCATCACGATCATGGCGATAGCGGCTGCTGCACCGCCGCGCCCGACGATCCGGACGAGGAAAGCGACAGGCTGGCCGCCGCTCCCCCTTCCGGCAGCCAACGTTTCAGCTGGAAAGTCACCGGCATGGACTGCCCCAGCTGCGCCAAAAAAATCGAAAATGCCGTCACGGCACTTCCCGGCGTCGACAGCGCGCGCGTGTTGTTCGCCACCGAGAAACTGGTGGTCGACGCGCAGTCCGATATCAGCCTGCGGATCCAGGACGCGGTCGCCCAGGCCGGTTTTACCCTGCTCGGCGCTCAAACCGCCAAAGCCGCCGCGCCGAAAACCTCACGCTTCGGCGAATTCGCGCCGCTGCTGCTGTTAACCACCCTGATGGTGGTCAGTTGGGCGCTGGATCGGGTTAACCCGGAGCTGGGCCGCATCGCCTTTATCGCCACCACGCTGGTCGGGTTGGCGCCGGTCGCCGCCAAGGCGCTGCGTTTGATTCGTTCCGGCACGCCGTTCGCCATCGAAACGCTGATGAGCGTGGCGGCCATCGGCGCGCTGTTCATCGGCGCCACCGCCGAAGCGGCGATGGTGCTGCTGCTGTTTATGGTCGGCGAACTGCTGGAATCCTACGCCGCCAACCGCGCACGGCGCGGGGTGACGGCGCTGATGGAGCTGGTACCCGAAGATGCGCTGCTGCTGCAAGGCACGGAACGCAAACGCGTGCCGGTCGCCAGCCTGCGCCCCGGCGACGTGATTGAAATCGCGCCCGGCGGGCGCCTGCCGGCCGACGCCGAGCTGCTCAATCCGTTCGCCAGCTTCGATGAAAGCGCCCTGAGCGGCGAATCGGTGCCGGTCGAGCGCCAACAGGGTGAGAAAGTGGCCGCCGGCAGCCTGTCCGTCGATCAGGCGGCGCAGATGAAGGTGATCTCCGAGCCTGGCAAAAACGCCATCGACCGCATTTTGCAGCTGATTGAAGAGGCCGAAGAGCGCCGCGCGCCGATCGAACGCTTCCTCGATCGCTTCAGCCGCTACTACACCCCGGCCATTATGCTGCTGGCGGTCGCGGTGATCCTGGTACCGCCGCTGCTGTTCTCACAGCCGTGGGAGACCTGGATCTATCGCGGCCTGACGCTGCTGCTGATCGGCTGTCCATGCGCGCTGGTGATCTCAACGCCGGCGGCCATCACATCAGGGCTGGCGGCCGCCACGCGGCGCGGCGCGCTGATTAAAGGCGGCGCGGCGCTGGAGCAACTGGGCCAGATTCAAACCATCGCCTTCGATAAGACCGGCACCCTGACCGAAGGCAAGCCGACGGTCACCGACGTGCTGCCTATCGGCGCGCTGACCGAACAACGGCTGTTGCAGCTTGCCGCCGCGGTGGAAGCCGGTTCACATCACCCGCTGGCGCAGGCGATCATCAACCGCGCCGCCGCAAGCGGGGCTGAGTTGCCGCTGGCGCAGGCGCGCCGCGCGCTGGCCGGCGTCGGCGTGGAAGGGATCGTGGACGGCAAGACCGTGCTGATCAGTGCGCCGGGCAAGCTGGCGCCGGGCCTGCTCGCCACCCAATGGCAGAACCAGGTAGACAAGCTGGAAAACGCCGGTAAAACGGCGGTGGTGGTGCTGGAAGACGGCGCGCCCATCGGTTTGCTGGCGCTGCGCGATACGCTGCGCGGCGACGCCAGGCAGGCGATAGCCGAACTGAACGCGCTGGGCATTCGCGGCGTGATGCTGACCGGCGATAACCCGCGCGCCGCCGCGGCGATCGCCGGCGAGCTGGGCCTCGACTATCGCGCCGGTCTGCTGCCGGAAGATAAGGTCAGCGCGGTCACCGAACTGAGCGAACTGCGCCCGACGGCGATGATCGGCGACGGCATCAACGACGCCCCGGCGATGAAAGCCTCCAGCATCGGCATCGCCATGGGCAGCGGCACCGACGTGGCATTGGAAACCGCCGACGCCGCCCTGACCCACAATCGGCTGGTGGGCGTCGCGGAGATGATCCGCATCTCGCGCGCCACCCACGCCAATATCCGGCAAAACATCACCATCGCGCTGGGGTTGAAAGGGGTCTTCCTGATCACCAGCCTGCTGGGGCTGACCGGGCTGTGGCTGGCGGTGCTGGCCGACTCCGGCGCCACCGCGCTGGTCACCGCCAACGCGCTGCGGCTATTGAGAAAGCGCAGCTAAGTTTGGAAACAAACACGGGCGCGGCATACCGCGCCCGTTGTCATTTGGGGGAGGGAACTTTTAACTCGGCCGCGCCGCCGTTAGACGCCTTTACGCAGCAGATAACGGTATGGCGCCTGCTCGGTCTCCTGCGCCACCAGCGTGTGCTCCATAAAGCGGCAGAACCCCGGGATATCGCGGGTGGTGGCCGGATCGTCGGCGATAATCAGCAGCGTTTCGCCGTTGTCCATATGGCGCACGGTTTTGCGCACCATCATCACCGGTTCCGGGCAACGCAGCCCCAGCGCGTCGAGCGTCTGGTCTGCCTGGGCAAATAAGTCAGTCATGCAATTTTTCTCGTTCAAAAACGATCGGCGAACGCTCGCCGCATCTCATTAGCGCCTAGTTTACGCCGGTAGTTTTTCTGCGCAAGATGCGTTAACGTTTGCGTTAAATTTAACCATTGCATTGGTTGCGCAAACGCGTATCATGCCGCCGCGCAGCGTTTTTTGCTGTTTTGACAAGACACACTGGGTTCCCTCACCCCACTGCTAAAAAGGCTACAACATGTATTCGTTTACCGCACAGCAGCGCTTCACCGCGTTGGTCTGGCTTTCGCTGTTTCATATCGCCATCATTACCTCCAGCAACTACCTGGTGCAGCTGCCGATCACCGTTTTCGGCTTCCATACCACCTGGGGCGCCTTTACCTTCCCGTTTATCTTCCTGGCGACCGATCTGACCGTACGCATTTTCGGCGCGCCGCTGGCGCGACGCATTATCCTGGCGGTGATGGTGCCGGCGCTGTTCATCTCTTATGTGATCTCCACCGTCACCTATCAGGGAGAATGGCAGGGCTTCACGGCGCTGAGCAGTTTTAACCTGTTCGTGGCGCGCATCGCTGTCGCCAGCTTTATGGCCTATGTGCTCGGCCAGATCCTCGACGTACACGTCTTCAACCGCCTGCGCCAACGCAGCGCCTGGTGGGTGGCGCCGGCGGCGGCGATGTTCCTCGGCAACATCAGCGATACGCTGGCGTTCTTCTTCATCGCCTTTTATAAGAGCAGCGATCCCTTCATGGCCAACAACTGGGTGGAGATCGCGCTGGTGGATTACAGCTTCAAGGTGATGATCTGCCTGCTGTTCTTCCTGCCGATGTACGGCGTGTTGCTGAACATGCTGCTCAAACGCATCGCGGCGCGCAGCGGCGGCCTGCAGCCGGGCTGAGTCGTGTTATTCTGGGCGGCCTTATCCTTTGGAGGCCGCTCATGACCCCAATCGTCCGCACCGCCACGCTCGAAGACATCCACCGCCTTTACCAACGCATCCCCGAATTCGGCGGCCTGCATAGCCTGGCCGATCTGCAGCAACGTATCGGCGCCGCCCCCGCCAGCCTGTTGATCGCCGAGATAGCCGGACAGCCGGCCGGTTTCAAACTCGGTTATCAACGGCAGGAAACGGTGTTTTACAGCTGGCTGGGCGGCGTGCTGCCGGCATTTCGTCGCCACGGCGTGGCGCAGGCCTTGTTGGCTGAACAGGAACGTTGGGCGCGGGCGCAGGGCTATCGCCAACTGACGGTCAAAACCCGTAACCGGTTCCGCGCCATGCTGACGATGCTGATCGCCCACCACTATCAGATTGTTCAGCTGGAAAAGAAAGGCGAAGTGGCTGATTATCGGCTATTACTGGAAAAAAACTTGTGACAACATCTGCCTTGCATTTCAACCTGGAATAGGTTGCGATACGACAGTGAATCCCTACCGGAAAGGAAGAAGGAAGCCCGATGCGTAAAGTAGCGAAATTGATGGGTATCAGCCTGCTGGCGCTTGGCCTCGCGGCCTGCGACGGCGAAACCAAAGACACCAAGGCAGCGCCAGACGGCGCGGCGGCCAGCGCGCCGGCCGGGCAGCAGGTGAGCCTGCTGGACGGTAAACTGGCGTTCACCCTGCCGGTCGGCATGGCGGATCAGAGCGGCAAGCTGGGCAACCAGGCCAACAACATGCATGTTTACGCAGACAGCACCGGTCAGCGCGCGGTGATCGTCATCTTGGGCGACAAGACCGCCGACAGCCTGGAGACTCTGGCCAAACGCCTGGAGAATACCCAGCGCGCGCGTGACACCAACCTGCAGGTGATCACCAACAAGGCGCTCGACGTCAACGGCGTGCCGCTACGTCAGCTGGACAGCATCATCACCAGCGGCGGTGAAAAGGCTTATTCTTCCGTCCTGATCGGTTCGCTGAACAACAACATGCTGACCATCCAGGTAACGCTGCCGGCAGACAATCAGCAGCAGGCGCAGACTGAAGCCGAAGGCATCATCTCTACCCTGAAGCTGAAACAGTAATCCCGCAGGGGCCGGCCTGCCGGCCCTTTCGTTTTATGCCAACGCCTGCGCCAGCAGGGTGATCGGATGTTCGCAGCGCTTGCTGGTGGACATTTCTATCTGCCATTTGCAGGTCTCGCAGTCGGTCACCACCAGATCCACCCCGCTCTCTTCTATCTGCCGGAACAGCGGCGCGCCGATGCCTTGCGACGTGGCGTAGTTCTCCGATTTGAACCCGTAGGTGCCGGCGATGCCGCAGCACTGCGAATCCAGCACCACCAGCTCCAGCCCCGGTATCTGCCGCAGCAGCTCCAGGGTGTAGGCGGTCCAGCCCATCTTCTCCATATGGCAAGGCGTGTGATACGCCACCCGCAGCGGCGTGCGTTTCAGCGGCAGGCTGCGCCCCTGATTGATCAGGCGATAGAGATAGCGCGTCGCCAGCTCCACCCGATCGCGCACCGGGGTGGTGTCTACGTCCAGCAAGTAGGGGTATTCGTCGCGCAGGGTGAAGGTGCAGCTCGATGAAGTGGCCACCACCGGAATGCCGCGCTCCAGCACCGTTTCATGCAGCGACTCGGCGTTAACCCTGGCCTGCTTCTTGGCCTGCTCGATAAACCCGTTGGCGATCAGCGGCACGCCGCAGCATTTCTCGCGCTTCAGCAGTTGCACGCCGATATCCAGCGCATTGAACACCCGGATCAAATCCTTGCCCAGCTGCGGGTGGTTATAGTTGACGAAGCAGCCATGGAAAAACGCCACCTGCTCGGCGTAACGCTGCTGCGCCTGCGCCTGTTGCCGGTACCAGCGGCGGAAGGTGCCGAACGAGTATTTCGGCAGTTCGCGGCGGTGATCGATCTTCAACGCCTTGTCCAGCAGCTTGCGCACCGGTTTCAGCCCGGTGGCGGCGTTGACGATCGGCGCAAACGGCGTCGACAGCGAGCCCATGATATCGGTGTGGCTGAGGATGGCGTCACGCAGCGTCGGCTTGCTCTGGGCGAAGTCGGCGCGGGCGCGCTGAATAATGTCGCCGATTTTGACGTCGGACGGGCAGGCCACTTCACAACGCTTGCAGTTGGTGCAGTATTTCAGCGCTTCGTCGTACAGCGCCGGGTCTTTCAACCGCAGCCGCTCGCCGTCCGGCCCCGCCTGTTTCGGCCCCGGATAGAGCGGGTTCACTTTGGCGACCGGGCAGTAGGTGGTGCAGACGGTACATTTGATGCAGCTTTCAAAGCTGTGGTCCTGATGCAGGCTCATACGCACTCCTCCGCGGCGATCTGCTGCGCGACGTGCAGCGCACCGATCAATGACACGCCGGCGCCGCAGCCCTGCTGCAGCGGATCGTAGCCGCCGGCGACCGCGCCGATGGCATACAGATTGTCGAACGGCATTCCCTGCTTCATCGCCCGCAGCCTGCCGTCGGTGCGCACGCCAAACTGCAGATAAGGCTGCGGCGCGAACAGCTCGCGCCGGCTCCAGTCGGCGCGATCCGCCCGACTGTGTACGTCCAGCCCGAAGATCGGTTCGCGCACCCCGTCGAAATCGGCCACCAGTCCATTGCTGAAGAAGCTGCCGCTGGCCAGCACCACCTGCTGCGCTCGCAGCGGAATATCGCCGTGGTTGCGGGTGTACAAACCGGTGACGCGGCCGGCTTCGCTCTCGGCGCGCAGCACGCTGTCGCCCGGCATGAAAACGCCGCCCAACTGCTGGAAACGCCGCCGCAGCGCCTGATGCAAGCGCATGCCGGGCACCGAAGGCGGCAACGTCGGCAGCAGTCGGATCGGCTTGCCGACCGCATCCTGCAACACCGCCAGCGACGCGTCGTCCTCCAGGCCCAGACAGGCCGGCAGGAAGAGCGCCTCGGCCTCGCCCGCCAGCCGCCGCAGCTCTTCGGCCATCGGCGGCAGGCTTTCCATCAAATCCAGTACCCGGGCAATGTTCACCGCACGAAACTCGCTGGGGTTATTGCGCAATCTGTCCAGCGCCGGCATGTGCAGATAGGCTACCTCCGTCTCTACGCCGAGCTCGCGGCTCAAGGCGTCGGCGGCCATCTGCGGCTGGAAGTCGAGGAAACCCTCGATGCCGATCACCGCGATGCGCCGCCACGGCAGTTGGCCGGTCAGCGGCAGCGTCGGGATCGCCTGCGGGCTGAGCCAGGTGGCGCGGCGCGTGCCAAGCGGCGTAATGCGCAGATGGTTGTTGGCTCCCTCGCCCTGCAGGTGCAGCCCGCAGCGCTCCAGCAACCGCTGTGCGGCGGCGGACAGCGCCGCCACCCGGCCGGGCCCGATCAGGGCATACGGATGCTGCGGCGCCTGTTGCGCCAGCTGCGGCAACGCCGCCAGCGGCATCTCGACCGGCGTGCCGTCCGGCAATCTCGCCAGCAGATCGAGCGAGCCGGAGGAGAAGTAGAGCGCGCTCTGGCCGGAACTGACCACCGCACAGCGTTTGCCCAGCTCGGCCACAGCAATGGCGCAGCTCAGGCCCGCCAGGCCGCCGCCAATCACCACTACGTCAAATCGCATCATCCGCCTCCTGCTCTTTGTCTGCCTGGGCCTCAAGCCCGCATAATCCCTGGTAAACCCAACTGGTGAATTCACTCTCGCGCAGCGCGTCGCCCCAGGCGATCGGCCGCACGCCTTTCCAGCGTTCGTTGAGGAACTGCGACAGCTGCACGATGGATTGCTGTGGCGTGCTGACCTTGAAGCGCGTCAGCAGTCCGGCGGCGCGGCAGGCGCAGAGTTCCCCCTGGCAGGTGCCCATGCCGACGCGGGTGCGGCGACGCAGATCCACCAGGTTATTGACGGTCAGCGAATTGACCGCATAGCGCACTTCCCCGGCGGTCACCGCCTCGCATTCGCACACCAGGCTGGTGTCGAGCCGATCGGCCGCCGGCACCTGGCTGGCGCGATCGCCGTGCCGGTAGATCGCCGAGCCGCGAATGCTGGCGGGCAGTGAGACCACGCTGCGCACCGTCTCCTCCGCCGACTGGCGGGATCCGGGCAACGCGTCCTGCGCGGTGGTGCACGGGCGGTTTACGCCAAGCTTTTCGCACACCTTGTCGGTGGCCCACTCCGCCATCAGACGATAGGTCATCAGCTTGCCGCCGGTGATGGTGATAAACCCTTCCAGCCCGTCGCGGCTGGCGTGATCGAGCAGCACGATGCCGCGGCTGACGTTGCGCCCGCTGGGATCGTCGTCGCTGGCCACCAGCGGCCGCACCCCGGCATAGGCGCGCAGAATGCGGGTCTGCGCCAGGGTGGGCGCCAGCAGCGCCCCTTCGCGGATCAGAATGTCCACCTCCTGCGGCGTCACCAGCATGTTATCGATTTGGTCGTAGTCGATATGGGTCGAGGTGGTGCCGATCAGCGAGATGGTGTCGCCCGGCACCAGGATGTCGGCGTCCGCCGGTTTGCGGCAACGGTTGATCACCATATTGTTGATGCGGTGACCGAGGATCAGCAGCGCTCCCTTGGCTGGGAACATGCGGATGCGCAAATCGGCGTATTCGGCGATCTGCTGGCCCCAGATGCCGGCGGCGTTGACCACCACCGGTGCGTGCAGCTCATAGCGCCGCTGATTCTGATGGTCGTAAACGCGCACGCCCGTCACCCGGTCGCCGCTGCGCAGCAGCCCCACCACCTGGTGGTAAGTCAGGATCTGCGCGCCGTGTTCGCGCGCGTCCAGCATGTTGGCGGCGGTCAGCCGGAAAGGATCGACGGTGCCGTCCGGCACCCGCACCGCGCCGATCAGCGCCGGGTTAGCCGCCGGCTCCAGCCGCAGCGCCAGCTGCGGGTCGATCGCCTCGGCGTCGATGTCGGCCTGGCGGCAGGCGGCGATAAACTGCTGCTGATAGTCCAGCGAGTCCTGCGGCAGGGTGATGAACAGCCCATCGGTGCGCTCGATACAGTGATGCGCGATGCGTTTCAGGATGCGGTTCTCTTCGATGCACTCGCGCGCCGACTCGCCGTCGGTCACCGCATAGCGCGCGCCGCTGTGCAGCAAGCCGTGGTTGCGGCCGGTGGCGCCGGTGGCGATGTCGTGACGCTCCAGCAAAATGCAGCGCAAGCCGCGCCGCGCACAATCGCGGGCAATGCCTGCGCCGGTGGCGCCGCCGCCGATGATGATCACATCCGTTTCGCCGCCGTCAAAATAGCTGCTCATGTCGCTCTCTCAGGATCGGTAGTTATGAGCCTATTGAGCCACGGTTATTAGGGTCTTTGTTTGATAAGGAACAAGAACGAACATAAAACGAAATAAAAATGTCCACAAAAAACCATCAATGTGATCATAATCACGATTTTTGGACGTTTTTCTATTTCATAACGTTAACGAATCGCTCAAAATCCGCCGTGGTTTCATGAAAGTGTAACAATTGCGCCATTCGTCACAGCGACACCAGGCGTATTTGATGACAATGGCGCTCGTTATGGAACACAAAAACACCACATTCGATATCCGCTCAATCATCAAATGAACGTAAAAGGTCATATTGATGTGATAACAGATAAAGCCATCGGAGGCGCTCATGTTGAGTATTTTTAAGCCGGCCGCACACATCGCCCGTGTGCCGAGCGATAAGGTAGACCCGCTCTACCGTAAGCTGCGCTGGCAAATTTTCCTGGGGATCTTCTTCGGTTACGCCGCTTACTATCTGGTGCGTAAGAACTTCACCCTGGCCATGCCTTACCTGATCGAACAAGGCTTCAGCCGCGGCGACCTCGGCTTCGCGCTGTCGGGCATCTCCATCGCCTACGGCTTCTCCAAATTCATCATGGGTTCGGTCTCCGACCGTTCCAACCCGCGAGTGTTCCTGCCTGCCGGCCTGATCCTGGCGGCGGCGGTGATGTTGTTCATGGGCTTCGTACCGTGGGCCACCTCCAGCATCGCCATCATGTTCGTCCTGCTGTTCCTGTGCGGCTGGTTCCAGGGCATGGGTTGGCCGCCGTGCGGCCGCACCATGGTGCACTGGTGGTCGCAGAAAGAACGCGGCGGCATCGTTTCCATCTGGAACTGCGCCCACAACGTGGGTGGCGGCCTGCCGCCGCTGCTGTTCCTGCTGGGCATGGCCTGGTTCAACGACTGGCACGCGGCGCTGTACATGCCGGCCTTCGGCGCCATCCTGGTGGCCCTGATCGCCTTCGCCCTGATGCGCGACACCCCGCAATCCTGCGGCCTGCCGCCGATTGAAGAGTACAAAAACGACTACCCGGACGACTACAGCGAAAAAGACGAAGAAGAGCTGACCGCCAAGCAGATCTTCATGCAGTACATCCTGCCGAACAAGCTGCTGTGGTACATCGCGGTCGCCAACGTGTTCGTCTACCTGCTGCGTTACGGCATTCTGGACTGGTCGCCGACTTACCTGAAAGAAGTGAAGCACTTCGCGCTGGACAAGTCTTCCTGGGCTTACTTCCTGTACGAATACGCCGGTATCCCGGGCACCCTGCTGTGCGGCTGGATGTCGGACAAAGTGTTCAAAGGCAACCGCGGCGCCACCGGCGTGTTCTTCATGACGCTGGTGACCATCGCCACCGTGGTGTTCTGGATGAACCCGGCCGGTAACCCGACCGTAGACATGATCTGTATGCTGGTCATCGGCTTCCTGATCTACGGCCCGGTGATGCTGATCGGCCTGCACGCGCTGGAGCTGGCGCCGAAGAAAGCCGCCGGCACCGCCGCGGGCTTCACCGGCCTGTTCGGCTACCTGGGCGGCTCGGTCGCGGCCAGCGCCATCGTCGGCTACACCGTAGACTTCTTCGGTTGGGACGGCGGCTTCATGGTGATGATCGGCGGCGGCGTGCTGGCGGTTATCCTGCTGCTGCTGACCATGCTGAACGAAAAGAAACACCACGCGGAAATCGCAGCCGGCAAACGCGGCTAAGCGTCACACGACTTTTGCATGATTTAAAGGCCGCCCTGCGGCCTTTTTACTACCCTGCCCCCAACAACATGGAGAAAACGGAATGCGGACTCAAGTCAAAGCCCTGCTGACAGGGATCATTCTCGCCACCTCAATGGTCAGCGCCGCGCAGGCGGCGGACAAAGTGGTGATCGCCCACCGCGGCGCCAGCGGCTACCTGCCGGAACACACTCTGCCGGCGAAGGCGATGGCCTACGCGCAAGGCGCCGATTACCTCGAACAAGATCTGGTGATGACCAAAGACAACGAGCTGGTGGTGCTGCACGACCATTACCTCGATCGCGTCACCGACGTCGCCGAACGCTTCCCGGACCGCGCGCGCAAAGACGGCCGTTATTACGCCATCGATTTTACGCTGGCGGAGATCAAATCGCTGAAGTTCACCGAAGGCTTTGAAATCGAAAACGGCAAGAAAGTGCAGGGCTACCCTGGCCGCTTCCCGATGGGCAAATCCGACTTCCGCGTGCACACCTTCCAGGAAGAGATCGAGTTCGTGCAGGGTCTGAACCATTCGACCGGCAAGAACATCGGCATCTACCCTGAAATCAAGGCGCCGTGGTTCCACAAACAGGAAGGCAAAGACATCTCCAGCAAAGTGCTGGCGGTGCTCAAGCAGTACGGCTACACCGGCAAGAACGACAACGTCTACCTGCAGTGCTTCGACGCCAACGAGCTCAAACGCATCAAGAACGAGCTGGAACCGAAGCTGGGCATGGATCTGAAGCTGGTGCAGCTGATCGCCTATAACGACTGGCAGGAAACCTACGAGCAGAAAGCCGACGGCAAGTGGGTGGAATACGACTACGACTGGATGTTCAAACCGGGCGCGATGAAGAAAATCGCTCAGTATGCCGACGGCATCGGGCCGGACTACCACATGCTGGTGGTGGCGGACCAATCCAAGCCGAGCCACATCGTGCTGACCGACATGGTGAAAGAAGCGCACGCCAGCAAGCTGGCGGTGCATCCGTTCACCATCCGCGCCGATGCGCTGCCGAAGTATGTGACCGACGTAAACCAGCTGTATGACGTGATTTACAACCAGGCCGGCGTCGACGGCGTGTTCACCGACTTCCCGGACAAGGGCGTGCAGTTCCTGCAGAAGCAGGGCCAGCACAAGTAATGCCGAGGGCGCCGCAAGGCGCCCTTATTATTTAAAGGTTATTTCAGAGGAACATCTTGCGCAGGTAGTGCGGCACCGCGTTATCGACGTTGGAACCGATCACTTCCAGCTCCGGCAGCATGTCCTTCAGGCGCTGATGCGCGTCGCGCATGATGCAGCCCTTGCCGGCCATCGACAACATCTCCAGATCGTTCATGCCGTCGCCGAAGGCGATGCACTCTTGCAGCGTATAGCCGATGATCTTGGCCACTTCTTCCAGCGCATGCCCTTTCGACACGCCGCCCGCCATGACTTCCAGGCAGGTCGGGAACGAGAAGCTGACGTTGACCCGATCGCCCCAGCGCGCGTTGATGGCGTCTTCCACCTGCAGCAACCGCTCGTGATCTTCACAGGTGAAGTAAACCTTGCAGACGCCGTCGGTTTCCAGCAGGCCCGGCTCAAACAGCTGATATTTGAACACCGACTCCTGGAAGAATTCTTCCTGCTCCGGGCTTTCGCGGTTGGTAAACCAATCGTCGTTACGGTAGACGTTGGTGGTGATATCCGGATCGTCGTGCAGCATGCCGTACAGATCGCGGGCGATATCTCCGTCCAGGTTGTGGCTGAAAATCAGTTCGCCGGCGGTGTTGTGCACCCGTGCGCCGTTGGAAGTGATCATAAAGGCGCTGATCTCCAGGCTGTCGCGGATCTGCGCCACGTCGATATGGTGGCGGCCGGTAGCGAACACGAAATGCACGCCGCGCTGAGTCAGCAACTTCAGCGTTTCTTTAGCGTACGGCGACAGGGTATGGTCGGGAGACAGCAGCGTGCCATCTAAATCGGAAGCGACGACGTGATACATAGCGTTATGTTCTAACCTCTGATGGAGTTGTCGGCGGCAGCGCGCCGCCTAAGTGTTGAGCAAAGAAGCGCAGAATTGCGTTCAGTGCTTCGGCGCGCAGCGCGTCCCGCTCGAACAGGATCTCATGGCGTGCGCCGTTGATAACCCACGGGAGCCCCCCTTCGCAAGGGCGCCCCGCGTCTGACAGAGCCTGACAAAAAGCCTGGTGCGAACGGTTGTCGACTACCCGTTCTTCACCGGCCTGCAAAAGCAACAGCGGCGTGGTGATCTCCCCGGCCTGCGCGATAATCTGCCGGCCGGCGCGGATGCTCTCCCGCACCCAATGGTAGGTCGGCCCGCCCACCTGCAGCTCGGGGTAATCGGCATAATAGCGCAGGCTGCGCCGGTAACGCTCGCGGCTATGGGTCAACACGTTGACCACATAGGGCAACGGACGCCACTGGCCGGTGCCCACCGCGTAATAATCGCGGATCGCCGGGCGGGTCTCCGCCCAGTCGAGAATGCGATCGGCCAGCCAACCCGGCATCGGCAACCGGATGCCGAACATCGGCGCGCAAAACGCCGCCGCGTCGAACGCCTGCGGCCGGCGCTGCAGGAACTGCGCCAGGATCGCGCCGCCCATCGAATGCGCCAGCGCGAAGCGCTGCCGATAACCGCGCGATTCGACCTCGCGCAGCCACAGCTGCTCGAAATCGTCCACGTAGTCGGCGAAGTTTACCACATGACCGCGGTGCGTATCCGCCAGTAAACGCCCGGAACGCCCCTGGCCGCGATGATCGACGATCACCACGTCGTAGCCGCAGTGGAACAGATCGTAGGCCACCTCGGGGTATTTCACATAGCTTTCGATGCGGCCGGGGCTGACCACCACCACGCGCTGATGCCGCGCGGAACTGAAGCGCACAAAGCGGATCGGCACGCCGTCCACGCCACTGAATTCGCCTTCTTCGCGCTGCCGCCAGAAATCCAGCAGCGGCCCGGTGGCGAAGGCAGCGAACTGCGTTTCACGCGTTAACCAGTCATCGGAGCTGAGAGTGAACGAGGTCATCGAGAGCGTTTTCCCTGTGGGGCCGGCGGAAAAATGTGACCGCTGGCACAAGAAATCATACTAGCGTATTGTGATTCAATTCTTACAAAAACGGCGCCGCCTCGGCGCATTGTGGCACAAAACGACACTTTCAGGGAGCCGAAGCACCATGACCTTGGACTGGTGGTTAACCTATCTGCTGACCACGCTTATCCTGAGCCTCTCCCCCGGTTCAGGCGCCATCAATACCATGAGCACCGGCATCAGCCACGGCTATCGCGGCGCCGCCGCGTCGATCGCCGGGCTGCAGGTCGGGTTGAGCGCGCACATCGTGCTGGTGGGCATCGGCCTCGGCGCGCTGATATCGCAATCGCTGCTGGCGTTCGAGCTGCTGAAATGGCTGGGCGCCGCCTACCTGGTGTGGCTCGGCATCCAGCAATGGCGCGCCGCCGGGGCGCTGGATCTGCATGCGCTGGCGGGCAGCATGCCGCGCCGCCGTCTGTTCCGCCGCGCGGTGCTGGTCAACCTGACCAACCCGAAAAGCATCGTGTTCCTCGCCGCGCTGTTCCCGCAGTTCATCTTGCCCAATCAGCCCCAGGCTGAGCAGTATCTGGTGCTCGGCGTCACCACCGTGGTGGTGGATATTCTGGTGATGATCGGTTACGCCACCCTGGCGACGCGCATCGCCGGCTGGCTGAGAACGCCGCGCCAGATGCAGCTGCTCAACCGACTGTTCGGTTCGCTGTTCATTCTGGTGGCGGGGCTGCTGGCGACCGCCCGCAAAGCCTGACAAAAAAGGCCGGGCATCGCTGCTCGGCCTTGGGCATTTCACTGCGGTTAGCGGGTAAATATCAGATGTAACCCGAAGCCGGTAAACAGCACGCCCGCCACCCCGTCTATCCACTTGGCCAACCGCTGATAGCCGCGGCGCATCGCCGGCAGCGCAAACACCACCGCCACCAGGCTGAACCAGACGAAGGTCTCGGCGACGATCAGCAAGAACAGCCCCCAGCGCGCTCCGGCGCCGACGCTGTCGCCGACGAACAGCGAGAACACGCTGCCGAAATAGATCACCGCTTTCGGGTTGGACAAATTGGTCAGGAAGCCGCGAATAAAGCTGCGCCCGGCCTTCGGCAACGCCACCTGGGCCTCCGCCGCCGGCTGCGCTTGCTGCGCCCGCGCGGAACGCAGCAGTTGCCACCCCATCCAGCACAGGTAAATGCCGCCGCCAACCATGATGATCTGATGCAACCAGGCCATCTTCTGCAGGATCAGATGCAGCCCCATCAACGCCACGCCGGCCCATACCACGATGCCGAGCGAAATGCCGACCACGCCCATCATCGCCTCGCGGCGCGAGCGGCTGGCGGCGGTTTGCGACACGAAAAAGAAGTCCGGCCCCGGGCTCATCAGCGCAATCAGATGCACCAGCGCCACGGTGAGAAACAGCATCAGCATGATATATCGCCCTCAGTCTTCGTCATTGTCGAGATGGTCGCGGATCATCGCCATAAAGGGCGCGCCGAAACGCTCCAGTTTACGCTGGCCGACGCCGTTGACGCTCAGCAGATCGCCGGCCTTGATCGGCATCTGTTCGGCCATTTCCAGCAGCGTGGCGTCGTTGAACACCACGTAAGGCGGAATGTTTTCTTCGTCGGCGATCGATTTGCGCAGTTTGCGCAGCTTGGCGAACAGCTTGCGATCGTAATTGCCGCCGTAGGATTTCTGGTTGGCGCTGCTGCGCGACTTCAGGCTCTGAATACGCGGCACCGCCAGCTGCAGCGCCACCTCGCCGCGCAACACCGGACGCGCCGCCTCGGTCAATTGCAGCGCTGAGTGCATGGCGATGTTCTGGGTGATAAAGCCCAGGTGGATCAGCTGACGCAGCACGCTGGTCCAGTGTTCGGTGGTCTGATCGCGGCCGATGCCGTACACCGGCAGCTTGTCGTGACCGTATTCGCGAATGCGCTGGTTGTTGGAGCCGCGCAGCACTTCCACGATGTACCCGAGGCCAAAGCGCTGGCCGACGCGGTACACGCAGGACAGCGCCTTGCGCGCGTCCTCCAGCCCGTCGTAGCGCTTGGGCGGATCGAGGCAGATATCGCAGTTGCCGCAGTTCTCGTGCTTGCCTTCGCCGAAGTAGTTGAGCAACACCAGACGGCGGCAGGTTTGCGCCTCGGCGAACGCCCCCATGGCGTTCAACTTGTGGCGCTCGATGTCCAGCTGTTGCCCGGCGGGTTTTTCCTCCAGACAGCGGCGCAGCCAGGCCATGTCGGCCGGATCGTACAGCAGGATCGCTTCGGCCGGCAGGCCGTCGCGCCCGGCGCGGCCGGTCTCCTGATAATAGGATTCGATATTGCGCGGGATGTCGAAATGCACCACGAAGCGCACGTTGGGTTTGTTGATGCCCATGCCGAAGGCGACGGTGGCCACCACCACCTGCAGATCGTCACGCTGGAACGCTTCCTGCACCTGGGCGCGGCGCTCGTTGTCCAGCCCGGCGTGGTAGGCGCCGACGCTCAGCCCGCGGCTTTGCAGGCGCGCGGCGGTGTCTTCCACCTTGGCGCGGCTGTTGCAATAGATAATGCCGCTCTTGCCGCGCTGATCCTGCACGAAGCGCCACAGCTGATCGAGCGGTTTGAATTTTTCCACCAGCGTGTAGCGGATGTTCGGCCGGTCGAAGCTGCTGACCTGCACCAGCGGATCCTGCAGCGACAGCAGGCGCACGATATCGCCGCGCGTGGCTTCGTCGGCGGTGGCGGTCAACGCGATCACCGGCATCGCCGGGAAGCGCTGTTTCAGCTGGCCCAGCGCGCGATATTCCGGCCGGAAGTCATGGCCCCACTGCGAGATGCAGTGCGCCTCATCCACCGCCAGCATCGCCGGCGGGCAGTGATCGAGCAGGTTGAGGAAGCTTTCCATCATCAGCCGTTCCGGCGCGATGTACAGCATCTTGATGGCGCCGTTGCGGCAGCCGGCCATGACGTCCAACTGCTCCTCGCGGGTTTGCGTCGAGTTGTAGCAGGCGGCGGAAACGCCGTAGGCCAACAGTTGGTCGACCTGGTCCTTCATCAGCGAGATAAGCGGGGAAACCACCAGGGTCAGGCCGTCCATCACCAGCGCCGGGATTTGGTAGCACAACGACTTGCCGCCGCCGGTCGGCATCACCACCAGGCAATCCTGCCCGCCGATCGCGGCATTGATAATCGTTTGTTGGCCCGGACGGAATTGCTGGTAGCCGAAGGTATCGCGCAATACCTGCTCGGCCAGCAACTCTCTGTTAATCACTGCTGCGGTTGACACACACTTCCCCATTTTTTCATCGGTACACACCCACCGGGTATGATTACATAATATCGTTCAGCATGACACCAACGCCCACCCGTGTCTGCCGGAAGTTGTAGTCGATCAGCGATTCGCCGTAGCCGCTGAACACCTGGGTATAGAATCGCACGTTGCGGGTGATCGGGTAGCTCCAGCCCAGTTCCGCGCCGCCGTAGCCGCTGTTCCAGTTGTAGTGGCTGTCGACGCTGAACACGCTGTCGCCCCAGGCGTAACCGACCTTCAACCGGTAGTATCCCATGTATTTGGTGATGTCCGGGTTGTCGTCGTTGCTCGAGCTCTCCGAGAAACGGAACCAGGGCTTGAGATCCACCTGCCAATTGCCGTTTTGCGCCATCAGCCGCGCATAACCGCGATTCCAGCTGCGCGACGTCGGGTCCGAGCGGCCGTTAGACTGATGGTTAACGCCGATTTCAACATCGCGCAGCGTCCAACCGGCAAAGCGGTAATCGGTCGCCCACCCCACGAACAGTTGCGGCTCGTAGTTGGTCTCGCGGAACGGCGAAGACTCGCCGCGGTTGGACAATTGCCACCAGGAGCGCTGAGTATAAGACGCGCCGAGCACCGAATTGTCGCCGGCAATGCCCCGCCACAGCGGAAACGCCAGGCTAAGCTGGTATTTCACCTCGTCCTTGCGCGCCTTGTCGGCCCAGTTGTACGTCTTGATGGCTTCTTTGTTGATATCGCTGGTGTCGGTGTACAACAGGTAATTGGGATCGTAAGGATACAGCGTGAACGGATTATCGTGCTCCTGCAGCAGGTTGGCGATAATGCTGCCGCGCACCGCCGGCCTATCGTGAATCTGCTGCTCTTTGGCTTCCTCAGCCAATGCCAGCGCCGGCATCAGCAGTGTGGCGGAAACGATCCCTGACAAAATGCGCATAACCTCTCCTCACTCCAACGAAAAAGGGCAAGCCCGGAAAAAATCAGGCCATTTTACACACAAAGGAGGCTTTACCGCAGCGCGGTCCGGTTTTATTGGAATAGTCTGGAAAGCAACAAAGGTTAAGCATAAAATCAACATTCCATTAACCTGGACTGACCAGTTAGCTCCCTTAAAACGCAAAAGAAAAACGGAAACCCGCTATGTCGACCACACCACTGACCCTGGAAGCCGCCCGCCGCAAGATCGGCGAAATTTTTGTCTACCACATGCCGTTCAACCGCGAGCTTGGCCTGGAGCTGCGCCGCTTCGACGATGACTACGTCGAACTGAGCTTCACAAACCAGCGCAAGCTGGTGGGCAACGCCGCACAGGAAATTCTGCACGGCGGCGTGATCGCCGCGGTGCTGGACGTCGCCGCCGGGCTGGCTTGCGCCGGCGGCGTGCTGACGCGCCTGGAACCGCTGATCGAAGAAGAGATCGCCGCCAAACTGTCGCGCATGGGCACCATCGATCTGCGCGTCGACTATCTGCGCCCCGGCCGCGGCGAACACTTCGTCGCCTCCGCCAGCGTGCTGCGCAGCGGCAACAAGGTCGCCGTCGCGCGCGTAGAACTGCATAACCACGACGGCCTGCATATCGCGACCGCCACCGCCACCTATCTGGTCGGCTGATGATTGTGTGCGGTGAGCGACTTCAGTACACTCACCGCATCTTACGTTCCCCACCAGAGTGACGTCATGGACGCAAAGCAAACGCGTCAGGGCATTTTCTTCGCCCTGGCCGCCTATTTTATGTGGGGCATCGCCCCGGCCTATTTCAAACTGATCCAGCAAGTGTCCGCGGACGAGATCCTCACCCACCGGATCATCTGGTCGTTTTTCTTCATGCTGGCGCTGATCACGCTGGGCCGAAACTGGCCGAAAGTGCGCGCCGCCTGCCAAAACCGCAAACGGCTGCTGTTGCTGGCGGTCACCGCGCTGTTGATCGGCGGCAACTGGCTGCTGTTCATCTGGGCGGTGAACAATCACCATATGCTGGAAGCCAGCCTGGGCTACTTCATCAACCCGCTGGTTAACGTGCTGCTGGGGATGCTGTTTCTCGGCGAACGTTTCCGCCGCATGCAGTGGGTGGCGGTGGCGCTGGCGTTCACCGGGGTGCTGGTGCAGCTCTGGCAGTTCGGTTCGTTGCCGATCATCGGTCTGGGGTTGGCGTTCAGCTTCGCCTTCTACGGCCTGCTGCGCAAAAAAATCGCCATCGACGCGCAGACCGGCATGCTGATTGAAACGCTGTGGCTGCTGCCGGTGGCGGCGGGCTACCTGTTCCTGTTCGCCGATAGCCCCACCAGCCACCTGAGCGCCAACCCGTGGTCGCTGAATCTGCTGCTGGTCGCCGCCGGCATCGTCACCACCGTGCCGCTGCTGTGCTTCACCGCGGCGGCTACCCGGCTGCGCCTGTCGACGCTCGGTTTCTTCCAGTATCTCGGCCCGACGCTGATGTTCCTGCTGGCGGTCACCTTCTACGGCGAGACCATCGGCCAGGACAAGCTGGTGACCTTCGGCTTTATCTGGACGGCGCTGATCCTGTTCACCCTCGACGCGCTCTATACCCAGCGCAAGCTGCGCTGAGCCCGGCGCCGCCGGGTTACAGCCAGTTCTTGCGCTTGAAGTACAGGTAAGGGGCCAGGCCCGCCAGGATCATCAAGGTGATGGCGCCCGGGTAGCCGAACGACCATTTCAGTTCCGGCATGAATTCAAAGTTCATGCCGTAGCTGGAGGCCACCAGCGTAGGCGGCAGGAACACCACCGACACCACCGAGAAGATCTTGATGATGCGGTTCTGTTCGATATTGATGAAGCCCATCGCCGCCTGCATCAGGAAGTTCACCTTCTGGAACAGCGATTCGTTGTGCGGCAGCAGGGATTCGATGTCGCGCAGCACTTCACGCGCCTGCTCCAGTTGGCCGGTCGGCAAACGCGCCTTGCGCACCAGGAAGTTGAGCGCGCGCTGGGTATCCATCAGACACAAACGCACCTTCCAGCCGATATCTTCCAGCTCCGCCAGCGTCGACAGCGCGGCGTCGTATTCGTCGCCCTGATGCCCTTCCATGATCACCCGGCTGAGCTGTTCCAGATCGCTGTAGATGTTCTCTATCTCGTCCGCCAGCTGTTCAATCTTGGTTTCGAACAAATCCAGCAGCAGTTCGTAGGCGTTGCCTTCGAGCATGGTCTGGTTGCGGGCGCGCATGCGGTACAGGCGAAACGCCGGCAGTTCACGCTCACGCAGGGTATACAGGCGGCCGTCGCGGATGGTGAAGGCCACCGTGGAGTTGCCGGCGTGATCTTCCGCATCTTCGAAGTAGAAGAAGGAGTGGATATGCAGACCGTCTTCGTCTTCGAAGAAACGGGCGGAGGCTTCGATGTCGTCCAGTTCGGGACGCGTCGCCAGGCTTTGTCCCAGCTCATTCTGCACGCGCTCACGCTCGCCCTCTTCCGGCTCGACCAGATCAACCCACAGCGATGACGTGAGATCATCCGAGTCGTCCAGTTCCAGACGGGACAAGCGGCGGTTATCTAATTTAAAAGCGCTCAGCATGTGCCAAAACTCCGTGAAGGTAACGGGTGCGGACAACGCGTTGAAGCACAGAAACAGAGGGGATGCGTATCACCGATTGTTTCAGACCATGAAGAGATCTGACTCATAGCGACGCTTTGCGGGGTCGCCGACAACCACGAAGGCTATCAGCAAAAACGGAGAGCCTTAGAAGTTATACCTGCGGCGCAGGTCAGTGAGCCAGTATCTACTGGGTGTGTCCAAGGCGTCTGTCCTCAATGATAATAGTGCGCGCATGTTACGCCGAGAAGAAAAAGCCTGTCAACACGTTAGGTGGGATAATTGCGCAACAAATCATCACGATGATCAATGGCAGAAATGGCGCTTAAACCGTACTGAAAAAGTCGCGGCGATCGCTTACCGCCACCAAGAATGTTGCTAAGATGACATCACCCTAATGGTACGACAAGCATGCGGATTTAAACGATGAAACAGATTACCGCCCATGAACTGACCGCGATGAGCGAACAGGCCGCCAGCGTGCCCCGCCTGCGCGCGCACCGCACCTTACACGAAGAGCTGAGCGACCCGGTGCAACGCCTGGCGATCGCCATGGAACCCGGCACCTATATCCGCCCGCACCGCCACCCGCAAACCTGGGAGCTGCTGACGCCGCTGCGCGGCCGTTTTGTCGTGCTGCAGTTCAACGATGACGGCGTCGTGACGCAGCGCACCCTGCTCGGCGAAGAAACCAAAGTGCTGGAGATGCCGGCATTTACCTGGCATGCGGTGCTGTCGGTCGATGCCGGCGGCGTGGTGTTCGAAGTGAAGCGGGGTCCGTATCAGGCGCTGACCGAAGAAGACTGCATGCCGTGGGCGCCGCAGGAAGGCGGCGAAGGCACCGAAGCGGTGATGCGCTGGTATGCCACCGCGCAGGTCGGCGATCGCTACCCTCACTGATGATGAACGATTGCAGGGGCTTAAACTCCTGCAAATCGCCCCTCTCTTATACCGTTTCCAGCCGAGCGTAGGCCGCCACCAGCCACTTGATGCCTTCGCCCGGGAAGGCGATCTGCAGCCGGCTGTGCTCGCCGCTGCCTTCCAGATTGACGATGGTGCCTTCGCCAAACTTGGGATGGCGCACGCGCTGACCCAGCTTGTATCCGGTGTCGTTCTCGCTGATCGGCGTGCCCATGCGGCGGTGATTGACCGGCCGCGATACGCTGGCGCGCAGGCGCACTTCTTCCACGCACTCCTCCGGCAGTTCGCCGATAAAGCGCGACGGCCGATGGTAAACCTCTTTGCCGTACAGACGGCGCGTTTCGGCGTAGGTCAGCGTCAGCTTCTGCATGGCGCGCGTTACGCCCACATAGGCCAGACGGCGCTCCTCCTCCAGACGGCCGCCTTCATCCAGCGACATCTGGCTCGGGAACATGCCTTCTTCCATGCCGACGATAAACACCAGCGGGAACTCCAGCCCTTTGGCCGAGTGCAGGGTCATCAGCTGCACCGCATCCTGATAGGCGTCGGCCTGGCCTTCGCCCGCTTCCAGCGCCGCATGCGACAGGAACGCCTGCAGCGGCATCAGATCCTGATCTTCTTCCTGATAGCTGAACTGGCGCGTCGCCGTCACCAGTTCCTCAAGGTTTTCGATACGCGCCTGCCCCTTTTCGCCCTTTTCCTGCTCATACATGATGAACAACCCGGAATCGCGGATCACCCGGTCGGTCTGCACGTGCAGCGGCATATCGGCGGTTTCATGAGCCAGCGACTCCACCAGCTCGATGAAGCGCTGCAGCGCCGACGCGGCGCGGCCGGCCAGAACCTTGTCCTGCATCAGTTCGCGCGTCGCCTGCCACAACGTCAGTTGGCGATCGCGCGCCGCCTGGCGCACCACGTCGAGGGTGCGGTCGCCGATGCCGCGCGTCGGGGTGTTGACCACGCGCTCGAAGGCCGCGTCGTCGTTGCGGTTGGAGATCAGGCGCAGGTAAGCCAGCGCATCCTTGATTTCCTGACGTTCGAAGAAGCGTTGGCCGCCGTAGATGCGGTACGGCATCGCCGTCTGCAGCAGCGCCTCTTCCAGCACGCGCGACTGGGCGTTGCTGCGGTACAAGATGGCGCAGTCGTTCAGCGCGCCGCCGTTGTCTTGCCAGGTCTTGATGCGGTTGACCACGAAGCGCGCTTCGTCGAGTTCGTTGAAGGCGCAGTAGAGGGAAATCGGCTCGCCTTCGCCGCCTTCGGTCCACAGGTTTTTGCCCATGCGCCCGTCGTTGTTGGCGATCAGGGTGTTGGCCGCTTTCAGGATGTTGCTGGTGGAACGGTAGTTCTGCTCCAGGCGGATGGTTTCCGCGCCGGGGAAATCCTTCAGGAAGCGCTGGATGTTTTCCACCTGCGCGCCGCGCCAGCCGTAGATCGACTGGTCATCGTCGCCGACGATCATCACGTTGCTGTTGCCGCCCGCCAGCAGACGGATCCAGGCGTACTGGATGCTGTTGGTATCCTGGAATTCGTCCACCAGCACGTTGGTGAAACGCTCGCGGTAGTGGTTGAGGATATGCGGCTTGTTCAGCCACAGCTCGTGCGCGCGCAGCAGCAGCTCGGCGAAATCCACCAGCCCCGCGCGATCGCAGGCTTCCTGATAGGCCTGGTAGATGCGCAGCCAAGTGGCCTCCACCGGGTTGTTGTAGGTTTCGACGTGCTGCGGGCGCAGGCCCTCATCTTTCTTGCCGTTGATGTACCACATCGCCTGACGCGGCGGCCACTGCTTCTCGTCGACGTTCAGCGCCTTGATGATGCGCTTGAGCAGCCGCAGTTGGTCGTCGCTGTCGAGGATCTGGAAATCCTGCGGCAGGTTGGCCTCCAGGTGGTGGGCGCGCAACAGACGATGCGCCAGGCCATGGAAGGTGCCGATCCACATGCCGCCTTGGCTGGTGCCGATCAGATGTTCGATACGGTGACGCATTTCCGCCGCCGCCTTGTTGGTGAAGGTCACCGCCATGATCGAATACGGCGAGCAGTTCTCCACCGACAGCAGCCAGGCGATGCGATGCACCAGCACCCGCGTCTTGCCGCTGCCCGCTCCTGCCAGAACCAACAGGTTGCTGCGCGGCGCCGCCACGGCTTCACGTTGTTTTTCATTCAGGCTGTCGAGCAGATCGGAGACGTCCATAGGCACCACTAATGGTTAAGGGAAAACCCGCCGGTGACGGGTTTTTCACTGGAAATTTATACAGAGTTCTGGCAGGGATTATAACAATGCTGTCAGCGATGCCAACTGCGAAATCTCAATATGCGGCAGCAGGCGGCTGTCGGCGGCCTGCATCAGGCAGCGTTGCCGATCGTTGATCCAACACGCCTGCAGCCCCGCGCGCAGCGCGCCGGCGACGTCGGTAGTCAGATCGTCGCCCACGTGCAGGATCTGCTCGGGCGCCACGCCCAGCCGTTCGACGGCCAGGTGATACATGTCTTGGTATGGCTTGGCGCGCCCGTCCGGCCCGGAACGCAACACGAACTGGAAGTAGCCGTCCAGGCCGCACTGCGCCGGATCGGCGTTGCCGTTGGTGATCGCCACCAGCGGGTAGCGCGCGGCCAGAGCCTTCAGCGTGGCGTGGGTCGCTTCCGGCACCTCGATGCGGCTGCGCCACAGCGCGAAGTTTTGCATCGCCGCATCGGCCCCGATCGCCGCTTCGGCGTCGCGCAGCCCCTGCCGGCTCAGCGCCAGATGAATGGCGCGCCAGCGCCACTGGGTGACGTCGTGGTAGATCTCCGGATCCTGCTCGCGCAGCTCCTGGCGCAAGCGGTGGAAATCCGCCGACTGGAAGCTGTTCAGGCCGGGATGGTAGCTCTGCAGGAAGGCCACCGACTGCTGCTCGGTTTGCCGGATCACCGGACGGTTGTCATACAGCGTGTCGTCCAGATCGAAAGTCAGCGCCGCCAGCGGGCGCAGCGGGCGATAAAAATGCATCAGGATTTCCCCCGTTTGGCGCGCGGATGCGCGGCATCGTACACGTTCGCCAGATGTTGAAAGTCGAGGTGGGTATAAATTTGCGTGGTGGTCAGGTTGGCGTGGCCGAGCAGCTCCTGCACCGCACGCAGATCGCCGCTCGACTCCAGCATGTGGGTCGCGAAGGAGTGACGCAGTTTGTGCGGGTGAATATGGCTGTTGACGCCCTGTTTCACGCCCCATTCGGCGAAGCGCTTTTGCACGTTGCGCGTCGAGATGCGCCGCCCCTGATTGGACAGGAACATCGCGTCATCTTCCGGCCCGAACAGATCGCGCATCGCCAGCCAGTGTTCCAGCCAGGTGACGGCAGTGCGCCCGATCGGCAGTTTACGCTCTTTGCTGCCTTTCCCCATCACCCACACCTCGCCGGCCGCCATATCGACATGGCGGCAATCCAGCCCCACCAGCTCGGAGAGACGCAGGCCGGCGCCGTACATCACCTCCAGCATGGCGCGATCCCGCACCGCCAGCGGATCGTTGAGATCGATCTCCAGCAGCTGGTTCATTTCATCGACGTCGATATTTTTCGGCAGATGGCGACCGCTGCGCGGCGTGCGGATGCCTTTGGCCGGGTTGGCGTGCAGCACGCCCTGGCTGACCAGCCAGTCGAGGAAACTGCGCAACGAAGAGAGCCGCAGCGCCAGGCTGGCGGACTGCAGGCCGGCGCGTTTGCTGCGCGCCGCCAGCATGCGCACCCGGGCGGCGTCCAGCGCCGCCCAGTCGGTGACGCCGATCTCCTGCGCCAGGCGCATCAGCGCCGCCAGCTGGCGTGAATAGCTGAGCTGCGTCAGTGGGCTAAGTTGCCGTTCTACCTTGAGATAACGCAGAAAAGCGTCCACCGGCTGCTGCAGGCTGGGCGCAATCGGCGTCATGCGCGTTCGATCCAGCGTTCCAGCAGTTCCGGCAGCATGCGCGCCAGTTGATTGAGCATCACCGTGCCCATGCCCTGCTGATAGTGTTGCGTATCGCGGCTGCTGAAGATCACCATGCCCAGCTCGCCGTCATCGCCCAGCATCGACAGCGCCACCGAACCAATCTGGCCGATCTGTTTGGCCTGCGGCAACAGCAGCAGCAGTTCGGGGCCGTTCAGGCCGCCGAGGTAGTGTTGTTCGCTGCCCAGCCGCTGGATGCGGAACGGCTCGAACGCCGAACGCGTCAGCGCCAGATGGGTGAAATCGGAAGGCGCGCCGATATTCCAGCGCTCGGCGAACAGGCGCACCGTGGCGCCGGCCAAACCGAAGCCGCGCGCCCAGCGCTGCAGCCGGTTGAGCATGTCCTGCAAGCTGTCGGCGGTGGCCAAATCGGCCTGCAGGTGCAGCAACCGGGCGAACAGCCCTTCGTTAGCGCTGGCCTGCTCCATCAGCAGCGTGATCTCTTCTTCCAGCCGTTCGATGTGATTGCGCTGGCGGGCCAGATGCCATTCCACCAGCGAAACGGTGCCGCGCACCGGGTGCGGCACGCGCATCTGCTCAACCTGGCGCGCGTTGCGAATAAAGAAATCCGGGTTCTGCAGCAGGTACTGCATCACGGTGTCGTCATCCAGCGCCAGGCCGGCGACGCTCTGTTCTTCTACGCTTTTCATAGATGAATAAATCCGTCATAGACATGGGTTGCCGGACCGGTCATAAACAGCGGGTTGCCCGGCCCTTTCCAGCGAATATGCAGGCTGCCGCCCGGCAGTTCTACATGCACTTCTTCTGACAGCAATTCCTGTTGGATCCCCACCGCCACCGCCGCACAGGCGCCGCTGCCGCAGGCCTGCGTTTCACCGGCGCCGCGCTCATAAACGCGCAGCTTGATGTGATCGCGGCTGACCACCTGCATAAAGCCGATGTTGGCCCGTTCCGGGAAGCGTTCATGCCCTTCCAGCACCGGCCCGAGCAGCTCCACCTTGGCGGTTTTTACGTCGTCCACCTGCAAAACACAATGCGGGTTGCCCATCGACACCACGCCGCACAACACGGTATGTTCCGCCGCGCGCATGATGTAGGTCTTTTCAGCCTTGGCGGCGCGGAACGGCACCGCCTGCGGGTCGAAATTCGGCTCACCCATGTTGACGCACACCAGATCGTCGTCGGTGACGCTGAGCACCATGCGCCCGGTTTGGGTGCTGACGCGGATGTCACGTTTGTTGGTCAGCCCTTTCAGCCGCACGAAACGCGCGAAGCAACGCGCGCCATTGCCGCACTGCGCCACTTCGCTGCCGTCGGCGTTAAAAATTCGGTAGTGAAAATCCAGTTCGGGATCGTAAGGCGGTTCTACCACCAGCATCTGGTCAAAGCCGACGCCCAGGTGCCGATCGGCCAGCCGGCGGATCAGCTCAGGTGAAAAATAGACATTCTGTGTAACGGCATCGACCACCATAAAGTCGTTGCCCAGACCGTGCATTTTGGAGAACTGCATATCATACTCCGCTATCTGGACGCGCTATCCGTCTTGATTTTACGGCGGCGCTCGCCACCGCAAACAGGGTGTTACTGGGCAACCATCGACGGTTTTTGCTGAGAGCCAGACTGCTCCTGCTGGTTCTTTTGCACCTGATCGCCCGTTTGCACCGGCGGCTTGGCCGGTTTCTGGCTGGCGGGATCGGCAGGCGGGAAGTAAAGCGGGCCTTTCAGACCACAGCCGGCGAGGCCGGTAACCAGAACTGCCATCAGCGCATAGCGTAGTTGTTTTTTCATTTGCATTAATGCCTGTAATTCATGCGTCCAAGGTCTCTATAATCGCAGGTGGATCATGAAAAGCAATAGGAATTGAATATGAACGACAGCGAGTTTCACCAGTTGGCCGACCAGCTGATGCTGAATATTGAAGAGACACTGGACGATTTTGACGGCGATGCGGACATCGATTACGAAACCAATGGCGGCGTGATGACGCTGAGCTTCGAAAACGGCACCAAAATCGTCATCAACCGCCAGGAGCCGCTGCACCAGGTGTGGCTCGCCACCAAGGCCGGCGGTTACCACTTCAACTACCGCGACGGCGTTTGGCTATGCGATCGCAGCGGGCAGCCGTTTTATCAGCTGCTCAGCGAAGCGGCCAGCGCGCAGGCCGGCGAGGAACTGCATTTTTCCTGAAGCTAAGCAGGGCTCGGCAACCGAGCCCTTGCGGCGTCAATGCAGCTGGAACTGCTGCTTCAGCGGCTGAGCGGCGCCGTCGGCCACCGTCACGCACAGGCTGGACAGCACGTTGCTGCGGAACGGGATCACCTGCGTGCGCCCGTCGAGCTGCACAATCTGATAGAACTGCGGCAGATTGAAGTTGATGAAGCTGGAGCCGTAAGTGAAGCGATCGTGCGACGAGGAATAGAAGCGGCTAACGTCGCGCACCAGCTCCTCTTTACTGCCCTCGCAGTGGTGATACACCTCAACCCGATTCGACTCATCCAGAATATAGATGTTGAAGCCCTTGTCGTCTGAGGTGTCTTCGAAGAAGAACTGGATGATCCCCTCGCTGGCGAAGCCATCCACCACCGGCGGCAGATGCACCTGATCGGTTTCCACCTTGATAGACAGGCCATGCAGCTTGTTGTTGGAGATGGCGCCGTAAAACTCCACCGCATTCTCCAGCTTTTGCACCGATACGCTCAAGCGCTCGAAGAACAGCCCCCAGGTCTGCCCGGCGACGCGCACCGCCTTGAAGCGGCCGGGTTCCAAACGGGTACTGGACAGGCGCAGCTCGATGCACTCCGACACCAGTTGCTGGATACGGGTGCGGATCAGGCCGCGCAGGTGCTGGCTGTAGCAGAACACTTCCACCGATTCCGGCGGCGCGGCGTCCTGATGCATTTTGCCGAGAATGGTTTTCAGCGCTTCCAGCACCGACTGCTCACCGCTGAAATGCAGGGTGCGCACCTCGTTCCAGGAGTTGCGGTACAGCAGATCGATGCTGCCCACCAGACACTGCTGCTGCTGGCCGAAGCTGAACACGTCCAGCTTGCGGAAATCGAAGTGCACCACCTGATTGCGGAAGGCGGCGGTCGGATCGTTTTCCAGATTGACGATGATCGCCAGATGGCGAATCTCGCACGGGCTGTACAACGCTTTCGGCGTCGGCGCCGGCAGGCGCAGCGGGAAGTGATGGGAAACGTCGGCCACCAGCTCCTGCAGCTTGGCGGTGTCGCACAGGTTGCCGCTCTTGATGTGCAGGCGGGTCTGCGGCGTCAGCAGGCCGTTGAAATAGGCCCAGGCCACCAGCTTGTTCAGGTAGCGGTTATATTCCAGCGGCTGATGGCTGACGATCGAATCCATGGCCGGCGCCTGATTGTACAGGTACCAGCCGGTGCGGTTGGCGCGGCCAACCGGCACGTGAATAAAGGTTAAATCGTTTTCCGACAGGTCCGGTGAAATCTGCGGGTTCACCAGCGTCACCTTGCCGGGCAGCGCTTCGAACGCCGCATACAGTTTGCGGGTCAGCACGCCGATATCCTGCGGGCTGGCGCTGACGCTGAGGTTGTTGCGGCGAGCGAAACGGATCAGGTTGCGGTAGCTCTGCATCATCGCGTCGAGCAGTTCGTTATGCGCTTCGCGCACCCGCTCGATTTTCCAGTTGGCGCGGTTGTCCAGCATCGCCAGACGCTCTTCGCTCCAGCCCCACTCGCTGACCAGCTGGCTGAGGATCTCGCGCCGCCAGCCGACGCAGGCCTTGGCCAGCGACAGCTTTTCACATACTTTCAGGTAAAAACAGCGGCGGGCCAGATCGAGGCGGGTGGTGTCGTTGATGTCGGTCAGGTAGCGGGTCACGCGCTCAAGCATCATGCAGTAGGCGTCGAGCCCGAAGCTGACGATCTCGCCCTGATGCAGCCGGTGTTTGATGTCCGTCGCCAGCAGTTGGGTATTGGGGTATTCCCAGGAATAGGCTTCCAGCAGCAGGGTCTTCAGCACCGCCTTGTAAGGCGAATCGATGCTCTTATACAGTTGCCACAGGCTGGCGCCAAAGTACTCTTCCGCCGACAGCGAACTCAGGCCGCCGAGATCCAGCCACTCGTTCGGCGTCAGCGCGCCCTGCGCGTACAGCGACAGCACGTATTCATCGTAGTGCGCTTCTTCTTCGCCCGGCACCATGTTCCACAGGATGCGTTTGCCGGCCAGGCGCACCGCGGTGCGATAGAATTCGTCGAGCAACAGGATGTGCTGCGTCGAGCCGCAATCTTCGCCGCCCAGGCTGCCGCTTTCATTATGGCGGAAACGGTTTTCATCGATCAGGAAGAAGCTGACTTCCACCCCCATCGAGGCGGCCCACTTCTCAAGCAGGCTGCATTTTTGCTGCAGGCGGGTGCGTTCTTCGTTGTCCAGCCAGGACTGGTGGCAGACCCAGATGTCGAGATCCGAGCTGCAGCTTTGGCCGATAGACGAGGTGCTGCCCATCGAGTAGACGCCGGTGATCGGCAGCTCGCCGCTGGCCGGTTTGTCAAACGGGCTGCCCCATTTGTCTTCTAAATCGTTCAGATATTCTTGTTGAGTTTCATCAGGCGTGTAGAGGCAAATGCCGTGGGGAACGTTACCGTTCAGGTAACCCGGCATCAGCGGGTGGTGGTGGTGCAGTAAGGTGGGCAGCAGACTGTATACCCGTTGAAACGCGGGCTTCATAGCCGCCAGGGCGCGATCGACGCGTAGCTGATTGATCGCATCCAGTCTCTGCTTCAATGTCTCGATGTAGAGGTACAAGACGTCTCGCCTGATTATCCCGGTGTTTAGAAAAAAACCCGTATTCCATAAGCGCCGTTAGTGTAAGAAGAATATTTGGCGACTTATTGCTGGAAACGTGATCAATTTAACACCTTGCTGATTGACCGTAAAGGAGGTAACGCTTCACAATTATTGTAGCGCTTCCCTAAACGATTTACCCGCAGTGTTAACTGCCCCAAAGCACATCACACGTCCCTTTGATTCCGTTGTCCTTTTTCCGCCTCCGGCTTCTTGCACTGACAGTATTGGCTCTCAGTGGTAGGATGGATGGCGAAATATAAAAACGGTAACAAGCATGTTAGACAAAATTATTCGAATTGCCACCCGACAAAGCCCGCTTGCACTTTGGCAAGCACATTATGTGCAGCAACGTCTGATGGCCTGCCATCCCGGCCTGCAGGTCGAGTTGGTGCCGATGGTGACGCGCGGCGACGTTATTCTGGATACGCCGCTGGCGAAAGTCGGCGGTAAGGGCCTGTTTGTTAAAGAACTCGAGCTGGCGCTGCTGGAAGGCCGCGCCGACATCGCCGTGCACTCGATGAAAGACGTGCCGGTCGATTTCCCTGCCGGGCTCGGTTTGACCACCATTTGCGAACGTGAAGATCCGCGCGACGCTTTTGTTTCCAATCGTTTCGCCTCGCTCGATCAGCTGCCGCAGGGCAGCGTGGTCGGCACCTCCAGCCTGCGCCGCCAGTGCCAGCTGCGCGAACGCCGCCCGGATCTGATCGTGCGCGACCTGCGCGGCAACGTCGGCACTCGCCTGGCCAAGCTGGACAACGGCGACTACGACGCAATTATTCTGGCGGTGGCCGGCCTGAAGCGCCTGGGGCTGGAGCAACGCATCCGCAGCCCGCTGAGCGCCGAAGAGTGCCTGCCGGCGGTCGGCCAGGGTGCGGTCGGCATTGAATGCCGTCTCGACGACAGCGTCACCCGCGCGCTGCTGGCGCCGCTGAACCATGCGGCCACCGAAACCCGCGTGCGCGCCGAGCGGGCGATGAACACCCGCCTGGAAGGCGGCTGCCAGGTGCCGATCGGCAGCTATGCCGAACTGGATGGCGACAGCCTGTGGCTGCGCGCCCTGGTCGGCGCGCCGGACGGCAGCCAGATGGTGCGCGGCGAACGCCGCGGCCCGGCCGCCGAAGCCGAACGGATGGGCGTTGAGCTGGCGGAAGAGCTGCTGGCGCGCGGCGCGCGCGAGATCCTGCGCGAAGTTTATCAGGGAAATCCGCCGGCATGACGATCCTGGTAACCCGCCCATCGCCTTCGGGAGAGCAGTTAGTGAGCCGGCTGCGCGCACTCGGCCGGGTTGCCTATCATGCGCCGCTGATCGACTTCGCCCCCGGCGGCGATCTGCCGCAGCTGCCGCAGGCGTTGCAACAGTTGAACGCCGGCGATCTGGTGTTCGTGCTGTCGCAGCATTCGGTGAACTATGCCGATTCGGTCATTGGCCGCGCCGGGCTGAGCTGGCCCGCTCACCTGGCTTATTACGCCATCGGCCGCACCACCGGGCTGGCGCTGCACCGCATCAGCAGTTTGCCGGTGGAATACCCGCGCGAACGCGAGATCAGCGAAACGCTGCTGCTGCTGCCGGCGCTGCAAAAGCTGGCGGGCAAACGCGCGTTGATTTTGCGCGGCAACGGCGGCCGCGAACTGTTGGGGTCGACGCTGAGCGAGCGCGGCGCCGACGTCAGCTATTATGAATGCTATCAACGCAGCCCGGTGCACTATGACGGCAGCGAGCAAAGCGCCCACTGGCAGCGCGCCGGTGTGGATACGCTGGTGGTGACCAGCGGTGAAATGTTACAACAGCTCTATACTTTAGTTCCTGATTACTATCGTTCTTCATGGCTGCTGCGTTGCCGCCTGGTAGTAGTGAGCGAACGCCTGGCTACCCTCGCCCGGGATTTGGGCTGGCGTACGATTCGGGTAGCTGACAACGCCGATAATGACGCGCTGATCCGCGCGCTACAATAATCTGACTATGGGATGTGCCACTATGACGGAACAAAATACCCCAGCCGCCCCGGTTGAAGAGCCAACCACCGCGGTTGAGAGCTCCCAGCAGCCAGCCGCTGCCAGCCGCAAAGGCAAGAACACCGGCCCGGTGCTCGGCGCGATCGCTATCGTGCTGGTCATCGCCCTCGGCGCGGGCGGCTATTACCACACGCACAAGCAGGCGCAACAGCTGATCGCCGCCAATCAGGCGCTGCAGCAGCAGCTTGAAGGCGTGAAGCAGAGCCAACAGCAGGAAAGAAATGCGCTGGAAGGCCTGCTGCAGCAACAGGGTAAAACCCTGGACGCCGCCGATCGCGAGCAGGCGAACCTGGCGCGCCAACTGAGCGAGCTGCAGGAAAAAGTGGCGACCATCTCCGGCAGCGACGCCAAAACCTGGCTGCTGGCGCAGGCCGATTTCCTGGTGAAAATGGCCGGCCGCAAGCTGTGGAGCGATCAGGACGTGACCAGCGCCGCCGCGCTGCTGAAAAGCGCCGACGCCAGCCTGGCGGATATGAACGATCCGAGCCTGCTCGATGTGCGCCGCGCCATTACCGAAGACATCAGCACGCTTTCCACGCTGACCCAGGTCGATTACGACGGCATCATCCTCAAGGTCAATCAGCTGTCCAATCAGGTGGATAACCTGCGCCTGGCCGATAACGACACCGACGAAGCGCCGATGGATCAAAACAGCAGCGAGCTCTCCGGCTCGATCGGCGAATGGCGGCAGAACCTGGCCAAGAGCTGGCGCAATTTCATGGCCGACTTCATCACCATCCGCCGTCGCGATACCAGCGCCGAACCGCTGCTGGCCCCGAATCAGGACATCTACCTGCGCGAAAACATCCGTTCGCGCCTGCTGGTGGCCGCACAGGCCATTCCGCGTCACCAGAACGAGACCTACAAGCAGTCGCTGGAAACCGTCTCCACCTGGGTGCGCGCCTATTTCGACACCACCGACCCGGCGACCAAGGCCTTCCTTGAAGAGCTGGACAACCTGAGCCAACAGTCGATCTCGATGGACGTGCCGGATCAGCTGAAAAGCCAGCCGCTGCTCGAAAAAGTGATGCAGACCCGGGTGCGCAACCTGATGACCCAGTCCCCTGCCGCTCATCAGGAGGGTTAAGCCATGTTACGCGTGCTATTTCTGTTCCTGGTGGTGATCGCCAGCGTGGTGCTCGGGCCGATGTTGGCCGGGCATCAGGGCTATGTGCTGATCCAGACCGATAACTACAATATTGAAACCAGCGTCACCGGCCTGGTGATCATGTTGGTGCTGCTGTTCGTGGTGCTGCTGGCGATCGAGTGGATCCTGCGCCGCATCTTCCGTACCGGCGCCCGCACGCGCGGTTGGTTTATCGGCCGCAAGCGCACCCGCGCGCGCCAGCAAACCAAAGCCGCGCTGATCAAACTGGCGGAAGGCGACTACAAGCAGGTTGAAAAGCTGATGACGCGCAACGCCGACCACGCCGAACAGCCGGTGGTGAACTACCTGCTGGCCGCCGAGGCCGCACAACAACGCGGCGATGACTTCCGCACCAACCAATATCTGGAGCGCGCCGCTGAAGCCGCCGACACCGATCAGCTGCCGGTGGATATCACCCGGGTTCGTATCCAGCTGGCGCAGGGCGAGAACCACGCCGCGCGCCACGGCGTCGATCGCCTGCTGAACCAGGCGCCGCGCCATCCGGAAGTGCTGCGCCTGGCGGAACAAGCCTATCTGCGCACCGGCGCCTACGCGTCGCTGCTGGAAGTGCTGCCGTCGATGCGTAAAATCGAACTCCACAGTGAAGAGCAGTTGCAGGCATTGCAGCAACAGGCTTATATCGGGCTGATGAATCAGGCGATGGCGGACGAAGGCAGCGAAGGACTGAAGCGCTGGTGGAAAGATCAGAGCCGCAAGACGCGTCACGAGGTGCCGCTGCAAATCGCGATGGTTGAACACCTGATCGAATGCAACGACCACGAACTGGCGCAGGAGATTGTGCTCGACAGCCTGAAGCGCCAATACGACGAGCGTCTGGTGCTATTGCTGCCGCGGCTGAAGTCCGGCAACCCCGAGCAGCTTGAGAAAGCGCTGCGTCAGCAGATGAAACAACACGGCGCGACGCCGCTGTTAAACAGCACGCTGGGGCAACTGCTGATGAAGCACGGCGAGTGGCAGCAAGCGGCCGACGCCTTCCGCGAAGCGCTGAAACAGCGCCCGGATGCTTACGACTACGCCTGGTTGGCCGATACGCTGGAAAAACTGCATCGTTCGGATGAAGCGGCGCAGATGCGACGTGAGGGACTGATGTTGACGCTGAAACAGAACGGCGGCGAATAACGCCCTGCCCAAGTGAGAAAAGCGCGGCTCCGATGCCGCGCTTTTTTTGCCCAGGGTTTTCTGTGGCGCAAAAAAAACACTTGCCGTATGGCAAGTGTATAAAGAAGCAATCAGGTCTAGGACAACAGGGGCGGTGCCTCACTCAACGTTTTGCCCTGAGCGTGATGACGGGTTAGTCATCGTTCTCGTGGGCGATAGGCACCCTAAATCGGCTCTGCGTCATTCCCAGGGTTTATGAAGCCTAAGGCGAACATAAGAGGTGGAATGAGCATCTACGCTATAGATATTGCATTTGACGTGCCAACTTTTAGATTGAGCCCATTTTCAATAGGAAATTTAATTCAATGTATTGAAATATAAATAATTTATACTTCCTCCCCACCCTCCCTGCCTGATATCTCTCCCTGGCATTCCATGCCAGCGGCCGTTATAAGAATGTCGCTTCAAAACGACGGCTTAAGCCAAATCCGTTTTTATCTTTTAAAATCAATAAATTATTTGTCTCAACCTGACGACAGCGCTGGATGGTCATGTCGCTGAAAACCAACACGCTCACAGGCAGGCACAAGATGCCAGCCCTCATGGATGCAAAAAGCCCGCACATTGCTGCGCGGGCCTGCCTTCTCGTCTCGCTTCGCGAGGCTCCTCCTGCGGAGGTACTCATCCTCATAAACGACAGACGAAAAAAAACCTGCTTTAAAAGCAGGTTTTTCGAATGTGGTCGGCGAGAGAGGATTCGAACCTCCGACCCACTGGTCCCAAACCAGTTGCGCTACCAAGCTGCGCTACTCGCCGATTTGTGTTGCTCATACTACCCGATTTATCAGACCGCTGTCCATATAAATCTTATATTTATCAGATATTTTGCGTGGTGCGAAGAGAGGGACTTGAACCCTCACGTCCGTAAGAACACTAACACCTGAAGCTAGCGCGTCTACCAATTCCGCCACCTTCGCACTGTCACAAAATACTGCTAAATCTTCACTTCATCAGGAAGTGGGGTGGCTAATGGGACTCGAACCCACGACAACTGGAATCACAATCCAGGGCTCTACCAACTGAGCTATAGCCACCATTACTACTTCTTCTTACTCACGCGGTAATATTACCACCGCAGCTCCTGCGCACAAACTTAATGGCGCGCCCGACAGGATTCGAACCTGAGACCTCTGCCTCCGGAGGGCAGCGCTCTATCCAGCTGAGCTACGGGCGCGTAGCGCCGTTGCGGGAGGGGATACTACGGATTTACGCCAATCCTGTCTAGTGCTTTTTCGCAGAAATGTTGCGTTTGATTACGCTTTGCTCACTCCTGCGCAGGAAAGCGCACTCCGTAGCCCCTTTTCACCGTTTATTGCCGCGTTTCTACCCGATTTTCAGCCGGATGATGTTTCTTATGCATGCCGAAAGCGAAGTAGCACAGGCTGACGCCCGCTAAGAAAATCGCCCCAACCAGCAGGGAAATTCGCGTATCCGGGTTGATTCCCATGCCGACCAGCACGCAAACCAGAAAAGCGATGGTCAGATAGTTCACATACGGGAACATGATCGACTTAAAGCTGTGGTTTTTGATCGCTTCCTTGTGCGCGCGGCGGAAATAGAGCTGGCTGATCAGCACCACGAACCACGGGACCATGCCCGGCAACACGCTGGCGCTGTAGACATAGACGAACACCTGCTCCGGATTAGGGATAATGTAGTTCAGCGCGGAGCCCACCAACAGGCAGCCAATGGTGACGGCGATGCAGTTGACCGGCACGCCGCTGGCGGAAAGCTTGGTCAGCGCCGCCGGCAGTTGGCGATTCTTGGCCAGGGCGTACAGCATGCGGCCGCCGCTGTACATGCCGCTGTTGCAGCCGGAAAGCGCGGCGGTCAGCACCACGAAGTTGATGATGCCGGCGGCGGCGACGATGCCGATCTTGGCGAAGGTCAGCACGAACGGGCTGCCGGTGGTGCCGATGCCGTTCCACGGGAAGATGGTCACGATGACGAAGATCGCGCCGACATAGAAGATCAGGATGCGCCACAGGATATTGTTGATCGCGCGTTTCAACGTCACTTGCGGGTTTTTGGCTTCCCCGGCGGTGATGCCCACCAGCTCAACCCCCTGATAGGACGCCACCACGATGCACAGCGCAAACAGGAAGCCCTTCCAGCCGCCGGCAAAGAAGCCGCCGTGCGCCGTCAGATTGGCGAAACCGATAGGTTCACCGCCGTTGCCGAAACCGAAGAAGATCACCCCCAGCCCCACCAGAATCATCACGATGATGGTGGTGACCTTGATCATGGCGAACCAGAACTCCAGCTCACCGTACAGACGCACCGCCGCCAGGTTGGCCAGCGCCACCATCGCCACGGCAATCAGCGCGGGAACCCACTGCGGTATTTCCGGGAACCAGAACTGCACATACACCCCGATGGCGGTGATCTCCGAAATGCCGACGGCGATCCACATAAACCAGTAGCCCCAGGCGGTCAGGTAGCCGAAATAGGGATTCATGTACTTGTGCGCGTAAACGGCGAACGACCCGGCGACCGGCTCAAGGAATAGCATCTCCCCCATCGAACGCATAATGAAGAATACGAACAGCCCGGCGATGATGTAAGCCAGCAGTACCGACGGCCCCGCCCATTTCAGCGTACTGGCCGATCCCATAAACAGGCCGACACCGATGGTGCCCCCGAGAGCGATAAGCTCGATGTGCCGGGCCTCAAGGCCTCGGTGTAGCCCTTGCGGTTTCTCTTTGTGTGCCATAAATCCTCAATAGTTTTTCTCGGGTTGTGTTTGCCTGCCGGCCGCTGCCGGTCGTTATTGTCATTATTAAAAGAATAAATCATCCCCTGCCGTTCGAGTTGGCATCAACGGGTAGTCGGAGCGAAGTTACCGTGAGAAGAACATCGTTCAGCGCTGTCGCATCAGGCTTCAGCGGCCAGGGATAATTTCCGGGCGGTATCGTTTCGCATTTCGCCGCTATAAGCAAACCGCAATTTAAAACTTTATGGAATAAATGCGGCGGCGTTTAGGGCCGAGGGTTATAGATATGCGGGAGAAACGCGCAAAAGCAGATTATTGGTACAGCAGTCCGGAGCGGAACAGCACTTTCCACCCCGGATGAGGGGTTACATCTTGCCGCTGTAGTAGTAGCCGACAAACTTCAACAGCTTCAACTGTCGGCCGATGCGGCTGGGTTGGCTGAGCAGGCGGTAGAGCCATTCCAGACCGAGGTTCTGCCACACCTTGGGCGCACGCTTCACATGCCCGGTAAAGACGTCGTAGGTGCCGCCCACGCCCATATACAGCGCCTGCGGATACACCTTGCGGCAGTCGCGCATCAGGAGCTCCTGCTTCGGCGATCCCATCGCCACCGTCACGATAGCGGCGCCGCTGGCGCGAATACGCTCGAACAGCGCCTCTCGTTGATCCGGTTTGAAATAGCCGTCCTGGCTGCCCACCAGGTTGACATTCCACTGGCTGCGCAGCTTTTGCTCGGTTTCCGCCAAGACTTCCGGCTTGCCGCCGACCAGGAAGACCGGCGTGCCTTCGCGGCCTGCGCGCTGCATCAAGGCTTCCCACAGATCGGCGCCCGCGACGCGCGACACATCCGCCGCCGGGTATTTGCGGCGGATTGAGCGCACCATGCTGATGCCGTCGGCGTACTTGTACTCCGCTTCATCCAGCAACGCATGCAGCGCCTGGTCCTCTTCCGCCTTCAGGATCTTTTCCGCGTTCATCGCCACCAGCGTGCCCTGTTTGACCCGGCCGCCGTCGAACAGAAAGTCCATGCAATGCGCCATATCGCGAAAGCCCCACAGGCTGAAACCGCGCAGCTCATACTGCGGCACCGAAATCTTTGTTTCCATCGTTCTCATTACCCTTACAAAAGACCGTTGGCCCGAGGCGGAGACGCCAGCGCGCGGGCACGCGTCACTCTGGCCTTGATCAGCCCGGCGGTATCGAACAGCCAATACAGCAACTTCGCCAGCACCAGACAGGCGCCGAAAATAATGCAGAAGAACACCACGCGCGACACGAATGAGTCCACCCCTTCGCGCGCCAACACGATCATGTTGAACACCGCGCCGAAGCAGAATCCTTGCAGGATAGCCGCCTTATAGCGGTTCGGCTCGGTTTTGCCCAGCTCATACAGCCAGTCGAACCACTTGATGATCATGCCCACCAGAATCGCGCCGATCGGGATAAACAGCGCGCCGCCCATCACCACCAGCGAACCGATCAGCGTCGGCGAAATCGCCAGCCCGGAGTGGTTGTTCAGCACTTCCCAGGTGAAATAGTTGGCGGAGTTCAGCACCACGTCCGGCCGGCCCGGCCATAGCCAGGTTGGGATAAAGACGTAGAAATCACGCAAGATCGGCGCCAGGCCCTGGAAATCGATCTTGTCGTAATTTTGCAGCAACAGCGCCAGGTTTTCCCACGGAGAGAAGGTATCGCGGGTCAGATAGAGGAAGGTATAAAACGCTTCCGCGCCGCTGACGTCCAGGCTATAGCGCTTCAACGCCAGCCAGAACATGCCGACCACGCCGAATATGCCCGCCGCCGCCAGCATCCAGAGCGTGATCCAGCCGCGCACGATACCGATAAACAGGAACAGCGCGAAAGCGATGATAATGTTGGCACGGGTGCCGCCGACGATCACGTAGGTCAGAATGCCGAACGCCACCGTCGCCACCAGGAACAAGAACCAGGCGCGCAGATCCTGCCGCAGGAAATAGACCACCAGCATCGCCGGAATGAAGAAGTAGAAGAACCGCTTGAGCGCCACGCCGGACACGTCGCTGGAGAAGATCTGGCTGTAGGAATTGAGCTTGAACAGCAGGAAGCCGTTCTGCATGAAGAAGATGCCCACGGTACCGATCGCCACCAGCGCCAGCAGCACCCAGGTCATATGAGTCTCTACCCGGTTCATGGTAAACAGCGCCGCGCGCGGCTGAGTGCGGCGCTTGCGCAGCCGGGTCTTGTAAGTGACGTAATAGATGGCGTAAAACGCCGTCGCCGACAGCAGGGCGTACAGCAGAAACTCCACCGGCACCACCTCGACGTCAAACTGAAACACCAGCAGGCAGGTTAACGGGAAGCCGAAATAGAACGTCAGCAAATACAGCAGCGAGAAGAAGACGTTGAAGTTAAAGCGCACGCGCCGAAACTCCTGGTAGGTCAGCGTCAGGATAAACGTCAGGCTGACCAGATAGACGACAAACAGGCCGCCGAATTGCGCCAACGTCATGAATGCTCTCCCGCTGCCAACGCCAGGGCTTGCTGCCAGCCGTCAACATAGTTCGGATTGAAGAAGGCGATCGCCTGTTTATCCACCGCCGCCAGCTGACGCTGCGCTTCGCGCACCACCGCCTCGTCGAGCGAGTCGCCGTAGAACAGCACCGGCAGGTGCTGTTCCGCCAAATCCTGCCAGAACGGGTTCTGCCGGCTGAGCACGAAAGGCACGCCGAACTGAATCAGCAGGCACAGGGTGCCAATCCCCTGCTGGCGATTGAAAATGAAATAGCCGAGATCGCAGGCGCGCAGAATATTGAGGTAGTCCTCAAACGCCACCTGCTGCGTGAGCAGCTGCAGGTTTTTCTCGCCGAACAGCGGCAATCCGGCGGCGCGCACCTGCTCGATGTAAGCATCGTTGTTGGCCGGATAACCCATCGGCAGGATCACGCGCACGTCGGCGCCGAACTGCTGATGAATCGCCTGCAGCGCTTCGATATGCCGATTGCTGCGATCGCCGGAGTTGCCCACCAGAATCGTCATCGGCCCGGCCAGGTTTTTCTCGACGTGAACGTCGGTCAGCGCCGGATCCATGCGGGTCGGGAAGTACAGCAGCGAGGCCGGCACCCGCGCATGGCGCTGCTGGTAGTGAATCACGTCGCCGCGGGTAGCAAACACATTCCCTACCCGCCCCTGCGCAATGCGGCGCAGCAGATAGAACAGCCGGAATTTCCAGCTGGCGGCGTCTTCATACAGATCGGCGCCCCAAATATGCCAACTGACCTGACGCGCTTTGATCTTGCCGCTCAGCAGCGCCAGCCACAGCCCCGGGTTGAACTGGCCGTGCAGGAAGAAACGCGTATCGCGATCGGCTTGGGCGCGCGCGATGACCGCCGCCGCCAGGCTTTTCTTATCCGCGTAGGGCTCAATGTTCAGGGCGGGGAAATCTCCCAGTGCCGCCACATCCTTGGCCGCCACCATAAAATGCCGCGTCTGCTCAGCCGGCAGACGCGGCGCCAGCACGTCATTGAAGAAGCGCAGCACCGTCTGGTTATGATGCGGGATATCGGATCCCAGAACGTGAATCAGTGTGGTCATACTCGTCTACGATAAATAAGAAACACGCAGCTACAGAGCGCGAAATACACGATGTAGGTTGCCATATAGGCCTGAGCCGCCCCCAGCGCGCCATGCAGCGGGATCAGCCAGTGCGAGAACAGCGTCAGCAGCAGAAACTGGCTGACTTCCGTCAGGATATAAAAGCGCAGCGACGCTTTGGCGATCACCAAATAGCCGAACACATAGGCCCCGACTTTCAGCACATCGCCCACCAGCTGCCAGGCAAACAGATCGCGCATGGCGACGAATTTGTCCGAGAACAACAGCCAGATGGCGAAATCACGCAGCAGCCACACCGTAAAGCTCGCCGCCGCTACCGCCGGCAGCACGAATTTCAACGAGCGCACGATCTCCCGCGAGATGGCGCCCTTGTCCGTCAGCCGCGACAGCGTCGGCAGCAGATAGACGGTAAACGAGGCGGTGATGAACTGCAGATAGGCATCGGAAATGCTGCTGACGCCCTGCCAAATCCCCACCTCATCCCAACCGTAATGCGCGGCCAGCAGGTTACGCATCATCACGTAAGCCACCGGCAGCGTCACCGAGGTGATCAACGCCATGAGGGTGAATTTGCCGAGGTTGCCGGCCACGAGTTTGTCCCAACGCGGCGCCAGATAGCGCAGCGGCAACGTTTTGCGCCGCCACAGCATCAGCCCGGCAGGCAACACCACCAACGCCGGCACCAGCGCCAGCCCCGCCAGCGCGCCTTCATAGCCCCCCAGCTTGAAGCACAGGTAATAAGCCACCACGCCAATCAGGCTGCCGCCGATCACCGCCAGCGCATTGCCCATCGCGTCGCGATAGCCTTTCAGCACCGCCATGAACAGGTTGGCGTAGGCGATGCCCATCTGAATGAAAGCGACGGCGCGCACCACGCCGACGTAATCGGCATGCCCGAACAGCCCAATGCTGATCGGTTCGGCGGCGAACAAAAACACCAGCGCCAGCAAGGTCGAAAAAACCAGCACGATGCTCGACGCGGTGCCCACCGCCAGACGCAGACGCTGTGGATCCTGGTGGTACTCCGCCACGTATTTGGTGATGCCGTTAAAAATGCCCGCGCCGGACAGCACGCCCAGCACGGTAATCAACTGGCGGAAGTTACCCGCCTGCCCCACCCCGCTGGGGCCAAACGCTACCGCCAGCAGTTTCACCACCAACAGCCCCACGCCGATTTTGATCAGCGTGGAGCCGGCAGTCCATATCGATGCTTTTGCCAACGACATATCAGGCAAAGAAGCTCAGGATGGTATTGATTACCGTACGCTGATTGACATCAGACATATTGTAGAACAGCGGCAAGCGCACCAGACGCGCGCTTTCCTGCGTGGTGTAACGATCTTCGCCGGCAAAGCGGCCGAACTGTTCGCCGGCCGGGCACGCGTGCAGCGGGATATAGTGGAACACCGCCATGATTTCGGCTTCCTTCAGGTAGTCGATAAAGGCCGTGCGCTCTTCGATATCACGCAGCTTGATATAGAACATGTGCGCATTGTGCTCACAGTCCGCCGGCACGATCGGCAACTCGATGCGCCCTGACTGCGCCAACGGCAGGAAGCTGTCGTAGTACTTCTGCCACAGAGCCAAACGGCGCTGGTTGATGCGTTCCGCCACTTCCAGCTGGCCCCACAGGTAGGCGGCCTGCAGGTCAGACATCAGATAGCTGGAACCGATATCGCGCCAGGTATATTTGTCCACCTGGCCACGGAAGAACTGGCTGCGGTTGGTGCCCTTCTCGCGGATGACTTCCGCCCGATCGATCAGAGCCGGATCGTTCACCAGCGTCGCGCCGCCTTCGCCGCCGGCGGTGTAGTTTTTGGTTTCATGGAAGCTGAAGCAGCCGATATGGCCGATGGTGCCCAATGCCTTGCCTTTGTAGGTCGACATCACGCCCTGCGCGGCGTCTTCCACTACGAACAGGTTATATTTCTTCGCCAGCGCCATGATGGTATCCATCTCGCAGGCGACGCCGGCGTAGTGCACCGGTACGATCGCGCGGGTTTTATCGGTGATCGCCGCTTCGATTTTGGTTTCGTCGATATTCATGGTGTCCGGACGCAGGTCGACGAACACCACTTTGGCGCCGCGCAGCACAAAGGCGTTGGCGGTTGAAACGAAGGTAAAGCTCGGCATGATCACTTCGTCACCCGGCTGGATATCCAGCAGGATGGCGGCCATTTCCAACGACGCGGTGCAGGAAGGCGTCAACAACACTTTCGCGCTGCCGAAACGCTGTTCCATCCACTGCTGGCAGCGACGGGTGAAACCGCCGTCGCCGCACAACTTGCCGCTGCCCATGGCAGCCTGCATATATTCCAGTTCAGTGCCAACAACCGGTGGAGCGTTAAATGGAATCATGTCTACCTCTGTATAACCAATACGCGGTGCTTTCAATCACGGCACCCTGTCGTTGATAGAGTCGTAATGCGGCGATATTGCCTACCTGGGTCGCGACCCGCAGGCGCTGCATCCCTTGCCGTCGACATTCGGCGATCGCCGCCGTCATCAGCCTGGCGCCCACGCCCCGGCCGAATGCACCGGGGAAAGCCGCCAACAGGCCGATGCGCGTTTCCTGGCCGCCAATGTCACGCAGGCTGACAAAGCCTTCGGGTTGCCCCTGGTTGTTCAGTACCAGCAAACATTGATGATCAAAGGTGCCCAGCACCGCTTTTTCGATCCAGGCCGCATAGAATCGCCCACTATCGGCGCGATCGTACCACGGTGCACGAAACCGGCTGGCGGCGAACACCTCACCGGCGGCAGCCCGCAATGACGGGATATCCTCGGGAACGGCCAGACGCACCGCAGCCGCCGAAGCGACATCGGCCGTCGTGCTTTCAGACGCAACGTTCACTGCCAGGTCCACTTCCCCTTCGACCAGCCGGAATCCCAGCGCCGACAGCGCATCGGCCCACTCCAGGCGGCAAGCGGGGATTTTGGCCTGCACCAACGTATAAGCATCCAAATCAGCCTCGGCCACGGGCGCTGCCGAGCTATCGAAATGTAACTTGGCGCTTTTCAAGTGGAAGAAGTCGCTCTCCCAATTCAGCGGTTCAATACTGGCGTGGACGCGCATGCAATAAATCCAGTAAGTATTTGCCGTAACCGGTTTTGGCCAGCGTCTGAGCCGCGCGTTTCACGCCCTCATCATCCAGCCAGCCATTGCGCCAGGCGATCTCCTCGAGACAGGCGATTTTAAAGCCTTGGCGTTTCTCGACCGTCTGCACGAAGCTGCTGGCTTCCAGCAGGCTGTCGTGAGTGCCGGTGTCCAGCCAGGCAAAACCGCGCCCCAACAGCTCGACGGCCAGCTCTCCGCGTTCCAGATACATCTGGTTAATGCTGGTGATTTCCAGCTCGCCGCGCTCAGAAGGCTTCACCTGTTTGGCAAACTCCACCACCTGGCTATCGTAGAAGTACAGGCCGGTCACCGCCCAGTTAGATTTCGGTTTAACCGGTTTTTCTTCGATCGACAGCGCACGGAAGTGGTCGTCAAACTCCACCACGCCAAAGCGCTCGGGATCCATCACCTGATAGCCAAACACGGTCGCACCGGTGGTGCGCGCTGCAACGCTTTTCAGTTTGGGACTGAACCCCTGACCAAAGTAAATATTGTCACCCAATACCAGGCAGCTCGGCTCACCGGCCAAAAATTCTTCGCCGATCAAAAAGGCCTGAGCCAGGCCATCGGGACTTGGCTGTTCGGCATAGCTGAGATTAATGCCGAATGCTTCGCCGCTGCCCAAAAGCCTCTTGAATGAAGGCAGATCTTCCGGCGTGGAGATAATCAGAATGTCTTTGATTCCCGCCAGCATCAGCACCGACAACGGGTAATAGATCATCGGTTTGTCGTAGATCGGCAGCAGTTGCTTGGACACACCACGAGTAATCGGATGCAGACGCGTACCGGAACCGCCAGCCAGAATAATACCTTTCATACGTACTCCAAAACCCGCCGCGCCGCCGCAAAGCGGCGCGGCGTTAGATTAATCTGACAACCCCAAACGCTCGCCGGCATAAGAACCGTCTTGCACCCGGCGCCACCAGGTTTCGTTGTTCAGGTACCAAACCACGGTTTTGCGAAGGCCGCTTTCGAACGTTTCCTGTGGCCGCCAACCCAACTCGCGATCGATTTTGCCGGCGTCGATGGCGTAACGCATATCGTGGCCCGGGCGATCCTTCACGTAAGTGATCAGATCGCGGTAGTTCGCCACGCCCTGCGGCTTGTTCGGCGCCAGTTCTTCCAGCAGATCGCAAATGGTCTGCACTACTTCAATATTCTTGCGCTCGTTATGGCCGCCGATATTGTAGGTTTCGCCTACCACGCCTTCGGTCACCACCTGATAGAGCGCGCGCGCGTGATCCTCGACATACAGCCAGTCGCGCACCTGCGCGCCGTTGCCGTATACCGGCAGCGGTTTGCCGGCTACCGCATTCAGGATCACCAACGGAATCAACTTTTCCGGGAAGTGATAAGGGCCGTAGTTGTTCGAACAGTTGGTCACGAGGGTCGGCAAACCGTAGGTGCGCAACCAGGCACGCACCAGATGATCGCTCGACGCCTTGGAGGCGGAATACGGACTGCTCGGTGCATATGGCGTGGTTTCGGTGAACAGATCGTCGGTGCCGTGCAGGTCGCCGTACACTTCGTCGGTGGAGATATGATGGAAACGGAAAGACTGCTTCTTCTCCGCCGCCAACGGCTGCCAGTAATGGCGCGCCGCTTCCAGCATCGTGTAAGTGCCAACCACGTTGGTCTCGATAAAGGCCGCCGGGCCATCGATAGAGCGATCGACGTGGCTTTCCGCCGCCAGGTGCATCACCACGTCCGGCTGATACCGGGCAAATACCCGATCCAGCTCAGCACGATCGCAGATGTCGACCTGCTCGAAAGCATAGCGCTCGCTCTCGGCCACCACCGCCAGCGACTCGAGGTTACCGGCATAGGTCAGCTTATCCACTACCACCACGCTGTCGCCGGTGGCCTCGATGATGTGCCGCACAACTGCGGAGCCAATGAAACCGGCGCCACCGGTCACCAAGATACGCTTCAACGCCAGACTCCCTTGGTATCCACCACCCAGCTTTGCTTGATCTCTTCCGGCCGGATGGCCTTGAACTGTTGGTGATCGACCAACATCACGATCACATCGGCCTGCTGCAACGCCTCAGCGATTGGCATCAACGTCACATGGCCCGCCAGCGACTTCGGCAACTGTTCGACGTTCGGCTCCACCGCCAGCGTTTCGCCGACGTGCCATTCGGCGATCAGGTGCGCCACTTCTACCGCCGGGCTTTCACGCAAATCGTCGATATTCGGCTTGAAGGCCAGGCCGAAGCAGGCAATTTTCACCTCGGACGCGCGCTTATCGGTGGCGGCCAGGCAATCGGCCACCGCCGCTTTCACCCGGTCGACCACCCACAGCGGTTTTCCGTCGTTCACCAGGCGTGCGGTGTGGATCAGGCGCGCCTGCTGCGGGTTTTGCGCCACGATAAACCACGGATCGACGGCGATGCAGTGACCGCCTACGCCCGGCCCCGGCTGCAAAATATTCACCCGCGGATGGCGGTTCGCCAGGCGGATCAGTTCCCAGACGTTGATCCCCTGTTCGGCGCAGATCAACGACAATTCGTTGGCAAAGGCGATATTCACGTCGCGGAAGCTGTTTTCCGTCAGCTTGCACATCTCGGCAGTGCGCGAGTTGGTGATCACGCATTCGCCCTCGAGGAAAATCTTGTACAGCGCGCTGGCACGTTCCGAGCACTTCGGCGTCATGCCGCCGATCACGCGGTCGTTTTGAATCAGCTCTACCATCACCTGCCCCGGCAACACGCGCTCCGGGCAGTAGGCGATATTCACGTCCGCCGCTTCGCCCGCTTGCTGCGGGAAGCTGAGATCGCTGCGCGCCTGCGCCAACCATTCCGCCATCTGTTCGGTGGCGCCCACCGGCGAGGTGGATTCGAGGATCACCAGATCGCCTTTTTTCAGCACCGGCGCCAGCGATTTCGCCGCCGCTTCAACATAGGCCAGATCCGGCTCGTGATCGCCCTTGAACGGCGTAGGCACCGCGATCAGGAATGCATCGGCCGCCAGCGGCTTGGTCACCGCCTGCAGGAAACCGCCGTCGACGGCGGCCTTGACCACTTTGTCCAGATCCGGCTCGACGATATGGATCGCGCCGCGGTTAATGGTATCTACCGCATGTTGGTTAACATCTACACCCACCACTTTTTTCTTGCGAGAAGCAAACGCCGCCGCCGTTGGCAAGCCGATATAACCCAGGCCGATAACCGAAATAGTGTCAAAACTCATAGTGTCACCTGATGATTCTTTAAAGCTTCGAGGATACGCTGACAGGCATGCCCGTCGCCGTATGGGTTGTGCGCCCGGCTCATCGCGTGATATTCGCTTTCGTCCGTCAACAGCCGGGTCACCGCTTCAACAATTTTGGACACATCGGTGCCGACCAGGCGCACCGTGCCCGCATCTACCGCCTCAGGGCGCTCGGTGGTGTCGCGCATCACCAGCACCGGCTTGCCTAACGAGGGCGCCTCTTCCTGAATGCCGCCGGAGTCGGTCAGGATCATGTAAGCGTGGGTCATCAGATAGACAAACGGTAAATAATCCTGCGGCTCGATCAGCATGACGTTGTCGATGCCTTTCAAAATGCGATTCACCGGCTCGCTGACATTCGGATTGAGATGCACCGGGTACACCACCTGCACTTCCGGGTGGCTGCGGGCGATCTCCGCCAGCGCGCTGCAAATCCGCTCAAAACCGCCGCCAAAGCTTTCCCGGCGATGGCCGGTGACCAGAATCAGTTTTTTGTCGGCATCGAGGAACGGGTAACGCTGCGCCAGGCCAGCGCGCAGCGCAGCATCGCTCATCACGCGATCGCGCACCCAGAACAGCGCGTCGATCACCGTATTGCCGGTCACAAAAATACGGTTGTCCGGCAGCAGCTCGCGCAGCAGGTTTTGGCGCGAGTTCTCGGTCGGCGCGAAGTGGAACATCGCCAGATGGCCGGTCAGTTTGCGGTTGGCCTCTTCCGGCCAGGGAGAATACAGATTGCCGGTGCGCAGCCCGGCCTCGACATGCCCGACGGGGATGCGTTGATAGAACGCTGCCAGACTGGTCGCCAGCGTGGTGGTGGTATCGCCGTGCACCAGCACCACGTCCGGTTTAAAGTCTTCCAGCACCCCTTTCAGCCCTTCCAGGATGCGACAGGTGATTTCCGTTAGCCCCTGGCCGGGTTTCATGATGTTCAGGTCGTAATCCGGCGTGATCCCGAACAACCGCAATACCTGATCCAACATCTCACGATGCTGTGCCGTTACGCAGACTCTTGCTTCAAAAGCCTCATCCTGGGCCAGTGCATGTACCAGCGGTGCCATTTTAATGGCTTCAGGCCTGGTGCCGAAAACAGTCAACACTTTCACAGCGAATCTCTTTTGGTCGGTTAATCGCAGGCCCAGCCTGCGAATGGGGCGCTCACGCGCCCTGCATCAGATTATTATATTATTTTTAACTACGCGGCCGACGCGCCAAGGCAACACCCGCGCCAACCAAAGCGCCCATCGCGCCCCACAGAATCAGCCAGAATACCCGGCGCGGGCTGTCGCGTTTTACCGGCTCTTCCGGCGTGCGCAAATAACGGTAGGTCTGGAACTTCTCATCCAACGTCGGGCCAACGTTCAGCGTCGCCAACATTGCGCGGTTCTGATCGTAATCCAGATCGTAGGTCGGGCCGGAGGCCTGCAGACCTTCCAGACGCGCCTGCAGCATTGGCCGGCCCAGCAAGAACAGATCCGAATCCGGCAACTGTTCTGCCGGGGTGTCGGTTTGCGTGCGGCTGATCCCCTGGCTCTCGGCGATTTTCAGCGCCTGCTGCGTGGTGTTCAGCTCGCGCTTGTAAACCGACTCCGCGACCGCTTCCTGGCGCTTGACCTGTGCCTTCATCGAGGTGGTACGAGCGGCCCACGCCCCCTGGATCTCTTCGTTCAGGTGCAGGGCAGCGCGGTGGCTGGCGAAGGTCACGTATTGACGCAGCAGGCGGTTGGCGTCCGCCGCGGTTTCCGCCGTCAGCTTCACGCCGTCGTTCGGGACTTTTTTGTCGTCGCGCGGCGTGAACAGGATGTTGTTGATCAGCTCGTCGAGCAGCGCCGCATCGGCGCGGGCATCCCCTTCCTGACGTTGCTTGTAGTAATCGCTCTGCAGCCAGAAATCGCGACGCGTATCGTAAGCCGCCAGTTGCATGATGAACTCATTGTACGCTTCATCCGCAATGCTCGGCTGATCGCCGGCCGTCGCCGGCAGCGTGCGCACATCCAGATTACGCAGGAACTGCTGCTGGGAGTAGTAACCGCCCAACGCATTCACCGTGGGTTTGTCTGTGATTGCGGTCGCGCTCCACTCTTGCTTAACCAGATAAGAGACGATCAACGCGACCGCCGCGAACAGCACCGCAATGCCGATAATCCACAGTTTGCCGCGCCACAGGGTGCAGCACAGGCCGCGGATATCGAGTTCGTTATCCACCGCCGGGGTATGCTTGTCAGACGTTGTTTCTGGATTCATCACAGCCAAAAAGCCTCTGGTTAAGATACTTGCTTGTTATCGCTCGAACGCCGCAGGCGACGCTTGATACGCTTAATGTACCGCGCAACCCGCCAGGCGCGCTTGATGCAGTAACCGTACAGGAAGAAAGCAAGCAAGAATAATGCCAACATAACCCACTCTGGGATAAAAGTCAGGCGCTCGCCGATCACGCCAACTGCAGCTAACAACACGGCAGCCAGAGTGATGAGCACAAAAGCCTGCCTTGGCGTAAAACCGGCGCGCATGATCAGATGGTGAATATGTTGACGATCGGGAGAGAAGGGACTCATTCCTTTGCGCAAGCGACGATACATGATCGCTATCATGTCCATCAGCGGAATCGCGATGATCCACAGCGCCGTCACCGGATTGATCGAGCGAGTGGCTCCCTGCGAACTTTGCAGCAGCAACCAAATGGCGGTAAAGCCGATCAGGGTGCTGCCGGCATCACCCATAAACACTTTATAGCGGCGGCCGAGGATACCGAGGTTGAGCAAAATATAGGGAACGATGGCAGCGATCATCGCAAAGCACCAGAACGCCAGCTCGTTATGGCCGCTCAGGTACAGCAGCAGGCCCAGCGCACCGAAGGAGACACACGACAAACCACCCAACAAGCCATCAATGCCGTCAACCATATTGAAAGCATTGATAGCCGCCCATACCGCAAACAGCGTCACCAAATAGCCAAAGGGACCCAGTAAGACTTCCCAGTTCCCCAGTACATGGCCAAAGCTGCGCAGATACAAACCGGCGAACACCATCATGGCAATGCCTACCAATGCCTGAACTAACGCTCTGATCTTAACGCTGATATCAAAACGGTCATCCAAGGCACCGATGAACACTAAAATGCCCGCGCAGGTGAGGTAAAGTTCACTGTGTGCAATCTTTTGTTCCGATATAAAGAAAGCGAAACATAGACCGGCATAGACCGCAATACCGCCAACCAACGGAATTAATCCTTGGTGACGTTTACGATAGTTCGGCTTATCAACCAACCCAATGCGTTTCGCTACCTTACGGGCAACAAAGAGGAAAGCTAAGGAGAATAGGAAAACAAATAGAATTTCAGTACTCATAGTGAGTAGGTTCACAATTAACAGATCTCGTAAGAAGATAGGCAGCTTAACATGGGCGACAGGCTATGCCATGAGATCCCGTTGCCTTTCAGTCATTTCTTATGATGCGGGAATTCATTCTCATTCGCCCCAGCACCGCGGCCAATTCCGGCAGTAACATGCCGCATACTCAGATATCGAAAACAAGAAGAATTCTCAATAAGTCGTAGAAACAACTTACTTTTCCATTACCGCTACTTATCGTATCCGCCAAAAGCAAAAAACGCCACGACTAGGCGTGGCGTTCAGCGAATTTTTTAACGAATTATGAGCGTTTCATCATATCGAAGAATTCATCGTTGGTTTTGGTCATCGCCAACTTATTAATGAGGAACTCCATCGCGTCAATCTCACCCATCGGGTGAATGATTTTGCGCAGGATCCACATTTTTTGCAGCTCTTCGGAGGTGGTGAGCAGCTCTTCTTTACGGGTACCGGAACGGTTGTAATCGATCGCAGGGAATACGCGTTTCTCGGCGATTTTACGCGCCAGGTGCAATTCCATGTTGCCGGTGCCTTTAAATTCTTCGTAGATCACTTCGTCCATCTTCGAACCGGTATCAACCAGCGCAGTCGCGATGATGGTCAGGCTGCCGCCCTCTTCCACGTTACGCGCCGCACCGAAGAAACGCTTCGGACGGTGCAGGGCGTTGGCGTCCACACCACCGGTCAGCACCTTGCCAGAGGCCGGTACCACGGTGTTGTAGGCGCGCGCCAGACGGGTGATGGAGTCGAGCAGAATGATCACGTCTTTCTTGTGCTCAACCAGGCGCTTGGCCTTCTCGATCACCATTTCGGCCACTTGCACGTGACGCGAAGCCGGCTCGTCGAAGGTCGAGGCGATCACTTCGCCCTTCACCAGACGCTGCATCTCGGTCACTTCTTCCGGACGTTCGTCGATCAGCAGCACCATCAGCACGCAGTCTGGGTGGTTGTAGGCGATACTCTGCGCGATGTTCTGCAGCAGCATGGTTTTACCGGCTTTCGGCGGTGCCACGATCAGGCCACGTTGGCCGCGGCCAATCGGCGCCGCCAGATCCAGTACGCGCGCCGTCAGGTCTTCGGTCGAGCCGTTGCCGCGCTCCATCCGCAGACGGGAATTGGCGTGCAGCGGCGTCAAGTTCTCGAACAGGATCTTGCTGCGGGCGTTTTCCGGCTTGTCGTAGTTGACTTCGTTGACTTTCAACAGGGCAAAATAGCGCTCGCCTTCTTTTGGCGGACGAATCTTACCGGAAATGGTGTCACCTGTGCGGAGGTTGAAGCGGCGGATTTGGCTAGGGGATACGTAGATGTCGTCGGGACCGGCGAGGTAGGAACTGTCTCCAGAGCGGAGGAAACCGAATCCATCCTGCAATATCTCGAGCACGCCGTCGCCGAAGATATCTTCTCCGCTTTTCGCATGTTGCTTCAGAATGGAGAAGATAATGTCCTGCTTGCGCATGCGGGCAAGGTTTTCCAGCCCCATATTTTCGCCGAGAGTAATCAGCTCAGAAACCGGCGTATTCTTTAATTCGGTAAGATTCATAGTGGTGGGTTCTTAAACTCGGGGTATGTCTCGAACTTGTATCGTGAATGGTATGGCAGCGAAATGCGTGCCTGTTTACTGGACGTTCGATCACCGGGCGCAGAGCCGTCGCGGTAAGAAATGGCTTACATCGGGCGCACGCATTGACGGTTGAAGATCGAAGGTACCTTAAAAATGATTTTTGCAAAACCGTTTGATTGCCAAAACACGGGCTGAGTTCAGTTTACTTTCAACGCCAGTGGTTCGACACAGAGTATAGCTTTAGATTCAAACTCTTTAGATTTAAAACTTCGGGCAAGTTCTATATGCAGTGTGGTTAAACTTAACACGCTTCTTGGCAGGCGTCTAGCGGTGAATTGAACATCACCGCCAGGCGCCTGATACTGGGCTTCCCGCCCGATTACAGATTCGCGTTCAGGAAATCTTTGAGCTGACCTTTGGACAACGCGCCAACCTTGGTCGCGGCCACTTCACCGTTCTTGAACAGCAACAGCGTAGGGATGCCACGGATACCGTACTTAGGCGCGGTAGCCGGGTTCTGATCGATATTCAGCTTGGTGATGGTCAGTTTGCCTTCGAACTCTTCGGCAATCTCATCCAGAATCGGAGCAATCATCTTGCACGGCCCACACCATTCAGCCCAGAAATCGACCAGGATCGGCCCTTCCGCTTTCAGCACGTCAGCTTCGAAGCTGCTGTCAGTCAGGTGAATAATTTTATCGCTCATGTTCTACTCCACAGGATTATGTCTACCTTGTTGGTGTAGCATTAACCAACTCAAGGTGATTTTATTGCACCGCGTTTATTTCAACGGATGTGCTTTCGTAAAGCAATAGTTAGCTGATATTCTACCACACTATGAGCAAAACACACTTGACCGAACAGAAGTTTTCCGACTTCGCCCTGCACCCGTTAGTCCTTGAAGCCCTTGAGAAAAAAGGGTTTCACAATTGCACGCCCATCCAGGCGTTAGCATTGCCGCTCACGCTCTCCGGGCGTGACGTTGCAGGTCAGGCGCAAACCGGTACCGGAAAGACGCTGGCGTTTTTGGCGTCTACTTTTCACTATTTGCTGACCCACCCGGCGAAACAGGATCGCCAGACCAATCAGCCGCGCGCCTTGATCATGGCGCCTACGCGTGAACTGGCGGTGCAAATCCACTCCGATGCGGAAGCCCTCTCCCAGAGCACCGGCCTGAAGCTGGGCCTGGCCTACGGCGGCGACGGCTACGACAAACAGCTGAAAGTGCTGGAAAGCGGCGTGGACATTCTGATTGGCACCACCGGCCGTTTAATCGATTACACCAAACAGAACTATGTCGATCTCGGCGCGATGCAGGTCGTCGTGCTGGATGAAGCCGATCGCATGTACGATCTTGGCTTTATCAAAGACATCCGTTGGCTGTTCCGCCGCATGCCAGCGGCCGATCAACGCCTGAACATGCTGTTCTCCGCTACCCTGTCCTATCGCGTACGCGAACTGGCCTTCGAGCAGATGAACAACGCCGAATATGTTGAAGTGGAACCGGAACAGAAAACCGGCCACCGCATTAAAGAAGAGCTGTTCTACCCGTCCAACGAAGAAAAAATGCGCCTGCTGCAGACGCTGATTGAAGAAGAGTGGCCGGATCGCGCCATCATCTTCGCCAACACCAAGCACCGCTGCGAAGACATCTGGGGCCATCTGGCCGCCGACGGTCACCGCGTGGGCCTGCTGACCGGCGACGTGGCGCAGAAAAAACGCCTGCGCATCCTCGACGACTTCACCAAAGGCAACCTCGATATTCTGGTCGCCACCGACGTCGCCGCGCGCGGTCTGCACATCCCTTCCGTCACGCACGTCTTCAACTACGATCTGCCTGACGACTGCGAAGACTACGTGCACCGCATCGGCCGTACCGGCCGAGCAGGCGCCAGCGGCCACTCCATCAGCCTGGCGTGTGAAGAGTATGCGCTCAACCTGCCGGCGATCGAGACCTATATCGACCACAGCATTCCGGTGAGCAAGTACAACAGCGATGCGCTGCTGACCGATTTGCCGGCGCCGAAGCGCCTGTCGCGCCCGCGCGGCGGCAACGGCCCACGTCGCAACTCCGCGCCTCGTCGCGGCGGCGCGCCGCGCAACAACCGTAAACGTTCGAGCTGATCGCCATGCTCAGTTCCAGCACGCTTTATGCTGCCATCGATCTCGGCTCCAACAGCTTCCACATGTTGGTAGTGCGCGAGGTGGCCGGCAGCATTCAGACTCTGGCGCGGATCAAGCGCAAAGTGCGCCTGGCGGCCGGGCTGGATCAGAACAATCACCTGTCGCATGAAGCCATGCAACGCGGCTGGCAGTGCCTGCGGCTGTTCTCCGAACGCCTGCAGGACATACCGCGCGAGCAGATCCGCGTCGTCGCCACCGCCACCTTGCGCCTGGCGTCCAACGCCGATGAGTTCCTGCAGGCCGCCGAGCAAATCCTCGGCTGCCCGGTACAGGTGATCAGCGGCGAAGAAGAGGCACGGCTGATCTATCACGGCGTCGCGCACACCACCGGCGGGCCGGATCGCCGGCTGGTCGTCGACATCGGCGGCGGCAGCACCGAACTGGTCACCGGCACCGGCGCACAGGCAACGCAGCTGTATAGCCTGTCGATGGGCTGCGTCACCTGGCTGGAACGCTACTTCAGCGATCGCAACCTCGGGCAAGAAAACTTCGAGCGCGCCGAACAGGCCGCGCGCGACATGGTGCGGCCGATCGCACCGCAATTGCGCCAGCAAGGTTGGCAGATCTGCGTCGGCGCTTCCGGCACCGTGCAAGCGCTGCAGGAAATCATGGTGGCGCAGGGCATGGATGAGCGCATCACCCTGCCCAAACTGCGCCAGCTGAAACAGCGCGCCATTCAGTGCGGCAAGCTGGAAGAGCTGGAGATCGAAGGGTTGACGCTGGAGCGCGCGCTGGTGTTCCCGAGCGGCCTGTCCATTCTGTTGGCCATCTTCCAGGAGCTGGGCATCGAGAGCATGATGCTGGCCGGCGGGGCGCTGCGTGAAGGCCTGGTTTACGGCATGCTGCATCTGCCGGTGGAGCAGGATATTCGCATCCGCACCATCCGCAACCTGCAGCGCCGTTACCTGATCGATACCGAGCAGGCCGAGCGCGTCAGCCAGCTCGCCGCCAACTTCTCGCAGCAGGTCGCCAACGAGTGGCAGTTGGATGCGCGATGTCGCGAGCTGTTGCACAGCGCCAGCCTGATTCACGAACTCGGCCTCAGCGTCGATTTCAAGCAGGCGCCGCAACACGCCGCCTACCTGATCCGCCACCTGGACTTACCCGGCTTTACCCCCGCGCAGAAAAAACTGCTGGCCACCCTGCTGCAAAACCAGAGCAACACCCTCGACCTGTCGCTGTTGAACCAGCAAAACGCCCTGCCGCCGCGCACCGCGCAGCGTCTGTGCCGCATTTTGCGCCTGGCGATCATCTTCGCCAGCCGCCGCCGCGACGACACGCTGCCGGCGGTGCGTTTACGCGCCAATCAGGACGATGAACTGACGGTGATCTTGCCGCCGGGTTGGCTGGAGCAGCATCCGCTGCGCGCCGAGGCGCTGGAGCAGGAAAGCCACTGGCAGAGCTACGTCCACTGGACGCTGCGGTTGGAAGAACAACGTTGACATGACAAGGGCGCGATGAGCGCCCTTTCTTTTTAATTCCCGCCTTTGGCCTTGGCCAGCTGGGCGCGGATATTGGCCAGATGGCTCTGCCCCTTCTGCATCCGCTCCTGCGGGCTCACCACTTTGCGCTCGGTTTCCCACGCCAAATCGTCCTGCGGCAGCTCCAGCAGGAACCGGCTCGGCTCCGGCCGCACCAGCTCGCCGTACTGACGGCGCTCGCGGCACAGGGTGAAAATCAGCTCTTTTTGCGCGCGGGTGATCCCCACATAGGCCAGACGCCGCTCTTCATCGACATTGTCTTCGTCGATGCTGCTCTGATGCGGCAGCAGACCCTCTTCCATGCCCACCAGGAACACATAAGGGAACTCCAACCCTTTGGAAGCGTGCAGCGTCATCAGCTGTACCTGATCCAGCTCCTCTTCACTTTCGCCGCGTTCCATCATGTCGCGCAGAGTGAAGCGCGTCACAACCTGGGTCAGCGTCATCGGCTCGTCCAGATCGTTGCCTTCCAGCATTTCCGTCATCCAACCGAACAGCGTGTTGACGTTTTTCATCCGCATTTCGGCGGCCTTCGGGCTGGTCGAGGTTTCAAACAGCCAGCTCTCATAATCCACGCCGCGGATCAGATCGCGCACCGCCGCCACCGGCTCACGCTCCGCCTGCTGGGCGATGCCGCCCAGCCAGTGGGTGAAACGCTGCAGCGATTCCAACCCGCGCCCGGTCAGATGCTGGCTCAGCCCCAGATCGAAGCTGGCATGGAACAAACTCTTGTTGCGCTGGTTGGCCCACTCGCCAAGCTTCTGCAGCGTCGCCGGGCCGATCTCGCGCTTGGGGGTATTGACGATGCGCAGGAAGGCGCTGTCGTCTTCCGGGTTGGTCAGCACGCGCAGGTAAGCCAGCAGATCCTTGATCTCGGGGCGAGAGAAGAACGACGTACCGCCGGAAATCTTGTACGGGATGCGGTTCTGCATCAGCATCTTTTCAAACACCCGCGACTGGTGGTTGCCGCGGTACAGGATCGCATAGTCGCCGTAATTGGTCTTTTTCACGAAGTGGTGGGCGATCAACTCCCCCACCACCCGCTCGGCTTCGTGATCCTCATTGTTGGCGGTCACCACCTTCAGCTCTTCGCCATACCCCAGTTCAGAAAACAGCCGCTTTTCAAACACGTGCGGGTTATTGGCGATCAGAATGTTGGCCGCCTTCAGAATGCGCTCGCTGGAACGGTAGTTTTGTTCCAGCTTGATCACCTGCAGCGCCGGGAAATCTTCCTTCAGCAGCACCAGGTTCTGCGGCCGCGCGCCGCGCCAGGAGTAGATCGACTGGTCGTCGTCGCCCACCACGGTAAAGCGCGCGCGGTTGCCCACCAGCAGCTTCACCAGCTCGTACTGACTGGTGTTGGTATCCTGGTACTCATCCACCAGCAGATAGCGGATGCGCTGCTGCCAGCGTTCGCGCACCTCTTCGTTGCGTTGCAACAGCAGCGTCGGCAGCAGGATCAAGTCATCGAAGTCCAGCACGTTGCACGCCCGCATATGGGCGTGGTACAGGCCGTAGCAGTGGGCGAACAGCTTGTCGCGCTCCGAGCGCGCCAGCTCCGCCGCGCGCTGGGGATCGATCAGGTCGTTTTTCCAGTTGGAGATGGTCGAAATCAGCTGCGCCACCAGCGTTTTATCGCTTTCCAGCCACTTTTCGGTCAGCTCTTTCAACAGCGCCAGCTGATCCTGGTCGTCGAACAGCGAGAAGTTGGACTTCATGCCCAGCGCCACATATTCCCGCTTGATGATTTCCAGCCCCAGGGTGTGGAAGGTGGAAATCATCAGCCCGCGCGCCTCTTTGCGCCCCAGGGTTTGCGACACGCGCTCTTTCATCTCGCGCGCGGCTTTGTTGGTAAAGGTCACGGCGGCGATGTGCCGCGCCTGATAGCCGCAGTGGTGGATCAGGTGGGCTATCTTGTTGGTGATAACGCGCGTCTTGCCGGAACCGGCACCGGCCAACACCAGGCAGGGCCCGGTAACGAATTCGACGGCTTGTTGTTGGCTGGGGTTTAATCGCATGGTGCTGGCTTGCTCGACTGTAAAACGTGGAAGGGAATTGTAGCAGAAAGCGCCGATGAGATTTAGCGGGTATAATCAGCGCAATTTTCGCATCGACAAAGGCAATACCATGGCAAAAACGGCGTGCGCCCTGCACATTCTGGTAGACAATGAAAAGCTGGCCAACGAGCTGCTGGCCAAGCTGAAGCGCGGCGTCAGCTTCGACACGCTGGCGCGCAAATATTCGAGCTGCCCGTCAAAACGCAACGGCGGCTCGCTGGGCGAATTCAACAAGGGCGCGATGGTGCCTGCGTTCGATAAAGCGGTGTTCAGCATACCGCTGCTCAAACCTTACGGCCCGGTCAAAACCCAGTTCGGTTACCACATCATCAAGGTGCTGTATCGCAACTGAGGGGGCCTGAGCCCCCTGTCGCGATATTACTGCGCGCCGGCGTCCGTCGCCGGCGCAGCCACCGCAGCGTCGGCCGGTTTGGCTTCTTCCGTCACCACCGCCGGCGCCGGCATCATGATGCCGTCATAAGTTTCCTGCAGCTGCTTCATGCTCATTTCCGGCTCGCCTTTCGGCTGCATCAGCACCAGCGTCGCCTCCTGAGACAGCTGCAGCTTCAGCGCCTGATTCAACGTCTCCAGCGTCAGGCTGGACAGGAATTCCTGGCGCAGCTTCTGATACAGCTCCGGCGCGATATCCACCACCCCGCTCTGCTGCGAACGCAGGCGCTGGCTCATCAGCACATCGGTGTCGGTGCGGGCGTAGGTCGCGAACAGCTTGCTCAGCTGATCGTTTTTCTGCGCCAGCAGCGCATCGAATTCTTCTTTCGACAGGCCGTTGTCACGCACGTTGGCCAGCTCGCGGGCGATAAAGCCCAGGCTGCCGTTCAGATTGTTGTTCGGCGTATCCAGATGAATGGCGCACTGCCCGCGCTGGTACTGCACGCGGCAGTCAAAGCCCAGATGCAGGCTCTTCTGGTCGCTTTTTTCCAGCGTCTGCTGAAGATGCCAGAACAGCGCCTCGCGGGCGAGATCGCCACGCCAGTAACGAAGCAGGCTCTGCGAATCGCGAATCGGGTGCCACGGCGAATCCCACATGATCGACAGCGTATCCTGTTTCACCTGCTCGCTGATCAGGCTCACCGGCTGCTGCGGCAGCGGTGTCAGCGTCGGCATCGGGGCCGGGGTTTCACGTTTGCCTTGCAGCGGCGAGAACGCCTTGTTGATCTGCTCGCCCAGGCTGCGGCTGTCAACCTTGCCGACCACGAACAGCGTCATGGCGTCCGGGGTATACCACTGCTGATAAAATTTCTTCAACTGCTCGAGGTTGACCGGCCGTTTCGCCGGCTGAGCCGGATCGTGCGCCAGCAGCGTCGAACCTTTCAGGCGGTAACGCCACCAGACATCTTGGGTATTGGGCGGGAAAGTGCCGACCGGATTGATGGTGGAATTCATCACCGCGTGCACCGTATGCTCGTCGATCGCCAGTTTGCCGGTGGTGTCCGCCAGCCAGGCCAGCGCTTCTTTCAGCAGGTCGGGCCGGTTGTTCGGCAGGCTGAGGTTATACATGGTGAAATCATACGAGATGATAGCCGGCGGCAGCGGCCGCTCGTTATCCACGCTCTGTTGCCACAGGGCGCGCAGCTGCGGCGCGGTAAAGCTTTCGCTGCGCGTCAACGCCAGCCGCGGCAGCAGGTGGGCGAAACCGGTCTGCTGCGAAGACTCCACCAAAGAGCCGGTATTGACGATCAGCCGCAGTTCCACGCGGTCGCTTGGCCGCTGAGGCGTATCGAGAATCTGCCATGAAAACCCGTTGGCCAGCGCCCCCTGCTGCCAGGCAGGATCGGGTTGTAGTGCTTCAGCCTGCACGCTGCTACTGGCTGCAGCCAATAGCAGCCCACCAACTATAAGATGAATTCTGGTGCCCTGCATGTGAACCCCTACTTAATGACTATCCAATTTCTTATGCAAATGCGTGTATTCCATTCAATGGAATCATAAAAATACGCCCTGAGTTTCACGGTGGGGCGGAAAGCAGAAAGTGTACCATCGTGTTAGACCGCGCGCCTTTGCGGATGTCACTCATTAGAGTGAAAAATAATGGATTGCGGGGTTTTTAATGCAAAAAATCGTTACGAGGCAGGGGAAGAAGCTCACCGGCCGCGGATGCGGCCGGTGATTTACCGCCGATATCAGGCGGAAGGCAGCGTTTTGTCCGCGCCGGTGTTTTTGTTGTTCAGCGTGTCTTTCAGCTGTTTTTCATCCAGCTGGTTACACCATTTTGCCACCACCACGGTCGCCACACCGTTGCCCACCAGGTTGGTCAGCGCGCGGGCTTCCGACATAAAGCGGTCGATGCCGAGGATCAGCGCTAGGCCGGCCAACGGCAGGTGGCCGACGGCGGAGATGGTGGCGGCCAAGACGATAAAGCCGCTGCCGGTCACGCCCGCCGCCCCTTTGGAGGAGAGCAGCAACACCACCAGCAGGGTAATCTGATGCATGATATCCATGTGGGTGTTGGTCGCCTGAGCGATAAACACCGCGGCCATGGTCAGGTAGATAGAGGTGCCGTCCAGGTTGAAGGAGTATCCGGTCGGGATCACCAGACCCACCACCGATTTCTTGCAGCCCAGCTTCTCCATTTTATCCAGCATGCGCGGCAGCGCGGATTCGGACGACGAGGTCCCCAGCACGATCAGCAGCTCTTCTTTGATGTAGTTGACGAATTTGAAGATGCTGAAGCCGTTGGCGCGGGCGATGCTGCCCAACACCACCACCACGAACAGGATGCAGGTGATATAGAAGCACACGATCAGCTGGCCGAGTTGCACCAGGGTGCCGACGCCGTATTTACCGATGGTAAACGCCATGGCGCCGAAGGCCCCCAGCGGCGCCAGGCGCATGATCATGTTGATGATGCCGAAAATCACCCGCGAGAAGCTGTCGATCACGTTGTAGATCAGCTGCCCTTTGTCGCCCAGACGATGCAGGGCGAAGCCAAACAGCACCGCGAACAGCAGCACCTGAAGAATGTTGCCGCTGGCGAACGCGCCGATCACGCTGCCGGGGATGATATCCAGCAGGAACGGGATGATGCCCTGCTGCTGCGCCTGCTCGGCGTAGACCGCTACCGCTTTGGCGTCCAGCGTGCCGGGATCGACGTTCATGCCGGCGCCCGGTTGCACCAGGTTGACGATCACCAGGCCGATAATCAGCGCGATGGTGCTGACGATTTCAAAATACAGCAGCGCGATGGCGCCGGTGCGCCCTACCGCCTTCATGCTTTCCATGCCGGCGATGCCGGTCACCACGGTGCAGAAGATCACCGGCGCGATGATCATCTTGATCAGTTTGACGAAGCCATCGCCCAGAGGTTTCATCTCGGCGCCGAGGTCAGGGTAGAAATGGCCAAGCAGGATACCCAGCGTGATCGCCGTCAGCACCTGAAAATAGAGGCTCTTAAAGATCGTTGTTTTCATATGAACATCCTATGGGGGGAAGACACGCACCAGGCAGCAGTCTAAAAATCCAGCCTGTTCATCGCTTGCGCGGAAAATAACACCCACTTAACAACATGGAAATAATTTGTTGCACCCACCGTGTGGGGTTGATGTGAATTTAAGAGCTGAAACGCGTCAGTCGGGGTGCAAAGCTGAAAATTGCGTAAGCCTTTGTTTGCACTAACGCAAAAGAGGTAGATAAAGAATGGCGATTTTCGGACGAGGAAAAGTACCGGAAAGGTATCGCGACGCTCACCGCGCCGCGCGGCAAAACTCGGCTTCGAACGCTTCGCGCGGCAGCGGCCGGGCGAACAGGAATCCCTGCCCACTGCGAATGCCGTGCTGCAGCAGCCAGTCGCGCTGTTCGGCGTTTTCCACGCCTTCGGCCATTACCGGCAACGCCAGCACTTCGGAGATCGAACTGACGATGCGCACCATCGCATCGTCGGCCGGCAGCCCCTGAATGAAACTGCGGTCGATCTTAATCAAATCGATCGGCAGGGATTTCAAGCGGTTGAGGTACTCCAGGCTGGAGTAGCCCATGCCGAAGTCGTCCAGCGCGATCGACAGCCCCAGGTCGTGCAGCTCGCGCAGCAGCGCCAGAGCGCGATCGAGATCGTCGATGCGTACCGTCTCGGTGATCTCCAGCAGCAGCTTGCGCGGATCGATCCGATACTGCGCCAGCAGGTTTTTCAGATGCGGGACGAACGCTTCATCCTGCATCTGAATTCCGGAAACGTTAACCGCCAGCGGCAGCGCAATGCCGCGTTGTTGCCAGTCCGCCAGGATGCGGCAAGACTCTTCCAGCACCCAGTTGCCGAGAGGCACGATCACGCCCAGCTCTTCCGCGAGCGGGATAACGTCGGCCGGCAGGGTATAGCTGCCGTCATACTGCTGCCAACGCAGCAGCGCTTCGGCGCCGATCACCTCGTTGGACTGCATGTCGATCTGCGGCTGCAGGAACAGCGTGAAATGCCGCTGCTCGATGCCGTGCAGGATCTCGCTCTCCTGCGTCAGCCGCTTCTGCGTGCGTTCCGTCAGGCTGGGTTCGAAGAACAGGATCTGATTTTTTCCTTCGCGGTGCGCGGACATCATCGCCGAGGTGGCGCTGCGCAGCAGCTGTTCCGCACTCTCCCCCTGATTGAGGTAGTGCGCGATGCCGATGCTGGCGTTGGGCCGCAGCGCCAGACCTTCCAGCGTCAACGGCGCATTGATCTCCGCCATGATGCGCCGCGCCAGCTGCATGGCGTGGAACGGCCGCTCGATACCCTTGGCCAGAATGGCAAATTCGGTATTGCTCAGCTGCGCCAACACGCCGTTTTCGTCGATGCAGCCGCGCAGCTTCTTCGCCAGCGCCAGCAGCAGCGCTTCGCGCATCGCCGGGCTCATCACGCCAGACGCTTCATGCAGCGTCTCAATGCCGATCACCAGCAGGTTAAAACGCTCAGGGCGCAGACTGGAGGCGATATGCTGTTCCAGCAACGCGTTCAGCAATGCAGGATTCGGCAGTTCGGTCACCGGGTGGCGGGTGCTCAGGCGGCTCATGTCGGCATGCGCCTTGGCCAGCGTCTGTTGATTGCGGTTGTAATTGCGCACCAGCAGGCCGAGCTCATCGTCCTGGTGCAGCGCCGGCAGCATCAGCTGGTGATAGGGCGCTTCGTCCTGCGAGATGTTCTCCAGCTCTTTGGCCATCGCGCGCAGCGGATGCACCATCAACCGGTTCATGCACCAGGTGATGGCCACCGACAGGATCAGCGCCAGCAACAGGTAGGTCGACAGCATGGTCGACAAAATGCTGAGGATAAACTGGTACATGCGGAACGAATCGGCTTGCAGCACCAGATAGGCCAGCGGCTGCTGGTTGGCCGGCACCCGTTCCAGCGAATAGAGCGGCACGGAAATTTGGATAGGCAGCTCAAACAACCGGGCGATCAGCGTCGGCACCGGCCGCTCCGGCGGGAAATTGGCGTGCAGCGCCTGAAACTCGTTCGGCAAGACGATATCCGCCCGGCTGAGAATGCCGACCGGCAACAGCGTGTTCAGCACCCTTTTGGCTTCCGGCACGTCCATGCGCAGCACCGCCTCCGCCAGCGGCTGGCGCACGGAGTGGGCGATATTCTCCAGTTGCTGGGCGTAGTCATCCCTGCGCTGCTGCACAAAGTGGAATAACTGGATCACGATAAAGATGCAGATCGTAACCAGCGCCACGCCGGACACTGTCGCCATCTGCTTAATCGTTAACGAACGCCTGACCCGCAAACCTGCTCTCCGTGAAATCGGGCTGAAACAAAAAAGGGGGCTGACTCTCACCCGCCCCCTCGAACCGGGCTGAGTATACTCGATCATCGGCTGTTTTTATCTGGCTATGCCGCAGGCAAAACCAAGAAAATCGCGGGTTTCAGTCTTTTCCTAAAGCGAACAAACGCGACCCGCACACAGGGTAACAAAACTCCCCGGCGTCCGACACTCTGAATCTTTCCCCCTTCCGGCTACTTGAAGTCGGCGTAAGGCGTCAGCGGCTGCGGCGGCAAATCGAGATCCCCTTGCCAGCCGGCCAGGGAATAACGCAGATAAATCAGCGCGTGGCTCGGCGTATAGTCCTTCGCCTGTTGAATGTCGATGCCGGCGCCGAGCGTCCAGTGCGAACTGAGACGGCGTTCGACGATCGCCCGCAGGGTATAACCGACGCCGCTCGAGGAGCTGCCGTCCTCGACGGCGAACTTATCGGGCAACGAATCCGGGATCAGTCCCTGCAGCGGATAACGGCGCTGGCTGTCGGTTTTGGAATGGGACAGTGAAACCGAACCGCCCAGCTCCCACGACCAGTTCTCGGTGCGCTGACGGTAGTTGACCGGCAGCGACAGCGACAGATATTGCTGCGGGCTGTAATAGCCGCCCTGCCCCAGCGAATAGCCGCTCAAATCCTTCTGGTAGTGCCACAGCATGGTATTGAGCCCGACGCTCAGGCGGCGATTGTCTTCGTTGATCAGCTTGTAGTAGTAACCGGCCATCAACCGTTGCCGCTGGTTGTCCGCCACGTTCTTGCCGGTAATCTGATGCGCGCTGAGATCGGCCCAGACGCCGTTCGCCTCGCCGCGATCGTAGCTGGCGCTCAGGCTGACGCCGGTGGCGCGCACGCCGCCCCAGGTGATGCCGGTATTCGGGTCTTTGGCGCCGCCGAACGCCAGCAGCGAGCTGGAAATCGGCCGCCGCGAGGCCGCCAGCGTCCAGCCAATGTGGTTCCAGTCGCCGCTGTAGGCCAGGCCGCCGGTCCAGTCGACCACCTCAAAGCCCATCGGCGTCGTGCCGATGTCGGCGGCCCAACGATCGTTTTTCCAGCCGGCCGCCACGCTGGTGCCGGTGGTTTTCTGGTGTTCATCGCCGCGGCACCCTTGCGTATTGCAGGTGCCGAAGGTCTCGTAGTATTTGCCGCTGCCGTCGGTCGAGAAGCGGCCGGCATCCAGCTGCACGGTGTCGGTCCGCAAGAAGGCGCGCCCGTCATACAGCGGCATGTCCACCTGCAGCATGGTGTCGTGCGCGTTGAAGTCGGAAATGCCGCCGGTGCCGCTCGAACGCCAGTAATCGTGATCGAGCGTGACGTTCACGTCTTGCTGTCGATACAGATCCGCGGCGTCGGAGCGGATGCCGCGTTTCAGCCAGTCGTCGTTCGGATTATTGCGCGTCAAATAGGTGTAGCCGTCATTATCCTGCGGCAGCGTCGGCGTGATGCCGCCGGCCACCATCGCCTGGCGGTAATCCTGCTGCGCCCGCTCAGGCTGTTGCTGAGCCCGTTCCAGCCGGGCGGCGTCACGATAAACAAGCGCCTTGGTCTGCCCGGCGGGCTCCGAAGCCGCCGCCGTTTTCAGCCGGCTGAAGAGCGCGTCGGCCTGCTGCGGATCGCCGACCGCGCCCCAGGCGTTGGCGACCCGCCGTTGGCTGTTGAGCGAAGCGTCTTGCGGCTGCGGTTCGGTTTTCAGCCGCTGACGCGCCGCGTCCAGATCCCCCTGCGCCACATAGGCTTCGATCTCGCCCAGCTGCGCATCCGGGTTGTTCGGTTCACGCCGTTTCACCCGCTGATAGTCGTCCAGCGCCGCCGCATACTCCCCGCGCGCCAGCGCCCAGTCGGCGAGCAGCAAATCGATGCGGGTGTCCGCCGGCTGCCGACGCAGATAGGCTTCCGCCGCCGCTTCGTCACCGGCGGCCCGCAGCCGTTCGGCATGCTCGATTACCGCCTGCATTTTCAGCCGCTGCGCCAGTTCGCGCATGTTGTCGTTCCATTGCGCCGCAGGCAGCGTATTGAGCTGCGCCAGCGCCTGCCTGTCGCGATCGCTGCCGGAAAGATAGAGCGCATAGGCGTAGGTCAGCTGCGGATTGGCATGTTGGCGCAGCGCCAGCTGCCGGAACAGAGCGTCCGCCTGCTGCGGCTGCCCGGCCTGACGCAGCGCCTGCGCATAGCGATAGGTCAGCCAGACGTCGTCGGGCGCCATCGGCTGGGCGCGGCGATAGATTTCCGCCGCCTGCTGCCACTGCTGCTGTGCCGCCAGCGTCTCCGCCTGCTGCTTCAACATATCGAGCCGCAGTCCGTCGAGGGTGCTGCGCAGCTTGGCCTGTTGGCTGCGCGGCAGGCCGTTGAGGTAGGCCAGCGCTTTTTCCGGCGACTGGCGTTGATAGATATTCACCAGGCCGCGCAGCGCGCTGCCGTTGCCGGGATCGCGCCGCAACGCCTGCTGATAAAACCCTTCCGCCGCGGCGTCATCCTTGCTCGCCACCGCCACATCGCCCAGGCCGATAAACGCATCGCCGTCGCTGTCGTCGAGCTGGCGCGCCTGTTGATATTTCTGCCGAGCCAGCGCGAGATTGCCGGCCTTGAGCGCTTTGTCGCCCTCGTCGATCGCCAGCCAGTAGCCGGTGCTCTTGATCAGACTCTGCCATTTTCCGCTGCCGTAGCCGCTCTTGTCGGCGGCCAGCGCCTGGCGAAACAGCTTCAGCGCCTGCGGGCGGTTGCCGGCGCGCGAGTAGGCCTGGCCGAGCGCGCCCAGCACCTCGGCGTCGTTCGGCGCCGCCGCCAGCGCCTTTTGCAACTCTGGAATGGCTGCCCGGCTGCCGCCTTTATCCACCTGCGCCAGACCGCGCACCCGCGCCTGATAAGCCGGATCGGCCAACAGCTTCTGCTGTCTGGCCAGTTCTTCGCGGGCGCGGGTCGCCTGATCGCCGGTGTCGAATACGCCGAGGAAACGGTTGAGCGCCGCTACGCTCTGCGCGCTGACCGGCATCGCTTTGACCTTGTCCAGCCACAGATCGGCGGCGTCACCGCGCCCGGCCGGATCGGCGGCGATCTTCTGCAGCAGTTCAAAGGCCTGCGCGTCCTGGTTCTGACTGAACAGCATACGCGCCAGCGACATGCGCAGCGCCACATTGCCTGAATATTGCTGATCCAGCGCCTGCAGCTGCTTTAACGCCTTCGCCTCCTGCCCCGGCAAACGCGCCACCAGCCGCCAGTATTCTACCGCCAGATCGAGCGTCGGCGGCTCGCCGTGAAACAGCGCATCGTACTGCGCCTTGGCTTCCGGCAACCGGCCGGCGGTCGCCATCAGGCGCGCCTGCTGCAGCTTTTGCCGGGTTTCCGGCTGGGTCAGCAGCATGTTCATTTGCGCCTGGCGATAGGCGCTGGACTGCGGCGCGAGGGTTTTCAGCTTGTCCAACTGCTGCTGCGCCAGCGCCATGTTGCCCTGCCGCAGCGCCAAACGCATGCGCGCGGCGATCACGTCCGGGTTGTTCGGATCCATCAGCTCGAGCCGGTACAGCGACTGGCGCACCAGATCGTCCTTGTTGCCGGCCTCGCCAATGCGCACCTGTTCCAGCAGCCACTGTTCCGGGGCCACGGCCTCCGCAGCGCGCGCCTGCGGCAGCATCGCCAGGCTCAGCGGAATCAAATTCAGCCAGTTTATTTTGAAGTTGTGCATTGGCCGTCCCACGAGGGTTGCAATTCACCCTGACGATTAAAGCGATAACGTTGTTGATCCCATCCCTGACCGAACAGGGTCAGCGAGGCGCTGAAATAGGCGTCATCACCCGGCGGATGCTCGCTGATGCGCTGCCGCTGCACCGCCAGCGCTTCAGCCTGCGTCGCCAGCATCGGCAGCATAGAAGCGGAGAAACCGACCGGGCCGTCGCCGGTAGTTTTGCCGCTGGCGGTATCGGTTTTCTCCGGCGGAACGCCCTGTTTGGCAGTGAGCTGCGCCATCGGCTGGAAGCGTTCAAGCAGCGCCGCCTTGTGTTCATCGTCGTCCGCCAGCATGCCGGCCCACAGATAAACCCGAATGGCGTCGTAGCTGCCGACGTTTGGCTTGACGGTGTCCGGCTGCCAACCGGCGCCGACCCGCCACACCACCCAATCCGGCGAGAAGCCGTGCGGCGCAGTGTCCAGCCACAGTCGCTGATTGATCTCGCGCATCGCACGCCATGGGCCGTTCAGCGCCGCAAAACGCGCCAACAGCTGCGGCGGCAGGTAGCTGGGATTCAGCCGCCAGCGATCTTCCGCCACGAACCCGACTTTGCCCGGCAGCAGCATCAGGCCCAGGCCGGGAATGTCGGCCACTTCCTCGCGGCCGATGCGTTGCAGCAGCAGCGTTCCCAGGGTTTGATAACGCCGGCTTTTCCACAGGCGGCCGGCTTCGAGCAGGTTGTAAGCAATCCACAGGTCGGCGTCCGACGCCGAGTTGGCGTCCAGCACCTTCCACTGCTTATCGTCGCTCTCTCCCCACAGCCAGGCGGGCAAGCGGGCGCTGAGATCGCCCGCCGCCAGATTGTTCTCCGTCCAGGTCAACAACAGGTCGAAGGTCGGCCGGTCGTTGGCCACCAGGGCGAAAAACAGGCCGTAACTCTGTCCCTCGGAGGTGGTGATTTTGTTCGGGCTGCTTGGGTCGATCACCCGCCCCTGCGGGCTGATGTAGAATTGCTTGTACTGTTGCCAACCCGGCCACTCGCAGGCCGCGGCGGCGCTGAAGGCGCACAGCAGCAGCATGCCGAGCGACAGGCGTTGCAGCATCGCGTTCACCGCCGTCAATCCCGATCTTCAGGCGCCAGACGACGCCGGCTGAAGGCCTTCAGGCCGCGCCACAGCATCAGCCCCAGGATCACCACCAGCACCACCGCGATCACCGCCAGCAGTACCGGATGGGTGGAAAGGGCATACCACAGCCGCTCCCACCACGGCAGGTGGCCGACATAGTAAACATCGCCGACGCGCAAGCTGTTGACCCCCGATTCGCGGATCACCGCCACCGAGCCGAACACCGCGGCGCGCTTGCCGCTGTCCAGCAGGGCATTGTTCAGCAACTCATAGCCGCGCGGGCTGTCCGCCAGCAGCGCCACGATGCTGCGCTGATCGTTGAACGGCGATTGCACGCCGATGATCGCCGACATCGCGCCCTCGGAACTGACGGTGGTCTTGCTGTCCGGCTTGGCGTCCTCCGCCAGCAATTCCGCGCTCGGCAGCGGCGGCTGTCGCGTCGGCTGCTTCACCCAGCTTTGGGTGGCGTCCACCAGCAGGCTGATTTTCTTATCGTCGCGCAGCGCCGGCGGAATGGTGCCGACCATCAGAATATCGTCGTCACGATCCTTGGCCTGCGACCAGTCGTCGCTCAGCGTAAAGGCCAGCGCCGGGTAGCCGGTTTGCGCGCCGATCACGCCAAGCGCGTTCAGCAGCGCGCTGACCTGCGCCGGCTGCGGTTTCTGGTTCACCAACACCAGCGTTTGCGACAGATCCGCCAGGCGGCTGAACGGGAAGCCGGCGTTGGCGAAGGCGCGCAAGTCCGGCATCGCCATAAAGTGGCGATAACCGGAGAAATCGATGGTAGACGCGCCGTCGATCACCGCGTGGTTTTGCGTGAAGGAGTAGGTTTCGCAGCGCCCTTCCGCGCCGCTGGCCAGCAGCGTGGTGTAGTCAAAGTCAAAGCGCAGCTGGTTGGTGGCGCCCAGCCGCAGCGCCGGGATACTGACGTTCTTGTCGGAGTCGAGCAGCCCCTGCGTCAACGGCAGGCGCAGCAGCTGCGCGCCCTGCTCGTGTTCCGGCACCAGCGAGTAAGCCTGCACGAACTGGTTGTTCAGGCTGACGCTCAGCCGCGAACCATCCTGAATGCGCGGCGCGGTATAGCGGTATTTCAGGTGCATATCGATACCGGTGCTGCGGATCAGGAACAGGTCCGGCGGCAGGTTCATGGTCAGCGAAATCGGGCCGGGCTCGATGCCGCTGGTTTGCAGCTGTTCGGCATATTGCTGCAGCTCGGCGAAGGTCATCGGCCGATCGGTGCGCACCCAGTTCGGCGCGTCGTAAGGCTGGCGCGGCGCGAGCTGTTCCACCTTGTCCACCGCCACGTTCTGGCCGCGGAACAGGATGTTACCCTGCGCGATGCCCTTCACCGCGGTGATCAAATCGTTGTCGTCACGCCCCTGAATCAACAGCAGTTTGACGTACGGATTGTCGGGGTGGCTGATCATCTCCACCGTCGGGCCGTTGACCGCCGGATAATCGCGCAGGAAATCCGGGCGCTGCGAGTTGGTGGCGAACACCACCGCGTGCTGCGTCGGCAGCGCATTGTACAGCGTCGGGAAGGATTGCCCGCGCCATTGCGCCTTGCTGCCGAACCACGAGGCCAGAATGCCCGCCGCGCGCTGCTGGGCGAGATCAGGCTGGCCGGCGAATACCATCGGCAGCGTCAGCGGCCGATTATCGCGGCTGTCGAAGAACGGCTCAGGGAAGTGCGACAGCTCGTTTTTCACCGGCAGCGTCTGGAAACGCAGCTTCAGCGCGCTGGACTTGCTGACGTCGAGCCACAGCGAAGTGCTGGCCGGGTTTTCGCAGATGTTCTGATAATGGCCGACAAACACCAGCCTGACGCGGTTAAAATCGGTGATATAGCGCGGATCGATCGCCATTTGGATGCGATTGGGCTTGCCCAGCTGCTCTTTGGCGAGGGTGGTCACGCCCATCAGTTCGTCGTTCAGATAGACCTTGACGTGCGACTCCACCGGGATCAGCGCCGGCGACGGCGTAAACTCCATATCGAGCATCGCCTGCGAGACCACCTCATCGCTGCGCACGCCGAATTCGATCTGTCCGTCCGGCCGGGTGCCGCGCAGAACAAAGGTGCCCGGCGGCGGCGCTATCTGCGCAAACGGCAGCGATACGTCGCGCACCGGCGCATTCGGATCCTGCGGCGCGGCGGCCGACGGTGGCGCGGTCGCCGTATCGGCCGCCGCGGCGATCGGCGGCTGAGCCGCCACGGTCGGCGCAGTGGCGGTTTCGGCCTGCGACAGGGTACTGATGCCTAAGGCCAGAGCAGTTAACCAGGTTATTTTTCGCGTCATCGTATCATCATCAATGTTGGAGCCTGTTCACCGGGCGAGTGAGCGGGCGGTTGAACTCGCAGCTAACCCACTGTTTCTTGTTGATCCAAGGTCGGATCCCTGCCGACGCCGCGCGGAATAAACGACACGACCCAGGCGGTCAGCGACGTGACCCCGACCAGCAGACCGCGCACCAGCGGCGGCGCGTAGTCCGCCATGCGCACATAGCCCCGGAAGCCCAACGCCAGCACGTCGCGCAGGCTTTCGATCGGCCGGTCTTCAGGGAACCCGTCCTGCCACAGCGCCCAGGTATCGGCGCGGGCGAAGGTGCACTGAATGAAATCGATGTGTTCACGGGTGGAGAGACTGACCAGACGCACCCCCACCTTGTTGCCGAAGGCGCGCGTCACCACACAGGGGAAGCTGTACTCCTGCTGGCCACGCTTGAGCAGCAGCGAGGCCTTGTCGCCGTCTTTCAACGCGTTTTCCACTCGCATCTCAATGCCCACGCCGCCGTCGGAGTAATCGCGCAGCGTGCAGGGGTAGAGGTGGCCATCGGCACGCGCGATCGCCGCCGGCATGGCGATCTCCACGCGATGCGCCTGACGCACCTGCTTGGCCTCCACCGCCACCGCCACCGCGCCGCCGAGAATGGTCATGTTGTACAGCACCCACACCAGGCTGATGATCACCGTCATCACCTCGTCCGTCGGGCCATAGGCCAGCCGCCAGGCGCCGAACGCCAGCCCGGCCAGGTTCAGGACCACCAGGAACATGTAAGGCCGGGTGATCACCCAGTCGACGTGCTCCTCCTCCACCAGCCCGCCCTTGGCGGTCACGTTGAATTTGCCCTTGTGCGGATTGAACAGCGCCACCGTCGTCGGCCGCGCGATATACCAGGCCAGCACCGTTTCATAGATTTCGCTCCAGAAAGAATGGCGGTATTTCCCCTGGATGCGCGAGTTGGTCAGGCTGGCGTGGATCATGTGCGGCAGCACATAAAGCGCGATCGCCAGCGCCGGCGCGAAGATGATGTAGGCATGCAGCAGTAAAAACGCCAGCGGCGCGGTGAGGAAGATCAGCCGCGGAATGCCCGACAGAAAGTGCAGCATGGCGTTGGCGTAGCACAGGCGCTGCGCCAGTTTCAGCCCCTTGCCCAGCAGCGGGTTGTCGAGCCGGAAGATCTGCACCATGCCGCGCGCCCAGCGAATGCGCTGGCCGATGTGCGCCGACAGGCTTTCGGTCGCCAGCCCGGCGGCCTGCGGAATGCGGATATAGGCCGAGGTGTGTCCGCGCCGGTGCAAGCGCAGCGAGGTGTGGGCGTCTTCGGTGACGGTTTCCACCGCGATGCCGCCGATCTCATCCAGCGCGCTGCGGCGCAGGATGGCGCAAGAGCCGCAGAAGAAGGTCGCGTCCCACATGTCGTTGCCGTCCTGCACCAGCCCGTAGAACAAGGTGCCCTCGTTGGGCGTCTGGCGGAAGCGGCCGAGGTTGCGCTCGAACGGATCCGGCGAGAAAAAGTGGTGCGGGGTCTGCAGCATCGCCAGCTTTTTGTCTTTGAAGAACCAGCCCATGGTCAGTTGCAGGAAGGAGCGCGTCGGCACGTGGTCGCAGTCGAAAATCGCCACGAACTCGCCGGTGGCCTGCTTCAGCGCATTGTTGATGTTGCCGGCCTTGGCGTGTTCGTGGGTCGGCCTGGCGATGTATTTCACCCCCACTTCGGCGGCGAACGCCCGGAATTCAGGGCGATTGCCGTCGTCGAGGATATAAATGTTCACTTTCTCTTTCGGCCAGTCGATGCCCAACGCCGCATAGATGGTGGGCTTCACCACCCCGAGATCTTCGTTGTAGGTCGGCACCATCAGATCGATGGTCGGCCAGGTGGCGCTGTCAGCGGGCAACGGCACCGGCTGACGGTTAAGCGGCCAGACGGTCTGGAAATAGCCCAGCACCAGCACCACCCAGGCGTAGGTTTCCGCCACCAGCAGCAACAGGCCGCACACTAGGCTGAGCGGGTCGTCCCAGTTCAGCGTGGCGGTATAACGCCACCACAGGTAACGACAGGAAACGGTCAGCGACAGCACGATCAGCATCAGCGCAGGCAAACGCCCCGGCACCCGGCGCACCACCATCGCGATCCCCCACAGCAGCACGACGAACACGAACTGCGCCGACAGATCGAACGGTTGCGAGATGCACAGCATGGCGAGGATCGCCGCCAACACGCCGACCAGAATAAACAGCGCGCGTCGCATGCCGCGGTTCATGCGGCCGAGGCGCTCTACCGAACGCTGTTCCACGCCGGCGTTTTTCAGCCGTTGCGGCAGGCTCTGCAGCCAATCGGCGTAGCGCTGCTGCAGCCGCCGCCACCCGGCGAAATAGTCGCGCGGCACCGGCGCGCGGCCGCTGCGAAACAGCAGCAGCCACAGACCCTGCAGCAGATAGCGCAGCGCATCCGCCGGGCGCGGGCGTTCGGCGGACAGATGCGGGAACCAGTAAGCGCGGCCGACGCGCACGCGCTGCCAGGCCGGTGACTCGAAGCGCAGCAGCATCCACCCCAGCACCACCAGCAGCGTGGCAAAAAAGGCGGTCAGCGCCGACGCGCCGTTGCGGCGATAGCCGCGGTAGCGCGCCTGTACCGCCTGACGCACCGGCGGCACCAGCAGCAGGCTCAGCACCCGGCTCATGGCGCAACGCCCCGTTTGAGGTTGATCAGGCACCAGTTGGCCAGCGTCAGCACTTCATCCGCCGCCAGGCTCTCGGGGCGATACTCGCCCAACGGCTGTTTGACCGCCAGCGCTTCCGCCAACGCTTCGTCGCGGTGGATCACCACCGGCAGCAGGCCGCTCAGGGTTTGCAGCCACAGCTGATGCAGATCCTGCTGCAGCTGGCTGGCGGAGGAGTAGTGATTGACCAGGAAACGGCAGTCATTCGGCAGCGTCTGTTGATGGAGCCGCACCTGACAGTTGGCGTCGGGGTTCAACAGCACGAACACGCTGTCGGCAAGCTGCAGCGCCTGCTGCGCCAACACGCCGTCCCCGACCGGGACATCCAGCAGGATCCAGCGCTGCGGATCGCCGGCGATCAGTTGGCGCAAGTTGTCGCGCCAGCGTTCCGGCTGTTGACGACACTGGCGCTGCACTTCCAGCCTTTCCGCCCCATTCAGGCGGCCAAAAGGCAGAAAGTCGAGGTTTTCACAATAACGCAGCGCACCTTCCTGCCAAGCGCCGCCATCCTGCTCTGCGCGGGCCCAGCCGCGCGCCAGCTCGAACGGCGTGTTGAAATGCAAGCGCAGCAGATTATCCGGCGTGAAGTCGATCGCCAGCACCGACTCGCCCAGTTGCTGCAACGCCCAGGCGAGCGCCGCCGTGACCGAGGTCGTCCCCATTCCACCCCGCAACCCTTGCAGCGCGAGCACCGGCATAGATCAGTGGCTCCCCGTGGTCTGCGCCAATTCGGCCAACAGTGGCCAGCGCGTCATCATTTGCGTTAACCGCTCCTGCCGTGAAATATCGACATAGCGTAATTTCGGCAATGAAAAAGCCTGACTGAGCGCCTGCAGGTCATCCTGGCTCTCCCCAGGCGCCGCTGCACGAAAATGGATGGATGCGTTATTCATTCTTCCGCCTTGGCGAAAATAGGCTATGTTAATTAACTATAGCAACGATACAAAAAGAGACAGGCAATAAGATGATTCTCAACAAATATTGTTGAAGAGCGTCGGAGATTTATTATTGCCAGCGTAAAAATGGCTATCTTTAAATATAAACGCCTTTAGTCGGCTTTCAACGAAAGTAGAACACATCCTATGGCGCACTCTTTTTCTCTAGGCATTCGGCAGATTTGGGAAGAGCTGTCGGTGATGCAGGCCCCCGGGCTTTATTGGATCAATATCGACAGGCAAAGCGACGCCGCGCTGCTGTGTCGCCAGGCCATCGCCGCTCAACCGGCCACCCACAAAGTCGCCCTGATCTGCAGCGGAGACAAACCCGAGCGCCTGCTGGCCGAGCTGGCTGCGCCCGCGTTGCAGAAGCTGCCGCTGTATCAATTACCGGAGAAAAAAGCTGCGCTGACACAGTTGAACGACGATCTGATGCGCGCTCTGAGGCCGCAAAATCGCTTACTTATCCTGCTGGCCCACGCCAGCCTGTGGCAAACCTTCACCACCGAAGAGCTGCGCGAGTGGACGCGCACCCTCGCCGCCTGGCTGCGGCGGCAGGACTGTACGCTGTTGATCCTCAGCCACGGCGGCGGCATCAATAAGCTCAAAGGGCAGCTCAGCGCACAGCACCGCATCCTGAACGGCCTGTCCAGCCTGCAATGGCAGCAGGACAGCGCGCAATACCTGGTGAACTGGTGGAGCACCGAAAACGGCATCAACGCCAATCAGCTGCTGACCTTGTATGCGGCGGAAGGTGGCTGGCAGGGCGAGGATGAAAATAGCCAACCCTCCCCCACCGCCTTGCGCAGCGACGAAAGCCAGTATCTGGCCGAGCGCAGCATCCTCGAAGGCGCGCCGCCGCTGTCCGCCAACTGGCTGCTGCTGGAGAGCAACGATGAACTGGCGCAGCACGGCATGCTGAGACTCTCGGCGACGTTGATTTTCGCGTTGTATCAAAGCGACCAAATCGATCATCTGGCGCACCAGATCCACACCCTGCGCCGCAGCCGCGGCAACGGCCTGAAAATCGCGGTGCGCGAGATGAGCGCCAGCCTGCGCTACAGCGACGAACGGCTGCTGCTGGCCTGCGGCGCCAACCTGATCGTGCCGCACGTCGCGCCGCTGTCGCGTTTTCTGACCATGCTCGAGGGCATCCAGGGGCAACGCTTCTCACGGCATGTGCCCGCCGACATCGATGCGCTGCTGGCCGGGCTGCGTCCGCTGCAGCTCAAAGGCTACATGCGGCCGGAAGCGTTCAGCCAGGCGGTGCTTTCGCTGATGGGCAACACGCTGCTGCCCGAGGATGGCAAAGGCGTGATGGTGGCGCTGCGCCCGGCCACCGGTCTGCGCGCCGAACAGGCGATGACCCTGTGCCACCTGCGGCGGTTCGGCGACGTGATGACCGTGGTGCAGGGGCGGCTGGTGCTGTTCCTTTCCACCTGCCGCATCAACGATCTGGATACCGCGCTGAAGTTCATCTTCCGCCTGCCGGTGGATGAAGCCTTCAGCAACCGGGTGGTGTGGCACCAGGATGTCGATATCATTTCGGAAATCAAACGCATGGCCCAGGGACGCTGGCAGATTTCGGCCACCGGCCCCGCGGGCGCCGCGCCGCGCCCTCGCGTGGCGGCTCCCGAGGTGCCCGCGGAACGGCGGCAGCCGGTCGCCTTCACGCTGCCGCTTGGCCCGCAGGAGGAACCGCATGCTGAACCTTAACGACATCGTGCAACTGATCCTGCTGTGCGCGCTGATCTTCATTCCGCTGGGCTACGCCTTTCACCGGCGTTTTCCGCATTTGCGTCAATACTGGCAAAACCTGTTGTTATCGCCGCGCTATTTGAAATCCGCCGGTTTATGGGTGCGCACAGGCTCCTCCTCCCAGATTAAACGTAAGAAGCAGCCATGACTCGAAACTCGAATACGCAATCCGATAACGCTCTGTGGCGCTACTGGCGCGGGCTGGGTGGCTGGAACCTCTACTTTCTGGCTAAATTCGCCCTGCTGTGGTTCGGCTACCTGAATTTCCACGCGCTGCCGAACCTGGTGTTCATGGCGTTTCTGCTGATGCCGATCCCTTCGCAACGCCTGCATCGCTGGCGCCATTACCTCGCCATCCCGATCGGCATCGCCTTGTTCTACCACGACACCTGGCTGCCGGGCATCAACAGCATCCTCAGCCAGGGCTCACAGCTGGCCGGCTTCAGCGCCCAGTATCTGCTGGAGCTGATCAACCGCTTTATCAACTGGCAGATGATCGGCGCGGCCTTCGTGCTGTTTATCGCCTACCTGTTCGTCGCACAGTGGGTGCGCGTCACGGTGTTCACCGTGGCGGCGCTGGCGTGGCTCAATATCGTCAACATCGCCGGGCCGGCGGTTTCACTGCTGCCCGCCGCTTCCACGGCGACCGCCGGCGGCGCCAATACCCCGGCCACATCTGCGCCGGCGGCGGGGGACGCGGCGCCGGCAGACAGCCTGCCGCCGACCAGCGCCAACCTGACGGCCTACCTGAACCAGTTCTACGAGCGGGAAAAAGGCCGCGCCACCGCATTCCCGGCCGCCTTGCCCGCCGACGCCCAGCCGTTCGATCTGCTGGTGATCAACATCTGTTCGCTGGCCTGGGCCGATATGGACGCGGTCAACCTGCAGAATCATCCGCTGTGGTCGAAAATGGACATCATGTTCGACAACTTCAACTCGGCCACCGCCTACAGCGGCCCGGCGGCCATCCGCCTGCTGCGCGCCAGCTGCGGCCAGCTTTCGCATCACGATCTGTATCAGCCGGTGAACCAGCAGTGTTACCTGTTCGACAACCTGGCGAAGCTCGGCTTCAAGGAACAGCTGATGCTCGATCACTCCGGGGTGTTCGGCAACTTCCTGAAAGAACTGCGTGAACAGGGCGGCATGCAGGCGCCGCTGATGTCGCAGGCCGGCGTCGGCAACGAGCTGACGTCGTTCGACGGTGAGCCGATTTATAACGATCTCGAATTGCTGACCCGCTGGCTGGATCAGCAGCAAAAAGGCGGTGACGGCCGCACCGCCACCTTCTTCAACGTCATCCCGCTGCACGACGGCAACCGCTTCGTCGGCTCCAACAAAAGCGCCGACTACCAGCCGCGCGCGCAGAAGCTGTTCGATCAGTTGAACACTTTCCTCGATCAGCTGGAGAAATCCGGCCGCAAAGTGGTGGTGGTGATCGTGCCGGAACACGGCGCGGCGTTGGTGGGCGACAAGATGCAGATGTCCGGCCTGCGCGACATCCCGAGCCCGAACATCACCCATACGCCGGTCGGCATCAAACTGGTGGGCATGAAGGCGCCGCATCAGGGCGGCCCGCTGCAAATCAAAACGCCGAGCAGCTATCTGGCGCTGTCTGAACTGGTGTCGCGCCTGGTGGACGGCAAGGTCTTCAGCGAATCCAGCGTCGATTGGCAGACACTGACACAGGGGCTGCCGCAGACCCCGGTCATCTCTGAAAACGACAACGCCATCGTGATGCAATATCAGGGGAAACCTTACATTCGCCTGAACGGCGGCGACTGGGTGCCTTATCCGCAATAAGCGCGGCCTCATCAACCTAAAGCGCGCCGCCGGCGCGCTTTTTTATTAGGGCTTTTATAATAGATATAGCGAAGCTTATCGGCCAACCTTACGTTATTAATAACAATTCGTTAAATTCAATTATTCGACAACCATTAACATACGAAGATTCTTAGAAAAATAACTCTTATAAGAATTTAATTAGTGAGGTAATTAAAATGGCGGACTGTGGTAGTTTTCTAATTATTAACCCTTTGATTGAGTAATAAAAAACGCCGGCGTGATGCCGGCGTGAATTTAAGCGATGACGTTCGACGCTTTACGCCCCCGGATGTTCGTCCTGATCGACCGCAAAGCAGGCCACCATCTGCTCACCGTACTGTTTGAGCTGCGGCTGCAGCTGCACGCAGGTGCCGAAAGCGCGGCGGCAGCGGGCATTGAACGCACAGCCCGGCGGCGGATTCATCGGGCTGGGCAGTTCGCCGGTCAGCTTGATACGCTCGCGGCGCATATCCGGGTTCAACCGCGGCGTCGCCGACAGCAGCGCCTGGGTGTACGGATGACGCGGGTTATTGAAGATCGCCTCTTTGCTGCCCTTTTCCACGCAGCGGCCGAGGTACATCACCATCACCTCGTCGGCGATGTGTTCCACCACCGACAGATCGTGCGAGATGAACACATAGGACAGCCCCAGCTCCTGCTGCAGATCCATCATCAGGTTCAGCACCTGAGCGCGCACCGACACGTCCAATGCCGACACCGGTTCATCGGCGATCACCACGTCCGGATTCAACATCAGCCCGCGGGCGATGGCGATACGCTGGCGCTGGCCGCCGGAGAACATGTGCGGGTAGCGGTCGTAATGCTCGGTCTTCAGGCCGACCTTCGCCATCATCTCCAGCGCTTTTTCCCGCCGTTCGGCGGCGCTGAACGACGTGTTGATCAACAGCGGCTCCTCGAGGATCTGCCCGACCTTCTTGCGGGGGTTGAGCGATCCGTAAGGATTCTGGAACACGATTTGGATCTTCTGCCGCCGCAGCTTCTCGGCCGAGACGTCCGGCTTCAGCAGATCCTGCCCCTGGTAATACAACTCGCCGCCGGTCGGCACTTCAATCATCGTCAGCAGGCGGCCGAGCGTTGATTTGCCGCAGCCCGACTCACCGACCACCGCCAGCGTTTTGCCGCGCTCCAGGGTGAAGGACACGCCGTCGAGCGCCTTGACCAGCCGCTCCGGCGCGAACAGACCCTTTTTCACCGGGTAATGCTTCTTCAGGTCAATCGCCTGCAGTAAAGGTTGATTCTGGCTCATACGGTCGGCCTCCCCGCATCATCCAGCGGTGTGTGACATTTAACCTGACGGCCGGGAATGCTGCGCAGTTCCGGCTCCTCGTTACGGCAGCGCTCGTTGGCGTACGGACAACGCGGGTTGAGCAGGCAACCGGTCGGGCGATCGTATTTGCCCGGCACCACGCCCGGCAGCGAAGCCAGCCGCGCCTTGTCGGCGGCGAACTCCGGCAGCGCGCGCAGCAGCGCCTGAGTGTACGGGTGGCGCGGCGCGCGGAAAATCTCCGCCGCCTTGCCGGATTCCACCACCTGGCCGGCGTACATCACGATGATGTGATGCGCCGCTTCCGCCACCAGCGCCAGATCGTGAGTGATCAGCAGCAGCGCCATGTTTTCGCGCTGTTGCAGGTCCAGCAGCAGTTCGATGATCTGCGCCTGGATAGTCACGTCGAGCGCGGTCGTCGGCTCGTCGGCGATCAGCAGCTTCGGCCGACAGGCGATGGCCATGGCGATCATCACGCGCTGGCTCATGCCGCCGGAAAGCTGGTGCGGGTATACGTCCAGCCGCGAAGCCGGATCGGGGATGCCCACCTGGGTCAGCAGGTCGATAGCGCGCTGGCGGCGAGTGCGGCGATTGCCGCCCTGATGCACCTTCAGCGCCTCCATGATTTGGTAACCGACGGTATAGCACGGGTTCAGGCTGGTCATCGGATCCTGGAAGATCATCGCCACTTCGGAGCCCACCAGCTGGCGGCGCTCTTTTTCGGAGATCTTGCGCAGATCCTGGCCGTTGAACTCCAGCTTGTCGGCCATCACCTTGCCGGGGAAATCGATCAGGCCCATGATCGCCAGCGAGCTGACGGATTTGCCGGAGCCGGATTCACCGACGATGCCGACCACCTGACCTTGCTCCACGCTGTAACTGATGCGGTCTACCGCGCGGAACGGGGTGCCTTCGTCACCGAAGTGCACCGAAAGCTTGTCTACATTCAATAACGCCATCTCTCTCGTCCTCTGTTACTGCTTGAGTTTGGGGTCGAGAGCGTCACGCAAACCGTCCCCCATCAGGTTGAATGCCAGCACCGTCAGCAGGATCGCCACGCCGGGGAAGGTCACCACCCACCAGGCGCTTTGCGCGAACTGCAGCACGTCGGAGAGCATGGTGCCCCACTCCGGCGTCGGCGGCTGCGCGCCCATGCCCAGAAAGCCGAGAGCGGCCATATCCAGAATGGCGTTCGAGAAACCGAGAGAAGCCTGCACGATCAAAGGCGCCAGGCAGTTAGGCAGAATATTGACGAACATCTGGCGCAGCGCGCCGGCGCCCGCCACCCGCGAAGCGGTGACGTAGTCGCGGTTGACCTCCACCAGCACCGCCGCGCGCGTCAGACGCACATAGTGCGGCAGGGCGACGAAGGTCAGCGCCAGCGAGGCGTTGACGATCGACGGCCCGAATACCGCCACCAGCACCAGCGCCAGCAACAGGCTCGGCAAAGCCAGCATGATGTCGACGACGCGCATGATAATCGCGTCCACCACGCCGCCGAAATAACCGGCCAGCAGGCCGAATATCACGCCCATGATCAGCGACAGCACCACCACCAGGCAGCCGACCAACAGCGACAGCCGTGCGCCGTACATCAGGCGCGACAGCACGTCGCGGCCCACGTCGTCGGTGCCGAGGATATATTGCCAGCTGCCGCCTTCTTGCCACACCGGCGGCTTGAGCAGCGCGTCGCGGAACTGGTCCGCCGGCGCATGCGGCGCCAGCACGCCGGCGCCGAGCGCTATCACCAGCATCAGAACGATATACACCAGGCCGACCACGGCCCCTTTATTGCGCTTGAAATAGTGCCAAAACTCCTGAAACGGGGTCATCGGCTTCGGCGCACCTTTAACTGCAGACTCAGTGATTTGAGACATGAGAGCGCCCCTTATTTCTTGTGGCGAATACGCGGGTTGACCACGCCGTAGAGCACGTCTACCAGCAGGTTAACCAGAATGATCATACAGGCGACCAGCAACACCCCGCCCTGCACCACCGGGTAATCGCGGCGCTGCAGCGCGTCGATCAGCCAGCGGCCCAGCCCCGGCCAGGAGAAGATGGTTTCGGTCAGAATGGCGCCGGCCAGCATGGTGCCGACCTGCAGCCCGATCACCGTCACCACCGGCAGCAGCGCGTTGCGCAGCGCGTGGACGACGATCACTCGCATGCGGCTCACGCCCTTGGCGCGCGCGGTGCGGATATAGTCTTCGCCCAACACTTCAAGCATCGAGGAACGGGTCATGCGCACGATCACCGCCAGCGGGATGGTGCCCAGTACGATGGCCGGCAGGATCATGTGCATCACCGCGTCGACGAAGTCGCCCGGCTCGCCCCAGATCAGGGTGTCTATCAGCATGAAGCCGGTCAGCGGCTGGCTGTCGTCGAGGAATACCGTGTCGCTGATGCGCCCCGACACCGGCGTCAGGTTAAGCTGCACCGACACCAGCATGATCAGCATCATGCCCCACCAGAAAATCGGCATCGAATAGCCGGTCAGCGAGATGCCCACCGCGGTGTGGTCGAAGATCGAGCCGCGTTTGACCGCCGCCAGCACCCCGACCGGGATGCCCACCAGCACCGCGAAGATCATCGCGCAAATGCCCAGCTCCAGCGTAGCCTGAAAGCGCGGAACGAACTCGCTCCAGACGGAGATGCGGCTTTTAAGCGAGGTGCCCAGATCGCCGTGCAGCACGTTGGACACGTAGGAGAAATATTGTTGATAGAGCGGCTTGTCCAGCCCCATTTCCGCCATCAGCTGCGCGTGGCGCTCGGCGGAGATACCGCGTTCCCCGGCCATGATGGTCACCGGGTCGCCGGGGATCATATGGACGAATGCAAAAGTCAGCAATGTAATGCCGATAAACGTTGGGATAACTAACCCCAAACGTCGGAGTATGAACTGCAACATATCCCGAACTCTCTGTATCAATGCCCGGCAGCTCATCGTCCGCCAGGCTTATTAACGCTCACATGCCTTTGAACGATTCGACGGCCATACGCCGGAGACTGGTCAGCAGGGGCGCAAACCTGTTGCGCCCCTGCAAGTCCATTCGTGCGTCTCCGGTAAAGCGGTCGAAATCAGTCTACAGAGACATTCTCGAAGTGATGCTTACCGAGCGGATCCACGACGTAGCCTTTCACTTCCTTACGCACAGGCTCGTACACGGTGGAGTGTGCGACAATCAGCGCCGGAGCCTGATCGTGCATCACCACCTGCGCCTGCTTGTACAGTTCGATGCGCTTGTCGTGGTTGGATTCGGCGCGCGCCGGTTGAATCAGATCTTCAAACGGCTTGTAGCACCAGCGGGAGTAGTTGGAGCCGTCTTTCGCCGCCGCGCAGCTGAACAGCGTGGCGAAGAAGTTGTCCGGATCCCCGTTGTCGCCGGTCCAGCCCATCATCACCGTCTGGTGCTCGCCCGCTTTGGCGCGCTTGAGGTATTCACCCCACTCATAAGTGACGATTTTGGCTTTCACGCCGATCTTGGCCCAGTCGGCCTGGATCATTTCCGCCATGCGGCGCGCGTTCGGGTTGTATGGACGTTGCACCGGCATTGCCCACATGTCGATGCTGAAACCGTCGGCCATGCCCGCTTCTTTCAGCAGCTCTTTCGCCTTGGCCGGATCGTAAGCGTAATCCTGCACCGCGTCGTTATAGCCCCACATGGTCGGCGGGATCAGGTTCTTGGCCGCCTGACCCGCGCCCTGATAAACCGCGTCGATGATCGCCTGTTTGTTGACCGCCATGGTCAACGCCTGGCGCACCTTCACGTTATCCAGCGGTTTTTTCTCGGTGTTGAACGACAGATAGCCCACGTTCAGCCCCGGTTTCTCCAGCAGGTTGATGGATTTGTCTTGTTTCATGCGGGCGATGTCGGCCGGATTCGGGTACGGCATTACCTGGCATTCGTTTTTCTGCAGTTTGGCGTAGCGCACGGAGGCGTCAGGCGTGATGGAAAACACCAGGCGATCGATCTTCGGCTTGGTGCCCCAGAAACCGTCGAACGCCTTGTACAGGATCTTGGAGTCTTTCTGGTATTGCAGCAGCTGGAATGGGCCGGTGCCGATCGGGTTCAGATCGACTTTCTCCGGCGTGCCGGCTTTCATCATCACGTCAGCGTATTCGGCGGACAGAATGGACGCGAAGTCCATGCCCAGGTCAGCCAGGAACGGCGCCTCCGGGCGGTTCAGCACGAAGCGCACGGTGTTGTCGTCCACTTTTTCAATCTTGGCGATCAGCTTCGGCATGTCCATGCCTTCAAAGTATTCGTAACTGCCGCCGGACACTTTGTGATAGGCGTTGTTCGCATCCAACTGGCGTTCAAAGGAGAACACCACGTCGTCGGCGTTGAAATCGCGCGTCGGTTTGAAGTCTTTGCTGCTCTGCCACTTCACGCCTTTGCGCAGGTGGAAGGTGTAGGTTTTGCCGTCTTCGCTGACGTCCCACTTCTCAGCCAGGCCCGGCTGCAGTTCGGTGGTGCCGGTCTTGAATTCGACCAGCCGGTTGTAGATCGGTACCGAGCTGGCGTCATAGGTGGTGCCGGAGGTAAACAGCTGCGGGTTGAACCCTTCCGGGGAACCTTCAGAACAGTAAACCAACGTCTTGGCCTGTACGCTGGCCGCCACGGTCAGCGCGATCAGCCCAATACCGAATTTCAGAATCCCCGATTTACCCAAGGAACGTGTCATCGTTAGTGCTCCATTGTGTGATGTGATGTGTGTAATTGCCGCCAGGCCTGTATTTTTTATTGCGTGGCCTGTGCGATCGGCGCCCGAAGGCAGAAGGCGTACGAGGAGAGAATGCCGGATGGAACGCATCGCGGCGGGGACGTCTGAGCGCGTGGAATTCACTCAAACAACTCTCGCTCTTACCCCTGAGGCTATCAAGTTGCCAACTGTTTGGGGTGTCGTCAATATAACCAGTGGGGATTTACGCAGACTGTGAGAAACAGCAAACAAACATAAAAAAAACCTTTTGTTAACAGTTCCAGCATGAAAATTTATGCTAAGCGGACATTTTTAGCGCATTGGTCTGACCCTCACAAACTTACTGGTTTTTAACTCCGTTAAAAAACGCCAAAACTTTGTTGCTGAATGATGAATATCTGAACGGTTATTTTTGTGATCGCCGTTAAAGACAGGAGGAAATGCTGAAGGATTACCCAAAAGGGTGAGTCCGATGAGCGCGTTTTGCTCCGGGCAGGCCCACAATCTGTGCGGCGTAAAAAAACTTTCGGCGGCGAAAAAGCCGGGGGCGAAAGGATATCCCCCGGCAACGCACTGCAACCGATTATTGAACGCCGGCGCTGTTGCCCAGGCTGGCGTTCATGCTGTTGAGAATATCGCCGTTATCCGCGTCGATCTCCCAGGAGAACAGGCCGCCCAGCTGCTTATCCAACACGTACTTGCCTTTGGCCTGCACCGAGCGGGCATCGTCGAAGGTGATCAGATCGCCGGTGGAAGGTTTGAACACGTAAGGCGCTTCCGCCGTGGCGTCGTAGGTATACTGCCACTCGCCGCTCATGAACTGGCCGGCGATTTGGCGGTAGTCCACGATACCGTTCTCCCAGGTGCCTTTAACCGGCCCGGTGGCGGTGCCGGTGAACGGAATATTGTTCTGGTAGCCGTTCACCCCGGTCCAGCCGCGGCCATACATGGCGGTGCCGACCACGATTTTGCCCGGCTTGACGCCCTGCGCCAGCAGCGCATTGACGCCGTTCACCGTGGTGTAGGCGGTGTCCGGTTTCCAGGCCGGCGCATTCAGCGCGGTCTGATGCCCCAGGTTCTTCAGATCGAAGGCGCCATAGAAGTCGTAGCTCATCAGGAAGATGTGATCCATCGAGTTCTGCGCAACGTTGTAAGCCACCTTGTCGATCTTGTCCTTACCGGCGCTGATGGCGGAGGTCAGCTCATACTTGCGGCCGGTTTCCACCGACAGCTGATCCAGCATCGCCCGCAGCTCCTTCATCAGCAGCACATAGGTTTCCCCGTCTTGCGGGCTGCCCAGGTTAGGGTTGGCGCCTTTGCCGCCCGGGAACTCCCAGTCGATATCCACGCCGTCGAAGAACTTCCAGGTCTGCAGGAACTCTTTCACCGAACCGACGAAGCGATCGCGCTTCACCTTGTCGCCCATGAAGAAGAACGGGTCGGACAGCGTCCAGCCGCCGATCGACGGCAGGATTTTCAGGTCAGGATGCGCCTGCTTCAGCGCCATCAGCTGGCCGAAGTTGCCCTTGTAGGGGTCATCCCAGGCGGTCACGCCCTTCTGCGCTTTTTGCAGCGCGGCGAACGGATCGTGGATCGAGACTTTGAAGTCCTCGCGGCCCTGGCAGGAGCGCTGCAACGCCTGGAAGCTGCCTTCAATCTCTTTCAGGCTGTCGTTGATGCCATTGCCGCCGCAGATCGGGATAAAGCCGTACAGCAGGTGGGTCAGGTTTTGCGCCGGGATCTTGTCGACGGTGAAATTGCGCCCGTAAACGCCCCACTCGACGAAATAAGAACCGACCACTTTGCCGGAGTTCTGTTTATACGGTTTATTCTTTTCCAGCAGCGGCTCTTTCAACGGCGCCAAATGGCTGCCGTCGGTGTCGGCCACCACAATTTCGGTGGCGTCACTGGCGGTGCAGCCGTCGGCATTGCACAATGCCACCTGCATTTGATAACGGCCGCCTTTATTCACTTTAAAATTCGCCGTACCGGAAGATCCGGTTGAAGGACCACTCCACGCCTCTTTGCCATTTAATAAAACTTTTGCCGTCGTGCCGGTGTCGCCATTCCATAAATTCCAGGAGACGGAAACATCGGCGGCATTTTTTACCTTCACCAAATTATTATAAGCGGTAGCCGCCTGGTCAACTTCAACGATGGCGAACTTGGTGTTGCCCCAGGCGATGGTCGGCTTGCCCGGCGCGGCGGCCTGCGCCGCGGAACACAGCGTGCTGCCGATCAACAGCGCCAACAGCGGTTTATTAAATTTGCGCATAACTGATTCCTTTATTCCGAGAGGATAAACATAAAAGAGTTAATCGTCGCGATGCATTGCCGAAGCGAAAAAATTCCGCAATAATCCGCGAAGGTTAAAATCAATGAATAACAACAGCGTCTTTCCACGTGGCGAAATAATCATTCCCACCGCGTACATTCAGACTATAAATAAAAAAGGCGCAAAAACAAGAGCGCTATCAACTGGGTTTTATTCAGCAAGCGTGAATTTATTTTAATATAAATAAAAGAAAGCATGACAAATAAGGATAGTGAATTTTCTATTAAGGAAAGATAAATATTTATCAGTATTGCACCACACTCTTCAGTCAGGGTGTTGTCATTATTGACAACACCCTGACTGTGTTGGTAATGTGAACAACACTTAAGGAAAGGGCATGCCTTCGCAGCTAATCTACCAAGACAGGATACCTCTGGCACCTGCAGCATTTGCGCCGCTCGTCATTTGGCGGGTGGTGCCGCCCGTCAGGGCCAGCGGCCACTGTTATAAATACCGATTTGCTTATGTAAAAGACGGCATTTGTCGACTGCGCTATGACAATGAAGCGGGTAAAGGCGATCACAAACATATCGATGGAAAAGAAGAGCCGCTTAATTTCACGACCATTGATGCCTTGCTCGACAGTTTCTGGCGCGAGGTTATGCAGCTTACAGAGGAGTCATGATGAACACAGTCACTATTCGGGTCGCTTCAGTCGAAGAAATGAAACTTGCACTGAAGGAAGCCACAACAGGTCATCAAAGCGCTCAAGGGCAATACATCACATTCCTGGATTGGGAGAGTCTGTGGAAAACCTTATCACCCAAGAAAATGCATATCTTGCATACCATGACCGGCGCCGGCGAACTTTCCATTCGGGAAATCGCGCGCCGAGTGAAGCGCGATGTGAAAGCGGTGCATACCGATCTGCAGTCGCTGTTAGGCTGTGGCATCGTCGATAGAGGTGAACAAGGCGTGATTTTCCCCTATGACGAAATCCATTTTGACTTCGTCGTAGGCAAAGCCGCCTAAACGACGGGCGAAAAAAAACCTGCTTTAAAAAGCAGGTTTTTCGAATGGTGGTCGGCGAGAGAGGATTACGCGCATCGTTGATGCGCGCCCTGCGGGCCGTTGCTAAAGCAACGTTGTCTCGCTTCGCGAGGCTCGAACCTCCTGCGGAGGTGCTCATCCTCATAAACGACGGGCGAAAAAAAACCTGCTTTAAAAAAGCAGGTTTTTCGAATGGTGGTCGGCGAGAGAGGATTCGAACCTCCGACCCACTGGTCCCAAACCAGTTGCGCTACCAAGCTGCGCTACTCGCCGATGCGGGGCGCATCTTACTGCTGGCGGTTATAGGCGTCAATCACTTTTTTGCCCCTGCACTTCAAGTGGTGATAAAAGCGCCATAATGCGCTGCGCCGGGGGCTGCGCAGCGTATTTTACTCAGGCGTTGGCCGGTTTCAGCGCCGGCGTCTGCGCGCGCAGGAATGGCAGCAGGAACAGCGCCGACAGGCAGGCGGCGATGGAAATCACCACGAAGAAGCCGTTCCAGTGCCAGATCTCCATCACCCGCGCGATCGGGTAGCCGGACAGCGCCGCGCCCAGGTAGGCGAACAGGCCGACGAAACCGGTCGCGGCGCCCGCCGCATCCTTGTGCGAGCACTCCGCCGCCGCCATGCCGATCAGCATCTGCGGGCCGAAGATAAAGAAGCCGATGGCGAAGAAACAGCAGGCCTGCAGCAGGTAGGTCACGCCCGGCATCAGCCACAGCGCCGCCACCGACAGGAAGATACCGATGGCGAAAATCAGGTTCATCGGGCCGCGGTTGCCGCGGAACAGCTTGTCGGAGCCCCAACCGGCCACCAGTGAACCGATGAAGCCGCCCACTTCAAACAGCGAAATGGCCGAGTTGGCGGTCATCAGCGAATAGCCCTTTTCCTGCGTCAGATAGAGGTTGCCCCAGTCGTTGATCGCGGTGCGCACGATGTACACCAGCACGTAAGAGACCGCCAACAGCCAGATGTACTTGTTGGTCAGCACGTAGCGTTTGATGATCTCGCGGTTGCTCAACCCCTGGCCTTCCGATTCCTGCACCAGCTCCATGGCGTCGTTGCGCCATTTGCCGACGCTCGGCAGTCCCAGGGTGGATGGCTTGTCACGCAGGCGCCAGCACATCAGCAGGCCGAGCACCACGCCGATGATGCCGGGAATGATCATGCCGTAACGCCAGCTGAAGTGCAGCGAGATAAAGCCGACCAACAGCGGGATCAGCGCGCCGCCGACGTTGTGCGAGGTGTTCCAGATCGCCCACCAGCTGCCGCGCTCGGAGCGCGAATACCAGCTGGTGAGGATTTTGGAGCACGGCGGCCAACCCCAACCCTGGAAGAAGGCGTTGAGGATCCACAGCGTGCCCAGCATCAGCAACGATGAGCTGAGACCGAAGAAGATATTCAGCACCCCGGTCATGATCAGGCCCAGCCCCATAAAGTAACGCGGGTTGGAGCGATCGCTGATCATGCCGGAAATGAATTTCGAGCAGCCGTAGGTGATGTAGAACAGCGTGCCGAGGATGCCGACGTCGGACATCGTCAGACCCAGATCGCTCAGCATCGCCGGCATGATGAAGTTGAAGCTTTTGCGCGTGAAGTAAAACGCGGCATAACCGATGTACATGGTGCACATCAGCTGAATACGCCAGTATTTGTAGCTGGCGTCGATCTGCCGTTGATCGGTGACCTGCGGCGCATCCGGGCGGCTTTTAAGGAAAGACCACATGTGGAACCTCAGAGGATTGAATTAAAGTGCCGCTATGATGCTCCTCGCGCGCGCAGGGGGCTTACGCCGGATTCCCGACGCGGTTAGGAGTTTTTCCTAGTTTTGCGTTTGCGCCGGTGAAACTGTGGGCAAGATCACACTCAAACAGGCGCCCCGCTCAGCGGTGAACCGCAGGCTGCCGCCGAGGGCGCTGATGCGCTCCTGCATGCCGCGCAGGCCGTATCCCGGCTGATGGTTTTCCGCATCGAAGCCCACGCCGTTGTCGCGGATGGTCAGGGCGATCTGCGGCGCGGCGCCTTTGCGCGGCTGCAGGCGCGCATCCAGCTCCAGGCGGCTGGCGCCGGCGTGGCGGCACACATTGGTCACCCCTTCCTGACACACCCGGTACAGCGTAATTTTCAGCGTTTCATCCAGCAGCTCGTCCGGCACCTGCCACTGCAGGCTGCTCACCAGCGACGCGTCCTGCGGCAGCGACTCCCGCAGCATCGCCGCCACCGCCGCCGACAGCGGCAGGTTGTTCAGCGCCGCCGGCCACAGCTGGGTCAGCACATCGTGTACCCCGTCATAAACCCGCAGCGCCAACGCATCAATGGCGTCGGCGCAGCCGATCACCGCCGGTTCCGGCGCCAGACGTTTGACGATGCTGGCCTGGGTGCGGATCACGGTGATGGTCTGCCCCACTTCATCGTGCAGCTCGCGCGCCACCTCGCGCCGGGTTTGCTCCTCCGCCGTCACCAGCGCCCGCGCCAGCTGCCGATTCTCCGCCAGCCGCAGCCGCAGCTGTTGATTCAGTTCGCGCTGGCGCTGAATGCCGGCGCCCAGCAGCAGCCCGGTCAGGCTTTGGGCCAGCAGCGACAGCAGCAGATCGCGGTGCGACTCCGGCTGCGGCGGCTCGTTGACCATCAGCGCCACGCCGTTGAGCAACGTCGCCAACAGCGCGCCCTGCCAGCCATAGCGATAAGACATGAACACGATGGGGATCGCCAGGCAGAACGGCGCGAAACGGCGCAGCTCGGCGGCGTTAACCTGCTGCTGCAGCCAGATGCTGAACGCAAACAGCAACAGATAGCTGGCCAGGTGGCCCAGACGCAGCTCCACCGGCTTGTGGATCAGCCCCGGCTCCAGCGGCACCCAGATTTGGCGCGCCAGATAGTGCCACAACAGCAGGCAGGTTGGCGCGATGGTGAAACCGCCGGTCAGGCCGAGCAACAGCGCGCGGGCGCCTTCGCCGCTCACCAGCTGCCATACCAGCGCCTGCAGCAAGGCGGCAATGGCGACCACCGCGCCCTGCAACAGCGGCCAGCGCCATTCGCTGTCGCTCTGCTGATGGCGCAACAGCCACGGCGAGGCCAGCAGGCTGAGCAACACCGTCAACACCAGCACCGCCACCGACGCCCACAGCGCCGGGCCGTAGCCGAACTGATCCGCCAGCAATGCCATCAGCAGCAGGTCGGCCAGCAGGATCCCCGGCCAGAAACGGTACGGGCTCTGCAGCAAAATGCCCATGCGCAGGCCGAACGGAAACAGCAGCAGCGCCTGCCAGGGGGGGTCGATCAGCGCGGTGCCGATGCCCCACAGGCAAAACGCGCTGGCGGCGTAGATGAAAAACAGCGCCAGCTGGGTGATCAGGCGCTGCGTCACAGGTTCAGCATCCGTCTGGCCAGCTCGACGTTGTTGTTGATGCCCAGCTTGGCGAACAGGTTGGCGCGGTGCACATGCACCGTTTTCGGCGACAGCCCCAAGGCGGCGGCGATCTCACGCACCTCCTGGCCCTGCGCCAGCAATAGCGCGATCTCGCGCTCGCGGCGGGTCAACGGATCGACCCTCACCCGCGCCAGCTGCTGCGCGATTTCCGGCATCAGGTAGACGCCGCCGCCGGCGACGGTGCGCACCGCGGTGATCAGATCTTCCGGCTTGCAGCGCTTGGAGAGAAAGCCGCTGGCGCCGCGTTCCAGCGCCATTTCCACCAGCGCCGGGTTATCGTGCATCGACAGCATCACCACGCGGATGCCGGAAGGAATGTCCGCCAGCAGATCCAGCCCGCTGCCGTCCGGCATCGAAATGTCGCAAATACAGATTTCCGCTTCCAGCCCCGGCAGGCCGGCGCGCGCCTGCGCCGCGCTGCTGAACTCGCCCACCACCTGAATATCGGCCTCCAGCGACAGCAGTTGCACAAAGCCCGAACGCACAATGTCATGATCGTCGATAAACGCCACGCGCAGGGTCATGGAAATCTCCGGTTAGCAGGGGAAGTGCGCAAGTATACCGTATGCGCACACCGGAATAATTGATGAAGAGAATGTATTGGGTGAAATTACCGGGTGCGCAAGGCAGGCACCCGGCGGGAGAGGTTACAGGCGGGCAGGCGCCGTTTTATCCTGCGGCAGATGGCACCAGTTGTTTTTGTCCACGATGCCGCCATCGGGAGACGTGTATCCGAGGCAGCCAAGGAGGGTGTCAAACAGCTCGACGTGGCGATGCGTTTTGCCGATGCGCTGCTGCGCCTGCAACTGCTCAAAGGCACTGAGGTGTTGCGGGTTTTCGAGGAACTTGTCCGACGCCCACACGATCATCGGCACGCGGAATTGCTCCGGCGGCGCCATTTCGCGCGGCGTGCCGTGCAGGTGCGTATTCTCGCCGATCGATTCGCCGTGATCGGCGGCATAGAACACGATGGCCTTCTTGTCGCGCACCTGATCGATCACATTACTGATAAAGCTGTCGGTATACAGCACCGTATTGTCGAAGGCGTTGATCAACTGCGCCTTGGTGCACGAGTCATCCACCCCCATGCACTCCGGCTGATAGCGCGCATAGCTGCGCGGATAACGCTGCGAGTACAGGTAGTGTGAGCCTTTGGTATGCAGGATCACCAGGTGCTTACCCTTCGGATAACGCGCCAGCGACTCCTTCATTTCGTCCACCAGCAGCATATCGTCGACCGCCTTGCCGTCGTTGCGCTTCTCGGACGCGATCATCTCGCGGAACGAATAGTTGTTCACCTCGGTGTTGTTGTAGAACCACACCTCGCTCTGCATGGCGAACAGCTCGGATGAGAAGCCCAGATCCTTCAGCACCGCGAACACGTTCTGCTCTTTCAGCGTGCGCTGCGGATTGTCCTCGGTGCCGCCTTCGCGCACGAACATGCAGCGCAGCGACAGCTTGGTGGCGGTATCGCACGACTCGCCGCGGAACGCCACCAGATTCTTCTCTTTAGACAGCCGCGGCGTGGTATCGCGCTCGTAGCCCAGCATGCCCATGTGATCCCAGCGCGTGGTCTCACCGATGATAAACACCACGTAGGTGTCGTCGATGTCCGCCGGCGGTACATAAGTGAAGTGTTTGCCCGGATCGAACATCGTGCTCTGGTCCTGGCTTTCGTCATAGCGGGTATAGGCGAACAGCCCCAGCGCCGACAGCCAGTTGGACGGCAGATACGAGTGCGCCACCACGCCGCCGTAGCTCGGCAAATCGACGTTGGAAAGCTTCTCTTGCACGCTCTGCTCGTCGTCCAGCATGCGCAGCGGCAGCCAGACCAGCGCCACCACCGCCAGCAACACCAGCAGCGGCTTGATGCGATGACCAGGGGTTTTCAGCTGTTCTATCAGGGTATAGCGCAGGTTGTTTTTCCAGATCAGCAGCAGCGGCAAGGCGCTGAGCGCCACCATCCACAGCACGAAGTGCAGGCCGACCACCTCTTTCGACAGATCGATGTCGGTGGTCATCACCGACACCACGATGCCGTAGCCGATCACCACGTTGAAAAACGTCATGTAGTAGCTGGCGGCAACCGAAATCAACACCAGCAGCGAGGCGACGATGCGATAAAACAGCCGGCCGCCGAGCGATACCAGCCGCATGATGAAGAACGTAAACAGGACGATAGCGATGACTTCCGTCACCGCCGAAATAAGCTTAATTCCCTGAATGCCGTGCGCCAGCGAATCAAAACGGCGATAGAAAACGGACAGGTTTAGAAAGATGCCGATATAGATCGCTAACAATAACGATAAATTCTGCTGTGATAGCGATTTAACTTTGTTCATGTAACGCGGTGGCTCCGGGGACGGTGTAGCGGTTCTGACTCAGTCAGACACTGATTGCGGCTTCTGGTTCAGCCAACCGGCAATAAGCGTTATTTTGCGGGTAATAATCAAGAGAATTCTCACAAAACGGACAAAATTTACCGTTTTTTTGAGCGATTTTCAGGCAGGGCACGCAAGAAAATGGAGGGATAAACCCTCCATTTTTTCCAGATTTCGGCAAAAATCTTACTTAACGTTCAGAGTCACATCGATATTTCCACGGGTAGCATTGGAGTATGGGCACACCACGTGCGCCTTTTTCACCAAATCTTCCGCCACGCTGCGCTCGATGCCCGGCAGCGAGATATCCAGCTGCACTTCGATGCCGAAACCGTTGGGGATTTCACCGATGCCGACGGTGCCGTCGATCTTGGCTTCGGCCGGGATTTTGACCTTTTCTTTCGCCGCGACAAACTTCAACGCGCCGAGGAAGCAGGCCGAGTAACCGGCGGCGAACAGCTGCTCGGGGTTGGTGACTTCGCCGCCGGCGCCGCCCATCTCTTTCGGCACGCCCAGTTTCACGTCCAACACGCCGTCGGAGGAGGTCGCACGGCCGTCGCGGCCGCCGGTTGCGGTGGCGTGAGCGCGGTAAACCACTTTCTCAATAGACATCGTTCATTCCTTCTTGCTGGTTGGCGAGATGACTACGGCTTCCACGAAGTAAAGCCGGTCACATATTTATCTTTTGCGATTAAATCGCGCACTACTTATTTTTGACGCTTATTAACCAGTGTAGACCACCCCTGCCGTTCTTGCGTCCGGCGGCGGCGGGTCAAATCTGATCGATCAGGCTGCCGCGCAGCTTTTCCAACTGCTGTTTGAGCGAGACGATCTCGTCCAGGCTGCAGTCGGTGGCACACATCACCGCCTCGGGCACCGATTGCGCCCGCTCACGCAGCGCGCGGCCGGCTTCGGTGAGAGCAATGATCACCTGCCGCTCGTCGGCGGTGGCGCGATAGCGCACCAGCAGACCGGCGGTTTCCAGCCGCTTCAGCAGCGGCGTCAGCGTGGCGGAATCGAGGAACAGCCGCTCGCCGATGTCCGATACCGTCACCCGATCGCGCTCCCACAGCACCATCATCACCAGGTATTGCGGGTAGGTGAGTTCGAGCTGATTCAACAGCTTGCGGTAGACTTTGTGCAGCGCCAGGTTGGCGGAGTACAGCGCGAAACAGAGCTGCTGATCGAGCTGCAGCAGGTTCTTCGCGTTGGGTTGTGCGGTATCGGTGCTTTTCATGCTTGTGAATATAGATAGTGCACGATGTAATCGCAAGCTATTTCTTGTGAGATATGCTACCTTTTTTTATGCAGAGGATGCTCGGAGGGAAAGGAAATGACGAATACGCTTGCAGAACGCGCGCGCCGCTACGCCACCAAGGCGCATGCGGCCATCGATCAGCGCCGCAAATACACCGACGATCCATACATCGTCCACCCGCAGGCGGTCATGGAGCTGGTGCGCAGCGTGCCGCACACCGAAGAGATGCTGGCGGCCGCCTGGCTGCATGACACGGTGGAAGACACGCCCACCACCCTCGGCGATATCGACAGCCACTTTGGGCCAAAAGTGGCGGAACTGGTGCGGATGTTGACCAACGTCAGCCGCGCCGAGGACGGCAACCGCTTCGAGCGCAAAAACCGCGATCGGCGCCACAGCGCCGACGCGTCGCCGCAGGCCAAAACCATCAAGCTGGCGGATCTTATCGATAACACCCGCTCGCTGCTGGACTACGACAGCCACTTCGCCCAGACCTACCTGATCGAGAAACAGCGCCTGCTGGAGGTGCTGACCGAAGGCGACCCGACGCTGTGGCGCCAGGCCAGCCATATCGTTGAACAGGGGCTGCTCAGGTTGCAGCAGCCGCCGCACAACGTGCCCGCCAGCTGGTTTGAGCACGCCCGCCGGCGCTACCGCGAGAGCGACGCGGCCTGATCAGAAGGTCACCACCGTTTTCAACGCCGTCACCCAGGCGTCCTGCGTCTCGCTGACGCCCGCCGGGTGATGCCAGTATTGCAGGCCCGGCTGCAGCTGCAGCCACGGCGTGACGTTAACGCGATAATAGAGCTCCGCCGTCACCGAGTGGCCCGGCACCGGCCGGTAATTCGGATCGTGATAATCGCTGATGCCGCTCATCTGGTTGAGATAACGCTGATTGTCTTTGTAGCGGTCGCTCAGTTTCACCACCGAGACGCCGAGCCCCAGCCAGTCGTCCGGCCGCGCATCGAACAGACCGCGATAGCGGATGCCGGTCGAGGTTGACCAGTGCAGGTAGTTGCTGCGCTGATCCCCCAGCCCCAGGCTGTAAAACACGCTCAGACCGCGGTTGACGTCGTCCGCATGGCGCGTCACCTGCTGGTTGAAACCGGTATACAGGAACCAGGTGCGATCGTGGCTGCGATAGCCCTGCGGATCGCTGGCGCCCGGCCCGCCGGACACCCCTTCATAAAGATCGCGCTGGCGCGCGTTGGTGAACAGCACGCCCAGGTTATACACCCCCGGCAACTGGTTGACGGCGTGGGTTTTCAGCTCCAGCTCCATCGGCAACAGGAAGCCTTTGCTGCCCTTGGTGGACCAACTCCAGGCGTGGCTGCGGCTGGGGGCGCTCGGGTTCTGTTCCATCACCCCGCCCTTGAGCGTCAGGCCGTCGGTCAGCTTGTATTGCAGCGTGGTGCCCCAGTAATGCACGTTCCAATTGTACCAGGTCAACGAGTTGGCGGACTTGCCGCCGCACAGTGTCAGCGTCTGAAAATCGCAGGGGATAATCTGATCGAAATCCTGCACCTTGTTCATCATGCCGATGCGCCACTGCAGCCGGCGATCGAGGAAGGAGCGGCTGAAGGTCAACCAACCCAGCCGGGTGATCGACTGCCCGCCAAAGCTCTCCTGCGACAGATCGGTCAGGCCGACGCGCGGATCCTGCAGCCGATCGCGGGTCAGGTTGTTGTCATGGTTGCGGTTGACGATATTGCCTTCGATTGCCGCGTCCGGAATGCCGGTCAGCGCCTGCAAATCCTGGCTGAAGGTCAGCGAAAACTGGTCGATATACGACGCCTGTTTATCGTGGTTGTAACCGCCACCGGCGTTATACGACAGCTGGCTGAGGTAGCCGAGATTATAGTGGAAGCCGTGATCCTCCAGGATCGGCCTGATCCCCAGCATATCCCCCAACAGCCCGGGCTGCGGCGGTTCAAAGCCGAGCGCCACCCCTTCCCATTTGGCGGTGGGGGCTTCGACGTCCTTGCCGGTTTGCAGCGTTTCCGCCTGCGCCTGGCTACAGAGCAACGCCAGCGCCGCCAGGGTCATGGAACGAGGTAATAAGCTTTTCATCATTATTATATTTCTCCGCATAACGGCTGACTGCGGGCAACAGCATTCCCTGGGAGAGAATTTCCCATCATGAACAGCAGCGAATAACGTTAGTTAACGCCCGGCGCTTGCCGCCGGGCTGAAGGGTTAGCGTCGGTCTTTCAGGCTGGCGCCGTTGCTGTGGATCACATCGCGGTACCAGTAGAAACTCTTCTTGCGGCGGCGCTCGAGGCTGCCGTTGCCGGCATCGTCCCTGTCGACGTGAATGAAGCCATAGCGCTTCGACATTTCGGCCTTCGAAGCGCTGACCAGATCGATCGGCCCCCAGCTGGTGTAACCCATCACCTCGACGCCGTCGTCGATCGCTTCCGCCACCTGCACCAGGTGGTCATTGAGGTAGTTGATGCGGTAGTCGTCGTTGATGCTGCCGTCGGCCTCGACGCGATCTTTGGCGCCCAGCCCGTTCTCGACGATGAACAGCGGCTTCTGATAGCGGTCGTACAGCACGTTGAGCAGGTAGCGCAGCCCGATCGGGTCGATTTGCCATCCCCATTCCGAGCTGGCCAGATGCGGGTTCGGCACCATATCGAGAATGTTGCCGCGCGCCGTCTCATACTGCTCCGGGTCGGCGGTGACGCAGCCGCTCATGTAGTAGCTGAACGAGATGAAATCGATGGTTTCGCGCAGCGTTCGCCGATCTTCCTCGGTGATCGCCACCTGAATGCCGTTTTCACGGAAGAAGCGCTGCATATAGGCCGGGTAATAGCCGCGCGCCTGCACATCGCCGAAGAACAGCCAGTCGCGGTTTTGCCGCTGGGTTTCCAGCAGATCTTCCGGCTTGCAGCTCAGCGGATACAGAATGCCGCCCAGCAGCATGTTGCCGATTTTGCCCTCCGGCACGATCTCGTGGCAGGCCTTCACCGCTTTGGCGCTGGCCACCAACTGATGGTGGATCGCCTGATAGATGGCGCTCTTGTCGCTCTCCGGCGGCAGGCCGACGCCGGTGAAAGGCGCGTGCAGCGACATGTTGATCTCGTTGAAGGTCAGCCAGTGTTTGACCTTGTGCTTGTAGCGTTCAAACACGGTGCGCGCGTAGCGCTCGAAGAAATCGATGGTGCGCCGATCGCCCCAGCCGCCGTAGCGCTTCACCAGGCCGTAAGGCATTTCATAGTGCGACAGCGTGATCAGCGGCTGAATGCCGTATTTCGCCATCTCATCGAACAGCCGATCGTAAAACGCCAGCCCGGCTTCGTTCGGCGTCTCTTCGTCGCCCTGCGGGAAAATGCGCGTCCAGGCGATCGAGGTGCGCAGGCACTTGAAACCCATCTCGGCGAACAGCGCGATATCCTCCGGGTAACGATGATAGAAATCGATCGCCACGTCCTTGATGCCGCTGTCGCCCGCCGCGCGCGGCGTGATGGCGCCGAAGATGCCCTGCGGCTGCAGATCGGAGGTCGACAACCCCTTGCCGTCGGCCTGATACGCGCCTTCTACCTGGTTCGCCGCTACCGCGCCGCCCCACAGAAAATGTTGCGGAAACTTGCCGTTCATCGCTTGCTCCTCAATTAACGTAATAAAGTCAGCAGCGGCGCCTGTTCCTGCACCGGAGACAGGCCGCTGGTCAACACGTCCACGTAGTCATCGCTGTTGCTGATGATGATCGGCGTGGTGGTGTCATAGCCGGCAGCATGGATCGCCGCCTGGTCGAACTCGATCAGCAGATCGCCCGGGGCGACCCGCTCGCCTTCCCGAACGTGGGCGGTGAAATGCGCCCCGTCGAGCTTCACGGTATCGATGCCGACGTGGATGAGAATCTCCGCGCCGTCGTCCGATTCGATGCCGATGGCGTGTTTGGTTTTGAACAGCGACGCCACGCTGCCGCTCACCGGCGCCACTACGCGCCCCTGCTGCGGCGCGATCGCCACCCCTTTCCCCAGCAGGCCGCTGGCGAAGGTCGCGTCGTTCACCTGATCCAGCGGCACGATGTCGCCGGCGATCGGGCTGAGGATGGTCTGTTTGCGGTTAAGCGGCGCGGCGGCTTCAGGCTGCGCCGTCTCTTCCGCAGGCGCGACGCCGAACAGGTAGCTGGCCAGCGCGGCGAACACGAACGACAGCAGGGTGCCGCCGATCGCGCCCCATACCGTGGCGTCGATGCCGCCGTTGGGAATGATTTGCGCGAAGGTGAATACGCTCACCAGGCCGAACGAGTAGACCGAGGTATGAAAGTAGCCGATCACCGCACCGCCCAGCGCGCCGCCGATGCAGCCGAAGATGAATGGGCGTTTGTTCGGCAGCGTGACGCCGTACACCGCCGGTTCGGTGATGCCGAAAATCCCGGCGCCGATGGCCGAAGCGGACAGCGCCCGCAGTTTGGCGTCGCGGGTGCGCAGCATCACGCCCAGCGTGGCGCCGACCTGCCCCATCACCGCCGGCAACAGCAGCGGCACCATGGTGTCGCGCCCCAGCACGCTCAGGTTGTTGATCATCAACGGCACCAATCCCCAGTGCAGGCCGAAGATCACGCACACCTGCCACATCGCCCCCATAAAGGCGCCGGCGATGATCGGGTTAAAGGCGTAAATGCTTTGATAGCCGTTGGCCAGCAGGTGGCTGAGCCAGGTTGCCGCCGGGCCGATCAGCAGGAAGGTCAACGGCACGGTGATCGCCAGGCACAGCAGCGGCGTGATGAAATTGCGCAGCGCGCTGTGGATCACCCGGTTAAACAACGGCTCCAGGCGGCAGGACACCCAGGCCGCAAAGATGATCGGGATCACCGACGAGCTGTAGTTGATGAAGGTCAGCGGAATGCCGAAGAAATACTCGCGCACCGCGCCCGGCTGCTGCGCCGCTTCGAAGGCCGCCATCATCAGCGGATGCGTCAACGCGCCGCCGATCGCCATGGTGACGAAGGGGTTGCCGCCGAATTTTTTTCCGGCGGTGTAGCCGAGCATGATCGGGAAGAAGTAGAACAACGAGTCGCTGGCGGCGAACAACATTTTGAAGGAGCCGCCGCTCTCCAGCAGCCAGCCGCAGGCCAGGCTCAGCGCCAGGAAGCCTTTCAGGATCCCCGAAGCGGCCATCACCCCGAGCAGCGGGGTAAAAATGCCGGACACCAGATCGATAAAGCGGCTGAGCAGGTTATCTTTTTTATCGTCCGCATCGCTGCCGTTCGACGCACCGTCAGCCAATCCGCCGACCCGATTGACCGCGTCGAACACCTCCGCCACGTGGTTGCCCACCACCACCTGGAACTGGCCGCCGCTCTCCACCACCATGATGACGCCCGGATTTTTCTTCAGCGCTGCCGCGTTGGCGCGATTGTCGTCGCGCAGCTTGAAACGCAGGCGGGTAGCGCAATGCACCAGGCTTTTCACATTGTCGCGGCCACCGACGCCGGCCAAAATCTCACTGGCTAATGTGTCATATTTCATACGGTTATCCTTAGACTTCGCGTTCTGCCGCTCCCCGCCCCGCACTGGCCTGGCGCTGAGGCGAAATTCGGCGCAAAAAAAAACCTAAACCTCGCGGCCTCTGCCCCATCGGGGAACAGAAACGCGAGGTTTAGGTTTTGCCTGCCGTAGCAGTAACAACCCTAAATCGGTTGAGTTATGACGTTAACACCGCGGATTTTGCCGGGGCAAGGCCTTGCGTCGGCAAATTGCCGAACTGTGATCGGGCGGGCAAAACCGATCTGAGGTATCAAATAAGGGCTGTCGCCCTCTATCGGCTTCAGCGCAGCAGTGATATATCGCGCAGGCGGAATAGAGAGGGGCGGAATATCGCCCGCCTCAGGCAAAAACATAAGATTAACTAACCTAATAATTCACTATCAGGCGAAAGCAAAGCGCTCGTCCATCCACTGTCAATCCCCACTTTTTAGTCACAACCGGCAATCCATAAGGCAAATAGATCGCCAAACTTGATTGCACATCGTTAACATTCCACGATATTCACCCGCGCGAAAATCACCATACGCAATTGACGATGGCGAAAGAAACATCAGAATGACTAATTAAAACGACTGGACAAAAGTCACGCGGGCGATTATTACTGGTCAACGCGTAATCGATTGTAGGGATGACAGCGGCCATGACGTTGCGGACTGAGTTGGGACGGATTCTGATCACCGGCGCCGGCGGCCGGGTAGCCACGGCGTTTCGCCAGGCGATGGGCGATCGCTACGCGCTGCGCCTGGCGGAACGAGACATCAGCCTGCTGAGCGATCTGCGGCCCGGCGACGAAGTCATCAGCTTCAACATCGCCGATCTCGACGCCTGCCGCGCGGCCTGCGCCAATATCGACACCGTGTTGCACCTGGCGGCCGATCCCTCCCCCGATGCCGACTTTTGCGGTTCGTTGATGGACAACAACATTCTCGGCACCTTCAATATCTTCCGCGCGGCGAAAGACGCCGGCTGCCGCCGGGTGGTGTTCGCCAGCAGCGCGCAGGCGGTGGAAGGCTATCCGCTCGATTACCAAATCCGCCCGGATGACGCGCCGAAACCGAAAAACCTGTACGGCGCCAGCAAGGCGTTCGGCGAAGGCATCGCCGCCTACTTCGCCCATCAGGAAGGGCTTTCCGCCCTGTCGGTGCGCATCGCCAACTTCACCACCCTCAGCCCGGGCGATCGGCTCAGCGCCCGCGACATGAGCGCGTTTCTCAGCCATCGCGACGCCGCCGATCTGCTGGAGCGCTGCATTCGTGTCGAAGGGGTGCAATATGCGGTGGTGCACGGGGTTTCCAATAACCGCTACACGCGTTTGTCGCTGGAAGAGACCCGTCGCCTGCTCGGCTACTCCCCGCAGGACGATGCGTTCAGCCTGCTCGGCTTTGAGTGAGCGCGGCGGGGAACCCGCCGCACGCTGTCGTTTTTAACCGTTGACGTAGGCCACTTTTTCGGCCTGACGGTGGGTGAACAGCACCAGCAGCAGCGCCAATCCGGCAATAATCGCCCCCATCACCGGCACGAAGCTGTATCCCAGCCCGGCGGAGACTACCGCGCCACCGGCGGCGGCGCCCAGCGCATTGCCCAGGTTAAAGGCGCCGATATTGACCGAAGACGACAGCCCCGGCGCTTCACTGGCGACGCGCATCACGCGCATCTGCAGCGGCGGCACCACGGCAAAGGTCGCCGCGCCCCAAATCACCATGCTGACCGCGGCGCCGATTTCACTGCGCGCCAGGAACGGGATCACCAGCATAATGACCACCAGCAGCAACAGGAAGCCTTTTAGCGTCGCGCTTTCGGAGCGGTCGGCTAACTTGCCGCCGAGGTAGTTGCCGATGGAGAAACCGACGCCGATCAACACCAGCATGGACGTCACGAACAGCGGTGTCGCATCGGTGATGTGCTGCAACACCGGCGAGATATAGGTATAGAGCGTGAACATCGCGCCCGCGCCCAGCACGGTCGTCAGCAAGGCAGACAGCACCTGCGGGCGCACCAATACCGACAGCTCGCGTTTCACATCCGGACGCGCGCCGGCGCTGCCTTTCGGCAACGAGAACCACAGCCCCAGCATGGCGATCACGCCCAGCCCGGCCGTCGCCAGAAACGACATGCGCCAGCCGATGGTTTCACCCAGCCAGGTCGCGGCGGGCACCCCGCCGATATTGGCGATGGTCAGGCCCATAAACATGGTCGCCACGGCGCTCGCCTGTTTCTCCTTCGGCACCACGCTGGCGGCCACCACCGAGCCGAGGCCAAAGAACGCGCCGTGGTTCAGGCTGGTGATGATGCGCGACAGCATCAGGGTGGTGTAGTCAGGCGCAACGGCCGACAGCACGTTACCCAGGGTAAAGATCGCCATCAGGAAGATCAGCGCGCTTCTGCGTGCCCGGTGAGAAAGCAGCAACGTCATCAGCGGTGCGCCGACCATCACGCCGACGGCGTAGGCGCTGATCAACATGCCGGCCATCGGGATGGAGACGTCCACCCCTTTGGCGATGGTCGGCAGCAACCCCATCGGGGAAAACTCGGTCGTGCCAATGCCGAACGCCCCCACCGCCAGGGCTAATAAGGGAAAGTTAATTTTCATTCAACAACTCCGGTTAACCGCTGCCGAAGCGCGGGAAAGTTAAGATGCCAAAAGTATGACATTGATCACACCAAAGATAAGCAGGCGGGAGGCTAAAAGACTTTTGCGATTTTGTTAAAAATCGTGGGGGAAAACAGCAGCCGACTCTATCTTAACCACGCACCGACAGGCAATAGCCGCCGTCGCCCGAGCGCACATCGGGTTCATTCTCGCCACCTGCGGCAAGCCGCCATATCGGCCCGCCGGCGGCTACCGCAACTATTGAACACAGAGCAAAAGTGTTTTGTTATTGTGCGCGTTTTTAGAATTAAACGACGAAATATAATGGCCTCAGTAAAACATCAAGGCCCTACGGCCCAATACACACAGAGGGAAGCGCCATGCTTTTTGACTCGTATTCTTTAAACGGTTTATCGCTGAACAATCGCATCGTCATGCCGCCCATGACCCGCTCTCGGGCCGGCGCCGGCGACGTCGCCACCGACATGATGGCTGAATATTATGCCCAGCGCGCCAGCGCCGGGCTGATCGTCAGCGAAGGCACGCAGATTAGCCAGCAAGGCCAGGGTTATGCCTGGACGCCCGGCATTTACACCCCGGAACACATCGCCGGTTGGAAAAAAGTCACCGACGCCGTACATCAGGCCGGCGGCAAGATCTTCGCGCAGCTTTGGCACGTCGGCCGCGTGTCGCATACCATTCTACAGCCTGACCACGCCGCGCCGGTCTCCTCCTCCGCCATCCAGGCCGACGGGGTCAAAGTGTTCGTGGATGTCGAAGGCCGCGGGCCGGAACATGGCGTGGGTGAAATGGTGCAACACTCCGCACCGCGCGCCTTAACCCGGGAAGAAATTCCGGCGATCGTCAATGACTACGCTCAGGCGGCCCGCAACGCCATCGCCGCCGGTTTCGACGGCGTAGAGCTGCACGGCGCGAATGGCTATCTGATCAATCAGTTTATCGACTCGCGGGAAAACCAGCGCGACGACGAATACGGCGGTTCACTGCAAAACCGCCTGCGTTTCCTGCGGGAAGTGGCGCAGGCGGTAGCGGACGCCATCGGCAAAGAGAAACTGGGCGTGCGCCTGGCGCCGCTGACCACCCTGATGGGCTCGCAGGACGATACCCCGGAAGCCACCTATCTGGCGGCGGCCAGCGTGCTGAACGATATCGGCGCCGCTTATATTCACATCGCCGAAGCGGACTGGGATGACGCCCCGGTAATGCCGGCGGCGTTCAAAGAGTCGCTGCGTCTGATCTTCCGCGGCACGCTGATTTACTCGGGCAAATACACGCGTGAACGCGCTGAAGAAGCGCTGGCCAAAGGCTGGGCGGATCTGATCGGCTTCGGCCGCCCGTTCATCGCCAACCCGGATCTGCCTCACCGCCTGCAACACGGGCTGGCGCTGAATGCGCCCATCAAAGAGAAATTCTTCGGCGGCAGCCGGGAAGGCTACACCGATTACCCGACGATCGGGTAAATATGTTCAGCCCCCCGAGCCTGCAAGTGCGGGGGGCTTCGCTGGCTTGGTAAACAACGCTCTTCTGAATAAGCGACATAACCCAGATTTTCTGGGTCCGCACGATAAATAAAAAATAAATCGAAAACCTTAGATATAAAATAATAAATTAAACATTTTCATTGCAATTTTTTATTAGAATACAAAAAAAACAAAACATATAAAAACAATATAAGTTGAAATAAAAACAATGAAACCAAGAAAAATGAAAACTTAAAACACAATATTTAATCAAAATTTAAACACATAACCCGTATTTCCCGAACAGGGTTGAATATATATGCGAACGTGTAAATATCTTTCCGAACAGCGCTATTGTGGCGCTGCGTTGATTAAGGAAAGATCTTATGTCTAAATCACCTATTGGCACTACAGCCACGACAGGGCAAAAATGCCCGGAAAGCGGCGTCTGGGAAGTGGTTGGCAACCCCTCAACCACAGCGCCAATCGCTAAAGGCAATATCATGCCGCCTTATGGCGGCAAAGGGGTCACCTGGAAATTGATCCAATACGCATAATCCGTCATCTTCAGGCCTCTTTTTTCAAAAGGGGCCTCGCAGAAAAATCCTATGATGCCTTATTTCATTCCCTCCCATTGCGCACTTTGCCCGCGCGCATTTCGATGCTCCGCTGCAATGCGCGCAGCCCGCCGGCCAGGAAGCAGGCTTCCGCCAGCACGAACAACGGGCCGATGATCAGGCCCGTCACGTCGTCCATAAACGCCGGCTTTCGTCCCTCCCAGAAATGCCCGACAAACTGAAACAGCCAGCCGATGACGAAACCGCCGATGCCGACGCTCAGCCACGCCGCCGTCGACAGCGACGCCACCCAGGCGCCGAACGCGAGGCACAGCAGCAGCAACGCCAACATCATGACGCCAAGACGCAGGCTCAGCCACAGGTAATAGAGGGCCGACACGATAACCGCCGCGCAGGCCGGCGAAAACGGCAGCCATCCCGCGCCCCATGCCGGCCGGGAGAGCAGCGTCAGCAGGCTGACGACGATCAGCGGGATGCCGATAAAGTGCGTGACGATATTGCGCGCATCGCGGTGATAGGCGGCATAAGCGGCAAGGTGATCTTCCAGACTTCGCATGTTGACCTCCGGTATGTGCGGCCTTCGTCGCCGAACGCGCGCAGCTGCATGCGGCTGCCCTTATCCATAGCTTAGCGCGGGATCACCAATACCGGTTGACCGATCTCATCCAGCAGGCCGCGCGTGACAGAAGCGTTCAGCCAGCGCCCCAACGAAGACAGGTGGCGGTGCGAGATGATCAACAGATCGCAGTTGAACAGCGCCATCTGTTCCGGGATCACTTCGATGGGCGTCCCCGCGGCCAGCAAGCCCTGGGCATTGAAGCCCTGCTGTTTCAGCGCCCGCGTCACCTGCCCGACCTGCTTTTCCGCCAGCGCCTCTTCCCGCTGGGCGGCGGGATACTCCTCGCGCTCACCGCTGTCGAAACGCAGGCCGCTGCGGCTGAGCGTGAAGGCATTGTCCACCACCGTCAGCACGATCACGCCGCCGATGCTGCCTTGCAGGCGCGCCATAAATTCCAGGGCGTTGCCGCTGTGTTCAAAGCAATCCACCGCCAATAACACTCTCTCAATCATAACCATCCTCATTCGCCCGAGTTAAATCGCGCCCTTGAAATTGGCTTCGCCCTTTTTCCAATAACCTTTGGCAAACAAGGCGGCGCGGGAGATGCCCATTTCGTTGATAAAACGCGCCTTCAGATAGGCGGCGACCTGGTGTTCGCAGGCCAGCCACACCTGCCCTTCGCCGGCCGGCAGCTCGCAATGGCTGACGGCCTGCACCAGCGGGCTGTTCATCACGCTGTCGAAATGTCGGGTGCGGATTTGCCAGCTGTTCACCTGCAAAAAGGAGCAATCGACGTCCTGGATCTCCTGCGCATCGCCCACTTCGGCGAACCACAGCACCGGCAACGGATCGGAGAGCGAGGCGAGAATGGTGCGCATGGCGGGCAGCGCGGTCTCATCACCCAGCAACAGCAGCCAGCGAGTTTGCGGCAACAGCCGAAAGCCGCCGGAGCAAGGGCCGGCGAACCCCAGCTTGTCGCCCGGCATCGCGTCGCGCGCCCAGTTCGACGCCGGGCCTTCGCCGTGCAGTACCATATCGATATCGAAGGTGCGGGCGAGTTTGTCGATGCCGCTCAGGGTGTAGGCCCGCCCGGCCAGCGTGTCGCGCCACGGGAAGAACACCTTGACCCAACTGGCCGGCTCCTGCGCGCGCGGATCGGCGATAAACTTATCCACATCATCGCCGCTCAACGTGATGCGGCGGATCCGAGTGGTGACTTGCCGCACGGCGCTCACCCGGGCCTCCCGTTTGCGGCGGGTGTCCCTTTCCAGCATCTCGTCGACAATCTTATTCAGCGTGTTGTGCATCAGCCTTCTCCTGTGGCGCCGCAGACGGGTAGGTGTGTTCCCAGCCGCCGCCCAGCGCTCGATAGATATTCACCACGGCGATCGCCGTCTCCTCCTCTGAAACAATTTGCGCGGACTGCAGATCCAGCAGCGCACGCTGCGTGCTCAGAACGTGGATAAAATCGCTGGCGCCGTTCAGATAGCTGTCGCGCGCCAGCGCAAACGCGTGCCGGTTGGCGGCCAGCGCCTCGGCCAGGTGTGTCTGGCGGCGCTGCTGGGCGCGATAGCCGGAAAGCGCGTCGTCGATCTCGTGCCAGGCGCGCAGCACCGTTTGCTGGTAGGCGATGGCCATTTCCTGCTGCCGGTATTCGCTCAGGCGCACCCGCTGGGTGATTTTCCCCCCGTCGAACAGCGGCAGATACAGGGCGGGGCCGATGGCGAAGGTATGCGTGGACCAACTGCCCATATCCGCCAGCGCCAGCGCCTGATAACCCGCGTTGCCGGTCAGCGTGATGCGCGGATAGTAGTCGGCGGTGGCGACGCCGATCTCGGCGGTCGCCTGATGCAAACGCGCCGCCGCTTCACGAATATCCGGCCTGCGCAGCGCCAGATCCGACGGCACCCCCATCGGCACCGCGCGCGCCAGCGTCGGCAGCGGCCCCGTCGGCGACAACATCGCTTTCAGCGCGCCAGGCCGCTCGCCCAACAGCAGGCTGATGGCGTTGATCAAGCGTTCCTGCCTATCGAACAGCGTCGGCAGCAGGGCATCCACCTGCGCCAACTGCACCTGCGCCTGATCGATATCCAGTTCGTTGCCCGCGCCGCTTTGATAACGGCTTTGCGTCAGCTGCAGCGTGCGCAGCGCCGTGGCGCGGTTTTCCTGCGCCACCGCCAGCTGCTGCTGCGTGGCGCGCAGACGCAGATAGTCGCTCGCCACCTCCGCCGTCACCGACGTCAGCAGCGCGCGCCGATTCTCCTGCGAAGCGGCGAAGCCGGCGCGCGCGCTTTCCGATGCGCGACGCAGCTTGCCCCACATGTCCAGCTCCCAGGTGGCGCTGAATCCGCCGCGCCAGAGGTTATAATCCGCCTCTCCGCCGTTGCCGGACGGATCCATGCTGCCCACCGAGGTGGCGCGCTGGCGCTGATAGGCGCCGTCCATGCTCAGATCCGGCATCAGCGCCGCCTCTGTCACGCCCAGCAAGGCGCGGCTTTGCTGCATGCGCGCCGTGGCGAGCTGCAGATCCAGGTTGCCGGCCGCCGCGCGCTGCACCAGTTGCGACAGCGACGCATCGTTGAATATCGACCACCAGGCCACCGGCAGCGCCCCGCCGCCGGCCTGCTCACCCCAGCTCTCGGGCAGCGCGTTCTGCGGCCGAGCGTAGTCCGGCCCCACCGCCCGGCAGCCGCTCAGCGCCATCAACAGCAGCGGGATCACGGCTCTGTTCATTGCAGGCCCCCGTCCAGCGTATTGATGCTGACGTCCGCAGACATGCCGACGCGCAGGGCGCTCAACAAAGCGGCGTGCTCTTTGTTGATATCAAATACAATTTTCACCGGGATGCGCTGAACGATCTTGGTGAAGTTGCCGGTGGCGTTTTCCGGCGCCACGGCCGCGAAGCTGACGCCGGAAGCCGGCGCGATGCTGTCCACCTGCCCTTTCAGCGTTTGGCCGGGAAAGGTATCGATATGGATGTCTACCGACTGCCCGTGCGCAATGTTTTCCAGCTGGGTTTCCTGGTAGTTGGCGATGATGTACAGCTTGTCCTGCGGCACGATGGCCAGCAGCGCATCGCCCGGTTTGACGAACTCTCCGACCCGCAGACTTTTCTTGCCGATCACGCCGCCGATCGGCGCGGTGATGCGGGTGTAAGACAGATTCAGTTCGGCCATCGCTTTCTTCGCCTGCGCCAGCATCAGCTCGGCGTCGCTGTCCGCCAGCTTGGCTTGCAGCACCTGCTCCATGTTTCGCGCCGCTTTGAGCGTCGCCTCCGCCTGCGCCACATTGGCGGAAAGCGTGTGCACCCGCGTTGTCGCCTGCTGCGCCGCCTGCTGCGACCCCGCGCCGCTGCTGGCCATTCTCTGGTAGCGGTTCTGCTCCTGGCGCGCAAACGCCAGCTCCGCCTGCGCCGCCTGTCGCTCCGCCAGCGCGGCGGCGATCAGCGCGCTCTGCCGGGTGAGGTTGGCCCTGGCGTCGTCCTGCCGGGCGCGGGCGGATTGCTCCTGCGCCGTCGCCTGCGCCAGCGCGACGTTGAATTCACGCGGGTCGATCACCGCCAGCAATTCCCCCTGTTTGACCCACTGGTTGTCTCTGACCAACACCTGCGCAATTTCACCGGCAATCTGCGGAGAAATACGCGAGATATCGGCGCGAATATAGGCATCATTGGTATTCTGCTGTGTCTCTTTAATAAAGAACTTATTCATTATTAACCCCAGCGTAATGACGGCAACCGCCAATACGGCGACGGCGACTTTCTTGTTAGCCATAAAAGTGACTCCACTTAATATTTATTTCTGATGATAAAATGTCAGGCGGCGACCGAACGCGGCGGATAAATACGGGTCGGCATAACTAAAATCAGCGCGGTCAGCAATAACGCCAGGCCGGCAACCAACAAATAAAGATCGGCGCTGGCCAGCACGTGGCCCTGCCGGGCGGCAAGCTGCGCCAGCTGCTCCGCCGATCCCGATGCGCGGCTGTAGGCCGAGCCGAAGCCGTCGGCAATCGTGCCGGCGTGATAGTCCCCGCGCTGTCGGCTGAGCAGCGCGATGGCGCCGCCGGCCGCGGTGGCGGCGAAACCCTTCACCGCGTTGAACCAGGCCGCCGCAAACGGCCCGTCGGTCGGCAACAGTCCGCCGGTCGCCTGCATCAGCAGAGGGATGATCGCCATCGGTTGCGCGACCGCCTGCAACAGCGCGATAACGCGAAACGTATCGCCGTTCCATTCCGGCGTCAGCTGGGCGGCCAGCACGCAGGCGGTGGCCATCAACAGCAGGCTGATCGCCAGCACCCAGCGGCAATCCACCCGCGGCGTATTGCAAATAATGGCGACAATCGGCAGCGTAATTAATTGCGGCAATGACACCCACAGCATTAAGTCGGAGGTTTGTTCCTGACGATAGCCCTGAATCGCGGATAAATATCCCGACGTAATATTGACCAGCGACACCATAATTAACAGCACGCCACCCAGCGTAATTAAGGAGAAGGACAAATTCTTTTTGCTTAATAGCTGCAAATTGAAAAAAGGCAGCGGGTGATACCATTCGTTCATCAGAAATAATGCCAATAACCCGATGCCGCCCAACAATAAAACGTAGATCAGCGGTGAGTTCAGCCAGTCGAGGCGCTCCCCCTGTGAGATGCCCATCGTCAGCATGCCGAGCGCCATGCCGCCAAGAAGCAGACCGCGCCAGTTGAACTGCCGCAGGCGCTCCAGCCGCAACGGATCCTGCGGCAGACCGTAGCCGATACACACAGCGGCGATCGCCATCAGCGGCAGGTTCCAGTAGAAGTACCCGCTCCAACCCCAGTGAAAGGCAAAGGCGGCTGCGGTGGCGCCCAGCGTAGCGCTCCAGGCCGAGACCCAGCCGTAGGCGCCCAGCCCCAGCACCTTGATCAGCGGCGGCATAAAACGCAGCACCACCGTCATCAGCATCGGCGGCAACGCGCCGCCGGCGAAGCCCTGCAGGCTGCGCACCGCCAGCAGCACGCCATACTGTTCTCCCAACCAGGGCGTCAGCAGCCCACCGGCCAGGTAAAGGCCGCACATCGTCAACGCCACCCGGCGCAGCGAAAAGGTTGGCCAAAAACAGGGCGTGAACCCGGAACCGATCACAAAGCCGGTGACGTAACAGGTGGTCAGCCAACTGCCGGCATCGAAGCTCAGCAGCATGCCGCCCTGTATATCCGCCAGCGCGAACTTGCTGGCGTTTTCCCCCACACCGCTGGCCATCACCGCCAAAAACACGCCGAACAGCCCCAGCCAGGTGCGGCCGTTGATTTCACCGGCGCTGGCGAGCCATCGATTTTTGTGGTGCGGCGTAACAGACACCTCAACCATTCCCCACTCCTGCTGTTTCAGCCTCAATCTTTGTTGTCGTGGGCAGTATCCGGACTTATTTCGATTGTTTAAAATGAAATGATGTAATTAACTAGTTGCACAAAACGCAATCCATTGAACGCGCCACCACCGGAGAGTCCATGCCGCAAAAAATTGATTTCAACCTGATCTATGCGCTGAATCTGCTGCTGGAAGAAGGGAGCGTGAGCGGCGCCGCCGAAAAGATGAATCTGAGCGCACCGGCGATGAGCCGCATTCTGGGGCGCATCCGCCGGCAGTTCGACGATCCGATCATGGTCAGGGCCGGCAAGCATCTGGTGCCGACGCCGCGCGCGCTGGAGTTGAAACGCCAGCTCGGCGAGATCATCGAGCAGGCCGCCGCGCTGATCGCACCGAATGTTGCGTTCGAACCCGGCAAGCTGACCCGAACCTTCACCATTCGCGCCAACGACATTTTTATCGGCGCGCTGGCGGGCGGCTTGCTGGAGACGCTGCGGGACATGGCGCCGTTAAGCGGCCTGAAGTTTATCGCTGAAAGCGACGGCGAGGATGACGCGCTGCGCAGCGGCAAGGTGGATCTGGTGATCGGTTCCTCACGCGACTGGCATCCGGAAATCAAGACGCAGAGCCTGTTCACCAGCACCTTTCAGGCGCTGGTGCGCCCTGGGCACCCGATCATCGGCCGGGTAACGCCCGAAACCCTGACCCATTACCCGCATATCAGCGTCTCCCGCCGCGGGCGCACGCAGGGGCCGATCGACGACGCGCTGCGCGATCTCGGCCTGCAGCGCAACGTCGCCCTGACCCTGCCGGGCTTCCATTCGGCGATGATGCTGACCATGAAATCGGACTTTATCCTGCCGCTGCCGCGCCACGTGCTGCAAGGGGTGAGCAACATCCACCTGCCGTTGGCGGAGATCGAGCTGCCGCTCGAGCTGGAATCGGTGTTTATCGTCCAGGCCTGGCACCCGCGCCTGGATCGCGATCCGGCGCACCGCTGGCTACGGCAGACCATCAAGCAGTTCTTTTTGCAGCGGGAGTGAGGGGGTTAGGTGTGGGGGCTTATAGCAAATCGTATTTCAGATATATTATGCTGTTACTAAAATAGCCGCTTAGCTAAATATAGGAAGACATTTCGTATATTAACCACTAATCATTTCCCAACTCAATGAGTTTCATATCAATAACACCATGTACTTATCATAGACTAGATAGCTGTTAACAACTTGAAAAAATTATAAGAATAATAAAAAATCAACAAAGCGTAACAGTCACAATGAGGAAACAACATGAGTAACGCACTATCTATCACTGAATTATTTACTGACGAAAGTTTCAAGTCAACCATTGAAATATTTTCAAGCATCCTTGGAGTATTAGGAAGTATATTCGCAACAGGAATGATAACACTTAAATATTTAAACAAACCATTAAACGGCGAATCTGAATACTTGAGTAAAGCAGGTATCCCCAACTGGACAATTAGATTGTTCTCCATATCTATTCCTCTAAAAAAAACACCCCAGAACACACTCATTGATAAAATACTGTCTGGTTTTATTATTTTTTCAGTGACCATTGGGCTTTTATTTGTGTTTCACATGCACATACAAACATTACGCATTCAAAATGGGTGGACTCTTTTAACGTTAAAAACAACAAATGAAAGCTTCTTTATCACCAACCATTCCGCCAAGGAATCATCTTTGTTTTCCCGTCACCCTTGGTCTATTGACAAAAAACAATGCCTTGGAAATAACAATCAACTAAAAAGAATAAAAAACATCTCTCCAGAGTTGTCATCATTGATTTGCGAAATATTTAATGATGAGAAAAACCAAGTTGAACTAAATAAATACATAGATGAAGTAAAAAAAGACAAGATAATTATATACCCAATATTGACCATCATAGAAATCATTCTTTTCTGGTTAATAATCAGTATTTTTCTTACTCTTTCCCTTAAGAGAAAAGTAAGGAACTACATCATCAAACAACAAGAAAGAGCATATTACTATATCACATAACCGCTTAGCTTAAATATTGCGACTTATCTGGCGTTTCCCCTTCTATTGAACCTGTAAGTAAGACTTACAGGTTGCGTTTTGTTCAAGTTCAGCTTCTTCGCAGATCGCTTTGATATGTTGCGTAATCGCCTGGGGAGTCACTTGATAAAGAAACGCGATGGTCGCTCGCGTTTCTTGCTCAAATCGACATTCAACGCGCACTTCGCCATCATCGCTGGCAAACATAACAAACTCACCTACCGGTGATTGGGTTAAGTGCTTGTTTGCCATGTCTCCTCCGCTTTAATCTGACTGACAACGCTGTAATTCGCTCAGTATGCCAGAGAACCACATCAAAGCTCATTACTCGAACAACAGTTATTTTCCAAAAAATGTCTGCAACCTGACTCGCTTGGATAGGATTTTGTTGAATTTAAGAAAGTGAGGGAAACAGTAATTTGGCGGAAGATCACAGGAGTCGAACCTGCCCAGGACCGCTGGCGGCCCCAACCGGATTTGAAGTCCGGCCGCCCCACCGGGGACGAGGATCTTCCTTGGAGAAGAGAAGAAGCAAGGCGCTGATTATAGCGCAGTTTGTTCGCTGCGCTAAGCGGGAAATGGCGGCCGCCGGCGATTCGGCGGCCGGGGAGCGCTACTTCAGGAAATCCTTCACGTCCAGCAGGATGAACTCGTTGTCATCCGCCATATTGGGCTGGCGGCTGGAGGAGAACGGGAAGTTGTTGTCGTTGCCGACGATGATGTGGTTGGCGTCCACCACGTCCACGTTCTCAATAGTGAAGAACGGGAAGGTCAGCACGCCGTCGTTCAGCGGCTTGCGCGCCAGCTTGTTCGGATCCTGAATGTTCATCAGGTCGATATAGCCCAATTTTTCGACCGGTTTGCCGACGTTGGCCTCCGAGAAGGCGATTTTATACACCCGCTTGAACTTGGCCACCTGGCTGAAGCAGTTGTCGGTTGGCGCGCCGGCGGTGCAGGCTTTATCCGGCGTGCCTTCGCCGTTGTCGCGCTCAATCACCAGCCCGTGGGTGGCGTCGATCATGTTGAAATCGCCGATGGCGTTCTGGTTGTCTTCCAGCACGTACTGCCAGCTGCGGCCGGTCCAGGCCTGCTGTTTGACGTCGAACTCCAGCACCCGCAGGTAGCGTTTGCCGCCGACGTTCTCGAACTGTTCGCCATCCCACAGCGCCCCTTCCAGCAGCGGATACAGCTTGCTGCCGTCCGGCGAGGCGGCCATGCCTTCAAAGCCTTTGGAACGCGCCACCTGGAAGTTTTGCTTGCCGTCCGGCGCGCCCGGCAGGGTCAGCGTCGGGTTGTCCGGCGATTTCACCACCTTGCCGTCCACCTGGGTGTCGAACACCGCCAGCACCTTGCCGTTCAGGTCGGCCTTGATCAGGTAAGGCCCGAACTCTTCACCGATCCACAAGGCATCATCGGCAAACTGGAAGCTTTCCGGATCGAAATCGCTGCCGGTCAGATAGCGCTGCTCAGTGCTCTCGTTGATGATGTGGAACGGCACCTTTTTATCCGGATCGTGCAGGAACACCGTCTTCAGCGGCGCGACCGTGCCGTCTTTGAAATCGATTTTGTAGTGGTTGAGGTACAGCATGGCGTCCGGGGAGTTGGCCTTGCTGCCGAAACCGTTGTCGGTCAGCACCCAGTAGGTGCCGTCGGGCATGTGTTTGATGCCGGAGTGGCCCTGCAGCGGTTGGCCGTTGATCGGCAGGCCGATGCCGGTCAGGCGATCGGCGGATTTGCCCGCCACGCTGCCCAGCTCGGTGACGCGTTTGCCGCTGGTGTATTTGCCGCTCTGCTGCAAATCGCTCGGCGCATCCTTCGGTGTGGAAACGGCGGATTTCACCGGCAGCAGCGCATGCCCCGCCAGCGTCGCCTGCACCGGCTGCGCCTCAGCCCACAGGTTGGCGCTCAGCGCCATGCAGCCGACCAGCAGCGCCAGCCGGGTTTTGGTGTTGTGCATGTCATTGTCCCTTTTCGTTGTTATCGCCCAGAAGTAAAAGCAACGTCACTATAGGGAGCGGCAATGACAGAAATATTATTCGGCGAACGCCCGCCGATAGCTGTGCGGGTGGAAGCGCCAGGTGATGGCGATCAGCACCACCACCAGCAGCGCGTGGATCTGCCAGTCCAGCACGAAGCCGCCGCTGTAATCGCGCAGCAGGCCGGAAAGGTAAGGCGTGACGCCCGCCAGCAGGAAACCGACACCCTGCATGAAGGCCACCAGCCGCCCGGCCGCCGCCGGCTGGTGCAGATGATCGAGCGCCAGCACCAGGCACAGCGGGAACGCGCCGCCCAGCCCCAGCCCGGAAAGCAACACCCACAGCCACGGCAACGTCTGCGGCAGATAAATCAGGCCGATAAAGCCGATCAGCTGCATCATCAGCGCCAGCAACAGCAGCGGCCGCCGGTCATGATTGCGCGCCAGCGCCGGCAGCAGCAACGCGCCCAATACCTGGCCGAAGGTCATCAGCGCCAGCAGCGAACCGCTGGCCTGCGGCTGCCAGCCAAGCTGCATGTAATACGGCGGCAGCCAGGCGATCAGGCTGGTATAGCCGCCGTTGATCAGGCCGAAATAGGCGCCGAGCAGCCAGGCGCGCCGGTTGCGCAGCAGGCTTGGGCCGCGGTGTTCTCCCGCCGCGCCCAGGCGAGACAGCCCCCGACTGACCGGCCACCAGGCCACTAGCGCCACCAGGGCCGGCAACGCCCACCAGGCCAGCGCGCTGTGCCAGTCGTGCCCCGCGCTCATCAGCCACGGGGTGATCGCCGCCCCCAGCCCGCCGCCGCCCATCAGCGCCGCCGACCACAGCCCGGCCACCAGCGCCATGCTTTTCAGGAAGTGATGCTTGATGATGCCGGGCATCACCGCCTGGATCACCCCGATGCCGAGCCCGCCCAGCACCGCGCTCATCAGCAGTTGCGCGCTGCCGGGGGCCAGTTCGCGCCAAAGCGCGCCCAGCCCGATCGCCAGCAGGCTCAACGTCACGGCGCTGCGTTCGCTGAACAGCCGATTGATGGCGCCGCCCGCCAGCGCCATCAGCCCCATCATCAGCACCGGCAGCGTGGTCAGCAGCGCCGCGCCGCCAAAGCTCAGCCCGGTGGCCTGACGCAGCGTCGGCAGCAACGGGCCGATCGAGGTCAACAGCGGCCGCATGTTCAGGCCGATCAACACCAGCGCCAGCAACAGAGGGTTGAGCCAGCGGCGCGGGGAAGGTGAATTAACAGAATGATTTAACACGGCATATTCCTGGTACTGCGAAATGAAGAGTGCGGCGTCACAGCGCGATCGCCGCAGCGTTGCGTTACTGTAGGCAACGCCGCTAGTATTGGGAAATTAAATAATAAAATAGCCAACAGTGGGAAAATGAATCGCTACCCGATGTTCAATCCGCAGCTGCTGCTCAGCTTCGTCGCCGTGTGCGACAGCAACAGCTTCACCCGCGCCGCAGAGCGGGTGTTTTTGTCGCAGTCCACCGTCAGCCAGCAGGTGCGCCGGCTGGAAGAGATGCTGGGCAAGCCGCTGTTTGAGCGTTCCTCGCACCAGGTGCTGCTGACCGAAGAAGGCGTCAAGCTGTTGAGCTACGCGCGCCGCATTATCGCGCTGAATGAAGAAGCCCATGACGCGCTGACCGGCATCTGGCGCGACGGCGTGCTGCGGATCGGCATGCCGGAGGATTTCGCCGTGCCCACCACCGAACTGCTGGCCGACTTCAGCCGCGAGCACCCGCACCTGCGGCTGGACGTCGCCAGCGGCCTGAGCGCCGATCTGCACAGCGCCTACGCGCGTGAAGAGCTGGATCTGATCCTGGTGAAACAGCGCCGCCGGCAACCGCCGCGCGCCGCGCGGCCGGAACCGCTGCTGTGGCTGGACAGCCTGGCCTTCCCGGCCATCGAGCAATCGCCGGTGCCGCTGGCGGTATTTCCACTGAACGGCCTGTACCGCGACGAGCTGTGCCAGGCGCTCGACAACCTCGGCAAACGCTGGCGCATCGGCTACAGCAGCGCCAGCCTGGCGGCGCTGACCGCCGCTTCGGCCGCCGGGCTGGGCGTCACCCTGCTGCCGGCCGGCTGCCGTTTGCCGACGCACCGGGTGCTGGGCGGAGCCGAAGGATTGCCGCCGATAGACAGCTTCGAACTGGCGCTCTACTACCGCGACGGCGCCCCTGCCGCCACGTTGGCGCTGGCCCAGCGGCTAACGGTGTTTTGCGGGCTGAAGTAAGGCAGCTTACGCCACTATCTGCGGATGTTCGTGCTGCAGCCAGTCGATAATCCGTACCCACAGCGCTTCTGTCTGCTCAAGGCAAGCCTGTACCGCCGCGTCCGTCACCAAGTCGCCGGAATAATCCGCCACGTTGCGCTGTTTTCGCAATGCATCCAGGCAGATCATTTCCTCTTGCGGCAGCCCTACGGTGAGCGGCAACGATTGGATCATGATCTGGTGATGGCCGGGTTTGCTGGTCAGCGTGCGGTATCCTTTGGCTTGCAAAGCGGCATTCGCCATTTGCATGACCGCTTTATATGCCGTGTCGAAACGGCTCTCATTGCTGAGCTGAGTGATACCCGCATCGCGTCGATTGCGAGCGGCGGCGGCCAGCAATTTTTTAATCGCCCCCGCGTCAGGCGTTATCACCTCCAGTCCCAGCCCGACCAGATTGTCCAGCGTCATCCTTGTCTCCCGCAATCCAAAGTTGGGGTTTCTGCATAATGTCCTGTATAAACGCGGAGTTCTCGGCCAAAGCCGCTCGCCACTCTTCTGGCGAGTACAGTTTGGGGTTAATTTCCCGACCCAGCGTTGCCTGCAGCGGGTAAACCGCCTGAATCACCTCCGCAAAAGACAGTTTGCCGACAATCAGAACATCGATATCACTGGCCGCCGTCGCTTTGCCACTGGCGACAGAACCAAAAATAAAAGCGCGTTCAATAGCTTCGCCAAACGCTGCCAATGTCTGCCTTAAGCACTCCGCCGGCCCGCAAACCTTGCGGAAAATCGCCGCCAGCTCAGGGAAAATCAGGCAATCGGCGTTGGCCTGATAGCAAATTTGGTTGCCCTGCCGCTGCCTGAGCAAGATGCCGCTCTCCGCCAACCTGCTCAACTCTTTATGTAAAGTGCCGGCCTGAGTTGCGGTGCGCCGCGCAATTTCTCGCACATGAAACGCACGCCCGGCTTCAATAAACAGCAGGCTTAGCACTTTTCTACGGTATTCGCTGAACAGCAACTCGAGCATCGGATCGTGCATAACGCTAACCTCATGTAGCTTTAATGGCTACAAATGTAGCCATTAAAGCTACGAAAGAGCAAGCCAGGAAAATCCTTGCCCCGGCGCACGCCGGTCATTACCAAATCGAATAGTCACCAGTGGCAAATGTCGCTGCCAACCGGCCGGTTCCTCTCCTAAATTGGAGGATGTTTTCACCCCTCACCTCTGGATTAAGGAACCGAACGTGGAAAACCCTCAGCAACCGGGCCGCAGAGCCTTCCTCAGCCAAACCGGCAAACTCACCACCGCCTGCGCGGTGATCGGCCTGACAGGCGGCATGGCGCAGGCCGCTTCGCCTGGCGGCGAGCCGTGTGCGCCAACGCCGATGACCCTGACCGATCGCCACTACTGCCTGAGTGAGGTGCGGCTGGAAGACGGCTTTGAATACGACGGCGAAACGGTGATCGGCACCCGCACCGCGCTGTACACCCTGGAGATCAAAGACGGCAAGATCGCCGCCATTCACGCCGCCAACGCCGCGTTGCCCGCCGGCGTGCCCCGCTATAAGGCGCAGGGCCAGCTGCTGCTGCCGGCGTTCCGCGATATGCACATCCACCTGGACAAAACCTTCTACAGCGGCCCGTGGCAGGCGCCGCGCCCGCGCCAGGGCAAAACTATCATGGACATGATCGCGCTGGAGCAGACGCTGATCCCGAAACTGCTGCCCACCTCGCAGCAGCGGGCGGAAAACCTGATTGCCCTGCTGCAGTCCAAAGGCAGCACCGTGGCGCGCAGCCACTGCAATATCGATCCGGTCAGCGGCCTGAAAAGCCTGGAGCACCTGCAGCGCGCGCTGGAAAACCACCGGGCGGACTTCAGCTGTGAAATCGTCGCCTTCCCGCAGCACGGCCTGTTGCACTCCAGGGTCGACGCGCTGATGCGCGAAGCGATGCAGATGGGCGTGCAGTACGTCGGCGGGCTGGATCCGACCAACGTCGACGGCGCGATGGAGAAATCGCTCGACGCCATGTTCCAGATCGCCCTCGATACCGGCAAAGGCGTGGATATCCACCTGCATGAAACCAGCCCGGCCGGGGTCGCCGCCATCAACTACATGATCGCCACCGTGGAGAAAAACCCGGCGCTGCGCGGCAAGGTCACCATCAGCCACGCTTTCGCCCTGACCACGCTGACGCAGGGCGAACTGGCGGAAACCGCCACCCGGCTGGCGGCGCAGCAGATCACCATCGCCTCCACGGTGCCGATCGGCGGCCTGATGATGCCGCTGCCGCAGCTCAGCGAGAAAGGGGTGTTCGTGATGACCGGCACCGACAGCGTAATCGATCACTGGTCGCCGTTCGGCACCGGCGACATCCTGGAGAAGGCCAACCTGTACGCCCAACTGTACCGCGGCTCCGACGAGTATCACCTGTCGCGCGCCATGGCCATCTCCACCGGCGGCGTGCTGCCGCTGGACGATAAGGGGCAGCGCGCCTGGCCGCAAGCCGGCGACGCCGCCGAGTTCGTGCTGGTCAACGCCAGCTGTTCCGCCGAGGCGGTCGCCCGTCTGCCGGCACGCAGCGCCACCTTCCATCGGGGGCGCCTGGTGGCCGGTCAGGTGAGCAAAGCCTAAGGTCGGTCCGCTGTTGTCATCATGATGGCCGTTTTTGGCCTTCTGTCCGAGTAAGGTGCGGCGCAAGATGGTCGCTACACACACTGGCGGAGGGCCGAAAATGTCACAGAGCGCGTTATTGATCATCGATGTCCAGCAATCATTCCAGCACCGTCCATTCTGGCAGGAGGACGATCTGCCGGCGTTTCAACAGGCTCTGACCCGCCTGATCGCGGGCTGCCGACAACGCGGCGCGGCGCTGGTCGACGTGCTGCACGTCTCGCCGCAGGGGCCGTTCTCACTGGCTTCAGGCCACGTGCAGCGCCTGCCGTTCCTCACCCACCAGGCGGATGTCACCGTGCATAAGCATGTGCACAATGCGCTGACCGAATCCGGCCTCGACGCCTGGCTGCGCGAGCGGGACATCACCCACCTGATCGTCTCCGGCATCCGCACCGAACAGTGCTGCGAAACCACCACCCGGGTGGCGTCCGATCTCGGTTATCGGGTGACTTTCGTCACCGAGGCGACGCTGACCTTCCCGATGCGCCATCCCGACGGCGAAGTCTTTACCCCCGCGCAGTTGAAGCGGCATACTGAAACCGTACTGGTCGATCGTTTCGCCCGCATCGCCAGCGTGGATGAGGCGCTGGCGCAACTCGCACAGGAGTAATCATGTCGCAGGCCGTCTATTTTCTGCTGTTGCCCAACGTGCTGTCGCTGGACGTCAGCGGCCCGGCGGAAACCCTGCGCCTCGCCGGGCAGTTCAGCCTGCGTTATCTCAGCCCGGCGCCGCAGATCGTCTGTTCCATCGGCATGACGCTGAGCGGCCTGCAGCCGTTGCCCGAACGCCTGGACGACGGCGCTATCCTGGTGCTGCCGGGGGTCGGCGATTCGCAGCGCTATTTCGCCGGGGAAGAGGCCGAGCAGGCGCGTCGCTGGCTGGCGACGCTGCGGTCCGATCTGCAGCGGCAGCGCATCACCCTGGTGTGCATCTGTTCCGGCGCGCTGCTGGCGGCGCAGGCCGGGTTGCTCGACGGCTATCAGTGCACCACCCACCACGACGTTATCGAGCGTATCCGCCGGCAGGCGCCGGCGGCGCAGGTGAAAGAGAACCGCATCTTCGTTGAAGACCGCGGCGTCTACACCAGCGCGGGCATCACCACCGGCATCGATTTGGCGCTGCACCTGGTCCACCGCCACTGCGGCTCCGGCCGGGCGCGCGACGTCGCCCGCGACATGGTGGTCTATTTCCGCCGCGCCGGCGACGATCCGCAGCTGTCGCCCTGGCTGCGTTACCGCAACCACCTGCACCCGGCGGTGCACCGCGCGCAGGACGTGATGGCCGCCGAGCCGGAGGCCGACTGGTCGGTGCCGCAGATAGCGGAGAAGGCGCACGTCAGCAGCCGCCATCTGGCGCGGCTGTTTCGCAGCCACGTCGGCATCAGCGTACGGGAATATCATGAACAGCTGCGGTTGGCGGTGGCGCAACAGCGCCTGCAGCAAGGATATGGCTTGGAGAAGGCCGCGCTGGCGGCCGGTTTTTCCTCCGGGCGGCAGCTGCGCCGCGCCCAGCAGCGCCAGCGCTCGCCGCTATGACACCAGCCGGCGGGTATCCAGCCGCTGCAGGCCGACAGACAGCAGCAGGCTGAGCCCCAGCGCCACGCCGAACACCCAGAAGATATCCAGCAGCGGGTGGCCGGTGAAATCCAGGTGCCGATTGCGCATCACGTTGACGATCAGGGCGTGAAAACCGTAAATCGCCAGCGAATGGCGGGAAAACGCGCTCAGCCAGCCGATCGGCTGCGGCAGACAGTGTTTCACCCACACCAGCAGCGCCACTGCCGCCATAAACACCAGCGGGCCGCTGTAGATGTAGTAGGTATCGGCGAAGTTGCCGTTGATGAACAGCTGATGTTTGGTGCCGCGCGCGATCAGCGCCACGCACAGCGCAAATCCCAACGCCGCCAGCCAGCCCACGGCGCGCCCGCGCGTCTCCATCATGCCAATCGCCCGCCCGGCCAACGCATACAGCAGGTAGTAGAAGGTATCGCCGTAGATATACAGGTTAACCGGCAGCAGATGCGCGTTGCCGAAAGTCAGCTTGTCGGTATTCGGGTTGGCGATCGCCGCCAACACCACCAGCGCGGCGGCCAGGTAGCGGCGCGACACCGGTTTGACGCTGATCAGCGGCGACAGCAGGTAAATCACTGCAATGGCGTAGAAAAACCACAGATGATAGAACACCGGCTTTTGCAAAATGCCGCGCAGCGACGGCCAGAAACCGATCTTGGTGAAGGCCGCGATGTAGATCAGCGCGATGGCGCTGTAGAACAGAATGCAGCAGGCGATGCGGGTGAAATGCCGCCGGCCGGCGCTCTTTTCGCCGAAGAACAGGTAGCCGGAAATCATAAAGAACAGCGGCACCGACACGCGCGACAGCGAGTTCAGCACGTTGGCGATATCCCAGTTGTGCAGCCCTATCGCCGCGCCGTTGGTGACGTAATAGGTGGTGGCGTGGATCATCACCACCATCATGCACGCCATCGCCCGCAGGTTGTCTATCCAGCCGATTTTCTCGCTCAAACGCTCGCCCGATCTTGTGTCATATTGATATGTTAAGAAGAGGTTATCGGGCACGGCGTTCGGCGACAACCCAAAAGCGAAATATCAGAATGCACTTAAACAACACCTTATGATTGCGAAGGTGAACAATTGGCGGCAAAATAGCCGCCACAACTCGCTCAGTTTGCGCTTCCCGCCCTGGCAGTTCCTTTTTCTCTTTTACTATCAGTACAATAATATGAAAACGACATTACCACCTGCGGCACGTTTGGGCCGACAGGCGCTTTTATTCCCTCTTTGTCTGGTGCTGTTCGAGTTCGCCACCTATATCGGCAACGATATGATTCAGCCGGGCATGCTGGCCGTCGTGGCGGATTTCAACGCCGGCGAAGAGTGGGTGCCTACCTCGATGACCGCCTACCTGGCCGGCGGCATCTTCCTGCAGTGGCTGCTCGGGCCGCTGTCGGATCGCCGCGGCCGTCGTCCGGTGATGCTGGCCGGGGTGGCGTTCTTTATCGTCTCCTGCCTGGCTATCCTGCTGGTCACCACCATCGAGCAGTTTATCGCCATGCGTTTCCTGCAGGGCATCGGCCTGTGCTTTATCGGCGCGGTCGGCTACGCCACGATCCAGGAGTCGTTCGAGGAGGCGGTGTGCATCAAGATCACCGCCCTGATGGCCAACGTGGCGCTGATCGCCCCGCTGCTGGGGCCACTGGCCGGCGCGGCGCTGATCCACGTCGCGCCGTGGCAAAGCATGTTCGTGCTGTTTGCGGCGCTGGCGGCCATCGCCTTCTACGGCCTGTGGAAAGCCATGCCGGAAACCGCCACGCTGCAGGGCGAGGCGTTTTCCGCCGCCAACCTATGGCGCGACTACCGCCAGGTGTTGGGCAACCGCCGCTTCCTGTGCGGCGCCCTGGCGATCGGTTTCGCCAGCCTGCCGCTGCTGGCCTGGATCGCCCAGTCGCCGGTGATCCTGATCAGCGGTGAGTCGCTGTCGGCGCTGGATTACGGCCTGCTGCAAATCCCGGTGTTCGGCGCGCTGATCCTCGGCAACCTGACGCTGGCGCGCCTGACCGGCAAAAACAGCGTGGAGCGCCTGATCAAGCTGGGCGCGGGCCCGATGCTGCTGGGGCTGCTGATCGCCGCGCTGGCGACCCAGTTCTCCAGCCACGCCTACCTGTGGATGACCGCCGGCCTGAGCCTGTACGCTTTCGGCATCGGCCTCGCCAACGCCGGGCTGTACCGCCTGACGCTGTTCTCCAGCAATGTCAGCAAAGGCACGGTGTCGGCCACTATGGGCATGCTGAGCATGATGGTGTTCACCGTCGGCATCGAGCTAGCCAAGGTCGCCTACGTCTGGGGCGGCAGCGGGCTGTTCAACCTGTTCAACCTCATCAGCGGCCTGTGCTGGCTGACGCTGGTGGCGCTGTTCCTCGGCAAACGCCGCAACGGCGACCCCACACCGCAGCCGACCGGCGCGGTGTAAACGCGACGATAAAACGCCGGTCCGGTTTCCCGACCGGCGTTTTTTTATGCGGCCTCAGCCGAGCAGCTCCCACAGCGCATACCCCGCTCCCACTACCGCCACCCCCAACAGCAGCAACGCCGACAGGACAGAGATCGCCCGCCGCGCGCGCTGTAGCGCCGTTCCCGACAGCAGGGTGATATAGGCCAGCAAGATGGCGAAATCCGCCAGCACCCACAGCGCGGTCAGCAGCGTCAGGCTGGCGCCGACCGAAGGGGTGACGGCGATAAACTGCGGAAAAAAGGCGACGAAAAAGATGATGTCCTTGGGATTGGCGATGCCTACCAGAAAACCGTACGCGATCGCCGAGCGTTTTTGCGACGGTGCAACGGGCTGCGCATCGGGGGTTCGTGCGGATAAATCCTCATACAGCGAGGCGATCGCCATGCGGCCGATAAACAGGCAGCCCAGCAGGCCTATCCACTGCAGCAAGCGCATATCCACCGCGAACAGCCCGGTGACAACCAGCGCGGCAATACCGATCAGCAACAAAGAGGCCCCATTGCTTCCCAGCGCGGTCAACAGCGCGCGCCGGGCGCCAAAGCGCGCCGCGGTGTTGGCGACCATCATCACCACCGGCCCTGGCGTGGCGATCAGCAAGAAAATGGCGGCGAAATACGCCGCCAGCAACGACAGGTTCATCTTTATTTCACTCACATTCAGGCGGTTGGCGTCGGATCATTATGATGCCGTAGCCCCCGCCTTGAAAAAGGAGTAATCCTGTCGTTTACTGTGAGCCAGACTCATTCTTAGAGACGCCGCGATGGCCAGTTCCCTTCCGCCGCTTTACGCTCTGCGCGCCTTCGAGAGCGCCGCCCGCACCGGCTCGTTCACGCTGGCCGCCGACGAGCTGCATCTCACCCCCAGCGCCGTCAGCAAGCACATCAAAACGCTGGAGCAGCACTTCGGCTGTCGGCTGTTCCAGCGCAACGGCCCGCGTATCGAGGTCACGCCGCAGGGGAAAATCTTCGCCGCCGAGCTGCAGCAAGGGTTTGGCCGCATCGAACAAGCCTGCGAGCTGTTCAGAAGCCACCGCGATCTGCTGCGGATGAAGGCGCCCTCCACCCTGACCCTACGCTGGCTGCTGGACTGCCTGAGCCGATTCCGGCAAACGGCGCAGGCGTTCGAGGTGCAGGCAGCCAGCGTGTGGATGGACATCGACAGCGTGGATTTTTTCAGCGAACCCTACGACTGCGCCATCCTGCTCGGCAACGGCCATTTCGGCGCCAATACCGCCGCCGCCAAGCTGTTCGACGAATGGCTGATCCCAATTTGCGCCCCCGCGCTGCTCGCCGACGCGCAGCGCGATCTCGCCACCTGCCCGCTGATCCATCCTTCGCCCGATCGGCGCGACTGGCGACGCTGGCTGCAAAAAAGCGGCATCGCGGCCCCGATCGATCTCACGCGCGGCCAGGTATTTGATTCGCTGGAACAGGGCAACGCGGCGGCCATCGCCGGGCACGGCGTCTCGATCGGCGATCTGGCGCTGAGCCTGCGAACGATTGAGGAGGGATTATTGGCGCTGCCTTGTGACGTCGCCGTGCGCACCGGCGACGGTTACTATCTGGTTTGGCCGGAAGAATCGGCAAAACGGCCGCTGATCGAACGTTTACAGGCGTTTCTCACCGCCCAGACGCCCGACGTCAGCCGGGCCGCCGTCAGGTTTATCGGGTAGGGGACTCGCTACCGAACAGCCCGCCGTCGCGCAGCAGATGCTCGTTGCCCTTGCGGCGGGTAAAGCCGCTGCGATCGAAGAACTCCAGCACCTGGATCGCCAGCTTGCGCCCGACGCCGAGCCGATCGCGGAAATCGGCGGCGTTGGCGCCACCGCGCTCCGCATCCAGCTCGCGGATCAGCGCCGCGAACTGATCGATGCGTCGGCTGAGGTAGTAGCGATCCACCACCACCGCCGTCACATGGCCCAACTGGGCCGCCTTGCGCAGCAGCGCGCGCACCCGGCTCTCTTCCTCGCCCAGTTCGCTTGCCAAATCGCGCACCCACCACGGCTCGTCGCCGAACAGCGGTTCGATGCGCGCCCACAGCGGCGCCTCTTCGGCGCTGAACGCCAGGCCGTGTTCCGGCAGGTGCAGCCAGCCGCGCGTATTGCGCAGCGCGCCGGCCTTCAGCAACCGATCGATCATCATAAACACCAACGCCTCCGGCTGCTGAGGCAGAGCCATACGCCGCAGGCGGGCGCGCCCTAAGCCCAGCTGATCGGCGTGCTGTTGGTGATAGTCCGTCAGCACCTGCAGCAGGCGGCTTTCCGCCTGTTGCACCTGATCCTGCGCCAGCGCCCGGTCACCGACGATCAGCAGATCGCCGTTCGCCAACAGCTCGTTCAGGCCATCGTCCGTCAATTGTCGCGCCCAGGCGAACGCCGCCAGCGACAGCGCGCCATGCGGCAACTCAAGCGCCAGCGCCTGCGCATCGTCTTGCGCCTGCGCCAAAGCCTGCAGCCATGCCAGATAGTCCGGCTGGCGCTTGCCGCGCTTGGGCGCATTCAGCCTGAGCACCCGGGCCGCGCCCAGCGTTTGCCGCGCGCCGATATCGCGCAGCACCAGCCGATCGTTCTGTGCCAACCACAGCGGGCGATCGAGGATCAGTTCCGCCAGCCCGTCGTTCAGCAACGAAATGCGCCCGGTGATGTGGCTGGCGGCATGGTGCAGATGCAGCGGCTGCCAATGGCGGATCGGCCGATCCGTCTCCAGCGCCACCAGAATGCGTTCCGCCGCTTCGGGCGGACGCTGCGCCAGCAGCCAATCGCCGCGCGCGATCCGCTCTTTATCGACATCGCCGCTGATGTTAAGCGCGATGCGCTGCCCGGCCTGCGCGTGTTCCACGGTCTGATTCTGGGCATGCAGGCCGCGCACCCGCACCGGTGCATCGGCGCCGGTCAGCCACAGCGTATCCCCCACCTTCACCCGGCCGCCGAGCGCGGTGCCGGTCACCACCAGCCCCGCCCCTTTGACGCTGAACGCGCGGTCTACCGCCAGACGAAAACGGCGCGTCAGCGCATGCTCGCCGGGCGACAACGCCAGCAAATGCGCGCGCAGCGCCTCGATGCCCACTCCCGCCGCCGCTGCGGTCACGAACAGCGGCGCATCGGGCCAGCCCTGACGCGCCAGCTCGTCGCGCACCTGGCGGCATACCTCATCGACCCGCGCCGCCTCCACCCGGTCGGCCTTGGTCAGCGCCACCGTCAGCGCCGGGCGCCCGCTCAGGCGCAGGATCGCCAGATGCTCGCGGGTCTGCGCCATCACGCCGTCGTCGCAGGCCACCACCAGCAGCGCATGGTCGATACCGCCGACGCCCGCCAGCATATTGGCGAGGAATTTCTCGTGGCCGGGCACGTCGATAAAGCCCAGCACCCGGCCGTCCGGCTGCGGCCAGTAGGCGTAGCCCAGATCGATAGTCATGCCGCGGCGCTTTTCTTCCGGCAGGCGATCCGCGTTGATCCCGGAGATCGCCTGCAGCAGGGTGGTTTTGCCATGATCGACATGGCCGGCGGTGGCGATGATCATGATGCGCTCAGCGCGTCGATCAGCGCCCCTTCCTGTTCCAGACAGCGCAGATCCAGCCACAGCCGGCCGTCGCCGAGGCGGCCGATCACCGGCTGCGGCAGGCGGCGCCAGCGTTCAGCCAGCGCTTCCAGCGTGGCGCCGCGGCCGTCGCGCGGCGTGAAGGTCAGCGCATAGCTGGGCAGGCGATCCACCGGCAGCGAACCGCTGCCAATCTGCGACCAGCACGGTTCGGCGCGCAGCGCGAAATCGGCGGTGAACCGCGGCGCCAGCGCCGCCAGCAGCCGCTCGGCCGCCTGTTGCATCTCCTGCTGCGGGCGGGTCAGCAGCCGCAGCGTCGGCAGTTGCTCAGCCAGTTTTTCCGGCTGCAAATAAAGCCGCAGCGTGGCCTCCAGGGCCGCCAGCGTCAGCTTGCCGACGCGCAGCGCGCGCTTGAGCGGGTGCTGCTGCAGGCGCGCGATCAGCGCCTTTTTGCCGACGATGATGCCGGCTTGCGGGCCGCCCAGCAGCTTATCGCCGGAGAACGTCACCAGATCGACGCCGGCAGCCAGCAACCGCTGCGGCATCGGTTCGGCGGGCAGTCCGTACTGCGCCATATCGATGAGCGAGCCGCTGCCCAGATCGGTGGCGGTCGGCACGCCCTGTTCGGCCCCGAGCTGCGCCAGTTCGGCCTCGTCGACCGCCGCGGTGAAGCCCTGAATGCTGTAGTTGCTGGTGTGCACTTTCATTAACAGGCCAGTCTGCTCATTGATGGCCTGGCGGTAATCCTTCAGATGGGTGCGGTTGGTGGTGCCGACCTCCACCAATTGACAGCCGGCCTGGCGCATCACGTCGGGAATGCGGAACGCGCCGCCGATTTCCACCAGCTCGCCGCGCGACACCACCACCTCTTTGCCGGGGGCGATCGCCGCCAGCATCAGCAGCACCGCCGCCGCGTTGTTATTGACGATGCAGGCGTCCTCCGCGCCGGTCAGCCGGCACAGCAGATCCGCCACCGCCCGATCGCGATGGCCGCGCCCGGCACCGTCCAGATCGTACTCCAGCGTCACCGCCTCCCCCATCACCGCGCTCACCGCATCCTTCACCGGCTGCGCCAGCAGGGCGCGCCCGAGGTTGGTGTGCAGCACGGTGCCGCTGAGGTTGAACACCGGCAATAACGCCGGGCGTTGCTGCCGGGCCAGCTCGGCCCGCAGCGCCTGCGGCCAGTCGCCGCACCAGGCCGGCAAGCGTTGCTGTTGCTTGATCGCGTCGCGCGCCTGGGCCTGCAGCCGGCGCAACAGTTCACCGATCAGCGTCTGGCCATGCTGCGCCACCAGCGGTTCAATCGCGGGTTCACGCAGCAGACGGTCGATGGCGGGCAGTTGACTGTAAAGAAGGTGGGATTCAGTGCTCATGGTCGCTCGGTTTTCAATTTAGACGTATCGGCATAGCAAAACCCCGCCGCGGCGGGGAGAAAAAAACTCAAGGTGGCGCAGTGCGGGCGAAACTTTCGCGGGCGAACAGGCGTTCGGCCAGCTTGACCAGCGTCGGGCGCTCGACGCACCAGTTGGGCAGGATGCGGCGGAAATTGAGGTAGCCCAGCGCGCAGCCGGTGGCGATATCCGCCAGCGTCAGCCGCTCGGCATTGAGCCACGTTTTTTCCCGCGCCAGCGCCTCCAGTGCGTCCAGGCCCTGCGTCAGCTTGTCACGCTGGCGCAGCATCCAGTTTTCGTCCTGTTTTTCCGGCGCGCGCCGGCTTTCGCGAAACAGGGTCGCCGCCGCTTCGGTCACGCCGTCCGCCAACGCCGCCACCTGCCGAACGCGCAACGCGGCGGCGCGTTCGGCCGGCAAAAACGCCGGCTCCACCGCCAGCAGCTCGAGGTATTCGGCCACCACCGGCGAGTCGTAAAACACCTCGCCGTCATCGGCGATCAGCACCGGCACCTTGGCGAGCGGGTTCAGCTCCTTCACCCGGCTGCCGGGCTCATACGGCGGATCGTTGACGAATTCGAACGCAATCCCCTTCTCCAGCAGCATCACGGAAATCTTGCGCACAAAGGGGCTGGTGTAACTGCCGATAAGCTTCATCCGGTCTCCTCCGCTTCGTCCTGGCCGCGGCGTCCTTACTTCACCGCCAGGGTATCGATAATCCGCTGCACCAGCGCCTGATGCACTTCCGGCGTTTTGGCCGGCGACAGTATTTGCAACGTTACCACCCGCTTGTTGAACACCGTCAACACCAGGGTGGAGACCACCTTTTGCCCGTTGACGGTCTGTTCGGTATCCACCCGGCGAAACTTCTGTTTGCCGACGCTGAAGTTCTCTTCTTTGGTGGTCTGGATATTCTGATAGCGTTCGGCCAGCACCGTGATGGCGCTCTGCGTCAGCTCTTTCAGCATTTTGTCGCTGGTATTGAGCTTCATGCCGTCCGGCGGGATCACTTCGGACGAAACTGCGCTCTGGCGCGACTTGCCGTCAAGAAAGCGCTGGATGGTGGAGGTGCTGTCGTTGATGATGCCGCTGTTCAGCGTTTGATCGCTAAAGCCCGGCGGCAGCTCGAAGGTGATCTTGCCCTTCTGCAGCGACACGTTCAGCCCCGGCGGCGCGGGCGGGGTTTCTACCGGCGCAGGCGGCGGCGGTGGCGCGGGCTGCGTCACGGTCGGTTTGGTGTCGGGTGGCGGCACCGCCGGTTTGGTGTCGTCCTTGTTGTCGCAGGCCGCCAGTCCGATCGCCAACACGGCGACCGCGGTCAGTTTTGCCAGGGTGTTTAACATCGTGGTTCCTTTCGCTTGGCGCGTTATGGCCTAAACGTAGCAACTCGCCCGGGCGATTGCCAGAAGCCCGTGCTGAAATTGCTGGTCCGGCCCCGCGCGAACGGGGCCGGGCGGTTACTCCGCCGGGAACAGGAACGGATTGATACTGCTGCGGCCGAAGCCTTCTTCTTCCATACGAGCGTCCAGCACCAACGAAGCCAGATCGTCGGCCACCGCTTCGACCTGCGGGTCTTTTTCCTGATAGAGGATTTTCAGGTAAGTGCCGCAGTCGCCGCAGCTTTCCGCCTTCACCGCCGCCTGTTCGCTGTCCAGCGACCAGTAGTTGAGATCGCGGGTCTGCTCGCAGTTGCTGCACTTCACCCGCACCACGTGCCATTCGCTTTCGCACAGGTTGCAGTGCAGATAGCGCAGGCCGTTGACGGTGCCGATGTGCACCATGCTGGAGACCGGGATGCTGCCGCACACCGGGCAGAACTGACGCTGCTCGCCGTATTCGGCGCGCGCCTTGCCAGGGATCAGGCTGGCCATCTGCGCCCAATAGAGCGACAGCGCGGCCCAGAGGAACGGCGCCTTTTCGCTGCCCACCTTGCCAAACTCGCGGTTGAGCAAGGCGTCGGCCATCAGCTCCAGCTCGTGCGCCGAGGCCTTCTCCAGGTTGTCCAGCACCGCCAGGATATGCTCCGGCGCCTGCGGGCGCAGCTCGGCGATCAGCGACGTCAGCAGCTTGCGCCAGTGCTCGCTGCGCGGGAACACGCTCAGATCGAGCGGCGGTTTGCCGCTGGCGGCGCCCTGCGCCAGCGCTTCGCTCAGATCGAGCTGCAGCGGGTTATCGTGCAGCGCATGCTGCTGCGCCTGCGCCAGCTCGGCGGCGAAGTTCAGGTAGTCGCCCAGCGGATTGTCGACCGCAAGCTGACGCAGACGATCGGCGCGGCGGCTGTACAGGCTTTTCAGGTTGGCGAAAAGTAACGGCGGGATGTTCTCCGCCGTTGTGGACTTCTCACGCTGTGCCCCTAACTGCTCTTTAGGAACGATGCGGATACTCATCAGGGTTTATCTTCCTGTCGTTTCTCGCGGACCTCACGGTACCAGCGCGGATGATGTTTCTTGGCCCAGGCCGCCGGCACCCAGCCTTCCACCATCGCGGTAATGGTGCCTTTTACCCACAATGCGGCGTAAATGTGCACCATAATCACGATGATAAGGCCGACCGCGGCCAGCGAATGCACCAGCAGCGCGATGCGGATCAGCGGGATGGAGAACGACGGCGCAAAATACGGCCGCCAGATCACCACGCCGCTGGCCAGCAGCAGCACCAGGCTGATAATCGCCGCCCAGAACACGCACTTCTGGCCGAAATTATAGCGCCCGGTATCACCCACTTCCTCGTTCATGGCGATTTTGTGGATGTTCTTGGCCCAGACGATATCTTCCCGGTTGATCAGGTTATGCTTCCAGTAGCGCAGGAACATCAGCAGGAACGCGGCAAACATGATCACCCCGACAAACGGGTGCAGAATGCGCGCCAGCTGCGGCGTCCCGAAGATGTTCATCAGCCAGTTGAAGGAGGGGAAGAAGAACCCCAGCCCGCTGATGGCGGCGAACACGAAGCAAAATGCCACGATCCAGTGGTTGATGCGCTCCGGCGCGCTGTAACGCTGAATGGGCTTTTCCTTTCTCATTTGCGCGTCTCCTCGTCGTGCGACTCGTCGTGCTCGTCCTCATCGTCGACGCGGTTAGGCCCGACGCCGACATAGTGGAACACGCTGGCCGCGAAGGTGGCGGCAAAACCGATGGCCGCCAGGGGTTTCCACACGCCCTTCCAGAAGGTCACCGCCGGGCTGATGCTCGGGTTGTCCGGCAAACCGTGGTACAGCTGCGGTTTGTCGGCGTGGTGCAACACGTACATCACGTGCGTGCCGCCCACCCCCGCCGGATCGTACAGACCGGCGTTCTGGTAGCCGCGGGTGTTCAGCTCGCTGACGCGATCCGCCGCCACCTGCTTCATCGCTTCCTTGGTGCCGAAGTGAATGGCGCCGGTCGGGCAGGTTTTCACGCAGGCCGGTTCCTGGCCGACGTCCACGCGGTCGACGCACAGGGTGCACTTGTACACCCGGTTGTCGTCCTTGTTCATGCGCGGCACGTCGAACGGGCAGCCGGCGATGCAGTAGCCGCAGCCGATGCAGTGCTCGGACTGGAAGTCGACGATGCCGTTGGCGTACTGAATGATCGCGCCTTCCGACGGGCAGGCCTTCAGGCAGCCCGGATCGGCGCAGTGCATGCAGCCGTCCTTGCGGATCAGCCATTCCAGCTTGCCGTTTTCCTCCACCTCGGAGAAGCGCATCACCGTCCACGACTTGGCGGTCAGATCGGCGGGGTTATCGTACACCCCGACGTTGTGCCCCACTTCGTCGCGGATGTCGTTCCATTCGGAACAGGCCACCTGACAGGCCTTGCAGCCGATACAGGTGGTGACATCGATCAGTTTGGCCACTTCTTCCTGGTGGTCACGGGCGCGCGGCGCCGGCGTGAAACCATTGGTGGCGGATTTACGAATGATGTCTTGAGATTGCATGGCCATAATTCGTCTCCGTTACACCTTTTCCACGTTGACCAGGAACGCCTTGAACTCCGGCGTTTGCGTATTGGCGTCGCCGACGAACGGCGTCAGCGTGTTGGCGATAAAGCCTTTCTTCGCCACCCCTTCGTAACCCCAGTGGATCGGGATGCCGATGGTGTCGACTTCCTGGCCGTGCACCTGCAGCGTGCGAATACGCTTGGTCACCACCGCCTTGGCCTTGATGTAGCCGCGGTTGGAGCTGACTTTCACGGTATCGCCCTGCTTGATGCCCTTCTTCTCCGCCAGCTTTTCGCCGATCTCCACGAACTGCTCCGGCTGGGCGATGGCGTTCAGCCGCGCGTGCTTGGTCCAGTAGTGGAAGTGCTCGGTCAGACGATAGGTGGTGCCGACGTAAGGGAACTTGTCGGATTTGCCCATCGCCGCCAGATCGTCCTTGAACACGCGCGCCGCCGGGTTGGACACCACGTTCGGGTGCAGCGGGTTGGTGCCGAGCGGCGTTTCGAACGGCTCGTAGTGTTCAGGGAACGGCCCTTCCGCCATCTTGTCGGTGGCGAACAGGCGGCCCATGCCCTCCGGCTGCATGATGAACGGCCCGACGTCGCTGCCCGGCGCAGCGGTGCTGTAGTCCGGGATATCGGCCCCGACCCACTTGGCGCCGTCCCACTCCAGCAGTTGGCGTTTCGGATCCCACGGTTTGCCCTGCGGATCCGCCGAGGCGCGGTTGTACAGAATGCGGCGGTTGAGCGGCCATGCCCAGGCCCAGCCCAGCGTATTGCCGAGGCCGGACGGATCGGCGTTGTCGCGCCGCGCCATCTGGTTGCCGGCCGGCGTCCAGCTGCCGGCGAAGATCCAGCAACCGCTGGCGGTGGTGCCGTCGTCGCGCAACTGCGCGAACGAGCTGAGCAGCTCGCCTTTTTTCACCAGCACTTTGCCGTCGGCATCCAGCAGATCCGCCAGCGCCTTGCCGTTGTTCTCCTGCGCCACCTCTTCCGGCGCCGGGTTGTCCGGCGTCAGGTAGTCCCAGGTCATGTTCAGCACCTGCTCAGGCACCGCGCCGCCGTCGCGCGCATACATCTCGCGCAGGCGGCTGAAGATGCCCGCCAGGATCTCGCCGTCGTTCAGCGCTTCGCCCGGGGCGTCCGCGCCTTTCCAGTGCCACTGCAGCCAGCGGCCGGAGTTGACGATCGAGCCGTTCTCTTCGGCGAAGCAGGTGGACGGCAGGCGGAACACTTCGGTCTGGATCTGCGAAGGATCCACCTCGTTGAACTCGCCGTGGTTCTGCCAGAAGTTGGAAGTCTCGGTGTTCAACGGATCGATGGTCACCAGGAACTTCAGCTTGGACAGCGAAGCCACCACCTTGTTTTTGTTCGGGAACGACGCCACCGGGTTAAAGCCCTGGCAGAAGTAGCCGTTGACCTTGCCCTGCGCCATCATCTCGAAGTACTGCAGCACGTCGTAGCCTTTGTCCCACTTCGGCAACCAGTCAAAGCCCCAGCTGTTGTCCTTCTGCGCCTTGTCGCCGTAGAAGGTCTTCATCATGCTGACGAAGAATTTCGGGTAGTTGCCCCAGTAGTTCACCTGGCCCGGCAGCAGCGCCTTCGGCGTGTTGGCCTTCAGGTAGGTGTCGAGATCGGTCTGTTTCTCCGACGGCAGCGTCAAGTAGCCCGGCAGGCTCTGCGACAGCAGGCCGAGATCGGTCAGCCCCTGGATGTTGGAGTGGCCGCGCAGCGCGTTGACGCCGCCGCCCGCCATGCCCATGTTGCCGAGCAGCAGCTGGATCATCGCCATGGTGCGGATGTTCTGCGCGCCGACCGAGTGCTGAGTCCAGCCCAGGGCGTACAGGAACGAAGCGGTTTTATCCGCGACGCAGGTTTCGGCGATGTATTCGCACACCTTGAGGAAATCGTCCTTCGGCGTACCGCAGATGTTGGTCACCACGTCAGGCGTGTAGCGGCTCACGTGCTGTTTCAGCAGGTTCCACACGCAGCGCGGATCCTGCAGCGTGACGTCGCGCTTGGCGAAGCCGTTCTCGTCGAACTGGTAGTTCCAGGTGGTTTTGTCGTACTTGCGGTTTTCCGCGTCGTAGCCGCTGAACAGCCCGTCTTCGAAGGCAAAGTCTTCCCGCACCAGCAGGCTGGCGTTGGTGTAGGCCTCGACGTATTCGCGGTTGAACTTGTTGTTGGTCATCAGATACAGCAACACGCCCGACAGGAAAGCGATGTCGGTCCCGGAGCGGATCGGCGTGTAGAAGTCCGCCACCGACGCGGTTCGGGTAAAGCGCGGATCGATCACGATCAGCTTGGCATTGTTGTGTATTTTGGCTTCCATCGCCCAGCGGAACCCCACCGGATGCGCTTCCGCCGCATTACCGCCCATGACGATAATCAAATTCGCGTTCTTGATATCAACCCAGTGGTTGGTCATCGCACCGCGACCAAATGTTGGAGCAAGACTTGCTACCGTTGGTCCGTGTCAGACACGCGCCTGGTTGTCTACGGCAAGCATGCCGAGAGCGCGACTAAATTTTTGCGACAGAAAACCGGTTTCATTGCTGGCGGCCGAAGCGCACAGCATGCCGGTGGTCAGCCAACGGTTGACGGTAACGCCCTGATCGTTGGTTTTGATGAAGTTGGCGTCACGGTCTTCTTTCACCAGCTTGGCGATGCGGGTAAAGGCGTCGTCCCAGCTGATGCGCTGCCATTTGTCCGACCCCGGCGCCCGGTATTCCGGGTACTTGAGGCGGCTCTCGCTGTGGATGAAGTCAACCAGGCCGGCGCCTTTCGGGCAAAGCGCGCCGCGGTTTACCGGGTGATCCGGATCCCCTTCGATATGGAAAATGCTTTCTTTGGCGTTTTTGGCGCCATCACCAAGGCTGTACATCAACAGCCCACAGCCGACGGAACAATACGTACAGGTATTACGGGTCTCGCGGGCGCGCAGCAGTTTGTACTGCCGGGTTTCCGCCAACGCCACTTCGGGGGCAAAGCCCAGCGCGGCCACCGTCGTTCCTGCCATACCGCCAGCGCAGATCTTAAAGAACTGCCTTCTGCTGACCTGCATGGGGGTCTCCTTTACTCTCGATTGTCACATTGTTCAAATGCGCCTGCCCGCTAGCGCGGCAAACGCGAATGTCACTGTTGTTATGCTTGCTACGAACGCCGGCCATATTACCACAGCGTGCTTGTGGTTGTTACACACTCGTGCTCATTCAGTGAACGCATTGGCACATTTCGATACATTTCGACGTTGGCGCTCCCTACAGTATAGAGAGTAACCAACGTGCCGGGGCGACGGTTTGAACCGGCCACCCAGCGCCCTCTTCTATCAACATGTTAACGCAACGATTTGTTCATTAACCACACAATTCACAGGGCATTGATAATCATTTTCAATATCATTTAATTAACTATAATGATCCGACTGCTTACGCGGTGCTCGCCCTTTGCGCCGCCCATATACCACTGGAGATGATGATTATGAGTTATTCACTGCCATCCCTGCCGTACGCTTACGACGCACTGGAACCGCATTTTGACAAGCAGACGATGGAAATCCATCACACCAAACACCACCAGACCTACGTCAACAACGCCAACACCGTGCTGGAAGCCTACCCTGAGCTGGCCAAATACAGCGTTGAAGAACTGATCCAGGATCTGGACAAAGTGCCTGCCGACAAACGCACCTTCATGCGCAACAACGCCGGCGGTCACGCCAACCACAGCTTCTTCTGGAAAAACCTGAAAACCGGCACCACGCTGGGCGGCGATCTGAAAGCGGCCATCGAGCGCGATTTCGGCAGCGTTGAGAAATTCCAGGAAGAGTTCGAGAAAGCCGCAGCCACCCGCTTCGGTTCCGGTTGGGCCTGGCTGGTGCTGAAAGACGGCAAGCTGGCCGTAGTGTCTACCGCCAACCAGGACAGCCCGCTGATGGGCGAAGCCGTCGCCGGCGCTTCCGGTTTCCCAATCATCGGCCTGGACGTGTGGGAACACGCTTACTACCTGAAATATCAGAACAAACGCCCTGACTACATCAAGGCGTTCTGGAACGTGGTCAACTGGGATGAAGCCGCCGCACGCTTCGCCGCGAAGAAGTAACTCGCCCCCGTTGATAAAGATGCCCGCCACCGGCGGGTATTTTTTTGCCTGAAATCCGCTAAAGTTTGACCACTTCTTGCCGATGGTTTGTTCAATTGACGTTCGCCCGGAGAAGGAAAAACGCTATGGCGGCATTGCAAGCATTGGCAGGAAAGTTCACTCATCTCACCGTAGGTAAAAAGCTCGGTCTCGGCTTCGCGCTGTTGTTGCTGTTGGCGGTCGTCATCGCCGGCACCGGGGCGCAATATCTGCATATCATCGAATCCCGCGCCGATCGCATCGACTTCAGCAACCGGCTGAACGAGGAGATCAACCAGGCCAAATACAACCGCGCCATGTACGGCCAGACCTACCAGCCGGAGTATCTGCAGAACAACCGCGCCAATATTGAAAATGCCGTCAAGCTGATAGATCAGGGGCAGGCGCTGGACTGGGACGCCCAAAGCCGCAAGGATCTGCAGCGTCTGGTGACGCTGATCGGGGAATATCAACAGCAGCAAAAAGTCTTTGAGCAGGCGGTCACGGCAAAAGACGCGGTGCGCCAGAGCTGGAACATGTCGGAAGTGCAGGCCAGCCTGAGCCAGGTGGAGCGTCAGCTCACCAACGGCGATCTGCAGCTGGCCTTCATCCAGCTTAACCAGAAGCTGACCCAGGTGCGCTACGGTGCGCGCGGTCTGCTGCTGAGCCTGAACAAGGAAACCGAAGCGCCGCTGATGGCGGCCATCGACGACGCGCGCGACGCGGCCAACGCCCTGAGCCGCCGGGTCAGCGACGCGCAGCGCCCGCAGCTGCAACCGCTGCTGGCCGCGCTGGACGATTACAAAAACCGCATCGCGGCCTACCTGCCGGCCTATGAGCACGAACAGCAAATCAGCCGGCAGCTCGGCGAACGCGCGCAAGCGATCGGCACGCTGGTGAACGCCTTTATGCAGGACGAACTGGTGCAGACGCGCAACAACATCAATCTGGCACAGCTGCAGATGGGCGTCACCACCCTGATCGCCATCATCGCCGGGGTGCTTATCGCCTGGCGCATCACCCTGCAGATCACCCGTCCGCTGCACAGCACGCTGGCCATGGCGGAACGCATCGCCGGCGGCGACCTGCGCCAGGCGCAGACCAGCACCCGCCGCGACGAGCTGGGGCAACTGCTGAACGCAGTGGCGGCGATGAGCCAAAACCTGCGCACCATGATTGAGAAGATCCAGATGGGGGTCAGCCAGGTCTCCACCGCCTCGGCGGAAATCGCCGCCGGCAACACCGATCTCTCCTCCCGCACCGAACAGCAGGCGGCGGCGGTCGAGGAAACCGCGGCCAGCATGGAACAGCTGACCGCCACGGTGAAACAAAACGCCGACAATGCTCATCACGCCAACCAACTGGCCACCGACGCCTCGCAGACCGCACAACAGGGCGGTAAGCTGGTGGAAAACGTGGTCAGCACCATGCGCGATATCTCCAGCAGTTCGCAGCGTATCGCCGAAATTACTACCCTGATTAACGGCATTGCCTTCCAGACCAACATCCTGGCGCTCAACGCCGCGGTGGAAGCGGCGCGCGCCGGCGAACAGGGCCGCGGCTTCTCGGTGGTCGCCAGTGAAGTGCGCAGCCTGGCGAGCCGCAGCGCCCAGGCGGCCAAGGAAATAGAAGGGCTGATCGCCGAATCGGTCAGCCGGGTGAAAACCGGCACTGAGTTGGTGGAAAGCACCGGCAATACCATGGAACAGATCGTCCGTTCGGTCACCCACGTGCGCGACATCATGGCCGAGATCGCCGCCGCCTCCGATGAACAGACGCGCGGCATCGCCCAGATTGGCCAGGCGATCGTCGAGATGGACCACACCACCCAGCAGAATGCCGCGCTGGTGGAAGAGTCCGCCGCCGCCGCCGATTCGCTGGAAGAGCAGGCCGATATGCTGCTGCAGAGCGTTTCGGTGTTCCGCTTGGCGGAACAGACCGAGCCCCTCGCCGCCAAAGCCGCCGCGCCGAAAGCGCCAGCCGTCAAACCCGCGGCCGCCAACGCCGCAGCGGAAGATAACTGGACCACCTTCTGACGCCCTCAGGCGAGGAATATCCGTTCCTCGCCCTATCTTTTTGGCAACAGGTGGGTCGCGACTCCCCAATTCAACAAATTAAAACCAGAGGCGGTCACATCAAGCATTGCATAGCCGCAATTGCGATGACCGTATCTGCGAAGGTCCTCCTGCGGGTCGGCCCCTTTAAGCCACCAAATCAGTGCCTGCAGAGCATGGCCGTGCGTAACAACACCAAGCGTTTGATTTTGTCCATCGACAGCCAGATCGGACAGACAAGCCATCAGGCGCCAGGCAACCTCATAAGCATTCTCCCCTCCCGGCGCCGACGCCTCTGCCTTACCGGCAAAGAGGCACTGCGTCGCTTCAGGATAATCGCGCATGGCCTGCGCATAAGATAATCCTTCCAGTCGGCCAAAATCTTGCTCCTGCAAACGCTCATCCATTTGCACAGTGCAGCCACATCGCTCAGCCAACGTCTCCGCTGTCGTAAAAGCCCGACCAGTCGGTGAACTGATCAACGAAGTGACCGATAACATTTGCAAGCGAGCGCCAAGCCCAGCGATTTGACGTCGCCCCTCTTCTGTCAGCGGACTGTCACTTCGCCCCTGAATAATCCCCGAGCGGTTCCATTCTGACTCCGCATGCCTCAATACAATGAAACGCATGGTTTTTTCTCGACGATAAAAGCCTAAATATAGACAGGAAAAACACATCCTTCCGTACAGGTAAACGCCGGGTAGTGTACGAGAACAACTCAGGCTATGCTGAGCCCTCGACGCGAGACACGGAGGCGCACATGCATCACCCAGACGTTTACATCGGCAGCATTCAACCCTATGAGGGCGGGCGCCCCAGCGCCATCGCCAAACGCCAGGTGGATGGCGCTGTCCGGCTCACGCCGCTCGGGCTGGAAGGCGACGAACAGGCGGAGAAAAGCTATCACGGCGGGCCGGATCGCGCGCTGTGCCACTACCCGCGCGAGCATTACGCCCACTGGCGCGAGCAGTTTCCGGCGCAGGCGGAGCAGTTTTGCGCCCCGGCCTTCGGCGAGAATATCTCCACCGAAGGGCTGACCGAACACAATGTGTTTATGGGCGACGTCTTCCGCTGGGGCGAGGCGCTGATCCAGGTCACCCAGCCGCGCTCGCCGTGCTTCAAGCTCAACTATCACTTCGCCATTGAGGACATTTCGCTGCTGATGCAGCAAAGCGGCCGCTGCGGCTGGCTGTATCGGGTGGTGTCGCCGGGCGCGGTCAGCGGCGATCGTCCGCTGGCGCTGGCGGCGCGCAACAGCGATGTGTCGGTGGCCGAAGCCATCGCCATCGCCTGGCACATGCCGTTCGACGCGGAACAGTATCGCCGCCTGTTGGCGGTGGCCGGCCTCTCCGCGAGCTGGAGCAAGACCATGCTCACGCGGCTCGCCGAAGGGCGCCTTGAGGATTTCAACCGCCGCCTGCTCGGCCATTGAAAGCGCGGGCGGAAAAATGAAAAACGTGCGCCGAATGCCGCGTTAACCCTTTTCTTCCGCCTATACTGTAGCCGCACGTTTTTTCAGCCAGGAGCCAGGTATATGACCACCCCGACCCATTCGATTCATCACGCCGCCGCCGAAGGCTATCAGGCCAATGCCGATCGCTATGTGAAAGGCCGGCCGGATTACCCGCCGGAAATCGCCGTCTGGCTGCGTGACGTCATCGGCCTGCACGCCGGCATGACGGTCATCGATCTCGGCGCCGGCACCGGCAAGTTCACCCCGCGCCTGCTGGAAACCGGCGCGCAGGTGATCGCCGTCGAACCGGTGCCGCAAATGCTGGAAAAACTGTCGGCAGCGCTGCCGCAGGTGAAAACGCTGGCGGGCACCGCCGACGCGATCCCGTTGCCGGACGAGTCGGTCGATGCCGTGGTCTGTGCCCAGTCCTTCCATTGGTTCGCCACGCCGCAGGCGCTGGCGGAAATCCAGCGCATTCTCAAGCCCGGCGGCAAACTCGGTCTGGTGTGGAACATGCGCGATGCGCGCGTCGGCTGGGTGCGCAAACTGAATCAGATCGTCGATAGCCACGAAGGCGATGCGCCGCGTTACTATACCGGCGAATGGCGCAAGTTCTTCCCGTTCAAAGGCTTTGAACCGCTGCAGGAGCAGGTGTTTATGCTGGGCCACCGGGGTGCGGTGGAGGACGTGATCTACAACCGCGTGCGTTCAACCAGCTTTATCGCCGCGCTGCCGCAGCCGCAACAGGAGCAGGTTATCGATCGGTTGCGCCAACTGGTGGCGGAAGAAGAGGAGCTACGGGGCCAGGACACGGTCACCGTGCCCTATCAGACCAAGGCGTATTACACCACCAAGGTCTGACGCCCAGGGGTTCAGAACACTTTCTTGGCGTAGCCGGTGACCGCTTTCAGGCCCATCTCGCGGCCCAGCGCGGTCATCGGGTGCACCACGATCAACCCGCGCGCGCTTTTCTTCAGCGCGCCCATATCGGCCTGCTCTTTCTTGGTGATCTCGCGGCTGAACGGCAGCTTGCTCAGCTTCTGCGCTTCGGCGCTCAGCTTCTCGCCGCGCACGTTTTTCAGGCGCTCGATCTCCGTCGCCAGTTTCTCTTTCTCTTTGGTGTGTTGCGCGATCAACTCAGGGTTGCCCTGTTGGATCACGGTGGCGTCTTTGTGGTTCAAGGCGTCCAGCAGGTCGCTCAGGCGCTTGATCTCTGCCTTTTCTTTCTCTTTCATGGTCTCTGGCCCGTTGTGCCCAAAATGGCACGCTAATCAATGATACCGGCATTGTAGCAAAAGGCGCGCGCCGTTACCCGTCCTGCGCAATGCCGGGCGGCAAGCCGCTCATCTCGCAGGCCCTGGCGCCGAGCCGGGCCAACGCCTGGGTGTAGCGCGCGTTGAACGGGTAGCAGCAGGAGAGCCGCAGCGCGTTGCGGTAACGCCCGCTGGGCGAATACAGGGTGCCCGGCGTTAAACAGATCTGCTCCTCCAGCAGCTGATGGAACAGCGCCACACTGTCCACGCCAGGGGGGAATTCGACCCAGAACACGAAGCCGCCCGCCGGCTGCGTGGCCAGCGTGCCGCGCGGGAAATGCCGGGCGATCAGCGCCCGCGCCTCGTCGACCTGCGCCGCATAGCGCTTGCGCAGGTTGCGCAAATGGTGATCGTAACCGCCGCTCTCCAGGAAGGTCGCCAGCGTTTCCGACAGCAGCTGCGACTCTGACATCGACGACACCGCCTTCAGCTTGCGCAACGCCTCGTGGAAGCGGCCGCCGCAGACCCAGCCGACGCGAAAATCCGGCGCCAGCGTTTTGGTAAAGCTGGAGCAAAACAGCACCCAGCCGTCGCGATCGAACGCCTTCACCGCCGGCGACAGCGCGCCGCCGAACTGGATCTCGGCATACAGCCCATCTTCAATTAACGGCACCTGATGATCGTTCATCAGCCGCGCCAGCCGCTTTTTCGCCGCCAGCGGCATGGTGCAGCCCAGCGGGTTTTGCACCGTCGGCATGGCGATCACCGCATTCAGCCGCTTCTCGTTCAACAGCAGCTCCAGCGCGTCCAACGACAGTCCCAACTGCGGATCGGTAGGGATTTCCAGCGCTTTCAGCCCCAGGCTGGCCAGCAGCGGCAGCAGGTAGAAATAGGTCGGCGACTCCAGCCCGACGCAGTCGCCCGGTTTGGTGGTGACGCGCAGCGCCAGCTGCAGCGCTTCCATGCAGCCGTGGGTCAGCACCACGTCGCCCGGCTCCAGCAGCATGCCCAGCGTCATCGAGCGGCGGGCGATCTGCTGACGCAGCCGCAGGCTGCCGGGCGGCAACGGATACTGCCCGATCAGATCCGGCTGGCGGCGCAGCTGAGAGGACAGCATGCGCCCCAACTTGCCGCCGGGATAAAAGTCGCTGGTCTGCGGGCAAGCCAACGCAATGTTGGTGAAGGCCGGGTTTTGCTGGGCGGCAAACACGGTGTCGATCAGCGCCAGCACGTCGTCCGCCGGCGGTTCGATGCGCCCGCTGGGCGCCGAGGCCATCTTCAGCGCCGGCAGCGTGCTGCGGACATAAAACCCCGACTGCGGTCGCGCCTCGATCAACCCGCGATCCTCCAGCGTGCGGTAAGCCGACACCACGGTATTGATGCTGACGCGATGGGTTTGCGCACAGCGCCGCACCGAAGGCAAGCGGTCGCCGGGCTGCAGCGTGCCGCGGCGAATGGCTTCGGCCAACGTGTCCGCCAGCTGCAGGTAACGGGTATCCGGGGTTTCATCGAGCAGGGTCACAGTTTCTCTCCAGGCAATGGGTACAGTTTACATTCTGTACAACTGTAACCATGACAATATCCGATTTGTGGTTCTGTCACCATCCCATTGCAGCGATTATGCTGATCTCTCGTCATCACCGTCATTTTCAAGGAACCTGCCATGCTGGACTCTGCCTTTGTCAGCTACGTCACCGTCATGTCGATCACCCCCGGCCCCAACAACCTGCTGCTGGCCTCGTCGGGCGTCAACTTCGGCCTGCGCCGCACCCTGCCGATGCTGTTTGGCATCTGCGTCGGTTGTGCGGTACAGCTGGCGATCATTATCCCGCTGCTGGCGCTGGCGCTGAGCTGGGCCGGCGTCATCCGCCTGCCGCTGGCGGTGATCGGCTGCGCTTATCTGCTGTGGCTGTCATGGAAACTGTTCCAGGCGGCCTCGCCGGACGCCAAAGAGCAGGCGCAGCCGATGAGCCTGCTCAACGGCGCGCTGTTTCAGGCGGTCAACCCCAAGGCCTGGCTGATGGTGATCAACGTAGCGATCCTGTTCACCCCGCGCGAAGGCGCCACCTTTGTCCATACGCTGTCGGTCATCGCCGGTTTCGCGCTGCTGAACTTGCCTTGCGTGCTGCTGTGGGCGGTGCTGGGCGACCGCTTGCGCAACGCGCTGCGGGTCACCTGGAAGCTGCGGGTGTTCAACGGCGCGATGTCCGGGCTGATGGCCGCCACCGCGCTGTGGTTGTTGTTCGACGAGTGGCGCGCGGCCTTTGCCTAGCCGCGGCCGAGAGGAGAGAGCCGGGAGGGTTGCTTGGCGCCGATGCCGGCGATCAGATCGGTAATGGACAGCACCATGGTGGAGCGCACCATCTGCTGATAGCGCTGGCGCTGCATGGCGATCAGCGCTTCATCCGCCTCGCCCGGCTGCAGGAAAGTCGGCACCGGCGGCAGCGCTGCCACACAGTGCAGCTCGCCGAACGGCCCGAGTATTTCGTCGTCGACGAAGCGGTATTCCGACCCGTCGTGGTTCAGCTCTTCGCGCATCGCCATCAGCAGTTCGGCGTCTTCATATTCGTGGCGGGAAATCACCCCCAGGCCGTACATCAGCTTCAGGCGCACCGACAGCTCCCCCAGCGGGCCGCTGCCGGACAATAGCGGTTCGACGGCATATTTCACCGCGTAGTCATCCTTGCGGAATACCTGCACCACCAGCACGTTGAGCGCTTCCGCCAGCAGCTCTACCGCCGCGATCAGGAAGCTGCGCACCGTTTTGCCCGCGTTCAGCTTTTCCAGAACCTGGTTTTCAAATGCCTGTGCTTCTTCCATCGTCGCTTTTCGAAAGGCGTGGGGAGGGCCGTCGATGCCGAACTCGGGTTCCAGGAGCGCAGCAAGCTGCGCTCGGGTGTTCATCATCACGATTCTACTTGTGCATGGCGTTATACACAGCAACGGCCTCTTCTACAACCTCGCTTTCCGCCGGCAGGCCGGAAATTTGCGCCAGCGCGGCTTTCGGCCCGAGCGTATTCAGCAATTCCGCCAACTCCAACGCCTGCGGATCCTGTTCGCTGCGGTAACTCATGGCGGCGGCGATGCCCTGGATCAGGTTGGCATGCGGCAGGCCGTATTCCAGCGTGCCCAGCAGCGGTTTGATCAGGCGATCGCCGGCGCTCAGTTTGCGCAGCGGCTGGCGCCCCACGCGCTCGACGTCATCGTGCAGATACGGGTTTTCGAAGCGGCCGAGAATTTTGTTGATGTAGGCGGCGTGCTTGTCGGCGTCGAAGCCGTAGCGTTTGATCAGCACCGCGCCGCTCTCTCCCATCGCCCCTTTCACCACCCGGCGGATCGCCGGATCGAGAATGGCGTCGCGAATGGTTTGCAGCCCGGCCCGTTGGCCGAGGTAGGCGGTGATCGCGTGGCCGGTGTTGAGGGTGAACAGCTTGCGCTCGACGAAGGCCATCAGGTTGTCGGTCAGCTCCATGCCGGCGATCGCCGGAGGCTGGCCTTTAAACTGCGTCTGATCGACGATCCATTCACTGAAGGTTTCCACCGTCACTTCCAGCGGATCGCTGCTGTCCGCCGGCGGCACGATGCGATCGACCGCCGAATCGACGAAGCCGACATGCTGCTCAACCCATGCCTGCTCGTCCTGCGGCAGCGCGGCGAACACGTGCTGCTTCAGCTGGCTGGTGCCGCGCACCATGTTCTCGCAGGCGATGATGTTCAGCGGCTGCACATTGCCCTGCTGATGGCGCAGCACCAGTCCTTTGGCGATCGTGCCGGCGATTTTGGCGAGAATTTGCGGACCCACGGCGGTGGTCACCAGATCCGCCTCGGCGATCAGCGCCACCGCGGCTTCGCCGCCGCTGTTGACGGCGCTGACGTTGGTGACGTTCTCCACGCGCTCTTGCTCGCCCACCACGTGCACCGAGTAGCTTTTTCGGCTGTTCAGCAGATCCAGCACCGTTTGATTGACGTCGGCGAAGGTCAGCTCAACGCCCGCGTCCGCCAGCAGCTTGCCGATAAAACCGCGGCCGATGTTCCCTGCGCCAAAATGTAATGCTTTCATAACTCTACCTTCTTAATGTCGAAGGGTGCAGCAAGCTGCACCCTTTAAAATGATTCTGTTATCCGGCTTTTTTGCCGCCGAGCAGGTCCAGCACTTCCTGGACGCTGGTGGTATTCGCCAGCCGCTCGATCACGCTCTCGTCATCCAGCGCGTTGGTCAGGCTGGTGATCACCTGAATATGCTCGTTGTTGCGCGCGGCGATGCCGATCACCAGGCGCGCCACTTCGTCCTCTTCATCGCCGAAGCGCACGCCCTGCGGGTACTGGCAGAACACCACGCCGGTGCGCAGCACCCGGTCTTTAGCCTCGATGGTGCCGTGCGGCACGGCGATCGACTCGCCCAGGTAGGTGGACGTGAGCTTTTCGCGCTCCAGCATCGCCGGCACGTATTCCGGCTCAACGTAGCCGCCCTTCACCAGCTGCTCGCCGGCGAAGCGGATCGCCTGCTCTTTGTCACTGGCCTGCAGGTTGAGGAACACGTTGCTTTCGCTCAGCTTGAACAGGTTCGGCTCACCGGCTTCGACGCTGTCATCCAGCACCTTCTGCTGGTTGTCGCTGGTTTGGTTGGCCGCCAGCAAACGCTCGACCAGATCGCTGTACAGCTTGCTGTCGAGGAAGTTGGTCAGCGAGATGTGCTGGGCCTGCGGCGCGTGGCGCATCGCGCGCTCGGTCAGATCGCGGTGCGTGATGACCAGATCCACATCGTCCGGCAGGCTGTTGATGGCGCTGTTGGTCACCGAGATGTTCTTCAGCCCGGCGTCCGCCACTTTCTTGCGCAACACCCCGGCGCCCATGGCGCTGGAACCCATGCCCGCATCGCAGGCGACGATGATTTTGCGCACGGTGCTCAGATCGCCGTCGACCGACGCTGGCGCCGCTGCGCCGCCTTTGGACTGCGATTTCATCTCTTGCATGCGGCGGGTCGCGGCTTCCAGATCGTCATCCTCTTTCACTTTGGAGGTTTTCAGCAGGAAAGCAGACACCACGAAGGAGACGGCAAAGGCTGCGCACACCGCCGCAATGTTGGCGAAGTAGGCGCCTTTCGGAGTCATCGCCAGCACCGCCAGGATCGAACCCGGGGAAGCCGGAGAAACCAGGCCGCCGTTCAGCATCGTCAGGGTGAATACGCCGGTCATGCCGCCCAGGATCACCGCCAGCAGCAGACGTGGATTCATCAGCACGTAAGGGAAGTAGATTTCGTGGATGCCGCCCAGGAAGTGAATGATCGCCGCACCGCCGGCGGATTGCTTGGCGCTGCCGCGGCCGAAGAACATGTAGGCCATCAGCACGCCCATGCCCGGGCCTGGGTTGGCTTCAATCAGGAAGAATACCGACTTACCGACTTCCGTGGCCTGCTGGATACCCAGCGGCGAGAAGATGCCGTGGTTGATGGCGTTGTTCAGGAACAGGATTTTCGCCGGTTCAACGAAGATGGACGCCAGTGGCAACAGGTTGTTCTTCACCATCACGTGCACGCCCGCCGCCAGCAGCTTGGAGAGCACCTCCACCAGCGGCCCGATGCCCAGGAAAGCCAGGATTGCCAGCAGCATGCCGATGATGCCGGCGGAGAAGTTGTTCACCAGCATTTCAAAGCCGCTTTTGATCTTGCCGTCCACCCAGCGGTCGAAATGCTTGATAGCCCAGCCACCCAGCGGGCCGGCGATCATCGAGCCGAGGAACATCGGCATGTCGGCGCCGACGATGACGCCCATGGTGGTGATGGCGCCGACCACGCCGCCGCGCTCGCCGCCCACCAGCCGCCCGCCGGTGTAGCCGATCAGCAGCGGCAGCAGATAGGTGATCATCGGGCCGACCAGCTTGGCTAAGGTTTCATTCGGCAGCCAGCCGGTTGGAATGAATAGCGCGGTGATAATCCCCCAGGCGATAAAGGCGCCGATGTTGGGCATCACCATGTTGCTCAGGAAGCGGCCAAAGTTTTGCACTTTAACCTTGATGTCTGGTGAAAACATAAAACACACCCCTATTGTTACGCGCTGACAATAGAGCGCGTGATTATTGTTGTGACGATCCAGCCGTGTTGCCGCTGTATGCGAAACGGACTCTATCACGCTGTTTTTGTCACGCGAACTTCACGAATTTTTTGTGATACAAGTCACACACAACACCCCAACAAACCCTCATTTATAGTGATAAAGATCACACTTATGACGTGTAAAAAAAGCACAGTGAGAAAAAAACCGCCCAAAAATCGACAATAAAGTGATAACGGTCACATTTTTAACTTGGTTATTTGTTTTTAAACTGTGATAAACATCACAATTTATTTTTGGCTGCAGCGACCAATCGCGACGCTCTGTTTGATCTTCCCTGTGAGCACTCATCCCGCCGGGAACTAGCGAAGTGATGAATGAAAGAAAACTACATTGCCGAATGAATGGATTAATTGAAGTGTAGTACAGAAGCCTGCGCAATAAACCAGCAAGCTATTGGAAACGCTGAGGGGAAATAAAGCAGGCCGGCAATGCCGGCCTGTAGATCGTCGTAGGCGCGTTATTGCGTCACGCTTTGAATGGCTTTCTGCGCATTCACCAGGTTCTGCTGTTTGGCCACCAGATTCGACATCATGGTGTTGTACTGCGCCACCTGCTGCGCAGTGCGGAACTGCACGCCGTTGTTGTTGAAGCTGACCTGATTGCCCTGGCTCTGCAGGAAATCGCCAACCTGCACCAGATCCTGCACAAAGCTGGCGGTGGTCGGGATCGCCGGCATCAGGGCGTTGGCCGGCGCGGTGACGATTTTGTCATAGGCCTGGTTGTACACCGCCTTCAGATCGTCGGGCTGTTTCAACGCCGCGCGGGCGGTATCCGCCTGCGACTTGGCGGACTGGATCTGCTGGCCCAGCAGGTTCAACGCCCCGACCGATTGCTGCAGCGCATCGCGTTTGTTCAGATAGTCCTGTGCGGTGCGGATCTGGTTAATCTGATCCAGCGCCGGGGTCAGGCTGGCGCCGACCGACTTGGACAGCTGCTGTGAAAAGCCGACCAAAATCGCGTAATCGCCGGCATAGTTGCCGAACTTCTGCTTCTGGTCTTCGCTCAGCGTGGGGATATTCGCCCCGCTGCGCATCACGGTATTCTGTAAGTAATCGATAAATGCTTTGCGCTGTTCCGGCTCTTTATCGCCGCAGGCGGTCAATTGCATGACCACCAACAATGCCAATACCGGTGCCAACCAACGCGCGAAACCTCTGCTCTGGATTCCTACCGCCATGTGACATAACTCCTGTTATAAACCTGCTTTTTCATTGGACTCCGCCCCTTTTTCCGCACTCCGTGCGCCTATAAGAATAGATCAACTGGCGGCGTTCCGATACGCGATTCCGTTTGCGGTGAACATTGTCTCGGCCGGTGGCGGTTGAACATCGTGCGCAAAACGCACTGAGGTTCATTGCCGTCGGCGAGCGGAGGCTGCAATTCTCCCAAGTCAGTCACCCCAAGCCGCCGGGCGAGCTTACCTTCACAGCCCAGCTTCGGAAATAAAAAAGGCGCCCGCAGGCGCCTTTTCACAGCAAAGAACCGCTTACTGCAGCACGGAGATATCCGCCACCTGCAGGAACAGCTCACGCAGTTTGCTCAGCAGCGTCAGACGGTTAACGCGCACTTCCGCATCGTCCGCCATCACCATCACGTTGTCGAAGAACGCATCCACCGGCTCACGCAGCGCGGCCAGTTCCACCAGCGCTTCCTGGTAGTTGCCCGCCGCGAAGTACGGCTGCAACTTGTCGCGCAGCACCACCAGGTGAGTCGCCAACTGGATCTCCGCCGCATCCTTCAGCACCGAGGCGCGCACGCTGTCGTTCAGCGTTTCGGTAGACTTGGCCAGAATGTTGGAGACGCGTTTGTTGGCCGCAGCCAATGCCGCCGCCTCGTCCAGCGTGCGGAAGTGGGATACCGCCTTGACGCGCGCGTCGAAGTCGGCCGGTTTGGTCGGACGGCGCGCCAGCACCGCCTGAATGGTATCGACGGCGTGGCCTTCTTCCTGATACCAGGCGCGGAAGCGGCCCAGCATGAATTCCACCACCTCGTCGACCACCTTGGCGTTGGTCAGCTTGCTGCCGTACAGGCGCACGGCCTCTTCGGTCAGGGTCTGCAGATCCAGCGGCAGGTTTTTCTCGACGATGATGCGCAACACGCCCAGCGCGGCGCGGCGCAGCGCGAACGGGTCTTTATCGCCTTTCGGATGCTGCCCGATGCCGAAAATGCCGGCCAGGGTATCCATCTTGTCGGCGATCGCCAGCGAGCAGGCCACCAGCGACTGCGGCAGCGCATCACCGGCGTAGCGCGGCTGATACTGCTCGTTCAGCGCAACGGCGACGTCTTCCGCCTCACCGTCGTGGCGCGCGTAATGCATGCCCATCACGCCCTGGGTGTCGGTAAATTCGAACACCATGTTGGTCATCAGGTCGCACTTCGACAGCAGGCCCGCGCGGGTGGCGTGGTTGACGTCGGCGCCGATCTGGCCGGCAACCCAGCCCGCCAGCGCCTGAATGCGATCGGTCTTGTCGCGCAGGGTGCCCAGCTGCTGTTGGAACAGCACGGTTTCCAGGCGCGGCAGATTGTCTTCCAGGCGTTTCTTGCGATCGGTGTTGAAGAAGAACTCGGCATCGGCCAGGCGCGGACGCACCACCTTCTCGTTGCCGGAAATGATCTGCTGCGGGTCTTTCGACTCGATGTTGGCCACAAAGATAAAGTTCGGCAGCAGTTTGCCCGCGGCGTCGTACACCGGGAAATACTTCTGGTCGCCCTTCATGGTGTACACCAGCGCTTCCGCCGGCACCGCCAGGAATTTTTCTTCGAATTTGGCGGTCAGCACCACTGGCCATTCCACCAGCGAGGCCACTTCTTCCAACAGGCTGTCGCTCAAATCGGCCTTGCCGCCAATCTTCTGCGCCGCCAGTTCGGCGTCGCGTTTGATGAGGGCTTTACGCGCTTCGTAGTCGGCGACCACTTTGCCGCGCTCCAGCAGGATCTGCGGGTATTGGTCGGCGTTATCGAGGGTGAACTCGGCTTCGCCCATGAAGCGGTGGCCGCGCACGGTGCGCGCAGAGTCGATGCCCAGCACGGTGCCCGGGATCAGATCGGCGCCCAGCAGCATCGTAACGGTGTGCACCGGACGCACGAACTGCACGTCAGAGTCGCCCCAACGCATCAGTTTCGGGATCGGCAGTTTAGCCAGCGCGGTGCTGACCATGCCGGCCAGCAGTTGTTGCGCCGACTGGCCTTTGACGTGGGCGCGGTACATCAACCACTCGCCCTTGTCGGTCACCAGGCGTTCAGCCTGATCGACGGTGATGCCGCAGCCGCGCGCCCAGCCTTCGGCCGCTTTGCTCGGTTTGCCTTCAGCGTCGAACGCCTGGGCGATCGCCGGGCCGCGTTTTTCAATTTCGCGATCGGCCTGCGCCGCGCTCAGGTTGGCCACTTTCAGCGCCAGGCGGCGCGGTGCGGCGAACCAGTTCACTTCACCGTGTTCCAGGCCGGCGTTGTCCAGTTCGGCGGTGAAGTTGGCGGCGAAAGATTCCGCCAGGGAACGAAGAGCCTTCGGCGGCAGCTCTTCCGTGCCGATTTCCACCAGGAAAGTCTGTTGAGTCATGGCTGCCTCTTAGTTCTCGTTCTTCTTGTTGCACATCGGGAAGCCCAGCGCTTCGCGGGAAGCGTAGTAGGCTTCGGCAACGGCTTTGGTCAGCGTGCGGATGCGCAGAATGTAGCGTTGACGCTCGGTTACCGAAATCGCCTTGCGCGCGTCCAGCAGGTTGAAGGTATGGCCCGCCTTCAGGATGCGTTCGTAGGCCGGCAGCGGCAGCGGTTTTTCCAGCGCCAGCAGCGATTGGGCTTCTTTCTCGTACTGCTCGAAGCAGGAGAACAGGAAGTCGACGTCGGCGTATTCGAAGTTGTAGGTGGACTGCTCCACTTCATTCTGATGGAACACGTCGCCGTAGGTGGTGACGCCCAGCGGGCCGTTGCTCCACACCAGATCGTACACGCTGTCCACGCCCTGGATGTACATCGCCAGACGCTCCAGACCGTAGGTGATCTCGCCGGTCACCGGCTTGCACTCCAGGCCGCCGACCTGCTGGAAGTAAGTGAACTGCGTCACTTCCATGCCGTTCAGCCACACTTCCCAACCCAGGCCCCAGGCGCCGAGCGTTGGGTTTTCCCAGTTGTCTTCCACAAAGCGAATGTCGTGGATGGTCGGATCCAGACCCAGCTCTTTCAACGAGCCCAGGTAGAGTTCCTGAATGTTGTCCGGCGATGGCTTAATCACCACCTGGAACTGGTAGTAGTGCTGCAGACGGTTCGGGTTTTCACCGTAGCGGCCGTCGGTCGGGCGGCGAGATGGCTGCACATAGGCGGCGGCCATCGGCTCCGGCCCCAGTGCGCGCAGGCACGTCATCGGGTGTGAGGTTCCCGCGCCGACTTCCATGTCCAATGGTTGAACGATGGTGCAGCCCTGGCGCGCCCAATAATCCTGCAGTGTCAGGATCAGGCCCTGGAAGGTCTTGGTATCAAACTTTTGCATGTTGAATTCGCACGCGATACAAGTGGATTTAGATGGAATGCGCCAGTATACCCTTTGACCGTAAGATATACAGCCAGAATCCGGCAACAAGTGCGAATCGGGGTGAGAAACGCTGGATTTTCACGCATCGGGCACAGCGGGAAAAACAACGCGTCTGCCGGTCCCCTCGCCGTCCAGAAAAACACACCCGGCACACACATTAGAAACATTTAACAAAAACATCACTCGCCGCCGTTTAAATAATCAATTGGCTGAACGCTATTTCCCCCTTCACCGATTAAATTTATGCTGATTTACGTGCGCATATCCTTATATTTCCCACGAGATAAAGTTGCGCCGATGTTATTTTTGTTAATTTTATCAACTAAAAAACTCCCCTCATCGAGAGATAATGTGATCAAGTGCCGGATTATTTCTTATTATCGTGAAAAATAAGGTGATATCGCGCGGCGTGCCGACGCGCAGGGCATGGGAGGAACGGCCAGGGATGAAATACGGCGCTAACGGGCCACAGAAACAAATTGACAGTTAATCTTTGGTTATACAATAATAAATAAAATTTTCCCTGGTGTTGGCCAAGTGGCTACCTGATCCTTTCATAGGATCAGTTTTTTTTTGTCTTTCCGCCAACCTCATTGCGGCCCGCATAATTTCCCCAGGCCGCCTTCCGCATAAATCCCTTATCAGACCTTATGGCTTATCTTGAGCGCGCCGATGGCCAATTCAAAAACGCGCGCTGACGCCGACGTTATACATAAACTGCTCGCCGCTGCTCAGCCCGCCGGTTTGCGAGACGGTGGCGAAGGCCGATACCCGGTCCGTCAACGGCATGTTGGCCCCCAACGTGACATCCACCCAATTTTTGTCCTGGCCCGCACTGTCGCGGGTGAACGAGGTTTGCGTCGATTTCAGGCCGCCGCCGGCGCGGTAGACGTCGTCACCGAACTGGTGCTGATAACTCACCTCCGCATAAGGGTTAAACACGCCGAATTGCGTATCCAGCCGCCAACCCAACGCACCGATCTGCGAGTGGTAGGTTTGATCGTTGAAGCGCATGGCGGTGCTGTCATCGCTGTCTTCGCTGTAGCCGGAAACGCGGCTGTAGTCCCAGGCGAACTGCGCCACCGGCCCGGTAGTCAGGTAAGAGGCGATCGGGAAGTCATAGCCGGCGGTCACGCGCGCGCCCCACTGCCTGCCGGTGGTCGAACCGGTTTCGGTGCGCGTCAGCGGCCCCAGCCGCATGCTGCGGCGGATGTCGTCATAATCCATCGTCGCATAGTGCAGATCGGCGTTGACCCAGCCGTGCTCGAAGATCGCCAGTGAACTGAAAGCCGACAGCAGCAGCCCGCGCGCCTTGTAATCAAAGCGGCTGGAAGGATGCTGATCGTCGTTGGAACCGGCGATCAACGCGCCGATCAACCAGCTGTCGGTCAGCTGATAGTCCACGCCGACGGTCAGGTTGTGGGTGGTGGCGTTGCCGTCCCCCGCGGCCCGGTTATCGGCATAGTCGTAGTGCTGGCCGGCGTAACCGCCGAACACCCCCAGCGAACCCTGCGGGTTGTCGCCGTTGCGCAGCTGCTGGAAGCGGCTGTCGAGCGTGGCGCGGCTGTCGCGCGCCATCGCCGCCGTCGCCTGATTCAGCGCCACCACCTGCGCCGGACCATCCAATACCGCCTGGATATAATCCGCAATCAGCAGGTGCGCCTGTGGGCTGGGGTGGAAATGGTCGGAGAACAGATAGGACTGGCCGGCGTCGAAGCCGGGCATGTCGGAACGGCAGACCGCCGAGGAAACGCCCGGCGGGCAAGCCATGCCGGCGGTGTTGGCGAAGCCGAACTGCGCCGGATTGGCGATCGCTTCGGCGAACAGCTTGTTGACGTCCACCCGCACGATATTGCCGCTCCCCTGCGCCAGCAAACGGTCTTCGCTTTGATTATAGAAATCGGTCAGTTGAGCGGCCTGCGCGCTCAGGCCGTCATACGCCGCGATAAGCTGCGCGGCGATCGCCTGCTGCACCTGAGGAATGGCGCTGCCCTGCTTCGCCGCAGCGGTCAACGCCGCGTGGATCGCCTGCGTGCGTGAAGCGTTGTCCGGCGTCGCCACCGAACTAAGCGTGGCATAAGCCGCCTGGATCGCCGCCCCCTGCACCGGTGACAGCGCCTGTTGAATGATCAATTCCATCAGCTGCGGCGTGGAGCCGATGTTCGGCACCGTCGGCACGATCACCGTGCCGGCGCCGGCGTTCAGCAGCGAATGCACTTGCGCCGCCGCCGCCGCGGCGCTGTTATAGGCCACGCCGGGCGCGGTAGCGGCATTCAGCGCTGCCGCCGCCAGGTCGTTGCCGCCGATCCAATGAATATACAAACCGTCGCCGTCGGCCTGGCCATTGACCCGGTTCAGGTAACGCTGCACCTGCTCCTGGGTGTTGTCGGCCGGGTTCAGGCCCGGCACCGCCACCGCGCCGCCGGCGGCGTAGTTCTCACCGCCGTTGTCCGAAGCTACCAGCGCCGCCCCGATGCGTTGCGCCAATGCTTCGTCGTACAGCAGGTGCTGGCTGCCGTCATAGGTGAACCGGCCGTTGTTGCCGGTATCGCTCAGGCTGTCGCCAAAGACGTAGAGTTGATCGTACGCCTGAGCCGGAAGGGTCACACTGCAAAGTAACGCCACTGCAAGCGCCGCCGGGCGGGGCATGCACGTTATTTTTAGAGGCATGGATCGACTCCTGAGAGCCTGCAAATGAAGGCCATGTCGTTTTTATCGTTGGTCAGTTTTCCACCGGCCATGTAGTAACTATTGTCGGCTTTTTCGTCACGTCAAGCGGGCCGATGACAAAACAATCAGAGGCTTGCCAAGTTCGGCGCTTCGAGCGATGATTACTGTTCATAAACACAGCATAAGGACATTCAGGATGGCAGACGAACGTTGCGGTTGGGTGACGGCCGATCCGTTGTATCTCGAGTATCACGACAAGGAATGGGGCGCGCCCACCACCGACGCGCGCGAGCTGTTTGAAATGTTGTGCCTCGAGGGGCAGCAAGCCGGCCTTTCCTGGATCACCGTCCTGAAAAAGCGCGAGAACTACCGCCGCGCTTTCCACGATTTCGATCCGCGGCGTGTCGCCGCCATGACCGAACAAGACGTGGAAAACCTGCTGCAGGACAGCGGCATCATCCGCCACCGCGGCAAGATAGAAGCCATCATCACCAACGCCAAGGCCTATCTGGCGATGGAGGCGGCCGGGGAGAATTTCGTTACCTTCATTTGGGACTTCGTCGGCGGCCGGCCGCAGCTTAACCGCTGGCAAGCGCTGAATCAGGTGCCGGCCAAAACCGAGCAGTCCGACGCCATGTCAAAGGCGCTGAAAAAGCGCGGCTTCAAGTTTATCGGCTCCACCATCTGTTACGCCTTCATGCAGGCCAGCGGGCTGGTGAACGATCATCTCACGGGGTGCATGTGTTACCCAAAGCCACGGTGATCCGCCCCTGTGGCCCGGAGGATATCGAACGGCTGATGGCGCTGTGGCTGCCCAGCACCATCGCCGCCCATCCGTTCGTGGCGGAAAAATACTGGCGTGAGAGCGCCGCGTTGGTGCGGGAAAACTATCTGCCGCGCGCGCAAAGCTGGGCCTGCTGGCATGACGACGAAATCGTCGGCTTTATCAGCGTGCTGGACGAGCAGTTCATCGGCGCGCTGTTTGTCGATCGGGCGTTTCACGGCCGCGGCGTCGCCCAGGCGTTGATGACGCACGTACAGCAGCGCTACCGTCGGCTCAGCCTGGAGGTGTATCAGCAAAACCTGCGCGCCTGCGCGTTTTACCACAAGCACGGTTTTCAGGTAACGCAACGCCTGTTTAACGACGAAACCCAGGCCTATACGCTGATCATGAACTGGCCGGCAATCGAGAATTCAACCGGTTACGGTTAAAAAAGGCGCATTCGCGCCCTGGCGGCGCGCAATTAGGAATCCGCTGCATGGCGCCGCCCGGCGTTTTGTCGCATAACTCCCCCAGCACTTACCCGCGCTCATCATTTGTCACGTTTTTCTCCGGAACTGCCGGCGAGCCAACGCGTCATAGTAGCGCGGTGATGCGGGCCCCACCTGCGTCGCCTACTTTTTGCGCCCCCGTGTTGGGCCGGCGCGTACAGAATTGATGCCATTAAGGACAAGAACATGAAAAAACGCATTGCAATTATTGCCGGCGCAGTGAGCGTCGCGCTCACGCTGTCAGCCTGTACCACCAACCCTTACACCGGCGAATCCGAAGTCGGCAAATCCGGCATCGGCGCAGGCCTCGGCGCCGCACTGGGCGCCGGCGTCGGCGTGCTGTCCTCTTCCAAGAAAGATCGCGGCAAGGGCGCGCTGATCGGCGCAGCGGCCGGTGCAGCCCTCGGCGGCGGCGCAGGCTATTACATGGACGTGCAGGAAGCCAAGCTGCGCGACAAGATGAAAGGCACCGGCGTCAGCGTCACCCGTCAGGGCGACAACATCGTGCTGAACATGCCGAACAACGTGACCTTCGACAGCAGCAGCGCCACGCTGAAACCGGCGGGCGCCAACACCCTGACCGGCGTCGCCATGGTGCTGAAAGAGTATCCGAAAACCGCGGTCAACGTGGTCGGCTACACCGACAGCACCGGTTCCCGCTCGCTCAACATGAACCTGTCGCAGCAGCGCGCCGACGGCGTAGCCAGCGCGCTGATCACCCAGGGCGTGGCGGCGAACCGTATCCGCACCACCGGCGCCGGCCCGGACAACCCGATCGCCTCCAACAGCACCGCGGAAGGCAAGGCGCAAAACCGCCGCGTCGAGATCACCCTCAGCCCGCTGCAGTAATCCCGTGCGGGGCGCCACCTGCGCCCCGCCGCTTCCTCCCGACTTTCTCCTTATCCTTCAATATTCCCGCTCGCACATCGGGTATGGTAGTCTCCTTGGCAATTAACCGCAGGAGGGATCGGCTGTGAGCACAGGCAAGGCAACGCGCGCCTCAGGACGCGCCACCATCAGCGATGTGGCCAGCATCGCCAAAACCGGCAAGACCAGCGTGTCGCGCTATCTGAATGGTGAACAGCACCTGCTTTCCGACGATCTCAAACAGCGCATCGAACAGGCTATCCAGCAGCTCGACTACCGGCCAAGCCAGATGGCGCGTAGCCTGAAGGGCGGCCAGACCCGCCTGATCGGCCTGATCCTCGCCGATATCACCAACCCCTATTCAGTGGACGTGATGCGCGGCATCGAGGCCGCCTGCCGTCAACACGGTTTTACCCTGCTGGTGTGTAACACCAACAACGAAGTCAATCAGGAACAGCACTACCTGCAGCTGCTCAGCAGTTACCGGGTGGAAGGCATTGTGGTCAACGCGGTCGGCATGCGCGAGGAAGCGTTATCCACGCTGCAACAGTCGATGCTGCCGATGGTGCTGATCGACCGCAAAATCCCCGACTTCGCCTGCGATGTGGTGGGCCTGAACAACCGCGAAGCCGCCACCGTCGCCACCGAACACCTGTTGCAACAAGGTTTCGAAGCGATCCTGTTCCTCAGCGAGCCGCTCGGTACGGTCAATACCCGCCTGGAACGCCTGCACGCCTTCAGGCATACCATGGCGCAGCACCCCGCGCTGTTGGCGGAGCAGGCCGAAACGCCGCTCAACGATCGGCAGAAACTGGAGCAGGTGCTGAGCGATTTCAGCGGCCGCCACCGCGGCATGCGCAAGGCGGTGATCTCCGCCAACGGCGCCCTGACGCTGCAGGTGGCGCGCGCCATGCGTCGGCTCGGCATCCAGTGGGGCAACGACATCGGCCTGCTGGGCTTCGACGAGCTGGAGTGGGCGGAACTGGCGGGCGTCGGCATCACCACGCTGAAACAGCCCACCTACCAAATGGGGCACGCGGCGCTGGAGCGGCTGGTGCAACGCATTCAGGGCCTGGCCGCCCCCAGCGGCGAGCAGATGTTCTCCGGCGAGCTGATCGTCCGAGGCTCCACCACCCGCTAACCCGCCTTTTCCGGGGCCGTTGACCGCCCCGCCCTCGCCGGCTGTTTTTTGCTCAGCTTCGTGATTGCGATCATATTTTTACACTCTGCCGCTTTTCGCTGGAACCGGTTCCATTTAACGTACCGGTAACAGCAGCGGCGGCGACAATGCCGCCTCAGGAGTCAAAATGAAAACAGAAATCATCGTGGTCACCGGCGCCTACGGCACCGATACCGTCAAACAACACGGCGGCCAGCGCGCGCTGTTGCCCCTCATCGCCGGCGCGGGCGCCGACGGAGTGGAGATCCGCCGCGAACTGTTCACCGCCGGCGAGCTGGACAGCCTGCCGGCGCTGGCGCAAGAGATCGATCGCCAGCAGTTGTTCGCCGTCTACTCCGCCCCTGAGGCGCTGTTCACCCCGCAACATACGCTGAACCCCAACCTGCCGGCGCTGCTGGCGGAAGCGCAGACGCTGAATGCGCGCCAGCTGAAGCTGTCCCTCGGCCATTTCCGCCCCGGCTTCGACTTTACCGAGCTGAAAGTGGCGCTGGAGCAACACCCGGTCAAGCTGGTGGTCGAGAACGACCAAACGCCGGACTGCGGCATTTTGTCGATGCTGAACGCCTTTTTCCACGCCGCGGAAGATAGCCACCTGCCGGTCAGCATGACCTTCGATATGGCCAACTGGCTGTGGGTGGGGCAAGACGCCTTCGCCGCCGCCGAACGCCTGGCCCGCCACGTCGGTTACGTGCACGTCAAAGCCGCCACCCAAGGCCCGCGCGGCTGGCGCGCCATCGCGCTGGACGATACCGACGGCAGCTGGCGCGACCTGCTGGCCCGCCTGCCGCACGATGTGCCGCGCGGTATCGAATTCCCGTTGCAGGGCGATGACCTGGAAGCCGTCACCCGCCATTACGTCAATATCTTGCGTGCGGAGTAACCCCATGATGACAACGTTAACGGCAACGACGGCACAGCAGGCGCCCCTGGATGTGGTCACGCTGGGTGAAGCCATGGCGATGTTCGTAGCGGCGCAGACCGGCGACTTGGCGGAGGTGGAAACCTTCACCAAACGCATCGCCGGCGCCGAACTGAATGTGGCGATCGGCCTGGCCCGTCTGGGCATGAACGTCGGCTGGGTCAGCCGCGTCGGCAACGACTCGTTCGGGCGCTTCACCCTGCAGCAGTTGAAAAAGGAAGGCATCAATTACCGGCAGGTGACGGTCGACGGCCACTACCCCACCGGTTTTCAGGTGAAATCCAAAACCACCGATGGTACCGATCCCAGCGTGGAATACTTCCGCAAGGGCTCGGCGGCCAGCCACCTGTCGATTGCCGATTTTAACCGCGAGTATTTCGGTTCCGCGCGCCACCTGCACCTGAGCGGCGTGGCGGCGGCGCTGTCCAGCGAATCGCTGGCGCTGTGCCACCATGCGGCGTGCGAGATGCGCGCCATGGGCAAAACCATTTCGTTCGACCCCAATCTGCGCCCGGTGCTGTGGCCCAGCCGCGAGGTGATGATCGAGCAGCTGAACCAACTGGCGTTCGCCGCCGACTGGGTGCTGCCGGGGCTGAAAGAAGGGCAGATCCTCACCGGCCAATCGACGCCGGAAGGCATCGCCGATTTCTATCTGGAACGCGGCGTGCAGGCGGTGATCATCAAAACCGGCCCGGACGGCGCCTGGTTTAAAACCGCCGCCGGCGATAAAGCGGCGATGGCCGCAGTCAAGGTCGACAACGTGGTGGATACCGTGGGGGCGGGTGATGGCTTTGCCGTCGGCACCCTCAGCGCCCTGCTGGAAGGCAAAACGCTGATACAGGCGGTGCAGCGCGGCAACAAAATCGGCTCGCTGGCGATCCAGGCCATCGGCGACAGCGAAGGCCTGCCGACCCGTGCGGCGCTGGCCGAATAACAATAAAAAAAAACGACTTCTCCGCATGACGTCAGCCTCTGGCCCTACAACCGGGACGCGTCGGGAGAGCATCTGCCCCTTCGTCTTTCACGCCCAGCGTGCCATGCGAAGGGGATGCAACACCACTGAAGGATACTGAACATGAACAAAGCGACTGTCGCGGCCAAACGCTGGTGGTACATCATGCCCATCGTGTTTATCACCTACAGCCTGGCCTATCTCGATCGCGCCAACTTCAGCTTCGCCTCTGCCGCCGGCATCAATGAAGATCTCGGCATCACCAAGGGCATGGCCTCGCTGTTGGGCGCGCTGTTTTTCCTCGGTTATTTCTTCTTCCAAATTCCCGGCGCCATCTACGCCGAACGCCGCAGCGTCAAAAAATTGATCTTCTGGTGCCTGATCCTGTGGGGCGGTTGCGCCTCGCTGACCGGCGTGGTCAGCAATATCCCGATGCTGGCCGCCATCCGCTTTATTCTCGGCGTGGTGGAAGCGGCGGTGATGCCGGCGATGCTGATCTACATCAGCAACTGGTTCACCAAATCGGAACGGTCACGCGCCAATACCTTCCTGATCCTCGGCAACCCGGTGACGGTGCTGTGGATGTCGGTGGTGTCAGGCTACCTGATCCACGCCTTCGGCTGGCGCGAAATGTTTATCATCGAGGGCATTCCGGCGATTATCTGGGCGTTCTGCTGGTGGGTGCTGGCGAAAGACAAACCGGCGCAGGCCGGCTGGTTGAGCGCCGATGAGAAACAGGTGCTGCAACAGCAACTGGACGAAGAGCAGAAAGGCATCAAGGCCGTGCGCAACTACGGCGAAGCCTTCCGCTCACGCAACGTGATCCTGTTGTGCGTGCAGTACTTCGCCTGGAGCATCGGCGTGTATGGCTTCGTGCTGTGGCTGCCTTCCATCCTGCGCAGCGGCATGCAGATGGGCATGGTGGAAGCCGGCTGGCTGTCGGCGGTGCCTTACCTGGCGGCAACCATCGCCATGATCGTCGTCTCCTGGGCGTCGGACAAAATGCAAAACCGCAAGCTGTTCGTCTGGCCGCTGCTGCTGATCGGCGCGCTGGCGTTCTTCGGATCTTACGCCGTCGGCGCCAACCACTTCTGGATCTCCTACGGCCTGCTGGTGGTCGCCGGCGCTGCGATGTATGCCCCTTATGGGCCGTTCTTCGCCATCATTCCGGAAATGCTGCCGAAAAACGTCGCAGGCGGCGCCATGGCGCTGATCAACAGCATGGGCGCGCTGGGTTCGTTCTTCGGTTCGTGGTTCGTCGGCTATCTGAATGGCGCCACCGGCAGCCCGGCGGCCTCTTACATGTTTATGGCCATCGCACTGGTGGTGGCGGTGGTGCTGACGCTGATCGTCAAGCCCGCCCGCAACGAGATCCAGCCGCAATTGGCTTGATCCGGTTATACTTTTTCTCTGTTAACCCAACCGGGGGGGCGCCATGCCCCCTTTGGCTCAGCTGGAGTTCGTGATGAAGCCTTCTATCGTATTGTACAAAAGCCTGCCCGCCGATCTGCGTGAACGTCTGGAACAGCACTTCACCGTGCACGCCTTCAACGGCCTGCAGCCGGAGAACCGCGACGAACTGCGCCAGGCGCTGCAGCAGGCCGAAGGGATCATCGGTTCCGGCGGTAAAATTGACGAAGCCTTCCTGCAGCAGGCGCCCAAACTGCGCGCGGCCTCGACCGTTTCCGTCGGCTACGACAACTTCGACGTCGAGGCGCTCAACGCCCATAACGTGCTGCTGATGCATACCCCGACGGTGCTGACCGAAACCGTCGCCGACACCATCATGAGCCTGGTGCTGGCGACCGCGCGCCGGGTGGTGGAAGTGGCGGAGCGGGTGAAGGCCGGCGAATGGCGCGGCAGCATCGGGCCGGACTGGTTCGGCGTCGACGTGCACCACAAAACCATCGGCATCCTCGGCATGGGGCGCATCGGCCTGGCGCTAGCGCAGCGCGCGCACTTCGGCTTCGGCATGCCGGTGCTCTACAACGCCCGCCGCACGCACGAAGAGGCGGAACAGCGCTTCAACGCGCGCCGCTGCGATCTGGATACCCTGCTGGCCGAATCGGATTTCGTTTGCATCACGCTGCCGCTGACCGAACAAACCTTCCACATGATCGGCCGCGATCAGCTGGCGAAGATGAAGAAAAGCGGCATTCTGATCAACGCCGGCCGCGGGCCGGTGGTGGATGAGCAGGCGCTGATCGAAGCGCTGCAAAACGGCGTGATCCACGCCGCCGGGTTGGACGTGTTCGAGAAAGAGCCGCTGCCGGCCAATTCGCCGCTGCTCAGCATGCCGAACGTGGTGGCGCTGCCGCACATCGGTTCCGCCACCCATGAAACGCGCTACGGCATGGCCGCCTGCGCGGTGGATAATTTGATCGCCGCGTTGACCGGCACGGTGAAAGAAAACTGCGTCAACCCGCAGCTGTTGCGGAAATAACTCAGCGCGGCCGGTGGTCTGCGGATAACCGGCCGTGTTGCTCTTCCTGCTGCGGCGCGAACAGCGCCTGCAGCTGATGTTCTTCGGCGAAGTGCTGCAATTCGGCATCCTGAATTGCCTGAACGATCTCTTCTCGCCAGTTTTTGTCCGTCATCGCTAACCTCCTTTGATGTTCATCGTTTAATCTGCCGCAGCGCGCGCGCAAAGCCAAGCCGAATCAATCCGAAAACGCTCCGCCCTTCCTCTCCTCCCCGAAAAACCCTCTCAGGGAGGAGGCCATTTTTCCGCCGTTTGCCACACTGGCGCTACCCAGCGGAAAAAACGCTTCCTGCCGCGCGTAAGGAGAGCCATGAAACTGTTACCCCTGCCCTTGTTGATGCTGCTGTCGCCTTCGGCGCTGGCCGGCTGGACGTTGCCGGGATTCCCGGCCTTCGACGAAACGGCCGCCGGGCTGTTCGCCAGCCAGGCCGCGCTGCCCAAAGGCCAGTTGCCGCTGCGCCTGTATCAGGATAACCACTGCTGGCAGCCGGCCGAGGCGGTAAAACTTAACCAGGCGCTGTCACTGCAGCCCTGCGGCGCCCATCCGCCGGTCAGCTGGCGGCAGTTCCGCGCAGGCGACTATCAGGTGCGCATCGACACGCGCAGCGGCACGCCGACGCTGCAGCTCAGCCTGAGCAGCGCGCCGGAAAACGCCGCCGTTGCCGTGCGCAGTTGCCCGCGCTGGGACGGCAAGCCGGTCACGGTCGACGTCGCCTCCACCTTCGCCGAAGGCGAAACGCTGCGCGATTTCTATTCCGGTCAAACGGCGCAGGTGAACCAGGGGAAAATCACGCTGCAGCCCGCCGCCGCCAGCGGCGGCCTGTTGTTGCTGGAATCCGCCGCCACGGCGAAACCGGCGGCGTTCAGTTGGCATAACGCCACGGTCTACTTCGTGCTGACCGATCGCTTTGAGAACGGCAATCCGGCCAATGACCACAGCTACGGGCGCCGCAGCGACGGCCTGCAGGAAATAGGCACCTTTCACGGCGGCGATCTGGCCGGCCTGACGCAGAAGCTGGATTATCTGCAGCAGCTCGGCGTCAACGCCTTGTGGATCAGCTCGCCGCTGGAGCAGATCCACGGCTGGGTCGGCGGCGGCACCCAAGGCGATTTCCCGCATTACGCCTATCACGGCTATTACGCGCTGGACTGGACGCGCCTCGACGCCAACATGGGCACCGAACAGGAGCTGCGCACGCTGGTCGAGCAGGCGCATCGCCGCGGCATTCGCATTCTGTTCGACGTGGTGGTGAACCACGTCGGCTACGCCACGCTGGCGGATATGCAGACGTTCCACTTCGGCTCGCTGTATCTGCAAGGCGCGGAGGTGGAGAAAACCCTGGGGAAAAACTGGAGCGACTGGCGCCCCGGGCCAGGGCAAAACTGGCACAGCTTCAACGACTACATCAACTTCAGCGACAAGGCGGGCTGGCGCCCATGGTGGGGGAAAAATTGGATCCGCACCGACATCGGCGACTATGACGCGCCGGGCTATGACGATTTGACGATGTCGCTGGCCTTCCTGCCGGACATCAAAACCGAAGCGCCCGGCGCCAGCGGCCTGCCGCTGTTCTATCGCCACAAACCCGACACCGCCGCGCGCGACATGCCCGGCGCCGCCACCCGCGATTACCTGACCGTCTGGCTCAGCCAGTGGGTGCGCGATTACGGCATCGACGGTTTCCGCGTCGACACCGCCAAGCACGTGGAAAAACCGACGCTGGCGCTGTTGAAACAGCGCGCCACGGCGGCATTGGCGGCGTGGAAAGCGGAGCATCCGCAGCAGGCGCTGGATGATGCGTCGTTTTGGATGACCGGCGAGGCCTGGGGCCACGGGGTGATGAAAAGCGATTATTACCAAAACGGCTTCGACGCGATGATCAACTTCGATTTCCAGGACCAGGCGTCGCAGGCGCTGGGCTGCTTCGCTGATATCGACGCCACCTACCGGCAGATGGCCGAACGGCTGCAGGACTTCAACGTGCTGAGCTACCTCTCTTCACACGACACCCGGCTGTTCTTCGCCAGCGACGCCAAAGGCTCGCAGGTGCGCCAACAGCGGGCGGCGAACCTGCTGTTGCTGGCGCCGGGCGCGGTGCAGATTTACTACGGCGATGAAAGCGGCCGACCGCTCGGCCCAACCGGCTCCGATCCGCTGCAGGGCACCCGCTCCGACATGAACTGGCCTGATCTGCAGGGGGAAAAAGCCCCGCTGCTGGCCCACTGGCAACGGTTGGGGCAGTTCCGCGCTCGCCACCCGGCGATCGGCGGCGGCGTGCAAAACCCGCAGCCGCACGCCGCCTACTATGCTTTCAGCCGTCGGCTCGGCGACGATAAGGTGATGGTGGTATGGGCCGGCGAACGGTCACAATAATCCAGCGTAATATGCTAACAATCGGCCAATGAGCGAAGCTTTTGCCCATTGGTCGATTTGTCGGCCGCATTGCAGCGGGATTTGTCTGGCGGTATGGTGGGGGATTACCTGCTAAGAAACAGTACTGCTACACCTATGACTTTCTCACTTTTCGGCGAAAAATTTACCCGTTATGCGGGCATTACCCGTTTGATGGACGACCTGAACGAAGGCCTGCGCACCCCCGGTGCCATCATGCTCGGCGGCGGCAACCCGGCGCAGATCCCAGAGATGGAAGCCTACTTCAAACAGCTGTGCCAGGAGATGCTCGACCAGGGCAAACTGACCGAAGCGTTGTGCAACTACGACGGCCCGCAAGGCAAGGACGCGCTGCTGAAAGCGCTGGCCAATCTGCTGCGCGACGAGCTTGGCTGGGAGATTTCGCCACAGAATATTGCACTGACTAACGGCAGCCAAAGCGCGTTTTTCTACTTGTTCAACCTGTTCGCCGGCCGCTACGCCGACGGTTCGCGCCGCCGCGTGCTGTTCCCATTGGCGCCGGAATATATCGGCTATGCCGACGCCGGGCTGGACGAAGGGCTGTTCGTCTCCGCCAAACCGAACATCGAGCTGCTGCCGGACGGCCAGTTCAAATATCACGTTGATTTCGAACACCTCACCCTTGGCGACGACATCGGCATGATCTGCGTTTCACGGCCGACCAACCCGACCGGCAACGTGATCACCGACGAAGAGCTGATGAAGCTCGACCTGCTGGCGCAGCAACGCGATATTCCGCTGGTGATCGATAACGCCTACGGCGTGCCGTTCCCCGGTATTATCTTCAGCGACGCCACGCCGCTGTGGAACCCGAACACCATTCTGTGCATGAGCCTGTCCAAACTCGGCCTGCCGGGCTCGCGCTGCGGCATCGTGATCGCCGACGAGAAGGTGATCACCGCGTTGACCAACATGAACGGCATCATCAGCCTGTCGCCGGGCAGCATGGGGCCGGCGATGGCGACGGAAATGATCGCGCGCGGCGATCTGCTGCGACTGTCGAACGAGGTGATTCGCCCGTTCTACAAACAGCGCGTCGAGCACACCATCGAGATTATTCGCCGCTACCTGTCGCCGGAGCGCTGCCTGATCCACAAACCGGAAGGGGCTATCTTCCTCTGGCTGTGGTTCAAGGATCTGCCGATCACCACCGAAGTGCTGTATCAGCGCCTGAAAAAGCGCGGCGTGCTGATGGTGCCGGGCCACTACTTCTTCCCGGGGCTGGAGCACGACTGGCCGCACACTCACCAGTGCATGCGCATGAACTACGTGCCCGATCCGGAGAAAATCGAGCGCGGCGTGGCGATCCTGGCGGAAGAGATCGAACGCGCGCATCAGGAAGCGAACTGAGCTCAACCCATCGGGGCGCCACCACGGCGCCCTTTTTTTGGATTACAGCGTCCAGAACAGCACCGCCAGCAGCTGCGGCGACATGATGCGCAGGAACATCGCCAACGGATATACGGTGGCGTAAGACAGCGCGGCGGCGCCGCTGGTGGGATGCAGACCGTTGGCGAAGGCCAGCGCCGGCGGATCGGTCATCGATCCCGCCAGCATGCCGGACAGCGTCAGATAGTTCATCTTGCCCACCGTGCGCGCCAGAATGCCGACGCTCAGCAGCGGAATGGCGGTGATCAAGGCGCCGTACCCGACCCACGTCAGCCCCTCGCCGTGCAGCAACGTATCGATGAAGTTGCCGCCCGACTTCAATCCGACCACCGCCAGAAACAGCACGATGCCCAGTTCGCGCAGCGCCAGGTTGGCGCTCGGCGGCATAAACCAGTACAGCTTGCCGATGCTGCCGATGCGCCCCAGGATCAGCGCCGCCACCAGCGGCCCGCCGGCCAGCCCCAGCCGCAATGCCGCCGGGAAGCCGGGCACGAACAGCGGAATGGAACCGAGCAATACCCCGAGACCAATACCGATAAAGACCGGCAGCATCTGCACCTGCTGCAGTTTTTGTTGGGCGTTGCCGACAATCGCCGTCACCGCGTCGATGGCCTCCGGCCGGCCGACCAGGTTGAGAATGTCGCCAAACTGCAGCGTCACGTTGCTGCCGGCCACCAGCTCCACGCCGGCGCGGTTGAGGCGTGAAATCACCACGTCATACTTTTGCTTCAGATTCAGATCGCGGATTTTCTTGCCCAGCACCTGCTCGTTGGTCACCACCGCCCTCACCACCTGCAGCGCAGTGCCGCGCGTCGACAGCGAGGCATCCACCTCTTCGCCGATCACCAACCGGGCGTTCTCCAGATCTTCGCGTTTGCCCACCAGGTGCAGGTAGTCGCCAAGCTCCAGCCGCTCGTGCGGCGCCGGCACCATCAGCAGCTCCCCGCGCTTGAGGCGCGAACAGACGATCGCTTCACCGTTGAGCAGCGGCACGCTTTTGATCGCCATGCCCTGCAGATTGGGGTTGCGCACCGCCACGTTGATGGCGTGCAGCAGCTCGCGCTGATTGCCCAGACGGCTTTCAAACGCCTGCGCCTCACGCTCGATGTTGATGCGGAAAAACAGCCGGATCAGCCACATCACCAGCAGGATGCCGCATATGCCGAACGGATAGGCCATGGCGTAGCCCATCCCCATGCCGTCCACCAGCGCCGGATCGGAACCGAGATCGGTCAGGATTTGTTGACCGGCGCCCAGCGCCGGGGTGTTGGTGACCGCGCCGGAGAACACGCCGAGGATGATCGGCAGCGGCACGTCGAACAGCTTGTGTACCGCCGCCGCCACTATGCCGCCGGTCACCACCAGCAGCACCGCGAAGGCGTTGAGCCGCAGACCGGAGACGCGCAGCGAAGAGAAGAAACCGGGGCCGACCTGGATGCCGATGGTGTAGACGAACAGGATCAGGCCAAACTCCTGGATAAAGTGCAGCATGTCCCCGTTCAGGCTGATTTGCCCGCTCTGGGCAAAGTGGCCAACCAGGATACCGCCGAACAGCACGCCGCCGATGCCCAGCCCGACGCCATACAGCTTCCAGTTCCCCATCCACAGCCCAATGACGGCCGCCAACGCCAACATGCTGACGGTCAGGGCGATATCGCTCATAGGTCACATCCTTGCCAAAAAAGTTGAACACGGGATTTGCGGCCAAAGACACACAATTAACAAGGATTATGGCATCGGGCAGAAGGGGGGACTGTGGCACGCGCCACATAACGCAGCGAGGGAGATCCGTTGGGATCTCCCTCGCATGATGATGACCGCTTTTCAGTCGGTTATTTCGCTTCCAGCTCCGGCGTCGCACCGATGGCGATACGCTGCGGCTGCAAGGCTTCCGGCACCTGACGCACCAGATCGATGTGCAACAGGCCGTTTTCAAATTTGGCTTCGGACACCTGCAGATGCTCCGCCAGGGTGAAAGTCAGCTGGAACTCTTTGCACACCAGACCTTGATGCAGGTATTCAACCTGTTTTTCCGGCGGCGTGGGTTTACCGCTGACGGTCAACCGCGGCCCTTCCACTTCGATATTCAGTTCGCTTTGCCGGAAACCGGCCAGCGCCAGAGAAATGCGGTAGTGATTGTCATCACTTTTCTCGATGTTATACGGCGGGAACCCCTGAGGTTCCTGGCCGCCCATTGAACTGGCCAATTTATCAAAACCAATCCACTGACGCAGAAGCGGGGATAAATCGTAATTACGCATAGGAACAACTCCTTTCATTAAGCGAGATGTGTTTATTCAGCCCCCTGACGGCAGGCTAATCATGACTTCATATTTACCGGCAGCGTACCTGCCGGCGAAACGGAAATTTATTTAATTTCGATGCGGCGCGGTTTTAATGTTTCCGGCACGATGCGTTGCATGTCGATATACAACAGGCCATTCTCCAGTTTGGCGCCTTTAATTTGAATATGTTCGGCCAGCTGGAATTTACGCTCGAAATTACGCTCGGCGATGCCCTGGTATAAATAGGTTTTTTCTGCCGGTTCATTGTTGTGCGCCCCGCGCACGATCAGCAGATTATCCTGCGTGGTGATCTCCAGCTCCTGCTCGGCAAACCCGGCTACCGCGATGGCGATCCGATAATGATTTTCATCCACCAGTTCGACATTATAAGGGGGATAACCGCCGTTGCCCTGACTCTGGCCAGCCTCCAGCGCGTTGAACAGGCGATCGAAACCAATGGCGGAACGGTATAGCGGGGAAAGATCAAAATTACGCATAAAACAGCCTCCTAAGGCACTTCAGCGAGGTTGAAATAAATACGCCTTCCACTCTGGACAGGCTAATTAAGCCAGAATTCCCTTACGGCGAATTCTCAATTCGGCTCTGATGATAAAATGGGGGTTGCTTTCATCAATTCAACAGGCGAGGATCAAAAAAAATTTGCATCAATAAGGTAAAAGTTTTTTTTACCACTTACACTAAAGTGAGAGAGCCGCCACAGAGCGGGATTTTGCTTCTTTTAAAGCAGCAACAGGATGTTATAAATCAGCTTAATTTAGGGGAACAGCAACCCTGCAGGATGGATTAATGACGACGATGAAAGCGATAGCGACGGGCTGCATGTTGTTGGCGACCAGCGGTTGCTCCAGCGTAATGAGCCATACCGGCCCGAATCAGGGTTACTATCCCGGCACCCGCGCCAGCGTGGACATGCTGAAGGACGACAACACCAGCTGGGCGATGATGCCGCTGGTGGCGCTGGATCTGCCGTTCTCCGCGGTGATGGATACCGTGCTGCTGCCTTACGACTATCTGCGCTCCGGCAACGACGCCACCACAGACTCGCCAAAAGCGCGTATCCTGCGCAGCGAGCAGCAGAATCTGGCGGCGACCGGCAATCCCGGTCAGGGCGACGACAGCACCGCCACGCACTAATCGCACACGCAGCGGGTCATCAGGCCCGCCTTACGCCTCAACCACAAAGATCTGGTTGAACCCCGCTATCTCGCGCATAAACGCCACTTTCTTGCCATCCGGCGAAAACACCACGGCATCCCCCGACGGCGGCTGCACGCTGCGCGGCGTCAATCGCTGCAGGCGGCCGCTGGCCACCTCGCACAGCATCACGCTGTTGTCGCACACCAAGGCTATCGTCCCGCCCTGCGGGTGCCAGCTGAACGCCGACTGGATGTCATGCTCGCTGCGGCTGACCTGGCGCGGCTCACCGCCGTTCGGCGACACCGTCCACAGCTGCACCACGCCGCCGTCGTCCTTCATCAGAAAAGCTATCTGGCTGCCGTCCGGCGAACTGCGCAGCCAGTGGCGCGGCGCACCAGCCACGCCAGGAAAACGGCGATCCCCGGTAAAGGTTACCCGCCGCTGCCTGACGCCAAGCGGCGGCGCCGGCAGCTCGCTTTCCGTCCCCTGCAGCGGCAGAGCGCCCGCCCGGGCGTAGTCGACGTCGTTCTCCGGCAGATCGACGATAAACACCTCAGACAGCTTCTCTCCGGCGGCGGACAACGTATCGCCGATAAATGCCAGCGCCCAGCGCTGCCGGCTGCCGTCGGCCTTACGGTAGCCTTCGCGGCCGATCCAGCCTTCTTCGTAAGCGCGATTAATCTGATCGCTGCCCGGCCGCGGCTGCGGCACCGTCTCGCTGACCAACACGCAATAGTGGCTGCCGTCGTACTCGCGCGGGTGCTGTTTTGGCGGGTTAACCCCGTGCAGCGGCACGGCCACGCCGACGTTGCGCAGATCGCGCGCCGGATCGCGTTCATGCATCACGTGATCGTTGTAGGTAAAGCTGAGGCGGCTGCCGTCCGGACTGAAAACGTGCACATGGCTGCCGCCGCGCAGCGCGCCGGGCGTATAGGGCGCGGTGATATCCAGCGCGTCGAGGGTGATGGCCAACTCGCGATCCGGTTCGCTGACGATCACCCCGCGGCGGTGGTGAAAATCATACTGCCAGGCGCTGTCCGGGTGCTCAGGTCCGTGAATAAAGGCATAGCGCGCCGGCGCATCGGGGCTGACCGTGACCACGCCGACGTGGGCGCCGTGCTGGGCGCGATAAATCACCTCCACCGCGCCGCTGGCGACGTTGACACGCTCGATGCTGAGGCCGGTGAAAGAGGCGCCGCGCGGACGCACGTCATAAGCCAGCCATTGGCTGTCCGGCGTCCAGACGTTGATATTGGTTAACTGATGCCCGCGTGGGTCGAAAGTCAGTTGTTTTTCCCGATGGCTCATGGCGGCTCTCCTGCACATGCTGGCGCTGAGCCGTCATCTTACCGGATCGCCCGCAGCGTTTCATATGGCCTGTGAGGGTGAGGCGGGAGGAATTTTTCGGTTCGAAATCACGCAATTATTTTTCAGCGTCTTATCATTTAAGCCGATCGACGGCGTCGGCAGGAAATAAGCGGCCGACTAGGCAATTGTATTCCTGCCGGCGAAACTCAACGGCGCCAATGTAATAGGTTGGGTGATGAAAACGCTATTTTTTCATTCTCATCTTCCTTATAAGAATAAGGCAGCGGCGGCGCCTTACTTAACGCAAATAAATAAAAAATCGTGCCACTAGACGACCGGTTTATGATTATTTTCACCGAAAACGCAATGTTCCTTCCGACCGTTGCCGTTTTCTGATCGGTGTGCCCGAGGGTCAGGCTGCGGGGGTTTACAATTAATACAAAAAAGTACAAACTGGATTTTTAGTCCAAACAAATCTTCTGGAGCCGGTATGAACACCCTCTTCGATGCCATTGTTTCCGCTCATCAGCAACTGCGCCCTCAGGTGCGGGTCACGCCGCTGGAGCGCAGCGTGCTGCTTTCTCAGCAATTGGGCTGCGAGCTGTATCTGAAATGCGACCACCTGCAGCACACCGGTTCCTTTAAATTTCGCGGTGCCAGCAACAAGCTGCGGCTGTTGGATAACGAGCAACGCCGGCGCGGCGTGATCGCCGCCTCTACCGGCAACCACGGTCAGGCGGTCGCTCTGGCGGGGCAGCGTATGGGCGTTGGCGTCACGGTTTATGCGCCGGAGACGGCGGCGAGCATCAAGCTCGACACCATCCGGGCGCTGGGCGGCATCGTGGAATTGGTGCCGGGCGATGCGCTGAACGCCGAACTGGCGGGGGAACTGGCCGCACGCGAACAGGGGAAAACCTATATCTCGCCGTATAACGACGAACAGGTGATCGCCGGCCAGGGCACCTGCGGCATGGAGCTGGTTGAACAACTCGCCGATCTGGACGCGGTATTCGTGGCGGTGGGCGGCGGTGGCTATATCGCCGGCATCGGCACCGTTCTGCGGCAACTGTCGCCAAACACGCAGCTTATCGCCTGCTGGCCGGAAAACGCCACCAGCCTGTACAGCGCGTTGGAAGCCGGCCATATCTTCCCGGTGGAAGAACAAGAAACCTTGTCCGACGGCACCGCCGGCGGCGTCGAGCCGGGCGCCGTGACCTTCCCGCTGTGCCAGCAGCTGATTGACCGCAAAGTGCTGGTCAGCGAGGCGGAGATCAAACTCGCGATGCGCCGGATCGCCGCCAGCGATCGCTGGATTATCGAAGGCGCAGCAGGCGTGGCGTTGGCGGCAGCGATCAAACTGGCGCCGGAATACCGAGGCAAAAAGGTGGCGGTGGTGCTGTGCGGTAAAAACATCGTGCTGGAGAAATACCTCAAGGCCATCGCCGATGCGCATCCTTAATCGGCAGCAAATTCTCGCCGCGTTCGACGCCGAGACCATAACGCCGCTGCTGAAGCAGGGTTTTATCGCCTACTCGCAACAACGGGTACAACAGCCCCCGGCGCAGCATTTCCTGTTCGAACAGGCCGCCGGCGACTGCTGCATCAAATCCGCCTGGTTGGAAGGCGACGAACTGTTCGTGGTCAAGATCTCCACCGGTTTCTATCGCAATGCCGAACAAGGCCTGCCGAGCAATCAAGGGCTGATGATGGCGTTCTCCGCCCAAACCGGCGAGCCCCGCGCACTGTTGCAGGATGAGGGTTGGCTGACCGCGCTGCGCACCGCACTGGCCGGCCGCATCGCCGCCGATCTGTGCGCGCCGCCGCATATTCAGGCGATAGGCATGGTCGGCACCGGCCTGCAGGCGCGGCTGCAGCTGCAATGTCTGAAACCGGTGACCGATTGCCGCGAGGTATGGGTGTGGGGCCGCAACGAACAGGCGCTGGCGGCGTATCGACGCGATGTCGAGGCCGAGGGTTTTCGGGTGCGGGTCACGCAGGATGCGGCGGAGCTGGCGGCGCACTGTCAGCTGATCGTCACCACCACGCCCAGCCGCGAACCGATTTTGCAGGCGGCGGATATTCGGCCCGGCACGCACATTACCGCGGTGGGCGCCGACGCGCCCGGTAAGCAGGAGCTGGCGACCGAGCTGGTGGCCCGCGCGGACGCGCTGCTGGTCGATGCACTGGCTCAGTGTACAGACTATGGCGAGATCGCAACGGCTTATCGGCAGCACAAGCTGACTTCAACGCCAATCGTCGAAATGGGCGCCGCATTGGCGCAGGGCGGACGGGTGCGACGCGAGCCGCATCACATCACCATCGCCGATCTCACCGGGCTGGCGATTCAGGATCTGCAGATCGCCAAAGGGGTGTTGGCGAAAGTATAAAGAGGCGCCGCAGCGCCCCGCGTTATCAGGCGTTGAGCACGAACTTCTCGATAGCGCGCGCCACGCCGTCTTCGGTATTGGCGCTGGTGACAAACTGCGCCACCGCTTTCAGTTCGGGAATGGCGTTGCCCATCGCAACGCCGACGCCGGCATATTCGATCATCGCCGTATCGTTGGCCTGATCCCCCAGCGTCATGATGTTTTCCCGCGCCACGCCCAAATGCTCGGCCAGCATTCTCACCCCGGCGCCCTTATCGACGTTCTTGTGCAGGATCTCGAGGAAATAAGGCGCGCTTTTCAGGATGGTATAACGCTCGCGCGTTTCCGCCGGGATGCGCGCGATAGCGCGGTCCAACAGCTCCGGCTCGTCGATCATCATCACTTTAGGGAAACGCATCTGGCGATCCATCTCTTCCACGCTGCGGTATTTCAGCGGAATGCCGGTCATTTCCGCTTCGTGTATGGTGTACTTGCCGATATCCTTGTTCGGGGTATACAGGGTATCGAAATCAAACGCCTGGTAGTGAACGCCGAACTCGCGCGCCATCTGCTCAAAGTGCAGATAATCCTCAAAGCCCAGCGTTTCTTGCAGAATGCAGGCGCCGTCAGCCGCACGCAGCACCAGCGCGCCGTTATAGGTGATACAGAAATCGCCAGGGCCCTGAATGTCCAACTGGCGCAGATAGTCCTGCACGCCGACATATGGCCGCCCGGTGGCCAGCACCACGTGCACCCCTTTGCGCCGCGCCGCCGCGATAGCCTGCTTTACCGCCGGCGTGATTTGATGCTGCGGATCCAGCAACGTGCCGTCCATGTCGATCGCAATCAGTTCAATAGCCATTCAACGCTTCTCCCAGTGGTTTTTATTCATGCTAACGCGTTTCAGCCTCGGCTGTCAGCGCCAAAAAAGGCCAAAAAAAATCCGCGCGGGTCGCCCGGCGCGGATTTTCACAGCCATTAACGCATCAGATATCGATGTTCGCCGCTTTCAGGGCGTTTTCTTCGATAAAGGCGCGACGCGGTTCAACCGCATCGCCCATCAGCGTGGTGAACAGCTGATCGGCAGCGATGGCGTCCTTGACGGTCACGCGCAGCATGCGGCGACTTTCCGGATCCATGGTGGTTTCCCACAGTTGCTCAGGGTTCATCTCGCCCAGACCTTTATAACGCTGCACCGACAGGCCGCGGCGCGACTCTTTCACCAGCCACTCCAGCGCCTGCTCGAAGCTGTCTACCGGCTGACGGCGTTCGCCGCGCTCGATGAACGCGCCCTCTTCGATCAGCCCGCGCAGCTGCTCGCCCAGCTGGCAGATCTTGCGGTATTCGCCGCCGTGGATGAAGTCGAAGTCCAGCTTGTAGTCGGTATCCACGCCGTGGGTGCGGATGCGCAGCGCCGGCTCGAACATCTGGCGCTCACGGTTCTCGAAGATCACGAAATCATAGCTGCTGCCGTGCTGCTCTTTGTCGTTCAGCGCCTGCACCAGCGACGCGATCCAGGTCTTCACCTTGGCTTCATCGCTGAGATCGCCTTCGTTCAGCGTCGGCTGATAGATCAGGCTGTTCAACAGCGCGCGCGGGTAGCGGCGCTCCATGCGGCCGATCAGCTTCTGCACGCCATAGTGCTCGGCCACCAGTTTTTCCAACTGCTCGCCGCCGAGCGCCGGTGCGCTGGCGTTGGTGTGCAGCGTGGCGCCGTCCATCGCGATGGCGATCTGGTACTGATCCATCGCCTCATCATCTTTGATGTACTGCTCCTGCTTGCCTTTCTTCACCTTGTACAGCGGCGGCTGTGCGATGAACACGTGGCCACGCTCGATGATTTCCGGCATTTGGCGGTAGAAGAAGGTCAACAGCAGCGTACGGATGTGCGAACCGTCGACGTCGGCATCGGTCATGATGATGATGCTGTGGTAACGCAGCTTGTCCGGGCTGTACTCGTCACGGCCGATGCCGCAGCCCAGCGCGGTGATCAGCGTCGCCACTTCCTGTGAAGAGAGCATTTTGTCGAAACGCGCCTTCTCGACGTTGAGGATTTTCCCCTTCAGCGGCAAGATAGCCTGGTTCTTGCGGTTGCGCCCCTGCTTGGCAGAGCCGCCCGCGGAGTCCCCTTCCACCAGGTACAGTTCGGACAGCGCCGGATCGCGTTCCTGGCAGTCCGCCAGCTTGCCCGGCAGGCCGGCCAGATCCAGCGCGCCTTTGCGGCGGGTCATCTCACGCGCTTTACGCGCCGCTTCGCGCGCGCGCGCCGCGTCGATGATTTTGCCGACCACGATTTTAGCGTCGCCCGGATTTTCCATCAGGTAATCCACCAGCTTCTCGTTCATCAGCGTTTCAACCGCGGTTTTCACCTCAGAAGAGACCAGCTTGTCCTTGGTCTGAGAGGAGAACTTGGGATCCGGCACCTTCACCGACACCACGGCGATCAGGCCTTCACGCGCGTCATCGCCGGTGGCGCTGACCTTGGCCTTCTTGCTGTAGCCTTCCTTCTCCATGTAGCTGTTCAGCGTACGGGTCATCGCGGTACGGAAACCGACCAGGTGCGTGCCGCCGTCGCGCTGCGGAATGTTGTTGGTGAAGCAGTAGATGTTTTCCTGGAAACCGTCGTTCCACTGCAGCGCCACTTCCACGCCGATGTCGTCTTTCACGGTGGAGAAGTAGAACACGTTCGGGTGGATCGGCGTTTTGTTCTTGTTCAGGTACTCGACAAACGCCTTGATGCCGCCTTCGTAATGGAAGTGGTCTTCACGGTCAGTGCGCTTGTCCTTCAGGCGGATAGACACGCCGGAGTTGAGGAAGGACAGCTCGCGCAGGCGCTTGGCCAGAATGTCGTACTCGAAATCGGTCACATTGGTAAAGGTCTGGTGGCTTGGCCAGAAACGCACCATAGTGCCGGTCTGCTCGGTTTCGCCCACCACGGTCAGCGGCGCCTGCGGCTCGCCGTGGCTGTAAGTTTGTTCGTGCACTTTGCCTTCGCGGCGGATCACCAGCTCCAGTTTCTCCGACAGGGCGTTAACCACCGAGACGCCCACGCCGTGCAGGCCGCCGGAAACTTTATAGGAGTTGTCGTCGAATTTACCGCCGGCGTGCAGCACGGTCATGATGACCTCTGCGGCTGAAACCCCTTCTTCCGGGTGAATGCCGGTCGGAATGCCGCGGCCGTCATCCTGCACCGATACCGAGTTGTCGGCATGGATAGTGACCTGAATGTCGCTACAGTGGCCCGCGAGCGCTTCGTCGATAGCGTTGTCCACAACCTCGAATACCATGTGGTGCAGACCGGTGCCGTCATCGGTATCGCCGATATACATGCCCGGGCGCTTGCGCACCGCATCCAGCCCTTTTAATACCTTGATACTTGAGGAGTCATAAGAATTCGACATCAACGTTTCTCGCTCATTTTAGTCCTGTGGTTGAACCTCTATTTTACCCTGTTCCACGCGGAACATCTTGCCCTTTTCACCGGCCATGTCGGTCACTTGCTCAGCGCTGACCGCGCTGACAAAAACCTGGGCCTGGGTGGCTTTCAGGCGATCGGCCAGCAACCGGCGACGGCCGGTGTCCAGCTCGGAGGCAAAATCATCAATCAGATACAGGCAACGCCGCCCGCTCTGCCGGGTGAGAAACTCACCCTGCGCCAAGCGCAACGCGCACATCAGCAGCTTAAGCTGACCGCGCGATAACAAATCCTCTACCGGCGTGCCGTCGGCACGAATGCGAAAGTCCGCTTTATGCGGCCCCACCGCGGTATAGGTCAACGCCCTGTCGCGCTCAAACTGGCGCTCCAGCAGCTCGCCGTAGTCGCTCTCTTTGTCCCAGCCGCGCTGGAAGGAGAAGCTCAGGGCGAATTCAGGCAGAAACTGCGCGCAGGTCGCGGTGATATCCGCGGCGATCGCGTCGCTGTATTCCGCCCGCCATTCGCTGATGCGCTCCGCGAGCGGGATCAGTTCCTGATCCCAGGCGCGGATCTGCGCATAGCGACTCACCTGGCGCAGCGCGGCATTGCGCTGCTTCAGTAACCGTTTCAGGTTGCTCCAGGCGGTGAAAAAACCGGGTTCGTTATGAAAACAGCCCCAGTCCAGGAAAGCGCGCCGGAATTTCGGCCCGCCGTTCAGCAGGGTAAAACCTTCGGGGGTGATCAGCTGCATGGGCAGCAGCTGCGCCAGCTCGGCCACCTTGTGGCCGTCGCTGCCATCGATGCGTACTTTGCTGTCACCCTGACGGCTCTTGCTCAATCCTACCGACAGCTCGCGTTCCGCGCCTTCAATGCGGCCGTGCAGCACGAACTCCGGTTGGTCGTGGCGGATCACCCGACCGGCCTGCAGACTGCGAAAGGCTCGGCCATGGCCGAGCGTATACACCGCCTCCAGCACGCTGGTCTTGCCGCTGCCGTTAGCGCCGACCAGGAAGTTGAATCCCGGCGCCAGCGCCAAATCCGCCGCCTCGATATTGCGGAAATCTTTAATCAATAAACGCGTCAGAGCCATGCAATCTCTTTACCGATGACGGTGCTGTAATTCAAGGTAACGAGACTACAACCGCATTGGCATGACAACGTAGGCCGCCGCCTGGCTGGCGCCGTCTTCGATCTGCACGCTGGAGACCGAGTCGGTCAACAGCAGGCGCACGTCTTCACACTTGAGCGCGTTCAACACGTCCAGCACGTAGCTGACGTTGAAGCCGATCTCCATCTCCGCGCCGTCGTAGCTGACGTCGAGGATCTCTTCCGCCTCTTCCTGCTCCGGGTTGTTGGCGGTGATCTTCAGCTGGTTCTGGCTGACGTACAGCCGCACGCCGCGGAATTTCTCGTTCGAGAGAATGGCCGCGCGGGCGAACGCCTGCTTGAGCAGATCGCAGCCGGCTTCCAGCGTTTTGTCCGGGTTCTTCGGCAAGACGCGGCGATAGTCCGGGAAACGGCCGTCAACCAGCTTGGACGTGAAGATGAAATCGCCGACGTGGGCGCGAATGTTGTTGCTGCCGATCTGCAGCTGCAACAACGAATCGCCGCCGTCCAGCAAGCGCACCAGCTCCATCACCCCTTTACGCGGCACGATCACCGAATGCGACGGCAGCTGCTGGCCGATCGGCATCGAGCACACCGCCAGGCGGTGGCCGTCGGTCGCGACGGTGCGCAGCTCTTCGCCTTCGGTTTCAAACAGCATGCCGTTCAGGTAGTAACGCACGTCCTGGTGGGCCATCGAGAACTGGGTGGCTTCGATCAGGCGCTTCAGCGTCGCCTGCGGCAAGGTGAATTCCACCTCGCTCTGCCAGTCGTCCAGGTTCGGGAAGTCCGCCGCGGGCAGCGTGGACAGCGAGAAGCGGCTGCGGCCAGACCGCACCAGCATGCGCTCGCTCTCCAGCGTGACGGCAATCTCCGCCCCTTCTGGCAGGCCACGGCAGATATCAAAGAATTTGCGCGCGGGCACGGTGGTCGCGCCCGGCTCGTGCGGCTGGGACAGGGCGACGCGCGCCACCATCTCCATCTCCAGATCGGTGCCGGTCAGCAGCAGGGAGCCTTCCGTCACCTGCAGCAGCAGGTTGCCCAGGATCGGCAAGGTCGGGCGGCCGCCCAGCGGGCTGCTCACCTGTTGCAGCGGTTTTAGCAGATGCTCACGTTCAACGATAAATTTCATAGCGCTATGAAGATAATGTTCTGATTAAATTGGAGAAATCTTCTTTGATGTCGTGACTTTCCTCACGCAACTGCTCGATCTTCCGGCAGGCGTGCAACACCGTGGTATGGTCGCGGCCACCAAACGCATCGCCGATTTCCGGCAGGCTGTGGTTGGTGAGTTCCTTCGCCAGCGCCATCGCCATCTGGCGCGGGCGGGCAACGGATCGCGAACGCCGCTTGGACAGCAAATCCGCGACTTTAATCTTGTAATACTCCGCCACCGTCTTTTGGATATTGTCGATGGTGACCAGCTTTTCCTGCAGCGCCAGCAGATCGCGCAGCGCTTCGCGCACGAAATCGATGGTGATGGCCCGGCCGGTAAAGTTGGCGTTGGCGATCACGCGGTTCAGCGCCCCTTCGAGCTCACGCACGTTGGAACGCAGGCGCTTGGCGATGAAGAACGCCACTTCGCCCGGCAGGCGAATGTCGTTTTCGTCGGCCTTTTTCATCAGGATCGCCACGCGGGTTTCCAGCTCCGGCGGCTCGATCGCCACCGTCAGCCCCCAGCCGAAGCGGGACTTCAGACGATCTTCCACCCCGTTGATCTCTTTAGGGTAGCGATCCGAAGTCAGGATGATCTGCTGATTGCCTTCCAACAGGGCGTTAAAGGTATGGAAGAACTCTTCCTGCGAACGCTCCTTGTTGGCAAAGAATTGGATGTCATCGATCAGCAACGCGTCGACCGAACGGTAGTAGCGCTTAAACTCTTCGATGGCATTGTTCTGCAACGCTTTGACCATGTCCTGCACAAAGCGTTCCGAGTGCATGTAGACCACTTTGGCGTTGGCCTTGCGCGCCATGATGCCGTTGCCGACCGCGTGCAGCAGGTGAGTTTTACCCAGGCCGGTGCCGCCATACAGGAACAAAGGGTTGTAGGCGCCGCCCGGATTGTCCGCCACCTGGCGAGCCGCCGCGCGCGCCAGCTGGTTGGACTTACCCTCGACGAAGTTGTCGAAGGTGTGTTTGGGGTTGACGTTGGAGCGATAAGAGAGCTCGGGTTGCGCCGCCGCGTTGTCCCAGCTCGGGCGCGAAGGCGCGGCCGTGCGCGCCGCCGGAGCCGCAGGGGCGCTGCTGACGCTGGCGGTCACGGTCTGGCTGATCACCTGCGTGATCGGCTTGCTGCCGACTTCAAAACGCAGCAAAGGCGCGTCCGTGCCGCAGAAATCATTCAGCAGACCATTGATGTTGTTTAAGTACTTATCGCGAACCCAATCCAGCACAAAACGGTTAGGCGCGTACAGCGCCAGGGTGTTGTCACTCAGTTCCGCCTGCAATGGGCGAATCCACATACTAAATTCTGTGGCAGGTAACTCATCCTGCAATCGGGCAAGACACTGCTGCCAAAGCGAAAGTGACACGGCGGACTCCACTCGAACAAGATCAATAAAGAAAAGAAACGGGCAACTTTTTTATAACTCATGATTTTTGACACATACCCGGCATCGGCTGTTTGCCTGTGGGGGATGCGAACCGCCTTTCACGGTTTGTGTCCCTCACGATCCCGGCATGAGGGATCGCGATCGGAATGACGGATCATAGCGCAATCCGAGCAAGAGATCCTCCCCTTCCTCACAGATTAGATCCATTTTATCCACAGGCCGCGGCCGGCGGCGATCTTTTCACCGCCAGCGCCGAATGACCGCGCAGATCCCGGCCGCTGCGCCGCGTTTTTTACATTGTCAACCGGTTATACCCTGTTATCCACGCCGGATCCTGCGATCGCGCGCAAAGGATCTCACGGGGATCCTTGCGATTTCACCCCGAGTCCGTATAATCTTCGCCCTACGTGTGATACCTGGTTCCTTATGGTGCGTCATTAGCCAGACAGGATTCTGCGGTGACCACGGGCCAAGACCGGATTTTGTTCCGTTATTGGCAGACAACCAGGTAGGCTGGCGCGATGCGAATTGACTCAGGACTGTACAATTATTACAATCCCGCTTCTTTATGTATTGCGATTGAGGCGTCGGTCATCTTCACGCCGAGTAGCCAAACGCGTTTACTGATCAGTAATTATTTTAAGTTTAGGTAGAAATCGCTATGAAACGCACTTTCCAACCGTCCGTATTGAAGCGCAACCGTAGCCACGGTTTCCGTGCTCGTATGGCCACCAAAAATGGTCGTCAAGTTCTGGCCCGCCGTCGTGCGAAAGGCCGTGCTCGTCTGACTGTTTCTAAGTAATAAAGCTAACCCGCTGAGTGGTTAAGCTCGCTTTTCCCAGGGAGTTACGTTTGTTAACTCCCACTCATTTCACTTTCGTCTTCCAGCAGCCACAACGGGCTGGCACGCCGCAAATCACCATCCTCGGCCGCCTGAACCAGCTGGGGCATCCCCGCATCGGTCTTACCGTCGCCAAAAAACACGTCAAACGCGCGCACGAGCGTAATCGGATCAAACGCCTAACCCGCGAGAGCTTCCGCCTGCGCCAGCACGAATTACCGGCGATGGATTTTGTCGTGGTGGCCAAAAAGGGGATAGCGGATTTGGATAACCGCGCGCTGACGGAAGCTTTGGATAAATTATGGCGTCGCCACTGTCGCCAGGCTCCCGCATCCTGATCGGGCTGGTGCGGGCCTATCAGCTCGTCATCAGCCCGCTGCTAGGGCCTCGTTGTCGCTTCCAGCCGACATGCTCTCATTACGCAATTGAGGCATTAAGCAGGTTTGGCATGATAAAAGGCAGTTGGTTAGCATTGAAACGCGTATTAAAATGCCACCCTTTGAACCCAGGTGGCGATGATCCGGTGCCGCCAAAAACCGACGATAACAGAGAACACTAACGATGGATTCGCAACGCAATCTTCTTCTCATCGCTCTGCTGTTCGTGTCTTTCATGATCTGGCAGGCATGGCAAACGGACAACGCTCCGCAGCCGGCCGCACAGACCACGCAACAGACTTCGAACGCAGTAGCCGGTGATGCCGCCAGCCAGGCCGTGCCAGCCAGTGGTCAGGGTAAGCTGATTACCGTGAACACCGACGTGCTGTCACTGACCATCAACACCCGTGGTGGCGATATCGAGCAGGCTAAACTGTTGGCCTACCCGGATACTCTGGGTTCATCGACTCCGTTCCAACTGCTGGAAACCACCCCGTCGTTCGTCTATCAGGCGCAAAGCGGCCTGACCGGTAAAAACGGCCCGGACAACCCGGCCAACGGCGAACGCCCGCTGTATCAGGCGGCGCAGGACAGCTACACCCTGCCAGAAGGCCAGGACGAGCTGCGCATCCCGCTGACCTACACCGATAAAGACGGCGCGGTCTACACCAAAACCTTCGTGCTTAAACGCAACCACTATGCGGTCGGCGTGGATTACAGCATCGACAACAAAGGCGCGACGCCGCTGGAGCTGACCCTGTTCGGCCAGCTGAAGCAGACCACCGAATTGCCTAAGCACCGTGACACCGGCAGCAGCAACTTTGCGCTGCACACCTTCCGCGGCGCGGCGTACTCGTCCAGCGAGGACAAGTACCAGAAATACGCGTTCGACAAAGATGAAAACCTGAGCGTCACCACCAAAGACGGTTGGGTCGCCATGCTGCAGCAGTACTTCGCCACCGCGTGGGTGCCGGCGACCAAAGGTGACAACACCTTCTACACCGCCAAACCGGGCGACAACCTGTCCACCATCGGCTTCAAATCTACGCCGGTCGTGGTGCAGCCGGGCGCTCAGCAGCAGCTGAACGCGACCCTGTGGGTCGGCCCGGAGCTGCAGGACCAGATGGCCCAGTTGGCGCCGCACCTGGATCTGACCGTGGATTACGGTTGGCTGTGGTTCATCTCCCAGCCGCTGTTCAAACTGCTGAAGTTCATCCACGGCTTTATCGGCAACTGGGGCTTCTCCATCATCATCATCACCTTCATCGTGCGCGGCATCATGTACCCGCTGACCAAGGCGCAGTACACCTCGATGGCGAAAATGCGCATGCTGCAGCCGAAGCTGCAGGCGATGCGCGAGCGCATCGGTGATGACAAACAGCGCATGAGCCAAGAGATGATGGCGCTGTACAAGGCGGAGAAAGTGAACCCGCTCGGCGGCTGCCTGCCGCTGATCATTCAGATGCCGATCTTCCTGGCGCTGTACTACATGCTGATGGGTTCGGTCGAGCTGCGCCACGCGCCGTTCGCCCTGTGGATCCATGACCTGTCGGCGCAAGACCCGTACTACATCCTGCCAATCCTGATGGGCGTGACGATGTTCTTCATTCAGAAGATGTCGCCGACCACCGTGACTGATCCGATGCAGCAGAAAATCATGACCTTCATGCCGGTGATCTTCACAGTGTTCTTCCTGTGGTTCCCGTCCGGTCTGGTGCTGTACTACATCGTCAGCAACCTGGTGACCATCCTGCAGCAGCAGCTGATTTACCGTGGTCTGGAAAAACGCGGTCTGCACAGCCGCGACAAGAAAAAAAGCTAAGCGTAGTGTAGGGGTTCGGCGCGCCGACCCTTGCAGTAACACCAAAGGCGGTCATTAGACCGCCTTTTTGCATCTTAATCGTCAGAGAGAACCGTTATGAGCACCACCGATACCATCGTAGCCCAAGCCACCCCGCCGGGACGCGGCGGCGTCGGCATTCTGCGCATTTCAGGAAGCAAGGCCAAAGACGTCGCCCAGGCGTTGCTCGGCAAGCTGCCGAAGCCGCGCTACGCTGACTATCTGCCGTTCCGCGACGCCACGGGCGCCACCCTCGATCAGGGCATCGCGCTGTGGTTCCCGGGGCCGAACTCCTTTACCGGCGAAGACGTGCTGGAACTGCAGGGCCACGGCGGGCCGGTGATCCTCGATCTGCTGCTCAAGCGCGTGCTGGCGCTGCCCGACGTGCGCATCGCGCGGCCGGGCGAGTTCTCCGAGCGCGCGTTTCTCAACGACAAACTCGATCTGGCGCAGGCCGAAGCGATTGCCGATCTGATCGACGCCAGCTCCGAGCAGGCGGCGCGTTCGGCGATGAACTCGCTGCAAGGCGCGTTCTCCACCCGCATCCACCAGCTCGTGGAAGCGCTCACTCACCTGCGAATCTACGTGGAAGCGGCGATCGACTTCCCGGACGAGGAAATTGACTTCCTGTCCGACGGTAAAATCGAGGCGCAGCTCAACGACGTCATGGCGGATCTGGACAGCGTGCGCGGCGAAGCGCGCCAGGGCAGCCTGCTGCGTGAAGGGATGAAGGTGGTGATCGCCGGGCGCCCCAACGCCGGCAAATCGAGCCTGCTCAATGCGTTGGCCGGGCGCGAGGCGGCGATCGTCACCGATATCGCCGGCACCACCCGCGACGTCTTGCGCGAACATATCCATATCGACGGCATGCCGCTGCACATCATCGACACCGCCGGCCTGCGCGACGCCAGCGACGAAGTGGAGCGCATCGGCATCGAACGTGCATGGAACGAAATCGAACAGGCCGACAGGGTGCTGTTTATGGTTGACGGCACCACCACCGCCGCCACCGAGCCGGCGGAGATCTGGCCGGAGTTTATGGCGCGCCTGCCAGGCACGTTGCCGATCACCGTGGTGCGCAATAAGGCCGACATCACCGGTGAAACGCTGGGTCTGACGGAAGTGAATAACCACTCACTTATTCGCCTGTCGGCCCGCACCGGCGAAGGCGTCGATGTGCTGCGCGATCATCTTAAACAGAGCATGGGCTTCACCAGCAACATGGAAGGCGGCTTCCTGGCGCGCCGCCGCCACCTGCAGGCGCTGGAACTGGCGGCGCAGCACCTGGTGCAGGGCAAAGAACAGTTAGTGAGCGCTTACGCGGGGGAGCTGTTGGCCGAAGAACTGCGCCAGGCGCAGCTGGCCTTGAGTGAAATCACCGGTGAATTCACCTCCGACGACCTGCTGGGCCGCATTTTCTCCAGCTTCTGTATCGGCAAGTAACACCGCCAGACACCTTCACGGCCGGGACAAGCCCTTGTTCCGGCCGTTTTTCTTTTCCGCTCTCGCTCTGCGCGCCGGCTCACAGAGCCGCCGCAGCGTCCCGCGCTATACTGGCCAGTCAGGAATCTCTCTCAGGAACGAGTCAACATGGCATTGACCCTCAGGGTACTGCTGGAAAACCGCCGCGCCGCCGGCGCCAACCCGCTATTGCAGGCCAAGGCCGGGTTAAGCCTGCTGATTGAGGATGATACGACGTCCATACTGTTCGATACCGGCCCCGACGACAGCTTTCTGCGCAATGCGGCGCTGATGGGTGTCGATCTCTCCCGTATCACCGCGACGGTGCTCTCCCACGGCCACTATGACCACTGCGGCGGCGTCGCCTGGCTGCCAGACAACAGCCGTATCATCTGCCACCCGCAGGTCGGCGATGAGCGCTATGCGGCGCTGAAGGTGCTGGGCCACACTCGGAAAATCAAAAAGCTCTCTTTGGATATCGACTACTCGCGCCACCGCATGCAATACAGCCGCGAACCGCTGGCGATCGGCGATCGCTTTATGTGGTCAGGCGAAATCGCGGTGCCCGCACCCCGCGCCTACGGGGTGATCGCCGGGGAGAACGCAGCGGTAGATTACGTTATTGACGAAGGGGTGCTGATTTACAAATCGGATCGCGGTCTGGTGATCGTGACCGGCTGTGGGCACCGCGGGATCGTGAATATCGTGCGCCATTGCCAGCAAATCACCGGGATCGATCGGATCCACGCCTTGATCGGCGGTTTTCATCTACGCTGCGCTTCCCCGCGCACGCTCTGGCGCGTCCGCCGTTTTTTGCGCCAGCATCAGCCGGAAAAGATTATGGGCTGCCACTGTACCGGCGCCTGGGGCCGGCTATGGCTGCCGGAAGGGATCGCGCCGGCCACCGGCGATAGGCTGGTTCTGGATTAAGCGTGCCGCTTTACACCAACAACGTTGCGATTACCGCGATCCCGCAGCCCAGCACGACGACGCCGATCCCCTTTTGCCTGCCGCCGCCCCGTAGCAAAAAATACAGTGATGGGATGAAAAAGACGGTCATCACGATAACGGGTATCGACCAGCCCGAGATGATCTTGATAATGCTCGGGTTGATCGCGCCAATAAACGTACAGACAACGATATTCCCTGCGATGATTCTCTTTTTGCCCGCCACGCCGAAGGACGTAATGCCATCGATCACGCCGGTCAACGTGCCGATATAGGCGCCGCCGGTCAGTAAACACAGCAACAGGGCAGCGCCTAACCACGCCGTGGCGTTGCCGGTCAAACCGGCGGTATAAAACAGCGCATCCACATTGCGGCTGTTAATGATTGAGATGTCATCCAGCGTCAGCAAGCGGCTGATGGCGATAACGATCATGACGATAAACGCCATGATCAGTACCTTGCCAAACAGAATACTGCGCGCCTGCGGTCGTAAGGCGCTTTTCGCAAAGCGTTGGATGCACGGGGTAAAGTTAAATGTAAAAAGAAAAATCGGCAGCAGCAGCCACGTCTGCAATGAAATGCCAGGCGGCGCCTGCACCGCCTGCTGCCCCCCCGCAGGTTGTAACAGGAAAAACACCGCCAGGATCGCCACCAGTACGATAGAAACCAGTGCCATTCTGGAAATCAGGTGCTCGATTCGCTGACTAAACGCCAACCATGCCGCCGACAGCGCGGCACTCAGCAACAGCGAAATGCCGCCCCTGACCCAGAATCCGTTGTGGAAAAAAGACGCGACGACGTTGACTAAGGTGATGAAATTTATCAGCACGATAATAATCATCGACAAAATAAACAGCACACAGACGATTGCCGCTGCCCGCTCGCCGATAAATGTCGATGATGCCGCCAGGAAATCTTTCTCCGGGTGCGAAATGATGAATTTGAAAAAAAGATAGTGCGCCATCATCGATACCGACATGGCGATAACGATAAACAGCATGAACACTTTCATCCCCAGCACGCCCGGCCCCACCGCCTGTGGCAAAAAGAAAATCCCGGCGCCAAATGCCGTGGAGAAGAAAGTGACAGGCCAATACAGGTGTGAGATTTTCATGATGATGCTCGACCATCATGGCTATGCGTGACGCATAGCCAGCTGGCACAAAAATGTCATTCGAAACAGGATTTGCCGAAGAAGACCAGTAAAGAAGGCAAAGCGAAGTTATCGTAAAAAGTCGCGGCCGCACGATAGCCGTTAAGCACGTTGACGCGTGAACACAGCGGAAAAACGCCAATATGCGACGTGTAATTATCAAAGATTTTATTGGGGGAAATGCGATACCGAATAGCCCTGAACGTCGCAGCATTTCCCGCCGCGCAGGTCGGTTTATTTTCCTTGATGATATCGAACGTGTGTTCACCCACCGTCATCTTCACATTTCCGTCTTGGCGCTGAAAATACGCCTCTTTATCCATACGGTTTTTAATGTGGCGTTTAAAGCGATCCGCCATGTTTTTTTCACTGACATAAAATGCATTGATATCAATGCCATGACGTTGATTCGACGCCAGAATGTAGTCGTTTATTTTTTCCGGAATAATGTACGGCGATGTCGCCATCTTCCTGAATTCGTTAGCGCCGTCTATCTCGCTGCCATCGCTTTTTTCCATATAGAAATCATTTATTTCCATCAAGAAGTCAGGCTGAACACTGAGCCGTCTGATGGATTCGGCAATGTAGTCAATGCAGAAGCGCGCAGACCTTTCCACTTCACTGCTGACAGAAAAACGATCGTCCAAATTAACCACGGTATGCCCGCCGGAAATCACCACCTTATCCGTCAAAAAAGACGATGCCAGCGCGATGAGGTCTTCAACGTTGTTATTTGAAACCTCATTGTTGATAACCTCAGCGATCCTATTCTGATCGGCTTTGTAGACGATAAAGCGATCTTCACCCTTCCAACCTTTTTTGCAGTTACATTTATATTCTTTAAAAACAACACGTTCAGCTGTCTTATAAAAATCGGCGCTTTGCAGCGGCATTAATTCGAGATCTGGCATACCCTTCTTCCCTATTCGTAGCCAATGACGCCAACTTTTTATAACAATAGCTAATGTAAATTTAGTGACCTGACTCTGATAATTAATAAACACACACAATAAATAGGGTTTTTGTGGGTTTGCTCACATTTTCAAGTTCAGGTTATTTTAACCATTTTAATTATGTGGTTTTATGTTTCCAACAAACGAACGCGGAGAGGTGGGCGAGTGGTTTAAGCCAGATTTAAGAAACTAACCGTTTCTTAAATCCACACGAGTCATCGTGTCGTAGGTTCGAATCCTGCTCTCTCCGCCAACTTTTTCTTATCAGGCGATATTTTATGGGTTCATTGGACGCCGTCGATTCGAAAGCGGCTGGCTTCGGAACTGATTAATTTTATGCACGACCCCGTTACGCAACGCGATTTGAGGTCTGAATAACCTTCGCCTTGCATGCCCCCATGCCCTCCTGCACAGCGCAAAAGCCAACAAATCGGATAATCCGCATAGTGTTTTTTGATGATAAATCCTCAACTTAGTCTTAATCTAACACCCCTGCGTTCTTAGCGACCCTCTGTCATGGAGTGAACAATGGCGTGTCATTTTGCCCGATGGACCCCGGCCTCCGCTGTCCTGGATACCCAGAGACTCTCCGACGAAGTGATAGCCGCCACCCGCACCTTTTCCGTTAAGCGCCGCACGCGTTACCTGCAAGGGCGCATTCTGCTCGCCGAAATGATGTTCTACCTGTACGGCCTGCCGACGCTGCCCCCCATCGCCACCACGCCGACCGGCCGCCCCTGCTTCGCCGATCATCAGTTGCCCGATTTTAGCCTCGCCTATGCCAGCAACACCGTGGGCGTGCTGCTTAGCGACGAGGGCAAAGTCGGACTGGATATCGAAGTGATGCGGGCGCGCGGCAGCCGGCAAAGCGCGCTGCAGAACGCGCATCAGACGCCGGCGGAAAGTGCCTGGATCGGCGCGCAGGACGATCGGCTGGAGGCGGAGACTCAGCTGTGGAGCATTCGGCAAAGCGTGCTGAAAATTTCCGGTCTCGGCAACAGCGGCCAATCCACGCTACGTCTGCATCCCTTCTCCGGTCACCTGCGCTCCAGCGCCACGCCGGACGTTCAGGTGATGAGCGACGCCGACGAATATCTGAGCTGGGCCTGCGCCGGCAGCCCCGAGCTGGATCGCCTGCTGTGCTGGCGCTACGAAGAGCGCGGCGGCCTGCACAAAGACGGGGAAATCTCGCCGCGCAGCCCGGCGGCATCCTCACGCTTCGTTAAACTGACGGGCCTGAAGACGCCAGGTTGACGCGGCGCAAAGCGGATAACGCGATCTTTACCGCACGAGTTACTGGATTAAATTGTAAAGACAGCTAAATGTTGAGCAATCGCCTATTCTCGACCCGCGCTTTAGCCTACTATTCGCCCATGTTGTACGCTGAATCTGCTCATTCGAAAGGGAGAATCACCATGTCAGACCAAGCCTTAAAAATCGTCACTCTACTCGGCAGCCTGCGCAAAGGCTCCTACAACGCCATGGTGGCCCGCGCCCTGCCTGGCCTGGCTCCGCAGGGCGTCACCATTGAAGCGCTGCCCTCCATCCGCGATATCCCGCTGTACGACGCCGACATGCAACAGGGTGAAGGCTTTCCTGCCGCAGTCGAAGCGATAGCAGAGCAGATCCGCCAGGCCGACGGCGTGATCATCGTCACCCCCGAATACAACTATTCCGTGCCCGGCGGGTTGAAAAACGCCATCGATTGGCTGTCTCGCGTACCGAATCAGCCGCTGGCCGGCAAGCCGGTGGCCATTCAAACCAGCTCAATGGGGCCGATCGGCGGCGCGCGCTGCCAATACCATCTGCGTCAGATCCTGGTGTTCCTCGATGCGATGGTAATGAACAAGCCTGAGTTTATGGGCGGCGTGATCCAAAGCAAGGTCGATGAACAGGCCGGTGAACTGAGCGATCAGGGAACGCTGGATTTCCTGACCGGCCAGCTGTCCGCGTTCAGCGATTTTATTCGCCGCGTGGAGTGAAGGTCTCGCGGCGCCCGCGGGGCGCCGCAACAGGACATGACGTCCGTCAATTTATTGAAATTAAAGCCATAGCATCATGTATTTTTTCATTTTAGCGTTATTTTTCGTTTCCATCACCAGTCCCGCTTTCGCCGCAGACATGCGTTATCCCGCCGGTGAAGAACCGCTGGAGCTGCCTGCGCACAGCGCGCTCAACGCCCAGCTGTCGCGATCCGCGCAAAACCAGGAAGATAAAAAACTGGGCGCCATGTCGCTGTACCTGACGCTGATGCGCGAAGACGGCCGCAATGTCTGGGCGCCCTACCAGCTGGCGGTGTCGTCGGCGGAGAAAGGGCAAACCGAGCTGGCGGAGCGCTACCTGCAGCTGAGCGCCGACCGCGGCCTGTGGTACTACTACAACCTGCTGGAGGACGACGCCTTCAACAGCATCCAACACTCCGCCACCTACCAATCTATCCTGGCCGCCACCAAAGCGCGCTATCTGCAGCACGCTCGCCGCTATGAAGGCAAGGCCAGCTACGCGATACCGGACGGCGAAACGCCACCCGAAGGGTGGCCAACGGTGATCTTCCTGCATACCTACGGCAAAGCCGCCGCCATCAGCCCCGAGGAGCGGCTGCTGTTCGGCGAAATGGGCGTGGCCTACATCGAGCTCAACGGCACGCAGATGCTGTCGGAAAACAGCTTCCGCTGGTCGAATTACAGCGACGAGAGCACCCAAACCGCCATTCAGCGTACGCTGCAACAGCTGGCTCCGCAGCTAAAGCTGGATCCCCGGCGGATTTACCTCAGCGCCCGCGGCCAGGGCGCGTTGCACGCCGCCAACCTGATCGCCAAGTACCCGCAGTTTTATGCCGGCGCGCTCTTGATCGCCCCCAACGGCGAGATCAAGCCGGCCCAGCAGTCGCTGGCGGCGCAAAAGAAAATCGTGATGGCGTATTACGATCGGCAGAATTTCAGCGAACAGGCGCTGGCATTGCACTTCGCCAATCTGTTCGGGGAGGATAATCAGGTGCAAACGCTGCACTTCGCCCAAGGAGAGGATGCCGCCGGCAGTTGGCAGGCGCGCTTCAGGCGGCCGTTGCAGTGGGTGCTGGATCGGGCGCCGGATGCGACGCCGGGCGTCTAGGGTTTCAGGGCCGACGGGCGTCGGCCCTTTGGCTGTCAATGGCCGTCGACGAAGACGATCTTCAGCACGAACAGCAGCGCCACGACCACCACGCACGGGCTGATTTCACGCCAGCGGCCGGTGCCGAGCTTCATCACGCAGTAGGAAATAAAGCCGAGCGCGATGCCTTCGGTGATCGAGAAACTGAACGGCATCATCACCGCGGTGACAAACGCCGGTACCGCTTCGGTCAGATCGTCCCACTTCACCCGCGCCAGGCTGGAGGTCATCAGCACGCCGACATAGATCAGCGCGCCGGCGGCGGCGTAAGCCGGCACCATGCCCGCCAACGGCGACAGGAAGATCACCAGCAGGAACAGCAGGCCGGTGACCACCGCCGTCAGACCGGTGCGGCCGCCGACGGCGACGCCGGACGAGCTTTCGATGTAAGCGGTCACGGAAGAGGTGCCCGCCAGCGAACCAGCCACTGAGCTGATGCTGTCAACGTACAGCGCCTGCTTCATGCGCGGGAACTTGCCCTGGTTGTCGGTCAGGCCGGCTTTATCGGTGACGCCGATCAGGGTGCCGGAAGAGTCGAACAGGTTCACCAGCATAAACGAGAAGATGACCCCGGCCAGCCCGATGTTCAGCGCGCCGGCCACGTCGACCTGGCCCACCACCGAGGTGATGCTCGGCGGCAGGGAGAACAGGCCGCCGTATTTCACGTCGCCCAGCATCCAGCCGATCAGGGTGGTGACCACGATCGACACCAGCACCGCCGCGTGGAAGTTGCGCGAAGAGAGCACGGCGATGATGAAGAAGCCGAGCGCCCCCAGCAGCACGTTGTGCGAGGTCAGGCTGCCGATGGTCACCAGCGTGTCCGGGTTGGCCACCACGATGCCGGCGTTTTTCAGCCCCATCATGCCGATGAACAGCCCGATGCCGCTGGTGATGCCGACGCGCAGGCTGACCGGAATGTTGGCGATCATCCAGTAACGGATGCGGAAAATGGTCAGCAACAGCAGGCCGACCGCGCCCCAGAAGATGGCGCCCATGCCCACCTGCCAGGAAATGCCCATCGCCCCGACCACCACGAAGGCGAAGAAGGCGTTCAGGCCCATCGCCGGCGCCAGCGCCACCGGCAGGTTCGCCAGCAGGCCCATAAAGATGCTGCCGAAGGCGGCGATCAAACAGGTGGTGACAAATACTGCCTGGGTATCCATGCCCGCTGCGCCCAAAATTTGCGGGTTAACGAACACGATATACACCATGGTGAGGAAGGTGGTGATACCGGCAATCGTTTCCGTACGCGCCGTCGTGCCATGTTGCTTGAGTTTAAACACGCGCCCAAGCAAGCCTTGCTCAGCGTCAAGGCCAGATACTGGTTTGGTCATTATCAGAATTCCGAAAATGGGAATGGACAGTCGCCGGCTATCCTATAACAAAAAGTGGGGCTTTTGACGCCGGTCACAGGTTTTTTTCGCCGTCTTTACGGCTAAACGCGTCAACGGCTTGTATTTACAGGCATTCATCCCCCTTGCCGCCCGCTGCGTTGCCGTTTGCCGGCACGGCCGATAAAATAGCCTATCGCCCCTCTATCCCTATCCGTTAAAACAGGAATCCGCATGTCTTCGACCTTTATCGATAAGCTGGCGTTGATCGCGCTGAAAGATGACAAAGTGGCGCTGGTGCGCTCGCACAACAAGACGCTGTTTTATATGCCGGGCGGAAAGCGCGAAGCGGGCGAAACCGACGAACAGGCGCTGTGCCGCGAAATCGACGAAGAGCTGACCGTTGCGCTGCTGTCGCAATCCATCGCGTTTTACGGCGAGTTCACCGGCCCGGCGGACGGCAAGCAGGACGGTACCCAAGTGCGCATTCGCTGCTACCAGGCCGACTTTACCGGGCAGTTGCAGCCCGCCGCCGAAATCGCTGAGCTGAAGTGGTGCGACAGCCGCGATCTGCCGCAGTGCTCACACGTCGCCGCGCTGATTTTGCACGATCTCAAGGCGCGTAACCTGATCAAGTGATCGCTGAGTCGCCTCAGCGGCGTTAACCCGAAGGAACCTGTCCCGCATGAATCAGATTGACTGCATTTTGTTCGACTGCGACGGCACGCTGGTGGACAGCGAAGTGCTGTGCAGCAAAGCCTATGTCCATATGTTCGCCCACTACGGCATTCATCTGTCGCTGGAAGAGGTATTCAAGAAATACAAAGGGGTGAAGCTGTACGAGATTATCGATCGGGTCAATGCCGAGCAGGGCACTGACCTGGAAAAAGAGACGCTGGAGCCGCTGTATCGGCAGGAAGTGGCGCGGCTGTTCGACAGCGAGCTGCAACAGATTGCCGGCGCCCGCGAGCTGCTGGCGCAGGTGACAGTGCCTGTCTGCACCGTCTCCAACGGGCCGGTCAGCAAGATGCAGCACTCGCTCGGCCTGACCGGCATGCTGCCTTATTTTGATGACCGGTTGTTCAGCGGCTATGACATTCAGCGCTGGAAGCCGGATCCGGCGATCGTGTTTCACGCCGCCGAACAGATGCGGGTGCCGGTGACGCGCTGCATCCTGGTGGACGATTCGCCCGCCGGCGCGCAGGCCGGCATCAATGCCGGCATTCCGGTCTTTTACTTCTGCGCCGATCCGCATAATCCGCCGATCGATCACCCGCTGGTGACCACGTTTGACGACCTGGCTCAATTGCCCGCGCTGTGGCGCGAACGCGGCTGGCGGCTGACGGCCGATTAACTGGCCGGCAACGGCGGCTTGTTGCGCCACCAGCGCCAGGACCGCTTCAGCGCGCGGGTTTGCGCGCCGAAGCGGCGGTTGACCGCGTTGGCCAGCAGATCGAGCGCCAGGCAGAATACGAAATAGACCAGCGCCACAAACAGGAACACTTCCATCGGATAGACCATGCTGCGGTTGTTAACCTGGGTCGCCAGGAAGGTCAATTCGCCAACGCCGACGATATAAGCCAACGAGGTGTCTTTGATCAGAGAAATCCACTGGTTGATGAACGACGGCACCATCATGCGCAGCGCCTGCGGCAGCACGATCATGCGCAGCGTCTGCCAGCGCGTCAGCCCCAGAGAAAGCCCGGCCTGCCACTGGCCGGGACCGATCGCGGCGATGCCGGCCTTCACCGCATGAGCCAGATAGGCCGAGGCGATCAGCGCCAGCGCACACACCACGGTGGTAATTTCCGGGATCTCGACGCCAAACACCATCGGCAGCAGGAAATAGGTCCAGAAGATCAGCATGATGACCGGAATGGCGCGGAAAAAGCCCAACACCGCCGCCAGCAGCCCGGCGGCGACGCCGCGCGACATTGCCAGCGCCACGCCGAGTAAGGTGCCGAGCACCGCCGAGGCGACCCCGGCCATCAGGCTGATCGCCAACGTCAGCGCCGCGCCGCCCAGCGGCCCATCCGGCCAGGTGCCCCACAGCAGGTAACCCAGGTTGTCGTGAATCACGCTGAAATCCATCTCAATGTCCTCCCAGCGGTTTACGCTGTTGTCGCCACATGCCCCAACCTTCCAGCAGCGCGATGATGGCGATATACAGTACCGTCGCCACGCCGAACGCCTGGAAGGTGCGCAGGGTTTCGGTTTCGACCTGACGCGAGGCGTAAGAGAGTTCGGCAACGCCGATCGCCATGGTCAGCGACGAGTTCTTGATCACGTTCATGTATTGCCCCAGCAGCGGCGGCAGCGCGATTTTCAGCGCCTGCGGCAGCACCACGTAGCGCATCGCCTGCCAGCCGGTCAGCCCCAGCGCCTGAGCGGCATATTTCTGCCCGCCGGCGACGCCGCGAATGCCGGAGCGGATCTCTTCGGCGATAAAGGCGGTGGAGTACAGCGTCAGGCCGAAGAAACCGGCGAGAAACTCGAACGACGGCCACTCAAGCGGGCCGACCTGATGTGCGCTGTTCAGCCACTGCATGGCGGCGGACGGCAGGATTTGCCCGGCGGCGAAGTACCAGAAGAACAGCTGCACCAGCAGCGGCGTATTGCGAAACAACGAGCTGTATCCCATCGCCAGCCAACGCAACGGCCGCAGGCTGCTGTCGCGCATCGCCGCCAGCACGAAGCCCAACAGCGTGGCCGCCAGGCCCGCGCAGGCGGAAAGCCACAGCGTCAGCAGAAAGCCGTGCCACAGCCAGTTCAGGTATTGCGGCGCCAGCAGCCAGTCCAGGTTCATGTTCAATCCTTGTCTTGCAGAATGCATCAGGGGCGCAGCAAGCTGCGCCCCTCCGTACCGATCTCACCGCGAGCGGTTAAATCAGGCTTTCGGTTGCTGATCCAAAGGCGCGATTTTGAAATCGCCGCGCGGCTGGGCGGATTTGGTTTCCGGCCCGAACCAGCGATCGTAAATCTTAACCGCTTCGCCGTCGTTTTCCAGCTTGATCAGCGTCTCATTCACCGCGGCGGTCAAGCGATCTTCGCCCTTGGGAATACCCACGCCCTGATACTCTTTGGTCAGGCTGAACGGCGAAATTTCAAATTCCGCCTTCTGCGCCGCCGGCAGGTTGCCGAGCAGGCCGACCAGCTTGGCGTCGTCCTGAGTGATCGCCTGCACGTTGCCGTTGCGCAGCGCCACGAACGCCAGCGGGGTATCATCGTAAGAGATCACTTTCGCCGTCGGGAAACGCTCGCGCAGGGTGATTTCCTGCACCGTGCCCTTGTCCGCGCCGATGCGCAGCTTCTTGATGTCTTCCGGGGTTTTCAATACGCCTTTGCGGGCGATGAATTTCTGGCCGGTGGCGAAATACGGCACGCTGAAGTTCACTTCCTTGGCGCGCTCGTCGGTAATGGTGAAGTTGGCGGCAATCAGGTCAACCTTCTTCGACACCAGCAGCGGAATGCGGTTGGCCGGGTTGGTGGCGCGCAGCTCCACTTTCACCCCCAGCGCTTTGCCGATCGCGTCGGCGACGTCCACATCGTAGCCCACCAGCTTTTTGCTCTGCGGATCGATGTAGCCGAACGGCGGGTTGCTGTCGAACACCGCGATACGCACCACGCCGGCTTGCTTGATATCGTCAAGTTTGTCCGCGTGCGCGGCGCCGGCGGCGAGGCCGGTCAGACTGGCTAACAACGTTAAGGCCAAAGCGCGATGTTTCATAGAAAGCTCCTAAGTGGTTGATGTCCTGCTGGCGAATAAGCTAGCAAGCGCCACATAGGTCAGGAAATAATATAAAAAGCTATATTTATAACCTTTTTATCTTTATGCGCTTAAGATGGAATAAAGGCGCGGGAAACCGCGCCTTTGAAGGATATTACCCGGAAAGAGTTAGTCGGCCTTTTCGTCTTTACCGCCCGGAGAGAGCAGCTTTTCCAGGGCATCGCCGCCCAAATGACGGAAATCCTGCCCCTTGACGAAATAGAAGATAAATTCGCAGATGTTCTGACAGCGGTCGCCGATACGCTCGATAGAGCGGGCGCAGAACAGCGCGGTCAGCACGCTCGGAATGGTGCGCGAGTCTTCCATCATGTAGGTCATCAGCTGACGCACGATGCCTTCGTATTCCTGGTCGACCTTTTTATCTTCGCGGTAAATACGGATCGCTTCGTCCAGATCCATGCGCGCGAACGCGTCCAGCACGTCGTGCAGCATCTGCACGGTGTGGCGCCCCAGCGACTCCAGACTGACCAGCAGCGGCTGATGCTGGTGCGAGAACTTTTCCAGCGCGGTGCGGCAGATCTTGTCCGCCACGTCGCCGATGCGCTCCAGCTCGGAAATGGTTTTGATGATCGCCATCACCAGGCGCAGATCGCTGGCGGTCGGCTGGCGCTTGGCGATGATGCGCACGCACGCTTCGTCGATCGCCACTTCCATCATGTTGACCTTGGCGTCGCCTTCAATTACGCGCTTGGCCAACTCGCCATCCTGATTGTGCATCGCGGTGATGGCGTCGGTCAGCTGTTGCTCCACCAGCCCGCCCATGGTCAGCACCTGGGTGCGGATATGCTCGAGCTCTGCGTTGAACTGGCCGGAAATGTGTTTGTTTAAATTCAGGTTATCCATGATGCTTCCTATCAACCATAACGGCCAGTGATGTAGTCTTCAGTCTGCTTTTTCTGCGGCGCAGTGAACAGGTTATCAGTATCACTGAACTCGATCAGCTCGCCCAGATACATAAATGCGGTAGAGTCGGAGCAGCGCGCCGCCTGCTGCATGTTGTGCGTCACGATCACCACGGTGTAATCGGCCTTCAGTTCACTGATCAGCTCTTCAATCTTGCCGGTAGAGATCGGATCCAGCGCCGAGCAAGGCTCATCCAGCAACAGCACTTCCGGACGAATGGCGATGCCGCGGGCGATGCACAGACGCTGCTGCTGGCCGCCGGAGAGGCTGTAGCCGCTCTGGTGCAGCTTGTCCTTGGTTTCGTTCCACAGCGCGGCCTTGGTCAGCGCCCACTGCACGCGCTCGTCCATATCGGCGCGCGACAGCTTTTCAAACAGGCGAACGCCGAAAGCGATGTTGTCGTAAATCGACATCGGGAACGGCGTCGGCTTTTGGAACACCATGCCGACCTTGGCGCGCAGCAACGCGATATCCGAGTTGTCGGTCAGGATGTTCTGGCCGTCCAGCAGAATGCCGCCTTCCGCACGCTGTTCCGGGTACAGCTGGTACATCTTGTTAAAGGTGCGCAGCAGGGTGGATTTGCCGCAGCCGGATGGGCCGATAAACGCGGTGACCTTGTTCTTGGCGATATCCAGCGTGATGTTCTTCAGCGCATGGAATTTGCCGTAGTAGAAGTTCAGATCGCGTACCTGAATTTTGCTGCTGGAAGCGTCAGTAACCATACTCATCAAGACTTCTCTCTTTTCATCAGCGCCGCCAAAGCGGCGCTCAAAATTTTACGAATGCTTTTTCTTGGCGAAAATTACGCGCGCCAGGATATTCAGTAACAGTACGCACAGGGTGATCAACAGCACCCCGGCCCAGGCCAACTGTTGCCATTCGGCGAACGGGCTCATGGCGAATTTGAAGATGGTCACCGGCAGGTTGGCGATCGGCTGCATCAGGTCGGTGCTCCAGAACTGGTTCGACAGCGAGGTGAACAGCAGCGGCGCGGTTTCCCCCGCGATGCGCGCAATCGCCAGCAGCACGCCGGTGATGATGCCGGACACCGACGCCTTCAGCGTGATGGCGGAAATCATGCGCCATTTCGGCGTGCCCAGGGCATAGGCGGCCTCGCGCAGCGTATCCGGCACCAGCTTCAGCATGTTCTCGGTGGTGCGAATGACGATCGGCACCTGCAGCAACGCCAGCGCCACGATGCCGGCCCAACCGGAGAAGTGTTCCATCTTCGCCACCACGATGGTGTAAACGAACAGGCCCACCACGATCGACGGTGCGGACAGCAGGATGTCGTTGATAAAGCGGATCACTTCCGCCAGCCAAGATTTACGGCCGTATTCCGCCAGGTAGATGCCGGCCATGATGCCCAGCGGCGTACCGAAGAGGGTCGCCCACAGGATCAACAGGCCGCTGCCGGCGATGGCGTTGGCCAGGCCGCCGCCCGCGGTATTCGGCGGCGGGGTCATCTCGGTGAACAGCGCCAGCGACATGCCGTCGAAGCCTTTGGTGACGGTAGCGATCAGGATCCAGATCAGCCAGAACAGCCCGAACGCCATGGTCGCCATCGACAGGAACAGCGCGAGGCGATTTTTCTGCCGGCGCCAGGCCTGCATTTTGCGGCGGCTTTCCGCCAGAACGACTGCGTTTTGCATATCCATCGTCGCCATGTTAACGCCCCTCATTCTTGGCCAGACGCATGATCATCAGTTTCGACAGCGCCAGCACGATAAAGGTGATAACAAACAGAATCAGGCCCAGCTCCATCAGTGCGGCGGTGTGCACGCCGGACTCGGCTTCGGCGAATTCGTTGGCCAGCGCCGAGGTGATGCTGTTGCCCGGCATGTACAGCGAAGCGCTGTCGAGCTGATAAGTGTTGCCGATGATAAAGGTCACCGCCATGGTCTCCCCCAGCGCACGGCCCAGGCCCAGCATCACCCCGCCGATGACGCCGTTTTTGGTGAACGGCAGCACGATGCGCCAGATGACTTCCCAGGTGGTGCAGCCGATGCCGTAGGCCGACTCTTTCATCATCACCGGGGTCTGTTCGAACACGTCGCGCATCACTGCGGCGATGTAAGGAATGATCATGATCGCCAGGATCACCCCGGCGGCCAGGATGCCGATGCCGAAGGCCGGGCCGGAGAACAGCTCGCCGACGATTGGAATGCCCGACAGCACGTCGCCCACCGGCGTCTGGAAGTATTCGGCGAACAGCGGGGCGAACACGAACAGTCCCCACATGCCGTAGACGATGCTCGGAATGGCCGCCAGCAGCTCAATGGCGATGCCCAGCGGCCGCTTCAGCCAGTTCGGCGCCAGTTCGGTCAGGAACAGCGCGATGCCGAAGCTCACCGGCACGGCGATGATCAACGCGATAAGCGAGGTGACCACGGTGCCGTAGATCGGCACCAGCGCGCCGAACTGCTCCGCCGGCGCGTCCCACTCTTTGGTCCACAGGAACGCAAAGCCGAATTTCTGCATGCTTGGCCAGGAGGCGAAGATCAGCGAAACAATGATGCCGCCCAGCAACAATAGGGTAATCAGCGCAGCCAGTCTCACCAGCGCGCTGAAAATGATGTCACCGTTTTTGCCCGGTGCTTTGATGGTCGGCTTGTACTCAGCCATAGATTACTCTCTGTTTGAACCCTGGCAGCCCCAACCGGGATCGGAGCCTGAAGAACTGTGTGGGGCGCGGCGAACCCGCGCCCCTGCGTTGTTAGTACAGCGCTTTACCTGAACTGTCTTTTACGTTGGTTTTCCAGGCCGCACGCACCTGCTCAACCACTTCTGCCGGCAGGGTGGCGTAATCCAGCTCGTTAGCTTGTTTTGCACCGGTTTTGTAGGCCCAGTCGAAGAACTTCAGCACTTCGGCGCCCTGAACAGGGTTTTTCTGCTCTTTGTGCACCAGGATGAAGGTGGTGGAGGTGATTGGCCACACGTTGTCGCCTTTCTGGTCAGTCAGATCCTGAGCAAAGGTTTTGCTCCAATCTGCACCCTTGGCGGCGTTGCTGAAGCTCTCTTCGGTCGGGCTGACCGGTTTGCCGTCAGCGGACACCAGCTTGGTGTAAGCCAGGTTGTTCTGCTTGGCGTAAGCGTATTCTACGTAGCCGATAGAGCCTGGCAGACGCTGAACGAAGGCGGCGATGCCGTCGTTGCCTTTACCGCCCAGACCGGTCGGCCAGTTAACGGTAGAACCGGCGCCAATCTTTTCTTTCCACTGCGCATTGGCTTTGGACAGGTAGCTGGTGAACACGAACGAAGTGCCGGAACCGTCGGCGCGGCGCACTACGGCGATGTTTTGGTCAGGCAGTTTCACGCCTGGGTTCAGCTTGGTGATAGCCGGATCGTTCCATTTTTTGACGTTGCCCAGGTAGATATCGCCCAGGGTTTTGCCGTCCAGCGTCAGTTCGCCGGATTTGATGCCCGGGATATTCACCGCCAGCACCACGCCGCCGATCACGGTCGGGAACTGGAACAGGCCGTCGGCCGCCAGCTTGTCGTCAGACAGCGGGGCGTCGGAAGCGCCAAAGTCAACGGTGTTGGCCACGATTTGCTTTACGCCGCCAGAGGAGCCGATGCCCTGATAGTTAACTTTGTTGCCGGTTTCTTTCTGATAAGAATCTGCCCACTTGGCGTAAACCGGAGCGGGGAATGTCGCACCTGCACCGGTCAGGCTGGCAGCAGCGAACGCGGACACGGCGGTCAGGGAGAAGGTCGCTGCCACAATACTGGCGACGGTGGTACGCATCAGTTTCATAATCCCTCCTAATGGGATACTTAAAATCGACTTCGAGTCGTTTTAATCAGAGTAAGTATTGCTGCAGGAGGGAAAATAGGACAGTTTGGTGACAGAAAAATGTACGCAATATGACAGTTATATTACAGTGCATTTAATGAGTGTTTGTTTGTATTTAAATCAGAAGGTTAGCCGTGAAACAGCACATTTCCCAAGCAATAAAAAACCGGCTTGGCGCGGCCTATCCGCTTGAATATGACAACGTTTATCACCGAAACGGCAGCGCTGTCATCTTTAAGGTCACTCATGAAAAAAGCCGGCGCTAAGGCCGGCTTTTGCAGTTTACCTGCGGCAAATTACTCTACGGTGACAGACTTCGCCAGGTTGCGCGGCTGGTCAACGTCGGTGCCTTTGATCAGCGCCACATGGTAAGACAGCAGCTGCAACGGCACGGTGTAGAAGATCGGCGCGACGATTTCCTCGACGTGCGGCAGAGGAATGATGGTCATGCCTTCGCTGCTGACGAAGCCGGCGTCCTGATCGGCGAACACGTACAGCTGGCCGCCGCGCGCGCGCACTTCTTCAATGTTGGACTTCAGCTTTTCCAGCAGTTCGTTGTTCGGCGCCACCACAATCACCGGCATATCGGCGTCGATCAGCGCCAGCGGGCCGTGTTTCAACTCGCCCGCCGCATAAGCTTCGGCGTGAATATAGGAGATCTCTTTCAGCTTCAGCGCCCCTTCCATGGCGATCGGATACTGATCGCCACGGCCGAGGAACAGCGCATGGTGCTTGTCGGAGAAGCCTTCCGCCAGCGCTTCGATATCTTTATCCATCGACAGCATCTGCTCGATACGCGCCGGCAACGCCTGCAGACCATGCACGATCTCGTGCTCCACGCTTTCCGCCATGCCTTTCAGACGGCCCAGGCGCGCCACCAGCATCAACAGCACGGTGAGCTGCGTGGTGAAGGCTTTGGTCGAGGCTACGCCGATTTCCGTGCCCGCTTTGGTCATCAACGCCAGATCGGATTCACGCACCAGCGAAGAGCCGGCAACGTTACAAACGGCCAGCGAACCGAGATAACCCAGTTCTTTGGACAGGCGCAGCGCCGCCAGAGTGTCGGCGGTTTCGCCGGACTGCGACAGAGTGATGATCAGGCTGCCCGGACGCACCGCCGATTTGCGGTAACGGAATTCGGACGCGATCTCGACATCGCACGGCACGCCGGCCAGCGCTTCGAACCAGTAACGCGCCACCATACCGGAGTGGTAAGAAGTGCCACAGGCGATAATCTGCACGTGCTGCACCTTGGCGAGCAGCTCGTCGGCGTGCGGCCCCAGCTCACTCAGGTTGATTTGGCCATGACTGAAACGCCCTTCCAGGGTGTTTTTCAGCGCCAGCGGCTGTTCGTAAATCTCTTTTTGCATGTAGTGGCGGTAAGCGCCCTTGTCGCCGGCGTCATACTGCACCTGGGACTCGATCTCAGGGCGCTCGATGGCGTTGCCCTGTTTGTCGAAAATGTTGACGGTGCGGCGAGTCACTTCCACCACGTCGCCCTCTTCCAGGAAGATGAAGCGGCGGGTGACCGGCAGCAGCGCCAGCTGATCGGAAGCGATGAAGTTTTCCCCAACGCCACGGCCGATAACCAGCGGGCTGCCGGAACGCGCCGCGACCAGCACGCTCGGATCGCGGCTGTCCATCACCACGGTGCCATAAGCGCCGCGCAGCTGCGGGATCACGCGCTGAACCACTTCCAGCAGCGTACCGCCTTGCAGTTGTTCCCAGTGCACCAGGTGCGCAATCACTTCGGTATCGGTTTCAGAGCTGAAACGGTAACCACGTTCAATCAGCAGTTCGCGCAGCGGCTCGTGGTTTTCGATGATGCCGTTATGCACCACGGTAATGTAGTCGGAAACATGCGGGTGCGCGTTCGCTTCGGTCGGTTCACCGTGCGTAGCCCAACGGGTGTGAGCGATGCCGGTACCGCCGTGCAGATCGGTTTGTTCCGCCGCTTCGGCCAGCTTTTGTACCTTGCCAACGCGACGCAGGCGACTGACGTTGCCTTTTTCATCGACCACCGCCAGACCGGCGGAGTCATAACCGCGGTACTCGAGACGACGTAAACCTTCCAACAGGATTTCTGCGATATCACGTTGCGCTACTGCGCCTACAATTCCACACATTCAGTTATATTCCTAATGAACGCCCTTCATGGGCGCTTTCGATGCCTTGACCTGATTTTTGCCGGTTTTTACCGTGCGCCCCCGAGCCTGTAGATGGTGGGGATTATTATGTTTTGTATTGGGCTCGTGAACGGAGCCCAACGCAAAACACACTATGACTTCTTCTTCACCGGACGTTGCCAGCCCTGAATGTGCACCTGCTTGACGCGGCTCAACACCAGTTCGTTCTCGGCGATATCGCGCGTCACCGTGGTGCCGGCGGCGATGGTGGAGCCTTTGCCGACCGACACCGGCGCCACCAGCTGAGTATCGGAACCGACGAACACGCCGTCGCCGATCAGCGTCTTGTGCTTGTTGGCGCCATCGTAGTTGCAGGTGATGGTGCCGGCGCCGATATTCACGTCATTGCCGATTTCAGCATCGCCCAGGTAGCTGAGGTGGCCGGCCTTGGAGCCTTTGCCCAGGCGCGCCTTTTTCATTTCCACGAAGTTGCCGACGTGAGCCCCTGCCGCCAGCTCCGCGCCTGGGCGCAAGCGGGCGAACGGCCCTACCGTGCAGTCTGCTTCCAGCACGCTGTCTTCCAGCACGCTGTAAGGGCTGATCTCGCAGTCATCACCGATCACGCAGTTTTTCAGCACGCAGCCGGCGCCGATTCTCACCCGATCGCCCAGCTTGACGTGACCTTCGATAATCACATTCGCATCAATAGTGATGTCACGGCCGTGAACAAGTTCCCCGCGCAGATCGAAACGCGCCGGATCCAGCAGCATCACGCCGGCCAACAGCAGCTTTTCAGACTGTTCCGACTGGAATACGCGCTCCAGAGTCGCCAGCTGCAGACGATTGTTCACGCCTTCCACTTCACTTAAACGCGACGGGTGCACGGCTTCGATTTTCTTGCCGTCGGCATGCGCCAACGCAATGATATCGGTGATGTAAAACTCGCCCTGTGCGTTGTCGTTATTCAACATTCCCAGCCAGCGTTTCAGATCGCGCCCGTTCGCCACCAGGATGCCGGTATTGATCTCGTTGATCTGCCGCTGCGCTTCACTGGCGTCTTTATGCTCGACGATGCCCACCACGTCGCCGTTCTCACGCACGATGCGGCCATAGCCGCTCGGATCGTCCAGCTTGACCGTCAGCAGGCCGATGCCGCCCTGCGGTTTAGCCGCCAACAGGCGTTGCAGCGTATCGACGGAGATCAGCGGCACGTCGCCGTACAGCATCAGCACGTCTTCATCATCGGCAAAATGCGGCGCGGCCTGCTGCATTGCGTGACCGGTACCCAGTTGCTCGGCCTGCAGCACCCAGTTCAGCGCGCCGTCAGTCAACGTGCTTTTCAGCAAATCGCCGCCGTGGCCGTATACCAGGTGAACATGTTGCGCACCCAGCTTCATCGCGGCATCAATGACGTGTTGCACCATCGGCTTGCCGGCCAACGGGTGCAACACTTTGGGAAGATCGGAATACATGCGCGTACCCTTGCCTGCGGCGAGGATAACTACGCTCATTGCGCTGTTCGACATAAGCAACCTGATAACTCCATTTTGATAGACGAAAGTAAAACCGTTTAGCGACGATATTACTACATATTTCTCATCACGAACCCGGCGCAGGCCGCGCGGCGCGTGGTCTGTCACCACCATGCCCAATTCAGCTCCAGGGCAAAAAAACTGTCGGCGTTCGGCGACGTTTCTTGCCCGATATCAGGGGTTATATACCACTCTGCCAGCCGGGCCGAAATGCTTATTTTAAAGTAAAAAAAAAGCGACCCTATGGGCCGCTTTCTTAAAGTTGGGTGCAGAGCACCCAAACATTACATCGCTTTTCTGGTGAGCTCGATAACGCGCAGTTTTGCGATCGCTTTCGCCAGTTCAGCGGATGCCTGAGCATAGTCGACATCGCCATGAGAGCTGCGAATGTGTTCTTCAGCTTTACGCTTAGCTTCCAACGCTCTCGCTTCGTCGAGGTCAGTACCACGGATAGCAGTGTCCGCCAGCACGGTAACCACGCTCGGCTGCACCTCGAGGATGCCGCCGGACAGGTAGATGAACTCTTCTTCACCGTGCTGCTTAACAATACGCACCATGCCAGGCTTGATGGCAGTCAGCAGCGGCGCATGGCCAGGGAAGATCCCCAGTTCACCTTCGCTGCCTGTCACCTGGATCTTCTGCACCAGGCCGGAAAACATCTGTTTTTCCGCGCTGACTACATCCAGATGGTAAGTCATAGCCATATCACCCTCCTCTCAAGGCGTTACAGTTTCTTGGCTTTTTCCACTGCTTCTTCAATGGTGCCAACCATGTAGAACGCCTGCTCCGGCAGGTGGTCATAGTCGCCGTCCATAATGCCTTTGAAACCACGGATGGTGTCTTTCAGCGATACGAACTTGCCCGGAGAACCGGTGAAGACTTCTGCCACGAAGAACGGCTGAGACAGGAAGCGTTGGATCTTACGCGCACGGGATACGACCAGCTTGTCTTCTTCAGACAGCTCGTCCATACCCAGGATCGCGATGATATCTTTCAGTTCCTGGTAGCGTTGCAGAATGGACTGCACGCCACGCGCTACGTCGTAGTGCTCCTGGCCAACGACCAGCGGATCCAGCTGACGGCTGGTGGAATCCAGCGGGTCAACGGCCGGGTAGATACCCAGAGAAGCGATGTTACGGCTCAGTACCACGGTTGCGTCCAAGTGCGCAAAGGTGGTGGCTGGAGACGGGTCAGTCAAGTCATCCGCAGGAACGTAAACGGCCTGTACGGAAGTGATGGAACCGGTCTTGGTCGAGGTGATACGTTCTTGCAGAACGCCCATCTCTTCCGCCAGCGTTGGCTGATAACCTACCGCGGATGGCATACGGCCCAGAAGTGCGGACACTTCGGTACCGGCCAAGGTGTAACGGTAGATGTTGTCAACGAACAGCAGAACGTCACGGCCTTCGTCACGGAATTTCTCCGCCATGGTCAGACCGGTCAGCGCAACGCGCAGACGGTTACCTGGTGGCTCGTTCATCTGGCCGTAAACCAGGGATACTTTGTCCAGAACGTTGGAGTCGGTCATTTCGTGGTAGAAGTCGTTACCCTCACGAGTACGCTCGCCCACGCCCGCAAACACGGAATAACCGGAGTGCTCGATCGCGATGTTACGGATCAGCTCCATCATGTTTACGGTTTTACCTACGCCCGCACCGCCGAACAGACCGACTTTACCGCCCTTGGCGAACGGACAAATCAGGTCCATTACCTTGATACCGGTTTCCAGCAGTTCCTGGGAGCTGGACAGCTCTTCGTAGCTTGGCGCCGCGCGGTGAATCGCCCAACGCTCTTCTTCGCCGATGTCGCCTTTCATGTCGATCGGTTGACCCAATACGTTCATGATACGACCCAGGGTAGCTTTACCCACCGGCACTTCAATCGGGTGGTCCAGGTTGTTCACTTTCAGACCGCGACGCAGACCGTCGGAGGTCCCCATTGCGATACAGCGAACCACGCCACCGCCCAGCTGTTGCTGAACTTCCAACACCAGTTTTTCGGTGCCGTTTTCTACCTCAAGGGCGTCGTACACTTTCGGTACGGCATCCTGAGGGAACTCGACGTCCACCACGGCGCCGATTACCTGGATAATCTTTCCAGTAGCCATCTTGAATCCTCTACGTAATTCGTAAACCTAGCTTAAACCGCGGAGGCTCCCGAAACGATCTCGGTGAGTTCCTGAGTGATGCTGGCCTGACGCGCCTTGTTGTATACCAACTGCAGCTCTTTGATCAGGCTACCGCCGTTATCGGTTGCGGCTTTCATCGCGACCATTCGTGCGGCCTGCTCGCTGGCCAGGTTTTCCACGACGCCCTGATAAACCTGCGACTCCACATAGCGGCGCAGCAAGGTATCAAGCAGCACTTTTGGATCGGGTTCATACAGGTAATCCCAAGGCGTTTTCTTCAGCTCTTCGTCATCGGCTGGCGGTAACGGCAGTAGCTGAAGCACTTGCGGCTCTTGGGACATCGTATTAACAAATTTGTTGCTGACAATGTACAGCTTGTCCAAACGACCTTCGTCGTAGGCCTGCAGCATCACTTTCACCGGCCCGATCAGATCCGACAGGGAAGGTTTGTCCCCCATGCCGGTCACCTGGGCAACCACGTTGCCGCCCACGGAACCAAAGAAAGAGGCCGCTTTAGAGCCAATCAGCGCCAAGTCGGTTTCGACGCCTTTTTCGGACCAGGCTTTCATCTCCGCCAGCAGCTTTTTGAACAGGTTGATGTTCAAGCCGCCGCAGAGACCACGGTCAGTAGACACCACCAGATACCCGACGCGCTTAACGTCACGCTCATCCAGGTACGGGTGCTTGTACTCCAGATTCCCTAACGCAAGGTGACCAATCACTTTGCGCATGGTCTCTGCATAAGGACGGCTGGCCGCCATGCGATCCTGCGATTTACGCATTTTGGAGGCGGCGACCATTTCCATCGCTTTAGTGATCTTTTGCGTGTTTTGCACGCTAGCGATCTTACTACGTATCTCTTTTGCGCCGGCCATCTCTGCTTCTCCTCAGTGCCAGACGGCCTGCTGTCTTTCAACAGCAGGACCGTTCGGCGTTACCAGGACTGGGTTTTCTTGAAGGTCTCGAGGACGTCTTTCAACTTGCCCTCGATCTCATCATTGAAGTTGCCAGTTTGGTTGATGTGGTTCAGCAGTTCGGCGTGCTCGCGATCCGCATAGGCTACCAGCGCGGCTTCGAAGCTCACCACTTTGGCGACTTCGACGTCGTTCAGGTAACCGCGTTCTGCGGCAAACAGCACCAGAGACTGTTGTGCAACCGACATCGGCGCATACTGTTTCTGTTTCAGCAGCTCGGTCACTTTCTGACCGTGGCTCAGCTGTTTGCGGGTCGCGTCGTCCAGATCGGAGGCGAACTGGGAGAACGCAGCCAATTCACGATACTGCGCCAGCGCGGTACGGATACCGCCGGACAGTTTCTTCATGATCTTGGTCTGCGCGGCGCCACCAACACGGGATACGGAGATACCCGGGTTAACTGCCGGACGAATACCGGAGTTGAACAGGTTGGATTCCAGGAAGATCTGACCATCGGTAATCGAGATTACGTTGGTCGGAACGAACGCGGAAACGTCACCCGCCTGGGTTTCAATGATCGGCAGAGCGGTCAGTGAACCGGTTTGGCCTTTAACTTCACCTTTGGTGAAGGCTTCAACGTATTCGGCGTTGACGCGCGCTGCGCGCTCCAGCAAGCGGGAGTGCAGGTAGAATACGTCGCCTGGGTAAGCTTCACGACCTGGCGGACGACGAAGCAGCAGGGAAATCTGGCGGTAAGCAACGGCCTGTTTGGACAGGTCATCGTACACGATCAGCGCGTCTTCACCGCGGTCACGGAAGTATTCGCCCATTGCGCAACCGGCGTATGGCGCCAGGTATTGCAGTGCGGCGGATTCGGAAGCGGTCGCCACCACCACGATGGTGTTGGCCAGTGCGCCGTGCTCTTCCAGTTTGCGCACCACGTTAGCGATGGTGGACGCTTTCTGGCCGATAGCCACGTAAACGCATTTGATGCCGGAGTCGCGTTGGTTGATGATCGCATCGATCGCCAGCGCGGTTTTACCGGTCTGACGGTCACCGATCACCAGCTCACGCTGGCCACGGCCGATTGGAATCATGGCGTCAACGGATTTGTAGCCAGTCTGAACCGGCTGATCAACGGACTGACGCTCGATAACGCCTGGCGCGATAGCTTCTACCGGAGAGAAGCCGTCGTTCTCAATCGGGCCTTTGCCGTCGATTGGCGCGCCCAGGGTGTTAACTACGCGGCCCAGCAAACCACGACCGACTGGAACTTCCAGGATACGGCCGGTGCATTTAACCTTCATGCCTTCGGCCAGATCCGCGTACGGACCCATGACCACGGCACCGACGGAGTCGCGCTCCAGGTTCAATGCGATTGCGTAACGGTTGCCAGGCAGCGCGATCATTTCGCCCTGCATAACTTCGGCCAGGCCGTGTACGCGGATGATCCCGTCGCTGACGGAAACGATAGTACCTTCATTGTGAGCTTCGCTCACTACATTGAACTGAGCAATGCGCTGCTTGATCAGTTCGCTGATTTCGGTGGAATTCAGTTGCATGCTCCAGTCCCCTTAAGACTGCAAGACGTCTGTCAGGCGTTCAAGACGACCGCGAACGCTGCCATCAATCACCATATCGCCGGCGCGAACAACGATGCCGGCCAGTACAGACTTGTCAATTTTGCAATTCAGCTTAACTTTGCGTGACAGACGTTTTTCCATCGCAGCGGCGATTTTCGCCTGCTGTTCGTCGTTCAGCGCGCTCGCAGAGAGCACTTCGACTTCGACGGTGGATTCCAGCGAGGCGCGCAGTTCGATGAACTGCTGCAGCACGGCAGGAAGAACCAGTAAACGTCCATTTTCGGCCATTACACGGATAAAGTTCTGGCCATGTTCGTCGAGCCGATCGCCACAAACCGCGATGAACGTCTTGGACAGCGTTTCTGGCGCAACCGCGCCAGACAGCAGTTCAGAAATCTGTTCATTGCGAGTGACTTCAGCCGCAAACGCCAGCATGTCCTGCCAGCGCTCTACGCTTTGGTGCTCAACGGCAAAGTCAAAAGCTGCTTTGGCGTAGGGGCGAGCTACAGTTACAAATTCAGACATCAGCCCCTCCCTCCTTACAGTTCAGCGACCAGTTTATCAACGATGTCGCTGTTAGCAGCTTCATCCACGGAACGTTCGATGATCTTCTCGGCGCCGGCAATTGCCAGCATCGCGACTTGCTTACGCAACTCTTCACGAGCGCGCTTACGTTCGGCTTCGATCTCAGCCTGAGCCTGCGCCACGATTTTGTTACGTTCCTGCTCGGCTTCGGCTTTCGCTTCATCCATGATCTGAGCTTTGCGTTTGTTCGCTTGCTCGATGATCACCTGAGCTTCTGCTTTGGCAGTTTTCAGCTGGTCGGTCGCATTGGCTTGCGCTAAGTCCAGATCTTTTTTGGCACGCTCTGCAGAAGCGAGGCCGTCAGCGATTTCTTTCTGACGTTTCTCGATGGCAGCCATGATCGGCGGCCATACGTACTTCATGCAGAACCAGACAAACAGAACGAACGCGATGGCCTGGCCGAGGATTGTTGCGTTAAGATTCACAGCACAATGCCTCTTTAAAAGTTAATAGTTTGGTTACGTCGTAGAGGGTTGCTCTACTTACGCGACGGCGAACATCACGTACAGACCCAGACCTACAGCGATCATCGGGATGGCGTCGACCAGACCCATAACGATAAAGAACTGTGTACGCAGCAGAGGAATCAGGTCAGGCTGACGAGCAGCGCCTTCCAAGAATTTACCACCCAGGATGCCGATACCGATCGCAGCACCGATTGCCGCTAAACCCATCATCACAGCGGCAGCCATGTACAGCAGATCCATACTCAGGTTTTCCATGACAGTCTCCAGTTTGTTTCAGTTTAAAAGTGCAAGTGTTTTAAGAAAATCAGTGCTCTTCAGACGCCATCGACAGATAGACGATCGTCAGAACCATGAAAATAAAGGCTTGAAGCGTAATGATCAGGATGTGGAAGATAGCCCAAGGCAAGCTCAGGACCCACTGTGACCACCACGGCAACAGGCCGGCAATCAGGATGAAGATCAACTCACCCGCATACATGTTGCCGAACAGTCGCAGACCCAGTGAAACAGGTTTGGACAGCAGGCTGACACCTTCAAGAATCAGGTTGATAGGAATGAATACAGGGTGGTTGAACGGCTGCATGGTCAACTCTTTAACAAACCCGCCAACGCCTTTCATTTTGATGCTATAGAACAGAATCAGGATAAACACGCCCAGCGCCATCGACAGCGTGACGTTCACATCGGCGGTAGGCACGACGCGCAGCGCAGGCAGGCCGAGGATGTGTTCGCCAACGTAAGGCAGGAAGTCGATGGGCAGCAGGTCCATCAAGTTCATCAGGAACACCCAGACGAACACGGTCAGCGCCAGCGGCGCAATCACCTTGCTCTTGCCGTGGTACATGTCGCGCACGCTGCTGTCGACGAAACCGACCACCAGCTCCACGGCGGTTTGCAGTTTACCCGGCACGCCGCTGGTGGCGTTTTTGGCCACTTTGCGGAAGATCACCAGGAAAAGCGCCCCGAGGACGACGGAGAAAAACATCGAGTCGATGTTGATCGACCAGAACCCAGTCCCGACCTGAAGCTGCGTCAGGTGGTGACCGATATACTCCTGTGGAGTCAAGACTTCTCCTGCAGACATGATGCCTCTTACCCTTATTTAGTTAAGTTCGGTAACTGTTAATCACGGCCGGTGCCACTATCTGCACCACTAACACCGCTAAATAGGTCAGGCCAAGCGGTATAAACTCCGCCTTGAACACCCCCAGCGCCACGATCAGCAAAACGATGGTGATCACGACCTTTAGCCCCTCGCCGATGGCGAACGACCAGGCAACCCTACCGGGCGCCGGCGTTTGCGCCTGATGGCGCAAGGCAAACAGCATAAACATTGCACTCGGCAACCAGGCGGCGAGACCGCCTGCCAGCGCCGAAGCGCTCCATTCCGGGCTTTTCAGCCAGAAAGCAACGCTGATCAGAACAAAAGTCATTAACTGCAAAAACAGCAGTTTGCGTGCGACTTTCCCGCTGTAAAGGGACACAGACATGACGTTTGTTCTCTCCGTACCCCAGAGGGGGTATGCTGAGTGACGTATACAACTGTTTTTGCTGTCCTGAGTCAAGCAGCAAAAAACGAGCAAATTATACGGGGCATACCAACGAATTCAATCGATAAGTAGCGAAAAGGTGAACAATTATTTAAATTTCCCTATTCCAGCCTATTTTCACAAGAAAACGGTCGGAATAATAGGGCGCATTTAATTGTCTGATTATTCCAGCGTTGCGTTTAGAAACGCGAAGCCGATCACAGTAATGTCCCTTCCTGATTTATAGCCGATGGTCAACCAAACCGTCTTTAGCAATTTGAGCGATCAAAAAATTATATAAATCAAAACATTACCAGTTAACTGTTCAAAAACAATCCGTATACCCGATGAAAACCTTTTATTGACAAGCAGCGGGGCAATATTCCAACAGCCAATTAACATTAGCAGCAAACGCCAATCTTTCGCACATGATTGCTAACGTGACTATTTCCAAATGCAATTACTCTATTGTCGCTAATTAGCCGCGTTTTTTGTGTTAATAGAAAGTAAATTAACTAAAAAAAGCGACCAACTAATTAGCCTGCTTACCTTTCTGCTTGGTACGACCTTTAATTCACGCTTGTTTGATCAAAAGCAAACTCAGTTTGCCTTAAGAATCACCAGATGACGTTCGCCTTCCAGTTCAGGCACCTGCAGCCGCACGATGGACTCCAGGCTAACGCCAGCCGGCAGCTGCGTCAGTTCTTCATCCGGACGCACGCCTTTCAACGCGTAAAAACGCCCCTGCCCTTTCGCCGGCAGGTGATGGCACCAGGACAGCATATCCTGCAGCGAAGCGAATGCCCGGCTGATCACGCCATCGAACGGCGGCTCGGCCGGAAACGCTTCGACGCGGCTCTGCACCGGCTCGATATTGTTCAGGCCCAGCTCATGCTGCACCTGACGCAGAAAACGCACGCGCTTGCCCAGGCTGTCGAGCAGCGTGAAATGCGCGTCCGGGCGCACGATCGCCAGCGGAATGCCCGGTAAACCGGGGCCGGTGCCGACATCGATAAAACGCGAGCCCTGCAGATGCGGATTGACCACAATACTGTCGAGGATGTGGCGCACCAGCATTTGTTGCGGATCGCGCACCGACGTGAGGTTATAAGCCTTGTTCCACTTATCCAGCATGCCGACATAGCCCAGCAGCTGCTGTTTCTGCTGATCGGGCAGCTCAATGCCAGCTGCCGCGAGCAGCGAGTCTAATTTTTTTTGCACAACGGATCCTCTGGCAGGCGCTGAACGACCAGCGGATGGTTAGCTGGCGCAATGAGGCGACTATGATAATTCAGGGCGCAAGTGATGTCAGCGGCCGTTTGGCTACGGGTTGAGCAAACGGCCGCCTGGATGCGGGATTTATGCGCTGCGGCGCAGCAGTCCCTGCTTTTTCAGCCAGATCAGCAAAATCGAGATCGCCGCTGGCGTAATGCCGGAGATGCGCGAAGCCTGGCCGATGGAGTTCGGTTTGTGATCGTTCAGCTTGGCGATCACTTCGTTCGACAGTCCCGAAACCTGACGGTAGTCAAGATCCAGCGGCAGCACGGTATTCTCGTTGCGCTGCTGTTTTTCGATCTCTTCCTGTTGGCGAGCGATGTAGCCTTCGTATTTGACCTGGATCTCGACCTGCTCGGCGGCTTGGACGTCGTCCAGCGGCGGCGCGAAGGCGTCGGTGCCGGTCAACTGCGCGTAATCCATCTCCGGGCGACGCAGCAGTTCTTCGCCGTTCGCTTCACGCGACAGCGGCGCTTTCAGCAGCACATTGACCTGTTCGACGTTCTCGGCGTGCGGATGCATCCAGATGTCGCGCAGGCGCTGACGTTCGCGTTCGATTCGCTCCAGCTTCTCGCTGTAACGCGCCCAACGCACGTCGTCCACCAGGCCCAGCTCGCGGCCTTTTTCCGTCAGGCGGAGATCGGCGTTGTCTTCGCGCAGCATCAGACGATACTCGGCGCGAGAGGTAAACATGCGGTACGGCTCTTTGGTACCAAGGGTGCTGAGATCGTCCACCAGCACGCCGAGGTAGGCCTGATCGCGACGTGGCGCCCAGCCCTCTTGTTCATCGGCGAAACGCCCGGCATTCAGACCGGCCAGCAAGCCCTGCGCGGCGGCTTCTTCATACCCGGTGGTGCCGTTGATCTGGCCGGCGAAGAACAGGCCCTGAATGAATTTGCTTTCCAGCGTAGGTTTCAGATCGCGCGGATCGAAGAAATCGTACTCGATGGCATAACCAGGGCGAATAATACGCGCGTTCTGCATTCCTTCCATCGAACGGACGATCTGCATCTGCACATCGAAAGGCAAGCTGGTGGAAATCCCGTTAGGGTAAATCTCGTTGCTGGTCAGCCCTTCTGGCTCAAGGAAGATCTGGTGCGCGTTGCGATCGGCAAAACGCATGACCTTGTCTTCGATCGACGGGCAGTAACGTGGGCCGATCCCTTCGATGATCCCGGCATACATCGGGCTGCGATCGAGGTTATTGCGGATCACGTCATGGGTTTTTTCATTGGTGTGGGTGATGTAGCACGCCATTTGTTCCGGGTGCTGGCTGGCATCGCCCAGGAAAGAGAATACCGGCACCGGCGTATCACCGTGTTGCGGCGCCAGTACGCTGAAATCGATAGTGCGGGCGTCGATGCGCGGCGGCGTACCGGTTTTCAAGCGGTTAACGCGCAGCGGCAGTTCACGCAAACGCTGCGACAGCGAGATCGAAGGAGGATCCCCGGCGCGGCCGCCGCTGTAATTCTCCAAGCCGATATGGATCTTGCCGTCCAGGAAGGTGCCTACGGTCAATACCACCGCCTTGGCGCGGAATTTCAGGCCCATTTGTGTGACGGCGCCGACTACGCGATCGTTTTCGACGATCAGATCCTCAACCGGCTGTTGGAAGATCATCAGGTTGGGCTGGTTCTCCAACGCGGTACGGATCGCCTGGCGATACAAGACGCGATCCGCCTGAGCGCGAGTAGCGCGAACGGCAGGGCCTTTGCTGGCGTTTAGTATCCTAAACTGGATGCCGGCATGGTCGATCGCCGTCGCCATCAAGCCGCCGAGCGCATCAATTTCCTTAACCAGATGCCCTTTACCAATACCGCCAATCGCCGGGTTACAGGACATCTGTCCCAGCGTATCGATATTGTGTGTCAATAATAAAGTCTGACGTCCCATGCGCGCCGCGGCCATGGCGGCCTCGGTACCTGCATGGCCACCACCGATGATGATGACGTCAAATTGATCTGGATAAAACATGGAACTGCACCTCGCCGTATTGCGAACGATCGTATTTGCCCTGGGGTCGGGGATTCTACTCAAGTTTAGACGATCGACCAAGTGGTCCGGATCGTCGGTAATTAAAAGAAGATCTTTTTTATTTAAAGATCTCTTTATTAGATCTCTTATTAGGATCGCGATCCTCTGTGGATAAGTGACTATTCACGATGAAGATCAGCAGATTAAGGAGGATCGTTTGCTGTGAATGATCGGTGATCCCGACGCAGATAAGCTGGGATCTAAAAGGCTTGTTATGCACAGGACAAAAAGCGCTCTACGGTTGTTATTGGGATAACTACGGCTTTTACCCTGCTTTTAAGCTTAGTTATCCACAATCGTTCGCGCGATCTTTAGACGAATTAGAGTAAATTAATCCAGTTTTTTACCCATTCCTCGGCCGGATCCTCGGGAATTTCATGCTCGGTCACGTCGATCTCGAGACGATCGCCGATCCTTTTAGCGCCTCTGGCGATCAACAGATCGTCGATCTGTTTGATCGCGCCGCAGAAGGTGTCGTATTCCGAACTGCCCAAACCGACGGCGCCGAACTGCACCTCGGAAAGATCCGGCTGCTGCTCAGCGATCTGTTCCAGCAGCGGTTGAAGGTTATCCGGCAGTTCGCCGGCGCCGTGCGTGGAAGAGACCACCAGCCAGCGGCCGGTCAACGGCAGTTCATCCAGTTCAGGGCCGTGCAGCATCTCGGTAGAGAAACCCGCGTCTTCCAGCTTTTCAGCCAAATGTTCAGCCACGTATTCGGCGCTGCCAAGCGTACTGCCACTGATCAGAGTAATGTCTGCCATGAACCAACGATCCCAACCTTCTCACTCAAAGTGGCTGCATTGTACGCTGTGAATCGGCTGGGATCTACCTGTGGATAATGTGGGTATGCAATTTGGCGGGTTACGGCACGATGGTGCGCATAATGGGGTTCTGCAGCGAGATCAGCGTTTCGGTAGACTGGATCTCATCGATGGTCTGGATCTTGTTGATAAGTACCTGTTGCAACGCGTCGATCGATCGGCACATTACCTTAATAAAGACGCTGTAGTGGCCGGTGGTGTAATAGGCTTCCACCACTTCTTCCAGGCTTTCCAGCTTCTTCAGCGCCGAAGGGTAATCCTTGGCGCTCTTTAAGATGATGCCGATAAAGCAGCACACGTCGTAGCCCAGCTGTTTGGGGCTGACGTCGATGCGCGCGCCGGTGATGATCCCGGCCTGCTTCATCTTCTCCACCCGCACATGAATAGTGCCGGGGCTGACGGCGAAGTTTTTCGCCAGTTCGGCGTACGGTGTGCGCGCATTGTCCATCAGGGCGTTGAGAATGCCGCGATCGAGATTATCGATCTGATAAATTTCCGCCATTTAATCCCCCATTAATTAACGATTGTTGAATTCTGTCCGGGTAAAAATGAACGATTAAAAGTGAAAAGGCAATATTGATTAATGGATATTGAATAGTCGTGTCATTTTGTTGCTTAATCGATGGCAACAGAGACAGGTTTACAAGAGATACGGCAATGAAAAAACAGTTTATCCAAAAACAACAACAAATCAGCCAGGTCAAATCCTTCTTCTCCCGCCAGCTGGAGCAACAGCTCGGTCTGATCGAAGTGCAGGCCCCGATCCTTAGCCGCCTGGGCGACGGCACGCAGGATAACCTTTCCGGCAGCGAGAAAGCGGTGCAGGTCAAAGTCAAAACCTTGCCGGACGCCACCTTCGAAGTGGTGCATTCGCTGGCGAAATGGAAACGCAAAACCCTGGGCAGCTACGATTTCGGTGCCGGCGAAGGCCTGTATACCCATATGAAGGCGCTGCGCCCGGATGAAGACCGTCTGACGCCAATCCACTCGGTGTACGTCGATCAGTGGGACTGGGAGAGGGTGATGGGCGACGGTGAGCGCAGCCTGGACTACCTGAAAAACACCGTGCGCAGCATTTACGCTGCGATCAAGGCGACGGAGGCGGAAGTCAGCCGTGAGCATGGCCTGACCCCATTCCTGCCGGAACAGATCCACTTCGTGCACAGCGAAACCCTGCTGCAGCGCTATCCGGATCTGGACGCCAAAGGGCGTGAGCGAGCGATTGCCAAAGAATTGGGCGCGGTGTTCCTGATCGGCATCGGTGGCAAGCTGTCGCACGGCAAATCGCACGATGTGCGTGCGCCGGATTATGATGACTGGACTACGCCGACGGCGGATGGACTGGCGGGCCTGAACGGCGATATCGTGGTGTGGAACCCGGTGCTGCAGGACGCTTTCGAGCTGTCTTCCATGGGCATTCGCGTCGACGCCGCGGCGCTGAAACATCAGCTGGCGCTGACCGGCGACGAAGAGCGCATGAAGCTGGAATGGCACCAGTCGCTGCTGCGCGGCGATATGCCGCAGACCATCGGCGGCGGCATCGGTCAGTCGCGTTTGGTGATGCTGCTGTTGCAGCTGTCGCATATCGGCCAGGTGCAGTGCGGTGTGTGGTCGCCGGAAGTGCGCGGCGCGGTCGAAGGCCTGCTCTAACCGCCTAGCGCCGCCAGCGGCGCATCAAACGGCTTTTCAACCCGGTATCAAAGCGCCAGATATGATCGAAGATGCGCATGATGCCGGGTTTGCCGTAAGCGGACATCGCCACCGCGTGGAAACGTTGCTGGTGGCTTTGTTGCTGCTGTTTCACCTTCTTTATTACCTCCTCCGGCAACCGCTGGGCGATAAAATCGGAAATGATCACCGCATCGGCGTCGAACCAGCCGCTCTCCGCCATTTTGGTGACGGTGGCGTTCAGGCAGGCCGCCAGATCGGTGCCGCCGCGAAACTGCTGGCCGAGAAAGCGCACCGCTTGTTCGATGCCGCTGGCGGCGGTGAGTTCGTAATGCACGATCTGGTTGGCGAACAGCATGATATAGCAGCGGCGGTTGTCCGCCAGCGCAATGCGCAGCAGCGCCAGACAGAAGGCCTTGGCGCACTGTTCGTTAAAACCGCCCATCGATCCGGAGGTGTCCACGCAGACGATAAACGGCCCGCGCGGCTGTTGATCCTGCTGCTGGTGAGTGACCTGGCGGATCAGGATCTGTTCCTGCCAGACGTCGCCTTGCAGACGGTAGCTCAGCAGCCGCTTTTCCAACAGGCGGCGGTAGAACTCGAATTCCAGCTCTTCTATCCCCAGCGTCGCCAGCTCCGGCGGCAGCAGGCGCAGGATGTCGTCGCTCTGATGAATGCCGCTCACTTCTTCCGGCAGCGTGGCCGGCACCTGCACCATGACCCTGAACGGCTCCGGCTGCGCGTCCTGTTGCTGCACCGCCTTGGCCTGATAGCTGCGGCCCAGCTGTTGCGCCAGCTTTTTCAGCTCCGGCTGCTGCTGCAAAAAGTTGCCGTACTCCACCAGCCGCTGGTAATCGCCACGCTGCAGCTGGCCTTTGCTCATGTCCCACAGCCTGCCGGCGGCGGTGTCATTTTCCGACAGCAGCGGCTCCAGCGCGCCGCTCAGCGCCAGGCGCTCCTGCAGCTCCGCCATCAGCTGCTCGCGCTCTTGTTCCAGCAACTGGTGGTGCAGCATGGTGGCCTGCAGCGTCAGGCTGATGCGCCAGCGCTGCAGAAACAGGGTTTGAAAGCTGTCGTCAAGCGGGTGATTGGGCAGATCGGCGGCGTCCACCAGCGCGCGCGCCTGTTCATAAAACGGTGAGACCAGCTGGCGCAGCAGTTCCATCGTGTCGTTGAGGTTGTGATAAAACTGGGTGTTGTTCTCCAACTGGCACTGTTGGTAGCGGTAAAATTCCTGCGCCAGCGCCGGCGGCACCATCGCCTCCTGCAGACGTTCCTTAAGCTGCAGCTTCCAACGCGGCAGATCGCGATCCAGCGCCCGGCGAAGGGCCGGAAACTTTTTAAAGAATACCGACAGCTGCGGCGCCGCCAGCATGCCGACGATCATCTCCTCGATCATCTCGCCTTCGGTGATCGCCAGCAGCAGATCGAGCGTCTCCAGACTGAGCATGGTTACTGGCCGCGCATTTGCTGCAGTTGTTGTTTAACCTGTTCCGCGACCTGCAGCAGACTGGCTTCGATCTTGGCCAGGCCGGCGGCGGGCGTGAACAGACAGGGCTGATGTTGGCTGAAGGCGCGGCGTTGCTCCGCCAGGCGCTGGGCCAATCCGTCCATTTCATCCAGCAGCGCCTGTGGCGTGGCGGTGGCCTGTTTGCCCGGCAGCGCCAGCAACGATGGCTGGCGGCTGACGTCCAACACCGTGAGGTGTAGTTGATCGTCCACGTCCAAATCGATCGGCTGCGCGAAGCCGATGCCATTTAGCTTGGCGCGCACGTCGCCGCCTTTTTGCAGCCAGTTGTCCAGCGCGCTGCTTTCGATGCTCAGATGATTGACCTGAATGTCGTGCAGCTGCAGCGGTTTTTGCAGCAGCAGGGTGAGGGTGCCGCCGGGGAACGGCGTGGCCGGCGCGTATTGCGGTTTACGGCTGAACATGCCGCCCTTTTTCACCAGGCTGATGGCCTGCCGATCGCTTTGCTGTTGCTGGTCCTGCAGCCAGCGGGTGTGGATCTGTTGCAACTGGATCAGCATCGATTGTTGCTGATAGGCTGACTCGGTCAGCAACTGATCGATCTGCTGTTGCAGCAGTTTCAGCGAGGTGAGATCGTGCCACAGGCAGTCTTTCAATAGCATCAGGTCGAGCGGGGCGATGGCGTCGCGCCCGCTGAAGAAGGCGCAGGCTTGCAGCAGGCGCAGGGCTTTTTTCCAGCGCCGATCGGAGACGTAAGGCGCCTGCTCCAGCGCATCCAGCCGCTGGCGCAGCTGGAAGATCAGCTCAAAACAGGCTTCCGGCAGCGCGACTTTGTCGATCTGCGGTTGCCACTGCAGAAACTCTTCGTCGCTGATGCTCAGCGCTGCCGGCACCGGGTTTTGGCTTTCGCTCTGGCGGTTGACCAGCAGCGAGCGGAAATTCTGTTTATCCTGCACCTTGTCCAGCCACAGACGGATCAGCATGCGGTCATATAAGGCTTCGAGGCTGTTGTCCGCTTCGGGCAGTTCGTTGGAGGCGGTGACCAGCAGGCGCAGCGGGATCGGTTCTTCGCTGTTGCCGTTGCGAAAACGGCGTTCGTTGATCGCCGTCAGCAGCGTGTTAAGGATCGCCGGGCCGGCCTTCCAGATCTCGTCCAGAAACACGATCTCCGCTTCCGGCAGATAGCCGGCGGTCAGACGCTGATAGCGCCCCTCATCTTTCAGCGCCTGAATAGATAGCGGGCCGAAGACCTCCTCCGGCGTGGAAAAACGCGTCATCAGGTATTCAAAGGAGCGGGCGTTGCGGAAGGCAAACTTCAGCCGGCGCGCGATCAGGCTCTTGGCGATGCCGGGCGGGCCGAGCAGGAATACGCTTTCGCCGCTCAGCGCCGCCAGCAGGCACAGACGGATTGCCTCTTGCCGCTCATAAAGACCGCTCTCCAGCGCGTTGCTGAGGCGGGAAATTCGTTCTGCCAGAAGGGATGATGGCGTCATATAATTGTCGCATTGTCCGAGAGTTAGCCAATCTTGGTCGATAATCCGATGATAAACCACCATTATTTTTAGTGGTATAGCCTGTTGATTAGTAATATTTTTCTAAGTTAAGCCGGATATTCGGTTCACATTTTGTTTATTTTTCGGCTCTGATATAAGGGTAGGCAAGCGGTATAAATGGTGCATACTGTGCGGCTTTCTGGTGGGCGTGACGGATCTTTGAGCCCGTATTTTGCCTGATGCGGATGCATCGCTAACGGATGTTCTGATAAAGAAACGAATTATGAGCGCAGAGCATAAGCAGTCCTTATCGGCGGTAACCTTGGCTGCCATCGGCGTGGTCTACGGTGATATCGGCACCAGCCCTCTCTATACGTTGAGAGAGTGTTTCTCCGGCCATTACGGCTTCGATGTTCGTCCAGACGTGGTTTTCGGCTTCCTGTCGCTGATTTTCTGGATGCTGATCGTGATCGTTTCCCTCAAATATCTCACCTACGTGATGCGCGCGGACAACGCCGGCGAGGGCGGCATTCTGACGCTGATGTCGCTGGCCGGGCGCAATACCTCGGCGCGCACCACTGCGGTGTTGGTGATACTGGGCCTGATCGGCGGCAGCTTCTTCTATGGCGAGGTGGTGATCACCCCGGCGATCTCGGTGATGTCGGCGATAGAGGGGTTGGAAATCGCCGCGCCTGCGCTTGACGCCTATATCGTGCCGCTCTCCATTCTGGTGCTGACGCTGCTGTTCGTTATCCAAAAGCACGGCACCGGCAGCGTCGGCAAGCTGTTCGCCCCGGTAATGCTGCTGTGGTTCATCGTGTTGGCGGTGCTGGGCGCGCGCAGCATCATTTCGAACCCGGAAGTGCTGCAGGCGCTGAATCCCAAATGGGCGCTCAATTTCTTCATGGAATATAAGAAGGTGTCGTTCTTCGCGCTGGGGGCGGTGGTGTTGTCGATCACCGGCGTCGAGGCGCTGTATGCCGATATGGGGCACTTCGGCAAGTTCCCGATCCGTCTGGCCTGGTTCACCGTGGTGCTGCCTTCGCTGGTGCTCAACTACTTCGGCCAGGGCGCGCTGCTGCTGAAAAATCCTGAGGCGATCAAAAACCCGTTCTTCCTGTTGGCGCCTGATTGGGCGCTGATCCCGCTGCTGATTCTGGCGACCCTGGCGACGGTGATCGCTTCGCAGGCGGTGATTTCCGGCGTCTTCTCGCTGACTCGCCAGGCGGTGCGCCTGGGCTATCTGTCGCCGATGCGCATCATTCACACTTCGGAAATGGAATCCGGCCAGATCTACATTCCGGTGATCAACTGGACGCTGTACATCTCGGTGGTGCTGGTGATCATCGGCTTCGAGCACTCCAGCAACCTGGCGGCGGCGTACGGCATCGCGGTCACCGGCACCATGGTGTTGACCAGCATTCTGGTCACCTCGGTGGCGATCAATAACTGGCACTGGAATCGCTTCCTGGCGATCGGCATCGTGACCATCTTGCTGATCATCGACGTGCCGATGTTTTCCGCCAACGCCCTGAAGCTGTTCTCCGGCGGCTGGCTGCCGCTGACCTTGGCGCTGGTGATGTTCATCATTATGACTACCTGGAAGAGCGAGCGTTTCCGCCTGTTGCGTCGTCTGCATGAGCACGGCAACTCGCTGGAGGCGATGATTGCCTCGCTGGAGAAATCGCCGCCGGTACGGGTGCCGGGTACCGCGGTGTTCTTGTCGCGCGCCACCAACGTCATTCCTTTTGCGCTGCTGCACAACCTGAAGCACAACAAGGTGCTGCACGAGCGTGTGGTGTTGCTGACGCTGCGCACCGAGGATGCGCCTTACGTGCACAACGTGCGCCGGGTAACCATCGAGCAGCTGTCGCCGACCTTCTGGCGGGTGGTGGCCAGCTACGGCTGGCGTGAAACGCCGAATGTCGAGGAAGTGTTCCACCGCTGCGGGCTGGAAGGGTTGCCGTGCCGCATGTCGGAGACGTCGTTCTTCATGTCCCATGAATCGCTGATCCTCACCAAGCGGCCATGGTACCTCTACCTGCGCGGCAAACTGTTCGTCGCTCTGAGCCGCAATGCGCTGCGCGCGCCGGATCAGTTCGAAATTCCGCCGAACCGGGTCATCGAACTCGGCACGCAGGTCGAGATCTAATCCGCCTGACAGGGGCTCAGCATGGCTGAGCCCCTTTTGTTTGCGCTTTGTCCGTGTGCGAACGAAACGTTTCGATAACGATCACACTTCTGCATTGTCCTGGTTGCCTTCCCCTGCCGTTTTTTTAAACTCCTCCAAAGAGCGAAACGTTTCGCTAGCGGAGTGAGAAGATGAAAAAAGGCGTATTACTGAATTCCGACGTGTCTGCCGTGATTGCCCGGCTGGGGCATACCGACCAGCTCACTCTGTGCGACGCGGGCCTGCCGATACCGGCGGAAACGCAGCGCATCGATCTGGCGCTGACGCAGGGCGTGCCGACCTTCATGCAGGTGTTCGCGGCGGTCACGCAAGAGATGCAGGTAGAAAGCGCCATCCTGGCGGAAGAGATCGTGAAACAGAATCCGTCGCTCCACGAGGCGCTGCTGGCGGAACTGACCGCACTGGGCCAACGCCAGGGTAACACCATCAGCGTGCGCTATATCAGCCATCAGGCGTTTAAAGCGCAAACCGAGCACAGCCGGGCGGTGATTCGCAGCGGGGAGTGTTCGCCTTACGCGAACGTGATCCTGTGCGCCGGCGTAACTTTCTGAGGCGTTTATGCAACCTTTACTGCAACTGAAAGGGATTGATAAAGCCTTTCCCGGCGTGAAGGCGCTTTCTGGCGCCGCCCTCAGCGTCTATCCCGGCAAGGTGATGGCGCTGGTGGGGGAAAACGGCGCCGGGAAGTCCACCATGATGAAAGTGCTGACCGGCATCTACCAGAAAGACGCCGGCAGTCAGTATTTTCTCGGTAAAGAGGTGGTATTCAACGGGCCCAAGGATTCGCAGGAAGCGGGCATCGGCATTATCCATCAGGAGCTGAACCTGATCCCGCAACTGACGATTGCGGAAAACATCTTCCTCGGCCGCGAGTTCGTCAACCGTTTCGGCCGCATTGACTGGAAGCGCATGTACGCCGAGGCCGATCGCTTGCTGGCGCGCCTCAACCTGCGCTACAGCAGCCATCGGCTGGTGGGCGAGCTGTCGATTGGCGATCAGCAGATGGTGGAGATCGCCAAGGTGCTGAGCTTCGAATCGAAAGTGATCATCATGGACGAACCGACCGATGCGCTGACCGATACCGAAACCGCCTCGCTGTTCAAGGTGATCAACGAGCTGAAGGCCGAAGGGCGCGGCATCGTGTATATCTCGCACCGCCTGAAAGAGATTTTTGAAATCTGCGACGACGTGACGGTATTTCGCGATGGGCAGTTCATCGCCGAGCGGCCGGTGAGCGAGCTGCAGGAAGATTCGCTGATTGAGATGATGGTCGGCCGCAAGCTGGAAGAACAATACCCGCGCCTTGATTTGCCGCGCGGGGAAAAGCGGCTGGACGTCAGCCACCTTTCCGGCCCCGGCGTTGAAGACATCAGCTTTACGCTGTATCGCGGCGAGATCCTCGGCGTGGCCGGGCTGATGGGCGCCGGGCGCACCGAATTGATGAAGATCCTGTATGGCGCCGCGCCGCGCAAGGCCGGCACCGTCAACCTCGACGGCCGCGAGGTAGTCACCCATTCGCCGCAGGATGGGTTGGCGAACGGCATCGTCTATATCTCGGAAGACCGCAAGCGCGACGGCCTGGTGCTGGGCATGTCGGTGAAGGAAAACATGTCGCTGACCGCGCTGCGTTACTTCAGCCGCGCCGACGGCAGCCTGAAGCAGGCCGACGAGCGGCAGGCGGTGGGGGACTTCATCCGCCTGTTCAATATCAAAACGCCGTCGATGGAGCAGCCGATCGGTCTGCTTTCCGGCGGCAATCAGCAGAAAGTGGCGATCGCCCGCGGCCTGATGACCCGGCCGAAGGTGCTGATCCTCGATGAGCCGACGCGCGGCGTCGACGTCGGCGCCAAAAAAGAGATCTATCAGTTAATCAACCAGTTCAAACAGGAAGGGCTGAGCATCATTCTGGTGTCTTCGGAAATGCCGGAGGTGATGGGCATGAGCGATCGCATTCTGGTGATGCACGAAGGGCATCTCAGCGGCGATTTCCCGATTGAACAGGCCACCCAGGAAGCGTTGATGGCGGCAGCCGTCGGCAAGCAATACGGCGTAAAGCAGGAGTAATCAGATATGAGTTCCCAGACTATCGCAGCTAAGCGCTGGTTCAGTAAAGAGTGGCTGTTAGAGCAGAAGTCGTTGATTGCGCTGCTGGTGCTGATCGCCGTGGTCTCTTCCATGAGCCCGAACTTCTTCACCCTGAACAACCTGTTCAATATTCTGCAGCAGACCTCGGTGAACGCCATCATGGCGGTGGGGATGACGCTGGTGATCCTCACGTCCGGCATCGATCTGTCGGTGGGATCGCTACTGGCGCTGACCGGCGCGGTGGCGGCGTCGATCGTCGGCTTTGAGGTCAACGCGCTGGTGGCGGTGGCGGCGGCACTGGCGCTGGGCGCCGCGGTTGGCGCCTGCACCGGAGTGATCGTCGCCAAAGGCAAAGTGCAGGCCTTTATCGCCACGCTGGTGATGATGCTGTTGCTGCGCGGCGTCACCATGGTGTACACCAACGGCAGCCCGATCAACACCGGTTTCACCGATGTGGCCGACACCTTCGGCTGGTTCGGCATCGGCCGTCCGCTGGGCGTGCCTACGCCGATCTGGATCATGGCGATCGTGTTCATCGCCGCCTGGTATATGCTGCACCATACGCGCCTGGGCCGCTATATTTATGCCCTGGGCGGCAACGAAGCGGCGACCCGTCTGTCCGGCATCAGCGTCGATAAAGTGAAGATTATCGTCTACTCGCTGTGCGGCCTGCTGGCGGCGTTGGCTGGGGTAATCGAAGTGGCGCGCCTGTCGTCGGCGCAGCCAACCGCCGGCACCGGCTATGAGCTGGACGCCATCGCCGCCGTGGTGCTGGGCGGCACCAGCCTGGCCGGCGGCAAGGGGCGCATCGTCGGCACGCTGATCGGGGCGCTGATCCTCGGCTTCCTGAACAACGGCCTGAATTTATTGGGTGTTTCTTCCTACTACCAAATGATCGTGAAGGCAGTGGTGATACTGCTGGCGGTTCTGGTAGATAACAAAAGCAACAAGTAACCTCCCCCTACAGGAATCACGATGATGAAAATGAAAAAACTGGCAACCTTAGCCTCCGCCATCGCGCTGAGCGCCACCCTGAGCGCCAATGCCATGGCCAAAGACACCATCGCGCTGGTGGTGTCCACCCTCAACAACCCGTTCTTCGTTTCGATGAAGGATGGTGCGCAGCAAGAGGCCAACAAGTTGGGCTACAACCTGGTGGTGTTGGATTCCCAGAACAACCCGGCGAAAGAGCTGGCCAACGTGCAGGATCTGATGGTGCGGGCGCCCAAGCTGCTGTTGATCAACCCGACCGACTCCGACGCGGTGGGTAACGCCATCAAGATGGCCAACCAGGCTAAGATCCCGGTCATCACGCTGGACCGTGTGGCGAGCAAGGGCGACGTGGTGAGCCACATCGCTTCGGATAACCGCGTGGGCGGCAAAATGGCCGGCGACTTCATCGCCAAGAAAGCGGGCACCGATGCCAAGGTGATTCAGCTGGAAGGCATTGCCGGCACCTCCGCCGCGCGTGAACGCGGCGAAGGCTTCAAACAGTCGCTGGATCAGAATAAATTCACACTGCTGGCCAGCCAGCCGGCCGATTTCGATCGCACCAAGGGTCTGAACGTGATGCAGAACCTGCTGACCGCTCACCCGGATGTGCAGGCGGTATTTGCCCAGAACGATGAAATGGCGTTGGGCGCGCTGCGTGCGCTGCAAACTGCCGGTAAAACCGACGTGATCGTGGTAGGCTTCGACGGCACCGCCGACGGCGTGAAAGCGGTCGAAGGCGGCAAGCTGGCGGCGACCGTGGCGCAGCGCCCCGATCAGATCGGCGTGATCGGCGTGGAAACCGCCGATAAGGTGCTGAAAGGCGAAAAAGTGCCGGCGACCATCCCGGTGGATTTGAAGCTGGTCACTCAGTAAGTCATTCCAGCGCCATCGGAACGGGGCGTTTACGATGGCGCGCAATTCAGGAATCAATGCGATGGAAACAGGTAAGCTGGTGGTTCTTGGCAGCATCAATGCCGACCATATCCTCAATATTGAACAGTTCCCCCACCCGGGCGAAACGGTGATCGGGAAACAGTATAAGGTGGCGTTTGGCGGCAAGGGCGCGAATCAGGCGGTGGCGGCCGGGCGCAGCGGGGCGGAGATCGCCTTTATCGCCTGCGTAGGCGCCGATGATATCGGTGAGCGTATCCGCCGGCAGCTGGCGAGCGATCGCATTGATACTCAACCGATTGAAGCCATCGCCGACAGCACCACCGGCGTGGCGCTGATCTTCGTCAACGCCGAAGGCGAGAACGTGATCGGCATTGATGCCGGCGCCAACGCCGCGGTGACGCCGGATTACCTGGCGCGCTACCAACAAAAAGTCATCGACGCCGATGCCCTGCTGATGCAGCTGGAGTCGCCGCTGGAGACGGTGATCGCCGCCGCCCGCCTGGCGAAACAACATCAAACGCAGGTGATCCTCAACCCGGCCCCGGCGCGCGAGCTGCCGGACGAGCTGCTGGCCATGATCGATATCATCACCCCGAATGAAACCGAAGCTCAGCGCCTGACCGGCATCGCCGTGGACAACGACGACGATGCGGCGCGTGCGGCGCAGGCGCTGCACGACAAGGGCATCGCGACGGTGATCATCACCCTCGGTAGCCGCGGCGTGTGGCTGAGCGAAAACGGCAACGGCAACGGCAAACGGGTGCCCGGCTTCAAGGTGCAAGCGGTGGATACCATCGCCGCCGGCGATACCTTTAACGGTGCGCTGGTGACCGCCCTGTTGGAAGGCAAGGTCATGGCCGACGCGGTGCGTTTCGCCCATGCGGCGGCGGCGATCGCCGTGACCCGCCCAGGCGCGCAACCTTCGGTGCCGTGGCGTGAAGAGATCGACGCCTTCTTGCAGCAGCAGGGGTGATCCTTTGGCCACCATGAAAGATGTCGCCCGCCTGGCGGGCGTTTCAACTTCTACCGTTTCGCATGTGGTCAACAACAATCGCTTTGTCAGCGACAGCGTGCGCGACAAGGTCATGGCGGCCGTGGAACAGCTGAACTATGCGCCTTCCGCGCTGGCGCGCAGCCTGAAGCTCAATCAGACGCGCACCATCGGCATGCTGGTGACCGCCAGCAACAACCCGTTTTATGCCGAAGTGGTGCGCGGCGTGGAGCGCAGCTGCTATGAACGCGGCTACAGTTTAATTCTGTGCAATACCGAAGAAGACGCCGCGCGCATGAACCGCAGCATGGAGACGCTGCTGCAAAAGCGCGTCGACGGTTTGCTGTTGATGTGCACCGAAAACCACCGGCCATCGCAAGATGCCCTGAGCCGCTACCCGTCATTGCCGATCGTGATGATGGACTGGGCGCCGTTCGAGGGCGCCAACGACATTATTCAGGATAACTCGCTGCTGGGCGGCGAGATGGCGACCGACCATCTGATCGCCCGCGGCTACCGCAAGATCGCCTGCATCGCCGGCCCGCAGGATAAAACCACCGCCCGTCACCGACTGGAAGGTTATCGCAACGCGATGCGTCGCGCCGGATTGCCGGTTCCGCCAGGGTATGAAGTGCATTGCGACTTTGAGTTTGAGGGCGGGGTAAACGCCATGCGCCAACTGCTGGCGCTGGACGAGCCGCCGCATGCGGTGTTCGCCGGCAACGACGCGGTGGCGGTAGGCGTTTATCAGGCGCTGTATCAGGCCGGGCTTTCCGTGCCGCAGGATATGGCGGTGATGGGTTACGATGACATTGAGCTGGCGCGTTATTTGGCGCCACCGCTGAGCACCATTCACCAACCGAAGGATTCGCTGGGCGAATTGGCGATCGATGCGCTGATCAACCGCCTGCAGAACCCGGAGCGCGCACCCCAGGTGCTGGTGCTGACGCCCGAGCTGGTGGAACGCGCCTCGGTGGGGCGCCGTTAACTGGCCGCCTTCGCTTCTTTCTTGCTTTCCTGGCCGCTGATCAAATTGCGGCCATCTTTCCTTCTCAGCAACATAAACACCAGCGCCGACGCCACGGTGACGATCCCCATGGTGATAAAGGTGTAATGGAAGTGGTCGATCATGGTGCCTAACGACAGGGATTCGTAAAAACGCAGCACCGCCGCGCTGATCGCCACGCCGAAGCTGATGGACAGCTGTTGGGTGACCGCCAGGACGCTGTTGCCGGCGCTGGCGTTGGCGTCGTTCAAATCCGCCAGGCTGATGGTGTTCATGGCGGTGAACTGGGTGGACATCGCCATGCCCAGCACGAACAGCGGCAGGATCATCAGCCACAGCGGCATGCCCGGGCTTTGCAGGGCGAACTGGGCGATCAGCACCCCGATGATAACGGTGATGCCGACCAGCGTTTTACGGTAGCCGAACCAGCGCAGTACCTGAGTGACGGTGGATTTCGCCATCAGCGAGCCGATGGCGGTTGGCGCCATCATGCAACCGGCGACGATCGCCGTGTAGCCGAATCCCACCTGCAGCATGAGCGGCATTAAAAACGGCACGCAGCCGGTGCCCAGTCTGGAGGCGACGTTGCCGGCGATGCCGACCGAGAAGGTGCGGGTTTTGAACAGGTCGAGACCGATCAGTGGCTGAGGATGGCGGCGTGCGTGCGCGATGTAGCCGAACAGCATTACGAAGCCGCTGAGCAGAATGCCCAGCGAAACGTAGCTGGCCAGCACCCGCTCGCCAAACAGCTCCAGCCCGGTGGAGATCAGCACCAGGCTCAGGCCGAATAGCATAAAGCCAAGGAAATCGAAGCGGCGTTTGGGCGTGGTGAAGTCCGGCATGTATTTGCGTGCATAGAAGATGCCGAGCAGACCGATAGGGATATTGATCAGGAAAATCCAGTGCCAGGTGGCGTAGGTTACCAGCCAGCCGCCCAGCAGCGGCCCCAGAATCGGCCCGACCAGGCCGGGCATGGTGACGAAGTTCAGCACCGGCAGCAGTTCGCTGCGCGGGTAGGCGCGCAGCAGCGCCAAGCGCGCGACCGGCATCATCATCGCGCCGCCGATGCCCTGCAGCACGCGAGAGGCAACCAGCGCGCTCAACGTAGGAGACAAGGCGCACAGCAGCGAACCGAGGGTGAATAACGTGACGGCGAAGATGAATACCCGTCGAGTGCCGAAGCGATCCGCCAGCCAGCCGCTGACCGGGATCAGCATTGCCACCGTCAGCGTGTAGCTGATGACGGCCGATTGCATCGCCAGCGGCGAACGCCCCAGGCTTTGGGCGATCGCCGGCAGCGCGGTGTTGAGGATAGTGGCGTCCAGCGCCTGCATAAAGAACGCCATTGCGGCGATCCACGGTAGTCCTGCCATACTGCGCGCGGATTGGGTCATGGTCGGTCCTGGTTAAATGGTCGTCTGTCCCTCGTCTCTTTCTTCTATATATAAGCGGGGAGCGTGTCTAGTCTTTCTCTTTCAGCAGTACCTGGCAGGCGACGAGGGCGCCTGCGCTGTCTCCGGCGAGTATCGCATCGACGATAGCCTGATGATGGCGCAGCTTGATCACTTCATTGCCGGTGATGGCGCGGAAGTAGCTTTGGTACACCGAACTGAACAGGTTGGCGAACGAGGTCAGGAACGGGTTGCCGCTGGCCTCGTAGATGAGCTGGTGGAATTGGGTATCGACCTGGATCCAACGCTCGCGATCAAACTGGGTATGCAGCGCGCGCATTTCCGCCATCAGCCCCGCCAGCAACTTGGTTTGCTGCGGGCTGGCGTGGTTTGCCGCCAACGCGCAGGCCTGCGGCTCCAGCGAGGTGCGCAAGATAAGGAAGTGTTGCATCACCTGATCGAAGTTTTCCCGCGTCATCCACCAGGTCAGTAAATCTTGATCGAGGAAATTCCATTGGCTTTGCGGCATCACGCGGGTGCCAATGCGCGGGCGCGGCAATAACATGCCTTTGGCGGCTAACATCTTCACCGCTTCGCGCACTGCGGTACGGCTGACGCCGAATTGCTCGCCCAGTTCCATTTCACCAGGCAGAATGCTGCCGGCCTGATAATCGCCTGCCAGAATTTGTTGGCCGAGTTTTTCTGCAAGCAGATAAGAAAGATTGCGTTGGGCGGCCTGTTGTTGTGCATTTAACGGCATGGCTGCGGATCCTTACTGACATCGTTATTTCTATTTTACTCCAGTGATCGCCAGCTTTTATGGCTGTTTGCCTGAAAAAGTGACATAAATTCGCCGCTTTTTCGCCCTTTTGTTGAAAAAAAACGCGCTTGAAAAGTTTTTTGCATTTAGGGGTTGCGGCCTGCCGAGAACTCCCTATAATGCGCCTCCACTGACCGGGAACAACGACTGACAAGCCGCCGGGTCAGCGAGAAGAAAGCGAAATAAACGCTTGACTCTCCGGGCG